>DALZYJ010000016.1:0-123615 GCA_031988485.1 Pseudomonas sp.
CAGCCTTTCGACCCAAAACTGGCTCTTGCTCACTAAGGGGGAAGACGGTATCTACGGCGGTCACCGGTAGGGTGGGCCGGGCGGCGCTCCGCTTCAGCCCACCGAAGACGAGGCCTAGATACGAAACCCCTCGACGATATGCTCCGCCAGCGTTTCGCTCACCTGCGACTGATTACGCTCGCTACGCAGTAGCACGATGCTGCACGACGGTAGCTCCGGCATGCCCTCGGCCTCGCCCAGCTGGCGCATATCGGACGTTATCAGGCTCTGCAGCTGCGCAGTCACCGCCAGTCCGGCGTTGACCACCGCCATCAGCGCCGAGAGGCTCGGGCTGGTATAGGCAATTCGATAAGGCAT
This sequence comes from Pseudomonas sp., assembly GCA_031988485.1. Classification (GTDB taxonomy): domain Bacteria; phylum Pseudomonadota; class Gammaproteobacteria; order Pseudomonadales; family Pseudomonadaceae; genus Stutzerimonas. The sequence continues at coordinate 358 of DALZYJ010000016.1, forward strand.
ATCCAGAGCGTCCAGCGCGTTGCAAGCCCAGGCTCGGCAGAAACAGCTGGTGTTGAACATCGCCAGCGGCATCGGCCGTTGCTCATGAACGTTGAAACCCGGCGCTTCGGCCCAGACGAATCGCTCGCGGCGCAGCAACTGGCCGATTTCCGTGCCGGGTTCGCGCGTGACGATGGTCAGGTCCAGGTCGTGGCGCTGGAGCAACTGGTAGGACGGCTCGCAGTGCACCTCCACCTGCACCAGCGGGTAGGCCTGCGCGAAGCGTGAAAGAACGCCGGGCAGAAAGCGCATCACATAATCGTCGGGCGTGCCGATGCGCACCGAACCGACCATGTGCGGCTCGCGCAACGTGGTCAGCACTTCGCCGTGCAGCTTGAGAATCCGCCGCGCGTAACCCAGCAGTATCTGGCCCTCTGCCGTGAGCCGGACCTGACGACCGTCGCGCTCGAACACAGCTCGCTGCAGCACGTCTTCTTCCAGGCGCTTCATCTGCATGCTGATGGCTGACTGCGTGCGATTGACGGCTTCGGCCGCACGGGTAAAGCCGCCGTGATCGGCGATGGCGACGAAGCTGCGCAGCAGTTCGGCATCGATACTGGGGTAGTGGGCCATTCATCAATCTCCGAGATGAATGTCATCAGAAACATTCGTTGGATTGATCATAAGCCTGGTCGGAAACTGACGCCATCCCACTTGGAGGTGCATCAGATGAAAAGCCATGCTGAGTTCTTCAAAACTTCATATTTGCCCCGCAGCCACAGCCGCAGCGTGTCGTTTGTCTCGTTGCTGCACGCCTCTTGGCAGCGGCTGGGCCGCTGGCACGCCTTGTATCGGCAACGCCAGCAGCTCGCCGTACTAAGCGACGACATGCTCAAGGACATCGGTTTGAGCCGTGCCGATATCGAAACCGAAGCGAGCCGCCCGTTCTGGGACGATCCCCTTCGTCGCGGATGACTTAGGGTCTGCTCCCATTTCATCGCAAGCCGCGTACGAAACGGGAAAGGGCGCTAGTCCGCTCGCCGGATGAGTTTGCGCAACAGAAATCGATTCGGATGGCAGGCCTCGGCGATGGCGCGCGGCAAAGGTAGCGGCTCGCCATCGAGCCAGGCGGCCAGCAGTTCGCCGGACAGCGGCGTGGTGATCAAGCCGCGCGAGCCGTGGGCGGTATTGACGTAAAGCCCGTCCAGCCAGGGACAGGCTGTGTCCGGCACCTGGCGGGCATCCTTGCCCAGCACGGCATAGGCCTCGGCGAATCGTTCGGGATCGGCCAGCGGACCGATGATCGGCAGATAGTCAGGGCTGGTGCAGCGAAACGCGACGCGGCCGTGCAGGTCCTCGATGGGGCGGGTTTCGGCCTCCAGACGCTGATGCAGATCGGCAGAAATATCCTTGAGCATATCCAGGTTGGCGCGGTGTTCCGCTTCGCTCGGGGCGGGGTCGGTCTCGGCGAAATTGAAGCTCGCGCCCAGGGTATGCAGACCGTCGCGTGGCGGGGCGACATAGCCTTGAGCGCAAAGCACGGTACGCAATGCCGCGCTCTGTTCGGTCGCTGGCAAGCCGGTGATCTGACCGCGAATGCGTTTGAGCGGCAGCCAGGCGCTCTGGCTGAATCTCGCGACGTCGGCCGCACCGGCCAGAATCGCCACTGGCGCTTCGGCCAACGGCTCATCGCCGTCCCACGCTTGCCAGCACCCCTCGACGCGGCGCAGGTCGACAGCTTCTCGGTGCCGGATCAGCTCGATGGCGGGATGATCGAGCATTGACCGACACAGCGCTGGCGGGTGCGCCCAGCCGGCCTCGGGGTAGAACAGGCCGCCATTGTCCAGCGCCACACCGGCCAACTGCCCGGCCTCGGTGCGCTCCACGCCACGCAGCAGGCTGGGCGCAAAGGCATCGCGCAGCGTGGCTTGGCGCGCGCGTTCCTTGTCGTCGAAGCCGATTTGCAACACGCCGCAATCGTCCCAGTCACGGCCTTTCTGCAGGCTGCCCAACAGGCGGCGGGTATAGCCGAAACCGCTCACCACCAGCTGCGAGAGCGCGGTGCCGTGGGCAGACAACTTCAGGTAGAGCACGCCCTGGGGATTGCCGGACGCTTCCTGAGCGATGTCGCTGTGCCGTTCCAGCACCGTCACCTGCCAGCCCCGGGCGGCGAGGCTCGCCGCAGTCGCGCAACCGGCCAGCCCCGCGCCGATCACCAAGGCCTGGCGCTGCTCCGGTTTGAGCGCAGGTCGGGCGTACCAGGGCGTTCCGGCCGGCTGCGGCGTACCGAGAAAATGCCCCTGCAAGCTTTCCCATTTCTTGCCGAAGCCGGGAATCCGCTCGACTTCGAAGCCTGCGTCCTGCAATCCGCGCCGCACGGCCCCGGCGCTGGTGAAGGTCGCCAGCGTCGCGCCGGTCGCCGACAGGCACGCCAGTTGATTGAACAACTCGGGCTGCCACATCTCGGGATTCTTGGCCGGGGCGAACCCATCGAGAAACCATGCATCGACCTGCGCATCCAGGCTGCCGAGGCAATCGAGCGCATCGCCGACCAGTAAAGTCAGCACCACGCGGCCGAAACGAAAACGCTGGAAACCCTGATTGACCGCCACGTACTGATCCAGCAGCTGCCGCGCGAGGAGCTGCAGTTCGGGCCAGAGTGCCAATGCGCGCTGCATGTCGTCATGGGTCAGCGGATGCTTTTCGACGCTGACGAAATGCAACTGCGCAGTTGCAGGCGCGGTGCGCTCGAACAACGCCCAGGCGCAGAGGAAATTCAGCCCGGTCCCGAACCCCGTTTCGCCGATGACGAACCGCTCGGCGGCACCGAGCGCGGCGAACCGCTCGGCGAGTGCGTTGGGTCGCAAGAAGACGTGAGCAGTCTCGTCCATGCCCGAACCGCGCGAAAAATACACGTCGCCGTATTGTCGCGATTGCGGCTGGCCGTTCTCGTCCCAGTCGAGTTCGGCATGCTGGAAACCGGTGGTGGGCTGAGAAGGCATAGGCGTTCCTGAAGCGAAAGGAGGCGATTCTAGCAGGCAGTGAAAAACTGCCTGCGTTGGCAATGCTGCGTTAAAAACAGCCTGGATCGCCAGCCCGGTCAAAATGCTCATTTAGAGCACCTAAACTCGTTCGCGAGCCCGGTCCGCTTCTTCGGCTGTTTTGATTCGCTGCGCTCCCCCTTCGGGTCAGCCTACGGCTGTTACTCCCCTTGGTCGTTGCACCTTGTCTTGCCTGCCTCGCCTACGTTTTTCAGCGGCCTGCTAGCTGCGGTGCGAAACCTGCCGCGGGCGCGGTTTGTCGCATTGATATATGCATTTCGTGGTGCGGCAGCCGGCGCCGTGCCGATCAGCGGAATTGCCGCACAGTTACCTGTTCTGGAGAACACGATGTTCGAATCCGCGGAAATCGGCCACACCATCGACAAGGCTACCTATGACGCCGAGGTGCCGGCCCTGCGCCAGGCCTTGCTGGATGCGCAATACCGGTTGCGCGAGCAGGCGCGCTTTCCACTGCTGATCCTGATCAACGGCATCGAGGGCGCCGGCAAGGGCGAGACCATCAAGCTGCTCAGTGAATGGATGGACCCGCGGCTGATTCGCGTCGACAGCTTCGACGTGCCCACCGATGAAGAACTCTCGCATCCGCCCGCCTGGCGCTATTGGCGACGTCTGCCGCCGAAAGGCCAGACCGGCATCTTCTTCGGCAACTGGTACAGCAAGATGCTCCAGGATCGCGTCCACGGCCGTACAAAAAAGGCCGATCTGGAACTGGCGATCGACCGCGCCCAGCGTCTGGAGCGAATGCTTTGCATGGAAGGCATGCTGGTTTTCAAGTTCTGGTTTCACCTGTCCAAGAAACAGATGTTGAAGCGGCTGGATTCGCTGAAGGACGACCCGTTGCACAGCTGGCGAATCAGCCCGCTGGATTGGCAGCAGTCGAAGACCTTCGACCGCGTCGTGAAACACGGCGAGCTGATCCTGCGCCGCAGCAGTCGGGACTTCGCGCCCTGGTATGTAATCGAGGGCAGCGACGAGCGCTATCGCAGCCTGACGGTCGGACGGCTGCTGCTCGAAGGGCTCAATGCCGCGCTGGATGCGGCCGAACAGCCGCCGGTGCAGCCGCACGCCGCGCCGGTCGAGTTGCACACCGACCGCATGAGCCTGCTGTCCAGCCTCGATCTCACCCAGACGCTCGACAAGGACGCGTACAAGCAACAGTTGGTTCAGGAACAGGCGCGACTGTCTCAGCTGCTGCGTGACCATCGCCTGCGCAAGCGCGGTGTGCTGGCGCTGTTCGAAGGCCACGATGCGGCGGGCAAGGGCAGCGCCATCCGCCGCATCACCGGTGCGCTGGACCCACGTCTGTATCGCACGGTGCAGGTTGCCGCGCCCAGCGAGGACGAGCGTGCCCAGCCCTGGCTGTGGCGTTTCTGGCGCAACGTGCCGGCGCGCGGCCAGTTCGTGATCTACGACCGCTCCTGGTACGGCCGCGTGTTGGTCGAGCGCGTCGAAGGGTTCTGCCGCCCGGATGAGTGGCTACGGGCTTATACCGAGATCAACGATTTCGAGGAGCAGCTGGTGGACGCCGGCGTGGTGGTGGTCAAGTTCTGGCTGTCCATCGACCGGGACACGCAGCTGGAACGCTTCAAGGAGCGCGAAAACACCGCCCACAAGCGCTTCAAGATCACCGAGGAAGACTGGCGCAACCGCGACAAATGGGAAGACTACGGGCACGCGGTGGCCGACATGGTCGACCGCACCAGTACCGAGATCGCCCCCTGGACGCTGGTGGAGGCCAACGACAAGCGCTTCGCCAGGGTCAAGGTGCTGCGTACCCTCAACGATGCGCTGGCGGCCGCCATCGGCGAAAACTGACGGGACGATGGTCGACCATATCCCCGCTGAATGGTCGTCGCCATCGGCGAATGGCTGCCACTATGCTCGGATGATCGTCAACAGGCGGGTCACGGTGCATGACTCGCCACACCATTCGAGGTATGCCATGCGTGAAGTAGTGATCGTCGACAGCGTACGGACCGGCTTGGCCAAGTCCTTCCGTGGCAAGTTCAACATGACCCGCCCGGATGACATGGCGGCCCATTGCGTCAATGCGCTGCTGAGGCGCAACGGTCTGGACCCCAAGTTGGTCGAGGACTGCATCGTCGGGGCCGGCTCCAACGAAGGCGCGCAGGGCTACAACATCGGGCGTAACGTCGCGGTGCTGTCGAACCTGGGCACTCAGTGCGCGGGCATGACACTCAACCGGTTCTGCTCGTCCGGCCTGCAAGCGATCGCCATCGCGGCCAACCAGATCGCCTCCGGCTGCAGCGACGTGATCGTCGCCGGTGGGGTCGAATCCATCACCCTGACCGCCAAGAGCAAGAACACCGACAACCTGTACAACCCGATCATTCAGGAGCGGGTGCCAGGCATCTATCACACCATGGGCCAGACCGCCGAGCTGGTGGCGCGCCGCTACAACGTGACCCGCGAACAGCAGGACATCTATTCGCTGCAGAGCCAGCAGCGCACCGCACGCGCCCAGGCCGAGGGTTTGTTCCAGGACGAAATCGTCCCGATGAATGTCCGCTATTTCACCGAAGACAAGGCTACCGGCGAGCGCACCGAGCACGAAGGCGTGGTCGATCGTGATGACTGCAACCGCCCCGACACCACGCTGGAAAGCCTTTCGGGCCTCAAGCCGGTATTCGCGGAAGACGGCTCGGTCACCGCAGGCAACGCTTCGCAACTGTCCGACGGTGCTTCGATGACACTGGTGATGAGCCTGGACAAGGCTCTCGAACTGGGCCTCAAGCCACGCGCCTTCTTCCGTGGCTTCACCGTGGCCGGTTGCGAGCCGGAAGAAATGGGCATCGGCCCGGTCTTCTCGGTGCCGCGTCTGCTCAAGGCCAAAGGGCTACAGGTCAGCGATATCGACCTGTGGGAGCTGAACGAGGCCTTCGCGTCGCAGTGTCTGTACTGCCGCGACACGCTGGGCATCGACAATGAGAAATACAACGTCAACGGTGGCTCGATTTCCATCGGTCACCCGTTCGGCATGACCGGCTCGCGCACCGCCGGCCACCTTATCCGCGAGTTGCAGCGTCGCAACCTGCGTTACGGCGTGGTGACTATGTGCGTGGGTGGCGGGATGGGCGCGTCCGGGTTGTTCGAGGCGGTGCGTTAAAAGCAGCCGCAAGCCGCAAGCCGCAAGCCGCAAGATGCAAGCGTCAAGTGGAGGCGTGGGTGAACCGTCGTTTGTGTCGGGCGGCGGCCACGTATTGGTGGGCTGAAGCCCACCCTACAAACTGAAGCCCACCCGAAACTAACCCGTAGGGAGGGGCAGGCGGCGTTCCGCTTCAGCCTACCGTCTCACTCAGCCGCGGCTAGACTCCAGCATGGTTTCCGGCCGCACCCACTGATCGAACTCTTCATCGGTGAGGTAGCCAAGCTCCAACGCTGCCTCGCGCAAGGTGCGGTTTTCGGCATAGGCCTTCTTGGCGATCTCCGCAGCCTTGTCATACCCGATATGCGGATTCAGCGCGGTCACCAGCATCAATCCACGCTCCAGATGCTCGGCCATGCGCGCGGCATCCGGCTCCATGCCGACGATGCAGTGCGTATTGAAGTTGCGGCAACCATCGGCCAGCAGCCGGATCGATTCGAGCAGGTTGTGGACGATCACCGGCTTGAACACGTTGAGCTGCAGATGCCCCTGGCTCGCGGCGAAACCGACCGTCATGTCGTTGCCCATCACCTGACAGGCCAGCATCGACAGCGCCTCGCATTGGGTCGGATTGACTTTGCCCGGCATGATCGAACTGCCCGGCTCGTTGGCCGGTAGACGCACCTCGGCGAAGCCGCCACGCGGCCCCGAGCCCAGCAGACGCAGGTCATTCGCGATTTTCATCAGTGCCGTGGCCAAGGTTTTCAGGGCGCCGGATAGCGCGACCAGCGGCTCATGCCCGGACAGTGCGGCGAACTTGTTCGGCGCGGAAACGAAGGGCAGGCCGGACAGAGCGGCCAGTTCGGCGGCAATCGCTTCGGCAAACCCGTGGGGTGCGTTGAGGCCGGTACCCACCGCCGTGCCGCCCTGCGCCAGCTCGAATACCGCCGGCAGGGTATGACGAATCGCATGCTCGGCGATGTCCAGTTGCGCGACGAAGGCCGACAGTTCCTGGCCGAAGGTCACCGGCGTCGCGTCCATCATATGCGTGCGCCCGGTCTTGACCAGGTGGCTGTGCCGCGCCGCCTGCTCGGCAATCCCACCAGACAGCTCGGCGATGGCCGGCAACAGATCCTGCTGAACCGCACGGGCGATGGCGATGTGCATGGCCGTCGGGAAGCAGTCGTTGGAGCTCTGCGCGCGGTTGACGTGATCGTTGGGATGCACCGGGCTCTTGCCGCCACGCACGCCGCCGGCCAGCTCGTTGGCGCGTCCGGCAATCACTTCGTTGACGTTCATGTTGCTCTGGGTGCCGCTGCCGGTCTGCCAGACGACCAAGGGGAACTGATCGTCGTGTTGGCCATGCAGAATTTCATCGGCGGCCTGCTCGATCAGACGCGCGATATCCGGTGGCAGGTCTCCGATACGGTCGTTGACCCGGGCAGCGGCTTTCTTGATCAGTGTCAGTGCATGGCAAACGGCAAGCGGCATGCGTTGGTCGCCGATGGCGAAATTGCTTAGCGAGCGCTGGGTCTGCGCTCCCCAATAGGCGTGCTCCGGGACTTCCACTGGGCCCAGGCTATCGGTTTCGGTGCGTGTCATGCCGTGCTCCATCGATGAGGTCTCCTTGTTAGGTCGCCAGCCGTCGAAACAGGTTCAATCCGCTGGCCGGTCGTTCCTTGAGCGATTGGAGCTGGGCGCGCAGAATGCGTCCCTTGACGCTCACTCGCCAAGGAACCTCCCATGCAGTCTTTTCGTACATCCGGGCTTCGTGCCCTCGGCCTGTGCGGCACCCTGTCGCTGGCGCTGCTGAGCGGTCAGGCCAGCGCCGACAGCGCCAGCCATGCGGCCAAGGCCGAGCGCTTCCTCGAACTGGTCAACGCCGATCGCATTGCGGTACCGGTCTACGCGCAGGTGCAGCAGATGTTCGCCGAACGCTTCGCTCAAACCCAGGCGCCGGAGAGCAAGCGGGCCCTGCTGGAGAGTTATCAATCCAAGGCCGATGCGGCGCTTGAGAAGGCCATCGGCTGGAAGAAGGTCAAGCCCGATCTGGTGGCCCTGTACACCGCGACCTTCAGCGAAGCCGAGCTCACGCAGTTGAATGAATTCTACGAATCGGAGTTGGGCAAAAAGATGCTCACCCAGCTGCCGCAGCTCAACGCGCACTCGGCTCAGATCACCCAGGCCAAGCTGGAGAGCGCCGTGCCGCAGGTGAATAAATTGCTGGCTGAAATGACAGCCGAACTCGACACCCAGAAGAACCCTTGAGGGAGTGCATCAGGCATGACCAAGCTATTCACGATCGAAAACACGCTGCAGGCCGCCTTGCAACCCGTACTTCTGCAAGTACTGGATGAGAGCCACATGCACAGCCGCGGGCAGGAAACTCACTACAAGGCGGTGATCGTCAGCGAGCAGTTCGCCGGGCTCAACGCGGTCAAGCGCCATCAGAAGGTGTATGCCGCGATGGGCGAGTTGATGCAGCAGATTCATGCATTGGCGCTGCACACCTACACGCCGGAAGAGTGGGAAACGCAAGGCGCCGCGCCGGGTTCCCCGGTTTGCGCAGGCGGCCATAAATAGGCGAAAAGCGAATTCGGCGCTGGAGGCCGGACGAAAGCAGGTAAGGATGTCTACCGGGGCAATCGTCAAGCCTCCCGCCTTTGGCGCTTTTGTCGGTTTCTACCCGCTGATAGAATGCGCGCCGCGCCGGCTCACGCCGGCGTTGTCGTTTTTGTATTCCCGGTCCGCCCTTTACGAGGGTGACCACTGGAGGAAGTATCCGCATGACCCAGAACATCGTCGTCGCGGCGCTGTACAAGTTCGTCTCGCTGCCGGACTACGTCGCGTTGCGTGAACCCCTGCTCGAAACCCTCAACGCCAACGGCATCAAAGGAACGCTGCTGCTCGCCGAAGAAGGCATTAACGGTACGGTGTCCGGTAGCCGTGAAGGTATCGACGCGCTGCTCGCCTGGTTTGGCACCGATGCGCGTCTGGCCGACATCGACCACAAGGAATCCTACTGCGACGAACAGCCGTTCTACCGCACCAAGGTCAAGCTGAAGAAGGAAATCGTCACCCTCGGCGTGCCGGGCGTCGATCCCAATCAGCGCGTCGGCACCTACGTCGAGCCGAAGAACTGGAACGCGCTGATCGATGATCCGGAAGTCTTGCTGATCGACACCCGCAACGACTATGAGGTTGCTATCGGCACCTTCAAAGGCGCAATCGATCCGCAAACCAAATCCTTCCGCGAATTTCCCGACTACATCAAGGCGCACTACGATCCGGCCAAGCATAAGAAGGTCGCGATGTTCTGCACCGGTGGCATCCGCTGCGAGAAGGCGTCGAGCTACATGCTGGGCGAGGGCTTCGAGGAGGTCTATCACCTCAAGGGCGGCATCCTCAAATACCTCGAAGAAGTACCGCAGGACGAGACGCGCTGGCGCGGCGACTGCTTCGTGTTCGACAACCGCGTGACTGTGCGCCATGACCTCAGTGAAGGCGATTTCGATCAGTGCCATGCCTGCCGCACGCCGATCTCGCTGGAGGACCGCCAATCGGAGCACTACGCTCCAGGTATCAGCTGTCCGCATTGCTGGAATACCCTGAGCGAGAAGACCCGCCACAGTGCGCGCGAGCGGCAGAAGCAGATCGAGCTGGCGCTCGAGCGCAACCAGCCACACCCGATCGGTTACAACTACCGCAAACAGGACGTGTAGCCGAGCGGCTATAGACGATGGTGCGCAGTTCGCGCTCCCCGACAGAACCGGAGCCCAGATGAGCACTCGACTGATCTATGTGATGGACCCGATGTGTTCCTGGTGCTGGGGCTTCGCGCCGGTGGTGCAGGCGCTCGCTGAGCAGGCGCAGGCATGCGGCGTCGGCGCCGATCTTGTTGTCGGCGGCCTGCGTCAGGAGCGCGCTGCGATGGATCGGTCGGCTCGCGAACGCACGGCTTCTTACTGGCACGCGGTTCATGAAGCGAGCGGTCAGCCGTTCAACTTCGAAGCGGGTTTGCCCGAGGGCCTGGTCTACGACACCGAGCCGGCCTGCCGCGCGCTGGTTGCGGCGCGCGGCTTCGATGCGAAATTCGCCTGGACACTCGCTGGGCTGATCCAGCACGCGTTCTACGTCGAGGGGCGCAACGTCACGCTGCCAACGGAACTCGTCGAACTGGCCGAAGCGGCGGGCATTGCGCGCGGTGAGTTCGCCGACCGTTTCGATTCCCAGGCCGTGCGCGACGCCACTGCCGCCGACTTCGACTGGGCGCGCAATCTGGGCATCGCCGGCTTCCCGACCTTGCTTGCCGAGCACGATGGACAGCTCGCGCTGCTGACCAACGGCTATCAACCGCTCGACGCGCTCGCGCCGCTGCTGGCCCGTTGGTTGGAACACAATGTCCGTGCCTGATCAGCTCAGCTGGGCGGAAATCCGTCGCCTCGCGCTGCGGCATCGCAAAGCGCTGATCCTCGCCAATCTGGTGGCCGTGCTGGCGACGCTGTGCAGCGTGCCGATCCCATTGCTGTTGCCCCTACTGGTCGATGAAGTGCTGCTGGGGCAGGGCGACACCGCGTTGCAGATCATGGATCGTGCGCTACCCGCAGGTTGGGAAACGGCGATCGGTTATATCGGCCTGATGCTCTGCGTGACGCTGTTGCTGCGGGCCTTCGCGCTGGTCTTCAACGTTCTGCAGGCGCGGTTGTTTGCCCGGCTGTCGAAGGATCTGGTCTATCGCATCCGCATCCGCCTGATCGAGCGACTCAAGCGCATCGCGCTGAGCGAGTATGAAAGCCTGGGCGGTGGCACGGTTGCGGCGCATCTGGTCACCGACCTGGACACTATCGATAAATTCATCGGCGAGACCCTTAGCCGTTTCCTGGTGGCGCTGCTTTCAATCGCCGGCACGGCGGCGATTCTGGTCTGGATGCATTGGCAGCTGGCGCTGCTGATCCTGCTGTTCAACCCGTTGGTGATCTACGCCACGGTGCAACTGGGCAAACGCGTCAAGCACCTTAAAAAGCTGGAGAACGACAGCACCTCGCTGTTTACCCAGGCACTGACCGAAACCCTGGAGGCGATACAGGAGGTGCGTGCCGGCAACCGGCAGGGCTTCTTCCTGGGGCGCCTCGGCCTGCGCGCCCGCGAGGTGCGAGATTATGCGGTCGCCTCGCAGTGGAAGACCGACGCCTCCAACCGCGCCAGCGGATTGTTGTTCCAGTTTGGCATCGACATCTTCCGGGCTGCGGCGATGATCACGGTGCTGTTTTCCGATCTGTCGATCGGGCAGATGCTGGCGGTGTTCAGCTACCTGTGGTTCATGATCGGGCCGGTGGAGCAGCTGCTGAATCTGCAATACGCCTTCTATGCGGCAGGCGGCGCGCTCACCCGAATCAACCAGCTGCTGGCGCGTGCCGACGAGCCTCAATATGCCGGCGGGCAAGACCCGTTCGCGGGGCGCGAGACGGTGGATATCGAAGTCCGCGGGCTGTGCTTTTCCTATCAGGATGAGCCGGTGCTGGAGGGCCTGGATCTGTCCATCGCGGCGGGCGAGAAGGTTGCGATCGTGGGCGCCAGCGGGGGTGGCAAGAGCACGCTGGTCCAGCTGCTGCTGGGCCTGTATCAGCCGCAGGCGGGGCAGATTCGCTTCGCCGGGGTCGATGTGCAGGACATTGGCCTGGGCACGGTTCGCGACAATGTCGCCGTCGTGCTGCAGCATCCCGCGCTGTTCAACGACACCGTGCGCGCCAATCTGCTGATGGGCCGCGAGCGCGATGATCAGGCCTGCTGGCAGGCGCTGGAGATCGCGCAACTGGCCGAAACCATCCGCCAACTGCCGGCGGGGCTCGACAGTGTTGTCGGTCGGTCCGGGGTGCGCCTGTCGGGTGGCCAGCGACAGCGGCTGGCTGTGGCGCGAATGATTCTGGCCGAACCCAAGGTGGTGATTCTCGACGAGGCAACCTCCGCCCTGGACGCCGCTACCGAGTATGCGCTGCACGAGGGGCTGAACCGCTTTCTGCATGGCCGTACGACGCTGATCATTGCCCACCGACTTTCGGCTGTTAAGCAGGCCGATCGGGTACTGGTCTTCGATGGCGGGCGCATCGCCGAGCAAGGCGACCATCAGCAGCTGATTGCCGACGGCGGGCTCTACGCCAAGCTTTACGGGCATTTGCAACAGCATTGAAATTGCTTCCGTCCAAGCGCGTACAGGGTTCTCGTCTTTCCGCGAATTACTTGCTGGCAACTGGCTATTAAAGCCTGATTAAATTGCTCCGTTTTTGCACTCAACTTTGGCCGACATCGGCCGACTCCATGACGTGCGTTTATCTTTCAAAGGATTTCTGATGCAGTCTGTCGACATATTCGCCAACCTTTCCGTGGGCAAAAAGCTGCTGCTTGGCTTCGCCATGGTGCTGATGCTGACGCTTGGCGTTGCCGGTACCGGCTTCTTCGCCGTGGACTCGATCGTGACCCGCTCAGCCCAGACCAATCAGCTGGCGGCTATCAATGCGGCGATCCTCGATGCGCGCGGGCAGGAACGTAGTTACGCCCTGACGCGCAGCGATGCATCGGCGGCTGCGCTGAGCGAAACCCTGAGCAAGCTCAACAGCGAGCTGGACGCTCTAAGCAAAGTTTCTACCGCCGAGGAGCAGGCGCCGCTGGAGCAGATTCGCAGCGATGCCGCCGTCTACGCCCGGCAGTTCGCCGATTATCGTGCGTTGATCCAGCAGGGTCTGGAACTGCGCTCGGGGATGTCCGAAGCCGCGCAAAAGAGCCGTGAAGAATTCGAATACATCGAGCTGGACATGTACGACGCGGTGCGAGTTCTGCGGCTCGAAGGTGATCGTCTCAAAGGCAGTGATCCGCTGACCGTCGCTGAAGCTGCCTCCGGCCTGACCAAGCGGATTCTCGACCTGCGTACGTTCGAAAGCATCTTTATCGGCCACGACTCCCCGGACGCGATAAGCAGCTGGAACGAGTCCTACAACGACGTGACCACCATTGGCAGCAGCCTGAAGACCTGGCTCAACGATGAGCAGAAAGCCACCATGGATGGCGCGCTCGCGGCACTTGCCAGTTACGAAAAAGCCTTTGCCGATTTCCGTCGTAACCGCTCGGAGCGGGTTGCGCTGGAGCAGGCCATGGTCGGTCAGGCAGAGCGGATACTGGATACCGCCAATCAGGCGTTAGCGGCCGCCAACCAGGCGATGCAGAACCAGCGCAGCAGCGCCTACTGGCTGCTCGCGGTCATTACCGCCCTGGCTGTCGTCATCGGGCTGGTGGCGGCTACGGCGATTTCCCGCATGGTCGTCGTGCCGCTGCGCTATACGGTGCAGCTGGCGCAGCGGGTGGCGGATGGCGATCTCACCCAATCGCAGAAGGTTACTCGTCGCGATGAGCTTGGCCAGTTGCAGCGGGCCATGTACGGCATGACCAAAAGCCTGCGTACGCTGATCGGCAGCATCGGCGGTGGCGTGGGGCAGATCGCGGCCGCCGCCGAGCAGCTGTCGGCCGTCACCGCGCAAACCAGCGTTGGTGTGCAGAAGCAGCGTGAGGAGACCGACCAGGTCGCGACCGCGATGCACGAGATGGCCGCAACCGTGCAGGAAGTCGCGCAAAATGCCGAACAGGCCTCTAACGCGGCGCGCCAGGCGGATCAGCAAGCCCGTCAGGGCGATCTGGTCGTCAAGGAAGCCATCGGCCAGATCGACAGCCTGTCCGGCGAAGTGGAGCAGTCGGCCCATGCCATCGAAGAGCTGAATACCGAGAGCGGGCGCATCGGCAGCGTGCTGGAAGTGATCCGCGCGGTTGCCGAACAGACCAACCTGCTGGCCCTCAATGCTGCCATCGAAGCGGCTCGCGCGGGCGAGCAGGGCCGCGGCTTCGCCGTAGTGGCTGACGAAGTTCGCGCGCTGGCGCGCCGCACCCATGATTCGACCGAGGAAATCGAAGGCCTGATCAGCAATCTGCAACGGGTCGCGCAAAACGCCGTCGAGCAGATGCAGACCAGCCGTGAGCTGACTCAGCGCACGGTCGAGCTCGCCAGCGAAGCCGGTACAGCGCTCGAACGCATCACTGAGTCGGTATCGACCATCGAGCAGATGAACCAGCAAATCGCCGCGGCGGCCGAGGAGCAGAGCGCGGTTGCGGAAAACATATCAGAGAGCGTGACGCGCGTGCGTGACATCGGTGAGCAGAGCGCCAGCGGCAGCGAGCAGACCGCCGCATCCAGTGCGGAACTGGCGCGCTTGGGCGTCGAATTGCAGGGACTGGTGGCGCGCTTCCGAACCTGATTCCGCCCGCCTTGCTGTGCTGAAGCCCCGGCCCGCCTGATGCCGTTCGCTTAGGAGAAACGCCGCAATCCCTTGCAGGGTTGCGGCGTTTTTTCTGACCTAAGCGAACCCCGCTGCCCAGTAGGAGCGAGCTTGCTCGCGAACCCGGCCCGCGCAGAAGCTTCGCGAGCATGCTCGCTCCTACAGGCAGGCCATGACGCCGTGGTGTTCTGCCTAAACGCCTTGAGCGAAAAGGATTACCGACCCGCTGGGGCTTTGTCGGTCATGGCGCTGAACTCCATTGAGACTCCACCTCTCTAGAAAGAAACGCGGCCATTGCCGCGCCCTCTGGAGATGCTCGCTTGAAAATCCTGCCGCTCGCTGTCGCCGCCCTCGTTCTGGGGGAGAGTCGCTCATGAAAACCACCGCATTCGTTGCAGGCGAATCCCGGCTAAAGCGGGCCATCGGCGGGCCGGCTCTGTTCCTGTTCATCCTCGGAGATGTGCTGGGCGCGGGGGTCTATGCCTTGGTCGGCAAGATTGCCGGCGAGGCAGGCGGCGCGGTCTGGGTGCCGCTGCTGGTCGCGTTAGGCTTCGCGATGCTGACCGCGGCGTCTTACGCTGAGCTGGTCACCAAATATCCAAAGGCGGGTGGCGCTGCGGTGTTCGCTGAGCGTGCGTTCGGCAAGCCTCTGCTGTCCTTCCTGGTCGGCTTCTGCATGTTGGCGGCCGGCGTGACCAGCGCGGCCGGACTGTCGCTGGCGTTTGCCGGTGATTATCTCGGTGCCTTTCTGAACACCCCGGCGGTGCCCACCGCGCTGGTTTTCCTGACGGTCGTCGCGCTGCTCAATGCACGTGGCATCAAGGAGTCCCTGGGTGCCAATGCGGTGATGACCGTGATCGAAGTGTCGGGCCTGCTGTTCGTTATTGTGCTGGCTGCGCGCTTTCTTCTGAGCGGGCAGGGCGAACCGGCGCGGGTGCTGGAGTTCACGCCCGGCGTGTCACCGGCCATCGCCGTGCTGGGCGCGGCGCTGATTGCCTTCTATTCCTTCGTCGGTTTCGAGGTGTCGGCCAACGTTGCCGAGGAGGTCAAAGACGTCCGGCGCAACTATCCGCGTGCCTTGTTCGGTGCGCTGCTGGTGGCGGGGTTGGTCTACGTGGGTGTCGGCGTCGCGGCGACGGCCATACTCTCTCCGATGACGCTGGCCGAATCCTCCGCCCCCTTGCTGGATGTCGTACGTGCCACCGGCTATGCCGTGCCGGACGGGCTGTTCGCTGCCGTGGCACTGGTGGCGGTGGCTAATGGCGCTTTGCTGACCATGATCATGTCCAGCCGTCTGGCCTACGGCATGGCTGATGAAGGGCTGCTGCCTTCGGTGTTGACTCGCGTGCTGCCCGAGCGGCGTACGCCCTGGCTGGCGATTGTCGTCACCACGTTGCTGGCAATGATTCTTACCGTGACCGGTACGCTGGCCGCGCTGGCCGAAACCGTGGTGCTGTTGCTGCTGTTCGTTTTCATGAGCACCAACGTGGCGGTGCTGGTGCTGCGCAAGGACAAGGTGGCCGCACCGCACTTCCGGACGCCGACCTTGCTGCCAGTATTGGCGATCGGCTCCTGTCTGGTATTGCTTTCGCAGCAGAGCGCAGGCACCTGGCTGCGGGCCGGATCCTTGATGGCGCTCGGCGCTTTGCTTTACGGCCTTGGTCGCTGGCAGGCGGGGCGGCGTCGTTCTACCGCCGGTTGAGGTCCGCGGCCCATTCGGCGAGGGGCAGCTCCGGCTCCTGTTGCCAGATGCGCTGCCAGAGCTGCGTCAGGCGATCCATGTCGCCGCGCTCGGCGGGCAATCGCTCGACATGGGTGATCAGCCGCCAGTCATCGCCGTCGCGCTCGGCCAGGGCGAAACGGAACGGATGGAAGCCGGTCATGCCAAGGCGCAGATCGGTTACTAGAAGCTGGCCGCCGATTTCGTCATAACGCAGCATGCCTCCGGTGAACCATTGCAAACGGGTGTGCTGCGGCGAGTCCGTAAGATGCGTGGCGAGGCGTTGCCCTCGCGGGAGGCGCACCAGTTGCGGCGGCGTGTCGTCGAACCAGCTGACCAAGGTCTCGTAGTAGACGTCGCCGTCTACCACAATGGCCCGCCACAGCAGGCTGTTGAAGGGCGTGGGCGTGGTGAATACCCGCGCGTTCTCGATGCCATTGCTGGCCATCGCAGCCTCGACCTGCCGCTCGGCCATCTGCTTGCCCGCCAGGGTGAAGCCCAGATACATCGATGACACGATCAGTGCGAGCGCCGGCCCGCGGACGCTGCGCCCCTGCAGGCCGAATATGGCTCCGGTAAGCACGGCCAGCAGCAACGGCACGCTGTACACAGGGTCGATGATGAAGACGCTGGACCAGGCCGCTGGCGGCGGTGTCAGGGGCCAGAATAGTTGAGTGCCGTAGCTGGTGAACGCATCCAGCAGGACATGGGTGATCAGCACCAGCCAGATCGCCAAGAACAGCCGCATGCTGGTGTAGTCTGGATTCGGCCGTATTCGTCGCGCCAGCCAGGCCAGCGCCACGGCGAGCAGGCTGAGCACGAACAGCGAGTGGCTGAAACCGCGGTGATAGGTCATGTCGGCGACCGCGTCGCCGTAGTCGATCACCACATCGAGATCGGGCAGAGTGCCGAGTACCGCGCCGTACAGCAGGGCCTTGCGGCTTTGCCAGCGGCCGAGCACAGATGCCTGAACAGTCGCGCCGAGAAGGGCCTGTGTAATCGAGTCCATGCAGAAATCCATCTGTTGCAAGCGAGCTACAGTAGCCGAACCGACTCGCCTGTAGCGGCTCGAAATCATATAAAAACGTGTCCACACCGCCCGGCTCGTGGACAATGCTTGTTCATTTTTGACTCATGAAGGGCCGATGCTCGACATATCCAATAGCGTGCAGCTACCTGACAGCGAGATCGAGCTGACCGCGATCCGCGCCCAGGGTGCGGGCGGGCAGAACGTCAACAAGGTCTCCAGCGCGCTGCATCTGCGCTTCGATATCAATGCGTCTTCGTTGCCCGCGTTCTACAAGGAGCGCCTGCTGGCACTGCGTGACAGTCGCATTACCAGCGACGGCGTGATCGTGATCAAGGCCCAGCAATACCGCACTCAGGAGCAGAACCGCGCCGATGCGCTCGAGCGGCTGGCCGAGCTGATTCGCAGCGTGGCGAAAGTTGAAAAGACGCGCCGGCCGACACGACCGACGCTGGGGTCGAAAAAACGCCGCCTCGAAGGCAAGAGCAAGCGCGCCGTGGTCAAGGCCGGGCGAGGCAAGGTGGATTTCTAGCAGGCTGTGAAAACTATCTGCGTTGGCAATACTGCGTTAAAAATGGCCTGGATCGCCAGCCCGGTCAAAATGTTCATTTACAGCTCGTAAACTCCGCTTCTTCGGCCGTTTTGATTCGCTGCGCTCCCCCTTCGGGCCAGCCTACGGCTGTTACTCCCGTTGGTCGTTGCGCCTTGTCTTGCCTGCCTCGCCTACGTTTTTCAACGGCCTGCTAGGCGGCGATCAGACGCCGCTGAGGCGTGTCAGTGAGTACCCGTACGCTGTTCGACCGTATCGTCGGGTACGCCTTCGTCGGTTTCCGGCTCGGTGGCCGGTGTCTCCGTGGTATCGCCTTCAGGCGTATCGGGCATCAATTCCAGCACGGTATGGCTGGTACGCAGCATCGGCGTGAAGTGCCCATGCGGCTCGGTGACCAGATCGATCACCCGGCGTGAGCGGAAGTAGGAATAGACGGCGAGAAACGCCAGGGTGACGGCGAAGAAGATCGGCAAAGCCTTGGGACCGAGAAGGCTCATCAGGCCGCCAGCGACCACCGGGCCGAAGGCGGCACCGAAACCGTTGGCCAGCAGCAGGCCGCTGGAACCGGAGAGAATTTCGTCCGGGTGCAACTGGTCGACCATCTGCGCCACGGCGATGGAGTAGATCGAAAAGGCCAGGCCACCCCAGAGAAACATCATGCCCAGCAACAACGGGCCGGATGTCAGTGGCGTGATCAGCCCGCCCAGGACCGCCGCGATCGCCACCACCCAAAGCATCACCAGGCGCCGGTCATGCTTGTCGGAAAACAGCCCGATGGGCCATTGCAATACGGCGCCGCCGAGGATGGTGATACTCATCAGCAGACCCACACCGGCCGCATCGAAGCCGCGCTGCGAGGCGTAGACGGGCGCCAACCCCCAGAAGCCACCGAGGGTCAGGCCAGAAATCCCGGCGGCCATCAAGGGCAGCGGGGCGATTCGAGCCAGTTGCAGCAGGTCGGTCGCTGGCATGTCGGGCTGTGCGGGTTGAGCCTGGCGGGTCAGCGTGATCGGCATCAGCGCGGCGCAGATGAGAATCGCCGCCAGCGCGAACAGGGTAAAGTTCATCGGGCTATCGAGGCTCAACAACTGCTGAGCGGCGGCCAGCGAACCCAGGTTGACGGCCATGTACAGGGCGAACACCTGGCCGCGTTTTTCACCGCTGACCTGGGCGTTGAGCCAACTCTCGATGACCATGTACAGCGTGACCAGCGCAACACCGTAAAGCACGCGCAACACCAGCCATACCCAGGGATTAACGACGATCACATGTATCAACACGGCGATCGCCGCCAGGGCTGCGTAGAAGGCGAAGGTGCGGATATGGCCGACACGCCGGATCAGCGACGGAGCGAGCCAGGTGCCGACGAGAAAGCCGGCGAAGTAACCCGACATCAGCAAGCCGATCATCCCGGTGGAGTAGCCCTCGGCGATGCCGCGAAGCGTCAGCAGCGTATTCAGCAAGCCGTGGCCGAGCAGTAGTAATGCGACGCCACCCAGCAGTGAACTGATGGGGGCCAATAAAGACGTCATGGCGAACAACCTTAAGCAAATTGTCTGGGGTGACGAGCCGGGCCGCCTATTTATCAACAGGCTAACCGTCGAAGCATCTGTCTCACCGTTGCGTTGCAGTTTGGGCAGCAGTTTGCGCTGAGGATTCAAAAACCTCGGTACTTCCGGTGAAGCGCAGGCAGTGAAGCGCAGGCGCGGGTTGTTGCTCTTATTGCGCGAAGCCGACGGCTCCGACAGTCGCGACGGTTATACGAATCTGCCCGTTTCAGCGTTTAGCTTGGCTCAGGTTTTGCGTTTTGTCCCGGTATGAGCGTTGCGATCAAAGCTCGAACACTGCCCGGCAACGCCTCCAGATCGCGTACCAGAATGCTGCGTTCGCGCACCGCCCAGGGCTCGTCCAGCTCCACTGTGGCCAACTGCATGGTGCGGCTGTGCCGGATAGCGGCGGATTCGGGAATGATACCGATGCCGACACCGGCCTCGATCATCCGGCACACCGCCTCGAAGCTGGATACCTGAATGCGCAGCGACAGGTTGCCGCCGAGCTTTTCCACTTGATCGCGCAGAAAGGTCAGCAGGGTGCTGCCTTCGTGCAGGCCGATGTGTTGGTAGGCCAGCGTCTGGCGCAGGCTGACGCGTTTTTCGGTCGCCAGCGGATGGCCGACTGGCAGCGCCAGTACCAGGCAATCGGTGCTGAAGTGCAGCACTTGCAACCCTTGTGCCCGCACCGGGCCGGCGATGATGCCCATGTCGGTGCTGCCGTCGAGCACGCCACGCACGATGTCGCGGCTCAGGCGTTCTTGCAGATCGACCGTGACGCCAGGGCGTTGGGCGAGAAAGCCGGCCAGCACCTCGGGGAGGAATTCTGTCACCGCCGTGGTGTTGGCGAAGATGCGGATATGTCCTGCATTGTCCGCGCCGTATTCGGTGAACTCGCTTTTCAGGTATTCGACTTGACGCATGATCAGCCGCGCGTGCTGCAGCAAGCGGTGGCCTGCCGGGGTCAGCTCCACACCGCGGCTGTCGCGGTACAGCAGGCGGCTGTCGAGCTGGCTTTCCAGTGCCTTGATCCGCGCACTGGCGGCGGCGGGCGACAGGTGTGCGCGGCGCGCGCCCTGGGTCAGGCTGGGGGATTCGGCGATATGGATGAATAGGCGCAGATCGGCCAGATCGAAATGCATGGTGGTATTCCCAGAGTCTTGTAGGAAGCGGGGGGAGCGCCGAGTAATTGCTGGCGAAACTTTTGCGTGGTTGCGATTCGCGAGCAAGCTCGCTCCTACAGGTTAGTACGAAGTGAAGCGGCGTTCAGCATAGCCGAACGCCGGTGTCGGTAAATACAAATTCTCGGAACGCCGACTTCGTTGCATCCTGCGGCAAAACAACACAGCCGGAAGCCGCGATGACCGACCTATCAGCCTGGATTGGCCGCACCGAAGAAACCCATGACCAGCTCAGCCGCAATATGCTCAAGCGTATTGCCGCGACACTCGGCGAACCGACGCCGGCCCATGGCGAGCCGCTGCCGCCGCTCTGGCAGTGGTGCTTTTTTCAGGATGCCGTCGCCGAAAGCGGACTGGGCGAAGACGGCCATCCGGCGCGCGGTGGCTTCCTGCCGCCGGCTGACAATCGCAACCGCATGTGGGCTGGCGGTCGTGTGGAATTCTTCGAGCCGCTGCGGGCCGGCGGCGAGGCGACTCGGATTTCGACCATCAAGCACATCGAGGAAAAGCACGGCCGCACCGGCGCGCTGCTGTTCGTCACCGTGCAGCACGATTATCAGCAGGACGGTCGACTAGCCATTCGCGAGGAGCAGGACATCGTCTACCGCGAACCCAGCCCGCCAAAAACCGCCAGCGGCGAGCCGATGGTCGCCGGCGAATGGCGCGAAGCGGTAACGCCGACTCCGACGCTGCTGTTCCGTTATTCCGCCGTCACCTTCAACGGCCACCGGATTCACTACGACTGGCCTTACGTCACCGAAACCGAAGGCTACACGGGGTTGGTGGTGCATGGCCCGCTGATCGCCACGCTCAATTTGCGCGCGTTCTGCCGCGCCAATCCCGATAAGCGTCCGAAGCGCTTCGCCTATCGCGGCCTGCGCCCGCTGATCGCGCCGCAGCCGTTCGAGGTCGGCGGTCGCACCGTCGCGCCGGGCAAGGCCGAACTCTGGGCCGGGGACCACAACGGTCTGGCCCAGAAGGCCGAGGTGGAGTTCGAGTGAGACATGCGCCCGTCCCCTCACTCTTCCCCAGGGGAAGAATGAGGGACAAACGGACACCACGTAGGAGCGAGCTTGCTCGCGAACCGAGTCAACTCTTCGCGAGCAAGCTCGCTCCTACCCAGGAATTTGAGGAACCAACATGAATCCGTACCTGAACGACGAATACAACGCTATCCGCGAAGGTGTGCGTGCCCTCTGCGCCGAGTTCCCCGCCGAATACTGGCGCAAGATCGACGAAGAGAAGGGCTTTCCCGAAGCCTTCGTCACCGCGCTGACCGAAGCCGGCTGGCTGTCGGCGATGATCCCGGAAGAGTACGGCGGCTCGGGCCTGGGCCTGGCCGAAGCCTCGATCATTCTCGAAGAAGTGAACCGCTGCGGCGGCAACTCCGGCACCGTGCACGGCCAGATGTACAACATGTTCACCCTGTTGCGTAACGGCAGCGAGGAGCAGAAGCGCTACTACCTGCCCAAGCTCGCCAGCGGCGAGTTGCGCCTGCAATCGATGGGCGTGACCGAGCCGACCACCGGCACCGACACCACCAAGATCAAGACCACCGCGGTGAAGCAGGGCGATAAGTACGTCATCAACGGCCAGAAGGTGTGGATCTCGCGTATCCAGCATTCCGACCTGATGATCCTCTTGGCGCGCACCACGCCCCTGGCGGAAGTGCAGCGTAAGGCCGACGGCATGTCGATCTTCCTGGTGGACCTGCGTGAAGCCATCGGCAACGGCCTGACCGTGCAGCCGATTGCCAACATGGTCAATCACGAGACCAACGAGCTGTTCTTCGACAACCTGGAAATCCCGGCCAGCAGCCTGATCGGTGAAGAGGGCAAGGGCTTCCGCTACATCCTCGACGGCCTCAATGCCGAGCGCACCCTGATCGCCGCCGAGTGCATCGGCGACGGTCGCTGGTTCACCGAGAAATCCGCCCAGTACGCACGGGACCGGGTGGTGTTCGGTCGCCCGATCGGCCAGAACCAGGGCGTGCAGTTCCCCATCGCCGAGTCGCACATCGAGCTGGAAGCGGCCGATCTGATGCGCTGGCGTGCCTGCGAAGAATACGACGCCGGTCGCAACGCCGGCGCCGCAGCCAACATGGCCAAGTACCTGGCCGCCAAGGCGTCCTGGGAGGCGGCCAACGCCTGTCTGCAGACCCACGGCGGCTTCGGCTTCGCTAACGAATACGACGTCGAGCGCAAGTTCCGCGAGACACGGCTGTACCAGGTGGCGCCGATCTCCACCAACTTGATTCTGTCGTACGTGGCCGAGCATTTGCTCGAGCTGCCGCGCTCTTTCTGAAGCCTTGTAGGGTGGGCCGGGCGGCGCTCCGCTTCAGCCCACCAAAAAGGGCAACGCCAGCGAAAGGAGATACGCCATGCACATCAGCCACCTCGACCACCTGGTGCTGACCGTCGCCGACCTTGACGTCACGACGGATTTCTACAGCCGCGTGCTCGGCATGCAGGCGATGACTTTCGGCGAAGGCCGCAAGGCGCTGGCTTTTGGCGGGCAGAAGATCAACCTGCACCAGGCCGGGCGTGAGTTCGAGCCCAAGGCCAAGCGGCCGATGCCGGGCTCGGCGGATCTCTGCTTCATCGTCGCCACGCCGCTGGAAGAGGTCATCGCGCACCTTGAACGTGAGGGCGTCCCCATCCTAGAAGGTCCGGTGCGGCGTACCGGCGCCACCGGGCCGATTCGCTCCGTCTACCTGCGCGACCCGGATCTGAACCTGATCGAACTATCCAATCCATTGGAGCCGAACGCATGAGCCAGCACACCCAAGCGCTGACCGAATTTCTCGCCGGGCTCGCTTACGAGCAAATTCCCGACGCGGTGCTCGCCCGCACCGAAGACCTGTTTCTCGACTGGCTCGGCTCCGCTTTGGCCAGCGCCGGTTCGCACCCGATCCCGCTATTCGAACGCTATGCCCAGACGATGGGTCCGGCTTCCGGCGCATCGCACATCTTCGTCAATCGCAGCAGCAGCTCCGCCTATTTTGCGGCATTGGTGAACGGTGCCAGCTCGCACCTCGTGGAGCAGGACGACCTGCACAACAGTTCCGTACTACACCCGGCCACCGTCGTGTTCCCAGCAGCGTTGGCAGCCGCGCAGGACCTTGGCAAATCCGGCCGTGACCTGCTGGTAGCCTCGGTGGCTGGCTACGAGGCGGGCATTCGCATCGGCGAGTTCCTCGGCCGCTCGCACTACCGCATCTTCCACACCACCGCGACCGTCGGCACCCTGGCCGCTGCCGTGGCGGTGGGCAAGCTGATGGATTTCGACCAGCAACAGTTCACCCATCTGCTGGGCAGTGCCGGCACCCAGGCCGCCGGGCTCTGGGAATTTCTCCGCGACGCCGCCGACTCCAAGCAGCTGCACACCGCCAAGGCCGCCGCCGATGGCCTGCTCGCCGCTTACCTGACCAAGGACGGCCTCACTGGCGCGCAGAACATCCTCGAAGGCGAGCAGGGCATGGCCGCCGGGATGTCGACCGATGCCAATCCGGCTGCGCTGTCCGATCGCCTCGGCAGCCGCTGGGCGCTGGCGGAAACCTCGTTCAAGTTCCACGCCTCCTGCCGCCATACCCATCCCGCCGCCGATGCGCTGCTGGATCTGATGCAGAGGGAAGGCTTAGTCGCCGACGACATCGCCAGCGTCATCACCCACGTGCATCAGGGCGCCATCGACGTGCTGGGCCGCGTAGTGGTGCCGCAGACGGTGCACCAGGCCAAGTTCTCCATGGGTACGGTGCTGGGCCTGATCGCGCTCTACGGCAAGGCCGGGCTGACCGAATTCCATACCCACGCGCTTACCGACCCGCGTGTCGGCCAGTTCCGCGAGAAGGTCTCGATGCTGCTCGACACCCAGGTGGACGACGCCTATCCGGCGCGCTGGCTCGGCCGCGTCGAGGTGAACACCCGCGACGGACGCACGCTGCATGGCGCCATCGACGAACCCAAGGGCGACCCGGGCAACACCCTGAGCCGTGCCGAGTTGGAAGACAAATTCCGGCGCCTGGTGCAGTTCTCCGGTGCGCGCAGCGCGGATGAGGCGGGTGCTTTGATCGAGCAGGTGTGGCATCTGCGCGAGATCCACGATTTGAGAGTTTTTCGCTGATCGCCAATAGCTGGTGGGCTGAAGCCCACCCTACAGACCGAACGATTTGCAAGAGATGCGCTGACCATAGGGTGCGCTCTGCGCACCGAGGACTGGTACGAGTTGGGCGGCGCGGGGAGCGCACCCTACGAGAGGTAGCAGCAGGTGGGCCGGGTGATGTTCCGCTTCAGTCCACCAAAACAGACGAACAGGCAGGAAAAGACATGAACGACACAACCGCCAAACCACGTCCGCTCGACGGCATCACCGTGGTCAGCCTTGAGCACGCCATCGCCGCGCCGTTCTGCACGCGCCAGCTGGCCGATCTCGGTGCCCGCGTGATCAAGGTCGAGCGGCCCGGTTCCGGCGATTTCGCCCGGGGTTATGACGAACGCGTCGATGGCCTGGCCTCGCACTTCGTCTGGACCAACCGCTCCAAGGAAAGCCTGACCCTGGACGTCAAGCAGGACGCCGCCTCGCAAGTGCTCGACCAACTGCTGGCCAAGGCCGACGTGCTGGTGCAGAACCTCGCGCCCGGTGCCGCCGCGCGCATGGGGCTGTCCTTCGAGGCGCTGCACGAGCGCTTCCCACGCCTGATCGTCTGCGACATCTCGGGCTATGGCGAAGGCGGGCCCTACGAGCAGAAGAAGGCCTACGACCTGCTGATCCAGTCCGAAGGCGGCTTTCTCTCGGTCACTGGCGGGCCGGGCGAGACCGAAATGGCTAAGGCCGGTTGCTCCATCGCCGACATCGCTGCCGGCATGTACGCCTACACCGGCGTGCTCTCCGCGCTGATGCTGCGCGACAAGACCGGCGTCGGCAGCCGCATCGACGTCTCCATGCTGGAAAGCCTCGTCGAGTGGATGGGCTATCCCCTGTACTACGCCTACCAAGGCGCCACGCCGCCACCGCGTGCCGGTGCAGCGCACGCCACTATCTACCCTTACGGACCGTTCCCCACCGGCGACGGCGGCACGGTGATGCTTGGCCTGCAGAACGAGCGCGAATGGCTGCTGTTCTGCGAGAAGGTGCTGCTGCAACCGGAACTGGCCCAGGACGAACGCTTCTCGGCCAACTTCAAGCGTTCGGAAAACCGCGCCGAGCTGCGCGCCATCATCGTCGAGGCGTTCTCCCGGCTGAGCGCCGAAGAGGTGATCACCCGCCTGGACAACGCACCGATCGCCAACGCCCACGTCAACGACATGGCCGGCGTCTGGGCGCATCCGCAGCTTCAGGCCCGTCAGCGCTGGAGCGAAGTCGACAGCCCGTCCGGCAAGCTGCCCGCTTTGCTGCCGCCGGGCCGCAATGCAGCTTTCGAACCGCGCATGGACCCTATCCCTGCGCTCGGCCAGCACACCGATGCGCTGCTCGTCGAACTGGGCTACGCGCCCGGTGATATCCAGCGTTTACATGAAGAAGGCGCGGTGTGATTGCCGACGTAGCGCGGGCGCAACCCGCCATTGTGTTTCCACGCCTGGCTATGGCGGCGGGTTTCACCCGCCCTACGAAATGATCGAAAGAAGGAACGCAGCATGACATCCGCCATCATCCGCACCGCGCTTTTCGTCCCCGCAACCCGTCCGGAGCGTATACCCAAGGCGCTGGCGACCGGCGCCGACGCGGTGATCGTCGACCTTGAGGATGCTGTCGCCGAGAGCCAGAAGAGCGAGGCGCGGGCCAATCTCGACACGTTTCTCGAAACCAATCCACAGGCCCGTGTGCTGGTGCGCATCAATGCGCCGACCCACGTCGAGCAAGCCGCGGACTTGGCCCTCTGCGCGCGGCACGCCGGTGTGATCGGCGTGCTGCTGCCGAAGGTGGAAAGCGCGGTGCAAGTGGCGCTGGCAGTCGGTTGCGGCAAACCGGTGTGGCCGATCATCGAAAGCGCCCGCGGGCTCGCTCACCTGGCTGAGATCGCTCATGCCCCAGGCGTCGAGCGCCTGTCGTTCGGCTCGCTGGACCTTGGGCTGGACCTGGAGCTGGCGAGCGGCACCGCAGCCGCCGAGCGCATCCTCGATCAGGCGCGCTATGCATTGCTGCTGCAGTCACGGCTGGCCGACCTGGCGCCGCCGCTGGATAGCGTATTCCCCGACATCAAGAACCTGCACGGCCTCGCCCAGGCGGTTACCGACGCCCGCGACATGGGCTTCGGCGGGCTGCTGTGCATTCACCCCAGCCAGGTGTCTGTGGTGCATGAAACGCTGATGCCCAGCGCCGAAGAACTCGACTGGGCACAACGCATCCTCGCCGCCGGTGCGTCCGGCGATGGGGTCTTCGTAGTGGACGGACAGATGGTCGATGCGCCCGTCATCGGGCGTGCCCGTCGCCTGCTGCAACGTGCCGGGCAGGCGGTGTCCTGACCGCTGATTCACCCGGCACCTGTACCAAATCTGACAAAAACAACAGAGGTACCACCATGCTGAAAACCACCGTAAAAGCACTCGCTTGCGCGCTTTCCCTCACCGCCGGTCTCGCCTTTGCCGATCCGGTCACCATCAAATTCGCCCATGTGGTGGCGGACAACACACCGAAAGGGCAGGGCGCCCTGATGTTCAAGAAGCTCGCCGAGGAACGCCTGCCGGGCAAAGTGAAGGTCGAGGTCTACCCGAACTCCTCGCTCTTCGGCGACGGCAAGGAAATGGAGGCTCTGTTGCTGGGCGACGTGCACATGCTGGCGCCGTCGCTGGCCAAGTTCGAGCACTACGCCAAGCCCATCCAGATATTCGACCTGCCGTTCCTGTTCGATGATATCGAGGCCGTCGACCGCTTTCAGGCCAGCCCGCATGGTCAGGGCCTGCTGGGCAGCATGGAAGATAAAGGCATCACCGGGCTGGCTTACTGGCACAACGGTATGAAGCAGCTGTCGTCCAACAAGGCGATGCACGAGCCTAAGGACGCGCGCGGGCTGAAGTTTCGTGTGCAGGCTTCCAACGTGCTCGACGAGCAGTTCAAGGCGCTGCGCGCCAACCCACGCAAGATGAGCTTCGCCGAGGTTTATCAGGGGTTGCAGACTGGTGTGGTCAACGGGACCGAGAACACCTGGTCCAACTACTTCAGCCAGAAGGTGCATGAAGTGCAGCCGTACTTCACCCACTCCGAACATGGCGTGATCGACTACATGGTGATCACCAACACCAAGTTCTGGAAAGGGCTACCGGATGACGTTCGTAGCGAGCTGAAAGCGATCATGGATGAGGTCACCGTTGAGGTGAACCGCCAGGCCGACGACCTTAACCGCGAGGCACGTGATGCGATCGCCAAGGCTGGCACCAGCGAAATCATCGAGCTGAACCCAGAACAACGCGCCAAATGGCGTGAGGCGATGCAGCCGGTGTGGAAGAAGTTCGAGCAGGATATCGGCAAGGACCTGATCGAAGCTGCGAAGTCATCCAACAAGTCCTGATAGTCGCATTGCCACAACGAGAAAGGCCCGCTGATAAATGCGGGCCTTTCTCGTTGTGGCGGGTGAGTCCCGCCTGGGCAATGAATCAGACTAAGTCCGTTCCCTTGCGCTTGGCTTCGCGCATATCGTGCACAAGGGCAACGCAGAGCAGGCCGAGGACAAGGGCGGCCAGGGCTGGCCAGATAAGGACATAAGCGGTCAGAGCGATACTGGACATGGGATGTTCTCCTTCTCTTTGGTATTGGTTTCGGGTTGTACGGTCTGGAAGGCGACGACCTTTTCGCCGATCCGGTCGAAATCGAAGCGTTCCTGGTTACGCAGGCTGATAGCCACGCAAACCACCATGCTGACGCCGTACGCGGTCAACGAGCTGAGCAGAACCGTGTAATCACGCAGGAAGCCGACGGCGAATGGCGCCAGCACCAGCGTCGCCAGTACGCCAAGCAGAATGCCGGCGCGGCGACCGAAGAAGCCGAAGGTCATGAGACCGATCACCACGCCGCCGCCGATCGAGGCGCAGAGTTCGAAAAACACAGCCAGCACGCCGTCCATCGGCACCAGCTCGAAGCGGGTGACGAGGAACATTGCGAATGCCGCGATCGCCGCCCAGGTGAAGGCCTTGTTGGTGACGCGATCCCAGAACAGGCTGGCGATCACCGGAAAGACGATGGAGCCCCAGAGCGCGCCGACGAAGATCAGCATGGTGAGAATGTCGAGCTTGAGGCTGGCAAAAACCACGCCGACCATGGCCGCGACGATCATCGTCAGGCGACCGATGCGCAGCATCACTGTCGGGTTGGGTTTGTTCTTGGCGAGCGTCTTGCCATAGATATCGGTCATGACGATGGATGACAGCGCCGACAGGTCCGAGTCGGCGGTGGACGAGAGCGAGCCGATCACCATGATGAACAGCAGCCCGATCATGAACGGCGGCAGGTAGTTGGAGGCCATCTGCGGGATCAGATTGTTCAGATCACCGTCGATGGGCTCGATGCCGGCGAGCAGCGCCAGCAGGCCAAGCATGCCGAGGCCGATGACGATGGCGCCGTAGCCGACGGTTGCGGTGAGGAAGGTTGGCTTGATCAGATCCTCGCGTACGGCGAACAGGCGCTGGGCGATGGTCTGGTTGCCGATGGCGTAGGCCAGCACCGCAACGAAGAAGGGCGCGCCCTGCTCGAGAATTGCCGTGGGTGAATAGAAGCTCGCTTGCTCCGGTGCCAGCCGTGGCATGCCCGCCTCGAACAGCTCCGGCCCGCCTAACTGGAAGAAGATCATCGGAATGATGATGACTGCCGCAAGGATCATCGCCATCAACTGGCCGAAGTCGGTCAACACCGAAGAGCGGAAGCCCGACCACAGCGTGTAGGACAGCACACCGAGGCCGGCGAACAGGACGCCATGCACGAAGCTCAGCGGCGAGAGCACTTCGACCAGCGCGCCGGCGGCGGTGAAGTTCACCGTCAGGCTGATGCAGCTGCCGAGGATGTTGGAACCGGCGAGGATCATCTGGCTGGAACGGCCGTGGCGCGCCTGCATGATTTCGCCCAGGGTATGAGCCTTGGGTGCCAGTTGCCGGAAGCGTTTGCCGAAGGGATAGATGAAGAGAATCATCAGCGCGCCCCAGAATCCGTAGTGCAGAGCACCCGAGAGGCCGTACTTGTAGCCTGCGCTGGCCGCGGCGTAGAAGGAGGCGGCCCATATCCAGGTGGCGGTCATGCTGGCGGCAGACATGCCGAAACCCACTGAATTATTGGAAACCATGTAGCTGTCCACGTTCTCTTCTTTCTGGCCGATGCGGGTCGACAACAGAAACGTCAAGCCGTAGAAGCCCAGCAACAGAAGCAGAACGGTGGGTAGGGCGAGTTGGTACACAACGTCTCCTTTTTATGAGCCTCAAGCGTCGCTGGCACGACACAAGGCCGATTCACGGCATGGCGTTATGGCGCCCGAATCACTGCGCGAGGCAGGAATGATCGAACCGGTGTTCGAGGGGGCGCAGACTGGAAGCTGACAGGAAGGAGACCGACAAGCGCGATCCGAACGTTTCACAGGCGGCACGCACGTGTGCGGCGATTGCTGTGATCCTGCAGCGGTGGTGCCGGGGGCCTTCCCGGCAAAAAATGAGGTTGCGTCTTTGCTGAACGGCGACGCAACGGAGCGCAGTCTACCAGCAACCGGCGCTCAGCGGGGGGGCTTTGCTTCTATTTCTGCTTTAAATGCAATAGGGGCGAAGAAAAATAAATCGCTTTTCACGTGCCTGTGCCGCTTGCCCCATAGAGCCGAAAACCAGCTCGGTGCCGAGCGGATCGAGGCCGTGAGCGGCGACTCACCAAGGATTATCCGGAGCGAGCCGTGGACACGACGCGCGTTGATGGGGAGCGCAATGTCAGGCGCAAAGCTCCGCCTTGTGAGCAGCCTGCATCGCGATTGTTCTGCTCAGCGCAGATGCCACTTTCCCTGCCTGGCAGCGACGGAATCAGTAGCGTGAATACCGTGCAGATACTCAGCCCGGGAGCACGCTATATGTGTAAGTAGCGGGCGTGGCCCGCTCCTACTTCGGCCCTGCATCAGGATTCAGAGAACCGTCGATCAATGGCGAGGGCTTTCTTCCGGCATGCTCAGCAGCTGCCTTTCCATGTTCCAGTCGAAAGGTTCGTCGTTCTGTTCGGCTTCGTAGCGGCGCTCTTCCAGCTGCTGGAAAATCTCGATCTCTTCGTCCGGCATGAAGTGCAGGCAATCACCGCCGAAGTACCACAGCAGATCCCGAGGGACCAGATGCGCGATCTGCGGATAGCGGTGGAAGACCTGGCAGATCATGTCTTGGCCCATATGCCGTTCTTCCGGCACGTCTTTGAGATTCATGATCAGTTCGTCGAAGCGCTCGAGAAACAGCGCGTGGCTTTCTTCCGATACCTGTCCGGTTTCACCCATGGCAAGCAGGATGCCGCGCAGATGGGCCAGAAGAGCCAGGTTGTGAGCGTGATAAGGGTTGGCCATGGTTCACCTGTGTCGGGTTGGGCGCGCGATTATAGAGGCGGCGCGCAGTCATTGGGTCGTATTCAGTGGACTCATCACCCAAGCATGGGTTCGATTGAACCGTCAGAGGGCTAGATAGACGGCTCGCCTCGGCGTGAAGCGTTTGCTTTGCCGGGGCGGGCCGAGCTGCTATCGAATTCGCCCTGGCTCCAGTGCAAGCGCTTCTTTGCTGAAGTCGTCCACGTCGATGACTTTACGTCTGGCGGCTTCGGCGCTGCGCAGTTGTGCTGCTTCGCCTTCATCGAGTACGCCCGCTGCCACCGCCGTAGCGATGGGGTCTTGCGTCGTGGTCGGTTTGATGTCGCCTTGCTTGAGCGCTTTATGCAGCTTCTTCTGCAATGAGTGCGTGGCGGCCAGGGTATCGAACGCATCCCGTAGCGCGCCGAAGGCTTCTTCGCTTCCGAGCGGACGATAAACGCCGTCGAGAATCTGTTCCAGCGCCGCGTCGCCTTCCGGTCGGCCGAGAATGGCGGCGACTTCCGTATCGAGCTCGTCAGACGGGCCCTTATGGCGTGCCCCGAAGGGGAATACCAGTACCTGCAGCACGCCGCCAAGCAAACGGTTAGGGAAGTTGGCCAGCGTACCGGCCAATGCGTGCTCGGCTTTATAGAGGCAATCTTCCAGCGCCCAGCGCAGCAGCGGCGCCTGTTCCACCGGATGGCCCAGATCGTGATAACGCTTGAGCGCGGCTGATGCCAGATACAGATGGCTGAGCACATCGCCGAGCCGGGCCGACAGGCGTTCGCGGCGCTTCAATTCGCCACCCAGCAGCATCATCGACACATCGGCCAGCATGGCGAATGCCGCTGCGATACGGTTCAGTGCGCGAAAATAGGGGCGGGTGAGGTCGTTGCCTGGCGCTTTACCGAACAGGCCGAAAGTCAGCCCGAGTACCAGAGTGCTGGCGGTATTGCTGACGGCGAAGCCAATGTGCTGCATCAGCAGTTTGTCGAACTTCTTCACCGCTGCATCGCGGTCCGGCTCGTGGACCAGCTCCATCTCACGCAGCACGAACGGATGGCAGCGGATCGCGCCCTGGCCGAAGATCATCAGATTGCGCGACAGAATGTTCGCGCCTTCGACGGTGATCGAGATCGGCGCCGACAACCACAGGCGGCCCAGGTAGTTGTTCGGGCCCATGATGATGCCTTTGCCGCCATGGATATCCATGGCATCGGTGATGCATTCGCGACCGCGTTCGGTCAGGTGATATTTGAGGATGGCAGAGAGCACCGAAGGCTTTTCGCCCAGATCGACCGCATTGGCCGTCAGGATTCGTGCGCTGTCCATCAGCCAGGCGTTACCGCCGATGCGGGCCAGCGGTTCCTGAATGCCTTCGAATGCGGCCAGCGGCACGTTGAATTGCTCGCGGATCTGCGCATAGCGGCCGCTGACATAGCTACAGGCCTTGGCGGCGCTGACACCGGTGGCTGGCAGCGAGATGGAACGGCCAACGGACAGGCAATTCATCAGCATCATCCAGCCTTTGCCGATCATGTCGCGCCCGCCAATGATGGCTTCCAGCGGGACGAATACGTCCTTGCCCCAGTTCGGCCCGTTCATGAACGCGGCGCCCAGCGGCAGGTGGCGGCGGCCGATTTCAACGCCGGTGGTGTCGGTCGGAATCAGTGCCAGGCTGATGCCCAGCTCTTCCTCGTCACCGAGCAGGTGTTCGGGGTCATAGGTCTTGAAGGCGACACCCAGCAGCGTCGCGACCGGGCCGAGGGTGATGTAGCGCTTCTCCCAGTTCAAGCGAAGGCCGATGACTTCTTCGCCTTGCCACGGGCCCTTGCAGATCACGCCGCTGTCGTTCATCGCACCCGCGTCGGAGCCGGCGTAGGGGCCGGTCAGGGCGAAGCAGGGGATGTCCGTGCCGTTGGCCAGGCGCGGCAGGTAATGGTTGCGCTGTTCGTCGGTGCCGTAGTGCATCAGCAGTTCGGCCGGACCGAGCGAGTTGGGCACCATGACAGTGCTGGCCAGATCGCCGCTACGCGTGGCCAGCTTCATCACGATCTGCGAGTGCGCATAGGCCGAGAAGCCTTTGCCGCCGTATTCCTTGGGAATGATCAGCGCGAAGAAGCCTTCGGCCTTGATGTAGTCCCACGCCTCTGGCGGCAGATCCAGACGCTGGCCGACATCCCAGTCGTTGACCATGGCGCAGAGCGTTTCGGTGGGGCCGTCGACGAACGCCTGTTCTTCCGCGGTGAGCGTGGCTTTCGGATAGCCGAGCAGGATGTCCCAGTTCGGCCGACCGCTGAACAGTTCGCCATCCCACCAGACGCTGCCAGCATCTATCGCATCGCGTTCGGTGTCGGAGATGGGGGGCAGGACCTTCTTGAACCAGTCGAACATCGGCCCGCTGAAATGCTTGATGCGCAAATCTTCGACCAGCAGGAACACGGCAACGGCAGCGAATAGCAGCCAGAGGATGACCATCAACCAGGTCGGCGTCTCGTCGGCGACGCCCATGAACACTAGGTACGCGGCCACGATGGCCAGCGCGGGCACGGGCGATACCCGTAGGTGAGCGATTACGGCGATGCCGAGCAGTAACACGAGCAGCCAGAGCAGGGTCATGGGGTTTCCTTGTTGAGCGAAGGGCGTCCTACTTGAGCATAGGCCTTGGAGACGCATCGATCAGGGAACGCTTGATGCGTTTGGTTTCAAGTAGTGACCGGACAGGGCCAGGCGAGTTCTGGAATGACTGTGACCAGATGCGATGAAACGAGCCAGACGCTGTGTGTTGGGGCACGCTTTCGGCGGCGCGGTTGCAATTGCCCCGCCACGCCCTTATCTAGTCTGAATCTCTCTGCTTTGCGTGCATGTTCATATGAGTACCGCTCTGTCCATTCGGCAGCTGACCAAGGTTTACGGAAACGGCTTCGAGGCCCTCAAAGGCATTGACCTGGATGTGGCTGAAGGCGATTTCTTCGCGCTGCTAGGCCCAAACGGGGCTGGCAAATCCACCACCATCGGCATCCTTTCAACGCTGGTGAACAAGACCGGCGGCACGGTCAATGTGTTCGGCCATGATCTGGATCGCGACCCCAGCGGGCTCAAACGCTGCCTGGGGGTGGTGCCGCAGGAGTTCAACTTCAACCAGTTCGAGAAGGCCTTCGACATCCTCGTCACCCAGGCCGGTTACTACGGCATCCCGGCGAAGGTGGCCAAGGAGCGTGCCGAGCAGTACCTGAACCAGTTGGGGCTGTGGGACAAGCGCGACGTGTCCTCGCGGATGCTGTCCGGCGGCATGAAGCGACGCCTGATGATCGCCCGCGCGCTGATCCATCGCCCGCGCCTGCTGATTCTCGACGAGCCTACCGCGGGCGTGGACATCGAGCTGCGTCGGTCGATGTGGACGTTCCTCACCGAACTCAACCGTGAGGGCATCACCATCATCCTCACCACGCACTATCTGGAGGAGGCCGAGCAGCTGTGCCGCAACATCGGCATCATCGACCATGGGCAGATCGTCAAGAACACCAGCATGCGCGAGCTGCTCAAGCAGCTGCATGTCGAGACGTTCCTGCTCGATCTGAAGGAGTCGCAGCTGGTTCCGCCAGAGCTGGGCAATTATCCGGCGAGGCTGGTCGATCATCACACCCTCGAAGTGCAGGTGGAGAAGAGCCAGGGCATTACCGACCTGTTTCGTCTGCTCTCGGCGCAGGGCATCGAGGTGTTGAGCCTGCGCAACAAGACCAACCGACTGGAGGAGCTGTTCGTTTCGATGGTGGAAAACAATCTGCCCAAGGTGACCAAATGAACGCGGAATTCCGGCCCAATCTGGTTGCGCTACAAACCATCGTCCATCGTGAAATCCGCCGCTACACGCGCATTTGGCCGCAGACCCTGCTGCCACCGGCGATCACCATGGTGTTGTACTTCGTCATCTTCGGAAACCTGATCGGCGCGCGAATCGGCGAGATGGGCGGCTTCAGCTACATGGAGTACATCGTGCCGGGGCTGATCATGATGTCGGTGATCACCAACTCCTACAGCAACGTGGTGTCGAGTTTTTTCAGTAGCAAGTTCCAGCGCTCCATCGAGGAACTGCTGGTCTCGCCAGTGTCGCCGCACGTGATTCTCATCGGCTTCGCGCTGGGCGGCATCACGCGGGGCCTGGCCGTTGCGCTGATCGTCACCGTGCTGTCGATGTTCTTTACCAACTTGCAGGTTCATCACCTGGGTATCACGCTGCTGGTCATCACTCTGACCTCGACGATCTTCGCGTTGGGCGGCTTTATCAATGCCGTGTATGCACGCAATTTCGACGATATCTCGATCATCCCGACCTTCGTGCTGACGCCACTGACCTACCTGGGCGGTGTGTTCTACTCGATCACCTTGCTGTCGCCGTTCTGGCAGACCTTGTCGCTGGCTAACCCCATCCTGCACATGGTCAATGCGTTCCGTTACGGCATTCTCGGGGTGTCGGATATCCGCATCGGCATTGCCATCAGCTTCATGGCGGTGGCGGCGGTGCTGATGTATCTGTGGTGCATTCGCTTGCTCAGCAGCGGTCGTGGAATGCGCCAGTAACCGTTGCGCGCCTGCCAAGCGGCAGGCGATTTCGCGATGATAAACACGGCGGGACCCGATACACTTGCGGTCATTTTTCGTACAGGTTCCCGTCATGCAACACCCCGCCGAACTCTCACCGCTGGGCAAAACCAGCGCCTATATCGCCACCTACAGTCCCGAGCAGCTGTTTCCGATCCCACGTGCGCCGAAGTGGGCCGAGCTTGGGCTGACGATCGACACCTTGCCCTATCGCGGCGTGGACATCTGGAACTGCTACGAGCTGTCCTGGCTGCTGCCGTCCGGCAAGCCGGTGGTTGCCATCGGTGAGTTCAGCATCCCTGCGGATTCGCCGCACATCATAGAATCCAAGTCGTTCAAGCTCTATCTGAATTCGCTGAACCAGTCGGTATTCGAAAGCCGCGAGGCGCTGGTCGAGGTCATGGTCAGGGACCTGTCGGCCGCAGCGGGCAAGCTGGTCGGCGTTCGTTTACGCACGCTGGAAGAAGTCGCCCAGGAAGGTATTGTGCCGCTGGCGGGACGCTGCATCGATGAGCTGGACGTGACCATCGAGAACTACGACTCCCCGCGTGCCGATCTGCTGAAAAGTGACCCGAGCCGTCAGGTCGAAGAATGCGTCTATAGTCATTTGCTGAAATCCAACTGCCCCGTTACCGGCCAACCGGACTGGGGCACGGTGGTGGTCGACTATCGCGGCGCGGCGCTGGATCACGGCAGTTTGCTTGCCTATCTGGTGAGCTTCCGTCAGCACGCCGACTTTCATGAACAGTGCGTGGAGCGCATCTTCCTCGACTTGCAGCGGCTGCTGCAGCCGGAGCGGCTGACGGTCTATGCGCGTTATGTGCGCCGTGGTGGCCTGGATATCAACCCGTATCGCAGTACCGCGGCCATCACGGTAGATAACGGGCGTCTCGTCAGACAGTGAACGTGGTGGCGCTGGAGGCGGTCTCGTCCTGCCTCCTGCCTCCTGCCTCCTGCCTCCAGCCTCCAGCGCCTTTGCGGCTTATATCCCCATGTTCGCCAGCGTCTGCATAATGTTACGCAGCGTCATGGCGGTATTGGGATGGCTGACTTCGAAACGCTCCACCGCCAGGTTGACGCCGTCG
Organism: Pseudomonas sp.; assembly: GCA_031988485.1. GTDB lineage: Bacteria > Pseudomonadota > Gammaproteobacteria > Pseudomonadales > Pseudomonadaceae > Stutzerimonas. Next base: position 37,036 of record DALZYJ010000016.1, read on the forward strand.
ACCAGCGAATCGTTCTGCTCCAGCGCGCCCTGGTTCGCCAGGCGTAGCTCGATGTCCTGGGCAATGGCCTGCAAGGAGGCGCGCTCCTCTTCGGTCAGCGGCGTGTCCTGGGCCAGTTGACTGCGCAGCTCGGCCAGCTGCGACTGCAAATCATGTTCCGGCATATTGCTTCCCTCTGTGATTTCCGACTACGAATCGCCGGCTCGGTACAGACGCACCCATCCAGCGGTCCGGGCATGTCCTCCTTGGAGGGCAAGTGGCGCAGCGAAGTTCGCTCCCAGCCGCATGTCTGTTCGCTGCCGCAATTTCCAGAATGGATTTATACTGCTGCGCTTTGATGGGCACGCCACCATTCGGGATAAGGGGAAGGCCGCGATGCAAACAATCGGCAAGGATTGGATCGGATATTTCAGGGTCACGCTCGTCGCAGCGCTGACGGTGTTTGGCGTGTCTTCATTGCAGGCTGCCGAGGATGACCCCTGGGAAGGTGTAAACAGGGTGATCTTCACCTTCAACGATAAGCTCGACACCTATACGCTCAAGCCGCTCGCGCAGGGTTACCAGAAGGTCACGCCGAATTTCATCGAAGACGGCATCGGTAACGTGTTCAGCAACCTGGGCGATGTCGTGGTGCTGACCAACGATCTGTTGCAGGGCAAGGTTCACGATGCCGGCATCGACACGAGTCGTATCCTGTTCAACACCACCTTTGGCGTCCTGGGCTTCTTCGATGTGGCGACCCGTATGGGCCTGCAGAAGAATGACGAGGATTTCGGCCAGACTCTAGGCGCCTGGGGGCTTGGCAGCGGGCCTTATGTGGTACTGCCGCTGCTTGGGCCGAGTACCGTACGCGATGCGGCAGGGCGTGTGCCGGACTCCTTCCTGCAGCCGTACCCCTATGTGGACCATGTACCGACCCGCAACGTGACGCGGGCGGTGAATGTGGTTGACCTGCGCGCCGGTCTGCTGTCGGCCGAGAAAATGATTACAGGTGACAAATACATTTTCGTGCGCAATGCCTATCTGCAGAACCGCGAGTTCCGCACGCAGGATGGGCAGGTCGAAGACGATTTCTGATCACCAACGGCGACGCCACGTGACTGACGTGGCGTTCGCAGGCTTCTGCTGCGCGTCTGTGCCAGGCGCCTCCTAGATCATTGAGAGAATGGCCAGCCCTAGGTTCTGTCGACCATCTTCATGCTCGGCGACTCGCACCACTTCGGTGTCTGCCTCCAGTCCCTTCAACTGATCGTGCTCCGAGGGAATATTCACCCTTACCTTGTCGCCCATCTGCAGGTTCGTCGCTGCGAGCACCTGCATACCTGTGCTCGACAAATCCATGCAAATCGCGTCGTAGCGCTTGCCGTTATGGATAAGGGTGATCACCGTTTCTATCTGCATGCGGATGAAATCACGTTTTTCGCTGTAGTCCCGATCGCTCTGACTCATTTTTCGTCCTCTGAGTTTGGTTGCGCCAGTTCTTATAACGCCCGTCAATTAAGCCTGTAAAGCACAGGCGGGGCGGCGGCACCTGGCTTGAAACACAGATCGTATGGGAGTACCGTCTGCGCCTTGAAAAGATCCCTTGCTCCAGCGTTCGCGCGGGGCCGATGCTTTCGCCAATCATCCTGGCGATACCGCCTGGTAGGAACATGCACAACCCAAGCGCGACGCTGCTGATCATAGATGACGACGATGTGGTACGAGCCAGTTTGGCCGCCTATCTGGATGACAGTGGTTTCAAAGTCCTGCAGGCGCCTAACGGGCCGCAAGGCATGGAACTGTTCGAGGCCGAACAGCCTGATCTGGTGATTTGCGATCTGCGCATGCCGCAGATGGACGGTCTGGAGCTGATCCGTCAGATCAGCGAACGCCAGGCCGACCTGCCAGTCATCGTAGTGTCTGGCGCCGGCGTGATGAGCGATGCCGTTGAAGCCCTGCGTCTGGGTGCGGCCGATTACCTGATCAAGCCCCTTGAGGATTTGGCGATGCTCGAGCACTCGGTGCGTCGAGCACTCGACCGGTCACGGTTGCGCATGGAGAACCGGCGCTACCGTGAGCAGTTGGAAACCGCCAACCGCGACCTGCAAGCCAGTCTGCATTTATTGCAGGAAGATCAGGATGCCGGGCGTCAGGTGCAGATGAACATGCTGCCTGTCACGCCCTATAGCATCGATGACTTCCATTTCGCCCATCAGATCATCCCTTCCCTTTATCTGTCCGGGGATTTCGTCGATTACTTCCGCGTGGACGAGCATCGCATCGGCTTCTATCTGGCCGACGTGTCCGGCCATGGCGCCTCTTCGGCATTCGTCACGGCGCTGCTGAAATTCATGACGACGCGACTGCTGTACGAGTCTCGCCGGGGAAGGGGAGCGCCGCGCGCGTTCAAACCGTCCGAAGTGCTTGATCACATCAACCGTGGGCTGATCAATTGCAAGCTCGGCAAGCATGTCACCATGCTGGGCGGGGTGATCGATCAGGAGCGCAACGTGCTGCACTACAGCATCGGCGGGCACCTGCCGATGCCGGTGCTCTATACCGGCGGCGTTGCGAGCTATCTGGAGGGACGGGGCTTGCCGGTTGGCCTGTTCGTCGAAGCGACCTACGATAATTATGAAATCGAGTTGCCCGAGGCATTCAGCCTCACACTGCTTTCCGATGGCATTCTGGACCTTTTGCCTGGCGACACGCTCAAAGAAAAGGAAGCAGGGTTGCCCGGACTGATTTCCGAAGCCGGAGGTAGGCTGGATGGTCTCCAGCGAGTGCTCGGCCTGGCCGATCTTGAGGATATGCCCGATGACATCGCGTTGCTGGTATTGAGCAGGAACCTTGCATGAGCACTGGTAAGATCCAGTTCGCCGAGCAGGACGGCACGTTCGTTCTCAAATTCGTCGGCGAAATCCGACTGACGCTTTGCTCGGCATTGGACGCTACGATCGAAAAAATCTTCTCGTCGCTGAATTTCTCGGCGATCGTTATCGACCTTACTGAAAGCCGCAGCATCGACAGTACGACATTGGGGCTACTGGCCAAGTTGTCGATTCTTTCCCGGCAGAAGATCGGCATGTTGCCCACGCTGGTGACGACACACGCCGATATCACGCGCCTGCTGCAATCGATGGGCTTCGATCAGGTCTTCAATATCGTCGATCAGCCGCTGCCATCACCCGAGCAGCTTGCCGACCTGCCTAGCCAGGATCAGTCGGAAGACGTGGTGAAGAACAAAGTGCTTGAGGCTCACCGTATCCTGATGAGCCTCAATGAATCCAATCGCGAGGCCTTTCGCGACCTCGTGACGGCACTGGAGCGGTCCTGACTTAACGCTTGGTCTGTCCTGCATCAGAAATTGGCTGTTCAGGTCTGCCGGGGGCTTTTTGCCGTCGGCTTGCGGTGCCGCTCCTCGCCATAGTCCTGCTATGACTCGTCGTGGCGCCTAGCACGACTTGCAAAATTCACTCGGCAGCCCTTGAACGAAATTTCAGTTTCAGGACCCTAGCAGGGCCTCGAGTTTCTCCTGATCACGGGCGAACTGGCGGATGCCTTCGGCCAGCTTCTCCGTCGCCATCGGATCTTCGTTCAACCCCCAGCGGAAACTACCTTCGTCCAGCGTAATGCGTGGCTCGGATGCGCGACCGGGCGACAGTTTGCGTTCCAGTGTGCCGTCTTCCTGCGCCAACTGGCTGAGCAGCTCGGGGCTTATCGTCAGGCGGTCGCAGCCTGCCAGGGCTTCGATTTGCCCTGTATTGCGAAAGCTCGCGCCCATCACCACGGTGTCGTAGCCGTGGGCCTTGTAGTAGTCGTAGATCCGGCTGACCGACAGCACGCCCGGGTCTTCGGCACCGACGTAATCACGGCCTTCGTTTTTCTTGTACCAGTCGTAGATCCGGCCTACGAACGGCGAAATGAGGAACACGCCGGCTTCGGCGCAGGCAACCGCCTGGGTAAAGGAGAACAGCAGCGTCAGATTGGTCTGGATGCCGGATTTTTCCAGCTGCTCGGCGGCGCGGATGCCTTCCCAGGTTGAGGCCAGCTTGATCAGCACGCGATCCTTTGAAATGCCGGCCTGCTCGTACAGGCCGATCAGGCGTTCGCCGCGCTGCACCATCGCCTGGGTATCGAACGAAAGACGCGCATCGACCTCAGTGGAAATCCGCCCCGGAATCAGCTTGAGCACTTCCTGGCCGACCGCGACGGCAAACAGATCGCAGCCCAGCCCGATGTCACCGCCACAGCGGGACATGGCTGCCTGCAGGTGTTCCGCGTAGCGGGGCAAGGCGGCCGCCTTGAGCAGCAGCGAAGGATTGGTGGTGGCATCGACCGGCTGCAAGCGGGCGATGGCATCGAGGTCGCCCGTGTCGGCGACGACGGTAGTGAACTGCTTGAGTTGTTCCAGCTTGGATGTCATGGGGGCGCTCTATCCTCTGAGTTGGCATGACTGGAACCGCGGCCACCGAGCCACTTGGCGAGTGGTTGGGCGGGGCGGACAGCACTTGGATTGAAAATGGTCCCGCGTGTTCCACAAGACTATCAATGTCCTTCGAGCAGACCGATCGCCTGGTCAAGAAGCGCTAAAGGCTCCTTCGTCTTATGGATATCGACCGACAACAACTGACGGAAACGCCGCGCGCCTGGAAAGCCCAGACCCAGCCCTAATACATGACGCGTGATGTGATGCATCGAGCCGCCCGCTTCGAGATGCCGCTGGATATAAGGTCGCATCCGCGCCAGCGCTTCGGCTCGGCTGATGGCCGGTTCATGGCTGCCGAACAACCGGGCATCCACCTGAGCGAGCAGATAGGGGTTGTGATACGCCTCCCGTCCGAGCATCACGCCATCGAAGTGCTGGAGGTGCGCTTCGCATTCGTCCAGCGTCTTGATGCCGCCGTTGAGGATGATTTCCAGGTCCGGGAAATCGTCTTTTAGCTGCGCGGCAACGTCGTAACGCAAGGGTGGAACCTCGCGGTTCTCTTTGGGCGACAACCCCTCGAGAATGGCAATGCGCGCGTGGACGGTAAAGCTGCGGCAGCCCGCCTCGAGAACCTGACCGACGAAATCGCAGAGTTCGGCGTAGCTGTCGCGCCCGTTGATGCCGATTCGATGTTTGACCGTTACCTCGATCCCGACGGCATCGCGCATGGCTTTCACACAATCGGCCACCAACGCCGAATGGGCCATCAGGCATGCGCCGATCATGTTGTTCTGCACACGATCGCTAGGGCAGCCGACGTTAAGATTCACTTCGTCGTAACCCGCCGCTTCGGCCATCTTCGCGCACGCCGCCAGCTCCGCCGGCACGCTGCCGCCGAGTTGCAACGCGAGGGGATGTTCCGCCTCGTCATGGCGAAGAAAACGCTCCGCATCGCCATTGATCAGCGCACCGGTCGTGACCATTTCGGTGTAGAGCAGGGCGTGCCGGGACAGTTGACGCAGAAAGTACCGGCAATGGTGATCGGTCCAATCCATCATGGGCGCAACGGAGAAGCGGCGCGATGGAGGGCGGGACGTGATTATTGGGTCAGGGCGGTTTTCCATCGGATTCCGGAGAAGCGGGTATTGAGGGATGTTCGGGCAGCTTGAGCGTCCGGGAACGTGAAGCTTTTAGTGCGGAGGGCCGATGAGACGGCCAGCCAGCCGCTGGAAATGTGCGCGAGTTTATCAGGAGAGCCGAGATTCCGCGCATTGGTGGCGCAGGTGTGGCAATGTCGGTGGAAAGGCGGTCGGGCAGGTTCGCTACCTAGATTTCGCGTCTTTCAGACGCTGCCTGCATCCAGGTTGACGTTTGTCTCGTCCTGCGGAAGCCCTGCAAGCCTTGGAGCTACGAATGACGGGACGCTCATTTGCAGAAATGGCAACCCAAAAAAACCGCAGCCGCCCAATGGGCTGACTGCGGCTTGCACATCAGGCTGTTTTCAACCTGGTGTCGTTCATCCCATTAACGGTTGAACGCTGCGCCGGTACCAACGACCGAGGCTGATCCCAGCAGCTGGGTGATGAAGCGGTTCCAACGAGTGATGCCTGCCGGACCAACGAATACTACGTCCTGCGGCTGGAGCGGGAAGCTCTTGGCCAAGGCAAAGGCGACCGGCGATTTGGCATTCAGCTGGAAGACCTTCGGCTGCTCGGTGGCAATGTTTTCCGCGCCGCGGATGACATAGACCGCTTCGCCGTCTGCGGTTTCCTGGCGGATACCACCAGCAGTGCCAATGGCGTCCATCAAGTTGTAGCTTGTCGTCTTGAAGCTGAGCGCCTGTGGCTGAGTTACCTCACCCAGTACGTAGATCTTCTTCTGATCGTTGTAGGGCAGGTGCAGCTGATCGCCATCCTTCAGATAAACCTGATGCAGCCAGGAGTCCGGGCGGTTCAGGTCGTCGAGGTTCAGCATGTACTCTCGGCCGTCGCGCTTGAGCATCAGGCTGGACAGGTCTGCGTTTTCGGTGTCGACACTCGCCTGGCCGATCGCTTGGACGACGGTCATCGGCGCGGTGGTCACCGGTACTTCACCTGCGGTATTGAATGCACCGGACAGTACGATGCGCTGGCTGCCATAGCGCAGCAGGCTGACATCGACCTGCGGGCTGTCGATGTAGTTGGCGAGGCGACGCGCGATATCGGACCGCAGCTCTTCAATGGTACGGCCTGCGGCATTGACGTTGCCGATGTAAGGGTAGAAGAGCGTGCCATCGGGGCGAACCAGGCGACCGTTGGCATCGAGCTGCTGCTGCGGGCCGGACGGCGCAGTCAGTTCGGGGTGATCCCATACGGTGATGTAAAGGAGGTCGTTAGCGCCGATACGGTAGGCCTGGGGTTTGTAGTCGAGCAGCTCTTGCTTGCTGGACGTACCCATGTCCGAGGACAGTTCGCCCTTGAGGATGTCAGGTGTGATGCGAATGAGCTGGACTGTACCGTCTTCCGATTTCGCGCCTTTCTTGAACTCATCTGGATCAAGGTATTGGCCGGGCGAAAATACACATCCTTGGAGCACCAGCACCGAAGAGAAAGTGAGAGCAAACAGTGATTTCATGGGTTCTCATCCTTGACGGAATAGTTGTTTTTACGAAGTGAAACTGCAGGATTCACTTTTTGCTTTAGGAGCGAGCGAAAGATTGATTCGGTTGCTGTTCGTCGAGATTTCTCGGAAACGCATAGGACGAATTCAATAACTGCCTCTCTTGGTAATCGTTACTGCAAGACTTCTAATGCAATGACGTCGGCTATAAATCGACACTTTTCGGCTAAGCCGGTGATAGGTTCCGCTTAACCGCTAGTGCATCTCAGCGAGCCGAGAAACAGCCACTTCGTCGCTCACAGAAGCCATAGACCGCTCCGTTTACGCGGGGTTCAAGACGATGCGTATAAATGAAGTCCCGATAAAACGTGGCGCGCAGCGCAGCGTATGGGAACCTGTCTAGACCGGGCCAATAGCAAAATGGGCGGGTTGCTGTTGATTGCATCGGCGCCAAGTGCAGTCGTTCAGTTGGCGCCGAGCGTGATCGAAACCGGCAGGTTTAGAGCGATCTATGGCATTAACCCACAGACGGGTATTCGATCATCCAACGTAGCGTGTCTTTCAATTCAAGCGGGGGCAGATCGCCAATAAGCGAATCCAGCTTGGCCCTGCTGCCGAACAGGTTCTTTACGTCAGCGCTGCGGACGAAGGCTGGGTTGACTCTGACGTCCAGCTGATGGCCGGAAATGGCCGCTGCCTGCTCTAGAACATATTGAAGCGTATACGCCGAGCCCGAGCAGATATTGACGGTTTCGCCGATCGCAGCGGGCGTTTCGAGCAACCTTCGATAGGCTTGCACGACCTGGCGAACGTCACAGAAATCGCGCGCGATATCCAGGTTCCCCAGTTCGATGACGTCGGCGCGACGGCGTATATGCGCGACTATTTTGGGGATAAGAAACTGTTCAGCCTGGCCGACGCCGGTGTAGTTGAATGGCCGGCTGATGATCAACGGCAAACGACCGTGATAGAGCTGCGCGAGAAACTCCATCGCAGCCTTGCTCACGGCGTAATCATTGGCTGGTGCGAAGGGAGCGGTTTCGGGCAGAACGCCCTCGGTAGCATTTCCGTAGACGTTGGCACTGCTGGCAAGAAGTACACCTTCGAGGCCCGTCGCTGACGTGCGTAGCGCTTCGAGCAGGTGACGAGTGCCGAGCAGGTTGGCGTTGTAGATGGCGTCCGCGTCGGTATGCGCGACGAAGGAGACCGCCGCCAGATGCACGACGTAAGTCGGGCGTATCTCCATCAGCAGGGTCCGTAGCGTCTCGTCATCGCTCAGTGAGCAGCAGTGGATGGCTGATACAGCCGCAGGCAGCTCGCCCACGGGTTGACGATAGCTGAGGCCATGAACTTCATAGCCTTGGGCTGCGAGTTCTTCTGCCATATAGCGGCCGGTAAAACCGGTGACGCCCGTAATCAGCACTTTGCGCATGATCTTTCCGGGATGAATTCCAAGTTCAGCGGAGCGCTTGATCCCTGTATAGATGTGGGATGTTGCGTCCCGATTACGGTTGGCCGAGCCCACACGATGTGCCGTCGGACGGCGCTACGCGAGCGGTTAGCTCGGCACCAGACCACAATCGATTTATGTACCGCCTGTATCGGCCCGCTGGCCGGAGTGACTGCACAGGGCAGGGTGGTTGCCCTGTGCAGCTTGCTGGAACTCTGCATTGCCGACTCACGGCTGCCCAAGTTCCCCGTCAACCAATCGGTTGAATGACGTTAGAACGAAAAGCCTTGCTGATTGCGACGCATGTCAGCGTCGACCATCATGCGGCACAGTTGCTCCAGTGAAGTTTTGGGTTCCCAACCCAGCACATCCTTGGCCTTCTGAGGGTCGCCGATCAGCAGCTCCACTTCCGCAGGGCGGTAAAACTTCGGATTGATCCGCACGACAACCTTGCCCGTGGCCATGTCGATCGCCTGTTCCTGCTCGCCGGAGCCTTCCCACTGAAGCTCGACGTCCACTGCCTTGAAGGCCAGCGTCACGAAGTCGCGAACGGTTTCGGTACGGTTGGTCGCCAGTACGAAGACGTCCGGCTCATCGGCCTGCAGCATGCGCCACATACCCTCGACATATTCCTTGGCAAAGCCCCAATCGCGTTTCGCGTCGAGGTTGCCGAGCTCGAGGACATCCAGCAGGCCCAGTTTGATCTTGGCCACCGAGTCGGTGATTTTCCGGGTCACGAATTCACGGCCGCGCAGCGGCGACTCATGGTTGAACAGGATGCCGCTGCAGCCAAAGATGCCGTACGACTCCCGGTAGTTGATGGTCATCCAGTGTGCGTAAAGCTTGGCGACACCATAGGGGCTGCGAGGATAGAACGGGGTGGTCTCCGCTTGGGGAATGGCCTGGACCTTACCGAACATTTCGGATGTCGACGCCTGGTAGAAGCGAATCTTCGGATTGACGATACGAATGGCTTCCAGCAGGTTCACTGCACCTGCGCCGGTGATGTCCAGCGTCGTTAATGGCTGTTCGAAGGAAACACCGACGAAGCTTTGTGCGGCGAGGTTGTAGACCTCGGTTGCGCCAGTGCTCTCCAGTAGTCGAATGCTGGAGGAAAGGTCGGTAAGGTCGTATTCGACGAGGTGCAGATTGGGGTGCTTGTCGATGCCCAACTCTTCGATTCGCCAGAAGTTCACTGAACTGGTGCGGCGAAACGTGCCGTATACGGTATAGCCTTTTTCCAACAGAAGCTCTGCCAAATAGGCGCCGTCTTGCCCTGTGATACCCGTGATGATCGCTTTCATTGGTCTTCCCTGTGTGAGATTGGTTTGGTTCGGTTCAATCAAGACTGCTGTTTGGCAGGACTGCCTTTTTGCCTGGAATTTCTCTCGCGTAAATAAGCGGGCACGATATACATCGCATCGATGAAATAACGCTTGGCCAACCGACGAGGTTCCAGACACATGCGATGGAGCCATTCGAGCTTGGACTCACGCATCCATTTAGGCGCTCGCTTGATGCTGCCGGTGGCAAAGGAAATGGAGGCGCCAATACAGAAGCCCATGCCCGAGCGCTCATGCGATTGAGTCGCCGCGGCCAGCACCTCGCCGCGGGGTGTTCCGACAGCATAGAGGACCAGATCCGATGGGTTCTCACGCACGAACTGCAAGCAACGCTGCACTTCTTCCGGGTTTTTGATGAAGCCCATCGGTGGGTTGTAGTGATAAAGCTCGATGCCGGGATAGATCACTCGAAGTTTGTCGACTTCGGTTTGCTGCGAGCCGATCAGGACCACGCGTAGGCGGTCCTCGTCTGCCCACTTGAGCAGATCCAGCGTCAGGTCGCTGCCAGGAATGGCTTCGTCGAGATGTACACCCAGGCGGTCGAGCAACGAGAGCAGAATGCGACTGTCACAAAGCCGCCAGCGTGCTTTGGCGTAGGCATCCCGTAACTCTGCGTCATGCTCGAGTTGAACGAGGTGGTCAACGTTCGGCGTTACCACAAACGAATAGGGCTGCTTGATGCCCTCGCGGATGCAGGACAATAAAGCTTTCTTATTGCCGGAATAGAAGTCTATTCCGAACGCATTAGTATCACTTGACACTCATTGCTACTCCCTTGAAGGCGCCCTTGATACCCGACCAGGCGAGGGTGGGGTTCTTGTATTCCTTGATCGTCGTAACGGCCGAGAGGAGAAACGCGGAAACGACTGCGAACATCGAGCCATAAAAGCGCTTGTTGAATCGTGTGGCGGCGCGGTTGCGGTAATAGTGATAGAACGCCGAGCGGTTACCCAGACTGAGGGAGCCGTAATGGAACAGGCGACTTTCGGGGATGACTTTTATGGACACTCCAAAGCGACGAGCACGGTACTGCCAATCCACCTCTTCGAAATACATGAAGTAATCTTCGTCCATCAGGCCGATCTCTTCCGTCAGCGCAGCTGAAAACGCCAAGCTGCAACCCATTATGTAATCCGGGTCATGTTGCAGATTTTGCTGTTGCAGCGTCTCGATGCTCTGGTTCTTTCCCAATAGGCGGGCCTTGCCCAGAATCGGATAGAGTTTTCCGCCGCCGTAGCATTCCAGACGCCCTGTGTCGGCACTCAATACGAGCGAACCCACGAACTGGCGGTCGTTACGCTGCAAGGCTTCGAGTAGAGGCGAAAAGGCATCGCTCTCGACATAGGTGTCGTTGTTCACGACCCAGAAATGCGTCGGTTGCAGATTCTCCATCGCCCAGCGAAGGCCATAGTTATTGCCGCCGGCATACCCGTTATTCTCAGGGTTGCAAAGCAAAGTCACCTGCGGATAGGCCTTTTCATCCAGCCATTGCTGAAAGGCGAGAGCCGATCCATCCTGGGAATCATTATCGACAATAACGATATGGTCGATGGTCGGGCAATGAGCGAGCAGGCTTTCAGCGCAGCTGATGGTCTCAGTAGCAGCTTTGTAGTTGAGAATAAGTGCGACGTTCATGAACTCGTTCCTTGCTGCGTAAATGGCGTGCTCTCAGAGCGTGAATAACGAAAAGCAGGCAAATGACTGGCTGCACATATTCGAACAGGCCGTTCAGTGGCCAAATCACGAAGAACGCGAGCATTACCGAATAGGTGAATTCCATCTCTGTGTTGATATTCCGGGCGATGCGCTGATAAACGAACAGCGTCAGTGGAACGATCAGAAAGGTAAGAAACCCGAAGCGGAACAGCGTGCCGATGATTCCAATATCCGAGAGGAAAAAATGCTCGCCGAAATAGGGTATGAAGCCGTCCTGCCACATGAGCGATAGCGAACCGCTGGGAAACCAGTTGACGAGGTCCAAATGGTTGAACACGGATGCGATTGTGTGAGGGCGCACGCCATCCTCAACATCGCCGTCCAGGCTGCTTCCATAGAACTCCATGTTCAATCCCAGAATTTCCAGCAGTTCCGGATAGAAATAGAACGGTGAAAGCAGAACGCAGAGCGAGGCAGCCCAGGCGATGGCTTTTGTTCGCAAGGAAAACAGCGTGAAGGCTAGGCAAAGAACGATGAGTTGGCGGGTTTGCGTAGCGAACACCAGGGTAAGCAGCAGGATCGCAGCGACGATCAGGTAAAAGATTTTTTGCCGTTGTTCGCCGTTGATCGGAGATTTGCCTCTTGCCCAGATCTGGATGCAGTAGAAATAAGCGAAGCAGATCAGGAACGGTCCGATCGAGGAGCGATCCGGGCGATCCCACGATGTTTGCTCTTCACGTAAATCAGGTACCAGGCCGAACTTGAAGCACCAAGACAAGACCACGGCGATGAGTGCAGTGTAAATAATTGCACGCTCGAATTGCCCGGTGCTGATGTGCTTGGCAAGCAATAACAGCGGTACGAAGCCGAATGCGAACAACATCCGACGCTCCTCGATCAGGCCGTAGGCGATCGGTTGGCCGAAAGTGAAAAACGAAAATAGCGCAGGCAATACAGTAAATACGAAAACGCTATAAAAAGCGTAATACATGAGAATGCGGAATTCTCTCGAGGCATCTTCGGTGCTGGACACAATCAAAAGAGCTGCCGCAGTCAGACATACCGCTAGGTAAGCCTCATTAAGAAACTTAAAACCGAGCGGGTTATGCGTACTGTCGCCGAATACAGAGAAATGCAGGGCGAGCGCAAGGATGGTCAGTGGCAGATAAAAGAATTTTGAGCTGATGCTTGTCATCACCTGAGTCCTTAGGTGCGTTTCCATTTTCCAGATAACTACGCCGCAACAAACTCAAGCTTTTAACATTGCGATGTTGATGCCTGATGACGATGAAGCCCGACATGGCATCGGTTACCAAACGCATTCGATAGGCAGAGCGCCATCAAGTTCCCTAGGATTAGCTCTGCTGTGCTCGGTCGAGTCGTTTGACAACTGCGCCGCTGTTTGTGTTGCGTAGACATCTCAAGTTTCGCCAAAATTTTGTGACGTATGTCGCGTTTCATCTGCGCGGCGATGGTCCGTATTCCGTGCAGTCGTTGGCGATGTTCTTTTGTAAAACCGCCATCTGTGGCCTGTCCTTGCCGTCGATGGGTTCAACTGCCAGTACGTATTCGCCCCAGCCCGGTCCGCCTGCCCAGTAGGCGCTTGGCATGCAGTTTTCGTTGAGATAGGCGAGCATGTTGTCCATGGCGACGAGCATCGACTCGGAGTGAGCGGGAACGCCATATTCACCCAAGAAGCCTTTCTGACCGTTTTCTTTCAGCCACTCCACGAAAGGGCGGGCACGCTCGACGCCCAGCATCGGGTCAACGGTTTCGTCGTCTGCGTAGCGTCCCGAGAAATCCTTGTCCAGATACAAGTGGGCTTCGTAGACGATCTTGTTCGCAGGGTCATCGATCAGGAAGTCCTCGTTCACCATGCGCCAATGAAAGGAGCTGGCCCAACGGTCGCCCTCGACGAAAATCAGGGTTTTCGAGTCGACCTGACGAATCGCATCGACCGCCGCCTGGGCCGCTGCAGGCCACAAACCCTCGGTCGAATGAGGCTCGTTCATGATGTCGTAGCCCACCAGAGCAGGATGATCCTTGAACGCTTCGGCGAGCTTGCGCCAGACATCCGCGTAAGCTTCGTAGGGCACTTCGGGCGATCCAATCAGCTTGCCCTTGTAGCGCGCATAGTTGTGCATATCCAGAATAACTTTCTGGTCGTGCTGCGCCGCGAAATCAAGTGTTCTTTTAAGCAGGCGGATCTGGTCGAAGTTAATGCCTTTATCCAAGTCGTGTTGCACGCGCTCCCAGATGAAGGGGAAACGGATAAGGCGAATGTTCTTGTCCGCGTAATATTTGAAATATTTCTTTTCGGGATAGAAATAGTTGGTTCCGACTTTGCCCGGCGTTATATGCGGTGCGAAATTGGCGCCGGACATATTAATACCAACCAAGTCGATGCCCGCACGTTCGGTGCTGGGTTGCGCTTGCGCAAGCGATACGCAACCGGCCAACGACAGACCGGCTATCAAGCGTATGGCGTTTAGCAAAGGTGAAAAAGAACGTCGCGCCATAATTTCTGAACTCCAATAAGCATGTAGCGATGACTGCCTTCGATCGCACGTACTGATCCATCGAAGGCCGTTGCAAGAAACAACGGTTCGAATGCGTGCAGATCGTCGTTGGGGCAAATTTGTCGAGCGTGCCGGTGCCCATCTATTCATCGGCATCGGCACGCCAATCGCTTATTTGCTGTGTTGGTATTCGTACTGGTAGTAGCCGTAATCGCTGTAGTTCGACACCTTACGAATGACAGCGTTGAAGATCACGCCTTTGACCAACAAGCCGTTCTGTTCGAGGCGGCGCTTGGCAATTTCGATTTCCTTGACTCCGTTCAGGCCATAACGGGTCACCATCAGGGTCGTGCCGGCCTGGCTACCTACCAGCGCAGCATCGGTAACCGCGAGAATCGGTGGCGTATCGAAGATCACCAAGTCGTACATGCCGCTGATTTCCTTGACGAAGCGAGAGAAGTTCTCGTGCATCAACAGCTCGGAAGGGTTCGGCGGCAACTGACCGTGCGTGATCACGTGGAGGTTGTTCAGTTGGGTCTTCTGGATGGCATCGAACAGCGTGACACGGCCGGACAGAATGTCCGAAAGACCTTTCTCGCCCTGGCAGCGCATGACTTTGTGCAGGTAGCCCTTGCGCATGTCCGCATCGACCAACAGGACCTTCTTACCGGACTGTGCGATGACCGCCGCCAGGTTACTTGTGACGAACGACTTGCCGACGCCCGGGCTGGGGCCAGTAATCATCAGGATGTTGTTCTTGGCCTCGATCATGGCGAAGTGCAGGCTAGTACGCAGGCTGCGCATGGCTTCGGTGGCCAGATCAGCCGGATCGTTGATCGTCAGCAAGTAGGACGCGCTGCTCTTGTCACGCTTGAAATTGACCAGACGCTTTTCCAGCAGCCCCTGCTTTTCGCTGAAGGGGATCGCGGCGTATACCGGGATACCGACGCGCTCGATTTCTTCGGGGTTTTCCACACCACGCTTGAGTGCTTCGCGAATATAGACGAAGGCGATCGCGAGGATGCCGCCGAGCAGGATCGAGGCAATGATGATCAGCGGCTTGTTCGGCTTGATTGGCTGATCGATATCCGCAGCGGCGTGGTCGACGATGCGTACGTTGCCGACAGTACCGGCGCGAATAATGTCCAGCTCCTGCGTCTTGTTCAGCAGCATCGAATAGGTTTCGGACGAAACCTCGACATCACGGTTCAGGCGCAGCAGTTCCTGCTGGGTAGAGGGCAGGGTACCAATCTGCTTTTCAAGCTCGGTTTTCTGCGCCTGCAGCTGGCTGGTCTGGTTCATCAGCGCCTGGAAGTTGGGATGCTGACGGGTAAAACGACGCTCCATCTCGGTGCGCTTGAGGTTCTGCTCGGAAATCTGATTCTCGAGATCGACGATGCGATCGAGGACCGACTGGGTCTCGGCGGTAATATCCACCGAGCGGTTGCCGGTCTGGAATTCGTTCAACGCCGTCTGGGCCGCGTCGAGCTTCTTGCGGACTTCAGGTACCTGTTCGCTCAAAAACTCCAGGCTCTGTGTCGCTTCAGCCGCGTTGCGTGCAATGTTCTGATCCACGTAGCGCTGAGCCACTTGTTCCAATACTCGAACGGCTTTCTCCGGATCGGCGTCCTGGAGCGTCACGTTGAGAATGCCCGACTGCTTACCGCGCTCACCTGCCGACAGACGATTCTGGTAGTCCTCGGTGGTGGCGTAAGTACGATTCTTGGTCACGCTGAAGGTGGTGCCCGGGCGTGCGTTCAGCTCCGCGACGGTAATTCCATAGTCTGGCGTTTCGATGGGCTCGCCAACGATGCCTTGTACGACTACCTCACCGTCCGTATCGCGCAGGATGAAGCCATTATTATCTGCAGCTTCCAGCGTGAGCTCTTCGCCATGCATGTTGTCCGGAACGATCAGCTGGGTGACGCGTAGCGACTCGCCGCCCCAGGCATATGATTCGAAGCCTTCCGGATACCAGCCCAGTTCGCCTTCCTCGGAGGGTTCGAAGCTGCGAAAAATGTAGCCGCCGAATACCGGGAAGTGGTGGGGCTCAATGATGATGTCGAGGTTCAGAGCCTCGACAGTCCCGCCTACAACGGTGCGCGACTTCAGCAGTGCGATCTCGGTCTGCGCCGGCGAGACTGCCGGTGCGGCACCGACCACGTCGGTGAGGCTGGGAAGCCCGCCTTTCGGCTGGATCTGGATCATTGCGCTGGCGAGATACACCGGAGTGGCGAGCAGCGCATAGGCGATACCCAGCGCCGCGAAGAAGCCTGTTATGGCGAGGATGATCGCTCGGTTGTTGAGCAGGGTGTCAAAGAGGTGAGCGAGATCAATATCCTTCTCCTCTTTGGTTTCATAAATGGGGCGGGGCATGGTAGTCATTGAAGTTCCTTCTTCTTATTTCAGGTAAGGAAGCCAGCTTTCGACAGACTGTGTCAGAAGACTGTGAACGTGCTCGAACGCGGGTTTGGATTGACGAAATGGATCGGGGATCTCCATGTCGTCCAGCCATTTACCCATCAGGAATGTTTTGCCATGTACTTCGGGTGCTATCTGGCGAATGTGCTGGATGTGGCTCTGCTCCATCGCGAGGACGATGTCCGCCTGATGCAGCATGTCGCCATCGACCTGCCGTGCACGGTGGAGCCGATGTTCCAGCCCGTGATCGCGAAGCACCTCATGTGCGGTCTTGTCCATTGGGTTGCCTACTAGTGCGCCTATGCCTGCCGAACTGATCGTCAGGTTTCTTCCTTGCAGTTTGTGCGTCAACAATGCTTCTGCCGCCGGGCTTCTGCAGACGTTGCCGACACAGATGATCAAGATGTTCTGGAACATATCGCTTAGCCTCGCTGCCCGGGTTTCAAGGGCAGTTGGGCGTGCGCATTACAGAGCGCAAATCTGATATTGCCTCGCTTCATTAGTTCAATCTTCCTGCTGTGCTCGCGCATGAAATGTGGCTTATTGCCGTATTGGGCGGTTCTGCCGCGCGCAGTCAGTAGACGTCCCTGTTGAACAGCAGGGCGGGAATGGTTCGGGCAAGGATGTAAATGTCGAACCACACCGACCAACGCTCGATGTAATCCAGATCGAATTCGACGCGTTTTTCGATCTTCTCGACCGTGTCCGTCTCGCCACGATAACCATTGATCTGTGCCCAACCGGTGATGCCCGGCTTGACGCGATGGCGTGCCGAATATTCCGAGACGGCGTCTTCGAACAATACGCCGGCAGCCTTGGTTGCGGTTGCGTGTGGGCGCGGGCCGACCATGGACATGCTGCCCAGGAACACATTGAGCAGCTGTGGCAGCTCGTCCAGGCTGGTCTTGCGGATAAAACGGCCCACGCGCGTGATGCGATCGTCGTTACGCGTCGTCTGGCGTTCGGCGTTGGCGTCAGATTTCGCGTGGTACATCGAGCGGAACTTGAATACTTCGATCAGGCGGTTGTTGTAGCCGTAGCGCTTCTGCTTGAACAACACCGGGCCGGGCGAGTCCAGCTTGATCGCCAGCGCCAGCAGCAACATGACGGGCGCAGCCGCCAGCAGTGCCAGGCTGGAGAGAATGATGTCCTCGATGCGCTTGAACATCGGCGACCAGCCACGCAGCGGCAGGTCGGAAGCAATCAGCGTCGGCAGGCCACCCACTTCGGTGATGCGCTTGTTGGCGTGGCGGAAGGCGACCATGTCAGGCACCAGCAGCACGTTGACCGGCAACTTACGCAGCTCGTTGATCACTTGGCCGATGCGGCTGTCGGCGAACCAGGGCAGGGCGACCAGTACCTGGGTGACCTTTTCCTCGCGGATCATCTGTTCCAGATCGCGCGTATTGCCCAGCAATGGCAGGTCGGCGAGCGTCTTGGGCAAGCGCTCCAGGCGGTCATCGATGAAGCCGAGGACGCCGGTACGGATGTCGCGATGATGCGCAAGGTATTCGGCAACCCGCACACCGTTATCGGTACCACCGAGAATCACGGCATTCTGCAGGTACACGCCCTTAGCCATCAGGCGGCGGAACAGTGCGAGCATCATCAGCCGCTCGGCACCGAACAGGATGATGCTGGTGGCGAACCAGAACGTCAGGTGCTTGGCTTCCAGATAGCTGAACATGCCCAGGCCCTGGTGCATGAAGATCAGCAGACTGAACGCCGCAGCCCAAGCCACCAGCATGGTGCGGAAGCGGAGTAGGGTGCTGAACACCTCTTCGCTGTAAATGCCGACCGACTGGAAAATAACCACGCTGATCACGCCGAAGAAGATCAGGAAAGTGCTGAAGGTGCCGCCACCCGCAGGCAGATCTAGCGGCAGGAACAGCAACAACAGAACGCCCGGCAGCACAGCGGTCAGCCCGTGGATCAGGCGCACGCTGGCAAGGAAATAATCAACGAAACTGGGGTGGGCGTACTCAAGGGTCCCAACGGACTGTAAGCGCATACAAGGCTCCTTCCTTCGGCTATTGCTAGCTCTCAATACTCGTTTTGATCGCCGCGATCCGCGGTTCTGATGGCAGGCCGCTATCGCAACCTTCACCTGGACACCTGCTCGGACCGTCTTCAAGGGGATGAGTTCATCGGGCCGGTGCAAACTGCCAAGAAAACGATAAGGATTAAATGAAGCTTATAAATAGCTGATTAATAAGAAGTTATCTGAATAAATCGGTTTTGCTTGACGATTTTTTCCTGTCGTTCCTGACCGATGGTCGTCACTTTTTTCGGCCCGGCTTAAGCCCTTCTAGGCACCGCTGCGTCACAACTTTCCGCTTCTGCCATGTGTCTTATCTGCGATTACCGATCAGGAAATGAAGGCATGAATAAATCCAAGGCGCTGCTCGTGCTTCACGGCAAGCAGGGAATCAACGAGCAGGTGCGAGTGGCCGTCAACGAATGGCGCCAGCTTGGAAACGAGCTGGCCGTACGGGTGACCTGGGAAGCCGGTGATTCGGCTCGGCTGGTGCGCGAAGCGGTCGCGGCAGGTTACCGAACGGTGATCGCTGGTGGCGGCGACGGCACGGTGCGCGAAGTGGCGCAGGCGCTGCTCGACGGCGGTTCCGATGCGAGCATGGGCGTACTGCCGCTCGGTACCGCCAATGACTTTGCGCATGCCGCCGAGATTCCGATCGAACCGTTCGATGCGCTAACGTTGCTTGACCGCGACCCGGTTTCGATAGATGTCGGTGAGATGAACGGCATCCCATTCATCAACATGGCGACCGGCGGCTTCGGCTCTAAAGTGACTGCCAGCACCTCGGAAGAACTGAAAAAAGTGCTGGGTGGCGGTGCCTATCTGCTGACCGGCTTGTCGCGCTTCAACGAGTTGCGCGCCGCGTGGGGGCGCTTCTCCGGGCCGGACTTTGCCTGGGAAGGCGATTTCCTCGCGCTAGGTATCGGTAACGGACGTCAGTCCGGTGGAGGGCAACAGCTCTGCCCACAAGCGTCCATTGATGACGGCTTACTGGATATCTGTATCGTCCCGGCACCCGCCGATACGGTGGGTACCTTGGGCACGCTGCTGAGCGGTGGACTGCTGGGGATCGACACCGTTTCGGTAACCGCCCGTGTGCCGTGGGTCGAGGTCGAGGCGCCGAACGAGATAGCCATCAATCTCGATGGCGAGCCCTACACGGCGGAGCGCATGCGTTTCACGGTCAGGCGTCGGGCGCTGCGTCTACACCTTCCTGCCGATAGCCCGCTGTTGCGCGAGGAGCCGTTGCCCCTGAACGATGACAACGTCTGATCGCCCCTGTATACGACTGACCGTCGGGCTGACGACAAATACTTGCTTCGACGGATAAAGCGCCGGGCCATGCGGCCGATAGCATTCTGACCTTATCAAGCAAGGAGCCCGCTAATGGCCGGCATTCTCGAGTCAGTCGATCAACGCACCCGTCTGGTCGGGCAGAATCGTCTAGAAATTCTCATGTTTCGGCTCTCCGGCCGCCAGCAGTTCGCGATCAATGTGTTCAAGGTGCAGGAAGTCGTTCAGCTCCCGAAGATGACGCTCATGCCGCATCGCCACGGCTCCGTATGCGGCGTCGTCAACCTACGCGGGCAGACCTTGCCGGTGATCGACCTGTCGCGCGCCATCGGCCTGCGTCCGTTGGTGCCCGATGAGCGCAGCACCATCATCGTGACTGAGTACAACCGCTCGATTCAGGCGTTTCTGGTCGGCGGCGTGGAGCGCATTCTTAACCTCAACTGGGAGGAAGTTTTGCCGCCGCCCACTACGGCTGGGCGTCAGCACTACCTGACTGCCATCACCAAGGTCGATGACCGGCTGGTCGAAGTCATCGACGTGGAAAAGGTGCTCGCTGAAATCGTCCCCTATAACACCAGCATTTCACCGGAGCGCCTGACCGATCCGCTGCTCGAACGCGCCAGGGGTCGTGAAGTGCTCTGTGTCGATGATTCAACCGTGGCGTTGGCACAGCTGCGCGAGACGCTGTCTCAGCTCGGCATCACAGTGCATACGGCCAGTGACGGCATGAAGGGCCTGAACAAGCTCAAGGCTTGGGCCGATGCAGGAGAAGTGCTGACCGAGCGGCTGCTGATGGTATTTACCGATGCGGAAATGCCGGAAATGGACGGCTATCGGCTCACCACTGAAATTCGCAATGACGCGCGCCTGCGCGATCTGCATGTGGTGTTGCATACCTCGCTCTCCGGCAACTTCAACCTGGCGATGGTGAAAAAAGTCGGGTGCGACAACTTCCTTTCCAAGTTCCAGCCGGAGAAACTGGTGGACGTTATCCGCGAGCGTCTATTGCTTGATGAGCCTCGCTGACATTCATCTGTTCGAGGCCCAGCATGCATCTTTCCGCGCTGTATCGCTTTCCGCTCAAGTCCGGCTCCGCTGAATCGCTCGAAGCAGGAGGGTGCGACGCGCTCGGCCTGATCGGCGACCGCCGCTGGATGGTGGTGGATGCCACAAGCGGGAAATTCCTGACGCAGCGCGCATTGCCACGGTTGGCACTGCTGGATGCGCGATGGCAGGGCGAAACGTCGTTGCTGCTCAGTGCGCCAGGCATGACTGATTTAGCGGTGGCGATTCCTGCTGCTGGCAGCGCGGTGCGAGGCGTGCTGATCTGGCGCGAAAGTTTACAAGCGCCTGACGCCGGTGACGCCGCCGCGGAATGGCTGACGCGCCTGCTCGATCGTCCATGCCGGCTGGTGTATCTGCCCACCGAGCAAGGCATCCAGATCGATCAGGACTACGCTCGTCTCGGTGAGCAGACGGCGTTCACCGATGGGTTTCCGTTTTTGCTCATTGCTCAGCGATCGCTCGAAGAT
This sequence comes from Pseudomonas sp., assembly GCA_031988485.1. Classification (GTDB taxonomy): domain Bacteria; phylum Pseudomonadota; class Gammaproteobacteria; order Pseudomonadales; family Pseudomonadaceae; genus Stutzerimonas. The sequence continues at coordinate 58,297 of DALZYJ010000016.1, forward strand.
CTTTCGGCCCGCGTGGGCCAGACCCTCGACCCGAGGCGGTTTCGGCCGAATCTGGTCGTTACTGGCGCGGCTCCGTATGCGGAAGATGGCTGGCGACGTATCCGCATCGGCGAGATGGAGTTTCGAGTGGTAAAACCCTGCTCACGCTGCATCATTCCCACCATCGATCCGCTCAGCGGCGAGCACAGTCCGACGCGCGAACCCCTGGCTACATTGCTGGGCTACCGCAAGGGCGAGGGCGGCGTGTTCTTCGGCCAGAACCTGATTGCAGAAAGCCCCGGCGTGCTGAAGGTGGGCATGCCGGTGGAAGTTCTGGAATAGCCCGACTGCCGCTCGGGCTGTTTGGCATATAAAACTTTCCTCGCTGACGAAACGACGCCAAGCCATGGCGTCGCCTTGTGTCACTGACTTTCGAAGTAGCGCTCGTGCCACTCGACCAGCGGCTGCGGTGCGTTGAGCTTCTGGCCGTAAATCACCGAATAGGTGAGCACGTTCTGCACGTACTGGCGGGTTTCATCGAACGGAATGTTCTCCACCCAGACGTCGAACGGCAGATGTTCCGCATTTCTCAGCCACTGGCGGACCCGGCCGGGGCCGGCGTTGTAGGCAGCCGAAGCCAGTACGCGGTTGCCCTTGAACTGTCCGTAGATCTGGCTGAGATAGGCCGCTCCCAGTTGGATGTTGGTGTTGGGGTTGAGCACCTGCTGAGGCGATGACAGCGGGATGTCGAAGCGCCTGGCGGTTTCCTTTGCGGTGGTCGGCATCAGCTGCATCAGCCCCGTTGCGCCGACATGCGAGCGCGCATCGGCCATGAACGCGCTTTCCTGGCGAGTGATGGCAAATATCCAACTCGGATGAATCTCCCGTGCCTTCGCCGCATTCACCAAGCTGGTGCGATAGGCCATTGGGAAGCGGATATCCAGATCGTCCCAGTATTTCGCCTGGCTGATGGTACGGATGGCCGGGAAATACCACTCCATGTCATAGGCCAGGCGTGCCTGGGCAACCAGTTCGTCGCGGCTAAACAAACGGCTGACGTGATACCACTCGCGGCGACCATTGACGATCTCGCCACGGGCATGGAATTCCATGGCGCGGCGGATGCCGGCGGTATTACGGACCTTTTGTATCAGCTTCGGATCGAGCGCGAGCGGCTGGTGGTTGAGCTTATAGGGCGCCTGGATACGGTCGGCCGAGAGAAAACCGTAAAAGTCGCGCTCGCTGGCGACTGGCTGGTAGAGCGGAATGGCCTGTTTGCCGTTGGGCTGTGCCAATTCCAGGCTGCGGGCTCGCCAGTAGCGCCAGCGGTTGCTGTCGGCAAGTTCACCGTCGAAGCGCTGGATCAGCGCGTGGGCATCGTCCCAGCGGCCCAGGCGCAACAGCAGCCGCGCCCGCCATTCGCTGACGGTATCGTCACGCAGTTCGGGATCGTACTCGGCCATCACCTTCAGCGCGCGGGCATCGAAGCGCTTGGCCAAGGCCAGACCAATCTGGCGTGCGATCGCCACCTTTTCCTCGGTCGAGAACGACAGGCGTCTGGCGTAGCTGTCGAGCAATCCGAGTGCCTTTTCCGGGTCCTGACGCGCCAGTCGACGCAGGCCGATCGAGACAATATCGCCCATGGCCTGGGTCGGCTGCACGAAGCGGCCGGTCTGGCTCAGCATCTGCGGTTTCTGTGCAACCTCGACCAGTAGTTCGCCCTGGCTTTTCATCGTCGGCAGGCTTTTCACGAGAAAATTGGCCAGGCTGTAATTGCCACTCTCGACTGCCAGTTTGGTGCGCTGCCAGATCAGGTCTTCGCTGAGCTGGCCTGCGGCGCGCCATTGATCGAACAGCGAATCGCACGCGTTATGTTGCGACTTGCCCACGAGCCAAAGGCGCTTGGCCGTCTCATAGCCCTGCGTCGTCTGGCCGCTGGACAGTTGGTACTGACCGAACAGGCAATCCAGCTCGGTGAAATTCATCGCCGGATCGTAATGTGCAACGAACGGGTGCCAGTCACCGCGGGCAGCCAGCAACCGCAACCAGCGCAGCTTCATCCAACTGGCCTGGGGCAGGTCGCCATGTTCAGCGAGAAACTTTTCAACCTCGTCATTGCTGGCGGTCTTGAGCCGTGCAGTCAGCTCGTCATAGGCCAGGTACGGTTCCAGAGGATAGTCGCGAAGTGCGCCAGCGTGGCGCCGATACGGGCCGCCGTCGCCCTTGGCCAGCGCCCGCTTGGCTTCGTCGTAATACTGACGTTGCTGCTGGAGACTGGCGGCTTCAGCGGTTTCGACGATTGCAGCAGTAAACAGAAGGCAGAAACAGATACTGGAGAGTCGACCGCGCATGAGACTTCCGAAGACGGGGGACAGGGAAAAAACTTGGGGCTAGCTTAGCTCGGGCAGTCAGTCAGTTAAACGAGGATTAAGCTCTTGAAACAAACAATGCAGAAGGTTCCGACGAACGCACGTAAACCGCCGGCGCCAGGGCTCTGGTTCGTCCCTTCGATCGCAACGATCAATAGCGCCGACTGTCGCTGAGCCTTTGTAAACGCAAGTGTTCGACACTCGGCAACATCCCGTGCGACGGGCGCCTTCTGCTAGACTGCGCGCCCTGTTTCCCGGAGGTAACCATGACCCTGCTCAAGTTGACCGATGTGTCCCTCGCCTATGGCAACAATCCATTGCTCGATGGAGTGTCCTGGCAGATTGCGCGGGGTGAGCGGGTTTGCATCATCGGCCGTAACGGGACCGGCAAATCCAGCATGCTGAGCTTGGTCAAGGGCAGCCAATTGCCGGACGACGGCGAGATATGGCGTGCGCCGGGGCTGAAAATCGGCGAATTGCCGCAGGAGCTTCCGCTCGCTGACGATCGCACCGTGTTCGACGTGGTGGCCGAAGGGCTGGCGGGAGTGGGTCAGCTGCTGGCCGACTATCACCATCTCAGCCAGAACATCCAGAACGACGCCGATCTGGACAAGCTGATGCATGTTCAGCAGGCGCTCGAAGCGAAAGACGGCTGGCGTCTGCAACAACTCGTCGACAGTACCCTGAGTCGCTTGCAACTGCCGGCAGACAAAACCCTGGCCGAGCTTTCCGGCGGCTGGCGTCGACGTGTCCTGTTGGCGCAGGCGCTTGTGTCCGAGCCCGATCTGCTGCTGCTGGACGAACCGACCAACCACCTGGACATTGGCGCGATCGCCTGGCTGGAAGAAGCCTTGACCGGCTTCAACGGCGCCGTGCTGTTCATCACCCACGACCGTGCTTTTCTGCAGAGCCTGGCGACCCGCATCCTGGAGCTGGATCGTGGTCACATGATCGACTGGAACGGCGACTACGCCAGCTTCCTCGTGCACAAGGAGCAGCAGCTGGCCGCCGAGGAAACCGCCAACGCGCTGTTCGACAAGAAGCTCGCCCAGGAAGAGGTCTGGATTCGTCAGGGCATCAAGGCGCGTCGCACCCGCAACGAAGGGCGAGTGCGTGCACTCAAGGAATTGCGTGCCGAGCGCAGCGAGCGGCGTGATCGTCAGGGCAAGGCCAACATTCAGATCGACGCGGCGGAGAAATCCGGCAAACAGGTCATCGTCGTTGAGCATGCAAGCTTCGCCCATTCAGGCGGCGAGCCGCTGATCCGCGACTTCTCGATGGTCTTGCAGCGCGGCGATCGCATCGGCTTGCTTGGCGCGAACGGAACCGGCAAGACCACACTGCTCAAGCTGTTGCTCGGCGACCTGCAGCCGACCAGCGGCACGGTAGAAGCTGGGACGCGTCTGGAAGTGGCGTATTTCGACCAGTTGCGTCACCAGCTAGAGCTGGAAAAAACCGTTATCGACAACGTTGCCGAAGGCCGTGACTTCATCACCATCGATGGCCAGAGCCGCCACGTGCTGAGCTATCTCGGTGACTTCTTGTTCAGCCCGCAGCGTGCCCGCACGCCGGTAAAAGCGTTGTCCGGCGGCGAGCGGGCACGTCTATTGCTGGCCAAGTTGTTCAGTAAACCGGCCAACCTGTTAGTGCTCGATGAGCCGACCAACGATCTGGATGTCGAAACCCTCGAACTTCTGGAAGAGGTGCTGCTCGCGTTCCAGGGCACCGTGCTGATGGTCAGCCATGACCGGGTATTCCTCGACAACGTAGTCACCAGCACCCTGGTGTTCGAGGGCGGTGGGGTCGTTCGCGAATATGTCGGTGGCTATCAGGACTGGCTGCGCCAGGGCGGCTCACCGAGGCTGCTCGGTGTGGCCGAGGCGAAAGACGAAAAGGCTGAAACACCACCGAGCAAACCCGCGACATCGAACACCGAAGCGGCGCCTGCAAAGAAGAAGCTCAGCTACAAGGTGCAGCGCGAGCTGGAAGCCTTGCCAGGAAAGATAGACGCAGTCGAAAAAACCATCGCGGCGCTGCAAGCGGAAATTGCAGCGCCGACGTTCTACCAGCAAACTCCAGAACGTACTGGCGAAACGATGGCTCGTCTCGAGAAGCAGCAGAAGGAACTCGACGAGTTGCTCGAGCGCTGGGCCGAGCTGGAAGAATGAGGCCGGCAAGATAACGGCGGTATGGCGGGACCTGAACCGTCGTTGAGACATAACGACATCTGTCAGCGATGGACGGAGCATAGATGGCAATTGATTACCGCATCGTCCTCGACGAGGAACATGAGTTCAGCTACCGGATCGAGCTAGAGCGCGCCTTTGATCGCGAGGCAGCTATGCAGGCGCCCAAATGGACGCGCCTGGAGCATCAGCAGTGCAACAACTGTCCGTTGAGCCGGGACGATTACAGCCATTGCCCGGCTGCTGTGGATCTGCACCGGGTCATCGAGGATTTCCAGGGGCTGCCGGCAGTGAAGAAGGCTCAGGTGCGGGTTCGCACGCCAGAGCGCGAATACAACAAGGTGGTGGGGCTGGAAGAGGGATTGCGAGCCTTGCTGGGCGTGATCATGGCTACCAGCGCCTGCCCGGTTCTGGCCAGGCTCAAACCGATGGCGCATCAGCATCTGCCGTTCGCCAGTAATCAGGAGTTCGTGCTGCGCGCGGTTTCGCTGTATCTGGCGCGGCAGTATTTCAATCTTCGCGAAGGGCGCCATGCCGACTGGGAATTGCGCGGCCTGGTGCGGTCATTTCAGCAGCTGCAGCTGGTTAATCAGGCTTTCTGGCAGCGCATCCACGACACCTGTCACGGCGATTCGAATCTGAAAGCTTTCCTGACCTTCTTTTCGATGGCGTCCAGCCTGACCTATTCGCTGGAAACTCAGCTGAAGAAGATCAGGCCGATGGTGATGAGCGCCGGCGAGAGTGCCGATCTGGCCTGAGCCGGTGACGGCTCAGGCGCGGATAGCGTTAGTGTTATTCAGCCTTCTTCAATCGCACCGCAAGCACATCGCAGGGTGCTCCATGAAGGATGTCGTTGGCGGTAGAGCCGAGCAGTAGCGCCAGGCCGTGGCGACCGTGGCTGCCGACCACTACCAGATCGCAGCCCTGCTCTTTGGCCAGACGGTGAATTTCCTGACGTGGCTGACCATAGGCCAGATGGCGTTGCTCTGCGGTGAGGCCGGGATAGCGGTCGGCGAAGCCGGCCAAGCGCTCCCGGGCCTGATCAAACTGCTGTTGCTGGAGCATCGACAAATCCATCGGAACGTCGCCGCCGAACGCCATGGCCATGGGTTCGATGACATGGACGAGCGCCAGTTTCGCACCGCTGGCTGTCGCCAACGCCTGCGCGCGCGCTACGACCGGATGGCATTCTTCGTTCAAGTCAGTGGCGACCAGAATGTGCTGGTAGGTCATGATGGCTCTCCTGCTGTGTCCGTGTGACAAGTATGGCTGCTTGGCACGCTATTGAATGGCCTGGGGCCTTTTTTGTTTTGCAGCGTTTATACGGCGTTGCATGCATCATGACCAGCGTGTCGTTGCATCGCTTGATGCCAGCCGATGGGCTCTCGGCTGTTATCATGCACGGCGTCGCGCGCTGGTACGCGCACATGGCCTACACAAGAGATCTTCATGTTTTTATTCGCCAACGAATATTTGCTCGCCTGGGCAGCCTATGGCATTGCCGCGCTTGGATGCCTGCTGGTGTGGTTCCGTATCACGCGCTCCATGTGGCGCTGGCTGCGTGAGCCGCTGAGGTTGATCGTCGCCGTGCTGTTGCTGACGCCCACTATCGTCGATCCCGCGAGGGAGTTGTTCGCGCCGGCCGTCGCCATCACCGCCATGGACCTTCTATTCAAAGTAGGAACCAACGCTTGGCGTGCCGTTGCCGATCTGGCGCTCTACGGGCTGATTGCGTTCGCGTTGTACACGGTGTTCGTCGCCGTGCGCTGGCCGATCGAGCGTCGCTTGCGGCAGCGCCGTGCTGAATCGGCGGTCGATGAGGATGCTCGCACCCTACGTGAGCGCATCGAGGACGATGACGATTACCGGCCCACGAACCGTTACCAGTCGCGGTCCGAGCCCAGGCTTTGAACCGCCCCGGACGCCACAGGACCTCTCGGGAGACAGCCCATGTGTGAGTTGCTCGGCATGAGCGCCAACGTACCGACCGATATCCATTTCAGCCTTACCGGGTTGATGCAGCGAGGCGGGCGCACCGAGCCGCACAAGGACGGCTGGGGTATTGCGTTTTATGAAGGGCGCGGCTTGCGACTGTTCCAGGACCCGGTAGCCAGCTGCGAGTCGGAAGTGGCAAAGATGCTTCAGCACTATCTGATCAAAAGCGAGGTGGTGATCGGCCATATCCGTCACGCCAATGTCGGCAAGGTTGCGCTGGTCAATACCCATCCCTTCGTCCGTGAGCTATGGGGTCAGCACTGGTGTTTCGCCCATAACGGTCAGCTCGCCGATTTCGCTCCGGCGCGTGGTTTTTACCAACCGGTCGGCGATACCGACAGCGAAGCTGCGTTCTGTGATCTGCTCAACCGGATACGCACCGATTTTCCCGAGCGCGTCGCTGCCGAAGACCTGTTACCGCGCCTGCTCGAAGCCTGCACCGGTTATCGTGCCAAGGGCGTATTCAATTGCCTGTTGAGTAACGGCGAATGGTTGTTCAGCTTCTGCTCGACCAGACTTGCGCAAATTACCCGCCGCGCGCCGTTCGGCCCGGCTCAGCTAAAGGATGCTGACCTGACTGTCGACTTCACCGCCGAGACCACGCCAAACGACGTCGTCACTGTCTTGGCGACCGAGCCGCTGACCGATAACGAGCAGTGGGAAGTTCATCAGCCGGGTGAGTGGACGCTCTGGCGGCTGGGCGAATGTGTCGCGCGTGGGCAGGTGGAATGATGCTGAGGAGTTATCTGCGGCTCACCCTGTTCGCTTTGGGCTTGCTTGTCGGCATTCAGGTGCCGGGCTTCATCCAGGCATATGGAAATCACGTTGAAGCTCGTCGACTCGAGGCCCAGCAGGGCCTGCAAGGTTTTCAGGAAACGGCGGGGCGTTTCTTCGAAGGCAACCTGAACGCGCTGGTCGAGCACTACCGTGCCAGTGAGGACCCGGTCATCCAGAGCGATGCACGTAGTGTCGCCGCCTTGGTTGGACGTGCCCGGCTGCTCGATCGCGAATGGCGAATTATGCAAGGACCCTGGTATGCACGGGCCTGGCATGTGTTGATAGGTGCCGATCAGGATTTGCGGCGCCAGGTCTGGAGCAGCTATCGCTTCCAGGTTTTGCTGGCGCCGGAGGCGATCGCGTGGGGCCTTTGCTGCGCCTTGCTGCTGGCATGGATGATCGAGAGCGTCTTTCTGGTTATCCGCAGGCTGCTATTCCCGCAGCGACGCCCGGGATCGAGGCGTCGCGTCTCCCGCTCGGGGCGCCCAGGCGGTACAGCGTAGCCTTGGCTTGAAGCAGGTCCGTCAGCTCACTTCGAGAGAAACTTCATCCCTTCTTCCAGCCCGCTCAATGTCAGCGGGTACATCCGGTCTTCGACCAGTTCGCGGATGATGCCGGTGGATGAGGTATAGCCCCAGGTATCTTTCGGGTATGGGTTGATCCAGATGAGCTTCTTGTACTTTTCCATGAAGCGCTGCATCCAGACGTAGCCGGCTTCCTCGTTCCAGTGTTCGACGCTGCCACCTGGCTGGGTGATTTCATAAGGCGCCATCGCGGCGTCGCCGACGAACACGACTTTGTAGTCGGCGCCGTACTTGTGCAGCAGATCGAGCGTCGAGGTGCGCTCGGAGGTGCGGCGGAAGTTGTTCTTCCAGACCGACTCGTAAATGAAGTTGTGAAAGTAGAAGTATTCGAGATGCTTGAACTCGGTCTTGCAGGCCGAGAACAGCTCTTCACAGACTTTTACATGCGCATCCATCGAGCCGCCGATGTCGAACAGGATCAGCAGCTTCACGGCGTTGCGCCGCTCCGGGCGCATCTGGATGTTGAGCAGCCCGCCGTCTCTGGCGGTGTGGTCGATGGTGCCGTCCAGGTCCAGTTCGTCCTGCGCGCCTTGGCGGGCAAATTTGCGCAAGCGGCGCAGGGCCACCTTGATATTGCGTGTGCCCAGCTCGACCTGATCGTCGAGGTTCTTGTATTCGCGCTGGTCCCAGACTTTCACCGCCTTGCCCTGGCGCTTGCCGGCGTCGCCAATGCGGATGCCCTCCGGGTTGTAGCCGCCGGAGCCGAAGGGGCTGGTGCCGCCAGTACCGATCCACTTGTTGCCGCCCGAGTGCTTTTCCTTTTGCTCTTCCAGGCGCTTTTTGAATTCTTCGATCAGCTTGTCCAGCCCGCCGAGCGATTCGATCTTGGCGCGCTCCTCGTCGCTCAATGAGCGCTCGAATTCCTTGCGCAACCATTCCTCGGGAATCAGCGCTTCGATGTGTCGATCGAGGTTTTCAAGCCCATTGAAGTAGGCGCCGAAGGCACGGTCGAACTTGTCGAAGTGGCGTTCATCCTTGACCAGGATGGCCCTCGACAGATAGTAGAACTCGTCCATGTCGGCAAAAATCACGTTGTGTTTCAACGCGTTGATCAGATCGAGCAGCTCGCGTACCGATACCGGCACCTTTGCCGCGCGCATCTCGTTGAACAGGCCAAGCAGCATGGCAAAACCCCAGGAGGTGCCGTCGTAGCGGCACCATTACGTTTGATGTATCAGCGGTCTTCGTCGTGTTCGGCAAGTCCGTCGCGGATCGCATACCAGTCGGCTTTGGAACCGACGAAGATATGTTCCTGCGGCGGTACCGGCAGCGGTGAATCGAGCGTGCCGGCCGCGACGCCAACCTCATGCTCGCGATTGTCGACGAATTGCAGGTTGGAGCCGCAGCGTATGCAGAACGTCCGCGTCACGTGTTCGGAAGAATGGTAGACGCCCAGCTGGTCCTTGCCGGACAGGAAGTGAAAGGCTTCCAGCGGTACGCTTGCATAGGTCGCGAATGCAGCGCCGTGCGCCTTGCGACACATCTTGCAGTGACAGTGGGTCAGCTCGTTGATCGGTGCGTCGATACGGTACCGCACGACGCCGCAGAGGCAACTACCGGTATGCGTTTGCATGGCTCTTCTCCAGTAATGTGACGTGGCGGCTGGAACCGCCGCCGTTCAGCGACTGGCGCGACGACTCATGAACGCCAGACGTTCGAGCAATTGCACGTCCTGCTCGTTTTTCACCAAGGCGCCGGCCAGTGGAGGAATCGCGCGGGTCGGGTCGCGTTCGCGCAGTACGGCTTCACCGATGTTGTCGGCCATGAGCAGCTTCAGCCAGTCGACCAGCTCGCTGGTGGATGGCTTCTTTTTCAAGCCCGGCACCTTGCGAACGTCGAAGAACACATCGAGGGCTTCGGCCACCAGATCCTTCTTGATGTTCGGGTAGTGCACATCGACGATCTTCTGCAGCGTTTCACGATCGGGAAACGCGATGTAGTGGAAGAAGCAGCGACGCAGGAAAGCGTCCGGCAGCTCTTTCTCGTTGTTCGAGGTGATGATGATGATCGGCCGTTGCGTAGCCTTGATGGTTTCATTGGTCTCGTAGACGTAGAACTCCATCTTGTCGAGCTCTTGGAGCAGGTCGTTGGGGAATTCGATATCGGCCTTGTCGATCTCGTCGATCAACAGGATCACGCGCTGGTCGGACTCGAAGGCTTCCCACAACTTGCCTTTCTTGATGTAGTTGCGCACGTCGTGCACCCGGTCCGAATCCAGCTGCGAATCGCGCAGGCGGCTCACCGCATCGTATTCGTACAGCCCCTGATGCGCCTTGGTGGTGGACTTGATGTGCCAGGTGATCAGTTTCGCGCCGAAGGATTCGGCCAGCTGTTCGGCGAGCATGGTTTTGCCGGTACCCGGCTCGCCTTTGACCAGAAGTGGCCGCTCCAGCGTGATGGCGGCATTGACCGCGAGTTTCAAATCATCGGTGGCGACGTAAGACTGGGTGCCTTCGAACTTCATCGGGGTTTCCTTCGGCAGGCCTGGCACGCAGGCGCTTCATGTTTGGTTAAGGGCCGACTATAAGGGATGAGCCCTTAGCTGTGAACGCGAGCGGATCATTCAGTCACTGAATGGGCGCGAGCATTTCATGTGGTTTCGCTCATTCTTCGTCCTCGCTCAATGAACGCTCGAAGCGGGTGGTGAACGCTTCGACGAAAGCGTTTCTCAGGATCGCGATAAAGGCCTGGAAAGGACTGACGTCGGTGTTCTTGGTACTGCCGGACAGCTCGACTCGCGTCGCGAACTGATCCTTGCGCTGGTTCTGCAGCACCTCCTCGCTACCACCGACCACGGCTTCCCAGATTCCCCGAAAGAAGCCCTTGTCTTCGTTCTTCACGTCCTGCTCGAAGTCGAACACTTCCACATTGTGCAGCAGTGGTTTGATGTAGCCATCCAGCTGGCTGTCGGTGGCCTCGATCTCCATGACCAGGTCGCCGGTACCGCCGGCAAAATCGAAGTTTCCATAGGCGTTGCTGAAATCATTCAGCTTGGTTAGCTGCAAGCCCGTCATTCGCAGGTCGATATTGAAATCTTCGAAGTCGGTGTAGGGATCAAAGCGTGCTGTAGCTTCCACAGGGGCCTGATTGAAGAGCTTGGCCGAGCCTTCGAACCTGGCGACGCGCCCTTGCTCTCGGTCGTCCGTATTGGTCAGGTTGTACAGGCTTGCATTGATCGCATTGGCATAGACATGCACCTGCGGATCGGCCTCGAAATTGCGAAACGACAGCTGACCGTCGACGACGCGCAGCTCGTTGAGCGTGAAGGGCATCAGCGCTTCGAGCTGGTCGCGCCAGTCGACGCCTTCACCGGTCTGCGAGTCGTCAGCCGCTTCGCCGTCGACGAAGTTCAGTTGCGGTTGCTCCAGCACCACCTCGCCGACCAGGGCTCGGTCTTTCCAGAGCGCACGCCAGCTCACGCCTATATCGATAGCATCTGCGGTGAACAGCGGCGCCTGAACCTGCTCGTTTTTCTTCTCGATGAATACGCCATCGGCCCGATAAGCACCTCGCCACCAGGCCAGATCGACATCTTCGATATGCCCCCGATACTCGCCCATATCGGCCAACTTGCCGTTCAGGTAATTGAGCACAACGTGCGGCAGGGCGAGGTGGACGACCAGCAACAGCACAACGAGAAACAGAAAAATCCACAGAGGGAAGCGGTAGCGTTTTTTCATGATAGGCCTGATTCAGTCGGGTTCATCATGGAGCTGCTTACTTGTGGGTGGACCTTTGTATGCCGCGGTGAGTTCGGCTGGACGAGCCATGAGACTGGGCTTAGGCTCATGCGTCTGGTTTTTTCACTCGCAGGGACACTGTCATGAGCCGCATCTTTGCTGACAACGCGCAGAGCATCGGAAATACCCCTCTGGTCATGGTCAATCGGCTGGGGCCGAAGGGCGTCACCATCATGGCCAAGCTCGAAGGCCGCAACCCCGCGCATTCGGTCAAATGCCGGATCGGCGCCGCCATGATCTGGGATGCCGAAAAAACGGGTCGTCTGAAGTCAGGCATGACAATCGTCGAACCGACCTCCGGCAACACGGGCATCGGCCTGGCGTTCGTCGCGGCGGCGCGTGGCTACAAGCTGGTGCTGACCATGCCGGCATCGATGAGCCTCGAGCGGCGCAAGGTGTTGAAGGCGCTCGGTGCGGAGCTGGTGCTCACCGAGCCGGCGAAGGGCATGAAAGGGGCCATCGAGAAGGCTATGGAAATCGCTGCGTCGAATCCCGAACAGTATTTTCTGCCGCAACAGTTCGAGAACCCGTCCAATCCGGAAATCCATGAGAGGACCACCGGACCGGAAATCTGGAACGACACCGAAGGCAACATCGACGTATTGGTTTCCGGCGTAGGTACCGGCGGCACCATCACAGGGGTTTCGCGTTACATCAAGAACACCAAGGGCAAGAAGATCCTCAGCGTGGCGGTCGAGCCCATCAGCTCGCCGGTGATCAGCCAGACGCTGGCCGGAGAGGAAGTCAAGCCCAACCCGCATAAGATTCAGGGCATCGGTGCGGGCTTCGTACCGAAAAACCTAGATCTATCGGTTGTCGACCACGTCGAGCAAGTTGGCGACGAAGAGGCTAAAGCGATGGCGCTGCGTCTGATGCGCGAAGAGGGCATCCTCTGCGGCATCTCCTGCGGCGCGGCGATGGCTGCGGCGGTGCGTCTGGCCGAGAAGCCGGACATGCAGGGCAAGAACATCGTCGTGATCATGCCCGACTCCGGTGAGCGCTATCTGTCCACCATGCTGTTCGCTGACATATTCGGTGAGCAGGAATTGCAGCAGTAATAATGGCTGCGCCGGATCGCTTATCGGATTCGGCGCACCAACGCTCAGCCCGACTGTAATTTCAACCGCTACAGTATCGTCGAGACGCTTTCACTGCCTGTAGTCGCTGGCTAGGCTCGGGCTCCCACCGCTACAGAGATGATCGCCATGCCGAAGTCGCCGGATGTCGAGATTGCGCGGCAGATTTTGCTGGGCTTCGATGATTACCGTGAACACTTCCGATTGATCACGACCGGCGCTCGGGCTCGCTTCGAGCACGCCCAATGGCAGGACGCCCAGCGCGCCTCGGCGGCACGCATTAGCCTTTATGAGCAGAAGGTCGGCGAAACGGCAGCTCATTTACGGTCTGCTTTCGCCGAAGGCGTTCTGCTGGACGTGCAACGTTGGCCGCGGGTCAAGAGTGCTTATATCGAGCTGATCGACCCGCGCTTCGACGATGAGCTGTCCGAGACTTGGTACAACTCGATCTTCTGCATGCTGTTCAGCCACGATTGCATTAGCGACGACACCATGTTCATCCATTCGACCCGGCCGACGAACCGGGCCTACGAGCGCGTGGCCCAGACGCATCGCTACCAGCCAGCCGGCGATCTACATGGAGTACTGGCGCAGATACTCGGCGATTTTGCCTTCGCCGTGCCCTTCGACGATCTCGGTGGCGATCTGCGGCGGCTCGAGGCACAACTGCAAGAGTCGTTGCCGGATTGGGTATGCAAGGACCCGGAGCTGACGATCGAAGTCTTCGCCTCGGCGCTGTATCGCAACAAGGGCGCCTATCTGGTCGGACGGATCTTCACGCACGACGAACAATGGCCGCTGGTCATCCCGCTGTTGCATCCCGAGGGAGCCGGAATTGTCGCCGATGCGCTGATCACCGATGAAGCGGAAGTCTCGATCATCTTCTCTTTCACACGCTCGTATTTCATGGTGGAAGTGCCGATCCCGGCGGAGTTCATCGGGTTTCTCAAACGCATCATCCCGGGCAAGCACATCGCTGAGCTCTACACCTCGATTGGCTTTTACAAACATGGCAAATCGGAGTTCTACCGTGCGCTGATCAACCATTTGGCCGTCACGGACGACCGCTTCGTCATGGCACCTGGTGTGCGCGGAATGGTGATGAGCGTGTTCACGCTGCCGGGTTTCAATACCGTATTCAAGATCATCAAGGACCGGTTTTCCCACGCGAAGAACGTCAGCCGCGCCACGGTCATCGAAAAATATCGGCTGGTAAAAAACGTCGACCGGGTAGGGCGCATGGCCGATACCCAGGAATTCGCCGACTTTCGCTTTCCAAAATCGAAATTCGACCCGGAGTGTCTGGCCGAACTGTTGGAAGTCGCACCTTCCACGGTCGAGGTGCAGGGAGATACCGTGCTGGTGCGTCACTGCTGGACGGAGCGGCGGATGACGCCGCTGAACATATACGTCGACAATGCCAGCGAGCAGCAGGTGCAGGAAGCGCTGGAGGATTACGGGCTGGCCATCAAGCAACTCGCTGCCGCCAACATCTTTCCTGGCGACATGTTGCTGAAGAACTTCGGCGTGACCCGTCATGGTCGGGTGGTGTTTTACGACTACGACGAGATCTGCTTTCTTACCGAAGTGAACTTCCGCCACATCCCCGAGGCTCGCTATCCCGAGGATGAAATGGCATCCGAGCCGTGGTATTCGGTTGGGCCGAACGACGTGTTTCCAGAAGAGTTCCCGCGTTTCCTCTTCGCCGATATCGGGCAGCGCAGATTATTCGCCAGGTTGCATGGCGAGCTGTATGACGCCGACTACTGGAAAGGGTTGCAGCGCGCCATCAGCGACGGGAACGTCATCGACGTCTTCCCTTACAGGCGCAAGGCGCGCACCGTTCAGTAAGCGCACACTGGGTGAACGCTTGCAGAGGCGGCAGGTCGCATTTTATAGAGCCGGATGAAAGCGACTTCGCTGGAATGATCTGCAACACCTGACGCAGGCGACCGTGCATTTCATGGGGTATGCTGACGACCAAGCCCCGCGGCTCCAAAGACCCGTAACGAAGCAGGAGGGTTCGACATGAAAGCATGGCTCAATCGTGTGTGCTGGAATCTGGCAGTGGCGCTCGGCCTCATCGAACCGCCTCGGTTGCAACCGATACCGGTTCGCTCCCAGCGGCACACGTCAGCGCCGCCAAAGCGCTGATTCGACTGCCCGGGTGCTTTTCAGCGCCCGGGCATGACCGGACCTCCCCGTTCTACGGCTCGCTGGTAAGCGGGGCGGTCATGTATCCGCTGAAGAAAAGCGTCCAGCTTCGGATAGCTGCTGGCATTCAGCCCAGCACGTGCTTGCGCGGCTTCCAGCGGGAAGCTCATCTGAATATCCGCAACACTAAACTCCTGCCCGGCGAACCACAGGCTTTTGCCAAGTTCGCTTTCCATATAATCCAGATGGAGTTTCAGCTGAGGGCCTATGAATGCCTTATGGGCGCCTTTGGCGATGGCTCGTGCGACGGGGCGAACAAAAAACGGCATGGGTCCGTTCGAGATTCGACTAAATACGAGTTTGAGCAGTAGCGGTGGCATCGCTGAGCCTTCGGTATAGTGCATCCAGTAGCGAAAGCGAAGGTACTCCGACGATCCCGCGGGAGGGACAAGGCGGCCTTCGCCGTATCGATCGATCAGGTATTCTAGAATTGCGGCCGACTCGGCCAGCGTCAGCTCCCCGTCGGTGATAACCGGCGACTTGCCGAGCGGGTGTACTTGCTTTAACTCAGCCGGCGCCAGCATCGTCTGTGGATTGCGCGTATAGCGTTTGATTTCGTAAGGAAGCTGGAGCTCTTCCAGAAGCCAGAGCACGCGTTGCGAGCGGGAATTTTCCAGGTGGTGCAATGTGAGCATCTGCGCTGCCTCGTCCGTTGAAATAATTGCGACTAGAGTAGTTCACCATTACAGGCCCTTGCGATCTGGCAGACTTCGCGCCCTTTGAAGGAAAAGCCATGTCTCGTCCGCGATGTTCGCGTTGCCAACGACCCTTGATGCAATGCCTCTGCGCCTTGATTCCATCGCTCGTCAGTAAGACCGAGGTGCTGATGCTGCAACACCCCAGCGAAACCGGACATGCCTTGAACACGGCACGCCTCGCGGCGCTGGGGCTGACCAATGCCGAACTGCGGATAGGGGAGCGGTTCGACGAGTTGCCGATGAATTATGATCGCGAAAGCTATCTGCTATTCCCAGGCGACGACGCCGTGCCGCTCACGAAATTAGCGGCTGAGGGCCGGGCCTTGCGGCTCATCGTTCCGGATGGCACCTGGCGCAAGGCCCGCAAACTGCTGCATCTCAACCCCGTGCTTGCCAGCCTGCCACGTGTGGCGCTTCCCGAAGGGCTGACGTCCCGTTATCGACTGCGAAAGGCTCCGATGCCCGGCGCATTGTCAACGCTCGAAGCCATCGTGGTTGCATTGAATGCTCTGGAGGGCGAGGGACGGTTCGATGCATTGCTGAGGCCGTTCGAAGCGCTGATCCAGACGCAGATAGACGCAATGGGTGCGGAGGTATTTCAGCGCAATCACGGCAACAAACCCTAGCGCGGCGGGCGGGTTTTCAGTCGAAGGATATAAAGCGTAACCAGCGTCGCACTGGTCAGCATGCCGATCCGAGCCCAGGGCAACGGCACTAGCCAGCAGGACACACCGATGCTCAGCCACATGGTGCAGATAGCATAGATCTTGCCCTTGAGCGGGATGCCATTGCCTTCCAGATAATCCCGAAACCAAGGTCCGAGCCTGGGATGCATCACCAGCCAAAGGTAGAAACGCTGCGAGCTACGGACGAAGCAGGCGGCGGCTAGTAGCAGAAAGGGCGTGGTCGGCAGAACCGGCAGAAAAATACCGATGACCCCCAGTCCAACGCATAACCAGCCAATCACCAGCAGCGCATAGCGCGCTATCGGGTTGCGATACTTCGGAATATCGCGGTGGGCCAAGAGGTTATCCGTGTGTCAATGCCGACGCGGTTTGAGTAGCGCCGGCTTCTCTTCCGGAGCGTGGCAGATCAGGTACAGCGCGGTAAGTATCTCGGGAATCTGAGCGACCATCTCGTCGGCTAGATCGCGATCTGCGGCGATATCGCTGAACTCGGGTTGTTCATCGAAAAGCCCCGAGCCGACCATAATCGGCAGGAGCAGCTCGCTGACCTCTTCCTCGGATTCTTCGAACCATACCGACTCGCGCATGAACACGCCTTCCATGAAGCCAATGCACCAGCCGCGCAGGTCGGACTCGTCCGGCTCGTCGCCTAGGTCCAACTCGCAAGGCAGATCCATGTCTTCGTCACTGGCCAGTTGCCGGGCGATATGCGCCTTGAGCTGGACCAGTGTCGCTTCGATGGCATCGCGCTCGGTGTCGTCGGCGTACTTCGGCGGTTCGGAGAACAGCGCGTCGATCCACTCACGCTCGGGCACTTGCTCCGAGCAGATGCACAGGGCGGTCAGGTAGCCGTGCGCGGCGATGTAATCCAGTGCTTCTTCGTGCAGATCATCTGCATCCAGAAATACTTGCAGGCGGGCGAGTTGCTCGGCGAATGACATCGATGACTACCTTGGCAAGAGAACAGCGGTGATTCTAGACGAGCTGTGGGGCTGCGGCTACCGCGCACTGGTTCGCTGCGGTGGCCGCGTCAGCTTGGGCCGCGTCCATTGTCTTCGAGATATATGAAAACCATATTGGAGTGCCGCTAATCTTTTGGTCGTCCGGCTATCGCGGTAGCGGTGTTCAGCCTGAAGGCAGTGCCAGTGTCGCGTATACTCGCGCGTCTTGTTTCGGAGACCGGCATGCTCGATCAGGCACAGCGCATTCTCAAAGATGTTTTCGGCTACGACGCGTTTCGTGGCAACCAGGGTGCGATCATCCAGCGTGTAGCCAGTGGTGGCGATGCCTTGGTGCTAATGCCGACCGGCGGTGGCAAGTCGCTCTGCTTCCAAGTGCCGGCGTTGCTTCGCGAGGGCCTGACAGTAGTGGTTTCGCCACTGATCGCGCTGATGGACGATCAAGTGGCCACGCTCGAGGAGTTAGGCATCGCGGCGGTGGCGCTCAACTCCACGCAAAGTCCCGAGCAGCAGCGCGATATCGCTGATCGCCTGCGCCGCAACGAAATCAAGATGCTTTATCTTGCCCCTGAGCGGCTGGTGCAGCCACGCATGCTCGCGTTCCTGCAGCGCTTACAGATCGGTTTGTTCGCTATCGATGAGGCCCATTGCGTCTCGCAGTGGGGCCATGATTTCCGTCCGGAATACCTGCAACTCGGCCAGCTCGCCGAGTTTTTCCCAAGTGTCCCGCGCATTGCGCTGACCGCCACGGCGGATAAGCGCACACGTGAGGAAATCGTTCAGCGGCTGCATCTGGAGAATGCCGAACGTTTTCTTTCCAGCTTCGATCGTCCGAATATTTTCTATCGCATCGTGCCCAAGGAGCAGCCGCGTAAGCAGTTGATGGCCTTTCTGGCCGAGCGTCGCGGCGATGCCGGCATCATTTACTGCATGTCCCGCAAGAAGGTCGACGATACCGCTGCCTTCCTTACCGAGCAGGGTTTCCCCGCATTGCCCTACCACGCGGGGCTGCCGAATGAACTGCGAGCTTTTCATCAGAAGCGTTTCCTCAACGAGGAAGGGCTGATCATGGTCGCGACCATCGCCTTCGGCATGGGCATCGACAAGCCTAACGTGCGTTTCGTCGCGCATCTGGACTTGCCCAAATCGCTGGAAGCCTACTATCAGGAAACAGGTCGCGCAGGACGTGACGGTTTGCCCGCCGATGCCTGGATGGCGTACGGCCTGCAGGACGTCATCTTCCTCAAGCAGATGCTCAACAACTCCGAAGGCGATGACCGCCACAAGCGCATCGAGCAACACAAGCTCGACGCCATGCTCTCGCTTTGCGAGGAAACCCGCTGCCGACGCCAGGTCCTGCTGGCTTACTTCGATGAGCAGATGCCCGAGCCGTGCGGTCATTGCGACAACTGCACGGACGGGGTGCAGACCTGGAACGCCACCGAACCGGCGCGTCAGGCATTGTCGGCCATCTACCGCAGTGGGCAACGTTATGGTGTCGGGCACCTGGTCGACATTCTGCTGGGGCGCGATAACGAAAAGGTGCGCAGCTTCGGGCATCAACAGCTTTCGGTGTTTGGCGTCGGCAAGACGCTATCGGAAGCGGAGTGGCGTTCGCTGTTCCGCCAACTGGTCGCGCGGGGGTTGGTCGACGTCGATCTGGACGGATTTGGCGGGCTGCGACTCAGCGATAGCTGTCGCCCTCTGTTGCGCGGTGAAGTGACCCTGGAGCTGCGACGCGAACTGGCTGCCAAGACGACGAAGCCCTCCGCCAGCGCGGCGAGTCAGCTGGTGCGCAGTGAAGAGCGAGAAACCTGGGAGGCGCTGCGCGCCCTGCGCCGCAAGCTGGCCGAGGAGCATGGCGTGCCGCCTTATGTGATATTTCCGGACGCGACATTGCTGGAAATGCTTCGCAGCCAACCGGCATCCCTTGCCGACATGGCGCGTATCAGTGGGGTCGGCGCGCGCAAGTTGGAGCGCTACGGCCAGGCGTTTCTGGAAGTGCTGCAAGGCACCGGGAACAGCGTCAAGTCAGCCGCTGACGTTCGCCATGAACTCATCACCCTGGCCCGGGCCGGCATGACGCCCGCGCAGATTGCGCGACAGCTCGACTGCAGCGAAAAGAACGTTTACGCCATGCTGGCTGAAGCGATAGGCCAGCAACAGCTCAGCCTGGAGCAGGCACTGGATCTTCCGGAGGAGCTGTTGGGCGAGATCCAGGAAGCCTTTCTCGACGGTGAAGGCGAGCTACCGCCCGTCGCCGCAGTGGCTGCGCATTTTGCCGGGCGAGTGCCGGAAGCTGTGCTGTTCTGCGTCCGGGCTTCATTGCAGGCTGAATTCGAGCTCTGATCTACCGCCCAGCGCGCCGGTGTCTGCGCGTTTGCCGTGCGGCTTCTCGATGCCGCTGTGGCCGGAATTTTGTAATGCAGCGTTACGTTCTTGCCGTGATGGTGGCCTTGCCAGCATTCCGATGCTGTGATTAGCTGACTAATAATTAGTTTTTGCAGGAACACCCCATGTACCCTGACCAACACCGCTTCGCCATGCAGCTGGCGCAACTTTCGCGTGGCTGGCGCGCCGAGCTGGATCGTCGTTTGGCTGATCTCGGCTTGTCCCAGGCTCGATGGCTGGTTCTGCTGCATCTGGCCCGGTTCGACCATGACCCTACCCAGCGCGAGCTTGCGCAAAGCGTTGCGGTCGAAGGCCCTACGCTGGCCAGGCTGCTGGATAGCCTGGAAGCGCAGGGGCTGGTGCACCGCAAGCCGGCACCGGATGACCGTCGGGCCAAGCTCATCACTCTTGGCGCGCCCGCCCGCCCGCTGATCCAGAAGATCGAGGCGATCTCCAAGCAGGTGCGGGAAGAGCTCTTCAATGGCATCGATGAAGAGGACTTGCGCAAGTGCCAGCAAGTGCACGAGCGCATTCTCGCTAATCTTGTCGCCGCCAAGCGCTAACGATTTCTCTTGTCCGATTTCTCTCCCTGCAATCCCAGCGAGCCACTACGTGTCGATTACCGCTGCGTAGTTCAGCCGTCGTCCATCATCTGGCCCCAAGACAGCGCGCCGTCTGTCTTTTGGCGCTAGGCTAGTATTCATCAGTGATGGCACAATGCCTCTAGGCGCAAACTGACGAACTGCCTCAATCTTTTCTGTTTCCGTCGATAACCGCTGCACAGTTCACAATTGAACAGTAGGCCAGCGACCCTTTGCGCTGAGTCATTGCCGGAGATGTTATGGCGCTAGATCGTCGTTTCTTGTTATCTGCCTTATTGATTTATTCCGGTATGGCTTCAGCGCTTGGGATGGGGGATATCAGGCTTCATACCGCACTGAACCAGCCATTGAGCGCTGAGATCGATCTGCTCGACGTGGGCGAGCTGTCGGCAGAGGATATCCGTGTCGTGCTGGCCTCAAGCAGCGATTTTGAGCGCGTTGGGGGCGAGCGCCAGGCGTTCCTGCAGGACCTGAGCTTTACACCAGTGATCGACGGCAACCGTAGCCATATTCGCGTCGCCTCCAGCAAACCCGTCCGCGAGCCTTACCTTAACTTTCTGGTGGAAGTCACCCGCGCCAAAAGCAGACTGCTGCGCGAGTACACGGTCCTGCTTGATCCGATGCCCAGTGCGCC
The DNA here is from genome assembly GCA_031988485.1 of Pseudomonas sp. GTDB lineage: Bacteria > Pseudomonadota > Gammaproteobacteria > Pseudomonadales > Pseudomonadaceae > Stutzerimonas. The sequence continues at coordinate 79,187 of DALZYJ010000016.1, forward strand.
GGAGATTGACAGCAATGTGGCCTTCGCTGTCCCGCAACCTGTGGCTTCACCGGTGCGCGCCGAACCGGTGCGTTTCGTGCCCCCTGCTGAACTGCCGGCGACGTTGCAGGACAAGCATCACCGGGTAGCAAGTGGCGAGAGTCTCTGGACGATTGCGGGCAAGTACGTCGCCAGCGGAGCGCAGGGCGCCCAGTTCATGCGAGACGTTCTGACGCTGAACCCGGACGCCTTTGCCGGCGGTGATCCGGCGCATCTCAAGGCTGGTGCGATCTTATCTCTGCCGGATACCGCCAATACGGTTGTGGCTGCGAATAGCGAGGCTGAGCCGGTGGCGGAAGCGGTCGCCCAGAATCAATCGTTGTCTGAACCACAAGCTACCGTGCCGGTAATGCCTGAGGATAACGACGCCACTTTGCGCCAACAGTTGCTCGACGAACTGGCCGCCGGGCGGGCAGAGAACCAGCAGCTCAAGCAGATGCTGCTTGAAATGCGGCTGCAACTCGATGCGGTCAGCGCTCAACTGGCCGAGCAAGAGAGCGCTCAGGCCGTTGCGTTGTCGCAGGCTGAGCGGGCGTTGCCGGTGGCGGACTCCATCGCTCAACCAGTCGTCGAACCTAACGCTGTGCAGCAGGCCGCAACCGAGTCTATGACGTCCTTCAACTGGCAGAACTGGGCGCTGTCGGGCGGTGGCGTGCTGGCGTCGCTGCTGCTTGGCGGCCTGTGGTTTGCTCGCCGCAACAAGCCGCAGGCCCCGCTGCCGCAAGCCGCGCCCTTCGTGGCTGCTCCGGCCGTGTCACCTGAAACGCATACAGTCGTGGCGGAGATGCCGCTTCAGCCGGCGCACGCCTCCGTCAGCGAAACCGAAGTACTCGAAGCGGCGGATCTCTACCTCACCTATGGCCGTCGTGATGAAGCGCTCGATGTGCTGCTGCGCGGCATCGAACGGGCGCCCGAGCAGCTGGACCTTCGCCTGCGCCATCTTGCGCTGCTAGCGGAATCCGGCGATGTCGAAGGGTATGGCTCTGCCGCCGAGGGTTATCTACAGGCCGGCGGCAGCCAGGCTCAACTGAAGCAGCTTCTGACGCGGCATCCGGCCCTGTCCGCGGTTACGCCAGGGCAGTCGCCATCCGCACCGGAGCCGGACGTCGCTTTCGTGCTGAACGAGACATCCCTGCCGCCGTTCGACGGTCCGGCATCCGTACCCGCTGAGCAATATGAAGCGAATCTCTCCCTTGATTCGCAATCCTGGCTGGATGACTTCGACGAGGCTGTTGCGCTCGGCAATCTGCCGCCCCTTGTCGATGACGTCGGCAACTTCGCCTCGACGCCAGTCGAGGAAATGCAGGCGCTGATGGCGAATCCGGAGCATCTGGTTCGCCTCAATCAAGCCGTTGCCTACATCAAACAGGGCGATATGGAGAGCGCTTGCATCATCCTCGAAAGCCTGGCGACCGACGGCGACGAACAGCAGCGGCAGCAGGTCAGCGAGTTGCTCGCGCAAATTGGCTGATCGAAGGTGCGGCGATCAGAAACTGCGTCCTAGATTCATGTACAGCGCGCGCTCGGATTCGTCATTCAGGCCGTAGCTGAAATTCAGTGGGCCGAGCGGGGTCTCGTAACCGATGAAGACACTACCGGCGTTGATATAGCCGCTGTCGAATTCGTTGTCGTTGTTCCATGCGCGGCCACGCTCCAGTGACGCGCCCAGGTACAGCGGGAAATCCAGCGGCAGAAACGAGCGCGGCGTCATCCGCCGGAAATAGATCATGCGCGCCAGGCTGATGTTCTGGCCGGACAGGGCATCCTGACGGAATCCCGAAAGCTGCCGCGCGCCGCCGAGCAGGAAGCTCGATGTAACGATTTCCGCATCATCCAGCGTGCGCCCGTAGCGACCACCGAATACCAGGGTGTCGAGGCCGAAGCTGACGGCCTTGTCGAGGTTGAATTCCCACTGCCGGTAGCGATCATCCGAGCCGAGGCTGCGATCGTACTGGCGTAATGTCAGCCCGATGTCTTCGCCTTCACGAGGGAAGTCGACGTTGTCCACCGTGTCGAAGGAATATTGCAGCTGGTAGTAGCCTTCCTCGAAAGTGAAATCCGGCAGCTGCTGAGCGCCGACCCGAACATCCGCCTCGCCCCATGCTTGGCCAACGCCAAAGCGGATTTCGCCGTTATTGGCGATTTGTCGACCCAGGTTGAGGCCAAAGCCATAACGCTGCAGGCGGTACTCGGCGATTGGGTCGTTGTCCAGAATCGACTCGATATTCTTCGTCTCGGCAAACAGGTTGGGCGCGACGAACCAGCGCGAACCCGCATCGAGCGGCTGATAGAACTCGCTGAACAGTTCCTGGCGATCACCCAACTGCAAACGTGTCAGCCATTCGGCGCCCAGTTCGTTGATGCCGTTCTTGCGATAGCTGGCGCCGATGTTGAAGGCGCTGTCGCCGCGAAAATCATCCGAAAGGTTGATGCCCAAGCGCAGGTAATCAGTGCCGGAGCGTTTTTCGCGGGTGGTGATAACCAGCGTGCTGCCGGGGTCGCCATGGACCACGCGGTATTCGACCTGCTCGAAATAATCCAGTCCGTACAGTGTGCCCATGTCCTTTTGCAGATCTTGCAGGTCCAGCCGCTTGCCGATCTGCTGACGGATATGCCGACGTATCACCGCGTCGCCCACTTTCGAGTCGTTCTCGATCCGTACCGCCGTTATCAGCGGTGTACGCGGCTCGGCCGAGCGGGCGAGGCTCAACGCAAGATTGCCGCCGCTGTCGCTGCGCATACCTGCCAGGCGACCATCCAGTGCGCTGGCGGCGCGGTAGCCCGCATTGATCAGCTGTTGCGCGCGACCGAAATCGGTGGAGCCGAAACCCGCCAACATCGGTTGTACCAACAGATCTTCGGAGCGCAATGTCGCAAGCTGCGCTTCGGAATTGCGCCGCGTCATCATGGTGATCGACTGGTTGAGCACATCCACGACGGTGAGCAGCTCTTCCCGAGACTGTAGCGGCGAGCCGATATCGACGACGATCAGCCGATCGACGCCCATGTCGCGGGCGACATCCATCGGGATGTTGTCGACCATGCCGCCGTCGACGAGTAGCCGCCCGTCGATCTCGACCGGAGCGAATACAGCCGGGATCGACATGCTGGCGCGAATCGCCTGGGGCAGGTGGCCGCTGCGGAAGATGACTTTCTTGTCGTTGGCGATATCGGTCGCAACCGCGCGAAAAGGAATCGGCAAGCGGTCGAAGTCTCGGGTGTCGCTGGTGTGTACGAGAAGGCGCTCGAGCAGCAGGGCGAGGTTCTGGCCCTGGATGACGCCGAGCGGCAACCCGAGGCTGCCATCGTCGCGGAAACTTAGTTTGCGCTTGACCAGAAAATCGCGGTCGTCCTGCTTGCGCCGGAAGGGCACATCCTGTCGCGGCGGATCATCCGAGAGCACCTGTTGCCAGTCGAGGCTGAGCGCCAGTTTCTCCAGTTCATCGACGCTGTAACCCGCCGCATAGAGGCCGCCGATGACCGCGCCCATGCTGGTGCCGGCAATCGCGTCGATGCGTACGCCGTGCTCTTCCAGCGCTCGCAGCACCCCGATGTGCGCCAACCCGCGCGCAGCACCGCCGGAAAGCACCAAGCCGGTTTTGGGTTGGGTGTCGGCGAATCCACTTAGCGGTATGAAGAGGATCAGCAGAAGTAGCAGGCGGGGCATGGCAACACCGAAGCGAGAGGTGCAAAAAAGGGTGGCTATTATAGGCGCCCTCATCTGCAACTGAGCGCGCTCCTATGTCCACTACCAAGCCTGAAATCGTCATTACCTATTGCACGCAATGTCAGTGGTTGCTGCGCGCGGCCTGGCTGGCGCAGGAACTCTTGTCCACCTTCGCCGACGATCTGGGCAAGGTTTCGCTGGTGCCTGCCACCGGAGGCACCTTTCATATCAGCTGCGACGGCGGACAGATATGGGAGCGCAAGCTCGACGGCGGCTTCCCGGAGGCCAAGGTGCTGAAGCAGCGGGTGCGCGATCAGATCGATCCGCAGCGGGATCTGGGGCACAACGACCGGGTGTGACTGGCGTCGAGTCAGTCTCGATGAGGCGTTACGGACCGCTCAAGGGGTGGCGCGGCTGGCACTTTGATGCGGCTGGAAATGATCGTGGCGAGGATGATCAGCGTGCCGCCGAGCAGCATTCGCAGTGTCGGTTGTTCATTGAACAGCCACCATGCGAAGGCGATCCCATAGACCGGCTCAAGGGCGAAGATGACCGAAGTGGTGCGAGCCTTCAGCACTTTGAGACTCGCCACGAACAGGCTGTGCGCCAGCCCCGTGCAGAATACGCCGAGCAGCGCCAGCCATAGCCAATCCATCGGCGGTACAGTCGGTAGCGAGGGCCAGGAGAAGGGCAGCAGGCAAACCAGAATGGTCCCGTTCTGCCAGAGCGCAGCTTGTACCGGATCGACGCCACGGGTGACCGCTCGATTGAGCAGCGAAAGCAACGCGAACATCAGCCCAGAAAGCACGCCGTAGAGCAGCCCGACAGTGCTCTCGCTGGCGAGATCGAACGCCGGAGTGACCAGCAATAACCCCAGGCAAACCAGGCCCACCATACCGAACTCGATCGGTCGCGTGCGCTCGCGAAACAGCACGCCCTCCAGCAATACGGTGAAGGCCGGAAAACTGGCGAAGCCAAGCGTGGCGATGCCGACACCCGCGATCTTTACCGCAATGAAGAAGGTGAGCCAATGTCCGCCCAGCAGCAAGCCACCCAGCAACAGACCGCCCGCTTGGCGCCAGCTTGGTCGTTTGCCGCTGGAACGCAGCACACAGGCTGCGATTGCCAGTGCGATGACGGCGAATAGCGCCCGCCCAAACGTGATCACCAGCGGCTCGCTCTCGGCCAGCTTGCCGAGCACGCCGGAGAGCCCGAACATCAGCGCGCCGAAGTGAATGGCCAAGAGGGCGTTGCGATGCGTCATGGATGGCTGCTCGGGTGAAGGTCTGGCTGAGAAAGTTGGCGGTCGGTCATGAATCCGCCGGACGCGCTGAATGATGTCGAGGAGTGGATAGGTGACATCAATAGGTGCGACTTGCCGGCTCTGCAGCCACTACATGATGATCTTGTCGCGCAGCTTGTCGGCGGCCTGGTTGAGGGCCTGAATCACACGTTCCTTATCGAAGTTCTGCACGCCGTTGGTGTCCAGGTACATGGAAAAGCCTGGTAATTCGTGCTCGACGAAGCTGTTGGTCGCACCCAGATCGCGGCGGAAATCCACCACCTGATAGATCTGCACGGGACGCGAGAAACCCTTCACGGCGATCTGCCCGTTGTCACGACACATGATCACGTCTTTGACCAGCGAATAGGTCTCGTGAGAGATCAGAATTTCTCCAGCTTCGGCCGAACTCTCCAATCGGCTGGCCAGGTTCACTTCGCGCCCGATGATGGTGTAGTCCATGCGGGTGTCGGCGCCGAAGTTACCCACCGTGCAATAACCGGTGTTGATGCCCATGCGGATTTCCAGCGGTTTGGTAATGCCTTGAGCGCGCCACTGCTGGCGTAGCACTTTCATATGCTTGCGCATGGCGATGGCCATCGATACGGCGGCGACCGCATCTTTCTTTGCACCCTGGCTGGTGGGATCGCCGAAGAACACCATTACGCAGTCACCGACGAACTTGTCGATGGTGCCGCCGTATTTGAGGGTGATCTTCGACATTTCGTTGAGGTAGCTGTTGAGCAGGTCGGTGAGGGCTTCGGCTTCCAGCTCTTCGGCGAGCTCGGTGAATCCCTTGATGTCCGAGAAGAACACGGTGAGCTTCTTGCGCTGTGTTTCCAGCCGCACGCTGCGCTTGCCGGAGAAGATCGATTCCCACACCTGGGGCGACAGATACTTGGCCAGACTGCGGGCCAGGCGCGCAGCCTTGGCCTGTTCGGCTTCGATCTCCCTGCGCGCCTGCGCCAAGCGGACGCCTTGCTGGTGCACGTAATAAGCCGTGATGCACACATACAGCGTGGTGAACAGAATGCTGACCGTGGACACCAGAATGGTAGGGGCACTATCGAAGCGCAGAGGTATCAGCAGGCTCGTCAACCCGAAACCGATAGCGACCATCAGGAAGGTCATCAGAAGGTGGCGCAGGCTGCCGATCACCAGCGCACTGAAACCCAGTGTCAGCAGGGTCATCAGGCTCGGCACCAAGGCGCCTAGCAGCACGATTCCCGCGCCCGCGTTCAACGCGTCGAGGCATAGAAGAGTCTGCGAGGTTTGCTCGGGGTATTCGCGTTTGAAGCGATAGCTCAGGTGGTAGGCGAAGTGCGGATAGAGGAGCGTGTAAGGCACCATCCACAGCAGCCCGACTGCAAATTGCTGGGTATAAACACCGGCGGCGAGGGTAGCGGCACAGGCCAGATAGGCAAGAACCCGCGCGTAATACTCACGCAATGGGCGAGTCGCGAGGCCGTTACGCCGTTCACCGGTGACGGTTGACATTGTGGTTGCTGTCCTTGAGAGATGCCGGCGCTGGCCGGCGATCATAACCAAGTCGCCATCATTGCGCCAAACCGCCTGTCTATTCTGTGACGGGGGCTGTCGGCCGGGCAGAGCCAGGCGCCGTCATGAGCAGGCCGTGGAAAACGTAGGCGAGGCAGGCAAGACAAGGCAAAAGCGGCCGAAGAAGCAGTTTAGTCTTCTAAATGAGCATGACTCACTTCGTTCGCCCTTCGGGCCGCGCTAAAGCGCATTAGCCGCAAGCGGCTTGCTGAGGCTGTTTTTAACGCAGTATTGCCAACGCAGGTAGTTTTCCATGGCTTGCTAGAATCGAATCTTGCCGGTCAGCACATCCTTGAGCATTACCCAGTCGCCAAGGAAGCTGTACAGCGGGTACTGGAAGGTGGCGGGACGGTTTTTTTCAAACACGAAATGCCCAACCCAGGCGAACCCGTAACCGGCCACCGGCATCGCCAGCAGCCATAACCACTGTTGGCTGAGCAACGCGTAGGCAAGAATCGCCAGCACCAGCAGGCTGCCCGCATAGTGCAGGCGTCGACAGGTGCGGTTGTTATGTTCGGCCAGGTAGAAAGGATAAAAATCGGCAAAGCGGGTAAAGCGTTCGGCGGTTTGCGTGCTCATGCCGCACCTCCTGTCATTGTGGTGATCGCAGTCTAGCAGGCCGCTGAAAACTACCTGCGTTGGCAATACTGCGTTAAAAACAGCCTCAGCAAGCCGCTTGCGGCTAATGCGCTTTAGCGCGGCCCGAAGGGCGAACGAAGTGAGTCATGCTTATTTAGAACACCTAAACTCGTTCGCAAGCCCGGTCCGCTTCTTCGGCTGTTTTCGCCTTGCCTTGCCTGCCTCGTCTACGTTTTCAACGGCATGCTAGTTCGCTGTAGCTTCGCGGCCACTGGCCATAGGTGCCAGTTTAGTACCCTTGTGTGCCGCGGGCAGGCGGTTGAAACTGCCGGCACTTATTCGCATACCAAGCCTCATGGCAGTCAGGTCGAGACCATCGCTTGATCACGGAACGTACCACTTCATCAAACTGGGCCCTGAGCATCGTCCAGGCATTGGAACTGGAAGGCGTCGATTGCCGCGCGCTGTTCGCCGAGCTGGACTTGGACTATACGGCGCTGAGCGATGCCGATGCTCGCTTCGCCCAGGACGACATGACCCGCCTCTGGCAACGCGCCGTCGAGGTGACGGGCAATCCCGCGATCGGCCTCAACCTGGCGAAGGTGATGCGTCCCGGCGCGATGCACGTGGTCGGTTACGCGCTGATGTCCAGCAGTACGCTGAAGGAAAGCATCCTGCGGCTGGTGCGCTACCAGCGGATCATCGCTGAAGGTGCCGATCTGCAGTTTTTCCCGACCGAAAGGGGGCACATGCTGACGCTGGCGATTCACGGCGACCAGTTGCCGCCGGCACGGCAGAGCGCCGAAGGTTCGCTGGCGAGCATGCTTGCGTTCTGCCGCTGGCTCACCGGCAAGCCGCTGATCCCCCTGGAAGTGTATTTCCCGGGGCCGGCGCCACAGGCCATCGAACCCTATCGCGCTGTGTTTCAAGCACCTTTGCGCTTCGCCGCCGACAGTTACGGACTGCTGATGCGCCATGAGGATCTGGAGATCCCGTTGCCGACGGCCAATGCCGAACTCGCGCAGTTGCATGACCGTTTCGCCGGCGAATACCTGGCACGATTTACCGACAGCCGGGTCACCCATCAGGTACGCCAGGTTCTGTGTCGCCTGTTGCCTCAGGGCGAGCCCCGACGTGAGGCCGTTGCGCAGTTGCTGCATCTGTCCGAGCGCACGTTGCAGCGGCGCCTGGGTGACGAAGGCACGAGCTTCCAACAGTTGCTGGACGACACGCGACGGGCTTTGGCTGAGCGATACCTCGCGCAACCGGATCTGGCTCTGCTGGAGATTGCTTACCTGTTGGGCTTTGCCGATCCGAGCAACTTTTTCCGGGCGTTCAAACGCTGGTTCGCCATGACGCCGGGAGAGTACCGGGCCCAGCGTTGACGCTGTCGTGTCGGAACTTGTGCGGCGAGGCGATGGCCTTATTTTGCAGACCTGCAAACACCGCATGACTCCAAAAGGATGCCTCGACTTGGCCAGTAGCCTGCTTGCCCTCATAGACGATATCGCCACGGTCCTGGATGACGTTTCTGTCATGACGAAAGTCGCCGCGAAGAAAACCGCCGGCGTGCTGGGCGACGATCTTGCACTCAACGCCCAGCAGGTCACCGGCGTTAAAGCCGACCGCGAGTTGCCGGTAGTCTGGGCGGTGGCCAAGGGTTCGATGCGCAACAAGCTCATCCTCGTGCCGGCTGCTTTGTTGATCAGCGCGTTCATTCCCTGGGCAATTACACCGTTGCTGATGCTAGGTGGCGCGTTCCTCTGTTACGAAGGCTTCGAGAAGCTTGCGCACCGCTTCCTGCATCGGGACGACCATCATCAGGCGCAGCAGCTCGAGGCGCTGGCCAACCCGAATGTCGACATGGTGGCGTTCGAGCGGGACAAGATCAGCGGCGCGGTGCGCACCGATTTCATCCTCTCGGCCGAGATCATCGCCATCACCCTGGGTACGGTGGCTGCCGCGACCTTTGCCGAGCAGGTGGTGGTCCTCGCGGGCATTGCGATCATCATGACCGCCGGCGTGTACGGGCTGGTTGCCGGCATCGTCAAGCTGGACGACGCCGGCCTGGCGTTGAGCAAAAGCGCCAGCGGCGCGGCTCAGGCGCTGGGGCGGGGCATTCTGTTGGTCGCGCCGTGGCTGATGAAATCGCTGTCGGTGATCGGTACAGCAGCCATGTTCATGGTCGGCGGTGGCATCCTCACCCATGGCATCAAGGCGATCCATCATTTCATCGAGAACAGCGCCGAGCACACGGTGGCGCTGCCCTATATCGGTTCGGTGTTGGCCGGGTTGTTGCCAACGCTGCTGGATGCTGCTTTCGGCGTTCTGGTCGGTGGCCTGACACTCGCGGCAGTCACGTTAGGCGGCCGTCTTTTCAAGCGCAAGGGCGACGTGGCCTGATCGCAGTTCAGATAGCTGGTGCAACGTTGCGCCAAGGAATGTTTTCAAGCACAGGAGCAAGTGGATGGACGCTTTCATGCAAGCGGCAATCGATGAGGCAAAAAAGGGGCTGGCCGAGGGCGGCATACCCATCGGTTCGGTGATCGTTCACAAGGGGCAGATCATAGGCCGCGGTCATAACCGTCGGGTTCAGCAAGGCAGTGCCGTGTTGCACGGAGAGATGGATGCGTTCGAAAACGCCGGACGGCAAGCGGCGAGCGTTTATGCCGAGTCGATCCTCTATACCACGCTGTCGCCTTGCTCGATGTGCAGCGGGGCCATCCTGCTGTACGGCATCCCGAAAGTGGTCATCGGCGAGAACCAGACCTTCATGGGCGAAGAGCTGCTGCTGCGCGGTCGCGGCGTCGAGGTCCAGGTGCTGCAGGACGAAAGCTGCGTCGAGATGATGCGCGACTTCATCGCCAACAGCCCTGAGCTGTGGAACGAGGATATTGGCGAGACGTGATCAGTGGCGCCAGAACGATGGAGTCAGCATCACCAGTACGGTGATGATCTCCAGACGACCCAGCAGCATACCGCCTGACAGCAGCCATTTGGCGGTATCCGGCAGGGTCGAGAAATTGCCGGCCGGACCGATGATGGGCCCCAGGCCAGGCCCCACGTTACAGACGGCGGTTGCCGCGGCGGTAAGTGCCGTCAGCATGTCCAGGCCCAGCAGGGCGAGTGCCAGGGCCAGGGCGCCGATGGTGATGGTGAAAAAGAACGAAAAGGTCAGGATCGACCGGACGATTTCCTCGTCGAGCGTGTGCCTGTTGTATTGCTGCTTGATGACGGCGCGTGGATGTACGAGCTGCGCCAAGTTGGCTCGTAGCAGGGAGTAGGCAACCTGGAACCGGAAGATCTTCAGACCGCCGGACGTCGAGCCGGAACAGCCGCCGATAAAGGTCAGATAGAAGAACGCCAGCACCGCGAAATCGCCCCAGAGCGTGTAGTCGCCCAGCGCGAACCCAGTGGTTGTGACCACCGAAACCACGTTCACCGAGACGATGCGCAGCGCCTCGGAGAAGGGGTAGTCGGAGTTGAGCGTCAGCCAGATCGCGAACGCCAGGCACATGATCAGCAATACGCCGACGAAGCCCTGCACCTGCTGGTCCCGAATCAGGGCGTAGCGGTTTCCGCGTATGGTCGAGACGATCAGGATAAAAGGCAGCCCGCCTAGAATCATGAAGACCACGGCTACCCAGTGCGCCGCGGGCGTGAACTTGGCCATGGAGCTGTCGGAGGTGGAAAAGCCAGCGGTGGAGATGGTAGTCATCGAATGGTTGATGGCTTCGAACGGCGTCATCCCGCTCAGCCAATAGGCCGTGCCGCAGAGCAAGGTGAGCGCAAGGTAGACGATCAGTATCCACTTAACCATGACGTGCGAGCGCGGCATCGCCTTCTGCGACGACCAGTCGGAGGATTCGGTCTGGAACAGCCGCATGCCGCCGATTCGAAGCAACGGCAGAATCGCCACCGCCATGCCGATGAAGCCGATGCCGCCGAGCCATTGCAACATGGAACGCCACATCAGCAGGCCGGGTGAAGCCGAATCCAGGCCCGAGATCACAGTCGCGCCTGTGGTCGTAATGCCTGACATCGTTTCGAAGAACGCGTCGGTATAACTCATGTGCTGGATTAGCATCATGGGTAGCGCGGCGAAACAGCAAACCACCAGCCAGCTGACGGTGGTCAGGAAGTACATGTCACGCGGGCGCATCTGAGCAGATGTCGGGCGCCCGGGGGCGATCAGCCCGATGCCGGAGCCAAAGGTGATGAGGCTGGCCCAGAGAAACGCCTGAAGATCGTCGGTACGGTCGAACGCCAACAGCGTGATCATCGGAACGACCATGCTGATTGCAAGTGTGATCAGGAAAATGCCGAGAATGAAACCGATGATGCGCAGGGTCGGCAGGGCCATGTGTGATGCTGCTCGGCTCGAAAACAGACCCGCCATTCTACGCGGCTCGCGCTGCCAGTAAACCGGCTATCGGTCTTCTGATAAATCTTTCGCGGCGCCCCGTGGGCGGCCCTTCCCAAGGCCGTTGCGATGAATAAAATAACCGCTCGGGCGCCGGCCCTTTCCCGGCTTCTGGGTGTTCACCTTCCATGTCGATCGACAATTCTTGCCTTACGTGTGGCGCCTGCTGCGCGCATTTTCGTGTGTCTTTTTTCTGGGGCGAATGCGCCTCGTCCGGCGGTACCGTTCCCGATGGCGCGACCGTGCAGGTCAGCCCGTTTCTCGTTGCGATGCGCGGCACCGAAACCAGCCCTGCGCGATGCGTCGGGTTGCTGGGCGATGTTGGATGCGGAGTGCGCTGCACGATGTATGAGCAGCGCTCGAGCACCTGCCGCGAATTCGAGGCGTCCTGGGTTGACGGCCAGCACAACGCCCATTGCGACGCGGCTCGGGCAGCCCATGGCTTGCCTCCGCTGACACCGCCGCTGGAGCCGCATCTGTCGCCGGATCGAGTGGCCTGACGCCAGCACGAGGGCAACCGAACGACCGAAAATTCGGGCTGGTTCGTAGCGTCGACAACGAGACTCGCAGCGCTAGGGTCTGTTGACGTTTCGTTCGCGGCCGCGCCGGAGCCTGTTTTTGCGCGAGGCAAGGCACGAGGAGTGAAGTTTGGTTGTTCCAAATGAGCGACGAGAAACGCCGCATCGCAAAAACAGGCCCGGCCCGAAGGGTTGCGCGGCAAATGTCGCCATGCGGCGTTGCGGGACTTGGTAAGGGAACAACCATTACCTGCGTCCCGCGCCCGGCCTGGCGACATTTGACGCAGCAACGCGGCTCGCAACGAAACGTCAACAGACCCTAGAATGGCCGACTCGTTTTCTGGAGGTATTCAATGGATGCTCTCGACCTGCTGCTCAATCGCGTTTCCGTTACGCGACTCGTCGATCCGGCGCCGACCGAGGCCCAGCTGGATCTGCTTTTTCGCGCTGCGCTGCGCGCGCCGGATCACGGCCAGCTTCGCCCGTGGCGTTTCCTGACCATTCAGGGTGAGGCGCGCGAGCGCCTGGGTGAGCTATACGCCGAGGCGCTTGGCCTGCGCCAGCCGGACGCTTCGGACGAAGCGTTACGCAAGGCACGCAAGATGCCGTTGCGAGCGCCGATGATGGTGGTGGTCGTTGCGCGAATGCTGCCTCATCCGAAGGTCCCCGATTCCGAACAGGTGCTCGCGGCCAGCTGCGCGGCGCACGGTTTGTTGTTGGCGGCACATGCCCAAGGCCTGGGTGCGGTCTGGCGTACCGGCGAGTTTGCCTACGACCGACACGTGGCTCGGCAACTAGGTCTGATGGAAAACGAGCAGGTGCTCGGCTTCATCTACCTGGGAACGCCGGAAGGCGGTACGCGAATCCCGCCCGAGCTGGACCCTCGAGATTTCGTCAGCCAATGGAGCGGGGCGGCGGAATAACGTCAATCAGGACGCGGCAGCTTTAGCCCTGGCGAGTCCAGCGGAAGCTTTAGGCTGGCGATGAAACCGCCATCGGGATGATTGTCCAGCAGGAGCTCGCCACCATGCCGTTCGGCGGCGCGGCGGGCAATTGCCAGGCCCAGCCCGTGGCCGGCGGTGGTCTGTCCCGGAGCGCGGAAGAACGGTTCGCTCAAGCGCGCCAGATGCGCCTCGTCCACGCCCGGACCGTGATCGCGAACGCTCAGCAGCAGGCAGTCGTCCTCGGTGCGGGCGCGTAGCTCGATCGGTGAGCCTTCTGGATTGAAGCGCAGCGCATTGCGCAGCAGATTATCCAGTGCACGCTCAAGCATGCTCGGCCAGCCGTGCAGTTCCTTATCGGTTTCCATCAGGGTCTCGATGCGCTGGGCTGGCGATACGATGCTTGCGTTTTCTTCCAGCTGTTCGAATACCAGCGGTAGATCGATAGCCGATGTCATGCCCGGTTCGGCGTCCAGACGTGCCAATTCGAGAATTTCGCTGATCAGCGCTTCCAGCCGGTCGCATTCCCTGGCCAACCGTGGCCAGATGACTTCACGTTCCGCTGGTGTCGCCCGCTCCGCGAGCGCCAGGGCGATGCGCAGGCGTGCGAGCGGCGAGCGCAATTCGTGGGAGACGTCGCGTAGCAGCTGTCGCTGGCTGCCGATCAGGCTTTGCAGCCGAGCGCCCATGCGGTTGAAGTCCTTGGCCAATACACCAAGCTCATCGCGTCGAGTGGCCAGGCGAGCAAGCGAGTTCTGTTGGTAGGCGGTCTGTCCGAGATCGTGCACGGCGCCGCGCAGGCGGTCGAGCGGGCGAGTGATGGACAGCGTGAGCAACAGGCTGAAGCCGGTCAGCACGACCAGTGCGATGGCTATCGCGCTCAACGGCCAGAACAGGCTGCCGCGATGCCATGCCTGCAATTCCGAGTTGGGAATGCGGTAAATGAACAGATAGGTTTCGCCGCTGAGCGGGCTGGTGTAGTCGGTCGTCAGTCTGCGCCAGGGCAGACGCCCCGAGCGATGTTCCTGGCGGGCCTCGAACGCTGCGGCACGCGCCGGAAACGTCCCACGAATGACCGGCTGACCATTTTCGGCCAGCACTTGTATGTCGATATGGAAGCGTTGCCGATGGCGTTCGAGGAGAAATTGCGCTGGAAGCGGGCCCTGGCGCTCATAGACTTTCGTCCACAGCTCGGCGAGCCCCGTCACGCCCGGATGCCGGTTGACGATCCAGGTGTCCTGATTCAGCGCATGCCCCAGCAGCATGGCGAGGCCTGCCACCAACGCGATGGCCAGCCAGAATGTTGCAAGGATGCGCCAGAACAGGGATCGCACCAGTCAGTCTCCACGGCAAAGCCCGGCGAGCATCGGTGAGATGAGCGCCGGGCGGATTGGTTTCAGTTAGTGGCCTGTACGCCGAAATTGACTAAATGAACTAGCCACACAGATTACTAGGGTCTGTTCCAGTGTCGTACGCGGCCGCGCCGCCCGGCCCGAAGGATTGCGCGGTAAATGGTGCCATGCGGCGTTGCGGGACTTGGTAAGGGAGTGACCATTACCTGCGTCCCGCGCCTTGCCTGGCGCCATTTGGCGCTGCAACGCGGCTCGCGACGAAACGGGAACAGACCCTAGGGGTCAGCTCTTCTTCTCGCGCTCGGCTTTCCACTGTTTGAACTCGGCGCGTTCTGCGCGCTTGGCTTCCATTTTCTCGTGCATTTCATCGAACTGTTTCTGCTGCTCGGGCTTGAGCAGGTTGCGGATTTGCTTGTGCGTGTTCTCCTTGCTGGACTTCAGCTCGTCCTGCATGGCCTTGCGCTCGGCTTCAGGCAGTTTGTCGAGGTAGCGTTGAGTGATCTGGCGATGATTCTGCATCTGCTTGCCCATCAGCTCGCGCATTTCCCGCTTCTGCTCCTTGGTCAGGTCCAGCTGTTCGAAGGGGGCATGTTTACCGTCGTGGTGGCGATGATTGCCGTCGGGCATCGCCATGGCGAGGGCGGGCAGGGTAGAGGCGAAAAGCACGGCGATTAGAGTCTTGCGCATCATGAAATCTCTCCTGGGTAAGGGAACCGATCGCCGTGGAGCTTGTGCTCGTCGGGCTTCGACCGGATGAGTTCAGTCTAGGGTGCGCAAGGTCAAGAGCGGTCAGGGCAGGGTAAAGGCTCAGTAAAGCCAGTCAGGAGGCGTAAAGATAGCCACGGCTGCGCAGCGCGACGATGCGTGGGCGTCCGTCAGGATGTGGGCCGAGTTTGCGGCGCAGATTACTAACGTGCATGTCGAGGCTGCGGTCATACAGAGTCAGTTTGCGACCAAGGGCGAGTTGCGCCAGCGCCTGCTTGTCCAGGGGCTCGCCGGGCTGGCTGAGCAGCGCTTCGAGAATCCGTCCCTCGGAAAGGGTCAGCGTCACTTCATGTTCACCGACATTGGCAATGCCTCGGGCGGGGCTGTAACAAAGGTCGCCCAGTTCCAACTGGGTCGGCGCGCTCGCCGGTTGGGTGCGGCGCAGCACGGCGCGCAGTCGGGCGGTGAGTTCACGCGGGTCGCAGGGTTTGGCCAGATAGTCGTCGGCGCCCAGTTCCAGGCCAAGAATGCGATCCAGCGGCTCGCCGCGGCCCGAAAGCATGAGCACCGGCAGGTCGCGGTGTTCGCTGCGCAGTTGTTTGAGCAATTCCAGGCCGCTGCCGTCGGGCAGCATCACGTCTAGCACTACCGCCGCGGGCTGGTGTTCGGCCAGGGCTGCACGGGCGCTCTGGCCATCATGGCAGGCGCGGGCGACGAATCCTTCCTGAGCCAGCCAGCTCACGAGCAGCTCGCAGAGCTCCTCGTCGTCATCGATCAGCAGCAGTTCACTCATGTTTCGTTCGCATCCGCTTCAATTGAGCCATTGCCGACGGCGACGGCCCCGGGTGGTCAGGACGCCGAGCAGGAAACCCAGCACGCCGACGCCTCCGCCAACAGCGAACCACTGTTGCTGGTCGTTCAGCCAGCGCGTCTGCTGCGGCTGCACGCGCTGCAGTTGCATGCGCAGTTGCTGGTTTTCCCGGCGCAGTTGCGCCAGTTGGGCATCGGTAACGGTTATACCTGGGCCATCGCTCGGTTCTCTGCGCTGCCGTTCATCCTCAGGCAGGTGTTGCTCCAGCCCGGTTTGCCTAGCGGCGGCCGGATCGGACGAGCCTTCATCGGCATGCACATACGACATGGCGAAACTCAGGGCAAGCAGCAGGGACGGTAAACCTTGGCGCATCGGAACTCCTTTTCTTCAACGGGCCGCGGAAACCCTGCGGCTTACAGATACACGGAACGTATCAGGGAAAGACTTGCTTGAAAGGCTTGACCACCACATCGCCGTACACGCCGGCGGCCTTGTATGGATCGGCGGCGGCCCATTCTTCGGCGGCTTGCAGCGATTCGAACTCGGCGACCACCAGGCTTCCGCTGAAGCCGGCAGCGCCCGGGTCATTGCTGTCGATCGCCGGATGTGGCCCGGCCAGGACCATGCGGCCTTCGGCTTTCAGTTGTTCGAGACGCGCCAGATGAGCCGGGCGCGACGCCAGGCGATTTTCCAGCGAGCCGGGTACGTCGGTAGCAATGATGGCGTAAAGCATGTTGACTCCAGGATTGTTCAGATTCGGATGCATACGGCGGGGTAGACCACCTGAGGTGTCGGCGGCGTCAGAAACAACCGCGGCATGACCTCGACGATATGTTCTGCGGAGCAAGCCAGAAGCGGCAAGTGGGCGGCATAATAGCAAACCGTGCTTTTGGCGAAATGCTGTCCGCAGGTCATTTCCTGGATGCGACGTAAGCTTTTGCCAGGCTTGATAACGGCACGAGCACTGGCCATGACGGTCAACATAGAAAGCCGCCAAGCGCTGACTGACCAAGCCCTGACTGAAATAGGTATCGAATGATTGTTGATCTGCATTGCCACAGCACCGCATCGGATGGCGCGCTGGCGCCTGCTGCGCTGGTGGAGCGGGCACATGCACGCGGTATCGAACTGCTCGCGCTGACCGATCACGACACGCTGGAAGGGCTCGATGCGGCTCGTACAGTGGCGGATTCGCTGGGCATTCGGTTGGTCAATGGCATCGAGCTTTCGTGCCAATGGGGCGGTGCGACCATCCATGTGCTCGGCTACGCGTTTCGCCGGGATGCGGTCGCGCTGCAGCAGGCCATTGCGCAATTGCACAGTGGGCGCTGGCAGCGGGCGGAGCTCATCGCTCAGCGCCTGGAAGCCAAAGGCATGCCTGGAGCGATGGAAGGTGCGCGTGCTTTTCAGCAAGAGCTGGGCGACAGCGACAACGCCCCGGCACGCCCTCATTTTGCTGAATTCCTGGTGCGCGCAGGCCATGTGCGTGACCGCGCCGAAGCGTTTCGCAAGTGGCTGGGGTCCGGCAAACTCGGCGACGTCAAACAGCACTGGCCGAGCCTCGAGCAAACCGTGATGACGTTGCGGGATGCCGGAGCCTGGATCAGCCTGGCGCATCCCTGGCAATACGACTTCACTCGGAGCAAGCGTCGACGTCTGGTGAGCGAATTCGCCCAGGCTGGCGGCCATGCGCTGGAGGTTGTCAACGGCATGCAGCCGCTCGAGCAGGTCGGCGGGCTTTCGATACTGGCGCGCGAATTCGGCCTGATGGCAAGCATCGGCAGCGATTTTCATGCGCCCGGCGACTGGTCGGAGCTGGGGCTGTATCGGACATTACCGGAAGATCTGCAACCGCTTTGGAGGCATTTCGATCATGGGCCAGGCGAAACTGCTGCCAGCTGAGCACGGAGTATTCATGAGCCAGTTCTTTCAGATACATCCCGAAAATCCGCAGTCCCGGTTGATCAAGCAGGCCGTGGAAATCATCCGTAATGGCGGCGTGGTGATCTACCCCACCGATTCGTCCTACGCCATCGGTTGTTCGATGGGCAACAAGGCCGGGATCGAGCGCATTCGCCGCTTGCGTCAACTGGATGACAAGCACAATTTCACGCTGGTCTGCCGCGATCTGTCCCAGCTAGGGCTGTTCGCCAAGGTCGACACATCGGCGTTCCGTCTGCTGAAGACGCATCTTCCCGGCCCCTACACCATCATCCTCAACGCGACGCGCGAGGTGCCGCGCATGTTGCTGCATCCTAAGCGTCGCACCATTGGGCTGCGGGTCCCTGCGCAGCCGATCGCTCAGGCGCTACTCGCCGAGCTGGGTGAGCCACTGATGAGCGTCAGTCTCATTCTGCCGGGGGAAACCGAGCCGATGAGCGATCCTTATGAAATGCGCGATGCGTTGGAACATCAGGTAGACCTGATCATCGACGGCGGTTACGGTGGCATCGAAGCCTCCACGGTGATTAGTTTGGTGGACGGCGATCCGCAAGTGCTACGTGTCGGTTGCGGCGACCCGGCAGCGTTTGCCGGATAGCCCGGCTCGGCTTTTTCGAAACCTACGAAGGAAACCCTTTTGAGTTCCATGGAATCGCAGCGACGTGTGGTGTCCGGCATGCGGCCCAGCGGCCGTCTTCATCTCGGTCATTACCACGGCGTACTGAAGAACTGGGTAAGGATGCAGCATGAATATCAGTGTTTCTTCTGCATCGTCGATTGGCATGCGCTGACCACCGATCATGCGGCGGGTAGCGATATCGCGCGCAATGTGCAGGAAATGGCTGTCGACTGGCTGGCGGCCGGGGTCAGCCCAAGCTCGGCAACCATGTTCATCCAGTCCCAGGTGATCGAGCACGCCGAGTTGCATCTGCTGTTGTCGATGATCTGCCCGTTGCCCTGGCTGGAGCGCATACCGTCTTACAAGGAGCAGCAGCTCGATTCGCAGCACAAGGATGGCGATACGTACGGCTTCCTCGGTTACCCGCTGCTCCAGGCTGCGGACATTCTTGCCTATCGCGCCGGAGTCGTGCCGGTGGGGGCGGACCAGTTGCCGCATATCGAATTCGCCCGCGAAGTCGCGCGGCGGTTCAATCACCTCTACGGCAGCGAAGAAGATTTCGAGGCAAAGGCCGAAGCGGCCATCCGCAAGCTCGGCAAAAAGAGCTCCAAACTCTACGTCAGCCTGCGCAGAAACTATCAGGAGCAGGGCGATCTCGACGCGCTGAATACCGCCCGCGCGCTGCTCAAGGACCAGCAGACCATCACCATCGGCGACCAGGAACGTCTGTTCGGCTATCTGGAAGGAAGCGGCCGACTGTTGTTACCCGAGCCCCAGGCGTTATTGAGCGACTCTCCGAAACTGTCGGGACTGGATGGCGGCAAGATGGCCAAATCGGCCAGTAACTCCATCTTTCTGCGCGACACGCCTGTCGAGATCGAGGAAAAGATCAAGCGCATGCCCACCGATCCGGCGCGAGTGCATCGTCAAGATCCCGGTGAACCGACGCGTTGCCCAGTGTGGTCGATGCATCTTTCGCATTCAGCGGAGGATGTCTGCCAGTGGGCAGAACAGGGCTGCCGCAGTGCGGGTATCGGCTGCCTGGAGTGCAAAGCGCCGCTGATCGAAGCGATCAAGCTCGAGCTAGCACCGCTACAGGAACGGGCTCAGGACTACGAGCAGAATCCGGACCTGGTGCGAAGCATCCTTGCCGAGGGCGCCGAGCAGGCCCGCGATGAAGCCCGCGAAACGCTGGTGGTGGTGCGTCAGGCCATGGGCCTGAATTACCGCTGAAACCTGGCGCGGCGACCAACCATCAATGGCCTCGTAGCGCCCAGGCGGCGACCGGCATAAGCTATCGCCGCTTCCGATATCCCCTTCGTTTCGTGGAGAACGCATGCAGGAAACCCAGGCCGAGGCGACGATCGATGCGCCCGGTGAGCAGCTGCGGCTGGCGCTGGTCTACGGTGAGGCCTTCAACGAGCTGCCGCAGGATCTCTATATTCCGCCGGATGCGCTGGAAGTGTTTCTCGAAGCGTTCGAAGGGCCGCTGGATTTGCTGCTCTATCTGATCCGCAAGCAGAACATCGACATCCTTGATATACCGGTAGCGGAAATCACCCGCCAGTACATGGGCTACGTCGAGCTGATGAAGGCAGTGCGCCTGGAGCTGGCGGCTGAATACCTGGTGATGGCGGCGATACTGGCCGAGATCAAGTCGCGCATGCTGCTGCCGCGTTCGGCCGAAGTGGAGGAGGACGGGCTCGATCCGCGTGCCGAGCTGATACGCCGCTTGCAGGAGTACGAGCGCTTCAAGACGGCTTCGGAGGATCTGGACGAGTTGCCGCGGGTTGGCCGCGAGCTGCACGTGCCGCGATTGGACGCGCCAGATGCGCGGGCGCGCAAGTTGTTGCCCGAGGTCAGTCTGGAGGAGCTGCTGATTTCCATGGCCGAAGTGCTGCGCCGTGCCGACATGTTCGAAAGCCATCAGGTCACCCGCGAGACGCTCTCGACCCGCGAGCGCATGAGCGATGTGCTGGAGCGCCTCAAGGGCGGGGCATTCGTGCCCTTCGTCGCGTTGTTCACGCTGGAGGAAGGCCGGCTCGGCGTGGTGGTGACCTTCATGGCGGTGCTCGAACTGGTCAAGGAATCGTTGGTCGAGCTGGTGCAGAACGAGGCCTTCGCGCCCATTCACGTTCGCGCCCGGGTCGAATGATGCACACGGATGAGACGAGGTAATACAGGTTGAATCTTTCCGATCCCAAGGATCTCGCTTCGCTGCTCGAAGCCTTTTTGCTGGCCTCGGGCAAGCCGATGTCGCTCGAGCGAATGGCCGAGCTGTTCGATGAAGCCGAGCGGCCTGCGCCCTCGCTGCTACGCAAGGCGCTGGCCGTGCTGGAAAAATCCTGCAAGGACCGCGCGTTCGAGCTCAAGGAGGTCGCCAGTGGCTATCGCCTGCAGGTTCGCGAGCGCTTTTCGCCCTGGGTGGGGCGGCTATGGGAGGAGCGACCGCAGCGCTATTCACGCGCGCTGCTGGAAACCTTGGTACTGATCGCCTACCGCCAGCCAATCACGCGTGGCGAGATCGAGGACGTGCGTGGCGTCGCGGTCAACAGCCAGATCGTGAAGACGCTGCTGGAGCGTGAATGGGTGCGCGTCGTGGGTCATCGCGACGTGCCGGGACGGCCAGCGATGTTCGCCACCACCAGGCAGTTTCTCGATCATTTCAATTTGAAGAGCCTCGATGAGCTGCCGCCGTTGGCGGTGCTGCGCGAAATGGAGCCCGAGCCGCTACCGGTGGATGTCGAAGAAGCCCCCGTGCCTGCGGCTTTGCAGGCGCGCGCTGATCTGGAGCCTGAAGCGCCGCGCGAGCAGACCAGTTTCCGCAGCCTGCTGGCAGAGCTGGACAGCATGGAAACCGGCCTCAAGACAGACTTCGACGACTTGCGCGACGCTGCCGAACCTGAAGATGAAAGCCTACGTATTCCAGACGAGGATCGGTAGGACTATTAAGGCTTGGGCTGGCGCCCTGCCAGGTAACTGGCGTAGTCCGGAATGCTCAGGCTGTGGGCCTGATTCAGCAGCGGGCTGGAGAGCAGATAATCAGCACTGCTCTCGTTGGCCGCTAGCGGAATATTCCACACCGCGGCGACCCGCAGCAGCGCTTTAACGTCCGGGTCATGCGGCTGCGGTTCGAAGGGGTCCCAGAAAAACACCAGCATATCGATCCGCCGTTCAGCGATGCGCGCGCCGATCTGCTGGTCGCCACCTAGCGGGCCGCTGATCATGCACTCCACCGGCAGGCCCAGGCGCTGCCCGAGCAGCAGACCGGTGGTGCCGGTGGCGAGCAATTCGTGCTTCGCCAGCTGTTCCTTCTGCCGCTCGGCCCAGGCTAGCAAAGGTTCCTTGCAGTGGTCATGCGCGACCAGCGCGATGCGCTTGCGGGCCGGCAGTGTCGCGGTAACGAAATCGATACGATTCATCTTCTTCCCTGGCTTGCTGAGCCGATATTGGCGTCTGGACGCTGGTTATGGCGCTTCGTAGAGCGCGCGGCAGGTATCCAGCATCCGGTTGGAGAAGCCCCACTCATTGTCGTACCAGGCCATCACTTTCAGCAGGCGTCCGCTAACCTTGGTGTGGTTGGTGTCGAAAATGGAGGACTTCGGGTTGTGGTTGAAGTCGCAGGAAACCAGCGGCAGCGAGTTGCAGGCCAGGACCGGCGAGTGCTGACTGGCGTCCAGCATCAGTGCGTTGACCTCGTCCGCACTGGTTTCGCGGCTGAGTTCCAGTGTCAGATCCACCAGGGAGACGTTGATTACCGGTACGCGCACCGCCATGCCGGTCAGCTTGCCTGCCAGTTCCGGCAGCACCAGGCCAACGGCTTCGGCGGCGCCGGTCTTGGTGGGAATCATCGACTGGGTAGCCGATCGCGCACGGTAGGGGTCGCTGTGGTAGACGTCGGACAGGTTCTGGTCGTTGGTGTAGGCGTGAATGGTAGTCATCAGGCCGTGCTCGATCCCGTACGCCTGTGACAGCACCTGGGCGACCGGAGCCAGGCAGTTGGTGGTGCACGACGCGTTGGAAATGATCTGGTGCGACTGACGCAGGATGTCGTGGTTGACGCCATAGACGATGGTGGCATCGGCGCCGGAGGCCGGAGCGGAAATGATGACCTTGGCAGCACCAGCTTCGAGGTGAGCGCTGGCCTTTTCGCGAGAGGTGAAGAGGCCGGTACACTCGAACACCACATCGACCCCGTGCTGACGCCAGGGAAGCTCGGCCGGATTGCGGATCGCAGATACGGCGATCGAATCGCCGTTGACCACCAGGCAGTCATCGCCGACCTCTACTTTTGCGTCGAAATAGCCGTGAACGCTGTCGTACTGCAAAAGGTGAGCATTCATCGCCGAGCTGCCGAGGTCGTTGATCGCCACGACCTGCATATGCTCACGGTGGCTCGAGCTGTAAAGAGCGCGGAGAACATTGCGTCCGATACGACCGAAGCCGTTAATGGCGATGCGAATAGTCATAAATGGGGTCCTGATTGGATTTTGTTGTGGGAATGACAAGATTATTCCTGTCAGAATAGAAATCAAGCCCGTATCCATGTTGTTTTGTTGATAAAACCAAAGATTAATAAGCAGGAGTGATGGCATGCACCCGCGGATTCAAGAGGTTACCGAACGTTTGATCGAGCGCAGCCGGCCGACCCGACAGCGCTATCTAGCCCAGATGGCCGGTGCCGCGAGCGATGGACCTCAACGTGGCAGGCTCCAGTGCGCCAACTTCGCCCATGGCGTGGCCGGTTGTGCATCCGCTGGCGACAAGCAGAAGCTGCGCCTGATGAACGAGGCCAACGTGGCTATCGTCTCGTCCTACAACGACATGTTGTCGGCGCACCAGCCGTACGAGCACTTTCCCGAAATCATCAAGCAGGCGCTGCGTGACGTCGGTTCGGTCGGGCAGTTCGCCGGCGGCGTGCCGGCCATGTGCGACGGCGTGACCCAGGGCGAGGCGGGGATGGAACTGAGCCTGGCCAGTCGTGAAGTAATCGCCATGGCCACTGCCATCGCACTGTCACACAACATGTTCGATGCGGCGTTGTATCTGGGTATCTGCGACAAGATCATTCCGGGGCTGATGATTGGTGCCTTGCGCTTCGGCCATCTGCCAGCGGTATTCGTACCGGGCGGGCCGATGCCGTCGGGCATTCCGAACAAGCAGAAAGCCGAGGTTCGTCAGCGTTACGCCGAAGGCAAGGCCAGCCGCGAGGAGCTGCTGGAGTCGGAAATGGCGTCCTACCACAGCCCTGGCACCTGCACCTTCTACGGCACGGCGAACACCAATCAGGTGGTGATGGAGATCATGGGCCTGCACTTGCCGGGGTCGTCCTTCGTCAATCCTTATACGCCGCTGCGCGACGAGCTGACCCGCGAGGCGGCGCGCCAGGTGGCTCGCCTGACGCCTCAGTCCGGTAATTATCTTCCGCTGTGCAAGATCGTCGACGAGAAGGCGATCATCAATTCGGTGGTGGCGCTCAATGCCACGGGTGGCTCGACCAACCACACGCTGCATATCCCGGCATTTGCCCAGGCCGCCGGCATCCAGCTGACCTGGCAAGACATGGCGGACATTTCGGCGGTGACGCCGACGTTGGCGAAGGTCTATCCCAATGGTCAGGCTGACGTGAACCATTTCCATGCGTGTGGCGGTGTGCCCTTCATGGTCCGCACCCTGCTGGACGCCGGCCTGCTGCACGAGGACGTTTACACCGTCGTAGGGCAGGGATTGAAGCGATACACCCAGGAGCCTTTCCTCGATGGCGAAGCGCTGGTCTGGAGGGAAGGGCCGGCTAACAGCCTCGACGAAACGATCCTGCGTTCGGCCGAGCGTCCGTTCTCGGCCGAAGGCGGCCTGCGCGTGCTGGAAGGCAACCTCGGTCGCAGCGTGACCAAGATTTCGGCAGTTGCGCCCGAGCACCGTGTAGTCGAAGCCCCTGCGCGCGTGTTCGCCGATCAGAGCGAGCTGGCCCAGGCGTTCAAGAACGGCGAGCTGGAGCGGGACTTCGTCGCCGTGGTGCGCTTCCAGGGACCGAAGGCCAATGGCATGCCGGAGCTCCACAAACTAACGCCGTTCCTCGGTGTTTTGCAGGATCGCGGTCACAAGGTGGCACTGGTTACAGACGGCCGGATGTCCGGCGCGTCGGGCAAGGTGCCGGCGGCCATTCACGTCAGTCCCGAGGCGCTGGATGGCGGGCCGCTGTGTCGCCTGCGTGACGGCGACATCATCCGGGTGGACGGTGAGACGGGCGAGTTGCGCGTACTGGTCGACCAGGCCGAGTTCGACAGCCGTGAGCCTGTAAGCGCGCCCAGTGATTTGGGAATCGGTTGCGGGCGTGAACTGTTCGGTTTCATGCGGGCGGCCTTCAGTCCGGCCGAGAAAGGTGCGAGTGCCTTTACCGACGGGCTGGAGGTGCTCAAGTGACGGCGCTGGTAGGCGATATTGGCGGCACCAACGCTCGCTTCGCGCTCTGGCGCGATCAGCGAATCGAGTCGGTGCGGGTGCTGCCGACCGTTGAGTACCCACGTCCGGAAGATGCCATTCGTGCTTATCTGCGCAGCGTCGATCAGAGCGTCGAGGCGCTTCAGGCGGTCTGCCTGGCCTGTGCCGGCCCGGTTTCCGGTGACGAATTCGCGTTCACCAACAATCACTGGCGCTTGAGTCGCAAAGCCTTTTGCGAGGATCTCGGGCTGAGCGATCTGCTGCTGATCAATGATTTCACCGCGATGGCGCTGGGCATGACCCGCCTGCGCGAGGGCGAACTGATCGAGGTGTGCCCCGGGCAATCCGAGGCAGGCCGCGCGCGCCTGGTCATCGGGCCCGGCACCGGGCTCGGCGTCGCCACGTTGCTGCCCTTGGAAGACGGTAGCTGGCGCGCGTTGCCGGGCGAAGGCGGGCATGTCTGTCTGCCGATCGGCACGACTCGAGAGGCTGCGTTATGGGCGCACCTGCACGAGAAGCTCGGCCATGTGAATGCCGAGGCGATCCTCAGCGGTGGCGGGTTGCTGGAACTCTATCGCGCCAGTTGTGCGTTGGATGGTGAGTTGCCTCGGCTGACCACGCCAGCCGAGGTCACCGCCGCTGCACTGGCGGGCGATGGCTACGCCGAGGCGGTGCTGGAACAATTCTGCGTCTGGCTGGGTCGGATCGCCGGCGACAATACGCTCACGACGGGCGCACGCGGTGGCGTCTATATAGCCGGCGGCATAGTGCCGCGCTTCGTCGAGTTCTTCGCGCGCAGCGGCTTTAGCCAAAGTTTTCGCGACAAGGGCTGCATGAGCCGGTACTTTGACGACGTTCCGGTCTGGGTGGTGACAGCCGAATACCCGGGACTGGAAGGCGCAGGCGTTGCCTTGCAGCAATTGCTGGGGGAGACGCCGGAAGCGCGCTGAGCCGCATCGAAACGAGAACAAGGGATGCAGAGTGAACCAGGCCGGACGATCCATTTTGCTGGTCGATGACGACCAGGAAATACGCGAACTGTTGGACACCTACCTCAGCCGATCCGGCTTTCAGGTGCGCACCGTGGCCGATGGCGCGCAGTTTCGCGAGGCGATGGCCGACGATCCGGCTGATTTGGTCATTCTCGATGTGATGCTGCCGGATGAAGATGGCTTCAGCCTCTGCCGCTGGGTTCGCGGTCACCAACGTCTGGCTCAGATGCCGATCATCATGCTGACCGCCAGTTCCGATGAGGCCGATCGCGTCATCGGGCTGGAGCTGGGTGCCGACGATTACTTGGGCAAGCCTTTCAGTCCTCGCGAGCTGCTGGCGCGGATCAAGGCGCTGCTTCGCCGCGTCAACTTCGGCCAGGAGCGCACCGGCGACGTGTTGGCATTCGACGAGTGGCGGCTGGATATGGTCAGCCACCGGCTGTTTCATCAGGACGGGGAAGAGGTGCTGCTGTCCGGCGCCGATTTCGCCTTGCTGAAGCTCTTTCTCGATCACCCGCAGCAGATTCTCGACCGCGACACCATCGCCAATGCTACGCGCGGGCGCGAAGTGATGCCGCTCGAGCGCATCGTCGACATGGCGGTCAGCCGCCTGCGCCAGCGGCTGCGCGACACCGGCAAGTGTCCGCGCTTGATCCGTACTGTGCGCGGCAGTGGTTATCTGCTCGCCGCCCAGGTCGCGCCGCATCATGACGCGCTCGGCTAAGCGCCGATGGCTGCCGGTGCCGCGCTCGCTGCTCGGCCGGATGCTTTTTCTGACACTGCTGGTCGTGCTGGTGGCGCAGGCGTTGTCGAGCTTCATCTGGGTCTCGCAGTTGCGCGCGAGCCAGATGGAAGGCCTGCTGACCAGCGCTCGAAGCCTGGCGCATTCCATGTCCGCCAGCGTCAGCTATTTCCGCTCGCTGCCGCTGGGCTATCGACCGCTGGTGCTCGATCAACTGCGCAGCATGGGCGGTACGCGCTTCTTCGTATCGTTGAATGACAAACCTTTGGACATGCAGATTCTGCCCCCGACCGAGCGCAAGCAAGCGGTGCTGGCAGAAGTGGATGCAGTGCTTCGCGAACGCCTCGGCAACGACGCGGACATGTCGGTCAATTTTGTCAGCCCCGACGATCTGCGGATATTCAACGGCGGGCTGAAACTCGACGAGTTGCCGCGCTCCTGGGCGCATTACGCGCTGAGCCTGGAACCCCTGAATCCGCCCGTACTGGTGACGCAGATTCAGATCGCGCCTGGCGAGTGGCTGTATCTCGCATCGCTGATGCCGGCACCCTACGTCAGCCTGGAAGACGAGGGCATTCCTAAACAGCAGCTCTGGTTCATCGTTCTCACCACCAGCTTTCTGTTGTTGTTTATCGGCATTCTCGTGCATTGGCAGAGCCGCCCGCTTAAACGGTTGGCCCAGGCGGCACGGGAGATGTCGCTGGGTAGCGAAGTGGAGCTGCTGCCCGAGGCGGGCGGCAGCGAGGTGGTCGAGGTCAGCCGGGCATTCAACAGCATGCGCGAGCGCATCGGGCGTTATCTGACCGAGCGCGCCCAGCTGTTCAGCGCAATCTCCCATGACCTGCGCACGCCGATCACCCGGTTGCGTCTGCGAGTGGAGTTGTTGGAGAGGCAAACTCTGCAAGACAAGTTCAGCCGTGATCTCGATGAACTCGAATTGCTGGTCAAGGGCGCATTGCAATGCGTCAAGGACACCGACATCCATGAAAACATCGAGCCGCTGGATCTGAACCTACTGCTCGATTGCGTCACCGAACCCTACCTCGCACCCGCTGGCAACGGCCAAGTCACGGTGCACGGCCAGGCGGTCTCGCCCTATGCCGGCAAGCCGCTGGCGCTCAAGCGCTGTATCGGCAACTTGCTGGATAACGCGCTGAAATATGGCGAGCGCGCGCACCTGCATATCGAAGATGACGGTGAGACCTTCGTGCTGCATGTCGACGACGAAGGACCCGGCGTTCCGCAGGCGTGGCTGCAGGAGGTCTTCGAGCCGAATTTTCGGCTGGCGGCCAAGCAGCCTGGCTATGGCCTCGGTCTGGGCATCGCCCGCAATATTGCTCACGCCCATGGCGGCGAGATCGGCCTGCGCAATCTTCTAGAGGGTGGGCTGCGTGTGACCTTGAGCCTGCCGCGACATGCCGATTAAGGCACCCTCCGATCACTGCTTGTTGCAGCCGTTACAGACGCGGTCGCTTTGTAACCAAACGGTGACCATTCACCATCCCTTCGTTACCTGCCGCAGGCTCTGGCGCACCTAGAATCGGTGCAGCGCAAGCAGAGACTTGCACCGAAAACAAAAAGAAAAGGAAAACCAATGAATACGATTCATCGTCTGGTTACCGCTGTATCCCTCGCTTCCCTCGTTCCCTTCGCTCACGCTGGTGAGGTCGAAGTCCTGCATTGGTGGACATCCGGCGGTGAAAAACGCGCCGCCGATACGCTGCAGCGACTCGTCGAAGAGCAAGGTCATACCTGGAAGGACTTCGCTGTCGCCGGTGGCGGTGGTGAGGCCGCCATGACAGTGCTCAAGACCCGCGCCGTCTCTGGCAATGCGCCGGCCGCCGCTCAGATCAAAGGGCCTGATATCCAAGAGTGGGGTGAACTGGGCCTGCTGACCGATCTCAACGACGTGGCCGAGCAGGCCAAGTGGGATGAGCTGCTGCCCAAGCAAGTCTCTACCGCCATGAAATACGACGGCGATTACGTGGCGGTGCCGGTCAACGTACACCGGGTCAATTGGTTGTGGATCAATCCCGAGGTGTTCGAGAAAGCCGGCGCCAAGCCGCCGCAAAGCCTCGATGAATTTTTCGCCGCAGCGGACAAGCTCAAGGCTGCCGGCTTCATACCATTGGCTCACGGCGGCCAGCCCTGGCAGGACGGCACCGTTTTCGAAGACCTGGCGTTGGCCACCCTTGGGCCAGAGGACTTCCGCAAGGCGTTCGTCGATCTGGACCGCGATGTGCTCACCGGCGACAAGATGGTCGAGGCCTTCGCCGCCCTGAAAAAACTGCGCGGCTATGTCGACAACAATGCCGCGGGCCGCGACTGGAACAGCGCCACCGCGATGGTCATGAACGGCAAGGCCGGCATGCAGATCATGGGCGACTGGGCCAAAAGCGAGTGGAGCGCGGCGAACAAGATCGCCGGCGACGACTATCAATGCCTGCCGTTCCCCGGTACCCAGGGCAGCTTCACCTACAACATCGACTCGCTGGCGATGTTCAAGCTCAGCAAGGAAGACGATCGCAAGGCTCAGAAGGATCTGGCGCGAACGGTTCTGGAGCCTGAATTCCAGCAGTTCTTCAACCAGAACAAGGGCTCCATTCCGGTGCGTCTCGATCAGGACATGAGTGAATTCGATGTCTGCGCCCAGCAGTCGATGAAGGACTTCAAAGCCTCGGCGCAAGGCCCTGGTCTGGTGCCGAGCCTGGCGCACGGCATGGCGGCCTCCAGCTATGTGCAGGGTGCGGTGTTCGACGTGGTCACCAACTTTTTCAACGACCCTTCTGCCGATCCGAAGAAAGCGGCGCAGCAACTGGCTGCGGCGATTCAAGCGGTGCAATAGCGGAGCTTGGCCGCTCCGGCGGCCCTTTTTTCCATCACGCGCAATCCGAACCTAACGGCCAGTTCATCGACTGATCGTGACGGGCAAGTCGTGCCCATGAACAACGATTGGAGCCGCTTTATGGATCCTGTATCTCCACGGAGCCAGACATGAGCTCAACCACCGTCTTCACCAAAGCGTCACCGCTGGATGCCTTGCAAAACTGGTTGCCCAAGCTGGTTTTGGCACCGAGCATGTTGATCGTGCTGGTAGGGTTTTACGGTTACATCTTCTGGACATTCCTGCTCTCGTTCACCAACTCGCGTTTCATGCCCAGCTACAAATGGGCCGGGCTGGCGCAATACGAGCGCCTCTGGAACAACGACCGCTGGTGGGTGGCGAGCAAGAATCTGCTGGTGTTCGGCGGTCTGTTCATCACCATCAGCCTGGTCATCGGCGTACTGCTGGCGGTGTTGCTGGACCAACGTATTCGCCGCGAAGGCTTCATTCGCACCGTCTACCTGTACCCCATGGCCTTGTCGATGATCGTCACCGGCACCGCCTGGAAGTGGCTGCTCAATCCCGGGCTCGGGATCGACAAGATGCTGCGTGACTGGGGCTGGGAAGGGTTTCGCTTCGACTGGTTGGTAGATCCCGACCGCGTCGTCTATTGCCTGGTAATCGCCGCGGTCTGGCAGGCTTCAGGCTTTGTCATGGCGCTTTTCCTGGCGGGCCTGCGCGGAGTCGATCAATCCATCGTTCGGGCTGCGCAGATCGACGGGGCGAGCCTGCCGAGCATCTATCTGCGAATCATTCTGCCGAGTCTGAGGCCGGTGTTCTTTAGCGCCCTGATGATCCTCGCGCATATTGCGATCAAGGCATTCGATCTTGTGGCGGCAATGACTGCGGGCGGCCCAGGCTATGCCTCTGATCTGCCGGCGATGTTCATGTACGCCCATACCTTCACCCGCGGGCAGATGGGGCTCGGCGCCGCCAGTGCAATGCTCATGCTCGGTGCGGTGATGGCCATCGTTGTGCCCTATCTCTATTCGGAACTGAGGAACAAGCGCCATGACTAGCCTCGTAGGGCGAAAGCGCCTGACATTCAGCCGGGTGGCGATTTACGCGACGCTGCTGGCGGCTGTCGCGGTGTATCTGGTGCCGCTGGTGGTCATGCTGCTGACCAGCTTCAAGACGCCCGAAGACATCCGTACCGGCAACCTGCTTTCCTGGCCTGACGTGATGACGGTGATCGGCTGGGTCAAGGCATGGGACGCGGTCGGCGGCTATTTTTGGAACTCGGTAAAGATCACCGTGCCCGCCGTCATCATCTCCACGTTGCTCGGCGCGCTGAATGGCTATGTGCTGGCGATGTGGCGCTTCCGAGGTTCGCAGCTGTTTTTCGGCTTGCTGCTGTTCGGCTGCTTTCTACCGTTTCAGGTCATTCTGCTGCCGGCGTCCTTCACGCTGGGCCAACTCGGTCTGGCCAACACCACGCCGGGGCTGGTGCTGGTGCATCTGGTCTACGGTCTGGCCTTCACCACGCTGTTCTTCCGTAACTTCTACGTCAGCGTGCCGGACGCCCTGATTCGCGCCGCACGGCTGGACGGGGCGGGATTCTTCACCATCTTCGGCAGGATTCTGCTGCCCATGTCGATCCCGACCATCATGGTCTGCCTGATCTGGCAGTTCACTCAAATCTGGAACGACTTTCTGTTTGGTGTGGTGTTCGCCAGTGGTGATACCCAGCCCATCACCGTGGCGCTGAATAACCTGGTCAACACCAGCACGGGCGCCAAGGAATACAACGTCGATATGGCTGCGGCGATGATCGCCGGGCTGCCAACGCTGGTGGTGTACATACTCGCCGGCAAGTATTTCCTGCGCGGGCTTACGGCCGGCGCGGTCAAAGGTTAGGAGAGCGACCATGGCTGCACTTGAACTCAGCAACGTTCGTAAAAGCTATCCCGGTAGCTCGCATGACACCCTGAAAGACATCGATCTGAAGATCGGCGATGGCGAGTTCCTGATCCTCGTCGGCCCTTCAGGTTGCGGCAAATCCACGTTGATGAACTGCATCGCCGGGCTGGAAGACATTACCGGTGGGGAAATTCGCGTCGACGGTGCCGACATCAGCACCGCCAGTCCCAAGGATCGGGACATCGCCATGGTGTTTCAGTCCTACGCGCTGTACCCGACCATGACGGTGCGAGAGAACATTGCCTTTGGCCTGAAGATGCGCAAGGTCGCGGCGGCCAAGATCGAAGAGGAAGTGTCCCGCGTCGCCCAGTTGCTGCAAATCGAGCACCTGCTGGAGCGCAAGCCCTCGCAGCTGTCCGGCGGTCAGCAGCAGCGCGTGGCCATGGGGCGTGCGTTGGCGCGGCGGCCAAAGATTTATCTGTTCGATGAGCCGCTGTCCAACCTCGACGCAAAGCTGCGGGTCGAGATGCGCACCGAAATCAAGTTGATGCATCAGCGACTGAAGACCACGACGGTCTACGTCACCCACGATCAGATCGAGGCGATGACGCTCGGCGACAAGGTCGCGGTGATGAAAGATGGCATCGTCCAGCAGTTCGGTACGCCGAAGGAGATATACAACAACCCAGCCAACCTCTTCGTGGCGAGCTTTATCGGTTCGCCGCCGATGAACTTCGTGCCGCTGCGTCTGAGCAAACAAGGCAGCGGCTGGAGCGCGCTGCTGGAAAGCGGTCAGGATCGCTGCGAACTGCCGCTGACGCTCGCCGAAGGCGAGTCGTTGGAGGGCCGGGACGTGATTCTGGGTATACGGCCCGAGCAGATCGGTATCGGTGCGGGAGGGAATCTGCCTTCGCTGCGTGCAGAGGTGCAGGTGATCGAGCCGACCGGACCGGACACCATGATCTTTGTCAGCCTCAACCAGACCAAGGTCTGTTGCCGCCTGGCACCGGACGCCGCGCCAAATCCCGGCGAAACGTTGACGCTGCAGTTCGAACCGGACAAGGTTCTGTTGTTCGACGCGCAGACGGGTGAGCGGTTGGGTGTCGCTCCGGGGAATGGGTCGGCGGGGCGCAACGGAACGGTTACACGATTGGTGGCCCGCTGAGTGACTGCTGCGAGCGGATGAAAAAAGCTCGGTGGCGGGGTGTCTGCGTACCGGCGCCGAACGCGGCCGGATGTTATTCATACATGGCTTTAGCGGTTGCACGAATACCGCTGGGCATGACGACTCGAACCGCAGTGAGCATGAGGCTGACATGCGGGTCGGAAAGGAGAGCCTTCACCGGCTCAATCCAACGGCAGTAACAACAATAAGAGCTAATTGGAGCGGATATGAAAAAAACCACACGCCTGAGTCTTGCGGTAGCGCTGGGCAGTCTCACCATTCCGTTTACCGTTCAGGCACTGGATTTCAACGGTTACGTGCGTAGCGGCGTAGGCGAGTCGAGCGGTAGCGATTCGCAAGCTTGTTTCCAATTGCCCGGAGCCCCGTCCAAGTATCGCCTCGGCAACGAGTGCGAGCAGTACGCTGAGTTAGGGTTGCGCCAGGATCTGTTCACGCTTGACGATGGTTCGGTGCTGAGCGTGGAAGGCATGGCGGCGCTCTACAACGAATACGACCATACGCCGAAATTCACCGGTGACCATGGCTGGGCCCGGCTGGTGCAGGCCTATGCCGAATGGAGCAAGGTACCGGCGCTGAATAACGGCTCGTTGTGGGCAGGGCGACGTTTCTACAAGCGGAACGACATTCATATTTCCGACTTTTACTACTGGAACCAGAGCGCAACCGGTGCCGGTATCGAGGATGTCGAAATCGGCGGGCTGAAATACAGCTACGCCTTTTCACGCAAGGACAGTGTGTTCCAGGACAACTACATCAATCGCCACGATTTCAACGTCGGCGGCTTCGACAGTAATCCGGGCGGCGAACTGGAGTTCGGCGTCAGCTACATCGACGAGCCGGACCGTGACGATGCCAACAGTGGCTGGGCCGTTACGGTGCAGCACAAGCAGATCGGGTTCCTGGGAGGCAGCAATACCTTGGCTGTGCAGTACGGCGAAGGGCCGGGCACGGGTCTAGGGTATACCGGTGACGTGACGCTGGGCAGCAGCGACACGAGCTGGCGAGTGGTCGAGTTCTTCGACTGGCAAGTGACGCCGCGTTTCGGTGGGCAGTTCCAGGCGGTGTACCAAAAGGACAAGCGCCAGAACGGCGGCGACCAGGATTGGATATCGGTTGGCGTGCGCCCGGTCTATGCCTTGACCGAGCAATTCAAGCTGGTCGCCGAAGTCGGACATGATCAGATTGATGCACCGGAAGGCACCCGAAAGCTAACCAAATTCACCGTGGCGCCAACTTGGTCACCGGCAGGCCCCGAATTTTGGGCGCGTCCGGAAGTGCGCCTGTACTACACCTATGCCCAGTGGAACGATGCGGCACAGGATGCGGCCAATCTGATGGCTGCTGGCTCCGCGCTGTCGGACACCGGAGCCTTCGGTGGCGACCAGCATGGGTCGAATTTTGGCGTGCAGGTCGAATACTGGTGGGACTGATCACGCTGATAGCCTGATTTTGTTAGAACCTCTGGGTGAAGAGGGCTTCTACTGACCCGAGCGGTAGAGTCCTCAACTGAACCGGAGGTGGCTTTGGGCGACAAGGCGAAGAACCCTTGCATCAGCGTTTGTAAGCTCAAGGACGACATCTGCATCGGCTGCGGACGCAGCCGGGACGAGATGAAGGCCTGGAAGGGCATGAAAAACAAGGAACGCTCGGCGGTCAACGAGTTGGCCGCCGAGCGGCTCAGAGCGCTGGGTAAGGCAAGGAAGAAAAAGAAGTGATCAGCTCTCTTCAGTTGGATAACGAGTCGCCATCAGGCTCTCTTTGATCTTTCGCAGGTGTGGCTGGAAATCGACACCCCGGCGCAAGGTCACGCCAGCGGCCAGCGCGTCGAGCACGGTCAGTTGAATGATGCGTGAGGTCATCGGCATATAGATGTCGGTGTCTTCAGGCAGAGGTATGTCCAGGCTCAGCGTGCAGACCCTGGCCAGTTGGGAATCCGCAGCAGTCATCCCCAGCACCGAAGCACCATTGTCGCGTGCGATCGTTGCGGCCTCCACCAGTTCGCGGGTACGCCCGGTATAGGAAATGATCACGAAAAGATCCCCGGTATGCGCTACCGACGCCAGCATGCGTTGCATGAGCACGTCGCTGTGGGCGGTCACCGGAAGGTTGAAGCGAAAGAATTTGTGCTGTGCATCCAGCGCGACGGATGCAGAGGCGCCGAGTCCGAAGAAATGAACCTGGCGTGCCTGAATCATCAAATCTACGGCGTGGCTGATTGCCTGAGGGTCGATGGCCTGACAGGCGCTGTCGAGCGAAGCGATGGTGCTGCCGAAGATCTTTCGCGTATAGGCCTCGGGACCGTCATCGGCCTCCACGGCCTGACTGACGTAGGCAGCGCCGCTTGCCAGGCTCTGAGCCAGTTGGATCTTGAGTGCAGGATAACCTGCGGCGCCGAACGACCGGCAGAAGCGGTTGACCGTGGGCTCACTGACCTTGGCCGTCTGGGCCAGCGCCGCGATGCTGTAACGCGTGGCCTGCTGCGGGTCGCTCAATATCACCTCAGCGACTTTCCGTTCCGCTTTGTTCAGCTCGTCGAGCCGATTTTTTATCTGTTCCAAGAGATTTTTCATGCGATCCATGTCTCTTCTTTCAAAGGGGTCGCGTCCGCAGCATGCGAAAAGTCGATGCGGGCGCGAAAAAAATCGGGTTATGTTGTTTTAATGACAACATTATCTGCTTAAACTGCGGTTACAAAACCTGTAACGCAGCCTAATTTGGTTAATACAAAAAACATGCCTGCTATTACCGTTGACGCAACTACCTTTGCTTTGTTCGGCGCCCTGGGCGATCTGGCGCTGCGAAAGCTGTTCCCGGCACTTTACCAGCTGGATCGAGCGGGACTCCTCAATAGCGATACGCGCATATTGGCGCTTTCTCGCGATAAAGGAGAGTCCTCGGCTCATCTGGAGCGGATCACCCAGGCGTTACGCCGTTACGTTCCCGCCGCGCAGCTGGACGAAACGGCGCTGGCG
Organism: Pseudomonas sp.; assembly: GCA_031988485.1. GTDB lineage: Bacteria > Pseudomonadota > Gammaproteobacteria > Pseudomonadales > Pseudomonadaceae > Stutzerimonas. The sequence continues at coordinate 114,698 of DALZYJ010000016.1, forward strand.
CGGTTTCAGGCGCGGCTGGAGTACCTAACGATGGACTTCCGCAGCGCACAAGACTACGCGGCGTTGGCCGAAACGGTATCGCGCGAGGTGCCGCTGATCGCCTATTTTGCTACGCCTGCGGCGGTTTATGGCGCGATTTGCGAGCACCTCGCGGCGGTCGGGTTGGCCGAGCAGACCCGCGTAGTGCTGGAAAAGCCCATCGGTCATGATCTGGAGTCGTCGCGCGTGGTTAACGACGCGGTGGCGCAATATTTCCCCGAGACGCGTATCTACCGGATCGACCATTATCTGGGCAAGGAGACGGTGCAGAACCTGATTGCGCTGCGCTTCGCCAACAGCCTGTTCGAGACGCAGTGGAACCAGCATCACATCTCGCACGTAGAGATTACCGTCGCGGAAACGGTCGGCATCGAAGGGCGTTGGGGCTACTTCGATCAGGCCGGGCAGCTGCGCGACATGATCCAGAACCATCTGTTACAACTGCTGTGCCTGATTGCCATGGACCCGCCGAGCGACCTCACCGCCGACAGCATCCGCGATGAGAAAGTGAAAGTGCTCAAGGCCTTGGCGCCGATTACACCAGAGCGTCTGGGTAAACAGGTCGTGCGCGGCCAGTACGTGGCCGGCTCGGTCGGCGGCAAGACGGTTCCGGGTTATCTGGAGGAGGAAAACTCCAACGCCGAAAGCAGCACCGAAACCTTCGTCGCGCTGCGCGCCGATATCTGCAACTGGCGCTGGTCCGGCGTGCCGTTCTATCTGCGGACCGGCAAGCGCATGGGTGAGAAGGTTTCGCAGATCGTCATCCATTTCAAAGAGCCGCCTTTCTACATCTTCGCACCTGAGCAGCGCTCGCTGATCAGCAACCGCTTGATCATCCGCTTGCAGCCGGATGAGGGCATCTCGCTGCAGGTCATGACCAAAGAGCAGGGGCTCGATAAAGGCATGCATCTGCGCAGCGGGCCGCTGCAGCTGAACTTCTCCGAGACTTACAAGAGTTCGCGGATTCCCGATGCCTACGAGCGCCTGCTGCTTGAGGTGATGCAAGGCAATCAGAATCTGTTCGTTCGCAAGGACGAGATCGAATACGCCTGGAAATGGTGCGATCAACTCATTGACGGCTGGTCGCGCCTCGGCGATGCGCCGAAGGCTTATCCAGCCGGGTCCTGGGGGCCGGTGGCGTCCATCGCTCTGATCACACGTGACGGGAGGTCTTGGTATGGCGATCTCTGAACTCGAGCTGCCGTCGGGCGTGGTTGCCCACAGCCTGCCCGATCCCGACCAGTTGGCGCAGGTATTGGCTGACCGCGTCGCCGGGGCGCTGAAATATGCTGTCCATACCCATGGCAGGGCGAGCCTGGTGATATCGGGTGGGCGCAGTCCGATAGCCTTCTTCGAGGCGTTGTCGGCGCGTCGTTTGGACTGGGCGAAGGTGCAGATAAGCCTCGCCGACGAGCGCTGGGTTGACGCCAGTGATCCCGACAGCAATGAAGGCTTGGTGCGGCGCCACCTGTTGCAGAACGCTGCGGCTGATGCAGAGCTGCTCGGCCTTTATCAGCCGGCTGAGACACTGGAGCAGGCCGCGCAGTTGGCGAATCGTCGATTGGCTGACCTCAGCCAGCCCATCGACGTCCTGGTGCTAGGCATGGGTAACGATGGGCATACCGCTTCGTTGTTTCCTGACAGTCCGCTGTTGGAACAAGGGCTCGATGAGAACGGGCGCGAGCGCTGTCTACCGATGCTTGCGCCGACTCCGCCAATGCAGCGCATCAGCATGACTTATCCGTTGCTGGCATCTGCTCGTGTCCAGTGTCTGGCAATCCAGGGCTCGTCCAAACTGGAGACGCTGCGTCAGGCCATGCGCCTCGAAACCTTGCAAATGCCCATCCGTGCATTCCTGCATTCCCCTCTAGAAATCTATTGGTGCCCCTGAGGCCCGAGGACTTCCCATGACCATGGACCAGAAAAACGCACTGATCGAAAAGATCTGTACCGAAGCTCGCATCCTGCCGGTAATTACCATCGGCAGCGAAGAGCAGATCCTACCGCTGGCCGACGCACTCGCTGCAGGCGGGCTGACGGCGCTGGAAATCACCTTGCGCTCGAAGCATGGACTTACCGCTATCCGCCGGTTGCGCGAGGAGAGGCCCGAACTCTGCGTGGGGGCAGGCACCGTACTCGACAAGCGCATGATGGATGACGTCGAAGCCGCGGGTGCGCAGTTCATCGTCTCGCCGGGCTGCACGGATGAGCTGCTTCAGGCAGGCGTCAACTGCTCTGTGCCGCTATTGGCCGGGATCAGCAACGCATCGGACATCATGCGCGGTTATGCACTCGGTTACCGCCGCTTCAAGCTGTTTCCGGCTGAAATATGCGGCGGCGTCGCGGCCATCAAGGCGCTCGGCGGACCTTTTGCTGATGTGCGCTTCTGCCCGACCGGAGGCGTTAACGCTGCCAATGCTGCGCAATATCTGGCACTCCCCAACGTCATGTGCGTGGGCGGCACCTGGATGATCGACGGCACGGCGCTGAAGAATGGCGACTGGGCCGGCATTCAACAGGCCACCGCCGACGCGTTGGAAGCACTGAATAAAGGCTAAGCTGTTGACCGCCCGGCGCCCCGGCTTTGTGCGGCAGTTCTGGCTGCTAAGCTACTAGTGCTTTGGCGAATCGGTGCGCGTATAGTGCGCGGCCTTTCAATCGGAACTGCCACACCGGGAGGTGCCTAGATGACCGAGCACGAAGATACGACCCCTCATGTTGCCCACGGCGAAAAGCTGCAAAAGGTCCTGGCCCGTCTTGGCCTAGCCTCGCGTCGCGACATTGAAAACTGGATCGCCGCTGGCCGCGTCAAGGTCAATGGCACAATCGCAACCCTCGGCCAGCGTGTTGATCTGCATGATGCGATCGCGGTCGATGGTCGTCTGCTCAAGCGCGCAGAAGCCACTGAGGTGGTTCGCCGCGTTCTGATCTACAACAAGCCGGACGGCGAAATCTGCACCCGTGACGATCCGGAAGGGCGTCCGACCGTATTCGATCGCTTGCCGCGCCCGAAAGAAGGGCGCTGGATCAATATCGGTCGCCTCGACATCAATACGACCGGTCTGCTGCTGTTCACCACCGATGGTGAGCTAGCCAACCGTCTGATGCATCCCTCGTACGAGATGGACCGCGAATACGCAGTGCGCGTACGCGGTGAGGTCGATGACGAGATGATCGAACGCCTGAAGACCGGCGTTATGCTCGAGGATGGGCCTGCGCGTTTCACCGACATCCAGCAGGCGCCCGGTGGTGAAGGTTTCAATCACTGGTATCACTGCGTGGTGATGGAGGGTCGTAACCGCGAGGTGCGCCGTCTGTGGGAATCGCAGGGGCTCGTCGTCAGCAGATTGAAGCGCGTGCGGTTTGGGCCGGTGTTCATGACTTCGGATCTTCCGATGGGGCGCTGGCGTGAGATGACGCAGAGCGAAGTCGATATTCTTAGTCAGGAAGTTGGTCTCAAGCCGGTTGCACTGCCGGACATGAAAGCCAAGACCAAGGACAAACTCGACCGCATGCAGCGCAAGGTGGCCAAGCCTCTGGGTCGCGGCGAGCGGCGCCCAAGAGTCTTGCGTTCGGCTCATGAAGCTGATGTGCCGAGTAGCGGTGACAAGGGGCGTCGTTCACGCGATGAGCAGCCTGCACGTAAGCCACGTGATGCAGACGAGCGCAGCAAAGCGGGCCGCGGTACGCCAGTGGCGGAACGCCCGAGCACTGTTGGCCGCAATCGTGGCAAGCCGTCGCCAGCCAAGCGCAATGGCCCAACCAATAGCGAGGGGCAGCGTCCCGGTTTTGGGCGCGGTGATCGTTCGAAGCGTCCGTGACGAATAGAGCGTGAAGCGATGAAGGGTGAGCTCGTAATGACTCACCCTTTTTCGTCTGGTTGTCCCGTGATTTTGCTAGACAGCAGCGGCTCTGATCCGGTTGCGGCCGTCGCGCTTGGCCTGGTAAAGCGCCTGGTCGGCTCGCAATAACAACTCTTCGTGCGATTCGTATGGACGATAAGTTGCGCAACCAAGGCTGGCCGACAGCCGAACCTGCTTCTCTCCAATGAGAAAGAGCAGGTTCTGGATGGCGGCTCTGATGCGTTCGGCTACGATGCCTGCTGCCTCGGACCCGGTATTGGAAAGCACAAGCACAAACTCCTCGCCGCCAAACCGGAAGACCATATCTACGTTGCGCAACTGTTCCTTAAGCAGTAGCGCTGTGGCTCTGAGCGCGGCGTCCCCGGCGTGGTGTCCGTAGCGGTCGTTAAGCTTCTTGAAATAATCCATGTCCAGCATGATCACCGACAGCGCCTGGCCATGGCGCCGGGACAATTCGGCTTCCCGCGTCAGGCTCTGCTCCAGTGCCGCGCGATTTCCCGCCCCCGTCAGCGGATCTTTGAGTGAGGCTTGAATCGCGCGCCGATACAGCAGTGCGTTACGTACCGGGAACAGCATGCAGCCGATTGCCCGTTCCAGGTCGTCCAGCGTCCACTCGCAGAAGGGAGCATGACTGAACACGCGCAGCTCGCCGAGGCAGTCACCCTGATTAGAAAGCGAATAGCTCATATCGAACCCCGTTGTCTCACCAAGCTGAAGGTGAAAGTTGGTGTCGGCGTGGCGGTAGCTAAGGGCACACAACGGGATCACGTGCTGGATTTCATCCAGGAAGAATCGCCACAACCGATCGATCTCCAGACTGGTCTGCAAGCGTGCCGCCAGATTGTCCAGGATTGAAAGGTTGGGTCGCGGCGTCGAAAGAGCTTCGTTGAAGCTGATTTCCAGGCGCCTTGCGCGGGCGGACCCGATATCGACGGCGATGTTGTTCTGCTTGTCTGCCAGCATGAGAGAAACCTCGGACGCAATCTGCGCTGATAGAGGCTCTATGCGAAATCGATGCCAAAAATAAAATTCTTTATTTATCAGTGTGTTATGGATTTAAGAGGCATGCGCTCGGCAGCGTCTGTCAGCGAAACGGCAGGGTGATGCCACTTTGGCATACCTGCCGTTGCCGTTGCGTCGGGATACAGGCGTTCTGGCTGGAGCTTATTGCGCGTCGAGCGCTTGCCCATTGATGCCGGCGCTATCCGCTCCCATGAGGTAGAGATAGACCGACATGATGTCGGCCGGTAATGGATTGACCGCAGGGTTCTCGCCGGGATAGGCCTTGGCACGCATGTCGGTGCGCGTTGCGCCTGGATTAACGCTGTTGCTGCGAATCGAGCCAGCGCCGTCGAGTTCATCCGCCAAGACCTGCATCAACCCTTCTGTCGCGAATTTAGATACGGCGTAACCGCCCCAGTAGGCCCGGCCTTTGCGACCGACGCTACTCGAGGTGAAGATCACCGAGGCGTCATTCGCCAGCTTCAACAGTGGCAGCAGAGTGCTGGTAAGCATGAAAGTGGCGTTGACGTTGACCTGCATGACGCGCATGAAATTATCGCCGGACAGCTGTTCGATCGGCGTGCGCGGGCCAACGATGCTTGCGTTATGCAGCAGGCCATCCAGCCGCCCGAACTCTCGCTCGACGGTCGCCGCGAGTTCGTCGTACTGATGCGGCAATGCTGTTTCGAGGTTGAGCGGTATTACTGCCGGCTGCGGCCAGCCGGCGGCTTCGATCTCATCGTAAACCCGATTGAGGTTTTCTTCGTTTTTACCCAGCAGCAATACGGTTGCGCCGTGCGCTGCGTAGGCTTTAGCTGCAGCTTCGCCTATTCCGCGTCCGGCACCGGTGACCATGATGATCCGATCCTTGAGCAGGTCGGGGCGGGCTGAGTACTCGAACATCGGAAGCCTCATATGCAGGGGATGGGCAGTCGCCCATCGATAGTGATCGAAAAAGAAAACAATCAGACTTGCGCTGTCAGCTGGTCCAAGTCGTGCGATTCAGCAAGGCGCGCAGTTCCAGTGGATGATCGACAACCACGTCCGCGCCCCAGGTGTCGGGATTGTCATCTGGGTGGATATAGCCATATCGCACTGCGGCTGTGCGGCTACCCGCTGCGCGCCCTGACTCGATGTCGCGCAGGTCATCGCCAACGAACAGCACGGTGGAAGGATCGAGATCCAGTTGACTGCATGCCAGAATCATCGGCTCCGGGTCGGGCTTGCTCTTGGTGACATGATCCGGGCAGACAAGCACGGCGGAGCGCGATGCGAGACCCAGTTGCTGCATGATCGGCTCAGCGAAACGCACCGGTTTATTGGTGACCACGCCCCAGATCAGGCCCGCTTGCTCGATTTGTGCTAACAGTTCCGACATGCCGTCGTACAGATGACTTTCGACTGCGCAATGGCTTTGATAGCGCTCCAGAAACTCCAGCCGCAACGCTTCAAACTCATCCGATAGCGGATCGACGTCGAAGGCGCTGAGCACCATCGCCCGAGCACCCCCCGAAACGACGTCGCGGACGTCTTGGTCCGGAACCCGGTCGAGGCCTCGCGCCAAGCGCATCGTCTGTGCGACAGCGATGAAGTCCGGAGCTGTATCGAGCAGCGTGCCGTCCATGTCGAATAACACCGCGCGCAGGCGCATCAGGCCTCCCGGATTGTCTGGATCATATAGTTCACATCAACATCCGATGATAACTTGTAGTGTTTCGTCAGCGGGTTATAAGTCAGACCGATAATGTCCTTGACTGCGAGCCCGACATCGCGGCTCCAGGCGCCCAGTTCCGATGGGCGAATGAACTTGCGATAGTCATGGGTGCCTCGCGGCAGCAATTGGAGAACGTATTCGGCGCCCACGATGGCGAATGCGTAGGCCTTCGGGTTGCGGTTGATGGTTGAAAAAAATACCTGCCCGCCCGGTTTCACCATTTTATGGCAGGCTCGGATGACCGAGGCGGGATCGGGTACGTGTTCAAGCATTTCCAGGCATGTCACGACATCGAATTGCTCCGGCATTTCCTCTGCCAGAGCCTCGGCGGTGATCTGCCGGTATTCAACTTCGAGGCCGGACTCGAGCAAGTGTAGTCTGGCAACGGAAAGCGGGGCCTCGCCCATGTCTATCCCCATCACCGTGGCGCCGCGCTGGGCCATGGCCTCACTGAGAATTCCGCCGCCGCAGCCGACGTCCAACACTCGTTTTCCGGCCAGGGAGATGTGCTCGTCAATCCAGTTGACCCGAAGCGGATTGATTTCGTGCAGCGGTTTGAACTCGCTTTCGCGATCCCACCAGCGGTGGGCGAGTGCTTCGAATTTAGCGATTTCGGCGTGGTCGACGTTGCTCATGATCTGTTCCGTTTGAAAGCTTGAATGAGAGGCTTGAGCCGAATTGTGGATGTTGCCAGCTTCGGTCAGGCAAAAAAGCTCTGATGGTGCGCTTCATATACGTCAGTTTGTCGCGGTGAGCGGAGGGAGCTTACTCGGCTCAGCGTTTGGAACCGATTTTCTCTCCCCATTCCTTGGCAGTGCTGATTAGGCGCTCCTCGTCCATACGGACCAGCCGACGATCAGCGAGTAGCTGTTTGCCGCCCACCCAGACATGACGTACGCAGTCGCGATTACTGGAATAAATTAGCTGAGATACGGGATCGTAAACGGGTTGTTGCGCAAGGCGGGACAAATCGAATGCCACCATGTCGGCAAACTTTCCGACCTCCAGCGATCCGGTGTGATCATCCAATCCAAGCGCACGAGCACCATTGAGCGTGGCCATGCGCAGCGCGCGATGGGCATCTAGCGCAGTAGCTGAATTCGCGACTGCTTTTGCAAGCAGAGCGGCAGTGCGAGTTTCGCCCAACAAATCGAGGTCATTGTTGCTGGCTGCGCCGTCGGTACCTATCCCGACATTAACGCCGGCTTCCCATAAGCGCTCGACCGGGCAGAAGCCGCTGGCCAGTTTCAGGTTCGATTCGGGGCAATGAATCACGCTGCAGTTGTGCTCAACCAATAGGACGATATCTTCTTCATTTACCTGCGTCATGTGGACCGCTTGGAAGCGTGGCCCCAATAGCTGAAGGCGAGCTAGGCGAGCAAGTGGACGCTCACCATGCAGCTTCAGTGCCTCGTCTACTTCATGTGCAGTTTCGTGAACGTGCATATGGATGCCGATATCCATTTCCGCCACTAATGTACGAATGCTTTCAAGTTTGTCGTCTGAGACTGAATAAGGCGCATGCGGTCCGAAAGCGATGCTTAGGCGAGGGTGGTGCTTTAGGTCATCGAACAGCGCCACCCCTTTGCGAAGCGCCTCACCAGCATCGCGCGCGCCTGGAATAGGAAAGTTCAGAACTGGAATCGTTATCTGCGCCCGAATTCCGTACTTATGCACGAGTTGGCTGACCACTTCAGGAAAGAAATACATGTCGGAAAAGCAGGTGATGCCGTTCTGTAACTGCTCCGCGATTGCCAACTCGCTGCCTGCCGTTACAAATGCTTCGTCTACCCACCGGCTTTCCGCCGGCCAAATATGCTCGCGCAGCCAGGTCATCAGCGGCAGATCATCTGCCAGCCCGCGGAATAGCGTCATAGCAGCGTGGCCGTGCGCATTGATCAGCCCAGGCGCTAACAGCATTCCGGAAAGGTCACGAGTTTCCTTGGCGGAGTATTTGGCAGCTTCCTCACGGGGAACGATCAAAACGATGCGTCCGTCGCGCACACCTAGCGCGTGGTTTGTCAGGACAACGCCCGCTGGTTCGACTGGGACAAGCCAGGTAGGAAGCAGCATCAGGTCGAGCTGATCGGCGGGCGTATACATATCGTCCATCTGTATAAGAAAGAGGAGCGTCAGTGTAAAGCCTGTCGAACACGGTTTGAAGAAAGGCATGGAAGCTGAGGGGTACGAATGACTATAAATAGCGCTCCCAAATCGATGGCTACTTAAAGTTGTAATAAGTCAAAATTTCCCATTGACGCCCCGTTTCGAGGGCCTATAATGCGCACCTTCTCCGGCGC
>DALZYJ010000017.1:0-123032 GCA_031988485.1 Pseudomonas sp.
GCTTGCAGCTTGCAGCTTGCAGCTTGCAGCTTGCAGCTTGCAGCTTGCAGCTGCCCCTCGCCCATCGTCATAGGCTAGAATACGCGGCCCGACTGCTCCCTCTCCGAGGCTGTTCCGACGATGTTGATCCTGCGCGGCGCTCCCGCTCTTTCCGCCTTCCGTCACGGCAAGCTCCTGGCACAACTGACCGCGAAGGTCCCCGCTGTAAGCGGGCTGTATGCCGAGTTCGCTCATTTCGCTGAAGTATCCGGCACGCTTGGCGCGGACGAGGAGCAAGTGCTCGCGCGGCTGCTCAAGTACGGCCCGAGCGTAGCCGTGCAAGAGCCGACCGGCCGGCTGTTCCTGGTGGTGCCGCGCTTCGGCACGATTTCGCCCTGGTCGAGCAAGGCCAGCGATATCGCCCACAACTGCGGCCTCGGCAAGATCCAGCGCCTGGAGCGCGGCATCGCCTTCTACGTGCAGGGTGAGCTCAGTGATGCCGATGCTCAGCTGATCGCCGCCGCGCTGCACGACCGCATGACCCAGTTGGTACTCGAACGCTTCGAAGACGCCGCCAACCTGTTCAGCCACGCCCAGCCCAAGCCGCTCACCGCGGTGGATGTACTGGGCGGCGGCCGCGCCGCGCTGGAGCAGGCCAACGTCGAGCTGGGCCTGGCCCTTGCCGATGACGAAATCGATTATCTGGTGACCAGCTTCGAAGGACTGGGGCGCAACCCCCACGACATCGAGCTGATGATGTTCGCCCAGGCCAACTCCGAGCATTGCCGGCACAAGATCTTCAACGCCAGCTGGGACATCGACGGCGAGAGCCAGGAAAAGTCCCTGTTCGGCATGATCAAGAACACCTACCAGATGCATTCCGAGGGCGTGCTGTCGGCTTACAAGGACAACGCCTCGGTGATCGTCGGCCACCAGGCCGGGCGCTTCTACCCGGATGCCGCGACCGGCGAATACGCCGCGCACCAGCAGCCGGTGCACATCCTGATGAAGGTGGAGACCCACAACCACCCGACCGCCATCGCACCGTTTCCCGGCGCGGCTACCGGTTCGGGCGGCGAGATTCGTGATGAAGGCGCCACCGGTCGCGGCTCCAAGCCGAAGGCCGGGCTGACCGGCTTCACCGTCTCCAATCTGAACATTCCGGACTTCGAACAGCCCTGGGAAAAGCCTTACGGCAAGCCCGAGCGCATCGTCACCCCGCTGGACATCATGATCGAAGGCCCGCTGGGCGGTGCGGCGTTCAACAATGAATTCGGCCGTCCGGCGCTGGCCGGCTATTTCCGCACCTTCGAGCAAAGCATCGAAACCCCTCGCGGCGAAGAGGTGCGCGGCTATCACAAGCCGATCATGCTTGCCGGCGGTCTGGGCAATATCCGTGAAGATCACGTGCAGAAGGGCGAGATCTCGGTTGGCGGCAAGCTGATCGTGCTCGGTGGCCCGGCGATGCTGATCGGTCTCGGCGGCGGCGCGGCCTCTTCCATGGCCACCGGCGCCAGCTCGGCGGATCTGGATTTTGCCTCGGTGCAGCGCGACAACCCGGAAATGGAGCGCCGTTGCCAGGAAGTCATCGACCGCTGCTGGCAACTGGGCGAAGACAACCCGATCAAGTTCATCCACGACGTCGGTGCGGGCGGTCTGTCCAACGCCTTCCCGGAGCTAGTCAACGATGCCGGTCGCGGCGGTCGTTTCGAGCTGCGTAATGTGCCCAACGACGAGCCCGGTATGGCGCCGCATGAGATCTGGTGCAATGAGTCCCAAGAGCGCTACGTGCTCTCGGTCGACTCCGCCGATCTTGAGCGTTTCAAGGCCATCTGCGAACGTGAGCGCTGCCCCTTCGCGGTGGTCGGCGAGGCCACGGAAGAGCTGCACCTGACGGTCGCCGACAGCCATTTCGGCAACAAGCCGGTGGACATGCCGCTCAACGTGCTGCTCGGCAAGACGCCGCGCATGCACCGCAGCGCACAGCGCGAAGACGAGCTGGGTGATGATTTCAACGCAGCGTCGGTCTACCTGGACGAGGCGGTTGGTCGCGTGTTGCGCCATCCAGCGGTGGCCAGCAAGAGCTTCCTGATCACCATCGGCGACCGTAGCATCACCGGCATGGTCGCACGCGACCAGATGGTCGGCCCCTGGCAGGTGCCGGTGGCCGACTGCGCCGTGACCACCACCAGCTATGACGTCAACACCGGCGAAGCCATGGCCATGGGTGAGCGCACCCCGCTGGCCCTGCTGGATGCTCCGGCATCCGGTCGCATGGCGATCGGCGAGACGCTGACCAATCTTGCTGCCGCTCGCATCGAAAAACTTTCCGACATCAAGCTGTCCGCCAACTGGATGGCCGCTGCCGGTCACCCCGGTGAAGATGCGCGGCTGTACGACACCGTGCGTGCCGTCGGCATGGAGCTGTGCCCGCAGCTGGGCCTGACCATTCCGGTGGGCAAGGACTCGATGTCGATGAAGACCCGCTGGGACGAAGAGGGCGCCGAGAAGAGCGTCACCTCGCCCATGTCGCTGGTGGTTTCCGGCTTCGCCCCGGTGGCTGACGTGCGTCAGACCCTGACGCCGCAGCTGCGCCTGGACAAGGGCGCTACCGACCTGATCCTGATTGACCTCGGTCGCGGCCAGAACCGCATGGGCGGCTCGATCCTGGCCCAGGTGTACGGCAAGCTCGGTCGCCAGGCACCGGATGTCGATGATGCCGAAGACCTGCAGGCTTTCTTCGCGGTGATTCAGGGGCTGAATGCGGACGGCCTGCTGCAGGCCTATCACGACCGCTCCGACGGCGGTCTTCTGACCACTGTGCTGGAAATGGCTTTCGCCGGTCACTGTGGCTTGAACCTGAACCTCGACGGTCTGCTGGATGATGCCGACGAGGTTCCCGCCGTGCTGTTCAACGAAGAGCTGGGCGCGGTGATTCAGGTGCGCCAGGACGATACCGAGATCGTGCTGGCCCAGTTCAGTGCCGCCGGCCTCGGCGACTGCGTCGCGGTGATCGGTCAGCCGATCAATAACGGCTATGTCTCGATCCGGCTTGCCGGTAGCGAAGTGTTCAGTGGCGACCGTCGTCTGCTGCAGCAGCAGTGGAGCGAGACCAGCTACCGCATCCAGCGTCTGCGCGACAACGTCGACTGTGCCGATCAGGAATTCGACGCGCTGCTGGAAGAAGACAATCCCGGCCTCAATGTGAAGCTCAGCTTCGACGTCAACCAGGACATCGCCGCGCCCTACATCAAGCGTGGCGTGCGCCCGCAGGTGGCGATCCTGCGCGAGCAGGGCGTCAACGGTCAGACCGAGATGGCGGCCGCTTTCGATCGTGCCGGCTTCGCTGCGGTGGACGTGCACATGAGCGACATTCTTTCGGGGCGCATCAGCCTGGAAGACTTCAAGGGGCTAGTGGCCTGCGGCGGTTTCTCCTATGGCGACGTGCTCGGTGCCGGTGAAGGTTGGGCCAAGTCGATCCTGTTCAACAGCCGTGCCCGCGAGGATTTCAGCGCCTTCTTCGAGCGCAGCGACAGCTTTGGTCTGGGCATCTGCAACGGCTGTCAGATGCTTTCCAACCTGCATGAGCTGGTGCCCGGTAGCCAATCCTGGCCGCACTTCGTGCGCAACCGCTCCGAGCAGTTCGAGGCGCGTGTGGCCATGGTCCAAGTGCAGGATTCGCCGTCGATCTTCCTTCAGGGCATGGCCGGCTCGCGGCTGCCGATCGCCATTGCGCATGGGGAAGGGCATGCGGAGTTCGAAAGCGAGGAGGCACTGCTCGAGGCGGACCTGTCCGGCACCGTTGCCCTGCGCTATGTGGACAACCACGGCAAGGTCACCGAACGCTACCCGGCCAACCCTGGCGGCTCCCCGCGTGGTATCACCGGTCTGACCACGCGCGATGGTCGCGTAACCATCATGATGCCGCACCCGGAGCGCGTCTTCCGCGCCGTGACCAACTCCTGGCGCCCCGATGAGTGGCAGGAAGACGGCGGCTGGATGCGCATGTTCCGCAACGCGCGGGTCTGGGTCGACTAAGAACCCTGGCGGACAAAAGGCTCGGATGCGTGCAAGCGCTCCGGGCCTTTTTCCTTTCTGGAGGCTTGTCGAATGGTCGTCGTGAACCAAGCCACCAAGGGAGCGTCAGATAGGGGCGACGCAGGCATCCCAACGACTTTTGTGGTGTTGATCTGCGTTGAAGGGAAGCGGTCTGCTTAGGGTTCTGTACGGAGACGATGATGTACAAGCTGTGTTTCTATGTGCCGGAAAGTCATCTGGACGATGTAAAGAAGGCGGTTTTTGCAGCGGGCGGCGGACGCATTGGAGCCTATGATCAATGCTGCTGGCAGGTGCTGGGCCACGGCCAGTATCGGCCGCTGGAAGGCAGCCAGCCGTTCCTCGGCCAGCAGGGCCAGGTGCAGCCGGTTGCGGAGTGGAAAGTGGAACTGGTCGTCGCCGACGAGCTGATCCACGAAAGTGTCAAGGCGCTCAAGCGGGCGCATCCGTATGAAACGCCGGCGTTCGATGTCTGGCGGCTGTCGGATATGGTTTTTTAGGATTGCAAGGCAGCCGGAGGCTTGAAGTAAAAGCGAGCGCCTGACGGCGTTTCGGCTGCGCTCCTCACACTGGCTTCGAGCTGCTTCTCAGGGCCTTATTTCGATCAGCGTGCCGTCTTTCACAAGATTCCAGATCTCACGCATGTCGTCGTTCGTCAGTGCGATGCAGCCTTCGGTCCAGTCGAGGGTGTGGAAGAACCATTCGGGGTATTCCTCATCCAGCGGCGTGCCATGCAGCATGATCATGCTGCCTGGCGGTGCGCCCTCGGCGCGTGCGCGGGCCTGATCCCGGGCGTTCGGGTAGGATATATGCATCGCCAGGTTGTACTTGTCGGACGTTTTACGCCAGTCGATCCAGTACAACCCCTCCGGTGTGCGCTGATCACCTTCGCGCTGTTTGGCGCCCGGTTGTTTGCCCAGCGATACGCGATAGCTTTTCATCGTGACGCCCCGGCTGATCAAGTGCAGCTGGCGTTCCGATTTGACCACCAGCACCTTGTCGATAAACGAGGCATCGAAGACTGGCGCAGCGGTGGCGTGGGAAAGAGTGGCAAAGGTGAAACAGACGATCGCTAACAGCCAGCGCATGAGGCGTTCCTGAATCCTTACGACATCAGACCTGTTTGCGCACCATGCGCATGGGCGCGATGGCTTCGTTGCGCACCGGGAAGGTCTGCTGCACCCGGTCGGCGAAAAAGCATTCTAGGGTACGGCCAACGGTCGGGAAAGCCAGCTCTGACCAAGGGATATCGGCCTGGCTGAAAAGTTTGACCTCAAGGCTCTCATCGCCTGCATAGAATCGATCATCGACCAGTTCGGCGCGAAAGAAGGTGTAGACCTGATTGATGTGCGGCAGGTCGAACAGCATATAGAGGTGCAGGTTCGTGACCCTGGCGCAGGCTTCCTCCAGCGTTTCTCGCTCCGCTGCTTGATGCATGGTTTCGCCGTTTTCCATGAAGCCGGCCGGCAACGTCCAATAGCCGCGTCGTGGTTCGATTGCGCGGCGACAAAGCAACACGTGGTCCCGCCAGACGGGCAGGCAGCCGGCGACGATCCGTGGATTCTGGTAATGAATCACGTCGCAGTCTGCACAGACGAAGCGGATTCGGTTATCGCCGTCAGGGACTTGCTCGGTGATGGTGCCGCCGCACTGGCTGCAGAATTTCATCGTGCTTCCTTTGGTTTACGGATCATCTTTTCAGTCCCGGTCGAAATACTCTGTTCCGCTGGCAGTCAGTTTGTCGCGAGAAGTCCGCTCATGCCAACAGCCGTTTGCGGGCAGGGCTGCGTCGGCGAAACCTGGTTTCGGTTTGCCCGTCTTGGGCGCCTCGGTGATTCGTGCCATGATGCCGAACAAAGACGAAAAGAGAAGTTTCATGCTGGACAAGATACTCCAACGGGTGCGTGACTATTCCCCGCATCTCCTGGAGCCGGAAGACAGGATGCCCGAAGCGGCGGTTCTGATGCCGATTACACGTGGTGATTCGCCGGAACTGGTGCTGACGCTTCGCGCCAGTGGCCTGTCCACACATGGCGGAGAGGTGGCATTCCCCGGTGGTCGACGTGATCCCGACGATCGAGACCTGATCCATACCGCACTGCGCGAAGCCGAAGAAGAAGTTGGGCTGGCGCCGGGTATGGTGGAAATCGTGGGGCCACTGAGCAGCCTCGTATCGCTGCATGGCATTCACGTCACGCCTTATGTCGGCGTCGTGCCGGACTATGTCGAGTACCGCGCCAACGATGCCGAGATCGCTTCGGTGTTTTCCGTGCCACTGGAGTTTTTCTGCCAGGACGCGCGCGAAGTGACCCACCGAATCGATTACCAGGGCGCTGCCTGGTACGTCCCGTCCTACCGTTATGGCGAATACAAAATCTGGGGGTTGACGGCCATCATGATCGTCGAGCTGGTGAACCTGGTGTACGACGCCGGGATCGAAATGCGCCGCCCTCCCGCTTCTTATATCGATCTGAGCCACAAGAGGTCATGACCGTGAAATATCGCTTGGGTGAATCCCGCGTCGAAACCCATCCCGAGAGTTGGGTCGCGCCAAACGCCACCCTGGTCGGCAAGATCCGCCTGGAAGCGGGCGCCAACGTCTGGTTCGGCGCGGTGCTGCGGGGCGACAACGAGCTGATCCATATCGGCGAAAACAGCAATGTGCAGGATGGTAGCGTCATGCACACCGACATGGGCTATCCGCTGACACTGGGAACCGGCGTCACCGTCGGGCACAACGCCATGCTGCACGGGTGCGCGGTGGGTGATTACAGCCTGGTCGGGATCAACGCGGTGATCCTCAACGGTGCGAAGATTGGCAAGTACTGCATCATCGGCGCCAACACACTGATCGCCGAAGGCAAGGAAATTCCCGATGGCTCGCTGGTAGTGGGTTCGCCCGGCAAGGTGGTTCGCGAGCTGACCGAGCAGCAGAAAAAAATGCTTGAAGCGAGCGCCGCGCATTACGTACACAATGCCCAGCGCTACGCGCGGGACCTGGCGGAGCAGGGCGATTGATTCCCGACGACAAGCCGGTGGCATCCCCCTGCGTTAGTATCTGCGCCTTGAACGAAGACGATATCTGCACCGGCTGCCAGCGCAGCATCGACGAGATCCGCCGCTGGAGTCGTATGGACAGTCCGGAGCGGCGTCAGGTGCTGCTGCGTTGCCACGAGCGGGCTCGAGCCAGCGGGCTGCTGTTCTGACGCCGAAGCGCAACGCGTCGGCGAGACTTTATTAGTGTCTGCATAACGAGGACTTCCATGCCCCGAATAGGTACTCCGCTGTCCGCCAGCGCTACCCGTGTGTTGCTCTGCGGTTCCGGTGAGCTCGGCAAAGAGCTGGTCATCGAGCTTCAACGCCTGGGCGTGGAAGTCATTGCGGTGGACCGTTACGCCAGCGCTCCGGCCATGCAGGTAGCGCACCGTCACCACGTCATTGATATGCTCGACGGCGCTGCGCTGAGGTCAATCATCGAGCTGGAAAAGCCGCATTTCATCGTGCCGGAAATCGAGGCGATCGCTACCGCGACGCTGGTGGAGCTGGAGCTCGAAGGCTATACGGTGATCCCCTCCGCACGGGCCGCGCAGCTCACCATGAACCGCGAGGGCATTCGTCTCCTGGCCGCCGAGGAGCTGGGTCTGCCGACCTCGCCGTACCGCTTCGCCGACTCGCTGGAGGAATGCCGCGCGGCGGTTACCGCGCTCGGCTTTCCCTGCCTGATCAAGCCTGTCATGAGTTCGTCCGGCAAGGGTCAGTCGGTCCTGCGCAGCGAAGCCGATATCGTCGCAGCCTGGAACTATGCGCAAGCGGGCGGTCGAGCCGGGAAAGGGCGGGTGATCGTTGAAGGCTTCGTCGATTTCGATTACGAAATCACGCTGCTGACCGTCCGGCATGCGGCCGGGACCACCTTCTGCCAGCCGATCGGGCATCGCCAGGAAAAGGGTGATTACCAGGAATCCTGGCAGCCGCAGTCGATGACCGCCGGCGCAATGGCCGAAGCTGAGCGCATTGCCTTGGCCATTACCGATGCGTTGGGTGGGCGCGGCATCTTCGGCGTCGAACTCTTCATCAAAGGCGACAAGGTCTGGTTCTGTGAGGTATCACCCAGGCCGCACGATACCGGCCTGGTGACCCTTGTTTCTCAGGATCTTTCCGAATTTGCACTGCATGCCCGGGCGATTCTTGGGTTGCCGATCCCGGCGATCCGTCAGTTCGGGCCGTCGGCTTCGGCCGTGGTACTGGTGGAGGGAGAATCCGAGCGGGTGAGCTTCGGCAATCTTGCCGCCGCGATGGCTGAGCCGGATACCGCGTTGCGTCTGTTCGGCAAGCCGGGCGTCAGTGGGCAGCGGCGGATGGGTGTTGCGCTGGCTCGCGGCACATCGATCGAGGCGGCGCGCGCCAAGGCGATGCGGGCGGCCTCGGCCATTGATATCGAGCTCTGAGATCGGACCGGACGACGCAAACGATTATGGAGTCTCGCCCGGCTCGTCCTGGCTGCCTTCGGCCACCCAGGCGCGCACGCTTCTGACGCGATTGTCTGCTGCCTGCAATATCTCGAATCGGTACTGGTTTATCTGCAGGCAGATCCCGCTATCGGGAATGTGTTCAAGCGCTTCGGTAATCAAGCCGTTAAGCGTCTTGGGACCGTCGCAGGGCAATTGCCAGCTCAGCGCTCGGTTTACTTCGCGTAGATAGGCGGCGCCGTCGATCACCAGGGTGCCATCGTCCTGAGGGTGAATGTCCGGACTGCGCAAGGCGTCCTGATTGCTGAATTCACCGACGATCTCTTCGAGAATGTCTTCCAGAGTAACGACCCCGAGCACATCGCCATATTCGTCTACCACGATGCCAATGCGTCGCTTCTGCTTTTGGAAGTTGAGCAGTTGGGTGGAAAGCGGGGTGTTCTCGGGAACGAAATAGGGTTCGGTGCAAGCGTCCAGCAAACTTTCCCGTGTCAGCTGATCGTGGCTCAGCAGGCGGGCGATCTGGCGCATGTGCACGATGCCTTCGATCTGGTTGATGTCCTTGCGAAATACCGGGAGGCGGGTATGGGGCGTGGTGCGCAACTGACCGATGATGGTTTCCAGGTCATCTTCTAGGTCGATGCCGCTGACCTCGTTGCGCGGAATCATGATGTCGTCGACCGTGACCCTTTCCAGATCGAGAATGCCGAGCAGCATGCTTTGGCGATTCAGCGGCAGATTGCTACCCGATTCCCGCACTACGCTGCGGAGTTCTTCGGTGGACAGGCTGTCGGTGCCTTTCTTGGATGGGTCCACGCCGAGCAGCTTGAGCAGGCTGTTGCTGATCCAGCCGAGCAGCGCGACCAGCGGATACAGCACCTTCTGCAGCAGCATCAACGGCAGGCTGACCGGGTAAGCGACCGCCTCTGGGCGTAGCGCTGCAAGCGTCTTAGGTGTTATCTCGCCAAAGATCAGCAGGATGATCGTCAGGCCGATGGTGGCGATGGCGATCCCGGCTTCGCCCCACAATTGCATTGCCAGAACCGTCGCGATTGAGGAGGCAAGAATGTTGACGAAGTTGTTACCGACGAGAATGGTGCCAAGCAGGCGGTCGGGCCTGGACAGCAGTTCGATGGCTCGTTTGGCTCCAGGGTGCCCTTCCTTTGCCTGATGGCGCAGGCGGTAGCGATTAAGGCTGAGCATTCCGGTTTCAGAGCTGGAAAAAAAAGCCGAGCACAAAAGCAGAAAGACCAGCAGACCAACCAGAAAGCCGGGGTGTAGATTTTCCACGTGACGGTCCTAGATGTGCAGGATGAATTCGCGGACCAGCTTGCTGCCAAAGTAGGCCAGCATCAGCAGGCAGAAGCCCGCCAGCGTCCAGCGGATGGCCTTGTAGCCGCGCCAGCCAAGCTGATGGCGCCCCCACAGCAGCAAACCGAAGATTACCCAGGCGACAACCGATAGCAGTGTTTTATGCACCAGATGCTGGGCAAATAGATTGTCGAGGAACAGCCAGCCGGATAATAACGAAGCCGACAACAGCAGCCAGCCAGCGAGAAGGAAGCCGAACAGCAGGCTCTCCATAGTTTGTAGTGGCGGAAAGTTCTTGATCAGGCCGGACGGGTGCTTGTGCTTGAGGTGGTGGTCCTGCAGGAGCAGCAACAGGGACTGAAAGACAGCAATCGTGAGCATCCCGTAGGCAAGAATGGAAAATAGGATATGTGCCAGTATCCCAGGCTCCTCGCTGATAGCCGGCGCGGTACCGGACGGCGCAAACTGGGCGAAGAGCACGGTCAGGCAGCCGAGCGGGAAAAGAAGAAGTAGAAGGTTCTCGACCGGCATGCGATGAAGCGCGAGCAGAATCAGCAGAATCACCGCAGCGGCAATCAGGCTCGATGCCGTGAAGAAGTCCAGGTGCAGCCCGCTCGGCGATAGCAGCTGGATGAACAGGCTCACTCCGTGCGCAACGAGCGCCAAGGCACCTAGTACGATCAGCAGACGCTTGTTCGGCACGGTGCGTTGCGCCAGGCGCAGGCCTTGGTATCCGGTAACGCCCGCATAAAGACAGGCGGCAGCTAGGCTCGGTAGCAGAGGGTGCATAGGTCTGTTAATAGGCTCGAAAGGCGCTGAGTGTGGCACAAACACCCAGCGCAAAAAAGCGTGCAGGCGAGCGGTTTGGTGCTGTATGGCCCCGTGGGTGGGCGCGTTATCGGAATGGTGGGGCGCTCGGTTGCCGAGGCTGGCCGGTCCGTGGTGATGAAAAGGGCGGTCGCGGGGTACCGGCGCGAGGTGTGCAGCTTCTATAATCGCTGCCTTAACCACATCCAGCGTGGAAACGGCTCATGTTTGAAAACCTAACCGATCGTCTCTCGCAAACGCTTCGCCATGTCACCGGCAAGGCGAAGCTGACCGAGGACAACATCAAGGACACCCTGCGCGAAGTGCGGATGGCGCTGCTCGAAGCGGACGTCGCGCTGCCGGTGGTCAAGGAGTTCGTCGCCAAGGTCAAGGATCGGGCTGTTGGAACGGAAGTATCGAAAAGCCTGACGCCGGGCCAGGCGTTCGTGAAGATCGTCCGCGCCGAGCTCGAAGAGTTGATGGGGGCGGCCAACGAGGATCTGGCGCTGAGCGTGGCGCCTCCGGCGGTGGTGCTCATGGCTGGCCTGCAGGGCGCAGGCAAGACCACCACGGTGGGCAAGCTGGCGCGCTTCCTCAAGGAGCGCAAAAAGAAATCTGTGCTGGTGGTCTCTGCCGACGTGTATCGTCCGGCAGCGATCAAGCAGCTGGAAACCCTCGCGGCAGAAGTAGGGGTGACCTTCTTTCCGTCCGATACCAGCCAGAAGCCGGTGGAGATCGCCCAGGCGGCGATCCGCGAAGCCAAGCTGAAATTCATCGACGTGGTGCTGGTGGATACCGCCGGTCGCCTGGCCATCGACGCCGAAATGATGGCCGAGATTCAGGCCATGCATGCCGCCATCAAGCCGGCCGAGACGCTGTTCGTGGTCGATGCCATGACCGGCCAAGATGCCGCCAACACCGCCCGTGCATTTGGCGAGGCGCTGCCGCTGACCGGCGTGGTGTTAACCAAGGTCGACGGCGATGCCCGTGGCGGCGCCGCGCTGTCGGTGCGCCAGGTCACCGGCAAACCGATCAAATTCCTTGGTATGGGCGAGAAGAGCGATGCGCTCGAGCCCTTCCATCCGGATCGCATTGCTTCGCGCATCCTCGGCATGGGCGACGTGCTCAGTCTGATCGAGCAGGCCGAGCAGACCCTCGACCGTGAAAAGGCAGAGAAGCTCACCAAGAAACTGAAGAAGGGCAAGGGTTTCGACCTCGAAGACTTCCGCGATCAGCTACAGCAGATGAAGAACATGGGTGGCCTCGGCGGGTTGATGGACAAGCTGCCCTCTATCGGAGGTATGAACCTGTCCCAGATGGGCAACGCCCAGGGCGCTGCGGAAAAGCAATTCAAGCAAATGGAAGCCATCATCAACTCGATGACACCCGTCGAGCGTCGCAATCCGGACATTATCAGCGGCTCGCGCAAGCGCCGCATCGCCATGGGATCGGGCACACAGGTGCAGGACATCGGGCGGCTTATCAAGCAGCACAAGCAGATGCAGAAGATGATGAAGAAGGTCACCGGAAAAGGCGGCATGACCAAGATGATGCGCGGCATGGGCGGCATGTTCCCCGGTGGCGGGATGCCGAAATTCTGAACGACGGCTGCAAGCCCTGGGCTGCAGGCTATGAGTAAATGATCCGGCGCGTTCGGGTTTTGCATTTACTTGTAGCTTGCGGCTTGAAGCTTGCTGCTTTTACTCGTAAAATGCGCGGCCTTTCGGGCCCAGGCCCATTTTAAGTGTGTGCCTTAAGTTAGCACCGACTACAGGAACGATGTTCACATGGTAACTATTCGTCTCGCCCGTGGCGGCTCCAAGAAGCGCCCTTTCTACCACCTGACCGTGACCAACAGCCGCAATGCGCGCGACGGTCGCTTCGTCGAGCGTATCGGTTTCTTCAATCCGATCGCCTCGGGTGCGGAAGTGAAGCTGTCCGTAAACCAGGAGCGTGCCGCTTACTGGCTGAGCCAGGGCGCACAGCCGTCTGAGCGTGTTGCTCAGCTGCTGAAGGAAGCTGCCAAGGCCGCTGCCTGAATCGCATGAACGCAACGTCTGCTCCGGCCGAAGATCTGATCGTAATCGGCAAGATCGTTTCGGTGCATGGCGTGCGTGGTGACGTGAAGGTCTATTCCTTTACCGATCCGATCGACAATCTGCTGGACTATCGTCGCTGGACGCTCAGGCGAGGGGACGAGGTCAAGCAGGTCGAGCTGGTCAACGGGCGTCTCCAGGGCAAGATCCTGGTGGCTACGCTGAGAGGGCTGAGCGATCGGGAAGTGGCGCGAACCTACGCCGACTTCGAGATATGCATTCCCCGCAGCGAGCTTCCGCCGCTGACCGGCGATGAGTACTACTGGTATCAGCTTCAGGGCCTAAGGGTCATCAACCAGCTCGGGCAAGTGCTTGGACGGGTCGACCATCTGCTTGAAACCGGTGCCAACGATGTCCTGGTGGTCAAGCCGTGCGAAGGCAGCCTGGATGATCGTGAACGTCTGCTGCCCTATATCGACCCCTGTGTATTGAAGGTCGATCTGGACGCAGGCGAGATGCAGGTCGAATGGGACGCGGACTTCTGAGCGATATGTCTGGTCTCCGTGTAGAAGTCATCAGTTTGTTCCCGGACATGTTCGCTGCTGTGTGTGACTACGGTATTACCAGTCGCGCCGTAAAGCAGGGGCTGCTCCAGCTGCGATGCTGGAATCCGCGAGCCTATACCGAAGATCGCCACCAGACGGTGGATGATCGTCCCTTCGGTGGCGGCCCCGGCATGGTGATGAAGATCAAGCCGCTGGAGCTTGCGCTGGCTGATGCCAGGCAGGCCGCTGGTGAGCAGGCGAAGGTGATTTACCTGTCGCCGCAAGGACGTCAGCTGAAGCAGGCCGACGTCCGCGAACTGGCGAAGGAGAAGGGGCTCATTCTCATTGCCGGGCGTTACGAGGGTATCGACGAGCGCTTCATTGAAGCGCATGTCGACGAAGAATGGTCGATTGGCGATTACGTGTTGTCCGGCGGCGAGCTGCCGGCCATGGTGCTGATCGATGCGGTGACCCGCTTGCTTCCCGGAGCGCTGGGTCATGCTGATTCTGCCGAGGAGGATTCGTTTACCGACGGCCTGCTCGATTGCCCGCATTACACACGACCGGAAGTGTATGCGGATAAACGTGTTCCAGAGGTGCTGCTCAGCGGCAATCACGAACACATCCGGCGCTGGCGTTTACAGCAGTCCCTCGGACGAACCTGGGAACGCCGTGCCGATCTTCTGGATGGCCGCTCGCTTTCTGGAGAAGAACAAAAGCTGCTGAAGGAATACATCCATCAGCGGGACGATAGTTAACGTATCGATGGCAGGCCGGAAGGGCTTGTCTCAGGAGCACACAGCATGACCAACAAGATTATCCAGGCGATTGAAGCCGAGCAGATGACCAAGCAACTGCCTCCGTTCGCCCCCGGCGACACCGTGATCGTTCAGGTCAAGGTAAAGGAAGGCGAGCGTGAGCGTCTGCAGGCTTTCGAAGGTGTCGTGATCGGCAAGCGCAACCGTGGTCTGAACAGCGCCTTCACCGTGCGCAAGATCTCCAACGGCGTAGGCGTAGAGCGTACCTTCCAGACTTATAGCCCGATGGTCGACAGCCTCAGCGTCAAGCGCCGTGGCGATGTCCGTAAGGCCAAGCTGTACTACCTCCGCGCGCTGTCTGGCAAGGCAGCCCGTATCAAGGAAAAGCTGTCCTGAGGACCGCTTCCCTTGCAAGAAAAAGGCAGCCTTCGGGCTGCTTTTTCGTTACTGCGATAATCGTTTGAACCGGATCCTTACCCTGCCTACGTGCCTGGTAGCGCGACAACAAAG
Organism: Pseudomonas sp.; assembly: GCA_031988485.1. GTDB lineage: Bacteria > Pseudomonadota > Gammaproteobacteria > Pseudomonadales > Pseudomonadaceae > Stutzerimonas. The sequence goes on from DALZYJ010000017.1 coordinate 14,469, forward strand.
ACAAGATTCGCAGCACGGCGGCCACATTACTTGCGAGACGTGGCATGACCCCGAGAGAAATTGAAATTCAGCGCCGTACCGACCTGTCCGTCACGCACGTGACCAAGGCGGTCTTTCCCCCGACCACCAACCATCACAACACTCTGTTCGGCGGCACCGCCCTGGCGTGGCTGGACGAGGTTTCGTTCATCACCGCCACGCGCTTCTGCCGGTTGCCGCTGGTCACCGTGTCTTCCGACCGGATCGACTTCAATCACCCGATTCCCGCCGGCTCCATCGTCGAGCTGATCGGTCGCGTGGTGAAAGTGGGCAATACCAGCCTGAAGGTGGACGTCGAGGTGTTCGTCGAAAACATGTACAGCGATGGCCGCGAACTGGCGATCAAAGGTATCTTCAGCTTCGTCGCAGTGGGTGAGGACAATCGTCCGGTGCCGGTACTGTCCGATCATTGCTGATCGCGCTGGCTGCTTCCTGGCGCTCTGTGGAAAACTGTCGCGCCGGATTTCGGATACCGCCATGCCTGTCCTCGATGCCCCTGTAATTGACCGCTTCCTGGATGACCTGTGGCTGCAGAAGGGGCTGTCGGACAACACACGGGACGCCTATCGCACCGATCTGGCACTGTTCAACGGCTGGCTGGCCGAACGTGATCTGAAGCTGGAGGACGCTGGGCGTGCGATCATTCTCGATCATCTCGCCTGGCGCCAAGCCAGCGGCTACAAGGCGCGCTCCACCGCGCGCTTTCTTTCCGGTCTGCGCGGCTTCTATCGGTTTCTGCTGAGCGAGGGTTCGATCAGTGTCGATCCGACCCTTCAGGTCGATCTGCCGCAACTTGGGAAGCCTCTGCCCAAGTCTTTGTCCGAGGCGGATGTAGAAGCGTTGTTGGCTGCTCCGGATATCGGTGACCCGCTCGGCTTGCGTGATCGAGCGATGCTGGAGGTGCTCTATGCCTGTGGGTTGCGAGTGACCGAGCTGATCTCGCTGAGTCTCGACCAGATCAATTTGCGCCAGGGCGTGCTGCGAACCCTCGGCAAGGGCAACAAGGAACGTTTGGTTCCGCTCGGCGAAGAGGCCTTGCACTGGCTCGAACGTTACATGCGTCAGGCTCGTGGCCTGTTGCTGGGCGACAAGCCAAGCGATGTCGTCTTTCCCAGTCAGCGAGGCACGCAGATGACCCGCCAGACGTTCTGGCACCGGATCAAGCTGCACGCCTCGGTGGCTGGTATCGGCGCGCCGATATCGCCGCATACGCTGCGCCATGCATTCGCGACGCACCTGCTCAATCACGGCGCCGATCTGCGCACCGTGCAGATGCTGCTGGGCCACAGCGACCTGTCGACGACCCAGATTTATACCCACATTGCCCGCGCCCGCATGCAGGAGCTACATGCGCGTCACCATCCGCGTGGCTGATTGCCAGTCACAAGTGCGCGATAGGCCACAAACCGACGTTGCGCAACGGTCATGGCAGTTGCTTGAACGGTGGCTGTGATAATCTTCGCGCCCGTCCCTTGATCGATGTCGCCAGGAGTTTCCATGCGCGTGATCCGTCTGTTCGCTGCCGTGGCTTTGGGCCTGGCCAGTTCCTTTACCATGGCCGCCGATCCGGACAAGGCAATCCGTCAATCGCTGCAGTCCATCCAGCCCGATATGCCGATCGAGGCCATCGCCGAAAGCCCCATGCCCGGTGTCTACCAGGTGCAACTCAAGGGTGGGCGTCAGTTGTACGCCAGTGCTGACGGCCAGTTTGTCATTCAGGGCTACTTGTTCCAGTTCAAGGATGGCGAGGCGCTGAACCTCACCGAGCAGGCGCAGAGCAAATCGGTCGCTGCGGCCATCGATGCAGTTGCGCTCAAGGACATGGTGATCTTCGCGCCGGAGAAGCCCAAGACCCATATCACCGTGTTCACCGATACCGATTGCGGCTATTGCCAGAAGCTGCACAGCGAAGTTCCGGAACTGAACCGGCTGGGCGTGGAGGTTCGCTACATGGCGTTTCCGCGCCAGGGGATGGGCAGCCACGGCGCCAATACCCTGACCAGCGTCTGGTGTGCCAAGGACCCGCAGGAGGCGATGAACAAGGCCAAGGTGCGCGAGGAAGTGCCTGCCGCCACCTGTGACAATCCGGTCGCCGAGCAGTATCAGCTGGGCCAGCTCATTGGCGTTCAGGGCACGCCGGCCATCGTCCTCGCCGACGGTCAGATCATCCCCGGCTACCAGCCAGCCCCCCAGTTGGCCGAAATCGCGCTCAAGGCCAAGTGAGCACTCGGGACGCCTTCGTTGGGCGTCCTCGAAACTTGCACTGAACTGTCTCGCTCCTCGCGTTCAAAGTGAATACATACGAGGGGAGCGATCATGAAGCTTGAAGGTTCCTGCCACTGCAAGGCCGTGCGTTTCTCGTTGGAATCGACTACGCCTTATCCGTTCATGCGCTGTTATTGCTCCATCTGCCGCAAGACGGCCGGCGGTGGCGGCTATGCGATCAACCTCGGCGGTGACTATCGATCGCTGGCAATAGAGGGGCGGGAGCACCTGAGCGTCTATCGCGCGCGCATGGTCGACTCCGCAACCGGTGCGGTAACCATCAGCGACGGTGAACGTCATTTCTGCAAGCACTGCGGCAGCGCGCTCTGGTTGTGGGATCCCAACTGGCCAGAGTTGGTCCACCCTCATGCTTGCGCCATTGATACCGATCTGCCCGTACCGCCCGAGCACACTCACCTGTTGCTGGATTCCAAGGCGAATTGGGTAGAGCCGCAGGTATTTCCGTCCGACAAATGCTTTGCCGGTTACCCGGACGAGTCACTGGCCCAGTGGCATGAGCGGCTCGGCCTGGGGCGCGAGGAAAAATAGCGCGTCATCCGCCCCGGAACGCCGCTGCCGATTTGACTAAAATCCCCGTGATTCGTAATGTGCGACTCTTTTGTTCGGCTGGTGCGTCCGGCCGTTCGTTGGCAATGGGGAGTGCAACTTGAAACCGGTGAAAGTTGGCATCTGTGGGCTGGGAACCGTCGGTGGCGGAACCTTCAATGTGCTCAAGCGCAATGCCGAGGAGATTGCCCGCCGTGCCGGGCGTGGAATCGAGGTTGCGCAGATTGCGACCCGGCAGCTCAACCCCAAGTGCGACACCGGCTCCATTTCCATTACCGACGATGTTTTCGCCGTTGTCAGCAACCCCGAGATCGATATTGTCGTCGAGCTGATCGGCGGCTATACCCTGGCGCTCGAACTGGTGCTCAAGGCCATCGAGAACGGCAAGCACGTGGTGACCGCCAACAAGGCGCTGATCGCCGTGCATGGCAACGAGATTTTTGCCCGTGCCCGCGAGAAGGGCGTCATCGTCGCCTTCGAGGCTTCGGTGGCGGGCGGCATTCCCGTGATCAAGGCGATCCGCGAAGGGCTGGCGGCCAACCGTATCAACTGGCTGGCCGGCATCATCAATGGCACCGGCAATTTCATTCTCACCGAGATGCGCGAGAAGGGCCGCGCCTTCGAGGACGTGCTCAAGGAAGCCCAGGCACTGGGCTATGCCGAGGCCGATCCGACCTTCGACGTCGAAGGCATCGACGCCGCGCACAAGCTGACCATCCTCGCCTCCATCGCCTTCGGCATTCCGCTGCAGTTCGACAAGGCCTACACCGAAGGCATTTCGCGCCTGACCACGGCGGATGTGAACTATGCCGAGGCCCTGGGCTACCGGATCAAGCATCTGGGTGTGGCGCGTCGTACCGATGCCGGCATCGAGCTGCGTGTGCACCCGACGCTGATCCCCGCCGACCGCCTGATCGCCAACGTCAACGGCGTGATGAATGCCGTGATGGTCAACGGGGATGCGGTAGGCTCGACGCTTTATTACGGTGCCGGCGCCGGCATGGAGCCAACCGCCTCGGCGGTGGTGGCCGACCTGGTGGACGTGGCGCGTGCGCTGACCACCGATCCGAACAACCGCGTTCCGCACCTGGCCTTTCAGCCCGATTCGCTCTCGGCTCATCCGATCCTGCCGGTCAGCGCCTGCGAGAGCGCCTATTACCTGCGTATCCAGGCCAAGGATCATCCGGGCGTGCTGGCTCAGGTGGCGACCATTCTTTCCGAGCGTGGCATCAACATCGAGTCGATCATGCAGAAGGAAGCGGAAGTCCAGGACGGGCTGGTACCGGTCATCCTGGTCACCCATCGGGTGGTCGAACAGTGCATCGACGATGCCATCGCCGCCCTCGAGGCGCTGGATGACGTGGCCGACAAGGTCGTGCGGATTAGGGTAGAGCAGCTCGCTTGAGGCTGGAGGCTCGAGGCTGGACGAGATCGCCCTTGCGCTCAGCCTCAAGCCTTCAGCGCTTTTATCGGCTTTTTGAAAGGTTTTGAAAATGCGCTATATCAGCACCCGTGGCCAAGCTCCGGCCCTGAATTTCGAAGATGTGCTGCTGGCCGGGCTGGCCAGCGACGGCGGTCTTTACGTGCCGGAAAACCTGCCGCGCTTCACCGTCGAGGAAATCGCTTCCTGGGCCGGTCTGCCGTATCACGAGCTGGCCTTCAAGGTGATGCGCCCCTTCGTCGCCGGCAGCATTCCCGATGCCGACTTCAAGCAGATTCTCGAAGAAACCTATTCTTCATCAGAGCAGGGCGTATTCGCCCACAGCGCTGTTGCACCGCTGCGCCAGCTGGACGGCAACGAGTGGGTGATGGAGCTGTTCCACGGCCCGACCCTGGCGTTCAAGGATTTCGCCCTGCAGCTGCTGGGTCGTTTGCTCGACTACGTACTGGCCAAGCGCGGCGAGCGCGTGGTGATCATTGGTGCCACCTCGGGCGACACCGGCTCGGCGGCCATCGAAGGCTGCCGCCGTTGCGATAACGTCGATATCTTCATTCTGCATCCGCACAACCGCGTCTCGGAAGTGCAGCGTCGGCAGATGACCACCATCTTCGGCGACAACATCCACAACATCGCCATCGAGGGCAACTTCGACGACTGCCAGGAGATGGTGAAAGACAGCTTCGCTGACCAGGGTTTCCTCAAGGGCACGCGTCTGGTGGCGGTGAACTCGATCAACTGGGCGCGGATCATGGCCCAGATCGTCTACTACTTCCATGCAGCCTTGCAGCTGGGCGGCCCGGCGCGCTCCGTGGCGTTCTCGGTGCCGACCGGCAACTTCGGCGATATCTTCGCCGGCTATCTGGCGCGCAACATGGGCCTGCCGATCAGCCAGTTGGTGGTCGCGACCAACCGCAACGACATCCTGCACCGCTTCATGTCCGGCAACCGCTACGACAAGGACACCCTGCATCCATCGCTGTCGCCGTCGATGGACATTATGGTCTCGTCCAACTTCGAACGCCTGCTGTTCGACCTGCACGGCCGCAACGGCGCTGCTGTGGCCGAGCTGATGAGTTCGTTCAAGGCCAGCGGCAAGCTGTCCGTCGAGGAAGAGCGCTGGACCGAGGCACGCAAGCTGTTCGACTCGCTGGCCGTGGACGACGAGCAGACCTGCAAGACCATTGCCGAGGTCTTCAAGACCACTGGTGAGCTGCTCGATCCGCATACCGCGATTGGCGTCTACGCCGCACGCGAGTGCCGTCGCAGCCTGTCGACGCCCATGGTGACGCTGGGTACCGCGCATCCGGTGAAATTCCCCGAAGCGGTGGAGAAAGCCGGTGTCGGCAAGGCACTGGAACTGCCGGCGCACTTGGCTGATCTGTTCGAGCGTCCGGAGCGTTGCTCCGTGCTGGCGAACGACCTCAAGGCCGTGCAGGCCTTCGTCAGCGAGCACGGCAATCGCGGCAAGCCGCTCTAAAGGCAAAAAGACGAAAAAGCGCTAGAGGCTGAAAAGCTGGACGAAAGGACCGCTCCGAGTCGCTTTTTCGTCCAGCCTCACGCCTCCAGCGCTCTTGTCGGCTTCACCGCCGTTACGCGTCGAACTCTTCCCAGCCGCCCATTTCCTTCCAGCGATTGACGATGCCGCAGAACAGCTCGGCGGTCTTTTCGGTGTCGTAGCGGGCCGAGTGAGCCTCGCGACCGTCAAAGTCGATGCCGGCGGCCTGGCAGGCCTTGGCTAGGACGGTCTGGCCGTAGGCGAGGCCGGCAAGCGTGGCCGTGTCGAAGCTGGAGAAAGGGTGGAAGGGGTTGCGCTTGATGTCGCAACGGGCAATCGCCGCATTGAGAAAGCCCAGGTCGAAGCTGCTGTTGTGGCCGACCAGGATGGCGCGTTTGCAACCGGCTGATTTCACCGCCTTGCGCACGCTGCGCAGGATCTCGCCCATCGCATGGGATTCGGCAACAGCCATGCGCAGGGGGTGATCCAGCTTGATGCCAGTGAATTCCAGCGCCGCGGCTTCGATATTGGCGCCGGCGAAAGGCTCGACCCGGAAGAACATCGTTTCCTGCGGATAAAGCAGGCCCTGTTCGTCCATGCCGATGGTCACGGCAGCGATTTCCAGCAGGGCATCGGTGGCGCAGTTGAAGCCGCCACACTCGACATCGACTACTACCGGCAGGAAGCCGCGAAAGCGCTGTGCCATGGGCGAACGCGGTTTGCCCGAGAGGTTGTTCTCCAATTCGTCGTCGAACGAGTCCTCGCTCATGCGCTTGCCTCCAGACGCCATTGCAGGGTTTCGCCGGCGCGCAGGGGCACGACGTTGTGCTCGCCGAAAGGCAGATGGCCCGGCACGCTCCAAGGCTCGCGGACCAGGGTGATCTGTTCGGTGTTACGCGGCAGGCCGTAGAAATCGGCGCCGAAGTGGCTGGCGAAGGCTTCCAGGCGATCCAGTGCATTGCGCTGTTCGAATGCTTCGGCATAGAGCTCGATCGCCGCATAGGCGGTGTAGCAGCCGGCACAGCCGCAGGCGCTTTCCTTGGCGTGCTGGGCGTGGGGGGCCGAGTCCGTGCCGAGGAAGAATTTTGGGCTGCCGCTGGTGGCGGCATCCAGCAGGGCTTCCTGGTGGACGTTGCGCTTGAGGATCGGCAAGCAGAAGAAGTGCGGACGAATCCCGCCCACCAGCATGTGGTTGCGGTTGTAGAGCAGGTGATGCGCGGTGATGGTCGCGCCCACGTTGCTGCCCGCCGCCTCGACGAACTGCACCGCGTCTCGGGTCGTAATGTGCTCGAACACCACCTTCAGCGTTGGGAAGCGCTCGGTCACCCGACCCAGTTGCTCGTCGATGAAGTGCTTCTCGCGATCGAATATGTCGATTTCCGAGCGCGTCACCTCACCGTGTACCAGGAGCGGCAGACCGACTTCGGCCATGGCTTCGAGCACATGGAAGATGTTGTCGATCTTCGTCACGCCGGATGCCGAGTTGGTGGTGGCCCCGGCGGGGTAGAGCTTGGCGGCGTGCACGAAGCCGCTGGCCTTGGCGGTGCGGACGTCCTCGACGCTGGTGCCATCGGTGAGGTACAGCACCATCAGCGGCTCGAAGCGGCTGCCGCTCGGCCGGGCATCGATGATCCGCTGACGGTAGCCCTGCGCCTCGGCGGCATTGCGCACCGGCGGCACCAGGTTCGGCATGATGATCGCGCGCGCGAACTGGCGTGCGGCGTCCGCCACGGTGTGCGAGAGCGCCGTGCCATCACGCAGATGGATATGCCAGTCGTCGGGACGAAGCAGGGTAATTCGGTCGGACATGCGGTTTTCCAGGCGGCTCAAAACGTGCGCGAATGCTACCGGAAAATCTGCCAGGCCGCTTCCTGCCTGGAGACGATAGGCATCGTTTGGCGGGTGATGAAGTCACTGCTCGGGGCATACGGCTTGCTCATCGAACACCCATTGCCGTGCTGTCCCGGCGATCTTGTCAGCCAATACGCTAATGGCTCGCTGGTGGGCCAGGACCAAACTGTTCACCTCGCTGCCCGCCTGCTCATGGATCACGCTGGCGCAGGTTAATGTGCGTTTTTGCTGGCCGTGCCCGCTAATTTCCAAACTCCACATGGCGTCCAGCGCGGCATGCCGACCGGGCAGCGAATCGAAGCGACGAACGTCGGTGCGCAGGCTCAGCAGGGGTTTGTCGGCGCGGCCCGGCAGGCCGGCCAGGTCACGTACGCCGAGGCGCTGTTCCAGTTCGATTGCCAGGGCGTCGTGAAACTCATCGGCTGGTGGCGAGGCCCAGAGCGCGGTTTCCAGAATCGCCAGGCGGCCATCGCTTTCGCGCACCACCAGGCTGGGCTGGTCGACCTGCACCGGGATGCGTACCGGCAACACCTGCAGCTGGAAATCAACCGCTTGGGCGGCTGAGCTCGTTTGCGGCTGGGTGGCGATGAGCGTGTGGTAGTTGGTCGGCACCGAGCTGCAGGCGCTCAGAATGAGCGCGCCGCCAAGCATGAGCAGAGAGGGGCGCAGTGTCATGGCTGGAGCTCCGTGTTCAGTTCGCGGGACGTGGCCTGGCCTTTGTAGCTGGCCGGCTCATCGGTGCTGTTACGGCCGCGGATCAGGGATTCCGGATGGCGGCTGAGGTAATCGGAAAGCACCCGCACGGAGCGCACCGCGCGTTGGACTTCCTCTAGGGTTTCGCCCAGTTGCTGGCGCTGGGGTGAACCCTCGGCCAGCGCTTGGTTGGCGTTCTGCAGGGTCTGCTCCGATCGCTCCAGGGTGCGCTGCAACTGCGGCAGGACATCGCCGTTGACCTGCTTCAGGGTCTGGCGCAGTTCCTCGAGGCTACCGTTGAGGTTGTCGGCCAGGGACTCGATGGGCAGCTTGCTCAGCTTGTCGACCATGGCCTGCAGTTGCTCCTGCAGTTTGTCGAAGCTGCCGCCGATGGTCGGGATGACCATCGGCCGGGCCTGCTGGTCGAACGCGACCTTTGGCGCGCGCGGGTCGAAGTCCAGCGAGATATACAGCTGGCCGGTGAGCAGATTGCCGGTACGCGCCTGGGCTCTGAGCCCGCGCTCGACGAACATTTGCATCAGACGCGCAGTGTGTTCCTCGGTATCGCCGCCCAAGGCTTGGGATAGCTTGTCGTGCGCGGCGCCCAGGCGGCTGGGGAAAATCACCGCGCCGACCACCACTGGGAAGTTCTTTTTCTGCTCGTCGTAGTCGAGCTTGACCGACACCACGCGGCCAATGGGTACGCCGAGAAACTCCACCGGCGCATCGACTTTGAGACCGCGCAGGGGTTGGTCGAAGCGCATCTGCACGTAGCGTGGCGGGCCATCGGCGGGCACCATGGCCTTGCGCATGTCAGAGAACAGGGTGAATTCGCTGTCCTCGGCGGCGAGCGTGGCGTCGGGGCTGTAGTTGGGCGCGCGAAAGGCGATGCCGCCGGCGAGTATCGCCGAGAGCGACTCGGTGTTGACGGTGAGGCCATCGGCGGCGACCGACACGTCGACGCCGCTGGCGTTCCAGAAGCGCGTGTCCTCGGTGACGAAGTTGTCGTAGGGCGCGTTGACGAACACCTGGACCTGGACGCCCTTGCCATCGTCGGCCAGTCCGAACGAGATCACCTGGCCGACCTGGAGGCGGCGGAAATACAGCGGTGAGCCGATGCCCAGCGAGCCCAGATCATCGGTGTTCAGGGTGAACTGCTTGCCTTTGGCGCCAAAGGTCACCGGCGGCGGCGCTTCCAGGCCGGCAAATTCGCGGCGGGTTTCTTCGGCACGCCCCGCGTCCGCGCCGATGAAGGCGCCAGACAGCAGAGTGTCGACGCCGGATACGCCACCGGCGCCGATACGCGGTCGAACGACCCAGAACTTGGTGTCTTCGCGGGTAAAGGGTTCGGCGTGCTGGTCCAGCTCGATCGTGGCAATGACGCGAGTGTGATCTTCGCTGAGGGCGATCTCGGTGACCTGACCGATAACCACGTTCTTGTATTTGACCTGCGTCTTGTTGGCTTCGAGCCCTTCGGCCGTCTCGAAACTCACGGTGATCTGCGGGCCGGCCGAAAGCCAGTTCTGCACCACCATGGAAAAGCCCACCAGCGCCGCGGCGATGGGGACCAGCCAGACCAGGGAGACGCGAACAGGCCGCTGCCTGATCTCGGGGGTGCCGGCAGATGTTGTGGGGCTGTATGGGTTATCTGACATTGTCTTTCTCTGCATCCCAGATCAATCGCGGATCGAAGCTCATCGAGGCCAGCATCGTCAGCACGACCACCAGGCCGAAGAACAAAATACCCAGGCGCGGCTCGATGGTGCTCAGCGCGCGGAATTGCACCAGTGCCGCGACCAGCGCGACCACCAGCACATCCAGCATCGACCAGTAGCCGATGATTTCGATGAAACGGTACAGCCGTGCGCGTTCGCGCATGGCCCAGCGGCTATGGCGTCCGGTGCTGACCAGCAGCAGGGCGAGCACGAAGAACTTCATGCACGGCACCCCGACGCTGGCGATGAAGATCAGCAGCGCAATGTCCCAGGAGCCGCCTTTCCAGAACTCGACCACACCGCTGAGAATGGTGTTTGCACTGCCGCTGCCGAACATGTCGGTGTACATCACCGGCAGCATGTTGGCGGGTACGTACATGATCAATGCGGCGATCAGCAGTGCCCAGGTGCGGACCAGGCTGTTCGGTTTGCGCCGATGTAGCGGGGCTTCGCAGCGTGGACAATGGCCGTCTTCCGAGCGACATGCCAGGCCGCAATCGTGGCACAGCTGCAGACCCAGCTCCGAGGCATAAGGCAGGTGGCTCATCGTGGCCCCACGCCCAGGTCATCCCACAGCCCGCGCACGTCACGGCCGGCGATCAGCAGGATCAGGATGGTCAGGATGGCCATCGCCCAGAGGCCGATGCCCGGATGCACGTCGAGCATGCCACCGAGCTTGATGATGGCGACCAGAATGCCCAGCAGGCACACCTCCAGCATGCTCCAGGGGCGCAGATGCTCCAGCGCTCGCATGCAGGCGCGAAAGCCCGGTGCGATCTGGCCGTCGCGGGCATACACCAACACCCAGGCGAGCAGGATGATCTGAAGCCCCGGGGCGAAGATGATGCTCAGCCCGGCGACCAGCGCGATGGGTGTGATCCGCCCGTAGGCCAGGGCCTCGACGGTGCCCCATAGCGTCGCCTCGTTGCTCAGCCCTTGCAGGCCGATCTGCATGATGGGAAATGCGTTGGCGAACAGGAACAGGATGGCTGCGGCGAGCGTGAGCGCGAGCAATTGATCGGCGTTCAGGTGCCGGGCCTTCTCCAGTAGCGCACCACAGCGCAGGCAATGGGCGGTCTGCCTGCGCGCCAGGGCGGGGCGCTGGTATACCGAATCGCAGTGTTCGCAGATGATCAGCGACTGACCATCCGGCGTGATTGGCGCCGATGAGGAGGCGTGGCCGGTCGCATCGGCTGATGCTGCGTTGGAGGGATTCAAAGCATCCACTCGATGGGGAGAATCGACAGAAACGACACGCTGGCCCTCTTCCAGAAGCTGGTTTGTGGCTCGGTATCATGGCGCACCAGCTGGCCATCCCGTTGTTCCAGCCACTGCAGTTCGCCTGATTCGGTGAGTACTACCTCATAAGCGTTCGCTGGGATGCTGGTGTCGAAAGCATCTTCGATCGCTGCGGCCATGTTTGGACTTTCAATCACGAAGCCCAGTTCGGTGTTGAGATCGGCCGAGCGCGGATCGAAGTTGAACGAGCCCACGAACACCCTCGAACGATCCACGGCAAAGGTCTTGGCGTGCAGGCTGGAACCGGAGCTGCCGAAGGGGCCGTTCCCTTCCTTTTTATCCTTTTCCGGAGACATGCGGCGCATCTCGTAGAGCAAAATGCCGGCTTCGAGCAGGTCCTTGCGGCGCCTGGCATAGCCGGCATGCACCGCCGCGACATCGGTGGCGTCCAACGAGTTGGTCAACACGCGAATCTTCACGCCGCGCTCGGCCATTCCTGTGAACGCCTCGGTGCCGGCAGCGGTCGGCACGAAATAGGGCGAGACCAGTTCGACATGGCTCTCGGGCTCGCCCAGGATTTCCCGCAGTTGGTGAAACAGCAGGCCGTCCGGCTCGGCCATGCCGAGCCCCTTGGCCGGGTCGTCGCTGACCATACGAGTTGGCGCCCATTCGAAAGCCAGAACGCCCTGCAGCAGGTTGGTGATGAAGGCCGATTCACCGATCGCCTGGATGTATTTAGTGGCGGCGGGGGCGCTGGTCGTGCGTGCAGCGGCATCGGCGAAGGCCTGCATCTGCATCGCGCCGGCCTCGGACAGAATCAGCTGTGCCGGGTATGAGGAGTCGCTGGCCCAGTAGCGGTCGAAGTCGCGGGAGACGTCGGCGACCACCGAGCCAACGGCCAGTACGTCCAGATCGGCGAACAGCAGGCCTTCGGCCGCACCGAAGTACTCATCGCCGACGTTGCGCCCGCCGATGATGGTGGCCTGGCTGTCAGCAGTGAAGGATTTGTTGTGCATGCGGCGGTTGGCGCGCATGAAGTCGGTGACGTAGCCGATCGCCTTGGGCGTGCGGATTACAAAGGGATTGAACAGGCGAATCTCGATGTTGGCATGGCTGTCGAGAGCGGCCAGTTCGGTGTCCAGGCCGCCCGTGCCGTTGTCGTCGAGCAGTAGACGCACACGCACGCCGCGTTGCGCGGCGGCGCGCAGTTCATCGAGCAGCAGGGTGCCGGTAGTGTCGCCACGCCAGATGTAGTACTGCACGTCGAGCGTCTTTTGCGCTGACCTTGCCAGCAGCACGCGGGCGGCGAAGGCATCGTGTGGGTCGGTCAGTGCATGAATGCCTGCCTCGCCCGGATGCGCCTGGGCACGGGGTGCGATGGCTCGACCGAGCGCCGTGTCGGCGCTTTCGGCCTGGCTCAGCGCGGACGAGTGGCTGCGGCCTTGGAGATCGGGCAGGCTACAGCCACTCAGCAGTCCGCCGATCAGGCAGAGCATCAGGGTTATCCAGCGGGCAAGAGTGCGTCTGATGATGGGTTTTCGATTGAGGGTCATCTGCTCGCTCATTAACGGATCGAGGCCGGCGTCTGCTCGGTGCTGGCGGCGTGAATGCTAGCGCACAACGTGCGGCAGCGGCTGCATTTGCGACCCGGTGCCAGAACGACCACCGGCCTTCGGCGCTCAAGTTTTTCCGGCTTGGCCCGATAGTTCTTGAGACTGCTTTACCCCTGGAGTTCATCGTGCGCCTGCGCCTTCTTATACTGGCTTGCCTGCTGGCCTCGCCAGCCAATGCCATCACGTTCCAGACCCGTCTGGAGAGGGTGGAGTGGCAGGTTGAAGGCGATCAGTTCGAATGCCGACTAGTGCAACCGATTGCTGGTTTCGGCTCGGGAGAGTTCGTCCGTCGGGCTGGCGAGCAGGCCATCTTCCGTCTGCAGTCGCCGGATCGCTGGTTGGGCAATGGCTCGGCGACGCTGCTGGCGGCGGCCGCTGCCTGGCAGCCGGCACGCAGCGATATCAACTTGGGTGTCGTCTCGGTCGGCGGCGGTGAGATTCCCTTCAACAGCTCGCATCTGCAGGCCGGGCGTTTGCTCAGCGGCTTGCTGGAAGGGCGCAGCCCGGTGGTGCGGCATCACACGCGGCAGGGTGGCGAAGCGCTCGAAGTGCGACTGTTGCCGGCGCGTTTCGGCAAGGCTTACGAGGACTTCCGCGCCTGCACGGCGAAGCTGCTGCCGGTGAATTTCGATCAGATTCGCCAGTCGCAGATCGGTTTTCCCACCAGCGATGTGGTGCTGGATGACGTGGGCCGTGCCAAGCTCGACATCATCCTGCAGTTCCTCAAGGCCGACCCGAGCGTTAATCGCATCCAGCTTGACGGCCACTCGGACAACAGCGGCAACCGGCTCACCAACCGCGACCTTTCCCGCCGCCGTGCGCTGGCCGTCGAGCAATACCTGATCACCAATGGCGTGCCGAAAGAACAGATCACGGTGCGCTTCCATGGCGAGCGCTACCCGCTGGTGGCCAACAACGGACCGGCCAATCGCGCCAAGAACCGCCGGGTGACCCTGCTGCTCGAGCGTGCACCGGCCACCACGACCGCAGCGGCCGAGCAGGCTACGCCGGCGTCCTGAGCTGCCGGGCGCTCGCGCCCCTGTAAAACACGCGTCGCGACCAGTAGAATTGCCGCTTTCCTTCAATCCCGGGAGTGGATGGCAATGGCCGACGTAAAGAAGGTAGTCCTGGCGTATTCCGGTGGCCTGGACACCTCGGTGATTCTCAAGTGGCTGCAAGATACCTATAACTGCGAAGTAGTGACCTTCACCGCCGACCTCGGCCAGGGCGAGGAGGTCGAGCCGGCCCGCGCCAAGGCCCAGGCCATGGGTGTCAAGGAAATCTACATCGACGACCTGCGCGAAGAATTCGTGCGCGATTTCGTCTTCCCGATGTTCCGCGCCAATACCGTCTACGAAGGCGAGTATCTGCTGGGCACCTCCATTGCCCGCCCGCTGATCGCCAAGCGCCTGATCGAGATCGCCAATGAAACCGGCGCCGACGCCATTTCCCACGGTGCGACCGGCAAGGGTAATGACCAGGTGCGTTTCGAGCTGGGTGCCTATGCGCTGAAGCCGGGCGTGAAGGTTATCGCCCCCTGGCGCGAGTGGGACCTGCTCTCGCGCGAGAAGCTGATGGATTACGCCGAAAAGCACGCCATCCCGATCGAGCGCCACGGCAAGAAGAAGTCGCCGTACTCCATGGATGCCAACCTGCTGCACATCTCCTATGAAGGTGGCGTGCTGGAAGACACCTGGACCGAGCACGAAGAAGACATGTGGCGCTGGACCAAGTCCCCGGAAGCCGCGCCGGACACCCCGACCTACATCGAACTGACCTACCGCAACGGTGACATCGTCGCCATCGACGGCAAGGACATGAGCCCGGCTACCGTGTTGGCCGAGCTGAACCGCATTGGTGGCGAGAACGGCATTGGTCGCCTGGACATCGTGGAAAACCGCTACGTGGGCATGAAGTCCCGCGGCTGCTACGAAACCCCCGGCGGCACCATCATGCTCAAGGCCCACCGCGCCATCGAGTCCATCACCCTGGACCGCGAAGTCGCGCACCTGAAAGACGAGCTGATGCCCAAGTACGCCAGCCTGATCTACAACGGCTACTGGTGGAGCCCGGAGCGTCTGATGCTGCAGCAGATGATCGATGCTTCCCAGGCCACGGTGAACGGTGTAGTACGCCTGAAGCTGTACAAGGGCAACATCATCATCGCCGGTCGCAAGTCCGACGAGTCCCTATTCGACGCCAACATCGCCACCTTCGAGGACGATGCCGGCGCCTACGATCAGGCCGACGCCGCAGGCTTTATCAAGCTCAACGCCCTGCGCCTGCGCATCGCCGCCGGCAAAGGTCGCAGCCCGCTTTAAAGCAGCTACAAGCGGCAAGCCTCAAGCTACAAGCTGAGTACTTGCCGCTTTGCTTGAAGCTTGGGCTTGCAGCTTGAAGCTGCAGCCAAGAACCCGAGAGGATTTCATCATGCGCTTACTCCACACCATGCTGCGCGTCGGCGACATGGACAGATCCATCGCCTTCTACACCGAAGTGCTGGGCATGACCCTGCTGCGCCGCAAGGACTACCCCGAAGGCAAATTCACCCTGGCATTCGTCGGTTACGGTGACGAGGCACACAATAGCGTGCTGGAGCTGACCCACAACTGGGGCGTCGAGAGCTATGAGCTGGGCACCGGCTACGGGCATATCGCCCTGGAAGTGGAAGATGTTTACAAGGCGTGCGAAGACATTCGCAGCCGTGGCGGCAAGATCACCCGCGAACCGGGGCCGATGATGCATGGCAGCAGCATTCTTGCGTTCGTGGAAGATCCGGATGGCTACAAAATCGAGCTATTGTCACCGAAGCGCGGGGATTGACACGTAGCGGAGCTAAAGCGGGGCTATAGCCCCGCTTTAGCTGAAAAAGCCCAGGATTCTTCGTACATTTTCAAGAAGGCAGCGGATCGATTGGCTGGGGCAGCGGGTCATCCGCGGCTACCACGCGATTTCGACCGCCTTGCTTGGCCGCATAAAGCGCATCGTCGGCAGCCTTGATCAGCATGGTGGCGGTGAGGGTTTGACCGCTGGCCTGGGACGCTACACCGATGCTGGCGCTGAAGACGACCGGCGTACCGTTCTGTTGAGCGCGCAAACCGGAGATGGCCAGCCGGATACGCTCGGCAACACGGATGGCAGCCGCTTGATCGATAGCCGGCAGCAACGCCACGAACTCCTCGCCACCGTAACGCGCAGCAATCTCTCCCTGACGCTGGGTGTGGCTGTGCAATACCAGTCCGACGGCACGCAGGCATTCGTCGCCGAACGGGTGCCCGTAGTTATCGTTCAGTCGTTTGAAGCGATCGATATCGAGCATTAGTAGCGACAGCGGCTGCCCCGATGAATTGGCGGCGAGCAGCTCGGCCTGCAAGGCATTGTCGAAGTGGCGGCGGTTATACAACTGGGTCAGCGGGTCGATGATGCTGAGATGTTCCAGTTGGGCGTTGGCTTGTTCCAGGCCGCGCTTGGCCTTTTCCAGGGCTTGGGTGCGTTCCTGGACTCGACATTCCAGTGCTTCGTTGGCTCGCAGTTGTATTTCCAGCGCTCTTTGCTGCGCTTGCAGTTTTTCCCCTCGCTCGATTGCCAATTGGCGCGAACTCTCCAGCACTGCTTGCTGCGCGCGGATGCGCTCCCCGCGCTCGCGGTTGATACGTCCGGCCAATGCCATGGAAAGGAGTATGAACTCGACGAAGATGCCGATCAGCTGGCTTTCAAGAGTGAAGGCATTCAACGGCAGCTTCCCCTCCAGCGCCAGCAGATGGATCAGAGTGAAGCCGATCAGCGAAGCCCAGGCAAGGGTAAACAGCTTTGCCGCGTGGTTGCCACGCATCCACAGGTAGACAGGTATGGCCAGGCCGGCTACGGACGAGAGTAGCGCCGCCGTCTGCGTGTGCAGAGAAGGAATCAGCTGAGGAATGAACAGGATCGAGAAGAGCTGGAATGCCCAATAGCAGAGGGAAATATTGTTCACCTGGAGCGGCCATCCGCCATAACCCGGAAGATCCAGAAAGCGCCGGGCAAACAGTTGGGACGTTAGGAACGCGGCGCTCGCCGCCAAGCCGTACAGCTTAATCCCAGCCCAGGTGGCGTCCGTCCAAATGAACAGCGGGCCGAGGCCGGTCAGGCACAGTGCATAGCCCACCATGGTGGCCAGATAGATTGAGTAGAACAGGTAGCTCAGGTCGCGGGTGAAAAAGCATAGGCTGATGTTGTACAGCAGAATCACGAGTATTCCGCCGAAGAACAGGCTGATCAGCGCGAGCTCATGCCGCGCCTGTAGCGTGAACGTCTGGGCGTCGAGCATTTCCAGTGGCAATACGACAGGTTCTGTCACGCTCACCTTCAGGTAGGCCGTGACCGGCTCTCCTGTTTCCAGCGGCAAGGGAAAGACTAGATGGCGTGAGGAGATCGGACGCTCTGACAGCGGCACGGTGTCGCCGGCGCGCATCGGCTCGCTCCATAAGCCTGTCCGATGTTGCCGCAGCCGCAGAACTGCCTCATCCAGCACTGGCCAGCGCAACATCAGATACCAGGTGTTCAATTGAGCAGGCTGCTGAATGTCGAAGCGCAGCCACAAGTGTTTGAGTGAACGGTCAAGGGAGGCCTGATCCAGCACGCGCCAGCCCTGGTTAGCGGCAGCCTGCTCGAAGCTGAGCTCGGGCTGCTCCTGGAGATACTCGACACGTCCAGCAAACTCGATCTGGCGCTTTCCCGGTTCGAGAGCGACAGCCGATACGTTTGCGCTCTGTCCCAGCGCTGGAATGCCGATCAGCAAAAGGCTGCAGCAGAGCAAAGCGCGTAGCAGATGCATGGGATGAATCCGAAGGGGCTCGTCGAAAGTATAGCTAGCACGGCTATCCACGTCGGGCGGGCGCGCCTGCCCCAACAGACCTCAGCCAAGACCGTGCCCGGCGCGCCAAGGCCAATGGCCGACGCTGTCTTTCAAGGTGCCTGGGTTGAGGTTTTGCAGCACAGCAAGAAGGCGGCGGAGCGAAAGGGCCGATTCTGGGAAATGGAGCGATTCACCCAAGTTCGAGCGGTTGCTGTCGGGGGAGTATTTCGATAAGCCCGAGGCGCCGCCACGCTTAGGCGAGCAGCATTGTCGAGCTTTCGGTTTTGCTTTACAGGTCGAAGTCGAACTCGTTGAGCTGCCGCTGCAGGCGACGTTCCTCGAGCAGGTTGTCGATGATGCGACGCTTGGTCAGGTTGGTCTTGGCCACTTCCACCGGGGCCTCGGCGGTATCGTCTTCATCCTCACCGGCGAAGTCGTCTTCAATCTGGATATCTTCTTTCTCGGACACTTGTCTTCACTCCACGGCTAAGGCGCGTTGATGGCGCACCTTATAGCGACAAAAAACAAGGTCGTAAAAAAGATTTTTTCAATCGGGTGATAGGTTTTGTAGCCGCTCGCTCAATCGTCGGAAGTCTTGTGCTTGTATTCGCACAGGTCTTCGATGCGGCAACTGCCACACTGCGGTTTGCGCGCCTTGCAGACGTAGCGCCCGTGCAGGATCAGCCAGTGGTGGGCGTCGAGCAGGTAGTCCTTGGGCACGAACTTGATCAGCTTGCGCTCGACTTCAAGTACGTTCTTGCCGGGTGCGATGTTGGTGCGGTTGGACACGCGGAAGATATGGGTGTCGACAGCCATGGTGAACTGGCGGAACGCGGTGTTGAGCACGACATTAGCGGTCTTGCGACCGACGCCGGGCAGGGCTTCGAGGTCTTCTCGGTTATCCGGCACCTGGCTGCCGTGCTTCTCGATCAGGATGCGGCAGGTCTCGATGACGTTCTTCGCCTTGCCCCGGTACAGGCCAATGGTCTTGATGTACTCCGACAGGCCCTCGACGCCCAGCTCATGGATCGCCTCCGGTGTGTTGGCGATCGGGTAGAGCTTGGCCGTGGCCTTGTTGACGCCGACATCGGTGGCCTGCGCCGAAAGGATCACCGCGATCAGCAATTCGAACGGCGTGCTGTAGGCCAGTTCGGTCTTGGGCTCGGGGTTGTCCTCGTGGAAGCGACGAAAGATCTCCCGGCGTTTTTCGGCATTCATGCAAACAGCTCCAAGCTTCGAGCCACAAGCGTCAAGCCGGGGCCGATGACAATGTCAGGGTCGCTGCCGCTTCTACTTGCCGCTTGAAGCTTACAGCTTGCCTCTTTACTCGATCACTCCCGTCACCCGCACTCGGCGGCTCTGTACCGGGATTTCCGGCTGTTGCGCCTTGGCCCGCTCAGCCAATTGTTCATCGATGCGGTTCTTCAGCGCGATCAGCAGGCCAAGGACGATAAAGGCGCCGGGCGGCAGGATCGCCAGCAGGAAGCCCTTGTAGTCGCTGAATACCGTGATCTGCCAGTCGGCGGCGATGGGGCCGAACAGCAGGTGCATGTTGGCGAACAGGGTGCCAGTGCCGAACAGTTCGCGCAGGCCGCCCAGCACCAGCAGCACCAGCGCGAAGCCCACTCCCATGACCAGGCCGTCGAAGCTGGCGATCAGCGGATTGTGCTTGGCGGCGAAGCCGTCGGCGCGGCCGAGGATCACGCAGTTGGTGGTGATCAGCGGAATGAAGATGCCGAGGATCTGGTAGAGCTCGTAGGTGTAGGCCTGCATCAGCAGCTCGATACAGGTGGTCAGCGCCGCGATGATCATCACGAAGGCCGGCAGGCGCACCGCCGTGTTGACCACACCGCGCACCAGTGACACGCCGAGGTTGGAGCAGACCAGCACCAACGCTGTGGCTAGGCCCAGGCCCAGGGCGTTGACCGCGGAGTTGCTGACCCCGAGTAGCGGACAGAGGCCCAGCAGCTGCACTAGTGCCGGGTTGTTCTTCCACAGACCGTTGATGCTCAATTCGCGATAGCTGGGCGTGCTCATGGCGTGTCACCTGTCTGCTCGGGCTGTGGATCAGTGATCTGCATGTCATCACGGGTTGCAGCGCCGCCAGCGCGGGTATGGCTGGTCGTTTCGTCGGGCTCGCTCAACTCCGGCAGCGCCTGCCCGGGCTCAACCGGGTGGGTACTGGCGCCGAGCAGTTCATCCTTGTGCGCATCGAAATATTGCAGGGCGCGGTGCACGGCGCCGACCGCGGCACGCGGCGTGATGGTGGCGCCGGCGAACTGGTCGAACTCGCCCCGATCCTTCTTCACGGCCCAGCCGGATGACGCGGGGTCGGTCAGTGAGCGATTCTCGAAGCTGCGTATCCACTGACTCTTGGCCAGTTCGATCTTGTCGCCCAGGCCGGGCGTTTCGCGATGCCTGACTACTCGCACACCAGCGACGCGGCCATCGGCGAGTACGCCGACCAACAGGTGGATCGCGCCGCTGTAGCCATCCGGCGCGATGGCCTGCAGGATCACTGCGGCGGGTTCACCGTTCTTGCGGGCGACATACGCGGGAAGCGGTTGCCGGGAGCCGAGCAGCGGATGTTGGACATCAAGGCTGCTGTCGAGCAACTGATTGTCGTAGCTGCCACGAGGCAGAATTTCATTCAGCGCTCGCAGTTGCGCCGCGCGTTCGGAAGCCTGGATGCGTTCGGCGGTGAACTGTTGCAGCAACGTCACCGCGCCCACGGTGACGACCGCGAACAGCCCCAGCACCAGAGCGTTCTTGAACATCGAGCGGCTGAGTTCGGGAAGGATCATTGTCATTCGCCCAGCTTGAAGCCGCGCTCGGCCTTGCGGTGGCCGTAAGTGCGCGGGCGGGTGTAGTAGTCGATGGTCGGCGCCGCCAGGTTCATCAGCAGCACGGCGAAGGCGACACCGTCCGGATAGCCGCCCCTGGCGCGGATGACGTAGACCAGGATGCCAACGCCGGCGCCGAAGATCAGCCTTCCCAGGTTGCTGGTAGCGCCGCTTACCGGGTCGGTAACGATGAAAAAGGCGCCGAGCATGGTGGCGCCGCTGAGCAGGTGAAACAGCGGCGAGCCGTGGCTGTCGGAGCCCGAACCGTTCCAGAACACCAGGCTCATCAGCGCCAGCGCCGCGAGCATGCCCACCGGTGCGTGCCAGCTGAACAGCCGCTTGTGCAGCAGGAACAGCCCCCCGGCGAGGAACGCCAGGTTGACCACTTCCGAGCCGATGCCGCCGAAGTGCCCGAACGCAGGGTTGGCCCAGAGCTCCTCGACGGTCAGGCTCCGGTTCAGCTTCATCACATCCAGCGCGGTGGCCTGGCTCCAGCCATCGGGCAGCGCGGCGATGCCGAGGATATGCTGCAGGCCGGCGCCCAGGCCGACGCCATGAGGCACCGGCCAGGTAGTCATTTCCACCGGGAAAGAGACCAGCACCACGACGTAACCGATCATGGCCGGGTTGAACGGGTTCTGCCCCAGCCCGCCATACAGCTGCTTGCCGAAGACGATGGCGCTGCCGGTGGCGATCAGCGTGAGCCACCAGGGTGAGTAGGGCGGCAGCGCCAGCGCCAGCAGCACTGCAGTAACCAGCGCGCTGCCATCGCGCAGAAAGAACTGCACCGGACGTTGCCGAACCTTGAGCAGCAGCGCCTCGAAACCCAGCGCGACGGCGCTGGCCCAGCACAGGTTGATCAGCGTGCCGGCGCCATAGAGCCAGGTGAGGACGATCACGCCGGGCAGTGTGGCAGCCAGCACCAGCAGCATGACCCGCTGGGTGCGGTTGCTGCCGGTGGCGTGCGGTGAAGTGATGCGTGGCAGGGCCATTGGCTCTCCGGTCGAATGGGTGCAGGGTGCGGCTTCATGAAATGGCCGCCCCCGGATAGGTGCGCCTGGGGCGCCGCTACTTATGAGTCGGTGTGTTCCTGCAGCTTGCGCTCGGCCTCGTTCAGGCGCTGGCGCGCCGCCTCGACAAGGGCAGCGTCGCTGTCGGCGTCGCGCTCCAGCTTGCGCAGATCGGCGCGGGCGAAAGCTACTTCGGTCTTCAGTGCGCGGGCCTGTTCGTCAATCGGGCGCTTGTCGGTGCGAACCAATTCCGGCACCGGCTTGGCGGATTTTTCCTCGGCGGCATGCAGGGCCTGTTCGGCACTGGCCAGACCATCGCGCAGCTTGCTGAGTTCGGCCTCATCGGCGCCGGCTTTTTCGGCCTTCTTCAGTTCGGCACGCTTCATCGCCAGCTCGATCTTGGCTTTTTTCAATACATCGTCGCCGGCCGGTTTGCTCGGGGCGGCGGGTGCGTTCTGCTGCGCACTGGCCAATGCCTGTTCGGCGTCGGCCAGCTGGGCTTGCAGACGCGCCAGCTCCGCTTGTTGCTGCTCGTCGCGACTCTCTAGCTTTTCCAGCTTGCGTAGCTGGGCGCGGAGCATGGCGGCCTCGATCTTGGCCTTCTTGACGGCTTCGCCGTCGGCCGGTTTGCTCGGGGCGAAGGGGGCGTTTTGCTGTGCCTCAGCCAGTGCCTGTTCGGCCTTGGCCAGCTGAGCTTGCAGGCGCGTCAGTTCGGCCTGTTGCTCGTCATCGCGGGTTTCGAGCTTTTCCAGCTTGCGCACTTGGGCCCGCAGCATGGCGGCTTCGATCTTGGCTTTCTTGGCCGCTTCGTCACTGGCCGGGGCGGGTGCGGCTTCGACAGGCGGCACAGCGGCGTTGGCTGCATCCAGTGCCTTTTGCGCATTGCTGGCGGCGATACGCAGTTCGGCGACCTGTGCTTCCAGCTCGGGCGTGGCATGGGCGGCGAGTTGCTTTTCGGCTTTCTTCAGCGCAACCTGAGCCATGCTGGCTTCGATCTTGAGCTTCTTCTGTTCTTCGGACAGGCCAGCCTTCTGTGCCTGGACGCGGGCAACCGGATCGTCCTGGCTGGCGGTTTGTGCCTGGGCTTCCTTGGCGCGCGCGGCGCGCTCTGCACGGGCCTTGCGGTCGGCTTCCTTCTGCTCTTCGGCGCGGCGCAGGCGCTCCTGGCGCCATTCGAAACGTTGCTTGGAGTGTTCAGCCTTCTGCTGTTTTTGCTCCAGCGCGCGGATCTCGCCCTTGGCGGCGCGGTAGTACTGCACCAGCGGAATGCTCGAGGGGCAGACATAGGCGCAGGCGCCGCACTCGATGCAGTCGAACAGGTTGTAGGCCTTGAGCTGCTCGTGTTCCTGGCCCAGGGCGAAGAAATGCAGCTGTTGCGGCAGCAGGCTGGCCGGGCAGACCTCGGCACATTCGCCGCAGCGGATGCAGGGCAGCGCCGGCGGCGGTGGCGGCAGCTCGGCCAGGGTGCTGGCCAGCAGGCAGTTGGTGGTCTTGACCAGCGGCACGTCCAGCGACGGGAGGGTGAAGCCCATCATCGGCCCGCCCATGATCAGGCGGTTGAGCTTGCTGTCGTCGAGCCCGGCGAGGGCCAGCAGTTCGGCCACTGGTGTACCGATCAGCGCCTCGACGTTCATCGGTCGGGCGAGCGCTTCGCCGGTCAGCGTGGTGATACGGGAGATCAGCGGCTTGCCCAGCAGCACGGCATCATTAATGGCGACGCAGGTACCGACGTTCTGGCAGAGCATGCCGATATCGGCGGGCAGACCGCCGCTGGGCACTTCCTCGCCGGTGAGGATCTGGATCAGCTGTTTCTCGCCACCGGAAGGGTACTTGGAGGGGAAGACCTTGAGCACGTAGGGGCGTTCGCCGATTGCAGTACGCACGGCTTCGATGGCTTCGGGCTTGTTGTCCTCGATGCCGATCAATACCTGTTGCGGCTTGATCAGGTGTTCAAGAATTTCGATGCCTGCCACCAGTTCCGCGGCTTTTTCGCGCATCAGCAGGTCATCGGCGGTGATGTAGGGCTCGCATTCGGTGCCGTTGATGATCAGCGTGCGAATCGTCTGCGCGGGTGGCGCGGTCAGCTTCACCGCGGTGGGGAAGCCGGCACCGCCGAGGCCGTTGATACCGGCCTGACGGATGATGTCCAGCAACTCGGCAGGGGGTAACTGGCGATAATCGGTGTGCGGTTGCAGTTCGATCCACTGGTCCCTGCCGTCGCTGTCGATGACGATGGCGGCGCTCGGCATCCCCGATACGTGCGGATAAGGTTGCGGGCCGATGAAGCTGATGGTGCCCGATGTCGGCGCATGCAGCGGCGCGCTGACGAAGCCGCTGGCCTCGGCGATCAACTGGCCCTTGAGTACCTGCTCGCCGAGCGTCACGCAGGGCTCGGCCGGCGCGCCCAGATGTTGCGCGAGCGGCACGATCAGTCGCTCAGGCAGCGGCATCTGCTGGATTGGTGTGCGGTTGGACAGGTCCTTGCACTCGGGTGGATGAATGCCGCCATGGATGTCCCAGACGTTCAACGAGGTCATGCGGCCTGCTCCCGGTCACTGGCGATCAGTTGGCCCGGCGCCAGCGGCTGGTTCCATTTCCAGCTTTGCAAGTTGCTGCCCAGTTCGATCATGTCGATGCAGTCCACCGGGCAGGGCTCGACGCAGAGGTCGCAGCCGGTGCATTCCGAGACAATCACGGTATGCATCTGCTTGGCGGCGCCGACGATGGCATCCACCGGACAGGCCTGAATGCACTTGGTGCAGCCGATGCACTCGGCTTCGCGGATATAGGCGACACGTGGCGGTACTTCGCCCTCCACCGCATCCAGCGGTTCCGGCTCGACGTCCAGCAGGTCGGCCAGCGCCTGGATGGTGGACTCGCCACCCGGTGGGCACTTGTTGATCTTGTCGCCGCCGGCAATCGCTTCGGCGTAGGGCTTGCAGCCCGGATAGCCGCATTGGCCGCACTGGGTTTGCGGCAGCAGGGCGTTGATCTGCTCGGCGATCGGATCGCCCTCGACGCGAAAGCGTACCGCGGCAAAACCCAGGATCGCGCCGCATACCAGGCACAGCGCCAGCAACGCGAGTATGGCAATCAAAACCAGGCTCATAGCTTGATCAACCCGGTGAAGCCCATGAACGCCAGCGACATCAGGCCGGCGGTGACCATGCCGATGGCCGCACCCTGGAACGACTTGGGAACATCGGCGATGGCGATGCGCTCACGCATGGCGGCGAACAACACCAGCACCAGGGAGAAACCCAGCCCGGCGGCA
This sequence comes from Pseudomonas sp., assembly GCA_031988485.1. Lineage (GTDB taxonomy): Bacteria > Pseudomonadota > Gammaproteobacteria > Pseudomonadales > Pseudomonadaceae > Stutzerimonas. Next base: position 39,348 of record DALZYJ010000017.1, read on the forward strand.
AAGCCGTTGGCGGTGGCGGTGATGAATGTGAATTCGGATTTGTTGGCATTGAGCAGGGCGACGCCGAGCACGATGCAGTTGGTGGTGATCAATGGCAGGAAGATGCCCAGCACACGGTATAGAAGAGGGCTGGTCTTGTTCACCACCATTTCGGTGAACTGCACCACTACGGCGATCACCAGAATGAAACTGATGGTGCGCAGGAATTCCAGATTCAGCGGTTTGAGCACGTACTGTTGCACCAGATAGCTGCACATCGCAGCCAATGTCAGCACGAAGGTTGTGGCCAACGACAGGCCGATCGCGGTTTCGATCTTCTTCGAAACGCCCATGAACGGGCACAGGCCGAGAAACTGCACCAGCACGAAATTGTTGACCAGGATGGCGCTAACCATGATCAGGGCGAGTTCGGTCATCGCGGGTTCCTGTGGTGCTCTGTACGAGCCCGAGGCTAAAAGGCCGCTATTATCGGGAAGCGATGGCGGCCATACAAGGCCGCAAAATGTCCGGGGTCGGCGCGAGCCGGGACATGACATATAAGGAAATGCACCAGCTGTCCGGTCGCACGGCAGCCGGCCGTCTGCTGTGGTCTGATGTGGAAGGCCGTAACGTTTCAAGCAGAGCGGCCGTTGGAGGTGCTCGATGAAAATTCCAATGGTGATCTTATTGCTTGGCCTGGGTTTCGGGACCCAGGCATGCGCGCAATCTCGTGGGGGCGTGTGGGTGTATCAGCCGGATGGCGGCAGCTATCGCGTCGAAAACCGCGCCTACCAGTACGACCCGCGCAGCCCGTACTCGCAGCACCGGCAGTATCCGCAGAATCTGCCGCCGCGCTATCAGGGTCAGCTCCAACCGCAATATTACGATCGACACCGGGGAGCGGACCGGCAGCGCTGGAACCATGATCGCCGCGGTGACATCCGCCAGCCGCAACGTTGGAACAATGGACGCCAATCGGGGTTCGACCGCCCTCAGCGTTGGCATCGCGAACATCCTCAAAGTTTTGGCCGGTCGCCGGTGATTCGTGATGGACGTGACTACCGCATGCATCAGCGTCGTGATTTCAACGGCCGGCATCATCGTCGCTGATGCCTGAGCTGTTTTCCGCCACGCTCGGTGCCTGTTGTCCCAGCCCGAGCGTAGCCCGTCCGTTGCGGTCATAACGCCGCTAGCGATTTCTCCAGCGCGGTTCGCGCTTCTCAAGAAAGGCGTTGACGCCCTCCAGCGTATCCTCAGCTTCGAACAGATCGACGAAGGCTTCGCGTTCGGCTGCCGCGAGCGTTACGGGCCCGCGACTGCGCATGGAATCTATCAGTGGTTTGATCTTGCGCACGGCCACAGGGCTCTGGCCCGCCACGCGGGAGGCCAGTAGCAGCGCATGGCCGCGAGCCTCACCAGGTTCCACCACCTGCTCTATCAGGCCGATACGCATCGCCGTTTCCGCTGTTATCCGTTCGCCGCATAGAATCATCCGCTTGGCCCAACCTTCGCCCACCAGCCAGGCAAGCGCCTGGGTGCCGCCGGCGCATGGCAACAGGCCGACCGACGCTTCCGGCAGGCCGAGTTGCACCTGCTGTTCGGCAATGCGGATATCGCAGGCCAGGGCACATTCCAGCCCACCGCCAAGCGCGAAGCCGTTGATGGCGGCGATCGATACCCCGCGAAATTCACGCAGGGCTTCGAAGGCCTCGCCGAAACGGCGCGCCATTTCCCGCGCGCGGGTGCGGTCGCCGTCAGCGAAGAGCTTGAGGTCGGCGCCTGCGCTGAAAAATTTCTCACCCTGGCCGCAGATGACCAGTGCGTAGACCTCATCGTCATGGTTCAGATGTTCAACGACTTGCTTGAGGCCGATCAGCGACTCGCGGTCCCAGGTATTGGCCGGCGGGTGATTGATCGTGATCAGCGCGGTATGCCCATGTTTTTCCACGGTCAGCTTGTGGGTCAGGTCGAAGACGCCGGACTTATAAGGTTCAACTGCGGTGGTGCTCATGATGGTCGTCCTCGTCGGAATGGAATGCATGCGACTTGTCTGCATCAGATGCGCGAACGAGCCGCGCGTTGCAGGGCGGTGACGGAACGGGTAGCCGTCAGTCAAGTCTAGGCGCGATCTGGCCAGGCGTGATGATGGATGGACGTCGTTGCTACGCTGGACATGGAGCCTGTGCTCGAAGAGGCGCAAGGAGATGGCCTGTGAGCTTCGGAGCGGCCCGGCCGAGCCGCTCCGGCTACGCGTTATTGCAGCGCCAGCGTCTGGCCGCCGCCGCGACGTTCGGCCTGCCATTCGGCAAGCGTTGGCGCCGCTTGCTCGCCGGTCAGGCGATGAACGATTTCAAAGTAGTCCTGTTTGAAACGGTCCTTGAGTACTTCTTCGCGCGGCTTGACCCTCACCGCGTACACGGTCTGGACGTTCTGGTGATCGAATGCCCGCCATTGCTGCTCGTCCTTGAGCAGGGTGTAACGGTAGCCTTCGAGCGCCGCGATGATCCGCTCGCTATCGAGGCTGCGGGCGCGGGTCGCTGCATCGGCCCACTGATAGACGATGCTGTAGGCCGAAGCTGCCGAACTGGATGGATGGGTCTGGTAACGCTCGTCGTAACGTTCGACGAACTGCTTGCCCGCGACCGAGCCTTCCAGTTCCGGTACGCGCCAGGTCCAGGGTTCGGTGCCCAGGACGCCGTGCATGATGTCCGGCCCTGCCGTTTCGACCATATTCAGCGTCAGGTTGGGTACTGCGACCTGCATTCTCTTGTTCAGGCCGAGTTCATCCGCGATCCGCATCGCCCGGACCAGGTCTTCTCCGAACAGCACCAGTACGAGCACTTCAGCTTCGCTTTTGGCCGCTTCGGCCAAGGCTGCGCGATAGTCGGATAGACGTGCGCCGGGAAAAGCCGTTTTGATGCCTGGGTGTCGGCTGTTGTCCTGCGTGCCCGTAGCCTGGCGCAGGGAGCTTTCGCTGGTATGGCCCCAGGTGTAATCGGAGGTGATATAGAAGTAGCGCTTGTTCGGCAGGTGCTGATTCAGATACTGGCCCAGGACCTTTGCGCTCATCCAGGCGTTGTTGCATTCGCGGAACATATAGCGATGGGCATCTTTTCCGGTCGTATCGTTGGAATAGGTGAGGGTGCCGAAATAGAGCAGGCCGCGTTCTTTGGCGCGTTTCCCGGCAGCGATGGCGACAGCACTCGAAGCGCCACCAAACAGCATGGCGGCGCCTTCGTCGGCTAGCTTGTCGACATTGGCTACGGCTTTCTCCGGGCGCGATGCGGAATTACGGGTGGAAAGTTGCAAGGGTCGTCCCAGTACGCCACCTTTGGCATTGATCTCATCAATGGCTAACAGTGCGCCGCGCATTTGCGAAAGGCCTTCCTCTTTGTAACTGCCGGTGCGGGGGTAGTTGAGGCCAAGAGTGATTGGGTCGGCGGCTTCGACAGCCAGGCAGAATCCCAGCCCCAAAGCCAGGAGCGTAATGCGCTTCATCGCAGAGTCCTTATTGTATTTTTTGTTGGCGAGAGGCGTTTTTACTGCGCTGCGCGACGGGTCGTCACGCATTCATTGGTCGTATAGGGAGGTCGTTTACGCAATTGTGCGGTGAGCAGCATTTCTACGGCTGGCTGGGTGCGTTGACTCCCCGCCATCCTTTGCTTAGGGTCAGCGCCTCGTAACGTCAGGGCAGCGCCATGGGTCAGGTTGATCGCATCAAACTCGAAGACAGCTGGAAGGCGGCATTACAGGCGGAGTTCGAACAGCCTTATATGAAGGAGCTGGGTGCGTTTCTGCGCAGCGAAAAAGCAGCCGGAAAGACCATCTATCCACCGGGGCCCTTAATCTTCAACGCATTGAATTCCACACCTGTGGATGAGGTGCGCGCGGTCATTCTGGGGCAGGACCCGTACCATGGCCCCGGGCAGGCGCATGGGCTGTGCTTTTCGGTACAGCCAGGCGTGGCGCCGCCGCCATCGCTGCAGAACATTTATAAGGAACTCAAACGCGACTTGAATCTGGACATCCCTCGGCATGGCTATCTGCAGCGTTGGGCGGATCAGGGCGTTCTGATGCTCAACACCTCATTGACGGTCGAGCAGGGGATGGCCGGGTCCCACGCGAAAATGGGCTGGCAGCGCCTGACGGACAGAATCATCGAAGTGGTAAGCGAGCGGTGTTCGAACGTGGTGTTCATGCTCTGGGGCGCCCATGCTCAGAGCAAGGCAAGGCTGATCGATCCGTCCAAGCATCTGCTGCTCAAATCGGTACATCCGTCGCCGCTATCGGCTCACCGAGGGTTCATCGGCAACGGGCACTTCAGTCGTGCCAACCAATTTCTAAAACAGCAGGGTAAGGAGCCGATCGACTGGCGACTCCCTAGCGAAGTCTGAAGCGTGGCGCCGCGTCTGCGGCGCCAATACAGTCCTTACTCTTTGGCACCATGAGTGGATGCCAGCTCTTGCGCGTGCTGTAGATGCTGCTCCAGTTCCTTCAGTGTCGTTTCGGCAAACTGCTTGAGCTCGGCGTTCTCGCCGTCTTTCGCATATTCGCGATACAGCTCGATGGTCTGTTCGTGAGCCATCACCTGGTTGTTGGCGTAGGCCTTGTCGAAGCTCTCACCGTCACGCAGCTTGAGAATCATGGATTTGGCCTTGTCCATCAGCGTCGCTTCGTCCGACATTTCCAGATCGTCATGCTGGCCAGCAAGCTCGGCGAGTCGCTGATTCGACTTGGTATGGTCGTCGATCATCTTCTGCGCGAAGGTCTTGACGTCTTCGGCAGTGCCTTTATCCAGCGCAAGCTTGGCGGTTTCGATTTCCGCTATGCCTTTTGCGGACGCCTCGTCGACGAAGTTTTCACCTTCGGCAGCCAATGCGAAGTTTGCCGCCACACCGAACAGCACTGCTGCGGTACCGGAAAAGAAAGCCTTGGGGGTCATTTGTTGTTCTCCTCATCTTCTACCTGTCAGGTTGGTGCGGCGAGCAATTAACCGGCGCACCACCGCGAGACGGCAAGTACGCCGTTAATCTTGTGACTGGGCATGGCGGTAGCGGTTCATTGCATGCGGCCAACGGTCGGAGGCGACCGGAATCAGGCGGGGCGACAGAGGAGGGCTGCGGGTGCCAGACAGCACCCGCGAAGGATTACTGCAACATGCTCATCGCTGCATTCATCGCGGCGGACAGATCTTCGTCCTCCTGTAGCAGCGTATCGGGGTTGAGTCCCAGCTTGTGGAATGCGGGGATTTGGTTCCAGTCGAGCTGCGTGTAAGGATGAGAAGTGCCGATATAGCTCTGCAGCGTAGCGACCTGAACGATGTCGACGTAATCCACCTTGTCCGACACGCGAGCGAAATTCAAATGCTGGCCTGGAACAGCCGCGATAGGCTCGGGAAACTCCCAGGCGCGCAGAATTCGTTCGCCGATGTGAGGATGGATTCGGTCGATGACGTGGTTGAGGCTGATGGAATCGCTGAGCAGAGCGCTATGCTCCTCGGCGTAGGTCAGGATGGGCAGGACGCCGATCTGATGGATCAAACCCGCCAAGGTCGCTTGATCAGCCGGAAGCCGTGTGAAGTTACGACACAGGACATGGCTGATAGCGGCTATTTCGGTGCTCTTATTCCAGACTTCGCGCATCTTCCGATCAACGACATCCGTAGTTGCCTGGAACATCTGTTCCATTGCAAGGCCGGTTGCCAAGTTCGACGTGTAGTTAATGCCGAGACGGCTTATCGCCATCTGCAGGTCGTTGATTTCCCGGTTCGTGCGCAGCAAGGGGCTGTTCACGACTTTAATGATGCGCGCCGTGAGGGCGGTGTCGTTGCCGATCACCTTGGCCAGCGTCGGAATGCTTACGTCAGGATCTTCAGCAGCTTCACGGACTCGCAGTGCCACTTCCGGTAGCGTCGGCAGGACCAGCTCGTCCCGTTCGATCGCTTGCATCAGTTCCTGCTGAACTTTATCGGCAAGGGTACTCATGTCTCTCCTTAATGGGTGATTCTGTTGGGCATGGCAAGGGAGGCTAGCGCTGAATTTCGCGGTCCGCGTCCAGGGTGTACGGAAGATCGAGTCGAGTCAGCGGGATGCCATCTGGCGAGCCGAGGAATATTCGTCCGTCAGCTGCGGCGTCTTCCTGCAGCACTGCCAGCAGTTCAAACCCGCCCGCGGCGTTTGCCGCCAACACCACTTCGCCGACGCTCGAACCATGGACCGGTGAATACAGGTCGACACCCGGTTCCGGCACAGCGGTATCGCTGTCCTCAGCGGCAAGCCGATGCAGACGGCGCTTGAGCTTGCCGAGATATTGCATCCGCGCAACGATCTCCTGGCCGGTATAGCAACCCTTCTTGAAGCTGACCCCGCCCAGTGCCTGGAGGTTGATCATCTGTGGGATGAACAGCTCCCGCGTGGCCGCAACCACCTGGCCGATGCCTGCACGAATCTGCGCCAGCAGCCAGGTTTCGATCGGTGCTTCGGGAAGCTGGGCAGCGAGCCGCAGATGCGTGGTTTCGGCATCTTTTGCGCGCGCCCAGAGTTCGGCGCGACCATCGGAAAGGCGGACGGCGATCAGCCCCTGGGTAGAGACGACTTGATCCGCGTTCGTGGAAAGGTCCAGGCCGAGACTGACCAAGGCGCCATCGCCGGCGCTGAGGCCGAAACGAACCCATTCGTCGCTTTCGTCATACAGCTTGGATTTCGAGAACGCTGCGTATTTGGTGAGCTCGGTAAGCTGCGTTTGCACCAGGGCGCGATCCATCGCCAAAAGATATCCGTCGCCTTCCATCAGAATGCGAAAGCTCGATTGCATGCGTCCTTTTGGCGTGCAGCGTGCACCGAGGCTCGAACGTTGCGCGTCGAGGTAATTCAGGTTGCAGGTCAGCTGACCCTGCAAGAACTTATTCGCGTCCGGGCCGCGTACGGCCAGGACACCTTCATGCGACAGCACGCAGAAAAAAGCAGTATCGGTCATGACGGGACGCCGTGGAGAAACAGGACCGGCATCATAGCAGGCCGCTGACAAAACACAGTGTGCGCCAGCTGCCACTCCGTGCCGGATGGCCAATTGGCGCCGGCCGTTGCGCCAGTCGGTATACTGCGGGCCTTCACTCAGGAGTATTTGCATGGTCGAACAATCCGAACTCAATCGTCTGTTCTGGCAGAGCCGCCGCGGCATGCTCGAACTGGATGTCCTGCTGGTGCCCTTCGTCAAGGAAGTCTATCCGCAGTTGGACGAAGAGGATCAGCGCCGCTACCGCAAGCTGCTGAGTTGCGAAGATCAGGACATGTTCGGCTGGTTCATGGAGCGCGCCGAGCCGGACGATGAAGATTTGCGCTACATGGTTCGCATGATCCTAGATCGTGTCCAGCCCAAGTAACCTGCTTTTCGAGTGCCGCTGGCAGGCATCGGGTGCGCTGCTGGCGCTCTATGCTGCGGTGCTTCTATTGGCAATCGTCACCTTGCTGGTGATGCCGGTTCCACTCTGGCTTTGGGTGCCCGGCTTGTTGCTATGCCTGCTGCATGCCGCCTGGGTTGTGCCGTCGCACATACTGCTGACTCGCGATGGGTCCTGGCGCGGTCTGCGTCACGATCGGCAGGGCTGGTCGCTGTGGAGCCGCCGCACCGGCTGGCAACCCATCCAGTTGCGGCCCGACAGCATCGCGCTGCCGCTGGCTGTGGTGCTGCGCTTCAAAGCGCCGGGCGACTGGTTCGTTCGGGGCGTCTGCATCCCCCGAGACGCGATGTCGCAGGAGCAGCATCGACGTCTGCGGGTCAGGCTGAAATTCAGCCGCCGTAGGTGGGCGGCGCCAGAATAGTGTCCTTCGCTTGCGGTAGTTGCTCGGGGTAATCCAGCGTGAAATGCAGGCCTCGACTTTCCTTGCGTTGTATCGCCGAACGGATCATCAACTCCGCCACCAGCGCTAGATTCCGCAACTCGATGAGATCGCGGCTGACTTTATAGTTGCTGTAGAACTCGTCGATTTCACCCAGCAACAGGCGTACACGGTGCTGCGCGCGCACAAGACGCTTGCTGGTCCGCACGATGCCGACGTAGTCCCACATGAAGCGCCTCAGTTCATCCCAGTTGTGCGCGATGATCACGTCCTCGTCCGAGTCGGTAACCTGGCTGGCGTCCCAGGTTGGCAGTACGTCTGGCGCCTGGACCGAGGGCAGCTCGCGAAGGATGTCCTGCGCGGCGGCCTGGGCGTAGACGAAACACTCCAGAAGCGAATTGCTCGCCATCCGATTGGCGCCGTGCAAGCCGGTGAAGCTGGTTTCGCCAATGGCATAAAGCCCCGGGATATCGGTTCTGCCAGTCTCATCGACCAAGACGCCACCGCAGGTGTAGTGCGCTGCCGGTACCACCGGAATCGGCTCACGGGTGATGTCGATACCGAACGTCAGGCAGCGTTCATAGACGGTAGGAAAATGCGCCTTGATGAATTCCATCGGCTTATGGCTGATATCCAGGTAGACGCAATCGACCCCTAGCCGCTTCATTTCATGGTCTATCGCTCGGGCCACAATATCGCGCGGTGCCAGTTCGGCGCGAGTGTCGAAGCGGGGCATGAACCGCTCGCCATTCGGCAGCTTGAGAATCGCGCCCTCGCCGCGCAGTGCCTCGGTGATCAGAAAGCTCTTGGCCCTGGGGTGGTACAGGCAGGTGGGATGAAACTGGTTGAACTCCAGATTGCCGACCCTGCATCCAGCGCGCCAGGCCATCGCGATGCCATCGCCGCATGCGCCATCCGGGTTGCTGGTATAGAGATAGACCTTTGCGGCACCGCCTGTCGCAAGCACGACGAACTTAGCGTGGAAGGTGTCCACCTCGCCGGTTGTCCGATCCAGCACATAGGCGCCGAGACAGCGCTTGCCGTTCAGGCCCAGCTTGCGTTCGGTGATCAGGTCGACGGCGACCCGCTGGTGCAGCAGGTCGATGTTGTCTTTCTCTTGGGTGCGGGCAAGCAGTGTGTTGAAGATGGCTGCACCCGTCGCGTCAGCCGCATGAATGATGCGGCGGTGGCTGTGCCCGCCTTCACGCGTGAGGTGATATTCGAAGCTGCCGTGCTCGCGATCTGCTTCTTCCCTGGTGAAGGGAACGCCTTGCTCGATCAGCCAATGAATGGCTTCGCGGCTGTGTTCGACGGTGAAACGCACGGCGTCTTCCTTGCACAGCCCGCCGCCTGCGATGAGCGTATCGGCGACATGCGACTCGATCGTGTCGGTATCATCCAGCACAGCGGCGACACCGCCCTGGGCCCAATAGGTCGAGCCATTGGCCAAATCGCCCTTGCTCAGCACCGCGACACGAAGCGTGGTAGGCAAATTGAGCGCAAGCGTCAAACCGGCGGCGCCGCTGCCTATGACGAGAACGTCGTACTGATGATGTTGGCTCATTCTGGATCTCATATCTGAGGGCTGCGGCGCGTGGCGTCGTGTAGCATCGCGGTGACTGGCCAAAGGCCGAACGCTGCGTCCTGTCCGGCTTTCCGCCGTAACGCGACTCGCAGCGAAACGGAAACTGACCCTAGTATATCGAGGTCCAACCCCGGCAAAATAGCGTCCCTTTTTTATGTGGCTGAAGTCTTGGAACTTTTCTTGCAGGTCCGTCTCTATAGACAGTTGTGTAAGCGACCCGACTGGCCATCGAACAAAGGGCGGTTGGATTTTGCTGCGAATACTGAAAGGGCGATATCGGGACGATCCGTTCTGAGCCGTCGCTCGCCAATGCCGTTAGGTGTGTTGCAGAAAAGCTTGCTTGAAGGGGGAGAACTTTTGTGTAAAGCCCGGGTCTATTCTGGCAGGTCAGCTCGCAGGCGAGCGCAGCACCCCTTCCAGGTCAGGGAGGAGTGTTTATGCTAACGCAGGAGCAGGACCAGCAACTGGTCGAGCGAGTGCAGCGGGGAGACAAGCGGGCTTTTGATCTGTTGGTGCTGAAGTATCAGCATAAGATCCTTGGGTTGATCGTGCGCTTCGTACACGATTCCCATGAAGCGCAAGATGTTGCGCAGGAAGCCTTTATTAAAGCTTATCGCGCGCTTGCCAACTTCCGCGGAGACAGCGCCTTTTATACATGGCTGTACCGCATCGCCATCAATACGGCGAAAAATCATCTGGTGGCACGAGGGAGACGGCCACCTGACAGTGATGTCAGTTCCGAAGACGCTGAATTCTACGAAGGCGATCACGCTCTCAAAGACATTGAATCGCCGGAGCGAGCGCTTCTCAGGGATGAAATAGAGGACACAGTTCATAAAACCATCCAACAACTTCCAGAAGATTTGCGCACGGCTCTAACACTGCGTGAATTTGATGGTCTTAGTTATGAAGACATTGCAAACGTCATGCAGTGTCCGGTGGGTACAGTCCGCTCACGGATATTCCGGGCGCGGGAAGCCATCGATAAGTCATTGCAACCCTTGTTGCATGAATCCTGAGACAGCGGCGATAGCCAAGAGAGGAACCGCCATGAGTCGTGAAGCTTTGCATGAATCGCTGTCCGCGGTGATGGATAACGAAGCGGACGAGTTGGAATTACGTCGAGTGCTCGCCGCCGATGGCGACACCGAAATGCGATCGACCTGGTCGCGTTATCAGATTGCTCGTGCCGCAATGCACAAGGAGCTGATTGAGCCTCGTCTGGACATCGCCTCGGCGGTATCCGCTGCGCTGGCTGACGAGCCTGCCATTACAGTGGCGAAACCGCAGCGTTTTGCCTGGCGCAATATCGGGCGTATTGCCGTTGCAGCCTCGGTAACCGTAGCTGTGCTGGCTGGTGTTCGCCTCTACAATCAGAGCGAAGTAGCTGGTCCGCAGATCGCTCAACAGGCTGCACAGCCAAGTATTGCCGTGCCGCAAACCAACCAGGGTCCAGCCGTTTTGGCGGGCTACAGTGAAGATGCGGGCGCGCCGGAAGTCCAGGCAGCCGCTGCTGAAGGCGCTTCGGAAAGTTGGCATGAAAAGCGGTTGCCGGCATATGTTCGTCAGCACGCTCAACAGGCCGCTTTCGGTAGCGGTACTGAAGGTGCGTTGCCTTACGCGCGTGCCGCCAGTATGGAAGAACGTTAAGGAAAGACATGCGTGTAATACCGCTATGTGTGGTGCTTGGAGGCTGGCTATCGATGCCGGCCTTCGCTGCTGATGTCAATACGTGGATGCAGCGTCTCGCAGTAGCCGAGGAGAAACAAAGCTATCAAGGGACTTTCGTTTACGAACGCAACGGCAGCTTCTCCAGCCATGCCGTCTGGCAACTGGTAGAAGGAGAAAAGCTGCACGAGCGTCTCCTGCAGCTCGATGGTCCGCCAGTTGAGGTTTCGTTGGTGGACGGTCAAGTTGCGTGCGCCAGTGAAGATCTGGCGTCGCAAATGCGGGATGCCAAACCATGGCGTACGCTAGCGTTCGATCCGAAAAAGCTTTCCGAGTGGTATAGCTTCCAAGTCATAGGTGAGTCTCGGGTGGCCGGGCGGCCTACGATGGCGCTGGCGATACGACCACAGGATCGGCATCGTTACGGGTTCGAATTGCATCTGGACCGCGAAACGGCGTTGCCACTCAAGTCGCTGTTACTTGACGAAAGTGGTCAATTGCTCGAGCGTTTTCAGTTCGTCCAGTTCTCTCCTGCGTCGGTCAATCACGCGGACATCGAAGCCGGACCGGCTTGTGAGCCCGTCTCGTTGGCTACGGCGCAGGAATCGAAACCAACGAAATGGCGCTCGGACTGGCTCCCGAACGGTTTCCAGCTTCTCGATTCGAACGTCCGTCCAAGCCCCGCTTCCGGTGAGCCGGTGGCGTGGTTGTCCTACGGAGATGGGCTTGCCCGTTTCTCGGTATTCATCGAGCAACTGGATGGCGCGATAGTGGAAGATGCGCGCAGCCAGATGGGGCCGACCGTAGCTGTATCCAAGCGCATTTCCACAGTCACTGGCGATGTCATGGTGACGGTTGTTGGTGAGATTCCTCTAGGCACTGCCGAGCGAGTGGCATTGTCAATGCGCTTCGGATCCGATCAGGCGTCGCAATGAATGATTGAAGAGCCCGGCCGTGTTATAGCAGTAGAGCCTGGCGCGGTCTGGGTCGAGACGCGGCGTAGCAGCACCTGTTCCGGCTGCTCCGCTAAAAACGGCTGCGGTCAAGGGCTGATGGACAGACTTGGCATCCGCCAGCGGCGGGGTCTAATTCGGGCGGTATCCAATTTCCATCTAGATGTTGGCGACTCGGTGGTCGTCGGCATCGGTGAAAGCGTATTGCTCCGCGGCGCTTTCCTTGTCTATTTTTTCCCGCTGATCGCCCTGCTAGCTTCTGCCTCCATTGCTTCTGGGCTTTCGGCTGCGGAGCCATACGTGATCCTTTCGGGAATCGGCGGTTTTCTCGTTTCTTGGGTGATCGTGCGCAAGCGCAGTCAGCAGACTGCGGGTGATCCGGAGTTGCAGCCCGTTGTGTTACGCGCAATGCTGGCGAGCACTGCAAGTTCAGCCGGTCCGTTTTCGTCAAGGGAGAATGATATTGAAGGTTCTACGGGATAGTGTCTTCGCGTTTTTCGCTGTGTTGTTGTTTTTGGGACACGCTGCGGTGGCCAATGCGCAACTACCGGATTTCACCCCCTTGGTGGAAAATGCCTCGCCGGCAGTCGTCAACATCAGTACCAAACAGAAAGTGCCGACTCGAGGTGCGAACCCGCACATGCCGGATCTCGAGGGGCTGCCGCCCATCTTTCGTGAATTTTTCGAACATAGCATTCCGCGCATGCCGGAAGGTGGTCAGCAGCGTGAGGCTCAGTCACTTGGGTCTGGGTTCATCATCTCCGCTGACGGTTATGTGTTGACCAATAACCATGTAGTTGCCGATGCGGACGAAATCATTGTTCGCTTGCCGGATCGCAGTGAACTAGAAGCCAAGCTTGTCGGCGCTGACCCTCGTACCGATGTGGCGTTGCTCAAAGTCGAGGCCACAGGCTTGCCAACGGTCAAACTGGGTCAGTCCAGCTCGCTCAAGGTCGGCGAGTGGGTGCTGGCGATTGGCTCGCCCTTCGGCTTCGATCACACGGTCACTGCGGGCATCGTCAGTGCGACGGGCCGCAACTTGCCCAACGAAAGCTATGTGCCGTTCATTCAGACGGATGTCGCAATCAATCCGGGCAACTCCGGTGGGCCGTTGTTCAACCTGCAGGGCGAAGTAATCGGCATCAATTCGCAGATATTCACCCGCTCCGGCGGCTTCATGGGATTGTCGTTCGCCATTCCGATCGATGTGGCCATGGATGTTTCCGATCAGTTGCGAGCGGACGGCAAAGTCAGCCGTGGCTGGTTGGGCGTAGTGATACAGGAGGTCAACCGAGATCTGGCGGAATCCTTTGGTCTGGAACGCCCAGCCGGTGCGCTGGTGGCACAAGTGATGGACGGAGGGCCGGCAGCCAAGGGCGGCTTGCGGGTCGGTGATGTGATTCTCAGCGTCGACGGCAAGGACATCGATATGTCCGCTGACTTGCCACACATGATCGGTATCATCAAGCCGAACACCCGTGCGAAGCTCGGCATCGTTCGCGATGGCGAGCGCGAGACGCTCAACGTCACTATTGGGGCGTTGCCAGAAGAAGGCGAAGGGGTGGCCGCAACCGATAGCCGTACGGAAAAAAGCAGCAATCGGCTTGGCGTCAAAGTGACTGAGTTGAGCGCCGAGCAGAAGCGCAGCCTAGATCTGCCCGGTGGGGTGGTCGTAAGTGAAGTGCTGAACGGCCCGGCGGCAATGATCGGTTTGCGTTCGGGTGATGTGATCACACACCTGAACAATCAGGCGATCGACTCTGCATCGACCTTTAGTCGCGTTGCCGAGCAATTGCCGAAAAACCGGTCGGTCTCCATGCGTGTGCTACGCCAGGGTCGAGCAAGCTTCATTACATTCAAACTCGCTGAGTAGCGCGACAGTAAGACAAGAAACGGCCTTCGGGCCGTTTCTTGTGTTTGGAGAACGCTTTTCGAGCGTGGCGCTACGTAAAAGGAGTACGGAAGCGGCTCCAGGCTCCAGCGTGGCGCTGAATAGACCTATCAGGTACACTTTGCGGCTATTTTCGGCGGGCAATCAGCCCGCAGCATATTGGGTGTTGAGCTGTGAGCGACCTGAGTCATATCCGCAATTTTTCCATCATCGCGCACATCGACCATGGCAAGTCGACTCTGGCCGACCGTTTCATCCAGATGTGTGGCGGCCTGACCGAGCGTGAGATGAACGCTCAGGTACTTGATTCGATGGACCTCGAACGCGAACGAGGCATCACCATCAAGGCGCACAGCGTTACGCTGTATTACAAGGCTCGGGACGGCAAGACCTACCAGCTCAACTTCATCGACACCCCCGGACATGTCGACTTCACCTATGAGGTGAGCCGTTCGCTTGCGGCGTGCGAGGGTGCGCTCCTGGTCGTCGATGCGGGTCAGGGCGTCGAGGCGCAATCGGTCGCGAACTGCTATACGGCAATCGAGCAGGGCCTGGAGGTCATGCCGGTGCTGAACAAGATGGATTTGCCGCAGGCCGACCCCGACAAGGTCAAGGGTGAGATCGAGCACATCATCGGTATCGATGCGACCGATGCCGTCGCCTGCAGTGCCAAGAGCGGCATGGGTGTGGATGATGTCCTCGAGCGTCTGGTCGAGGTCATCCCGCCACCGACAGGCGAGCTCGACGCACCGTTGCAGGCGCTGATCATCGATTCCTGGTTCGACAACTATCTGGGCGTCGTCTCGCTCGTGCGGGTGCGCCATGGCCGGATCAAGAAAGGCGACAAGGTGCTGGTCAAATCCACCGGCAAGGTGCATCAGGTCGATAGCGTCGGCGTATTCAATCCCAAGCACACGACCACGGCCGATCTGAAAGCGGGCGAAGTAGGCTTCATCATTGCTGGCATCAAGGATATCCACGGCGCGCCGGTCGGTGACACGCTGACGCTGTCCAACACGCCGGACGTCGAGGTGCTACCTGGCTTCAAGCGCGTCAAGCCGCAGGTCTATGCCGGCCTGTTCCCGGTCAGCTCGGATGATTTCGAGGATTTCCGCGAGGCGCTGCAGAAGCTCACCCTGAACGACGCCGCACTGCAGTACGAACCTGAAAGTTCCGATGCGTTGGGCTTTGGTTTCCGCATCGGCTTCCTCGGCATGCTGCACATGGAGATCATCCAGGAGCGGCTCGAGCGTGAATACGATCTGGACCTGATTACCACCGCGCCGACAGTGGTTTACGAGTTGGCGCTCAAGAACGGCGAGACCCTCTACGTCGATAGCCCGTCCAAACTGCCGGACCTGTCGTCGATCGAAGACATGCGTGAGCCAATCGTAAGGGCCAATATCCTTGTGCCGCAGGAGCACCTGGGAAGCGTCATTACGCTTTGTATCGAGAAGCGCGGCGTGCAGCGGGATCTGCAATTCCTCGGGTCGCAAGTGCAGGTGCGCTACGACCTGCCCATGAGTGAAGTGGTGCTGGATTTCTTCGATCGGCTTAAATCGGTCAGCCGTGGCTATGCCTCGCTGGATTACAGCTTCGAATGCTTCCAGTCGGCGAACCTGACCCGTTTGGACATTTTGATCAACGGCGACAAGGTCGATGCGCTGGCGCTGATCGTGCACCGCGATAACGCCCATTACAAAGGACGCATCCTCGTCGAGAAGATGAAGGAGCTTATCCCTCGTCAGATGTTCGACGTGGCGATCCAGGCCGCTATTGGTGGCCAGATTGTTGCTCGGAGCACCGTCAAGGCGTTGCGCAAGAACGTTCTGGCCAAATGCTATGGCGGTGACGTAAGCCGCAAGCGCAAGCTTCTGGAAAAGCAGAAGGCCGGCAAGAAGCGTATGAAACAGGTCGGCAACGTAGAAATCCCGCAAGAAGCGTTTCTTGCGGTGCTGAAGGTAGATAGCTGATATGTCGATCAATTTTCCGCTGTTGCTGGTGATTGCCGTTGCGGTATGCGGTTTTCTATCGCTCCTCGACCTGGCGTTCTTTGCGCCACGTCGTCGCGCTGCGATAGCGAACTATGAGGGGCGTACCGGTGGTCAACCTGATCAGTCGACACTGGACGCCTTGAGCAAGGAACCGGTGCTGATCGAGTACGGTAAATCCTTCTTTCCGGTATTGGCGATCGTTCTGGTGCTTCGCTCGTTTCTGATCGAGCCGTTTCAGATTCCGTCGGGTTCGATGATTCCGACGCTGGAGGTCGGCGATTTCATTCTGGTCAACAAGTTTGCCTACGGCATTCGCCTGCCAGTGGTGGATACCAAAATCATTGACGTCAGCGATCCAAAGCGTGGCGATGTCATGGTGTTCCGCTATCCGAGCGACCCCAACATCAATTACATCAAGCGTGTCATTGGCCTGCCGGGCGATCTGATTCAGTACAGCAGCGACAAGCGACTGAGCATAAACGGCAAGCCGATCACCGAAATGCTGATCGGCGAAGAGCCGGGCAGCCTGGGTAGTGCCAAGCTGTACCGGGAGCAGCTGGGCGATGTCGAGCATCTGATCCGCAAGGAGATGGGGCGATACCGAGTCGAGCCCAATCGCGAGTGGCGCGTCCCCGAAGGCCATTACTTCATGATGGGCGATAACCGCGACAACTCGAACGACAGCCGCTATTGGCAAGATGCAGCGATTCCCGCTGAGCTTGCCGGCATGGTTCCGGACCGCAATATCGTCGGCAAGGCATTCGCCGTATGGATGAGTTGGCCGGATCCGAAGTTCAGCAATCTGCCGCACTTTTCCCGAGTCGGCTTGATTCACTGAGTCTGTGATTCAGGGCCGGGTTCCCCTGGCCCGGCTCGCTATATTTGAGCAGCCCCGATTGGTGGGTAACGTACGACATAGAGGTCGACATGAGTTTTGCTCGTTCACAAAAAGGGCTGTCCATGCTGAGCTGGATCATGATGCTTGCGCTGGTGGCGTTCGTGGCCAGCACGGCTTTTAAGATGCTGCCGCACTATTTCGACTATATGTCCATGGACAAGATCATCAGCGGAGTCGAAAGTGACAAGACGATGGAAGTCCGCACCGTTCGGGACTTCTACAGCCATGTCCGCAAGGGGATGGATGTAAATGGCATTCGCGACCTCGATCTCGAGGAAGCAATGAAAGTCGTCATCGAGAACAATGAATTCAAGGTCCATCTGGATTACGAAAAACGCGAGCCCCTGATCCGTAACCTCGATCTTGTGGCGAACTTCGATAAAGAATATCGCCTAAGGATGCCGTGAGCACTTCGTTAGCCCGTCTCGAGCGCAAGCTCGGTTATCAATTCAAAGACCAGGAGCTGATGCTGCTGGCCCTCACGCATCGCAGCTATGCCGGACGCAACAATGAGCGTCTGGAGTTTCTCGGTGACGCCATTCTCAACTTCATTGCCGGCGAGGCGTTGTTCAGCCACTTCCCACAGGCCAAGGAAGGGCAGCTTTCCCGCCTGCGCGCGCGGTTGGTCAAGGGCGAGACCCTTGCGGTGCTCGCACGAGGTTTCGAACTTGGTGAGTATCTGCGCCTCGGTTCGGGTGAACTCAAGAGCGGCGGATATCGCCGTGAATCTATTCTGGCCGATACGCTGGAAGCCTTGATCGGTGCGATCTATCTGGACGCCGGCATCGAGGCTGCGCGCGACCGCGTACTCGCCTGGCTTGCCAACGAACTGCAAGGCCTGACATTGGTCGACACCAACAAGGACCCTAAAACCCGCTTGCAGGAATTTCTGCAGTCGCGCGCCTGCGAACTACCGAAATACGAAGTGGTGGCAATTCAGGGAGAACCGCATTGCCGGACCTTCTTCGTCGAATGTCAGGTGTCGCTGCTCAATGAGAAGACACAAGGGCAGGGCGCCAGCCGGCGCATTGCCGAACAGGTTGCCGCCGCCTCGGCATTGATCGCCCTTGGCGTGGAGAATGGCCATGACTGATGAACAGTTGCAGGACGATGCGGTAAGCCGCTGTGGTTATGTCGCAATCGTTGGTCGCCCCAATGTCGGCAAATCGACGTTGCTCAATCATGTGCTCGGGCAGAAACTCGCGATCACTTCACGCAAGCCGCAGACCACGCGTCACAACATGCTCGGAATCAAGACTGAAGGCGCCGTCCAAGCCGTCTACGTCGATACGCCCGGGCTGCACAAGAACGGTGAGACTGCGCTTAATCGCTACATGAACCGCACGGCCTCTTCGGCCTTGAAGGATGTCGATGTGGTGGTGTTCGTCGTCGACCGCACGCGCTGGACCGATGAAGATCAGCTTGTGCTGGAGCGCGTCCAATATGTCGAAGGGCCGGTAATCGTCGCGGTGAACAAGACCGATCGCGTCGAGGACAAAGGCGAGCTGCTTCCACATTTCGAATGGCTGGCACAGCAACTGCCGAGAGCCGAGATCGTGCCGATTTCCGCTCAGCACGGACAGAATCTGGATGTGTTCGAGAAGCTGGTGGCCTCGCATCTACCCGAAGGCGAGCACTTCTTTCCGGAAGATCAGATTACCGACCGCAGCAGCCGCTTCCTTGCCGCCGAGCTGGTGCGCGAGAAAATCATGCGTCAGCTAGGCGCCGAAGTGCCCTATCAGATCACCGTCGAGATCGAGGATTTCAAGCAGCAGGGGCATGTGCTGCACATCCATGCGCTGATTCTCGTCGAGCGCGACGGACAGAAGAAAATCATCATCGGCGACAAAGGCGAGCGGATCAAACGCATCGGTCAGGAAGCGCGCAAGGACATGGAAGTGCTGTTCGATTCCAAGGTCATGCTCAATCTCTGGGTGAAGGTGAAGAGCGGCTGGTCCGATGATGAACGGGCCCTGCATTCGCTGGGCTACCAGTAAGCGAGAAGACGAGAAGAACGCTGGAGGCTGAAAGGAGAAGTGGCTTCCAGCCCGAGTCGAATAGTCTTGTGCAGGCCAGGGGCTTGGTACAGGCTTCCAGCTTCCAGCTTCCAGCTTCCAGCTTCCAGCCCATAGACCCCATGCTTTCCCAGACCGCCTTCGTCCTGCATAGCCGTCCCTATCGCGAAAGCAGCGCGCTGGTGGATTTCTTCACACCCGAAGGGCGGTTGCGAGCCGTGCTTCGTGGCGCGCGCGGCAAGGCGGGAACGCTGGCCAGACCGTTCGTGCCGCTCGAAGTCGAGTTTCGCGGACGTGGGGAGCTGAAGAATGTCGGACGGCTGGAAAGCGTCGGCCAGGCCTACTGGCTCGACGGTAACGCACTGTTCAGCGGCATGTATCTCAACGAACTGCTGATTCGCTTGCTTCCCGCTGAAGATGCCCATCCGGCCATGTTCGATCACTACGCTGCGACCTTGCCGGCGCTGGCAGCCAAGCGCCCGCTCGAACCCATACTTCGCGCATTCGAATGGCGTTTGCTGACTGAGCTGGGTTATGGCTTCGCTCTGGATCAGGACGTCGCTGGGCAGCCGATCGCCAGCACCGGACTCTATCGATTGTTGCCGGATACCGGCCTTGAGCCTGTTGGTCAGTTTCAGCCCGGGCTGTTCAACGGTGCGGAGCTCCTGGCCATGGCCGAGGCCGATTGGGAAGTGCCAGGCGCTCTGGCTGCCGCGAAGCGATTGATGCGCCAGGCGTTGGCGCCACATCTGGGCGGTAGACCTCTGGTCAGCCGTGAACTGTTCATGAATATAAAGGAGGCCCCGCGTGACTGAAGCCAATCGAATTCTGTTGGGTGTCAATGTCGATCATGTGGCGACGCTGCGGCAGGCGCGCGGCACGCGTTATCCGGACCCGGTCAAGGCGGCGCTGGACGCCGAAGAAGCGGGCGCCGACGGCATTACCGTGCATCTGCGCGAAGACCGTCGGCACATTCAGGAGCGCGACGTGCTGATGATGAAGGACGCGCTGCAGACCCGAATGAACTTCGAAATGGGCGTGACCGAGGCGATGCTGGCATTTGCCGAGCAGTTGCGTCCTGAGCATGTCTGCCTGGTACCGGAAACGCGTCAGGAGCTCACCACCGAAGGCGGCCTCGACGTTGCCGGCCAGGAGTCGCGTATTCGTGATGCCATTGCTCGCATGGCCGCCTGCGGCGCGGAGGTCTCGTTGTTCATCGATGCCGATCCACGGCAGATTGAAGCGGCCGCGCGCTTGGGCGCTCCGGCTATCGAGCTGCATACCGGGCGCTACGCCGATGCCCATAGCGTGGCCGAACGGGCCTGCGAGTTGGCGAGAATTCGCGAGGGTGTCGAGCTCGGTCTGAGCCACGGATTGATCGTCAATGCCGGCCACGGCCTGCACTACCACAACGCCGAGCCCATCGCGGCGATCCGTGGCGTCAACGAGCTGAACATCGGCCATGCAATCGTCGCTCACGCGCTGTTCGTCGGTTTCAAGCAAGCCGTCAAGGAAATGAAGCACCTTATCGTCACCGCTGCGGCTCGCGGCTGACAAGCGCGGCGGCCCGCTCTAGGCAGGCCGCCTCGACAGCCTTCAGCGCCGGAACAGATTCAGCAGAACCATGCCCAGAATGATCATCGAGGTGAGGGGGATGAAGGTGCGGCTGCGCTCCGACTCGATGCGGATATCACCGGGTAGCTTGCCGAACCAGCTCAGCAGGCCGGGCGCGAGATGCAGCACCACGCGAGCAAAAGCTGCGCCGATAAGCCATTTCGCCATACCGCCTCTTGTTAGCCTGTCGCATCCGATCAGGTCGACTATTTGTGATACGCCATGAAGGCCGCGATGACGTGTCGCGAGAGCACATCCACTGGCTCGCTGCAGTCTGCGGCGCGTAGCAGTTTTATCTGGTAGTCGCCGAGCTTCGGCAGGCTGCTGCTTTCCTCCAGACGTTTCAGCGGATGCCTGATCAGGCTCAACGGATAGGGCGCGACCGCCAGGTCGGCCATCATGGCTGCTTCCTGTCCGGCGCATTGCTCGCTGGAATAGGCGATGCGATAAGAGCGGCCTGCACGGTCGAGCGCGTCCAGTGCCTGACGCCGCCATGCGCACCCGGGGCTCGCTAGCGCGAGCGGCAAGGGGGTGCGCTCGACCGCGACGCCGCCCGCTCGCCCGGCCCAGACCAGCGGTTCGCTGTGAATGGTTTCGCCGCGCGAGTCGTCCTGGCCTAGGTTGCCGACGCTGATGAGCGCGACGTCCAGTTCTCCGGCATCGATGCGCTGGATCATGTCCAGACTACGACCCACCGACACATCGACCTCGATCCCCGGATGAGTGCGCGCGAACAGCGACAGCAGGCCCGGCAGAATATGCGTGCCGAGGTCGCCCGGCGTACCGAATCGAACCCGCCCGACCAGCCGCGGCGCAATGAAGGCGTTGACCGTTTCCTCATTGAGCTTGAGCAGCCGCCGTGCGTAGCCCAGCAGCCGCTCGCCATCGGCTGTCAGTGCGATGCGTCGGGCCTCGCGAACGAATAGCGTGCAGCCGAGCGTGGTTTCCAGCCGTTTGATCTGCATGCTGACGGCCGAGGTGGTGCGAAATATCTGCCCGGCTGCGCGTGTGAAGCTGCCACTTTCGGCAATCGAGACGAAGGTGCGTAGCACATCGATTTCAAGCAGCGGCATGGCGGACTGAGGTAATTCTTCGGGCATACCTGGCATGGGATGACCTTAAATTTTCTTGAACCTAGAGTTTTATTGTAGTCGTTTGTCTGAATCGTCAAGGACGCTCAATCTGATTCTGCCGATCGCGACTAGTGGTCGGCAGGTATCGGGTGCGCCCGTGCACCCTCTCAACGGCAGGAGGTTGCAATGCGAGATTCAAAATGGCAGCCAGTACGGCAGCACAAGCGCAGTGTGGCAGACGAGCGGGACCGGCCGGCGATGCCGGCGTTTTATATGCCCGCCATGTGGCCGGTCGAGCTCCAGCAGCTATTGACCGACTGGTTCGCGGCCTGGCGAAAGCGGCGTCTGTACCGGCGCCTGCTCAGACTCAGCGACCAACAACTGCGCAGACGTGATCTGAGCCGCTCGCAACTCACCGAGAAGGAGCGCTTGTCGTTGAGGCAAATAGTGGCGCAACAGCGCTGCCGGCGCGGATGCTAGACGAAGCTTATGGCTTGCGCGCGATCAGCACGGCACGCATCGGCGCTGGCAACCCCTCGATGGTCTTGCTGTGATCTTGGGGGTCGAGAAATTCCGGCAGCGATTGATAGCGCATCCAGTCGGTGCTGCGCTGCTCCTGGACGCTGGTGATGCTGACGTCCACGCAACGCACATCGGTGAACCCGGCGCGGCGCAGCCAGCATTCCAGCGCCGCTACCGAGGGCAGGAACCAGACGTTGCGCATCTGCGCGTAGCGGTCTTCGGGGACCAGAGCGGTGTGCTCGTCGCCTTCGACCACTAGCGTCTCCAGCACCAATTCGCCGCCCTTGAGCAGACAATCTTTCAGGTCAAGGAGATGATCGACGGGGGAGCGGCGGTGGTAGAGCACGCCCATGGAGAACACGGTATCGAAGCCCTCAAGCTTGGCCGGCAGCTCTTCCAGAGCCATCGGCAAGTGCCAGACCGGCCGCTCATCGAGGTAACGCTTCATCGCGTGGAACTGGCAGAAGAAAAGCCAGTTCGGGTCGATGCCCACCACCGAGTCGGCACCGGCGCCGAGCATGCGCCACATGTAATAGCCGTTGCCGCAGCCGACATCGAGGATGCGCTTGCCGGCGAGATCGAGATGCGGCGACACGCGATCCCATTTCCAGTCCGAACGCCATTCGGTGTCGACGTGTATGCCGAACACATCAAACGGTCCTTTGCGCCAGGGCGACAGACCGAACAGCGCATCATGGGTGACGGCGTGGGTGGCCTCGTCGCACTCGGCCTCCAGGCGGAAGGCCTCGCGCAGCTCGACGGCGCTGGGCTGGATGTCGGGCAGCGCATCGACGGCGCGACGCCAGCGCGGCAGGTCGCCGTGGCCGATGGCGAGCTTGGCGTCGAGCTGCTGTTGCAGGCCATTGGCCCAGGCGGCCAGCGGAGTGCCGGCCAGGCGCCAGGCAAGGGGAGTCAGATCGAGGTTCATGGCAGGGCGATCAATGAGGCGAAATTCAAACACTGGAACCAGGGCACCACTTTGGAGAAGCCGGCGTCCAGCAGGCGCTGGCGGTGGGTTTCCAGGCTGTCGGGCTTCATCACGTTTTCGATGGCGCTGCGCTTCTGGGCGATTTCCAGTTCGCTGTAGCCATTGGCGCGCTTGAAGGCGATGTGCAGATCGGTCAGCAGCGCGTGCTCCTGTTCGTCTTCGAAGCGCAGCTTCTCCGAGAGAATCAGCGCGCCGCCCGGTACCAGCGCCTGGCGAATGGCGCCGAGCAGAGCCGGCCGTTGTTCGCGCGGGATGAACTGCAGGGTGAAGTTGAGCGCTACCAGCGAAGCGGGCTGGTACTGCAGCGCCAGGACATCGGCCTCGATCACATCGACCGGCAGTAATTCCTGAAACATCGAGTCCTGCGCATGCAGGTATTCGCGGCAGCGCTCGACCATCGCCGATGAGTTATCGACTGCGATCACCTGGCAATTGTCGGTTTTCACATGCCGGCGCAGCGCCTGGCTGACCGCGCCCAGCGAACAGCCGAGATCGTAGAGGCAGGTATTCGGCTGGGCGAACTGCGCCGCCAGCACGCCGATGTTCTCGACGATGGTCGGGTAGCCCGGCACCGAGCGCTTGATCATGTCGGGGAACACGCGCACCACGTCTTCGTTGAACGCGAAGTCCTGAGGTTGGGCGAGGGGCTTGGCGAACAGGCGGTCTGGGTCGTGGATCACGGCGGTGTCTGGGCAGGCTGAAAAACAGGGGCGGCATTGTAGCGGAAAGCCGCTCGTGTCGCCGTTGCCGACTGGACGATCGGCACGGATATGGCGTCGCGTTTACTGCACTTCGATACGGCAGTCGAACAGCCCGGCGGGCTCGTCGTCGGTCTCCCACGGGCGCTGATAGGTCAGATACAGACGACCTGCCCCGGTCTGTTCGGCTTGGAAACGCCAGGTGGAAACGCCATCGCCGCCGATCAGGTCGTTCTTCGCCGAGCTGAACACCTCGGGGCCGAGGCTCTTCAGCTGGTCGGACGAAACTTCACGAAGGTGCCAGCGGTAACCGGTGGCCGGATTGCTGGGCAGGCTGAGGATCAGGGTCTGGCCAGATTGCAGTGATAGCGGGCAGGCCGCGTCGTCATTCAGCGCAACACTGCCGGATGGCTTACTACTGGCGCAGCCGGCTAATAGCAGCACGGAGGCGAGTGACAGCAGGCGGGGCAGCGTAGACATGGGCGAACGAGGCTCTGTATAGACGGACTTGAGTCGAACCATAAGACGACTGCGGCCGATCGTAAAGGCCGTGCCCTGGCAAGCGCCATGTCGCTGGCCGTACTCAAAACGCAATCACCAGCAGACCAGGCGCCATTATTGTCAGTACCGGAGCCCGACTCACGCGGCTCCGGTACTGAGCTGAACTGTCAGAACAGCACCTTGACCACATCACTGAAGCGCTTGGCGAAGTGCATCGTCAGGCCTTCCTTCAGATAATCGGGCAGCTCTTCGAAATCCCCGCGGTTCAGCTCAGGGATGATCAGTTCATAGAGTTTCAGGCGTCGCGCGGCGATCACCTTCTCGCGCAAGCCGCCGATGGGCAGCACCAGGCCGGTTAGAGTCAGCTCGCCGGTCATCGCCACGCCTTTTTTCGGCGCCTGATTGCGGGCCAGAGACAGCAGGGCGCTGGCCATGCTGATGCCGGCGCTGGGGCCGTCCTTCGACGTCGCGCCTTCGGGCACGTGCATGTGCACGAACGCCTGATCGAAGAAGGCCGGGTCGCCCTTGAATTCCTTCAGGTGCGCGTTCACGTAGCTGAAGGCGATTTCGGCCGACTCCTTCATCACATCGCCGAGCTTGCCGGTGAGTTTGAAGCCGCGATTCAGCGTATGGATGCGCGTCGCCTCGATCGGCAGGGTGGCGCCGCCCATACTGTTCCAGGCCAGCCCCGTGACGACGCCGACGCCGGTGAGCAGCTGTTCGGGATGCCAGAACGGCATGCCGAGATAGCTTTCGACGTTTTTCGGGCCGATCTTGATCTTGGTGTCTGGCTCGTCGAGCAGTTTGACCACTGCCTTGCGCACGATCTTGCCAAGTTGCTTGTCGAGCTGACGCACCCCCGCTTCCCGTGCATATCCCTCGATCAGATAGCGCAACGCGCTGTCGCTGATAGACAGGCGATTCTTCGGGATGCCGGCGCGCTCCAGTTGCCGTGGCCACAGATGGCGCTTGGCGATGGCGAGCTTTTCCTCGGTGATGTAGCCGGACAGCCGAATGATTTCCATGCGGTCGAGCAGCGGGCCGGGAATCGAATACAGACTGTTGGCGGTGCAGACGAACAGCACCTTGGACAGATCGAGGCGCAGGTCCAGGTAATGATCGAGAAAGCCGACGTTCTGCTCGGGATCGAGCGTCTCCAGTAGCGCCGAAGCCGGATCGCCCTGGTGGCTGTTGCCCAGCTTGTCGACCTCGTCGAGCATGATCACCGGGTTCATCACCTCGACTTCCTTCAGCGCCTGCACCAGCTTGCCGGGCAGGGCGCCGATATAGGTCCGCCGATGACCCTTGATCTCCGCTTCGTCGCGCATGCCGCCGACGCTGAAGCGATAGAAGGGCCGTCCCAACGATTCGGCGATGGATTTGCCAATGCTGGTCTTGCCCACGCCTGGCGGGCCGACCAGCAGCACGATGGAGCCGGCGATCTCGCCGCGAAACGCGCCGACGGCGAGAAACTCGATGATGCGGCTCTTGATGTCGTCGAGCCCGGCGTGGTGCTCGTTGAGTATTTTTCGGGCGCGTTCGAGGTCAAGTTTGTCCTCGCTGTACTGGCCCCAGGGCATCGAGGTCGCCCAGTCCAGGTAGTTGCGCGTCACCGCGTATTCCGGCGAGCCGGTTTCCAGGACGGACAACTTGGTCAGCTCGTCGTCGATGCGCTTCTGCGCGGCGGGCGGCAACACCTTGCCTTCCAGCCGTGAGCGGAATTCGTCGGCGTCGGCGCTGCGATCGTCCTTGGTGATGCCCAGCTCCTGCTGGATGATCTTCAGCTGTTCCTTGAGGAAGAACTCGCGCTGACGCTCGCCAATCTTGCGATTGACCTCGCCGGTCAGCTCCTTCTGCAGCTTGGCGACCTCGACCTCCTTGCGCAGCAGCGGCAGCACCTTTTCCATGCGCTTGAGCACGGGTACGGTGTCGAGCACTTCCTGCAATTCCAGGCCGGG
Organism: Pseudomonas sp.; assembly: GCA_031988485.1. Classification (GTDB taxonomy): domain Bacteria; phylum Pseudomonadota; class Gammaproteobacteria; order Pseudomonadales; family Pseudomonadaceae; genus Stutzerimonas. The sequence goes on from DALZYJ010000017.1 coordinate 65,523, forward strand.
CGCCGTAGTCAGAGCCGCGGCGAAGTCGGTCAGCGGCGACGGCGCGTTCGGGCTGAAGCGGTTGAGGTAGTTCTTCAGCTCCTCGCTGTACAGCGGGTTGAGCGGCAGCAGCTCCTTGATCGCATTGATCAGCGCCATGCCGTAGGCCTTTACCTCGTCGCGCGGGTCCTCGTCGCTCTGCGGGTAATCCACCTCGACCAGGTAGGGAGGTTTGCGCCGCAGCCAGCCGCGAATGCGCACGCGTGCCATGCCTTGTGCGACGAACTGCAGCTTGCCGCCTTCCTTCGATGCGTGGTGCACGCGGACCATGGTGCCGTGCTTGGGCAGGCTGTCCGGGTCGAAACTGGCGGCGTCCTGCACCGGCGTGTCCATATAAAAGAGCGCCAGGCCCTGGTGCGGCGTCTTGGCAACCAACTCCAGCGTTTCGGCCCAAGGCTCTTCGTTGACGATGACTGGCAGAACTTGAGCGGGGAAGAAGGGCCGGTTATGCACCGGAATGATGTACAGCTTGTCCGGCAGGTTCTGATCCGGCAGTACCAGGCCAGTGGATGAATCGTCTTGCTCGAATTCTTGGTTGATGTCGTTCATGCGGCACCTGTTGCGAGTACTTGCTCTTTAGATAGGTCTGCGGCAAATGATTTCAATCCAATCGCTGCACGCACATTTTTCGCTGCCTGTAAAAGCGGATGCCACTCCGGTAGAGTGCGACGACACGTCAGGTACCCCATATGCTCAACGCACGTCTGCTTCGCCTCGATGATCAGGCCCACGAACACGCGCACGACTACCACCAGTTGGTGTTGTCGTTGTCCGGCAGTGCGGAATTCGAAGTGGATGGTTCGGGTGGGGAAGTCTGCCGCATGCGTGCCTGCCTGGTGCCCGGCGACGCCGAGCACGAGTTTGCCGGCAAGGGCGACAACCGCATGCTGATCATCGATCTCGACGAGCAGGACCAGAGCGCCGACGATCCGCAGCTGCTGGCCCAGCTGTTCGAGACGCCGCGTTATCCGGCGCTGGATGCCGATTTTCAGAACCTGCTCAACTACGCCGGTGCCGAGCTGGCACGCTACGGCAGCGATCCGCTACTGGCGCGAGCGCTGGGCGGCGTGCTGCTGCGAGCCTTGCACCTGCGGGTGTTTGGCGAATCGACGCATCGCCCGACGGGCTCGATGGACATTGCCCGCCTCGATGCACATATCGAAACCAACCTGGCGCGCCGCATCACGGTCGCGGAACTGGCCCAGGTCGCCTGCCTGAGCCCCAGCCACTTTCACGCCCAGTTCAAGGACAGCGTGGGTCTTACGCCGCATCAATACCTGCTGAAAAGCCGCCTCGATCGCGCCGCCCGGTTGCTGCGCGAAAGCCCACTGCCGCTGGTGCGAATCGCCGAAGAGTGCGGTTTTTCCAGCCAGAGTGCGCTGACCACCGCGACCCGCCGCTATCTCGGCCTCACGCCGAAGCGCCTACGCAGCAGCGACGGCTGAGCCTGAGAACACTCAGTAGGTTTGCACACTGCTTGTGGGAGGCCTGCCCTTGGGGCGAAGCTTTGGTTTTTGTTCACAAGCGCAGCGCTTCCATCGTCCGTAAGCCCGCATTCACCGCGGGTCGCACGTCCTACAAGGTTTGGCGTAGCGCTCAGGTTGATGCTCTAGCTTTGTCCATCCGAGCGCACCGTTTCGCCGCGTTTCGTGTCTAGCGGCGCACCGCTCTAGCGAACTTTCATGACGGTATTTTTACCGTGCTGCAAACCCGTAGCTTTTTGTAAAAGATCAGTAGATTTTCGCAAGAACTCAAAATTCTCTCGCCGTAGATTCCCCTACCGCTTGGCGTTCGCGGCAGTGCATCACGCGCGGCCGCCTAAGCTGAAAATGACAACAACACTCCACGAGGGGAGCGGCGCGATGTTCAAAGCCGGTCAAGTCTTGCAAGGCGATTTCGCCCATCTGAAAGCCGCCGAATTCTTTCCCGTCATCAGCGCCAACTACAGCGTTGACGAGGCGGCCTACCTGAACGAGCTGCTGCAGCTAGCCGATCCCGGCGAGGCGGGCATCGAAGCCATTCGCCGCGAAGCCCGCAGCCTGATCGAAGCCGTGCGCGGCCGCGACAATGCCGTCGATACCCTTGATGCGCTGCTGCGTCAGTACAGCCTGGATACCCACGAAGGCCTGATGCTCATGTGCCTGGCCGAGGCTCTGCTGCGCGTGCCGGATTCGGCCACCGCCGACGCGCTGATCCGCGACAAGCTCAACGCCGCCGAGTGGGAACGTCACCTCGGCCAGAGCGACAACGTGCTGGTCAACTTCGCCGCCTGGGGGCTGGTGATGACCGGCAAGGTGGTCGACCCGGACAACACCGACGGTCGCCCGAAGAACGTCATTGGCCGGTTGATCAAACGCTCCGGCGAGCCGGTGATCCGCGCTGCGATGAACCAGGCGATGAAGTTGATGGGCAAGCAGTTCGTGCTGGGTCGCACCATCTCCGAAGCGCTGAAGAACGGCCGTCCGGAGCGTGAAAAGGGCTACACCTATTCCTTCGACATGCTCGGCGAAGCGGCATTGACCGTTGAGGATGCCGTCAAGTACATGGCTGACTACCGTCAGGCCGTCAGAACTGTGGGTGCCGAACCGCAGGTCGGTCCCGGCCCGCGTCCGTCGGTGTCGATCAAACTGTCCGCACTGCACCCGCGCTACGAAGTGGCTCAGCGCGAACGCGTGCTGACCGAATTGTTCGAGAGCGTCCGCGAGCTGGCCGTTCTGGCGCGCTCGCTCGACGTCGGCATCACCATCGATGCTGAAGAGGCCGACCGCCTCGAATTATCGTTGGAGCTTTATGAAAAGCTGATGCGCGACCCGGCCATCGCCGGCTGGGGCGAGTTCGGGCTGGTCATCCAGGCCTACTCCAAGCGCTGTTTGCCCGTGTTGGTTTGGCTGACCCTGCTGGGCAAGGAGCTGGGCGCGCGCATTCCGCTGCGTCTGGTCAAGGGCGCTTACTGGGACAGCGAGATCAAGCAGTGCCAGGTCCAGGGCCTCGACGGCTACCCGGTCTACACCCGCAAGGAAGGCACCGATACCTCCTACCTGGCCTGCGCGCGTTACCTGCTGTCCGAACACACGCGCGGCGTGATCTACCCGCAATTCGCCAGCCACAACGCGCATACCGTCAGCTGCATCCTGTCGATGGCCGGCGAGCTAAAGGCGCCGCGCGAGTTCGAATTCCAGCGCTTGCACGGCATGGGTGACGCGCTCTACGACACGGTGATCGAGAAGTACCGCAAGAACGTGCGCATCTACGCGCCCGTCGGTGCCCACAAGGACCTGCTGCCGTATCTGGTGCGACGCCTGCTGGAAAACGGCGCCAACTCCTCGTTCGTTCACCAGCTGGTCGACCCGCGCGTGCCGGTGGAAACCCTGATCGACCACCCGGTGACCCAGCTGCGTCAGTTCAAGACCCTCGGTAACCATCGCATCCCGCTGCCGCCGGCGCTGTACGGCAACCGGGCCAACTCCCAAGGCATCAATATGAACATCCAGACCCAGTGGAACGACCTGTCCAGCGCCTATCAAAACTTCTTCAAGCGTCAATGGCAGGCGGCGCCGGTCATTGGCGGGCAGACGCTTACCGGTACTCCGAGCAAAATCTATTGCCCTTACAACCTCAGCCAGGAAATCGGCACCGCCCAGTTCGCCACGGCCGAACAGGCCAGGCAGGCCGTCGACGGCCTGGCCGCCTTCTGGCCGCGCTGGAACGCCACGCCGGTCGAGCAACGCGCGCAGATCCTTGAGCGCCTCGGTGATCTGTTGGAAGCCAACCGTGCCGAGCTGATGGCCCTTTGCACACTGGAAGCCGGCAAAACGCTGCAGGACGGCATCGACGAAGTGCGTGAAGCGGTCGACTTCTGCCGTTACTACGCGCAGCAGGCGCGTCTGAAGCTGGGCCGCGAAGAGCTGAAAGGCCCGACCGGCGAGCGTAACGAGCTGTTCCACGAAGGCCGTGGCGTATTCGTCTGCATCAGCCCCTGGAACTTCCCGCTGGCGATCTACCTCGGTCAGATCACCGCAGCGCTGGTCGCTGGCAACACCGTGCTGGCCAAGCCGGCCGAGCAGACCAGCTTGATCGCGGCCCGCGCGCTGGAACTGATGTTCGAAGCCGGTCTGCCGAAGGAGGCCATCGCCTTCCTGCCGGGCGACGGTGCGACCCTGGGCGGCGTGTTCTGCCGCGACCCGCGTGTGGTGGGTGTGTGCTTCACCGGTTCCACCGATACGGCGCGGATTATCAATCGTCAGTTGGCCGAGAAGGAGGGCGCCATCGCCACGCTGATCGCCGAAACGGGCGGGCAGAACGCGATGATCGTCGATTCCACCGCGCTGCCCGAGCAGGTGGTCAAGGATGCCGTCGGTTCGGCCTTTACCAGCGCTGGCCAGCGCTGCTCGGCGCTGCGCGTGCTCTACGTGCAACGCGACATCGCCGACCGCGTCATCGAATTGCTCAAGGGCGCCATGGCCGAGCTGAAGGTCGGCCCGACGCATTTGCGTGAAAACGACTTGGGCCCGGTGATCGATGCCGAAGCCCGCAATGGTCTGCTGGAGCATATCCAGCAGCTCAAGGCCGAGGGCAAGCTGATCGCCGAGGCCAAGTTGCCGGGTAGTCTCAACGGCCACTTCGTTGCGCCGGTGGCGTTCGAGATTGGCGGGATCCACGAGCTGAAGAAGGAACATTTCGGTCCGGTGCTGCACGTGGTGCGTTTCGATGCGGCCGATCTGGAAAAGGTCGTTGCCGACATCAATGCCACCGGCTACGGCCTGACCCTCGGCATCCATAGCCGCAACGAGGAAACCGCGGCGCGCATAGAGGCCTTGGCGCGGATCGGCAATCTCTACGTCAACCGCAACCAGGTCGGTGCGGTGGTGGGCGTACAGCCGTTCGGCGGCTGTGGCCTGTCCGGCACCGGCCCGAAGGCAGGCGGCCCGAGCTACCTGCTGCGTTTCACTAATGAGCGCACCACCTCCACCAACACCACGGCAGTTGGCGGCAACGCCTCGCTGCTGTCGCTCGGCGACGATTGAGGTAGACGGCCTGTTCGCCGCGAGGGCGCGCCTCCCGCAACGGTAGCGGTGTCCACCTGCTGCTTTATGTGGGAGGCCCGCCCCGGCGCGACGCTTCTGGCTTTGCTTGCGGTACTTGATTTGCCTCGGCCGCCTCGACGGTCGGAATACAACAACAGAACAGTTGGCGGATCGCTCTTCCGCTACTGATGGGCCGGTTTGGCCCGTCCCGGTGATGGCGCGATCCGCCATCGCCCTCTGCCAGGTGGGATCGCGAACACCCTCGCGCCCATCAACAACAACTAATGAGGGAACAAAATGAGCATTAGCACACCCACACTGATCACGTTCGTGGTCTACATCGGCGCCATGCTGTTGATCGGCTTCGTCGCTTACCGCGCCACCAAGAATTTCGATGACTACATCCTCGGCGGACGCAGCCTCGGCAGCTTCGTCACGGCGCTGTCGGCGGGCGCTTCGGACATGAGCGGCTGGCTGCTGATGGGCCTGCCTGGAGCGATCTTTGTCGCGGGTCTGTCGGAAAGCTGGATCGCCATCGGCTTGGTCATCGGAGCCTGGCTGAACTGGCTGTTTGTGGCCGGACGTCTGCGCGTGCACACCGAGCGCAACAACAATGCCCTGACCTTGCCGGATTACTTTTCGCACCGTTTCGAGGATGACAGCCGTCTGCTGCGCATCTTCTCGGCGCTGGTGGTGCTGGTGTTCTTCACTATCTACTGCGCCTCCGGCGTGGTGGCTGGTGCTCGTCTGTTCGAAAGCAGTTTCGGCATTCCCTACGACGTCGCGCTGTGGGTCGGTGCCGCTGCAACCATCCTCTACGTCTTCATCGGCGGCTTCCTCGCGGTGAGCTGGACAGACACCGTGCAGGCCACGTTGATGATCTTCGCGCTGCTGATCACGCCAGTATTTGTGATCCTGGCACTGGGTGACATGGGCGCCGCGATGGATACCATTGCCACCCAGAACCCGGCTGCCTTTGACATGTTCAACGGCTTGTCCTTCGTCGCGATCATCTCGCTGTTGGCCTGGGGCCTGGGCTACTTCGGCCAGCCGCACATCCTGGTGCGCTTCATGGCAGCCGATTCGGTGAAATCCATCCCCAATGCCCGTCGCATCGGCATGGCCTGGATGATTCTGACCCTGGCCGGAGCCGTGGCGGTGGGCTTCTTCGGGATCGCTTATTTCGCCGGACATCCTGAACTGGCCGGCCCAGTCAGCGAGAACGGCGAACGCGTATTCATGGAGTTGGTGAAGATTCTATTTAACCCCTGGGTCGCCGGCATCATCCTCTCCGGCGTGCTGGCCGCGGTGATGAGTACCCTCAGCGCGCAGCTGCTGGTGAGCTCCAGCGCCCTGACGCAAGACTTCTACAAAGCCATGCTGCGCAAGAACGCGTCGCAGACCGAGCTGGTCTGGGTTGGCCGGGCGATGGTGCTGCTGATCGCGTTCATCGCGCTGGGCATCGCCTCCAATCCGGACAGCAAGGTGCTGGGCCTGGTGTCCTATGCCTGGGCGGGCTTCGGCGCTGCCTTCGGTCCGGTGGTGCTGATTTCCCTGCTGTGGAAGCACATGACACGCAACGGTGCGCTGGCTGGCATGGTGGTTGGCGCGGTCACCGTCGTGGTGTGGAAGGAGTTCGTCGGCCTGGGCCTTTACGAGATCATTCCGGGCTTCATCCTCGCCAGCATCGCGGTCGTGGTCTTCAGCAAGATTGGCCAGGGCGCCTCGCCCAGCATGATCAAGCGCTTCGAAGACTCAGAAACCGAGTACCACGGCCGCTGATTCAAGGTCGTTGAAAAAAGAAACCCCGCTGTCGCTTACCGGCAGCGGGGTTCTTTTTGTCAGGACGCCGCTTGGGTGCGTTCAATCGTCGGCAATAAGGTTTTCGCGATCATCCTTGGCGCCTGCCGCGATCAGGTGTTCGGCCTGGTCTTCGGTGAGGTGTGTGCTGGCGCCTTCGATATGGGCGACCGACATGCGCGCGGCAGGGTCGGTGCTGATGCGTACGTCCATTATCGCGCTGCGGTAGGTTGTGCCCTCAATGACGGCGGAGCAGGTGCCGGTCGGGATATCGATACTGACTGTCATGGCGGATCTCCGAGACGCTTTCGATGGAGCCGCAGTACGCGCGCGGCTATTGCAAGTGAGACAGTGGCGGGCGCGATCCGTTTTGCACGCGGGGTTGCCTGATGACGAGCCGACTCGAAATCGCCCGTGTTGGAGCGGCTCGAAACCGACCCGTCGGTAAGGGTGGGTACTGGCCGGTCACAAGCGCGGATGCCGTCGAAACGCTATGCTTTCTGCCTGTCGACCAACCGTTTACCGGCGCTGCGCAGCGCGTTTCGTCAGGGAAGACGGGGACAATCTCCAGCACAAGGAACATAACAATGAATGTGAGTACCCCAACACTGATCACTTTCGTGATCTATATCTTGGCGATGATCCTCATCGGCTTCATCGCCTACCGCGCAACCAAGAGCTTCGACGACTACATCCTCGGCGGCCGCAGCCTCGGCAGCTTCGTCACGGCGCTGTCGGCAGGCGCTTCGGACATGAGTGGCTGGCTGCTGCTGGGCCTGCCCGGCGCGATTTTCGTTGCCGGCCTGTCCGAGAGCTGGATCGCCATCGGCCTGATCGCCGGCGCCTGGCTCAACTGGCTGTTCGTTGCCGGCCGGCTGCGTGTGCATACCGAGCACAATCACAACGCGCTGACGCTGCCGGACTATTTCTCGCACCGCTTCGAGGACAACAGCCGTCTGCTGCGGATCTTCTCGGCGCTGGTGATTCTGGTGTTCTTCACCATCTACTGCGCTTCGGGTGTGGTGGCCGGTGCGCGCCTGTTCGAGTCGACGTTCGGGATGGAATACGGCACCGCCTTGTGGGTCGGCGCGGCGGCGACCATTCTCTATGTGTTCATCGGTGGCTTCCTCGCCGTGAGCTGGACCGACACCGTGCAGGCCACGCTGATGATTTTCGCGCTGCTGATCACACCGGTGTTCGCCATCCTCGCCCTCGGCGATGTAGGCGCAGCCATGGACACTATCGCCGCGCAGGATCCGTCGAACTTCGACATGTTCAAGGGCCTGCCCTTCATCGCGATCATTTCACTGCTCGGCTGGGGCCTGGGTTATTTCGGCCAACCGCACATCCTGGTGCGCTTCATGGCCGCCGATTCGGTGAGGACCATTCCCAACGCCCGCCGCATCGGCATGACCTGGATGATTCTGACCCTGGCAGGTGCCGTAGCCGTCGGCTTCCTCGGCATTGCCTATTTCGCCGATAACCCTGCGCAGGCCGGCGCCGTGACCGAGAACGGTGAGCGAGTCTTTCTTGAGCTGGTAAAGATCCTGTTCAATCCCTGGGTCGCGGGCATCATTCTTTCTGGTGTGCTGGCGGCGGTGATGAGCACGCTCAGCGCACAGCTGCTGGTCAGCTCCAGCGCGCTGACGCAGGATTTCTACAAGGCATTCTTGCGTAAAGGCGCGTCGCAGACCGAGTTGGTGTGGGTCGGCCGTGCCATGGTGCTGTTGATCGCGCTGATCGCCATCGGCATCGCATCCAACCCGGAAAGCAAGGTGCTTGGTCTGGTTTCCTACGCCTGGGCCGGTTTCGGCGCGGCCTTTGGGCCGGTCGTACTGATCTCATTGCTGTGGAAGCGCATGACCCGCAACGGCGCGCTGGTTGGCATGTTGGTGGGGGCGGTCACCGTGGTCGTCTGGAAGGAGTTCATCGGTTTGGGGCTGTACGAGATCATTCCTGGGTTCATCCTTGCGAGCATTGCCATCTATGTCGTGAGTTTGATGGGCAAGGAGCCGGCTGCTTCCATTCAGCAGCGCTTCGAAACGGCTGATGCGGAATACCGTGCGGGTTGATTGCGCTGCGGACGTCTAGTCCGCTACGACGCCTGAAACTGGCGGGATAAACGAAACCCCGGGCTTTCTCCCGGGGTTTTTCGTTTCGTGCAGATCGCATCCGCTGGCGGCATGACGCAAGGCAGAAATTGGCATTCGAATAAATCCTTAATTGTTACGATATAACATGATAGATTCTCCGCCCGCTCAGGAAGCTCTTTCCTGCATCACCACTGCCCGGCTGCCTGGAAGGCACCCGTCATATCTGGAGAGTCTTATGAAACCGAAACATCACCCATTGGCCTGGGCGATAAGCCTGGCCTTCGTTCCTGCGGTCTGGGCAGCCGATCCGGTCGAGTTGGAACCCGTGGTCGTCAGTGCCAGCGGCCTGGCCAAACAGAGCCATGAAATGACCACGCCGGTGGCTGTCATGGAGGGTGATGAGCTGGTGCTACGGCGTGAGGCAACCCTAGGCGAAACCTTGGAAAGCCTGCCCGGCGTGCGTTCCAGCAGCTTTGGTGCCGGTGCGGCACGCCCGGTTATTCGCGGCCTGGATGGCGCGCGGGTGAAAGTCCTGAGCGATGGCATCGAGCTGCTCGATGCATCGACCATCAGCCCCGACCACGCCGTCACCAGCGAACCGCTGCTGGCCGAGCGCATCGAAGTGCTCAAGGGACCGGCGACCTTGCTCTACGGCGGCGGAGCTATCGGCGGTGTGGTCAACGTCATCGACAAGAAAGTTCCAACCTACGTCCCGGAAAAGGGCTACGAGGGCGAGCTGGAACTGCGCACCAATAGCGTCGCGAACGAAGGCGCCGGTGTGTTCGGCATCACCGCCGGTAGCGGCAATTTCGCCGTACGCGCCGAAGGCACCAAGCGCCAGGCCGACGAATACGAGATTCCAGGCTCACCGGATAAGCAAGCGGGGTCCTACAACGACACCGATAGTTTCACCCTGGGCGCCAGCTTTATTGGTGAGCGCGGTTACATCGGCATGGCCTATGGCGAGCAGAACAACCGCTACGGTTTGCTGGCCCATGAACATGCTGATTGCCATACCCACGGCAGCGACTGGCATTGCGGCGGTCACGATGATCACGATGATCATGACCACGACGACCATGATCACGACCACGGCAGCGTCCCCTATGTCGACATGCACCAGAAGCGCTGGGACCTGCGCGGCGAGCTGAGCGATCCGCTGCCAGGCTTCGAGCTGGCGCGCCTGCGTGTGGGTCACAGCAACTATCAGCACGAGGAAATCGAAGGCGGGGAAGTGGGCACGCGCTTCAACAATGACGCCACTGACGCGCGTCTGGAACTGACCCATCAGCCGCTGTTCGGCTGGCGCGGCGTGGTCGGCGCACAAACGCTGCGTCGCGACTTCGAAGCCCTGGGGGAGGAGGCCTACGTGCCGCCGACGCTGACCCGCAACCACGGGCTGTTCCTGCTCGAGGAGTACACCGCCGGGGCGTGGCGCTACGAGTTGGGACTGCGGCATGAGTGGCAGGACATCGAGGCCGATGGCCAGCGGAACACCGACCACAGCGGCACCTCGATTTCAGCCGGTGCGGTCTGGACCTTCGCGCCGGAGTATTTCCTGGGCTTCTCGCTGTCGCGCTCGCAACGCCTACCCACAGCCGAAGAGCTCTACGCCAATGGCCCGCACGCCGCGACTCGCACCGTCGAGCTGGGCAATGTCGATCTCGAAGAAGAAACCTCGCACAACGCCGAACTCACGCTGCGCAAGTTCGCAGGCCGCACCACCTTCAGTTTTAGCCTGTTCCGTAACGAGGTGGATGACTTCATCTATGCCGCCGATACCGGGAACGACATCGGCGGCGGCTATCGCGAGATCGAATACCGCCAGCACGATGCCGTGCTAACCGGCGCGGAAGGCGAGGTGCGCTTCCAGGCCACCGATGCTACCGCGCTTACCTTGTTCGGCGACCACGTGCGCGGCAAGTTGCGCGACGGCGACGGCGATCTGCCGCGCATTCCGGCCGATCGTCTCGGGGTGCGTGTAGACCAGCGCTTAACCACGGCCCTGAGCGGCCAGCTGGAGTTCTATCGCGTGCAGCGTCAGGACGAGCTGGCCGACTACGAGAGCGAAACCGGCGGCTACAACATGCTCGGCGCTGGTCTCAGCTACAGCGGCTCGTTGCAGCAGACCGACTATCTGCTCTACCTCAAAGCCAACAACCTGCTCGATGAAAAGGCGCGCCAGCACACCTCGTTCATCAAGGACGATGTATTGCTACCCGGTCGCAACCTGACCGTTGGCATGCGCTTGGCTTTCTAAGGCGCTCACGGCGGGCAATGTCATCATTGCTCGCCGACTCGCTCGCGCACATCGGAATCCCACCCTGATACCGGTCCCGTTGCCTTTATAAGCGCGCCGGCAGTCGAGATATTCCCAATACGACTCACCGGTCGTCTCCTCGGCATTTCCTGCATTTGACAGGTCCTAGCTTTCTGCCACGTTTAGTCGAAGTGCGCGTAGTGCTTCGCTTGGCAGTTCTGGCAAAAGCTCGCATCAATAGAACAAAAACAATAATTCAGGAGACTTCCCATGCTTCCAAGCAAGTTGGCTTCAGCCTGTGCGCGCGCCATTGCCGGCGTGATGCTGGTGGGTACGATCGGCATCGCCGCCGATGCTCAGGCTCGGTCGAAACCCATCAAACCACCGGTGTCCCACAGCGAATCACGTGAGCAGGATTCGCGCATCTTTGTTCCGATCGTATCGCCGCTGGCGGCGTTTCCTGGGCTGCCCAGTGAGCGCTGGACCGGCATTTACCAAGGCTCGTCCTACCAAATCGAAGTTCCGCCGAACTGGAACGGCATGCTCGTCATGTACGCCCATGGCTATCGTGGCACTGATCCCGAACTCACCGTCGGACCACCCCCGTTCCGCCCATGGCTGCTGCAACAGGGCTACGCCTGGGCCGCATCCAGTTACAGCAAGAACTACTACGATGTGCGCGCCGGCGTCGAAGATACCAACGCCCTGGCGCTGGCCTTCAGCAACCTGACCGGCAAGCCCCAGCCGACCAAGACCTACATCACCGGGCATTCCATGGGCGGCCACGTCGCAGCAGCGGCGGTGGAAGCGGAAACCTATGCAACAGCCAACAACCGGGTGCGCTACAGCGGCTCGGTGCCCATGTGTGGCGTGACTGGGGACGTCTATGAGTTCGAATACCTGATGCACTTCACCCTAGCTGCGCAGCACCTGGCGGGTCTGGGCCCGACCACGTTCCCGGCGACCGACTTCCAGGCGAAGCTGCCGCAGATTATCGGCGCGCTGTGGAATAGCTACCCGACCGAGCCGTCGGCGCAGGGGCTCAAACTCGAAGGCATCGTCCGCGAACTCAGCGGCGGCGAGCGCCCTATCTTCGCCGAAGGCTTCCGCACCAGCCTGCAAAGCGTCGTGTTGGGGACCGGCGGCCGGGATGGCTCGGTCGACGGCATCCTCGCCGACTCGCTTAACGGCAACCTTGCCACCCGCTATCAGTTCGATACGAACAAGGCGATGTCCCGCGAGGAACGCGAGTTCAACGACACGATCATCCGCGTGATCGGCCATCCCCCAGCCAATAGCATCCGCCCGGATGGCTTGCGCTGGATTCCGGTCGTGAACGGCCAGTTCAACGTCCCGGTGGTCAGCATCCACACCCTGGGCGACCTGTACGTGCCGTTCAAACACCAACAAATCTACCGCCGCAACGCCGAAGCCAATGGCAACGGCAACCTCCTGGTACAACGCGCCATACGCGCGCCGAGTCATTGCGATTTCACCTATCAGGAACAGGTCGAAGCCATGGCGGCGATGCTGCAATGGGAACAGCAAGGCATCAAACCGGCGGGTGATGATGTGATCAATCCACGTGTCGTTGCCAATCCCGCCTATGGCTGCCAGTTCACGCGTAACGATGGCACACAGAACCGGACGGCGCTGCCGGTTTGTCCGGGGAGTTGATGCAGCTTTCTAAGACGAAAGAGCCCTGCTTATGCAGGGCTTTTTTATCTGGAGCAGGCGAAGGGAATCGAGTCCCTGTATTTCGAACCTTTCGCCCACCTGATTGCACAGCCGAGAATACGCTGCTATTTAACAGTCAGCGCACTCACGGCTTCGACTGCTGCGGATCGTTTTACTGTTGAAGGATATTAGCTACGTTGGCATTACCGTTCTGAACGATGCTGGCGGAATGACTGACAAGCGATTGTGTTTGCGTCAGGAAAGCCTGGTTGCCATGTCCCGTTTGGCTGATCAGCGCTTCATGGGCGTGGATATTTTGGGAGGTCTCTATCTGGTTATAAGATCCAACCTGAGCGATATTAAGGTTGTGGTTGTCTCCCACTTGTGACGTTACCACCGTGTTGTATTCGCCTTCCGAATACCCGGTTAAGCTGCTGTTCTGCCCACTAATGTAGGCATCAAACTCGTTTCCTGTGCCCCGCTGTAGATAGTCCAGGGCGCTATAGCCGCCATCAGCTTCGATCTGCGCAATGTTGGCGATGCCATCCTGCTGCAGGAATACATCGGCGGCAGGGTAACGCCCAGAAAGCTGCTGTATGTCTGCCTGATTAGCGGTGCCGTTCTGTTGGACCATTGCGAAACCACCACCGAAGCCGGTGCTGACCTGTTCCAGGCGCACCAAGTTCGATGTGCCGGTCTGTTGGATATCCGCTGTGCTGAAGCCGGACTGGTCCACTTGTACGATGTTGCCTTGACCAATTGAAACTACGTCGAGTTCGTTACCCACCCACATCTGTCTGGCGTCGAGCACGTTTCCAGCTCCCTCCTGACGGACGGTTGCTGTAACGGAAATCTCGTCAAGGTATTTATGTTGCTCGAGCGTGGCGTTATTGGACGTCCCTGCCTGATAGATCTCTGCGCTCGCAGAGCCAGGTCGGCTTCCAATCACCTGATAGACTTCGGCCGTATTCAGCGTCCCTACTTGGTCAATGCTCGCCTGACCACCCTCGCTGCTAGTGCCGGATTGGTCAGTGAGCGCGCTGTTCTCAGCGCCGCTCTGCAAGATGAACGACCGCTGCATGATTCCGCTTTGCGTCTGGTCTGCGCTGTTACTAATCCCGATTTGCTCGACCTCAGCCGCATGTTGGTCAGCCAAGACGCCGCCGCTTATCGTCAATACAAGCGCTGCAGCTAAAAGAGTGACATTAGACATTAGGGAATCTCCTGTTCGCATGGATGAACTCCGTACAGCACAGGCGAAGCAAAGGAGAGTTTTGTCGGTCTGTCCAGGTTGCGGTATAGCTCAAAAGAGCCAAACGGCGGTCGGTAGGGATTAGCTCTTAGGACGCTGGGAGCTTTGTGGCCTAACAGACAATCTTCACCATTGTGTTCTGCATAAAAGCAAACGCCCCAACATTAGTCGGGGCGTTATCGTTACTACTGCTACTCAGGCGCGGTCACGCAGTCAGGATACCGGACTTTCAACTTGAGCGGGCGAAGAGAGTCGAATTACTATTAAAATCAATAAGTTACGATAATTTTCACAGATAGTACGTACAGCATCCATACAAATCTATAAACCGACAAGCGGTCCCTAATCTCTCATTACTGGCCGCTCTGCAATCGCTGTGATCGCTTCTAGCGCTTCGCGGCGCTGCTCGGTTGCGAGCGAATTAAAGAGCAACAGCAGCTCTGCCTCGGCCTCGTCGTCGGCGAAAAAATACGCGAGTGGCAAGCCAAGTGCAGCGGCGATCTGCTTCGCGGCGGGCAGGCTGGGGCTATGTACATCACGCTCATACTGATTCATTCGCGCCGAGGCGCTGGCGGGCTCAAAACCGGCCTCCAAGCCTAACCGCTCCTGCGACCATCCTTTTGTCTTTCGAGCTTCCTTTAGCCGCTTGCTAAACGTACTGCCCATCTCTCTGCCTGCAAAGGCTAAGAGAATCTTAGATTTCGCTTGACCGTATGCTAAGTAATCCTTAGTGTCGCGACGGGGGAGGTCGGCGGAGAGGCCGGAGTCCTAATCAAATGGGCAGCGAAGTAAAGGAGTCTGCTTTTATGTATGTAATGAATCAGCTAACTATAAATGACGAAAGATCGGTTATAGGACACTACAAATCTTTAAAACTAACAGACCCAGATGCAATATATTCAGAAAGACAAACTCTTCTGAAAATTCATCGCATGTATAAATATTCGGCTGGCTTATGTTTCCATTCGGATTGATACCGACCCTTATTTTCCTAATTAATCTGTTTTTCTTTGGCAGCTTTTCGATTGCTCTATTCGTGGTTACTCTGCTGCTCGGTGGTGGATCGCTGTATATGATTTTGAAGGAGCGCAAGGCTTCAAAGTTCATTAATTCAGCAACTGAAAAATACTGTCTCGAACTCGGGGTTTCTCTGTAGCTTTAGTTGAGTTTGATCAAAAATTGCACTGATACATCAAGGAATATTGCATGAATGTTGCGCGAAAAATAACAGCGCTGGGCTTGTTCTTTACAGCGCTTACTCTCACCGGCTGTGCTGCAGTTCAAAAGCTAGATGATAAGTTGAGCTATAGAACTGGTAGCTACGTGACAGTTGAGCAGTTCAACAGTTTACAAAAAGGGAAAACCACCCAAGATCAGGCGATTCAAATAATTGGCTTTCCACATGACAAACTAAATGTCAGCGGAAAAGAGTTGTGGCGCTACCCATATGCCAAGATTAATGCTATCCCGTTTGCCGGTGAAAATCAGAGCGAAACCACAGTCTTGGAGTTCAACAGCAAGGGGGTATTGATAAACGCATATAAGACTGCCGGCAGCCAGGGAAGCTCTGATAATCCGCTTTTAAAAGCCGCAGGACATTAATGCGTAATGTTGCTCTTTCAGCCCCTTGGGGAGGCCAGGGTCAAGCAAAATGGTGGGGGGCCCACAACGTGGGGTTCCGCCCGAAGGGCGTATTTTGATTGTCTAGTCCTGAAATAGGTTTACACCTGTTTCACCCAAACGCCCGGTGCATCGCATCGGGCGTTTGATATTTCAAAGACAGGTGCGGACGCTCGCGGTTGTAGATCGCTACCGACTCACTCACCATCTTCTTCGCCTGTGCTAAATCCTGTGGTCTTTGAAGCAAAAGCTCTGTTTTCAATATCCCGTTGATCCGCTCTGCCAACGCGTTTTGATAACAGTCATAGCCGTCCGTCATAGAGCACCTGATGTCGTGTTTCGCATGCAACGCCTGGTACAGCCCCGAGCAGTACTGGCTGCCCCTGTCCGAGTGATGAATCAGTGGCTGCACGGTTTGACGTCGCCTCACTGCTCGACGCAGCGCCTGCGCTACCGACTCGGTGTGCGGGAAAAAAGGGGACAGATTTATTTTCCGCCAAGCCCGTCAGCTACCTATCCAAAACAAGCCAAACCCTAAACGAAAAAACCCTGCGAGTGCAGGGCTTTTCTAGTTCTGGAGCGGGCGAAGGGAATCGAACCCTCGTCATGAGCTTGGGAAGCTCAGGTAATGCCATTATACGACGCCCGCGTAGGCAGCCTTTGTACCAGAAGGGTGGGGAGAGGAGAAGCGGGTGAGGCGTTTGGGTCGAGGAATGTTTCAGACTTGAGCCATTTCCGAAGGCGTCAGGCTGCGGTACTGGCCGGGTGCGAGAGTGGGATCGAGCATCAGCGGGCCCATGCGTTCGCGGTGCAGCGCGGTGACCTTGTTGTTGAAGTGGCCGAACATGCGCTTGACCTGGTGGTAGCGGCCTTCATGCAGGGTCAGGCGTGCCCGGTGCGAGCCGAGCAGTTCGAGTTCGGCGGGCCGGGTGGTGAGGTTCTCGAAGCGAAAGTAGAGGCCTTCGGCGAAGCGGTCGACGCAGATCGGATCGATGGGGTCTTCCGTTTCCACAAAGTAGGTTTTACCCAGCAGGCTTTCCGGCTGGGTGAGGCGACGGGACCAGAGGCCGTCGTTGGTGATGATCATCAGCCCGGTGGTGTTGAAGTCCAGCCGCCCGGCGATATGCAGCTCGTCCTTGTCTGGCTCGCTCAGCAGATCCAGCACCGTAGGGTGTTGCGAATCGGCGGTGGCGCTGACGCAGCCGGCGGTTTTGTTCAGCATAAAGAAGCGCGCCGGTTTGCCGGCTTGCAGTAACTCGCCATCCAGCTCGATACGGTCGAAGACGCGGATGTCATGGGTGCCGTCGCAGATCGTCTTGCCGTTCACTGAGGCGAGGCCCGAGGCCAGTAGCAGACGCGCCTGGCGATGGCTGCAGTGGGGTTGGTTGGCGAGAAAGCGGTCGAGGCGCATCAGGTTTTTGCAGGAGACTCGCCGCGAGCGCAGCGCGGGCAGATGCAGACTTTATTAAGTGCGTCGTCAGGAATGCGTTCGCGGGCTTCGGGTGTTATCTCGGCAGTGAAGCACCAGCAGGGCTGTGTGGCGGTCGCTGGGTTGCTGAGACCGCATTGGTTGAGCTCGCCACAGATCGGGCAGCGGCTGGTATCTGGCGAATCAGTCATAACAGCCTCCGGAGGTGGCAGCGCTTGATGCGGTGGGGCAATTGGTTGGAGTCGAAAAAGAAGCCCGGCATTGCACCGGGCTTCTCGTAACACGTGGTTACTTGACGCGCTGACCGGGCTTGGCACCGCTGTCGGGGCTGAGCAGGTAAATGTCCTCTCCACCGGGGCCGGCAGCCAGCACCATGCCTTCGGATACGCCGAACTTCATCTTGCGCGCCGCGAGGTTGGCGACATACAGGGTCAGGCGGCCTTCGAGCTTGCTTGGGTCCGGGTAGGCGCTTTTGATGCCGGAGAAGACGTTGCGCTTGGCGTCGCCGATGTCCAGGGTCAGGCGCAGCAGTTTGTCGGCACCTTCAACGAACTCGCACTTCTCGATCAGCGCGATGCGCAGGTCTACGGCGGCGAAGGCATCGAAGGCGATTTCGGCGGCAATGGGCTCTTTGGTCAGCTCTCCATTGCCGCTCGGCTGAGCAGCGGCTTCGGTGGAGGCGAGGTCTTCCTTGGATGATTCGATCATGGCTTCGATTTTCGCAGGCTCGATTCGGGTCAGTAGCGGGGTGAAGGCGTTCAGCTGATGGTTGGTCAGCAGCGTTTGCAGGTCCGTCCAGCGCAGCGGCTCGACGTTGAGGAAACGTTCGGCGTCGGCGGCTAGGTTCGGCAGCACCGGCTTGAGGAAAATCACCAGCTGGCGGAACAGGTTGATGCCGGTGGCGCAGATCGCCTGGACTTCATCCTGCATGCCTTCCTGCTTGTTCAGTGCCCAGGGTGCCTTGTCGGCGATCCAGGCATTGGCGCGGTCGGCCAGGGCCATGATTTCACGCATGGCGCGGGCGAAATCGCGGCTTTCATAAGCATCGGCAATGGACGGTGCGGTGGTCTGGAAGGCGTCGGTGAGTTCCGGCGCGGCGTTGCGGTCGACCATCAGGCCGCCGTTGCCCTTGTGGATGAAGCCGGCGCAACGGCTGGCGATGTTGACGACTTTGCCGACGAGGTCGGAGTTGACCTTCTGCACGAAGTCTTCAAGGTTCAGGTCCAGGTCATCGACGCCACGACCGAGCTTGGCCGCATAGTAGTAGCGCAGGTACTCGGGGTTCAGGTGATCGAGGTAGGTGCGCGCTTTGATAAAGGTGCCGCGCGACTTGGACATCTTCTGCCCATTTACCGTTAGGTAGCCGTGCACCGCGACGGCAGTGGGCTTGCGGTAGCCGGCGCCTTCGAGCATGGCGGGCCAGAACAGGGTGTGGAAGTTGATGATGTCCTTGCCGATGAAGTGATACAGCTCGGCGCTGGAGTCTTTCTTCCAGAAGGTATCGAAGTCCAGCTCCGGGCGGCGTGTGCACAGGTTCTTGAAGCTGGCCATGTAGCCGATGGGCGCATCCAGCCAGACGTAGAAGTACTTGCCGGGCTCGTCCGGGATCTCGAAACCGAAGTAGGGCGCATCGCGGGAGATATCCCACTCGTGCAGGCCGCCATCGAGCCATTCGGCGATCTTGTTGGCGACGGAATCCTGCAGGCTGCCGCTGCGGGTCCATTCCTTGAGCATCGCCTCGAAGTCGGGCAGCTTGAAGAAGAAGTGCTTGGAGTCACGCAGCACCGGCGTGGCGCCGGAAATGGCCGAGCGTGGATTCTTGAGTTCGGTGGGCTCGTAGGTCGCGCCGCACTTTTCGCAGTTGTCGCCGTATTGGTCCTCGGCGGCACACTTCGGGCAGGTGCCTTTGATGAAGCGGTCGGCGAGGAACATGCCCTTTTCAGGGTCGAAATACTGGGTGACCGAACGCGTGGCGATGTGGCCGGCGTCGCGCAGCTTGGTGTAGATCAGGCTCGACAGCTCGCGGTTCTCTTCCGAGTGGGTCGAGTGGAAGTTGTCGAAGTCGACCAGGAAGTCGGCGAAGTCGGCGCTGTGTTCGGCTTGCACGTTGGCGATCAGCTGCTCTGGCGTGATGCCTTCCTTTTCCGCGCGCAGCATGATGGCCGAGCCGTGGGCGTCGTCGGCGCAGACATAGATGCACTGGTTGCCACGCAGCTTCTGGAAGCGTACCCACATGTCCGTCTGGATGTACTCGAGCATGTGGCCAAGGTGGATCGAACCGTTGGCGTAGGGCAGGGCACTGGTAACGAGGATCTGGCGAGCTTCGGACATGGGGAAAATCTGCAGTCGGGGTTGCGAAGTGAGTCGGTCACTATAAAGGTGCGAGGTTTTTTTTTCATCCGCGCGGCTGCGTTCGGTGCGGGTCGAATGCTCTCTTCGCTTTCGATGGGACCGGGGATTGCGCCTCGGGTAAGATGTCCGCCTGTTTTGCTTGGTTTTTGGGAGAAGTCATGTCCGTCACCCGTGAAGCTGTGGAAGCGGTACTGCGTCAGTACACCGATCCCCATTTGAATCAGGACCCGGTCAGCGCCGAGTGTGTGCGCTCGATCGAGATACAGGGCGATCGCGTCAGCGTGCGGCTCGAACTCGGCTACGCCGCAGGGCTGTTTCGTAGCGGTTGGGCGCAAATGCTTGCGATGGCGATTGAGCAGCTCGAAGGCGTGACGCGTGCTGACGTCCAGGTCGACTGCGTAATCAAGCCGCACAAGGCGCAGGACCAAGTGCCGGCGCTGGCTAATGTGAAGAACATCATCGCGGTGGCCTCCGGCAAAGGCGGGGTGGGCAAGTCCACCACGGCGGCTAACCTGGCGCTGGCGCTGGCCCGCGAAGGCGCGCGTGTCGGCGTGCTGGATGCCGACATCTACGGGCCGAGCCAGGGCATCATGTTCGGCATTCCCGAGGGGACCAAGCCGCAGATTCGCGATCAGAAATGGTTCGTGCCGTTGGAGGCTCATGGTGTACAGCTGATGTCCATGGCGTTTCTGGCCGACGACAAGACGCCGATGGTCTGGCGCGGCCCGATGGTTTCCGGCGCCTTGTTGCAATTGATCACGCAGACCGCCTGGAGCGATCTCGACTATCTGGTGGTGGACATGCCGCCGGGTACGGGCGACATCCAGCTGACCCTAGCGCAGAAGGTCCCGGTGACCGGCTCGGTGATCGTGACCACGCCGCAGGATCTCGCGCTGCTCGATGCCAAGAAAGGGGTCGAAATGTTCCGCAAGGTGAACATTCCTGTGTTGGGTGTGGTGGAGAACATGGCCGTCCACATCTGCTCCAACTGCGGGCATGCCGAGCATCTGTTCGGCGAAGGCGGCGGCGAGAAGCTGGCGGGCGAATATAACGTCGACTTGCTGGCTTCGCTGCCGCTCTCCATGGCCATTCGCAGCCAGGCTGATGCTGGCAAGCCGACGGCGATTGCCGACCCGGAAAGCCAGATCGCCATGATCTATCAAGAAGTGGCCCGGACCGTCGGTGCACGGATCTCGCAGAGCGGGCAGATCATTGCCCAGTCGATGCCGAACATTGTTGTGTCCGACGACTGATCCGTTTCACGGCGGCGGAAGCCTTTAGCGGCAGGGGCACGGTAAAAGCAGTTTTGCGGGTTGGTATGGTTTCGGTGTAAGGCGTGGTTCGCGGCAAGCGACACAACTGCCTGCGCCGATTCCATTCTAGAAAGCCAATCCGCAATTTCAGCCAGCGTTCCGCTGGGCAGGTATGCGCTTGTGATCGTGTCTTCAGGCAAATCGCAGGCACAAAAAAGCCCCGCCGAAGCGGGGCTTTTTCAGAGAAGACTCAGGTTAGATAACCTGAACTTCCTCAGCTTGCATGCCCTTCTGGCCGCGAGTAGCGACGAAGGAAACTTGCTGGCCTTCTTTCAGGCTCTTGAAACCGTCGCCTTGAATAGCGCGGAAGTGTACGAAAAGGTCGTCACCGGACTGAGGAGTGATGAAGCCGAAGCCTTTCTCATCGTTGAACCACTTAACGGTACCGGTTTGGCGATTGGACATTTGAAATGTCTCCTTGAACAAGGTGTAGAGATAATTTGAACGGGCAAATACCCCGAACGGTGACTGTGTGCAAGGAGTTAAAGGAGTCGTAGCAATGATCGGATCGAAATCTAAACATGTAGCGATTCACGGTGACACATGCAGCAGCAGCCAACGCAAGATACCGCATTTCCGTAGCAATGCGAGCATTATTTTCAGTTTCTTCCAGACGCCCGACAGGCGCGGCGCACCGTCCCACGCATCGGCCTTTGAACCGGCCTCATGGGCTCGGTAAGATGCACGCCTTTCTCTGACAATCATCAGCCAAATCAGGACGCCCGCCATGAGCATCAAATCGGACAAGTGGATTCGCCGGATGGCCCAGGAGCACGGCATGATCGAGCCTTACGTCGAGCGTCAGGTACGCACCGAGGGCAACGAAAGGCTGATTTCCTACGGCGTGTCCAGTTATGGTTACGACGTACGCTGTGCCGATGAATTCAAGGTGTTCACCAATATCAATTCGGCTACCGTCGATCCGAAGAATTTCGATGAGAAGAGCTTCGTCGACATCAAGAGCGACGTCTGCATCATTCCGCCGAATTCCTTTGCGCTGGCCCGTACCGTCGAGTACTTCCGCATTCCACGTAATGTGCTGACCATTTGCCTCGGCAAAAGCACCTATGCCCGTTGCGGCATCATCGTCAACGTGACGCCGCTGGAGCCGGAGTGGGAAGGGCATGTAACGCTGGAGTTCTCCAACACCACCACACTGCCGGCGAAGATTTACGCCAACGAGGGTGTGGCGCAAATGCTGTTTCTTGAGTCGGATGAAGAGTGCGAGACGTCCTACCGGGATCGCGGTGGAAAGTACCAGGGCCAGCGCGGCGTGACGCTGCCCAAGGCGTAGTTTCAAACCCGATGCGGGGATTCTGGATGCGAGTGATGACTAACGTTGTCACTCGCATCGTCGTTTCTGGGGCCTGAACAATACCGGCTCATTGCTTCACCAGGGCAATGGCTCGCCCTGATAGTCGATGAAGCGGTGACCGCCTTGTCCGGTTGCACAGGTGACTTGCTCAACCATACCCCGGCAGCTGGTTTCGACATCCAGCGGCGCTTCTTCGCCGCCCATATCGGTTTTGACCCACCCTGGATGCATCGACAGCACCGTAAGGCGCGTCTGTTCTCCGAGCTCAGTCACGAATGTTCGGGTCAGGTGGTTGAGCGCCGCCTTGCTGGCGCCATACAACGGCATCCCCATTCCAGGCCCAGTCTCGACGCTGCCCATGATCGAACTCATGAATGTGATGACTCCATTGCTCGGATTAACCAGCGGCAGCATTCGCCTTGCCAGGCGCACTGGCGCGATTGCGTTGGTCGTGAACAGCTGACCAACTTCCTCATGCGTGGCTGTGTCGGCCGTGAGGGTGCGAGAGCCAGAAATACCGGCGTTGATGTAAAGCACGTCCAGCGTGATTCCGGACAGCCGCTGTGCCAGGGCGTCAACGCCAGCGACATCATCTATGTCCAGCGCTTCGATACGAACATTCGCGACGGCCTTCAGTGCATCTGTATGTTGCGGATCACGCACTGTCGCGATGACTTGCCATCCTTCGCTGGCGAACTGCTTGGCCAGACCCAGGCCAAGGCCGCGTGATGCGCCGATGATCAGTACTGTGTTGGGCATTGGAAAGGCTCCGAGCGAGAGGGGCCGACAAGCATAGCCGATACAGTCTCGACGCCTGCCCGTTCGGTAGTTGCGCATGCCTGAAACGAAAATACCCGCATCACCAGGATGCGGGCATTTCGGTTGCGGGCGTCACGGGGCGAGCGAGCCGTCCCGTGTTGCAAGCCAGGTGACTCAGCCAGCGAAGTTCTTCGCGACGAAGTCCCAGTTGACCACGTTCCAGAATGCTTCGACGAACTTCGGACGCGCATTGCGGTAGTCGATGTAGTAAGCGTGCTCCCAGACGTCGCAGGTCAGCAGCGGCTTGTCGCCAGCAGTCATCGGGTTGCCGGCACCAATGGTGCTGGCCAGGCCGACGCTGCCGTCGGACTTCTTCACCAGCCAGGCCCAGCCGGAGCCGAAGGTGCCGATAGCGGTCTTGGTGAATTCTTCCTTGAACTTGTCGAAGGAGCCGAACGCGGCATTGATCGCATCCGCCAGGGCGCCGGTCGGCTGGCCACCGGCGTTCGGTGCCATGCAGTTCCAGAAGAAGGTGTGGTTCCAGACCTGAGCGGCGTTGTTGAAGATGCCGCCCGAAGAGGTCTTGATGATGGTTTCCAGATCCTTGCCTTCGAACTCGGTGCCCGGGATCAGGTTGTTCAGGTTGGTAACGTAAGCCTGGTGATGCTTGCCGTGGTGATAGTCGAAAGTCTCGGCGGAAATGTGCGGCTCGAGGGCATTCTTTTCAAACGGAAGCGGCGGCAATTCGAAAGCCATGGTGTATCTCCTGCTCAGGTGTCGAGAATAGATGCGGCTCGGAAGGAGGTGGACGGCGCAGGTCATCAGCGCCTCGCGGAACGGGAAACTACTGCTGATGTTCGTCCGTTTACGCTTGTCTTCCCCTTCGCTCGCTACATGCGTGCGCATTCGTTCGACCGTTCACGGATACGGCCGTATAGCGGGCTGAAACGTTCCGCTCCATGCCCGCGAACCAGGGATCATAGCACCCACCCTGTGGCAAAACCACGCGCCAACTGTGTGGAAAACCGAAGCCAGAGCGCCCCGGCGGAGGTCAGGGCAGGGAGTGGCGGTGCCGAAAAGCCCTCTGCGTGGACACCCGATCGAGGCTGGTGTTCCTCAGGCGGAGACAACCAGTTGTGCGGCGATGGCGAACATCATTCCCGCCACCCCGAGATCGATCAGGCGCCAGGTCAATGGCCGTGCGAGCCAGGGCGCAAGCCAGGCTCCGCCGAGCGCGAGGATCAGAAACCACAGGGTCGATGCGCTCGCAGCACCCAGGGTGTAGGCACCAGGCTCGGGTTGCTGGGCGCCGAGCGAGCCGATCAGCAACACCGTATCGAGATAAACGTGGGGGTTGAGCAAGGTGACTGCCAATGCTGCCAGCAGCACGCTGCCTAGTGAGCGCGGGGCGCGCCGGGCATCTTCGAGCAGGGCTTGCGGGCGTGCCGCTCGGCGCAGGGCGATGACGCCGTAAAACAGCAGAAACGTCACGCCACCCCAGCGAGCAATTTGCAGCAGTAACGGGTTCTTGGCCAGCACCGCAGCGAGGCCGAAAACCCCGACGGCCACCAGCAAGATGTCGCAGAGAATGCACAGCGCGGCGACCGGCAGATGATGTTCGCGTCGCAGGCTCTGAGCCAGAACGAAAGCATTTTGTGCACCGATGGCGATGATCAAGCCCGCCGTGACCAGTAACCCGTTGAAATAGCTTTGCCACATATAAGGTGCTGCCCGTTTGCCCTGGATAGTTCTCGCAGTCTGGTTATCCCTGGCGTATAAGGAAAACGAAATATGCTGATGCCATATAAGGAATTCTGATGTTCGATTACAAATTGCTAGCGGCTTTGGCGGCGGTGGTCGAACAGGCGGGATTCGATCGGGCAGCGCAGGCGCTAGGGTTGTCTCAGTCGGCGATATCCCAGCGCATCAAGCTGCTGGAGGCCAGGTTGGGTCAGCCGGTACTGCTGCGTGCCACGCCGCCGCAGCCGACTGAGGTGGGCCGGCGCCTGCTCAACCATGTGCAACAGGTGCGCCTGCTGGAGCGCGACCTGCAGGGCCAGGTACCGGAGCTGGACGAAAATCGCCTGCCCGAGCGGCTGCGCATCGCCTTGAATTCCGACAGCCTCGCGACCTGGTGGGCGGAGGCGGTGGCCCCGTTCTGCACCGCGCACGGCGTGGTTCTCGACCATGTGTTGGAAGACCAGGAGGTGGGCCTCAAACGCATGCGGGCCGGGGAAGTCGCCGGCTGTGTTTGCGCGGTGGAGCGCCCCTTGGCCGGTGCCCGCAGTCAGTTTCTCGGTGCCATGCGCTATCGCGCTCTTGCCAGCCCGGCATTCATTGCCCGTCACCTCTCAGCGAGCGCGCCGGCGGAAGCCTTGCTACGAGCCCCGGCCATTGTGTTCGGACCTGATGATCAATTGCAGCATCGCTATTTGGCTTCGCTGGGGCTGAGCGGTGCGTTCAGTCATCACCTCTGCCCGTCGTCGGAGGGGTTTGTTCGCCTGCTGCAGAGTGATCTGGGCTGGGGGCTGGTGCCTGAACTCCAGGTACGCGCCGAGCTTGCCAGCGGCGCTCTGGTGGATGTGTTTCGTGGCAAGCCGATCGACGTACCGCTCTACTGGCATCACTGGCGTAATGGCGGTGAATTGCTCGCTGAATTGACCCGGCAGCTGATCCGCTCGGCGCGGCAATGGCTGGTGGAGTAAACGTTCCGCCCTGAACAGATGCCGCGATAGCTGCGGTGCGAAGGCGCTACCCTCGCGGCCGCCGCACCGCAGGTTCTATGTGCCATCTAGAAAGCCTTTTGAACTCCATGGCGATTCGTCCTTCTGATGCTGCCCCCAAACAGGAATCCAAGGGAGGTGCGCATCCGTCGGCAGTGCTACTCACCGGCAAGGCTGATGTAGCTAAGGGCAGTCAGCTCCGGCTTTTCGGCGCTTATATCAGTCACTTCTGTCAGGCCGCATTTCAAACCAACAGAAGCGTCTTTAGTGCACCGCAGTGTTGCGGCTGGTCTGCGCATTCTTGGCAGCCGCTCAAATACCTGATCGGGGTGCTGCGATGCGTCATTCACTCCGCTGAAGCGGCTTCACGGAATCGTTATACTGCGCGCTGTCTCTCGCTTCGCGCTACCAAAGGTATCCCATGCGCAACGATGCTCACGACGAACTGGACCACGTACCCAGCCTTACCGCCGGCCGTGACCGCGATCCCTATCCTGCGCCTGAACTCGATCCGGTTGTCCGGCCCGCCAGTGCCCGCACCGACGAAGTACGGCCAAAGCGTCGTGCCGCCAGCACCGCGCCGTTGTGGATATTGATCGTGGCGCTTTTCGCTCTCCTGGCGGCGCTGGGCTGGTGGAGCATGCAGCAGATTTCCCGCCTCGAGGCGCAACTGGTCGCCACGCAGGAAAGTTTTGCGCGTATCAGTGAGGACGCCGCCGGCAGGCTGCAGGATATCTCCGGAAAGATGGTCGCCACCGAATCCAACGTGACAACCGAAGGCGAAGCGCTGAAGCTGCGCATCAAGCAGCTTGAAAAGCAGACCCTGGACCTGGCCGAGCAGCAACGTGCGATCACGACCCAACAACAGAGCCTGACCGGCAAGCAGGGCAACCAGGACCAGCGCCTGGATGAGCAGGGCATCCGTATCGGGCGTGTCACCTCCGATATGCGGGAGCATCAATCCGCTACCGCAACGCTCGCCGAGACGGTCAAAGGCATTGCCGGTGAACAGGCTGGACTCAAGTCGTCGCTGGCGAGCCTGCAGGGTTCGGTGGACGAGCTGGGCAAACTGTCTGCGCAGGTCGATAGCTTGAGCAAGTTGTCCGCCCGAATCGACGGCTTGAGCAAGGACATCGCAGCGCTGAAACAGCGAGGCGATGGCAGCCAGGCGGTCAGCCGGCTGGAGCAGGATGTGATGATTCTACGCAGCGAACTGGATAACCGACCTGCCGCTGCGCCTGGCGTCAATACCACCGAATTCGATGCCTTTCGCGCGCAGATGACCCGCAATATCAGCACCTTGCAATCGCAGGTCGGTAATTTGCAGCAGCAGATCAGCGGTCGCTGAAGGGCATGAAGAGCAACGGCGGCTGATCGTGACCGCCGTCGTTTACACTGCCTCGGGCCGTTTCTTTCGCCGATAGGGCTGCGGCTCTCGAAATCGTTGTTGAGGAAGGTTTCCAGCCAATCGTCGAGGACTCCAGCCCGAGGCGGAGCAGTGGTGAATAGTTCGCCCTGCTGCTCGACGCCAACTAGATAGCCGGTGCTGCATCAGGTCGCGAAATGAAAAACTTGGAAGTCGACTTCGTCGCGGTCTGGTGCGCTTCCTCGTAGCGACGCCAATGCTGGGTTTCGGCATTTGCATGGCCGCAGCGTCTGGCAGTTCAACGGCGAAGCTGAATTCAACGGCCGTCGTTCACACCGAAGACATGCTTGAGATAAGCAACGAAGGCCTCGTCCCTGCACATGGTCTTGCCTGGCGAGTCGGAAATCTTGGCCACCGGCTGACCGTTGCAGCTGGTCATCTTGATCACCATGTTGGTCGGCTGCACGCCCGGTATGTCGCAGGTCAGCTGCGTGCCGATCCCAAAACTGGTGTTGCTGCGCCCGGCCAGTGCGCGGTAGATGCCAAGCGCCTTGGGGAAATCGAGACCATCTGAGAACACCAGTTGTCGCGTCATCGGGTCGATGCCGAGACGGCGGTAGTGGGCGATGGCTTTTTCCGCCCATTCGATGGGATCGCCCGAATCGTGGCGCAGTCCATCGAAGAGTTTCGCCAGGTACAGGTCGAAATCAGCGATGAAGGCGTCCATGGTGATGCAGTCGGTGATGGCGATGCCCAGCGCGCCGCGATATTCACGTGCCCAGCAATCCAGTGCGGCGCTCTGGCTATCGATGAGTCTGGGCCCCAGTTGCTGGTGCGCCATGATCCACTCATGGGCCATGGTGCCCATGGGCTTGAGATCAAGCGTGCGGGCGAGATGAACGTTGCTGGTGCCGACGAAGTTGCCGGGAAACCGGTGCTTCAATCGGTCTACGATCATCGCCTGCACCGCAAAGGAAAAGCGTCGGCGGGTACCGAAGTCGGCAAGATTGAACCCGGCCAGTTCTTCGTCGGTGGCTTCGTCGCGCAACCACTGGAGTTTTTCGTCGAGCCGCGCACTGGCGTGTTCGAGGGTCACGTCCGGGTAGCGCGCTCGATTGCGTACTTCGCTGATGATCGCCAGCAGCGGCACTTCGAACAGGATCACATGGAGCCAAGGGCCGCGAAGGTGGATCACCAGTTCGCCAGCCTCCAGCTCGGCGCGCACGTAGCGCAGGTCGAAGCGAAACAATCCGAGAAAACGGATGAAGTCCGGTTGCATGTAGGGGATGCGGTCGAGAAAGGCGAGTTCGTCCTGGCTGAATTTGAGATCGGCGAGCGCCTCGATCTGCTGGCGAATATCGCTCAGGTACGGGGTCAGATCTTCCTTGGAGCGGCTGCGGAAGGCCCATTCGACCTCTGCGTTGGGGTAGTGATGCAGCACCCCTTGCATCATGGTCAGCTTGTAGTAATCGGTATCCAGCAGGCTCCGAATGATGCGGTCGGAAAATGGACTGGCAATCATTGGTTGTTCCCCAGCTAGAAAGATTGAGTCAGGCCCCGCCGATACCTTCGATGATCTTGCCGGTGCCACCACAGTTTTGGCATTTGTCAGCCTCGCTGCGACCACTGCCATTGCATACGGGGCATATATTTTCGCCAGTACCCGGCGTGCCCGGAGCGGCGTCATCGCCGGGATTGATGGCTGGCCTTTCGTCTTGATTTTGTTTCATCTGAAAAGAATCTTTTCCAATGGGTAGTTTAATTATTCCGATCAATTACTCTTTTTTTATCGGCACTAAAGATGGCGACGGTTTATTGCCGTAATAAAAGAGCTAATTGTTCATCGGTAATAAAAAAGGGCAAAGGTTTTATCCTTTGCCCTTTTTGTAGTGAGGCGCATCAGCTGTTGCTGTTACGTCCACCGCCATGGCTGTTCTGACCGCCTTTGCGGCCTGCTTCAGAGGCTTTCTCGCGGTCGTTGGCGAAGTTGCCTCCGCTGTTATGGCCGCCCTTCTTACCAGCTTCGGATGCCTTTTCGCGATCGTTGGCGAAGTTGCCAGGATTTTTGTTTGCCATTGTCTTTTTCTCCTCGATGGATAGAGACTTTCTGCGGGGCTGTAAAACTTCACCAGCCTTCATGGATACAGAGCTTGGTTGCGTCTAAGGGTTTCCGGAAAAGAACAAGCGGCAGACGAATGGTTACCCGCGGCCATTTAATTATGGCGTTATGGTTGCACAGCGAAACGGCACTGCAGAAGTTATATGGCTCTATTACGCCGCCAGCGTTAACTGACGCTGCGCCATTAACCGCATCACATAGCCGATCTTGAGCGCGGTGGGACCGAGGATTACTAGCGCATGACAACCGACCACCGCCCCCAAAGCCAGATGCCGATCGAAGAGATAGGCGCCTGCAACCCCGAACAGAAGCAGAACCAGGCCGATCGCCATGCAGAGGTTGGCGATTATGAGTAGGCGGTGCGGATCGTGAGATTGGATCATCGGAACTACCTCGTGACGATGGTCTGCTGATGTGACGGGCCAGGAGCTGGCCCGTCCGGGTTATTCACTCCAGTGCCGAAGCCGGGCCGAAGAACTCGTAGCGGGCTTGCTGCTCCGGTACGCCGAGCGCTCGCAGCTGACGGCGAATCGCTGCCATAAAGGGTTTCGGGCCCAGGAAATAAGCATCCAGATCGCGATCGGCAGGCAACCAGGCGTCCAGCTGTTTTTCGGTCATCAGGCCAACGGCGTCTGGCTGCTGATCGTCACCCTGGTGCTCGTCGTAGCAATAGAAGCGTTTGAGCTGCCCGTGCCGCTCGACCAGTGTGTCGATGGTCCGGCGGAACGCATGGGCGTCGGCATTGCGTGCGCAGTGGATGAAATGAATCGGTCGAGCCGTCTTGACCGCTTCCTCCAGCATCGCCAGCGTGGCCGTGATGCCGACACCGCCGCTGATGAGCACCAGCGGCTTGTCGTTGTGCTGCAGTGTGAAGTCGCCGGCAGGTGCGAATAGTTCGAGGCTTTGTCCTTCCTCCATGCGATGCAGCGCGTTGGAAGCGATGCCGTTAGGCTCGCGTTTAACGCTGATGCGGTAGTCACGCCCGTTGCCGGCGGCGGAAAGTGAATAGTTGCGACGTATCTCTTGGCCATCAACGAGCAGGCGCAGGCCAATATATTGGCCAGGCTGGTGCGCAACGACTGCACCTCCGTCTTCCGGCTCCAGATAGAAAGATGTGATCTCGCTGCTTTCGACCACCTTGCGGGCAATACGGAACGCGCGTGCGCCGCGCCAGCCGCCCGGTGCATCGGCCGTGGCGCTGTACATCTGCTCTTCGGTGCCGATGAGGATCTCGGCGAGCTGACCATAGGCGGCGGCCCAGGCATCGATGACCGCATCGGTCGCAATCTCTTCGCCGAGCACTTCGCGAATCGCTCTCAGCAGGCACGAGCCGACGATGGGGTAATGCTCCGGCAATACCTGTAGCGCCACGTGCTTGTTCACCACCTGGGATACCAGGCCGCCGAGCTGATCCAGCCGATCGATATGCTTGGCATACATCAGCACGCCGTTGGCCAACGCTCGCGGCTGGTCACCGCTGGCCTGGTGCGCCTGATTGAACAGGGGGCGCACCTCGGGGTGCTCGGCCAGCATCAGCTTGTAGAAGTGGTTGGTCAGGGCTTCGCCGCCTGTCTCCAGCAACGGGACGGTGGCTTTGATCAGGGCACGTTGTTCAGCACAAAGCATGGATAACTCCAGTAATTGGAAGGGCTCGTCTCTCATGTGCACGCAGTCGATGCGCAGCAGCCGGACGGGTCGCAGTGACCCTTGCGAGATTCGTTCCAGGATGGAATTGACCAGAATCAAGGCCGCCGCAGCCCACTAGGTGAATACGACCCTGATAAATAGGGTGCTAATAACCTTTCACGGTCATGTCTACCCCGCAGGCCATGCACTGGAGTTATCGAACCGCTACGCGTGCCTGCGTTCCAAGCTTCGACTATTGATCAACTTATGGAGGCAAATATGGAGAGCTACCACATCACGCACGACGGCGACCGTTGGGTATTGCGCGAAGAAGGGGACAAGCGGGCGCTGCTGGAGGCGTCGACCAAAGACGACATCATCAACGAGACGCGGGACTACATGAAGCTGCGTACCGCGTCGGTGAAGATCCACACGCTTGGCGGACAAATCGAAGAAGAACGAACCTATCCGCGCGATCAGGACCCGCGCGCGACCAAGGGCTAATCGGCAGGCTGTGTCTTTGCGCGGCGTTGAACCCAGCGTGTGCCCTGTGCCACAGCCCAGCAGGCGAGGATGAATGGCATCGTCAGCGGCGGGAGGCTCAACTGGTCGAAAACAAGTTTGCAGATGATCGCCAGTACGATGCCCAGCGCTGGCGCCACTGCCGAGCGGTGGACCTGGCTCAACGCCAGGGCCGCCAGCGCCGGGTTATAGCCTGCCAGTCCCGCCAACGTTTGTGTTTCCGTCCCGCCGGCCAGTAGCACGCAGAAGGTGCCAACTGCCGAGCCACAAAGGGCCCATAGCCCGGCGCGTCTGTTCGCGATCAGGATAGCCACCAGCAGACAGAGCCCGGCCCCGGCCTCGCCGATGAAAATCACTTGTCCGATGCCGCTTGCGGTGGCGCCTAACACGCCCCAACCGTCCAGCCTGGGCTCTGGCAGGCGCGCCTCGACGACCGCGTCGAGCATGCCCGCCACCGTCATCACGCCCCAGCCGAGCAGAACGAAGCACAGGGTAAAAACCGCCGGTCCGCCGCGTTCGCGCATCATGCGCAGCAGATAGCGCTGTAGCGGGCTCGACAGCGCGCCGGCCAGTATCGCCAGTGACAGGGCCAGCGTCGATGTGCCCAGCACAAGCGCGATCAGCATGCCCAGAAGCGCGGCGTTATAGCCATAAAGGCCTATTTCGATGTCCTCGCGTGCATAACCCAGAAGACGGGCAGCAAGGGTTCCGCTGATCAAGCCGAGCAGCGTGCCGGCCAATAGCGAGGGCGCGTAGAGCGTGATTGTGGCGAGTATCAACAACCCGCATGCCGGATTGGCCTGCAGGAAAATCTGACTGACACCGTTGAACAGCGCACGTAATGCGTGCGGCAGAAAGATACGGCGCATAGGTGGGTTTGATAACCGGAGAGAGGTGGGCGCAGTTTAAAGGCATCCCGCCTGCATCGCACGTTGGATGCAGGCGGGTCGACAGGGTTGAACAGCCAGCTGCTGACTTAGTTGAGCGTCTCGATGCGCAGCGAGTTGGTCGTCCCCGGTTGGCCGAGCGGCACCCCAGCGGTGATTAGCACCGTATCACCGGTACCGGCCATGCCCTGAGCGCGGGCCAGTTCGAGTGCGTTCAGGCAGACATGCTCCATGTCCTGCATTGGCGCATCGATCACCGAGTACACACCCCAGGCCACCGACAGCTTGCGCGCGGTAGCGATGTTTGGCGTCAGACTGAGGATCGGCGTGCTCGGCCGCTCGCGCGAGGCGCGCAGGCTGGAGCGCCCGGACTCGGTGTAGTTGACCAGCACCGCGATCGGCAGGATGCCGCTGATTCGACGGATCGCACAGCTGATGGCATCGGGCAGCGTCGCCTCGGCGCTGGGCCGGTTGACATCGAGCTGGGCCTGGAAATCCGGGCCGCTTTCGACCTGGCGGATGATCTTGCTCATCATGCCCACGGCTTCCAGCGGATAGTCACCCGACGCGGTTTCCGCCGAGAGCATCACGGCATCAGCACCTTCGGCCACAGCGTTGGCCACGTCCGTTACTTCGGCGCGGGTCGGGGCAGGGGAGAAACGCATGGATTCGAGCATCTGCGTTGCCACTACCACCGGCCGGCCAAGCTGGCGGCAAGTGCGCACGATGTTCTTCTGGATGCGCGGTACGCTTTCGGCCGGCACTTCCACGCCCAGATCACCACGCGCGACCATGATCGCGTCGCACAGCCGGGCGATTTCGCGCAGATGCTGCACCGCCGAAGGCTTCTCGATCTTGGCCATCAGGAAGGCGCGATCGCCGATCAGTTCGCGTGCCTCGTGAATATCCTCCGGACGCTGGACGAACGACAGCGCGACCCAGTCGACGCCCAGTTCCAGGCCGAAGGCCAGGTCGCGGCGGTCCTTCTCGGTCAGCGGGCTGAGTTCCAGCACCGCCTCGGGCACGTTGACGCCCTTGCGGTCGGACAGCTCGCCGCCAGCCACTACTTGCGTGTCGATGGCATCGGCGTGCTTGGCAGTTACCGTCAGGCGCAGGCGCCCGTCATCCACCAGCAGGCTCATGCCTGGTTGCAGTGCATCGATGATTTCCGGGTGTGGCAGGTTGACCCGGCTGGCGTCGCCGGGCGTCGGGTCGAGGTCCAGACGCAGGGTCTGACCGCGCACCAACTGCACCTTGCCTTCGGCGAAACGGCCGACGCGCAGTTTCGGCCCTTGCAGGTCCATGAGGATGCCGATCGGCTGGTTCAGCTGGCGCTCGACCTCGCGAATCCAGCCGAAACGCTGGGCATGGTCGGCGTGCTCACCGTGGCTGAAGTTGAGGCGGAACAGGTTGACCCCGGCTTCCACTAGTGCGCGCACGTCATCGATGCTGCGGGTGGCCGGGCCGAGAGTGGCGAGAATCTTGACTTTCTTGTCGGGCGTCATGGGCAGGTTCTACTGGCAGTTATCGTTATTGGATCGCAGGCCGTCGAAAAACTACCTGCGTTGGCGATCGCTAAAAACAGCCACAGCGAGCCGCTTGTGGCTAATGCACTTCAGCGCGGCCCTGAAGGGGCGGGCGAGTCATGCTCATCGGAAACTTGCGTGCGAACCCGGCCCGCTTCTTCGGCAGCTTGATTCGCTGCGCTCACCCGACGGCCGGCCTTCGGCGGCCTCTTGTCGTTGAGCCTCGTCTTGTTGCCGGCCTCGTCTACGTATCAACAGCCTGCGCGTATTGCCGGGCCTCAGGCGGACGGCGGCAGCACAAGGATCGCGCGGAAGTCATTGACGTTGGTGCGCGTCGGACCGGTCATCAGCAGCGCATCGAGCGCCTGGAAATAACCGTAGCCGTTGTTGTTGGCCAGCTCGTCGGCGGCACTGAGGCCGAGGGCTTCGGCGCGGGCGAAGCTGTCCGGGGTCATTAGTGCGCCGGCGTTGTCTTCGGAACCGTCGATGCCGTCGGTATCGCCGGCCAGCGCGTAGACACCCGGCAGGCCCTTGAGATTTTCGGTCAGGCTCAGCAGGAACTCGGCATTGCGTCCACCGCGACCTTCGCCGCGGACCGTCACCGTGGTTTCACCGCCGGACAGGATCACACAGGGCGCGGCGATTGGCTGGCCGTGCAGCACCACCTGACGGGCGATGCCGGCATGAACCTTGGCCACTTCCCGCGATTCGCCTTCCAGATCGCCGAGGATCAGCGGCGTGATGCCGGCGGCACGGGCTTTCTCGGCGGCAGCGTCGAGCGATTGCTGCGGCTTGGCGATCAGCTGGAAATGGCTGCGCGACAGGCAGGGATCGTCGGCTTTCACAGTTTCCGAGCGCGGGTCTTCCAGCCACTGGCGCACGTTGGCCGGAATATCGATGTTGTAGCGCGCCAGTATTTCCAAGGCTTCGGCGCTGGTAGTCGGGTCCGCTACCGTCGGCCCGGAGGCAATTACCGTAGCCTCGTCGCCGGGTACGTCGGAAATCGCGTAGGTGTAGACGCTGGCTGGCCAGCAGGCCTTGGCCAGGCGGCCGCCCTTGATCGCGGAAAGGTGCTTGCGCACGCAGTTCATCTCGCCGATGTGCGCGCCGGAGCGCAGCAGTGCCTTGTTGATCACCTGTTTGTCGGCCAGGCTGATGCCATCGGCGGGCAGCGCCAGCAGGGATGAGCCACCACCGGACAGCAGAAAGATCACCCGATCGCTTTCTTGAAGATTGCTGACCATCTCCAGCACACGGCGGGCGACGCGCTCGCCGGCGTCATCCGGTACCGGATGCGCGGCTTCCACCACTTCGATCTTGCGACAGTCGGCGCCGTGACCGTAGCGGGTCACCACCAAGCCGGAAATCTCGCCCTCCCAAGCCGCTTCGATGGCTTCGGCCATGGCGGCCGCGGCCTTGCCGGCGCCGATAACGATGGCCCGGCCGCTGCGATCAGCAGGCAGGTGATCGGCCAGCACCTGGCGCGGATGGGCAGCATCGATGGCAGCGTTGAACAGCTCACGCAGCAGCGCTTGGGGATCGAGGGACATGTGAAGCTCCTTGTATGAGGTCTGGGGTCGATTCCAGACCTTAGGGCTCGCCTATGCAAAAGCAAGCCCTAAGGTTTGGAATCGACCCGCCCGGCAATCGGGCCGTGACTCCTTCTGCCGAGCAGGTCGAAAGGGGTGCCGTTCGAAAACGGCGGTTGAACGCTGGCTGCGCAAGGGCCTGGTCGTGGGGGACGCTGTGATTCCGGTCCCTGCGCATCCTTGTTCAACTCTCGAAGCGCCGCTGGCGTCGAGCATTGCGGTAACCCACCACCTGGGTTCTGTCTGTCCGGAAGGTGGGCGCGCTAGCTCGAATCAGCGAGCTCGGAGCTGTTTCAATCCTTGCGGATCGAGAAGTTGGACATGTGCTCCAGACCCTTGATCAGCGCCGAGTGGTCCCAGCCGCTGCCGCCGATCGACGCACAGGTGCTGAACACTTGCTGCGCATTAGCGGTGTTAGGCAGGTTCAGGCCCAGTTCGCGGGCGCCGGCCAGGGCCAGATTCAGGTCCTTCTGGTGCAGGTTGATGCGGAAGCCCGGATCGAAGGTGCCCTTGATCATGCGCTCGCCATGCACTTCGAGGATCTTCGAACCCGCGAAGCCACCCATCAGTGCTTCACGCACCTTGGCCGGATCGGCACCGTTCTTGGCGGCGAACAGCAGGGCTTCGGCCACTGCCTGGATGTTCAGCGCGACGATGATCTGGTTGGCTACCTTGGCGGTCTGGCCGTCGCCGTTACCGCCGACGCGGGTGATGTTCTTGCCCATGGCCTGGAGCAGCGGCAGGGCGCGCTCGAATGCATTGGGGCAGCCGCCGACCATGATCGACAGGGTGCCGGCTTTGG
Source organism: Pseudomonas sp. (assembly GCA_031988485.1). Classification (GTDB taxonomy): domain Bacteria; phylum Pseudomonadota; class Gammaproteobacteria; order Pseudomonadales; family Pseudomonadaceae; genus Stutzerimonas. The sequence goes on from DALZYJ010000017.1 coordinate 101,616, forward strand.
CACCCACTTCGCCGCCGGAAACCGGTGCGTCCAGATAGGCGGCGCCAGTGGCCTTGATCTTTTCGGCGAACTGCTTGGTGGCGCTGGGCGAGATCGAGCTCATGTCGATCACGATCTTGTTCGGGCCTACGCCTTCGGCAACGCCGTTCTCGCGGAACAGTACGTCTTCGACGTGCGGAGTGTCCGGCACCATGACGATGATGAACTCGGCTTCCTGCGACACTTCTTTCGGGTTAGCCAGGGCTACGGCGCCGGCTTCGAGCAGTGCGGCCGGAGCGGGATCGTGATGAGTGGAAACGAAAATGCTGTGGCCGGCTTTCTGCAGGTTCTGAGCCATGGGCAGGCCCATGATGCCGGTGCCGATAAATCCGATTTTAGCCATGAGTGTTCTCCTTCAAATTCAGTCTGGGGTCGCGTCAGTTCAGATCGCGTTGTGCACGCTGTTCTGGTAAGGAGCCAGCCAGCCGAGGCCGGCTTCGGTGGTCGTGGCCGGCTTGTATTCGCAGCCGATCCAGCCCTGGTAGCCGATGCGGTCCAGATGCTCGAACAGGAAGCGGTAGTTGATTTCGCCCGTGCCCGGCTCGTTGCGGCCTGGATTGTCGGCCAGCTGCACGTGGTTGATCACCGCCAGGTTGTTTTCCATGGTGCGGGCCAGATCGCCCTCCATGATCTGCATGTGGTAGATGTCGTACTGCAGGAACAGGTTGCTGCTGCCGACCTTGTCGCGAATCTCCAACGCCTGAGAGGTGTTGTTGAGGAAGAAACGCGGAATGTCGCGGGTGTTGATCATTTCCATGACCAGACGAATGCCGGCTTCTTCGAGCTTCTTCGCCGCGTAGCGCAGGTTCTCGATGAGGGTCATCTCCAGCTTGCCAATGTCTGCGCCCTTGGGAGCGATACCGGCAAGGCAGTTGACCTGGGTGTTGCCCAGTACCTTGGCGTAGGCGATGGCCTTGTCGACGCCAGCGCGGAATTCCTCGACCCGCTCCGGATCGCAGGCGATGCCACGATCGCCGCCCGCCCAGTCACCGGCCGGCAGGTTGAACAACACCTGCGTCAGGCCGTTGGCGTCCAGCTGAGCCTTGATCTCCTCGGCGGGGAAGTCGTAGGGGAACAGGTACTCGACACCGCTGAAGCCGGCCTTGGCGGCAGCGGCGAAACGATCCATGAAGTCCAGCTCGGTGAAGAGCATGGACAGGTTGGCGGCAAAACGTGGCATGGGTAACTCCTGTCTGTCTGTAGGGACATTTCCGGACGGGTTGGAAGCTTCCGTCCCGTCCGGCTGTGGTGGTGGATACGCTTCACATATCCACCCTCGGCTTACTGCCTGTTGCGTTGCTGAATCAGTCCAGCAGTGCGACCGCGGTCGGCGCATCCTCGCGACCGTTGGCCAGCTCTTCGAACTCGTTGATGGCGTCGATTTCGGTGCCCATGGCGATGTTGGTCACACGCTCCAGGATCACTTCGATCACCACCGGTACCTGATGCTCGGCCATCCAGGCCTGGGCCTGTTCGATGGCCGGTTGCAGGTCTTCCTGCTTGAACACGCGGATCGCCTTGCAGCCCAGACCCTCGACCACCGCGACGTGGTCGACGCCGTAGCCTTCCATGCCGCTCTGGTCGGCATTGATGTTCTCGAAGCCCAGCTGTACGCAGTAGTCCATCTCGAAGCCGCGCTGCGCCTGGCGAATCAGGCCCAGGTAGGCGTTGTTCACCAGGATATGGATGTAGGGCAGCTTGAACTGCGCACCTACCGCCAGCTCCTCGATCATGAACTGGAAGTCATAGTCGCCCGAGAGCGCCACGACCTTGCGCGATGGGTCCGCCGCAACCACACCCAGCGCTGCCGGAATGGTCCAGCCGAGCGGGCCAGCCTGGCCACAGTTGATCCAGTGGCGTGGCTTGTAGACATGCAGGAACTGCGCTGCGGCGATCTGCGACAGGCCAATGGTGCTGACGTAGCAGGCGTCCTTGCCGAACGCGTTGTTCATGCACTGATACACGCGCTGCGGCTTCATCGGCACGCTGTCGAAGTGCGTCTTGCGCAGCAGGGTGCGCTTGCGCTCCTGGCAGTCGGCAGCCCAGGCGTTGCGATCCGGAAGCTTGCCCGCGGCCTTGCGTTCCTTGGCGACTTCGACGAACAGCTTCAGCGCGGCACCAGCATCGGAGGTGATACCGAAGTCCGGCGAGAACACCCGACCGATCTGAGTCGGTTCGATATCGACGTGTACGAACTTGCGGTCCTTGGTGTACACCTCGACCGAACCGGTGTGGCGGTTGGCCCAACGGTTGCCGATACCGAGTACGAAGTCCGAGGCCAGCATGTTGGCGTTGCCGTAGCGATGGCTGGTCTGCAGACCGCACATGCCGGCCATCAGCGGATGGTCATCGGGAATCGAACCCCAGCCCATCAGCGTCGGGATCACCGGCACGCCGACGGTCTCGGCGAACTCGACCAGCAGCTCTTCAGCGCCGGCGTTGTAGATGCCACCACCGGCGACGATCAGCGGACGCTCGGCGGCGCAGAGCATGTCGATAGCTTTCTCGACTTGCTTGCGAGTGGCCGCAGGCTTGTAGACGGAGAGCGGCTCGTAGGTGTCGACGTCGAATTCGATCTCGGCCATCTGCACGTCGAACGGCAGATCGATCAGCACTGGGCCGGGACGACCGGAGCGCATGACGTGGAAAGCCTGCTGGAATACGCGCGGTACCAGCGCCGGCTCGCGCACGGTGACGGCCCACTTGGTGACCGGCTTGGCGATGGATTCGATATCCACGGCCTGGAAGTCTTCTTTATAAAGACGTGCACGCGGCGCCTGGCCGGTGATGCAGAGAATCGGGATGGAATCGGCCCAGGCCGAGTACAGACCGGTGATCATGTCGGTGCCGGCCGGGCCGGACGTACCGATGCACACGCCGATGTTGCCGGCCTTGGTGCGGGTGTAGCCCTCGGCCATGTGCGAGGCGCCTTCGACGTGGCGCGCCAGGATATGGCGGATGCTGCCGTCGGCACGCAGGGCGGAATACAGCGGGTTGATCGCGGCACCGGGGATGCCGAAGGCGGTGTCGATGCCTTCTTTGCGCAATACCGCGACAGCGGCATCGATTGCTCTCATTCGGGCCATGGATCATTCCTCCTGAAGGTAGCTCGATAGTTTTTATACGTGGCCCAAGGATGCAGGGCTGGAATCGAAGGTGGAATTGGTCGAGACTTCAGTTCTGTCGATATCAGGAGTATCGAATGGATCGTTACACAGCCGTACATAGCTTCGTGCTGGTCGCCGAAGCAGGCAGTTTCGCCGCCGCTGCATTGAAGGAAGGCGTGACGCCGGTAGTGATGGGCCGCCGGCTCGATGCGCTGGAGCGCCACCTGGGCGTCAAGCTGATGCACCGCTCTACCCGTGGCCTGGCGCTGACTGATCTCGGTGAGCAATACCTGGAGCGCGCGCGCGGACTGCTCAAGGATTTCGACGAGGCCGATGCCAGCATCGCCAAGGACCGCACCTCGGTGCGCGGGCATCTGGTGATCTCGGCGCCGGCGGCATTCGGTCGCAAGCATATCGGCCCGCATGCGCCAGCCTTCCAGGCGCGCTTCCCGGATCTGCAGCTGTCGTTCAACTTCACCGACAGCGTGGTCGACCTGGTGCGCCACGGTTACGACATGGGCATCCGCATCGGCGAGGTCACCGATCCCAACTACGTGGCAGTCAAGCTGTTTCCCAACCGCCGGGTGGTCTGCGGCGCGCCGGACTACTTCGAACGCCAGGGTGTGCCGCGCGAGCTGGAAGACCTGGCGCGGCACAACTGCCTGGCGTTCAACCTGCAAGGGGGGCAACAGCGCGGCTGGACCTTCCTGCGCGACGGCAAGCAGGTGGCGGTGCGGGTAGACGGCAACCTCGACTGCAACGACGGCGAGCTGCTGTTCGACTGGGTCAAGCAGGGCCTTGGCATCGGCTGGCGCTCGACCTGGGAGATTCAGGCCGAACTCAAGCGCGGCGAGCTGGTAACCGTGCTCGACGAATACGCACTGCCGGCCTACGACATCCAGGCGGTTTACCCGCAGCAACGCTACCTGCCGGCCAAGGTGCGCTTCTTCATCGACTACCTGAAGGCGATCTACAACGCGCCAGGCTATTGGGAAGTGCGTTGAGGCGAAGCACGCCACGACCTGATCCGCTTATGGATGCGCTGCCGTCGCCTGGGGTTGATGGGTTATCACCCATCCTACAGAGCGTAGGGCTGGCCGGCGGCACTCCGCTCTGGCTTGTTTTGGTGGGCTAAAGCCCACCCTACACCTGGTGGCTACAGTCGTAGGATGGGTGAAACCCATCAAGGTGCATGTTGGGCGCCGCCCTGCGTACCTTCACACCTCGACCATCACCGACCCAATTATGGATGCGCTGCTGTCGCCTGGGTTGATGGGTTTCACCCATCCCGGCCGTAGGGTGGGCTTCAGCCCACCGTCATTCTTCGAAGCGGGGCGCAGGTCGGTCGATTCGTCGAACCACGCCACGCCACCGCGAGTCACAACAAGTGTCATCTTCCGGTGCGAGGCAGCCTGTGGACTCCCTGAAAATCGCCACTTTCAACATCAACGGTATCCGCGCGCGCCGGGCCAATCTGCTCGAATGGCTGGAGCGTGAGCAGCCTGACGTGGTCTGCCTGCAAGAGCTAAAAGCGCAGGACGCCGATTTTCCCATCGACGACATCCGTGCTGCGGGCTACGGCGCCATCTGGCATGGGCAGAAATCCTGGAATGGCGTGGCGATCCTGGCACGCGGCGGCGACCCGCTGGAGATTCGCCGCGGCCTGCCGGGCGATCCGGAGGATACGCACAGCCGTTATCTGGAAGCTGCGGCGCACGGCATCATCGTCGCCTGTCTCTACCTGCCTAACGGCAATCCGCAGCCAGGGCCGAAATTCGACTACAAGCTGGCCTGGTTCGAACGCCTGATCCAGCATGCCGAAGGGCTGCTCGCCAGCGGCCATCCGGTAGTGCTGGCCGGGGACTACAACGTGGTGCCCACCGATGAAGATATCTACAACCCGCGCTCCTGGACCAAGGATGCGCTGCTGCAGCCGGAAAGCCGCGAGTGCTACCAGCGCCTGCTCGCCCAGGGCTGGACCGATGCCCTGCGCACCGCGTATCCCGACGAACGCATCTACACCTTCTGGGACTATTTTCGCCAGCACTGGCAGAAGAATTCTGGCCTGCGCATCGATCATCTGCTGCTCAGCACGGACTTGGCCCCACGCCTGAAAAACGCGGGTGTGGATCGTTGGGTTCGCGACCAGGAGCACGCCAGCGACCATGCGCCAACCTGGGTCGAACTGGTTGCGGCCGATGCGACGGGTGCGTCGCCAAAAAACCTGGTCAAGCGCCGGTCGTCGTCAAAATCGGGATAAGCAAAAATGGGCGCTAGGCTCAAGGTAAGGCTCTGCAGCGCAGTTTCGGTCTAGCAGCCGTTGTAAACGAAGGAGGTTCGGCTTATCGCGTTAAAACAGCCCTGAGTACGCAGGTTTGGCTGTTTATGCGTGCTAGCCCACCTGCGTTTCAGCGGTCCCGTGTACGCCGGAGTTGCAAGAATGCCTTTGATTCTTCCGATGGAAGATGGCGAGGGGGCTCATGATGAATTGCGATTCTGATGTGGCTGTCGGCAGCGAAATGTCGTTGATGGTTGATGAATTCGAGCGCGCTAATTTGTCCATCGGCGAGATGCTTACCGAGGCGTTGGAATCGGTCCGCCGCCATTTACGGATGGAAGTAGCCTTCATCGGCGAATTTCGGGACGGAAGGCGAGTTTTCCGCCATATCGAAGGGCACTATCGCTCCATGTCGTTAGCCGCTGGTGGTGGCAGCCTGCTGGAAGAAAGCTACTGCCAACGAATCATCGATGGGCGATTGCCAGAACTCATCCGCAACGCCACGCAATTACAAGAAGCGCTGGCGCTTCCGGTGACCCGAGCGCTGCCGGTCGGAGCGCACCTGAGCGTGCCGATTCGTTTCAGTGATGGTTCGCTCTACGGGACCTTCTGCTGCTTCAGCACCCAACCCGATGAAACCCTGGATGAGGCCGACCTGGAAACCTTGCGGCTGTTCGCCCGTTTCGCCGGAAAGGTCATCGAGCGGCACGCGCTCAGCGAACGGCAGCGTGATGAAAAGCTTGGGCGCATCAGGGCGGTAATAGCCAAGCGCGATTGTTGGATGGTCTACCAACCGATCTACCATTTGGTGCACAACACCATCATCGGCTACGAAGCGCTGGCGCGGTTCCGCCCCGAGCCCTATCGCTCGCCGGACACCTGGGTCGACGAGGCCGGCGAGGTCGGGCTACGCACGAGGCTTGAAATCATGCTGCTCGAAACGGCGCTCGAGGCGCTGCCGTTGATTCCTGAAGACCAGTACCTGTCGCTAAATGTTTGTCCCGATGCCCTGCTGGACGGCTCGGTGGTGGCGCTGCTCGCTAAACAGCCACTGCATCGCTTGATGCTGGAGGTGACGGAGCACAGATCCATCGTCGATTACGCGCTGCTCGCCGCCATTCTCGAACCGCTACGTCAAGGTGGGCTGCGGCTGGCAGTCGACGATGCAGGCGCGGGCTATGCGAGCTTTCGCCACATCCTCAAGCTCAAGCCTGATGTTATCAAGCTCGACCGGAGCCTGATCAGCAATGTCGACAGCGATAACGATACCTGCGCGCTGGCGGCGGCGCTGATCCGCTTCGCCGAGCAGACCGGCAGCAACATCATTGCCGAAGGCGTCGAGACAGATGCGGAGCTGGCGACCCTGCGCGGTTTGCAGGTGACCAAGGCACAAGGCTTTCTACTCGGAATGCCGCAGCCGCTGGACGAAGCGGCGGATTGAACGGCCGAGCCGCTGGTGGTGTTACCTCCGCGTAAGGCTACTGCGCTTGAGCGATGTGGGCTTCGAAGGCCGGCTACAAGCGGGATCGGTTCAATGAGGCGTTGAATAGCCGCTGGGCTGGTCATCGCCATTGGACCGGGACGCAACCGCTGCGCCGCTGGCATGCCATGCTGGGATTGGGATTGGGATTGGGATTGGGGCTGCTGGTGGGCTTGTTGTTCTTTTCCGCCACCGGGCTGACGTGGTCGCGCTGGGCGGGGGACAACATTGGTGTCGCGCGGGCGGCGCCGGGGATGTCCACGCCGAGCGTGGCCACCGCGTTGGCGGGCTGAGCCATCAGTGCTCGACGGCCTGCCAGCCACCGCCGAGCGCTTGATAGAGGCTGATCAGCGCATTGAGCTGGCTTTCGCGCAGTTGTACGGCGGTCAGTTCGCTGTTGAACAGGTTGCGCTGGGCGTCGAGGGTTTCCAGATACGATGAATAGCCAGCGCGGTAACGATCTTCGGCGAAGGTCAGCGACCGCTCGAGAATCGCGCGACGCGCCTCGACGCGTTCGGTCTGCTGCCGCAGATTGCCCACCGCCGAGAGGCTGTTCTCGACTTCGGTGAACGCTTCCAGCGCAGTGGCGCGATAGGCGAAGGCGGCTTGATTGCGTTGCGCGACGGCGATATTCACACCTGCTTCCAGACGCCCGGCGTCGAAGATAGGCGCCAGCACGCTGGCGCCGATATCCCAGACGCGCACCGGGTCGTAATCCAGTGAGTTGACGAACAGCTGGCCGAGGCTGGCGGAAACCTGCACCTGCGGTAGAAAGCGGTCGCGCTGGGCTTGCAGGTTGAGGTCGCTGGCCGCCAGCAGCAGTTCGGCCTGATGAATGTCCGGCCGTCGTCGCAGCAATTCCGAAGGCAATACGCCGGGCACCGCCGGCGGTTCGATGGCGAGCAGTCCGGTGCCGCGCTGCACCGCGCCCGGCAGCGCTCCGGTGAGCAGACGCAGCGCATGTTCCTGCTCGCGAATCGCCTGATGCAGTTGAGGCAACAGCTGCGCGGCGGCTTCATATTCGGATTGCGCCTGGGTCAGCTCCAATTGCGAGGTGTAACCGAGGCTGGCGCGATCCTCGGCAACACGCAGCGCCTGCTGGCGCGACTCGACGGTTTCGCGGGTCACGTACAGTTGCTGGTCCAGCGACAGCAGCGAGACATAGGCCCGTGCCGTGGTGCTGGCGACGGCCAGGCGCACCGCGTCGCGTTCGGCCTCGCTGGCCTGGTATTGCAATTGAGCGGCGTCGCGCAGACGCCGCAGCCGGCCCCAGATATCCAGCTCGTAAGACACCTGCAGCGAGGGCTGCACCGCCGTGGTGTGGGCGATGCCGAGCACGCTGAGCTCGCGCGCGCGTTGCGCGCCCAGCGCCGCGTCGAGATTCGGCAGCAGCGAGGCGTGGGACAGGCGGATCTGCTCACGCGCCTGTTCGACCCGCGACGCGGCGATCAGCACGTCGGTGTTATGGGCCAGCGCGGTTTCGATCAACGTCGTCAGCTGCGGATCGCCAAACGCCTGCCACCAGGTCGCGGAGATTTCGCTCGTCCGCGCCGCGTCGTCGCGCCATTGCGCGGGCGGGGTGAATGCAGCCTCGGGCGGTAGCGGCTGACGCGGTGGCATGCAGCCTGCCAGCGTGATCAGCAACAGGCTCGACAATAATCCCGGAACGCGAAACTGACGATTCATCGCCGGTCATCCGCTGCCGTCTCAGCGGTCGTCGCATCGCCGCTGGTGTCCACATGCGTGACCACCGATAGTCCCGGTCGCAGCCGCTGGCTCAGGGGCTGGTCCGGATCGATGGCGATGCGCACCGGTATTCGTTGCACCACCTTGGTGAAGTTGCCGGTGGCATTGTCCGGGCGCAGCACGCTGAATTCCGAGCCGGTGGCCGGCGCCAAATGCTGTACCCGTCCGCGCAGACGAGCGCCGTCCAATGCATCGACTTCGATCTCGACCGGCTGGCCTGGGTGCATGGCGAAGGTCTGGGTTTCCTTGTAATTGGCGATGACCCACAGCTGCTCCGGCACCAGGTAGAGCAGCTGCGAGCCGGCCGCGACGTACTGGCCCTGGCGCACCGTGACTTCGCTGACCTGGCCGTCGCGCGGTGCTTCGATGACGGTATTGTCCAGGTCGATCTGGGCCCGCTTCTGTGCCGCCTCGGCAATTTCCACCTGCGCCTGGAGGCCACCGCGCGAGACGTCGCTGGCCTTCAACGTCTGCTCGGCAATGGCGATGGCGGCGCGGGCCTGCTGCACCTTCGCCGCCGCGGCTCGGGCGCTGGCGCGGATCTGGTCACGCTCGCGAATCGAGACCGAGCCGCGCTCGGCCAACTCGTTGACGCGTTTTTCGTCGGCCAGCGCGCGCTGTTGTTCGGCTTCGGCGGCGGACAACTCGGCGCGACGCGATTGCAGCGTGGCGCGATTGGAGGCCAGGGTCTGCTCCAGATTCTCCAGGTCGAAACGCCGTGCGGCCAGCTCGGCGCGGCGCTGCTCGACCAGTTGGCGATACTGCCGATCGTCGATGCGCACCAGCGGCTGGCCACGCGCGACGCGCTCGAAATCCTGCACCAGCACCTCGGTGACGTAGCCGTTGACCTGTGGCGCGAGCACTGTGATCTGCCCGCGCATATAGGCGTTCTCGGTGACCGCGACATGGCCACTGAACGGCCACAGCTGCCATGCATAGAGGATTGCCAGAACGCCAGCCAGTGCGACCAGCGCCATCAGAATGACCGAACGCCGGCTTGGCTTGATCGTCTTCGGCGGATCGTCCGGCGCCGGGCCGGCGTCGGTCATCGCGGCGGAGGGCTGCGGTGGTTGAGCCGTCTGCAGGGTTTCTTCCTCGGGTTGCTTGGTTTCACTCATGGAGGCGGAGCATTCCTGTTCTGCCGCGCAAGGCGCAGGGTGTGAAAGAGCGACCAGCCGAACACGCCGATGGCGAGCATGCCGATCAGTCGGAATACATCATTGAAGGCCAGCACGTTGGCTTCGCGGGTGGCGGTCTGGCTCAGCTGCGCCGCGCTCTGTGCCTGACGCAGTTGCAGGTCGCTCTGACGTGGTGCCAGCGCCTGGTTCTGTGCTTGTAGCCGCTGCGCAATGCGCGGATCGCCCGGCACCACCTGCTCGGTCAAATGGCTGGAATGGTATTTCTCACGCATCACCTGATAGGTGCCGAACAAGGCCGGCGCCGCCAGCCCGCCGAGGCTTTGCGTCATGGTGAACAAGACGATGAAACTGACCAGATAGTTCGGCCCGTTGCGTAGCGCCTTGCCGATGCCGGTGATCAACAACGGGCCGAGGAACATGCCGCTGGCGAAGGCCAGCAGGCCCTGGCTCAGGAACATGTCGTGCGGGCGAGTGAGGTTGGTGGCGTCGATGTCCAGGAAGCTGGCGGTTGCGATCAGCACGATCGACAGCAGAATTTGTGGCAGGGCGGTGGTCGGGCTGAAGGTCATGGCACTGCCGGCGATGCCCATGCTCAGTCCAAGCAGAATCACCGCGTACAGCGGCTGCAGCTGCTCGGTGCCCATGCCCAGCGTCTGCAGCAGGCCGACCGCGCCGTAGGTCTGCTCTGACAACAACAGACGCAGCGCCAAGGCACCGAAGGCGAAGCGCAGCATTTCAGCGGTGCCGAGCCAGCGGGTATGCAGCAAGGGGTTGCGCCTGTGGTGTTCGATCATGAACGCTGTGCACATAAGCACCAGCGCGACGATCAGCGCGTAGCCGAGCCAGGGTTGCTCGGTCCACCAAAGTATTCGACCCTGGGCCAGCACCGCAGCGATCAGCGCCAGGGCCGGAGCGAGCAGGGCGAAGGTGAGAAAGTCCAGCGGCTCGAAAACCTTGACGCGCTCGCCCAGCGGCAGCTTGAGCACTACCACCGCTGCCAGTGAGCAGAGTGCCAGGCCGCTCTCGAACACGTAAAGGCGATGCCATTCGCCCATGTTCAGCAATGCCGGCGACATCAGCCAGGCCAGTGGCGTGCCCAGCTGCGAAATGCCGAAACCGAGGATCACCCCCTTTGGCAGATCCGCCTTGCGGAACGCCTGCAGCATATAGAACAGGCCTAGGGAGGAGGTGGTAGCCGCAGCCAGGCCGCTGGCGGCGCGCACGAAGACTGCCATCTCCAGTCCTTCGACGAAGACGTGAGCGATGCTCAGCAGCGCATAGAGCGTCAGGCCGATCTCTGCGAAGCGCCGCAGGCCGTACTGCTGGCGGAACTTGATCATCAGCAGGTTGGCCGAAACATTGACCATGAAATAGGCCGCCGGCAGCCAGGCGGCCTGCGACGGCGTCAGGCCAAGGTCGCCCTGGATGCTCGGCAGGTTGGCGATGAACAGCGCGTTGCCCAGGCCACCGGTCAGCCCGACCAGCACGGCGACACAGGCATAGGCGATGCGCATCGGCATCGGATGCAACAGGATCGCCGGCGAACCGGGCATGGAGGGGCGTTCGTGGGGTTCCCAACGGGGAACGGGAGCGAGGTATTCCGGCATGTTTCGCAGGCTCGATGGCAAGGTCTCAGCGTTATGTGCATGTCTGCCGAGACGGCAGACATTGTTGGGACAATCGTCAGCGCGAAACGGTTGGTCGACGTGCATCGATGGCAGATCGATCGGCAGATCACCTGAACCTTTGCCGAGGCGGGGCAGTCGACTTAACAGGGTGGCCGTGCTGCTTCCGGCCGTTTTAACAAGCCACTGGAGGACCGAACAATGGATACCAAAGACACCATTTCCGTACTCAACGACCTCATCGAAACCAGCAAGGACGGTGAGAAAGGCTTCCGCGAATGCGCCGAGGACCTGAAGAACCCGCAGCTGAAAACCACCATGACCCAGCGTGCCCAAGACTGCGCCACGGCCGCTGCCGAACTGCAGCAACTGGTGCGCACTTTGGGCGGCGATCCGGAGACTTCCACCAGCGTGGCGGGCGACATGCACCGTCGCTGGGTCGATCTCAAATCGATGGTCACGGGCAAAAGCGACGAAGCGATTCTCAACGAGTGCGAACGGGGTGAAGACGTTGCCCTGAAGAGTTATCGCAAGGCGCTCGACAAGGACCTGCCGGCCGATATTCGCGTAGTGGTCCAGCGTCAGTTCCAGGGCGTGCAGCGCAACCACGATCAGGTCAAGGCGCTGCGTGACGCAGAACGCGCCCGTAGCTGATCGTTCATTGCTTCGAAAATTGCCGGCTAACGCCGGCTTTTTTTGGAAGATAATTGGCGGCAGGCGGCATAGCGGGTCAACAACAGCTACGCTGATTTCCTTCGCATCAAGGAGCCTGCCCATGAATTCATTCATCGCTCCGTCAGACGATGAAACCCGCGCGCAGCGCGCCGAGCTGGCGCAGCTAGTCGAACGTTTCGTCGACGGTGATGGCGTGCACCCAACCGCCATCGATCCCCTGCATCTGATCCGCTGCGCGGAGCCGGGCGAGCCAGTCTGGGGCGTGCACAAGCCGGCGCTGTGCATCATCGTGCAGGGCGGCAAGGAAGTGCGTTTGGCCGACGAGCTGTACTGCTATGACCCGCTGCATTACTTGGTGGTCTCGGTCACGCTCCCGGTGGGAGGTTGCGTAGTGCGCGCCTCGTCGCAAGAGCCTTACTTGTGCATCAGACTCGACATCGATTCGTCGCTGATTGCCGGGTTGATCAGTGAATCCGGCCAGCTCGCTGCAGTGGACGAGGCACCAGGGCGCGGCCTGTATCTGGACCGTATCGATGCGCCGTTGCTCGACGCGACCCTGCGTCTGGTGCGCTTGTTGGATAAGCCAAAGGACATTCCGGTACTGGCGCCATTGGCGCTGCGCGAGATCTTCTATCGCCTGCTTTGCGGGCCACAGGGCCAGCACCTACAGGAGGTAGCATTGCAGGGTAGCCAGTCGCATCGGGTGACCAGTGCCATCGAGTGGCTCAACCAGAACTATGTCGCGCCGCTGCGCATCGAGGATCTGGCGCGACGGGTCAATCTCAGTAGTTCCAGTCTGCATCACCGTTTCAAGGCGCTGACCGCCATGAGCCCGCTGCAATACCAGAAACAGCTCAGGTTGCAGGAGGCTCGGCGGTTGTTGATGGCCGAAGGGGTGGAGGTGTCGGTCGCGGGTTACCGGGTCGGCTACGAAAGCCCCTCGCAATTCAGTCGCGAATACAGCCGGTTGTTCGGCGCCTCCCCGATCAAGGACATGGCGCGGCTGCGCAGTATCGCCTGAGCCTCAACGCGTCGCTGTCGGGTCCGGCACTTCCCGCAGCGCTTGCGCCGCATCGATGGCGCGCGGAAAACCAGCGGTAACGGTAGTCAGATAGATCACCTCTTTCAGCTCATCGCGCGTGACCCCGAGCCGCAGCGCATAGCCGGCATGGACCTTCAGGTACGGCAGGTTGCCTTGCGCGGCGAACGCAGCGACGGTCGCCAGCTGGCGGGTGCGATCATCCAGACCTGGGCGAGCCCAGACATCACCGAGCGCGTAGGCGGTAACGCTCTCGGCGAGAAAGGGATAATCCTGTTGCAACGCATCGAGCACCGGTTGCCCGGCGCCGCCGGAGAGCCGCTCCATCACCTTCAGGCCTCGCTCGTGCCGCTCGCTCTCGTCGGCTGCGCAGGAAGCGGCCGTCGACAAGCCAGCGAGCAATGCCAGTCCAGCCGCTATCAGGGTTCTGCTTGCATTGCCATGCATGAACGTTTCCTCAGTAAGGGCTGGCGGTGGGGCGCACGATCAGCTCGCTGACATCCACATCGGCTGGCTGATCGATGGCATAGGCAATCGCGCGGGCAATGGCCTCGGCGGGAATGGCAATCTGGCGGAAATCGCGCATGGCCGAGCGCGCGTCTGCATCAGAGATGCTCTCGGCCAGTTCGGATTCAGTCACGCCGGGGGATATCAAGGTGACGCGGATGTCGCCACCGACCTCCACGCGCAGCCCTTCGCTGATGGCGCGTACTGCATATTTGGTCGCGCAATACACCGCAGCGGTCGGACTCACCGCGTAGGCACCAATGGAGGCGATGTTGATGAACTGACCGCTGCGCTGACGCTGCATCAGCGGCAGTCCAGCGGCGATACCGTGCAGCACGCCGCGGATGTTCACGTCGATCATTTGGTCCCACTCGTCGACTTTCAGCGCTTCGAGCTTCGAAAGCGGCATCACGCCGGCGTTGTTGACGATGACGTCGACACGCCCGCACTGCTGTTCAGCGAAATCGATAAAACCTTGCATCTCGGCGCGGTTCGTAACGTCCAGCGCCCGGACCACCGCACTGCCACCGTCATCGATGATCGAGGCGGCCAGCGCTTCGAGGCGTTGCAGCCGCCGTGCGCCCAGAACCACTCGCGCACCCTGGCTGGCCAGCAGGCGCGCCGTCGCTTCACCGATGCCGCTGCTGGCACCGGTGATGGCGATGACTTTTCCGTTGATGTTCGACATGCGCAGACCCTCCGATTGCATTCATGGATGCAGCACTGCTGTGCTGTGGAGTGAATGCTAGGGAGGCGTGCAGACCGGGTGTTAGGCGGATTCTGCCCAGTACTTGCCTGATTCTGGCGGTCCGGATCGCTGGGCCGAAGCCTGGGCGCTGACGTCGCGCTCGGGGCGGCATGTATCAGCTGTCAGCGCGTTCGCCCGGCCTTGTTGGCCTCGATCTCGAACGCGATGCTCCAGTTATGCAACGGGTAGGGTTTGCCCACCAGCGCATCTATCTCCGCTTCCGGCCACATGCCTTCGTCCGCCAGGTACTCATAGTTCGCATCGGCCACCGTTGGGTCGCTGTCACGCAGCTCGCCGGCGCCGCCGACCGCGCGGCTGGCGTAGCGGATGCGCGGTGTACCGCTCAGGTCGCGCGCGGCGGTCAGGCGCACGATGGTGCTGCCAGCCATCTCGACACTTTCGATCATCACTTCGCCCTGGTCGTCGCTCAGGGTGAAGCCCCGGCCTTCGATCATTCGCGCCTGATGGCCGAGATAGGGCTCTTCAAACGTCAATGGTGGATGCGGCACGTGAAAGTCGATAAGGATTTCACGGCCTTCGACCGTGGCGCCGAGCGGCGAGAGCGGTATCCAGTTGCGGCGCTCGACCACGACCCGGTGATAGACCTTGCCGAGCATCTGGCCGAACCAGCGGTAACCGTTGGCCGACAGATGCGTGCCCTTATCCACATAGGGATACACCGGGCCGGCCAGATACCAGTTGGGTTCTTCCTGGGCCAACTCCCATTGCGCCATGCCGATGTCGAGGCTGCCGTCCACGACCGACGTCTTGGCGTCGGTCTGGTAGCTGATGAACGCCGGCATGCGCTGCTGTCCGACGATTGCTTGCGCGGTGTCGGCGTTCAGGTCATCGCGCAGCTGGCGCATCATCCGCTTGTAGTTTTCCTTATCGTTGATGCCGCCCTGGACTTGCGCGTAATCGTATTCGCCCTGCAACCAGAGCAGGGCGCTGAAGCTGTAGCTCGCGTTTTCGGCGTCGGCCAACTGCTTGGCCTGATCGACCGCCTGCAACACCCGTCGATACTCGTTGGTACCGCCGACCTTGGACAGCTGCGCGATGGAGCGGCCGGACGTAGCGGCATTACTGGCGACGAACAGATGCTTCGGATCGGCCTCGACGTGGTGCTTTTCCAGATACAGCCGGCGCGCCATGTTCAGCGCGCCAACTTCCACGGACTCGCCTTCTTCCTGAGCGTGCTTATCCAGCTTCGCTATCGCATCGCCGTCGAGAATGATCTTAGGGTCGCGCTTGAACTGCACCACCGCCTTGAGCGGTTTGAATGCCGCATCGCCGACAGGTACGAAGCGATCCCCGCTGAAGGTCGCCGAGCGCACCGAGTCGCCCAGCATCAGGTTGTCGTAGCCCGGCTGTTTCGAAAGTGCTGGCCAACCTTCGGCGGCCGATGCCAGGGATTGGCCGTAGGTGATGATGTGGTTGTACTTCGCGCTCGGTGCCGGCGAGAGGTAGTTGGGCTTGGTCATCAGCTGCTCGGTGAGGCGTTTGTTCTGCGCGTCGCGGTCGACCAGCGATTGCGTGTCGGCCAGCAAGGGCAGCGAACATCCCATTAGCCACACGCCCAGCAGCGCTGCGGTGCTCCGTTTAGTGGGGCGGGCAAGCGGATAGGGGCTATACCGAGGGGCGGGCATGGGCGATTCCTTCTGATTAACGCAGGCGAACGGCATAAGCCAGGGCGAACCGCAGCGGCTCGGAACACGCGTTTCGACGGTTCTGCATGTGGTTAGTTCGCGACGCGGCGAGTCCCGCCGGTCAACAGCAGGCGGATCAGAGCGCGGCCAGGCTCGTCTGTTCGGCGCTTTCCATCGCGCTCTTCAGTGCCAGGGCCAGCTCTTCGAGGCGGTAGGGCTTGGCCAGCACGTGCACGCCTTCGGCCTCCGCCGACTTTCTCGCTGCCTCGGCGTAGCCGCTAGTGAGCAGGACGGGAACGCCGAGATCTCGTACGCGGATTTCTCGCGCCAGCTCCACGCCGTTCATGCCGCCGGGCATCATCACGTCGGAAAAGACAATGTCTACTCGGTGCCCGTTTGCCAATGCCCCGAGGGCTGCGGCAGCGCTGGCAGAATGGGTCACCTGATAGCCCAGGTGCTCAAGCATTTCGCCCACCAGTGTGGCGACTTCATCATCATCGTCGACCAGCAGGACGCTACCTGCTGACGCGCTGGGAGATGCGTCGATACCAGATTTCTCGATCTGCACCGCGTCCGGCACATGTGCCGAGCGAGGCAGCATCAGGACCACGCTTGTGCCTCGCCCGCATTCGGTATCGAGCCACACCGTGCCGCCGGACTGGCGGGCGAAACCGTAGACCTGAGCAAGCCCCAGGCCGGAGCCCTTGCCGATTTCTTTGGTGGTGAAGAAGGGGTCGAATACCCGTTCGCGCAGATCATCCGGGATGCCGGTACCCGAGTCGATCACCGCCAGCCTGACGAAATCACCCCGGCAGCCCAGCACCTGCTCGTTCGGCGCATTGGTCGCCTGCAGCAGAATCGAGCCGCCTTCGGGCATGGCATCGCGAGCATTCACCGCAAGGTTGAGGATCACCAGCTCCAGCTCACCGGGATCGACCTCGATTGGCCAAAGGTCCGGCGCAAACTGCACCTGAACATGAATATCACCGCGCAGGCTACGGTCGAGCAGTTCGCGCATCTGGCTGATGCGTAAGGCAAGGTCCACCGGCTCGGGGGCCAGCGACTGGCGTCGTGAAAACGCAAGCAACTGGCGGGTCAGGGCGGCGCCGCGTTGTGCGGCCTGACGCATACCGTCCATCAGGCGCTGGCGGCGCTCCGGGTCCGCTCGTCGGTCGATCATGTCGAGGCCGCCGGAGATGACCATCAGCAGGTTGTTGAAATCGTGAGCGACGCCGCCGGTGAGCTGGCCGATGGCTTCGATCTTTTGTGTCTGGCGTAGCGTTTCTTCGATATGCGCGCGTTCGGCCATTTGTGTGCGAAGTTCGAGGTTGGCCTTTTCCAACTCGCTGGTGCGCTCCATGACCAGCGCCTCCAGTTTGAGCGAGGCCTGTTCACGCGCCTCGATCAGCGCCCGTACCTCGTACTGGCGATGCCTGCCACGCAATGCGGTCTGGAGTGCACTGCTGAGGGTAATGCTTTGCACCGGGCGTTCCAGTAGCGAGACGTTGCGCAACGCCGCGACCATGCGCTGACGCCAGGCGGCGACGGCCGGTTGCTGATGTTTGCTGGTCAGGACAACGAACGGGAAATCGGACCAAGTCGGTTGCTGATCGACCCAGGCCGACAGCGCATCGAGGTCCTGGCCGAAAAGGCCTTCCTCGGCGATGAATACCGCGTCGACATCCGTGTCGGCGTGCTTCAGCACTTCATCAACGCTATGGCAGACAATAGCGTCCATGCCGCTGCGGCGGAGTAGATCGGCCGAGGCGGGACCGTCCCGCCCAATAGGGGCGTAAACGGCTACGGTCGAGCTTTTTGGCTCAGGCGTCGTCATGCTCGTCTTTCATGAGAGGAGAGGCATCGCCAGTGTACTCAGGTGTGCCCAACAATATGCCGCTGAAGTTTGACAGCGGCGGCCCAACCTTAATGCCGGAAGCGCCAAGTCGGAATTCCCGGATGGTGTTTTCGTGGCGGCCGCTGCGTTTCTTGACCACCGACAACGCGCGGCGAACGACGCTGGCATGCTCGAAATAGCGCAGCATGATAACCGCATCACTCAGATAGCTGAGATCCACAGGCGTCTCCATCGGTCCGATCAGGCCATGCTGAGCCATCACCATCACGCTCATCACGCCTTGCTGGCCCAGATAACTGAGCAATTCGTGCATCTGCAATATCAGGAAGCGGCCATCTGGCATCGCGTTCAGATAGCCGTTGAGGCTATCCATCACTACCAGCCGCGCACCCTGTACTTCGACGCTATGGCGCACTGCGGCAGTGAATTCGCCAGGTGAAAGCTCGGCGGGATCGACCTGTTGCAGGTGCAGCAGTCCTTTTTCGAGCCAGGGTTCGATATCCAACCCCAGCGCCCGGCCACGGGCCAGCAGGGTGCCGATGCCTTCGTCGAAGATAAAGAACGCAACTTGCTCGCCACGTTGGCATGCCGCTATGGCGTAGCCCAGCGCCAATGAAGATTTGCCGACGCCAGCCGCGCCGATGAGCAAGGCGTTGGTGCCGCTCTCCAGGCCGCCGCCGAGCATCTTGTCCAGCTCGGCATTGCCGCTGGAGATCAGTTCGCCGATAAAGGTTGCATGATGTTCAGCAGCGATCAGCCGCGGATAAATTTCCAAACCACCCTTTTTGATACTGAAGTCGTGGTAGCCGCCGCGGAACTGGATGCCGCGCATCTTCACCACCCGCAGCCGCCGCCGCTCGGCGCCGTAATCGATGGCCAGCTGCTCGAGCATCACCACGCCGTGGGAGATCGAATGCAGCTGCAAATCCCCGCTTTCCGAGGTCTGGTCATCGATCAGAATGACCGTGCAGCGCCGGGTCGTGAAGAAATGCTTGAGGGCCAGCACCTGCCGCCGATAGCGCAGTGGGCTTTGCGCGAGCAGGCGCATCTCGGACAGGCTGTCGAATATGACCCGGGTCGGGTTGGTTTGGCTGACGCGATCAAACACCTGCCTGATGGTCTCGCTCAGTTCCATCTCGGCCGGGTGCAGCACCGTCAGCTCGAGCTCGGGGTCGAGGCTGGCCTCCGGTGACACCAGTTCGAACACATCGATACCTTCGAGCGTCCAGCCGTGGCGCTTGGCAACGAGCTCCAGTTCCTGCTTGGTTTCTGAAAGGGTCACATAGAGCACCTGTTCGCCTTTGCGCACGCCTTCGAGCAGGAACTGCAGCGCCAGGGTGGTCTTGCCGGAACCTGGGCTGCCCTCGTAGAGGTACATCCGGTTGGGGTCCAGCCCACCGCCGAGGATGTCATCCAGGCCTTCGCTGCCGGTTGAAATACGCGGCGAGTCGTCGTCTTGGGTGAAAGTAAAATCAGGGGATTCGGTCATTCCATACTCCTTTCGCGGGCTCTGCATAAGGTCGCCGCGTTCCTTTACTTCTGGCGCTCCGACCATCGAGCAGTTGCCGATTGCGAGGCAAAGTACGCTCTACAATAGCCGGGCTAAAGCCGCTCGATGGATGCCTGCGGGGGGGATATTGCGCAGATGATATGCGAGAGGCGCCGTTATTCAATCCGACTCGGCTTTTACCAGGCCGTTCCGCATGGCCGGCGCGTTAGAGCGGCATTCCTGGCGCCGCCGCGACGGCGACGCCAAGTGAAAAGCCGGGATGGTGGGCGTTTCGCCGAGCGCGGAAAGCTGCTCGAATGGGGTAGCACTGAAGCTTCACCACTATCGTCGACCGCAGCGTTTTGCGCGCTTCCGCGTTACAGCTTGAACCGGCTCACCACGGCGATCAGACGATCGTTTGAAGTAGCCAAACCGTCGGTGCTTTTGCTTACCGTCACGCCGGACGTCACCAGTTCGTCGACCATATCCCGTACCGCGACCATGTTCTGGTTGATCTCACCGCTGACGGCACTTTGCTCTTCGGCAGCTGCGGCGATCTGCGCGCTGAGGTCGTGGATGCGGTTGACCGAATCGGCCATTTCATCGAGCCCGCTATTAACGCGGGTGGTGCGCTCGGCGGTGGCCTGGCAGCTGCCTTTGGTTTTTTCCATTGCATCCACCGCAGCATCGACAGCGCTCTGCAAGGCCGCGAGCATCTCGTTGATTTCCGACGTGCTCTGCTGCGTCCGGCCGGCGAGCGCGCGGACTTCGTCTGCGACCACGGCGAATCCGCGACCTTGCTCGCCCGCGCGGGCAGCTTCGATGGCGGCGTTCAGCGCGAGAAGGTTGGTCTGCCCGGCGATTTCACCGATGACGCCCAATACATCGTTGATTCGGCGGGCGTCCTGCTGCATCGCCTGGACGCGCGCGGTGGCCGAGTCGACTTCACTGACCAACGCCAGCACGCTTTGCGCCGCTTCGTCGACGGTACGACGCGAATGCGCGGCATGATCGTTGGCGGCCTGGGTGAAGTTGGCGGTTTCGTTGGCGCTTTGTGCGACCGAGTCGGCCGTGGAGCTCATTTCGGTGATGGCCGTCACCGCCTGATCGGTTTCGCTGGCATGGCGGGCCAGGATGCCGTTGGTGTGATCCGACTGCTGCTTGAGCTGTTCGAGTTCGACCGAAATCTGGCGGGACGAGGTGGCCAGGTCGGCGATCATCTCCTGCAAGTAAGCGATGAAGCGATTCACCGCGACACCAATGCGGTCGACTTCATCGTCGCCCTTGATTTCGATACGACGGGTCAGATCCGCATCGCCGGACGACAGCGACTGGATATTGGCCGACAGCAGCTGTAGCCGGCGCATCAGGTTGCGCAGGGCGACGATCATCAGCAGCAGAAGCAAACCCACCAGTGGCAATTGCAGCCAGCCCAATGTGCCAAGCACCGCGCGGGTCTTCTCGGTCAGCAGGTGGCTGGGCAGTGCGGTTGCGAGCAGCCAAGGCGTGCCTTCGATGGGCTTCAGGAAGAACGCAGTATGCTCGCCGTTCTGCGCCTCGAACTCGGCGAAGCTGCGCTGTTCGCCACTGTCCAGCGCGGCTTTGATCTGCGCCACGAAGGGAGTGCGCGATGCCAGCTCGGAGACGTTTTTCAGGACGATCTGTTCGTTCAGGGCTGGCAGGTTGCTGAGAATCTTGCCATCCGCTTCGACAATCATGATCTGGCCCTGGATTTCCTTCTCCTTGGTCGCAACCAGTTCATTGAAGAAGCCCAGCGTCAGGTCAATCGTCGAGACGCCATAGACCCTGCCGTCTTTATTGATCGCCATGGCGCAGTTGGTGCGTGGTTCGGCACTGGCATCGTCCTTGTAGGCCGCAGCCCAGGCGCAACGGCCGGCGGGTGTTTGCGCGCCGGCCCGGTGCCAGGGCTGCTCGAAGTAGTTCAGCGACTCGGCGCTGTTCCAGTGCGTGTTGATCTTCAGCTGGCCGCTAGGGTCTGTTGACGTTTCGTCGCGAGCCGCGTTGCTGCGCCAAATGTCGCCAG
>DALZYJ010000018.1:0-118064 GCA_031988485.1 Pseudomonas sp.
GGGCTCTATATGCCAGCCGTCAGCTCACTCAAGCACAACGCAGCCATCAGTGCGTTACGTGACCGCCTCAAAGCTCGCGGCAAGACCGGCAAGCAGATCGTCTGTGCAGCGATGCGCAAGTTATTGCACATCGTTTATGGGGTCCTGAAATCGAACCAGCCTTTTGACCCAAAACTGGCTCTTGCTCGCTAAGGGGGTAAGACGGTATCTACGGATTGAGAGACCATATGTATATACATAAACAACGGTTCGTAGCGCTTCACTCAAGACAGCTATAGCGACCACATTCAAATATTTCAGGTGTTGACCGAATATGCTGCTCACACTTAATGTATATACATTATCGACTAACCGAGGGCTTCAGACATGTCAGCATCCGCCGCCTCCCGCTTGCTATGGCGCGACGTCAGCGTCTTCGATGGCCTTACGGAACTGCCCGAGCGAATGGCGGTGCTGGTTGAAGATGGCCGCATCACCCAGCTCTGCCCGATGGCCGAGCTGGACGAGGCGCGCGTCGCGGGCGCCCGTCTCGCTGGTAGCGGCGGGCTGCTGACGCCCGGACTGGTCGACTGCCACACCCACCTGGTATACGCCGGCAACCGCGCCGGCGAGTTCGAGCAGCGTCTAGAGGGAGCGAGCTACGCAGAGATCGCCCGCGCCGGAGGTGGCATCCTCGGTACCGTGCGCGCCACCCGCGCCGCCAGCGAAGAGCAGCTGTTCGAGTTAGCGCGCCCGCGCCTCGATGCGTTAACTGCCGACGGCGTGACCACCGTGGAAATCAAATCCGGCTACGGCCTTTCGGTCGCCGACGAACTGAAACTGCTACGCGTCGCCCGCCGCCTCGGCGCGGAACTGCCGGTGCGCGTGCTGACTACCCTGCTCGGCGCCCACGCCTTGCCAGGCGAATACGCCGGACGGGCCGATGCCTATATCGAGCTGGTCTGCGAGGAAATGATCCCCGCCGCCGCAGCCGAGAATCTCGCCGACGCGGTAGACGTATTCTGCGAAGACATCGCGTTCAGCCCAGCGCAATGCGAGCGCGTGTTCGCTGCCGCCGAGCGATACAAGCTTCCGGTCAAGGCGCACGCCGAGCAGCTATCCAACCAGGGCGCAAGCACGTTGGTGGCGCGCCACGGCGGGCTGTCCGCCGACCATATCGAGTACCTCGACGAGGCCGGCGTCGCCGCCATGGCGCAAGCAGGCATGGTGGCGACCCTGTTGCCCGGTGCCTTCCTGGTCCTGGGGGAAACACAACGGCCACCCATCGAGCTGCTGCGCCAGTACGGCGTGCCGATGGCCGTTGCCAGCGACGCCAACCCCGGCACCTCGCCGCTGTTCCTGCCCACCCTGCTGCTCAATCTGGCCTGCAGCCTGTTCCGCCTGACGCCGCGCGAGGCGCTGGCCGGCATGACCGCTCAAGGCGCGCGTGCCCTGGGCCGTCCCGAGCTGGGCCGCATCGCCGAGGGCCTGCCCGCCGATCTGTGCCTGTGGAATGTCGAGCGCGCCGCCGAGCTGGCCTATGCGGTGCAAGCCGGACGCCTGCGCCAGCGTGTCTTCAACGGAATGATCAACGCACCATCTGAGGCGGCTTTCGATGAACGTTGATCGCCTGAATCTGGATGTCTGGCAGGGTCGCATCGACCCCGAGGCGGACAGCCCGCGCTGGCATCAACGCATTCAGCCATTGAGCGCCGATAGCCCGCCGGGGCTGGCCCTGCTCGGCTTCGCCTGCGACGAAGGCGTACGACGCAATCAGGGCCGCGCGGGGGCCGCCAACGCCCCGCAGGCAATCCGCAGCATGCTCGCCAATCTGGCCTGGCACGGTCAGGGTTCGACCTATGACGCAGGCGATATCTCCTGCGCCGACAGCGATCTGGATAGCGCCCAGCAGCGTCTTGGCGTCAGCGTCGCCGCACTGCTCGGCGCCGGCCACCTGCCGGTGGTGCTCGGCGGCGGCCATGAGGTGGCCTACGGCAGCTGGCAGGGTATCGCCGCGCACCTTGCAGCGCACCTGGGCCGCGCGCCGCGCCTGGCCATCGTCAACTTCGACGCCCATTTCGACCTGCGCGACCCGGCTCATATCCACTCCTCGGGCACGCCCTTCGCGCAGATCGCGGAGGCCTGCGCCGCGCGCGGCTGGCCGTTCCGCTACGCCTGCCTGGGCGTGAGCCGCGCCGCCAACACCCGCGCGCTGTTCCGCACCGCTGCCGAGCTGGGCGTGCTGGTGCGCGAGGACCACGAGATTCGCGAGAGCACGCTGCAGCGCATCGGCGCCGAGCTGGACGCCTTCATCGCCGACTGCGACGCCGTCTACCTGACTGTCGACCTCGACGTATTGCCGGCCTGGGAAGCCCCTGGCGTCAGCGCGCCGGCCGCCCACGGCGTATCGATCGCTCTGCTCGAACCGTTGATCGAGCACCTGCAGGCCAGCGGCAAATTGCTGCTCGCCGAGCTGGCCGAGCTGAACCCCGAGCACGACATCGACAACCGCACCGCCCGGGTGGCGGCGCGCCTGATTCACCGGCTGTCCCTGCACGGCCACGACAACAACAAGCAATGAAGGAACCTCCGATGAGTACCCACGATCCGCGCCACGACCCGAGTCGCCAGATCGCCGCACCGACCGGCACCACCCTGCGCTGCAAGAGCTGGCTGACCGAAGCGCCGCTGCGCATGCTGATGAACAACCTGCACCCCGACGTGGCGGAAAACCCCGAAGAGCTCGTGGTCTACGGCGGCATCGGCCGCGCCGCGCGCAACTGGCAGTGTTTCGACAAGATCGTCGAGGTACTCGAACGCCTGGAAGACAACCAGACCCTGCTGATCCAGTCCGGCAAGCCGGTCGGCGTATTCGAGACCCACAAGGACGCACCGCGCGTGCTGCTGGCCAACTCCAACCTCGTACCCCACTGGGCCACCTGGGAACACTTCAACGAGCTGGATCGCAAGGGCCTGGCCATGTACGGCCAGATGACCGCCGGCAGCTGGATCTACATCGGCAGCCAGGGCATCGTCCAGGGCACCTACGAAACCTTCGTCGAGGCCGGGCGCCAACACTACGACGGCGACCTGACCGGGCGCTGGGTATTGACCGCCGGACTGGGCGGCATGGGCGGCGCACAGCCGCTGGCCGCCAGCCTGGCCGGCGCCTGCTCGCTGAATATCGAATGCCAGCAGTCGCGCATCGACTTCCGCCTGCGCACCCGCTACGTCGACGAACAGGCGACCGATCTCGACGACGCCCTGGCGCGCATCGACCGCTACACCGGCCAGGGCAAGGCGATCTCCATCGCGCTGTGCGGCAACGCCGCCGAGATTCTCCCCGAGCTGGTACGCCGCGGCGTGCGCCCGGACATGGTCACCGACCAGACCAGCGCCCACGACCCGCTGCACGGCTATCTGCCGCTGGGCATGAGCTGGGACGAGTACGTCGCGCGCGGCAAGACCGAGCCGCACGCCGTGGTCAAGGCCGCCAAGCGCTCGATGGCCGAGCACGTGCAGGCCATGCTCGACTTCCAGAAGATGGACGTGCCGACCTTCGATTACGGCAACAACATCCGCCAGATGGCTCTGGAAGAAGGCGTCAAGAACGCCTTCGACTTCCCCGGCTTCGTCCCGGCCTATATTCGTCCGCTGTTCTGCCGTGGCGTCGGCCCGTTCCGCTGGGCGGCGCTGTCGGGTGACCCGGAGGACATCTATAAGACTGACGCCAAGGTCAAGGAGCTGATCCCCGACAACCCGCACCTGCACCGCTGGCTGGACATGGCCCGCGAGCGCATCGCCTTCCAAGGCCTGCCGGCGCGCATCTGCTGGGTCGGCCTGCAGGACCGCGCGCGCCTCGGCCAGGCGTTCAACGAGATGGTCGCCAGCGGCGAGCTGAAGGCGCCGATCGTGATCGGCCGCGATCACTTGGACTCCGGTTCGGTAGCCAGCCCCAACCGCGAGACCGAAGCCATGCTCGATGGCTCGGATGCCGTATCCGACTGGCCCCTGCTCAATGCCCTGCTCAACACTGCCGGTGGCGCTACCTGGGTATCGCTGCACCACGGAGGTGGCGTGGGCATGGGTTATTCGCAACACTCCGGCGTGGTGATCGTCGCCGACGGCAGCCCGGACGCCCACGCCCGCCTCGGCCGCGTGCTGCGCAACGACCCCGGCACCGGGGTGATGCGCCATGCCGATGCCGGCTACCCGATCGCCATCGACTGCGCCCGCGAACAGGGGCTCGACCTGCCTATGATCAACCCAGTGAAGGAAGCCTGAGCCATGATCCACAATTTGCATCTCGTACCCGGCCAGCTGACCCTCGCCCAACTGCGTGCCGCCCACCAGCAGCCGCTTCGCATCACCCTCGACAGTGACTGCGCCGCCGCGATCGACGCCAGCGTGGCCTGCGTCGAGGGCATCATCGCCGAGGGCCGTACCGCCTACGGCATCAATACCGGTTTCGGCCTGCTGGCTTCGACCCGCATCGCCCCGGACGACCTGGAGAAACTGCAGCGCTCACTGGTGCTGTCGCATGCCGCCGGCGTCGGCCAGCCGCTCGACGACGCGCTGGTCCGGCTGATCATGCTGCTCAAGGTCAACAGCCTGGCGCGCGGCTTCTCTGGCATCCGCCGCAAGGTGATCGACGCGCTGCTCGCCCTGATCAACGCCGAGGTCTATCCGCATATCCCGCTGAAGGGCTCGGTGGGCGCGTCCGGCGATCTCGCTCCGCTGGCGCACATGTCGCTGGTGCTACTCGGCGAGGGCAAAGCGCGCTACCAGGGCCACTGGCTAGACGCCCGCGAGGCGCTGGCAGTCGCCGGCCTCGAACCCCTGACCCTGGCCGCTAAGGAGGGCCTGGCCCTGCTTAACGGTACCCAGGCATCCACCGCCTACGCCTTGCGCGGTCTGTTCGAAGCTGAGGATCTGTTCGCCGCCGCCACGGTGTGCGGCGGCCTGAGCGTGGAGGCGATACTCGGCTCGCGGGCGCCGTTCGATGCGCGCATCCACGCCGCCCGCGGCCAGCGCGGGCAGATCGACGTGGCGGGCGCCTACCGCGATCTGCTCGGCGTCAGCAGCGAGATCGCCCAGTCCCACGAGCAGTGCGACAAGGTCCAGGACCCCTATTCGCTGCGCTGCCAACCACAGGTGATGGGCGCCTGCCTGACCCAGCTGCGCCAGGCCGCCGAAGTGCTCGAAATCGAGGCCAACGCCGTGTCGGACAACCCGCTGGTGTTCGCCGCCGAGGGCGACGTGATCTCCGGTGGCAACTTCCACGCCGAGCCGGTGGCGATGGCCGCCGACAACCTGGCGCTGGCCATCGCCGAGATCGGCTCGCTGTCCGAGCGCCGCATCTCGCTGATGATGGACAAGCACATGTCACAACTGCCGCCGTTCCTGGTGGCCAACGGCGGGGTGAACTCCGGTTTCATGATCGCTCAGGTGACCGCTGCGGCACTGGCCAGCGAAAACAAGGCCCTCGCCCACCCGCACAGCGTCGACAGCCTGCCGACTTCGGCCAACCAGGAAGACCACGTCTCCATGGCGCCAAACGCCGGCAAACGCCTGTGGGACATGGCCGACAACGTGCGCGGCATCATCGCCATCGAATGGCTGGGAGCCTGCCAGGGGCTCGACTTTCGCACCGGTCTGAAGAGCTCGCCGAAGCTGGAAGAGGCGCGCAGCCTGCTGCGCAGCAAGGTGCCCTATTACCAGGAAGACCGATTCTTCGCCCCCGACATCGAAACGGCCAGCGAGCTGCTCACCGCGCGCGGCCTCAACGCGCTGATGCCGGCCGGGTTATTGCCCTCCTCGAGCTGACCGACGCTGCCGTGCCCCGGCCGAGCCTGCTGCTCGGTCGCGGGCCGGTGCGTCCTGATTTTCCCCACAAAAACAATTAAACGAGTGGAAAACGTCATGAATGCAATCATTCTGGCCGTGCTGGTGATGGTCGTGCTGGCCATGCTGCGCGTTTCGGTGGTGTTCGCCCTGATCATCGCCGCGGTGGCCGGTGGCGTCGCCGCCGGTCTGTCAATGAACGAGATCGTCGCTGCCTTCGGCGACGGTCTCGGCGGCGGCGCGCCAGTCGCCCTGTCCTATGCCGCCCTTGGCGCATTCGCCGTGGCGCTCTCGCGCACCGGCATCGCCCAGCGGCTGTCGGCGCGCGTGGTCAAACGCCTCGGTAACGACGAACAAGCCAGCGGCAACCTGACGCTGATCAAATGGGGCCTGCTCGCCGCACTGATCGTCGCCGGCGCGCTGGCCGAGACGATCATCCCGGTGCACATCGCCTTCATTCCGTTGCTGGTGCCGCCGCTGCTCTACGTGATGAACCGTATGCACCTCGACCGCCGGCTCGTGGCCTGCGCCATTACCTTCGCCATCACGACCCTGTATATGTCGTTGCCGGTGGGCTTCGGCGCAATCTTCCTCAACGACATTCTGATCGCCAACATCAACCAGGCCGGCCTCGCCCAGGGCTTCAGCGTGACGCGCAACCTCGCGCCACAGGCCATGCTGCTGCCGGCGCTGGGCATGGTCGTCGGCATGGCCATCGCCACCTTCAGTTACCGGCGCAAGCGCAGCTACCAGTACGCCGTCGCGAGCGGCGCGCCGGTGGAGCAGGCCGGCGGCACGCTAAGTCGCCGCCAGGTGGCGACGATCGGCCTGGCGCTGCTACTGGCGCTGATCGTGCAGCTGTGGACCGATTCGATGATCTTCGGCGGCCTGGTCGGCTTCGCCATCATCTCGCTGAGCGGCGTGATCCGCTGGCGCGAGCAGGACGACGTCGTCACGCAGGGCATGCACATGATGGCCCAGGTCGGCTTCATCATGATCGCCGCCGCCGGCTTCGCCGCGGTGATGAAGACCAGCGGAGCGATTCCCGAACTGGTCGCAGGTTCGGTGGAGCTGATCGGCAACAACCACGCCTTCGCCGCGCTGGTCATGCTGCTGGCCGGACTGTTCATCACCATGGGCATCGGCTCGTCGTTCTCCACCGTGCCGATCATTACCGCCATCTACGTGCCGCTGGCGTTGGGATTCGGCTTCTCGCCGCTGGCCATCATCGCCTTGGTCGGCACCGCCGCGGCGCTGGGCGATGCCGGTTCGCCGGCCTCCGATTCAACCCTCGGCCCGACCGCCGGCCTCAACGCCGACGGCCAGCATGACCACATCTGGGACACCGTGATACCGACCTTCCTTCACTTCAACCTGCCGTTGCTCGCCTTCGGCTGGATGGCGGCGATGGTTCTGTAAGGTCGCCGCCGCTGCCTGTTGCCCCACTTCGGCGTGGCAGCAGCACGGTGGCAGCCGAGCCGGGTATCATCCGCCGGCAGACCATCAAGGAACCCGTCGTGACCAACACACCCCGCTACAAGCAGATCGAAGAATTCCTGCTCGAGCGAATCGGCAGCGGCATCTACCCGGCGCACCACCAGATCCCGCCCGAGGAACAGCTGGCCCGCGACTTCGGCGTCAGCCGGATGACGGCCAACAAGGCGATACGCGATCTGGTGCAGAAAGGTTATCTGGTGCGTCAGGCCGGCCTCGGCACCTTCGTCACCGACCGCAAGGCCGAATCCTCCCTGCAGGAAGTGCTCAATATCGCCACCGAGGTGCGCAGCCGCGGTCACCGCTATTCCAATGACGTGCTGCGTTGCGAAGCCATCGCCGCGGATGACGAAGTCGCCCTGCGCCTGGGCGTGCGCCTGGGCAGCGAGGTATTCCATACCCTGCTCGTGCACCGCGAAGACGAGCTGCCGATCCAGCTGGAAGAGCGCTTCGTCAACCCGCGCTGGGCGCCCGATTACCTGACCACAGACTTCTCGCAGCACACACCCAACGAGGTGCTGGTCGCGGCCTGCCCGATCTCCGACGTCGAGCATGTGGTCGAAGCGCTGCTGGTCGACCAGCCGACCGCCAGCGCGCTGGGCATCGACACCGCCACGCCCTGCCTGTCAGTGATCCGCCGCACCTGGTCGGAGGACAATCTGATCAGCTATGCGCGGCTGATTCATCCCGGGGATCGCTACAAGCTGCGCTCGTCCATGCGGGGCTCGCACAGGTAGCGGCGGGTCGTTGCAGCGTCAGGGCAGTATCGCCGCGCCGGCGTCCAGCTTGCGCCACAGCAACCGCACCGGCGCCTTGCGCACCAGCGCGCAGCGATACAGGCGGATTTCCAGCGGCAGGCGCCAGGTTTCGTCGGCGCATTCCACCAGTTCGCCGCGCTGCAGTTCGGCGGTGATGCTCAAGCGCGGGACCCAGGCGACGCCGAGGCCTTGCAGGGCCATGCTTTTCAGGCTGTCGGCCATGGCAGTTTCGTACACCGTCGTGTAGCGCAGCCGACGCTGACGCAGCAGGCCGTTGACCGAGCGACCGAGAAAGGCACCCGCGCTATAGGCCAGCAGCGGCACACTCTGGCCGCTGTTCAGGTCGAACAGGGCGTTGCCCCGCGCATCCACGGCGCAGACCGGCAGCATCTCGCTGTAGGTCAGGTGCAGGGACGGGAATATCTGCGGGTCCAGCTGCAGCGCGGCATCGGGGTCGTGAAAGGCCAGCATCAGGTCGCAGGCGCCTTCGCGCAGCGCGTGCACCGCGTCGCCCACGTTGGTCGCCATCAGCCGCGTACTGGGGTTCAGGCCCAGCTCGCGCAGGCCGGCGATCCATTGCGGGAAGAAGCCCAGAGCCAGTGAGTGCGCGGCGGATATCTGCAGCACCTCGCCCTGCTGGCCTTCCAGATGGTGCAGATGACGCAGCACCTCGCCGAGCTGTTCGACCAGGCTGCGCGCGGTAATCAGGAACAACTGGCCGGCCTCGGTCAACTCGATCGGCGTTCGCGTGCGGTTCACCAGTGTGATGCCGAGGCTATTCTCGAGGCTGCGAATGCGGCGGCTGAACGCCGGCTGGGTCACGAAGCGCCGCTCGGCCGCTTGGGAAAAGCTACGGGTCGCAGCCAGGGTGACGAAGTCTTCCAGCCATTTCGTTTCGATGTTCATGCCGGCTCCTGGCAGGCGTGGGAAAGGTCCGATCGCGCGTCGCAATAACGCTCCAGAGCGAAACGACGTCACATCATCATTATGCCGATCATGCATGACCCAGCGTTTAACGGCATTGGCCGAAAATGGGCCTCAGGGCCTATGTTAGCGGCCTTCGCGGCAAACGCCGCTTTCTCTCGGAAGAGATTTCTCATGTCCTCCGCTGCATCGTTCCGCCTCGAAAAAGACCTGCTCGGCTCCCTCGAAGTACCCGCTGACGCTTATTACGGCATCCAGACCCTGCGCGCCGTGCATAACTTCCGCCTCTCCGGCGTGCCGTTGGCGCATTATCCGAAGCTGGTGGTTGCGCTGGCGATGGTCAAGCAGGCGGCAGCGGATGCCAACCGCGAGTTGGGCCATCTGAGCGACGCCAAGCACCTGGCCATCAGCCAGGCCTGCGCGCAGCTGATTCGGGGTGATTTTCACGACCAGTTCGTGGTGGACATGATCCAGGGCGGCGCCGGCACCTCGACCAACATGAACGCCAACGAGGTGATCGCCAACCTGGCGCTGGAATACATGGGCCATGCCAAGGGCGAGTATCGCCACCTGCACCCGAACAACGACGTCAACATGGCGCAGTCCACCAACGACGCCTACCCCACGGCCATTCGCCTGGGCCTGCTGCTCGGCCACGACACCTTGCTGGCCAGCCTCGACAGCCTGGTCGCAGCCTTCGCCGGCAAAGGTGAGGAATTCGCACACGTGCTCAAGATGGGCCGTACCCAATTGCAGGACGCGGTGCCCATGACCCTCGGTCAGGAATTCCGCGCCTTCGCCACCACCCTTGGTGAGGACCTGGAGCATCTGCGCCTGATCGCGCCGCAGCTGCTGGTGGAAGTAAACCTCGGCGGCACCGCCATCGGCACCGGCATCAATGCCGACCCGAACTACCAGGCGCTGGCCGTACAACGTCTGGCGACCATCAGCGGCCACCCGCTGAAGCCCGCCGCCGACCTGATCGAAGCCACCTCCGACATGGGCGCCTTCGTCACCTTCTCCAGCATGCTCAAGCGCCTGGCGGTGAAGCTGTCAAAGATTTGCAACGACCTGCGCCTGCTCTCCAGCGGCCCGCGCACCGGCATCAACGAGATCAACCTGCCGCCGCGCCAGCCGGGTAGTTCGATCATGCCCGGCAAGGTCAACCCGGTGATCCCTGAGGCGGTCAACCAGGTGGCTTTCGAAGTGATCGGCAACGACCTGTCGCTGACCATCGCCGCCGAAGCCGGCCAGTTGCAGCTCAACGTGATGGAGCCGCTGATCGCCTTCAAGCTGTTCGACTCGATCCGCCTGCTGCAGCGCGCCATGGACATGCTGCGCGAGCATTGCATCGTCGGCATCACCGCCAACGAGGACCGCTGCCGTCAGCTGATGGAAAACTCCATCGGCCTGATCACCGCGCTGAACCCCTACATCGGCTACGAGAACGCCACCCGCATCGCCGGCCAGGCGCTACTCAGCGGTCGCGGCGTGCTGGAGCTGGTGCGTGAAGAGCAGTTGCTGGACGACGCCACCCTGGACGACATCCTGCGCCCGGAAAACATGATCGCGCCGCGCCTGGTGCCGTTGAAGGCCTGACGGCGGCGTCCAGGAAAAGCCCGTGCTGGTTACAGCGCGGGCTTTTCGGCTCTGCTCAGAGTTGCGCCAAGGTCGTGCATCAGCCACAGCGAGAACCGTGATACGGCACAAATCACTGCGTTCAGGCCTTGCGTAGACTCCGCCGCTTTCCAGGAGGACCCCATGCGCACATCACTTGTCATCACCCTGTTGCTCAGCTCGATACTCGGCACTCCGCTCGCTCAGGCGGAGCTTCCCCGCGGCTACGAAGTGGTGCTGCAGACCGAGAACTTTCCCCCCTTCAACATGGCCGATGGCGGCAAGAACTTTGCCCGCGAAGACAACATCCAGGGCATCAGCGCGACCACCGTTCGTGAGATGTTCAAGCGCGCCGGCATCAGCTATTCGATGACGCTGCGCTTCCCTTGGGATCGCGTTTACCAATCGACACTGGAGCAGCCCAACCATGGCCTGTTCTCCACTTCCATGACCGATGAACGTCGACCGCTGTTCAAGTGGGTCGGCCCCATCGCCCGGTACGAGAGCGTGCTGCTCTCCGCACCCGGTTCGAACATCAAGCTCAACAGCCTGGATCAGGCCAAGGACTATACCGTTGGCGCTTATAAGAGCAGCGCCGTGAGCCTGCGCATCGAAGCCCAGGGCCTGGCGCCCATCAATGCGCTACGCGATCAGGACAATCTGCAGAAACTACTCAGCGGCAAGATCGACCTCTGGGCCACTTCCGACCCGGTCTGGCGCTACTTCGCCCGTCAGCAAGGCGCGAGCAATCTCAACACCGTGCTGGTGTTCAATTCCGAGCCTCTTTACCTTGCACTGAACAAGGACACGCCAGATGAAGTCGTCCAGCGCTTGCAGAAGGCACTGGACGAAATGAAGACCGAAGGCTACGGCAGCTGCATCAAGCATCCCGAGCTCTGCTGATCTCTACCTCGCCGATGGCGCGCAATGCGCCATCGGTGCCTGCTCTTCGCCGCTCCGCGCGTATCCCAACCGAGGCAGACCCAAGCCCGCCGCTACTCGATCTCGAACAAGCCGTCGCGGATGGACGCAGACGACAGCCGCTCGCGAATCTCCGGATCGATACGCGGATCGTCCTGCTCGTAGAGCATGACCTGGCGATAGGCATTGACCCGGTTGATCTCGCTCCCCAGGTATTCCCACACCACCCGCGTGCATAAGGGCGAACGCCGGTCGCCGCTGGAGACGCCGGTCTTGAGCCCGTTCAAGCGGCTGATGCGGCTCTTGAAGCTGGGAATCAGGATGGTCTGGCTCATTTCGTTGCCGGTCAGCGACTCGTAGTCGATAAGGAACAGGCGGTCCTGCAGATAGAACGCCGCGCCCAGGTATCGGCAGCGCACCACCCAGTCCTCGGACTTGGGATTGTCGGCGCGCGACTGTTCCTGTCGTTCCTGCCGTTCGAAGACGAAGCTGCCACGGTCCTCGCGCAGGTGCACCAGCGAGAGCAGGATCTTTCCCGGCACTGACATGCAGTTGGCGTACTCGAAGTAATACCCGCAGTAGCGTGAAAGGCTGCTGGCGTTGTCGCGTAGCGGCTGAAACAGCTCGAGCAGCGGGTCGCTGGCGGCGATGCGTTCGTGATCATGGCTGCGCACGCCGATCAATTGGGCGAACTGGTCGTTGGGCAGCGCCAGCTCATAGCCTTCGACGCCAAAGAAATCGCAGATGCGCTTGAGGTTGTGCGCGGTCGGGCGGCTCTGGCCGCTCAGGTATTTGTTGAACTGGGCGCGGTTGATGGACAGCTTGCGGCAGACCTCGGCGATCGAGCGGTAATGGCTGCAGAGCAGTTTGAGGTTGGCGCCGAGAGGGTCGTGCATGGTCTGTTCCGGTGATGCGAGCGACGCGATTCTAGCATCGACTCGCGCCAACTCGCCGCGACCTGCGTAATTGTGTGACCGATGCGTCTAGCCAACCATTCTCCCCCTGCGCCCTACCTTCAAAACAACAAGAGAGACCACTACGTCATGCTCGATATTCTCAACGACCTTATCTGGAGCAAGCTCCTGATCGTCATGCTGGTCGGCCTGGGTCTGTATTTCACGATCCGCTCCGGCTTCGTCCAGTTCCGCTACTTCGGCAGCATGTTCCGCATCTTCGGTCAGGCCTTCAAACGCAAACCCGGCCAACTCAGCTCATTCCAGGCGCTGATGCTCAGCGTCGCCGGTCGTGTCGGTGCAGGCAATATCGCCGGCGTCGCGGTCGCCATCATGCTCGGCGGGCCG
Organism: Pseudomonas sp.; assembly: GCA_031988485.1. GTDB lineage: Bacteria > Pseudomonadota > Gammaproteobacteria > Pseudomonadales > Pseudomonadaceae > Stutzerimonas. Next base: position 12,839 of record DALZYJ010000018.1, read on the forward strand.
GGCGCGGTGTTCTGGATGTGGATGGTGGCGCTGGTCGGCATGGCCACCAGCTACTTCGAATGCTCGCTGGCGCAACTCTACAAGCGCCGCCAGGCGGACGGCAGCTACCGTGGCGGCCCGGCGTTCTACATGCTGCACGGGCTGCGCCAGCGCTGGATGGCGGTGCTGTTCTCGATCCTGCTGCTGGTGACCTTCGGCTTCGGCTTCAACGCGCTGCAGTCCTACACCGTGGCGAGCTCGATGTACGACACCTTTGGCGTGCCGACCTACATCAGCGGCGTGGCGCTGGCGGTCATCATGGCGATGATCATCTTCGGCGGCATCCGCCGTATCGCCAGCATCGCCGACGTTCTCGTGCCGATCATGGCCTTCGCCTACATCGGCATGGCGCTGGTGGTGATCGGCCTGAACGCCGAAATGGTGCCCGAAGCACTGACGCTCATCGTGCGCAGCGCTTTCGGTCTCGAACCGGCCTTCGCCGGCGGCATCGGCGCGGCGATCATCATGGGCGTCAAGCGTGGGCTGTTCTCCAACGAGGCCGGTCTGGGCAGCGCACCGAACGTAGCGGCAGTCGCCGAGGTGAAGCACCCGGCGGCGCAGGGCATCGTGCAGTTGCTCAGCGTGTTCATCGACACCCTGCTGGTGTGCACCAGCACGGCGCTGATCATCCTGCTGTCTGGCGTCTACAGCCCAGAAACCGCTGACGTCGCGGGCGTGGTTATGACGCAAACGGCGCTGGCTGCGGTCGTCGGCGAATGGGGGCGGGTGTTCATCAGCATCGCGCTGCTGCTCTTCGTGTTCACCACGCTGATCTACAACTACTACCTGGGCGAAAACGCACTGGGCTTCTTCAGCGACAAGCGCGCCCTGATCCAGGGCTACCGCGCGCTGGTGATCGCCCTGGTGCTCTGGGGTTCGCTGCAGGATCTGGGCACCGTGTTCGCCTTCGCCGACCTGACCATGGGCCTGTTGGCGATCGTTAACCTGATCGCCGTGGCGCTGCTGTTCAAGACCGGCCTGCGCCTGATGCACGACTACGATGCGCAGGTCCGCGCCGGCATCGAGCAGCCGGTGCTCAATGCGAAAGATTATGCCGATCTAGACATCGACCACAGCGCCTGGCCGGCCACACCCGCGCCAACCAGCGAAGCGCCCGTAGCCGGAACCGTGTTGCAACGTTGAGCCGCTAGCGCCGCGATGGCATAGGGTCTGTTGACGTTTCGTTCGCGGTCGCGCCGGAGCTTGTTTTTGCGCGAGGCAAGGCACGAGGAGTGAAGTTTGGTTGTTCCAAATGAGCGACGAGAAACGCCGCATCGCAAAAACAGGCCCGGCCCGAAGGGTTGCGCGGCAAATGTCGCCATGCGGCGTTGCGGGACTTGATAAGGGAGCGACCATTACCTGCGTCCCGCGCCTTGCCTGGCGACATTTGGCGCAGCAACGCGGCTCGCGACGAAACGTCAACAGACCCTAGTCAGAAGATCGACCAGCCGATCCGCTCGGTGAGCTTTTCCAGCGCCGCTATGCCAGCCAGTGAGTTGCCGGCGGCGTTCAGCTCGGGCGACCAGACACAGACGCTGAAACGTCCCGGCACCACCGCGACGATGCCGCCACCGACGCCGCTCTTGCCCGGCAAGCCGACCCGATAGGCGAAATTGCCCGCTTCGTCGTAGAGGCCGCTGGTTGCCATGATCGAGTTGACCTGCTTGGCCTGACGCGCACTGAGCACTTGCTCGCCGCTGTGCAAGCAATGCCCTTCACGTGCCAGAAACGCGAAGGCGCGCGCCAGATCCACGCAGCTCATGCGCAGCGCGCAATGGTGGAAATAGCTGTGCAGCACCGTCTCGACATCGTTGTGGAAATTGCCGAACGCCTGCATCAGGTACGCCATCGCCGCATTGCGGGCACGGTGCTGGTATTCGGACGCGGCAACCTTGGCATCGGAAACGATCATCGGATTGCCACACAGCCGCCGGGCGAAGTCGCGCAGCGAAAGCGTCGGCGCGGCGAAGCGCGACTGATTGATATCGCAGATCACCAGCGCCCCGGCGTTGATGAAGGGATTGCGCGGCCGACCAGCCTCGAACTCCAGCTGCACCAGCGAATTGAACGGTTGCCCGGAGGGCTCATAACCCAGACGTGACCAGATTCCCTCACCGGAATGCTGGATCGCCTGGACCAGACTGAAAACCTTGGAGATGCTCTGGATCGAGAACGGCGTCTGCGCGTCGCCCGCCTGCCAGGTCTTGCCGCTGACACCGTAGACGGCAATGCCCAATTGCACCGGGTCGACCTCCGCCAGCGCCGGAATGTAATTGGCCACCGCGCCCTGGCCCAGCAGAGGACGCACTTCATCGAGAATTTCTTCAAGCAGGCTTTGCATGAATCACCGCAGCAGATTGAGAGAGCGCTGGCCCAGGCCAGCAAAACCTTGAGACAGTCCGGATCGGACGGCCGAACAGCACAGTCCGAACGTACAGAAGCGATCACGCCAGATAAGCAACCGGCAGGAAAATCACCGTGACCAGACCCGAAAAACGCCTGTTGGTTCTTTATACCGGCGGGACCATCGGCATGCAGATGAGCGACCAAGGGCTGACGCCCTCGAGCGGCTTCGAAGCACGTTTGCGCGACCGGCAAGCCACGGATGGCCAGGGCTGGCCGGACTGGTATTTCCGCGAGCTGCTGCCGCCCATCGACAGCGCGTCCATGACCCAGCGCAACTGGCTGGTGATGGCCGCCACCATTGCCGAGGAAGTGGACGCCGGGCACTGCGACGGCGTCCTGCTGCTGCACGGCACCGACACGCTTGCCTACAGCGCAGCCGCCCTGAGCTTCCTGCTGCTCGGCTTGCCCGTGCCGGTGGTGTTGACGGGCTCGATGCTGCCGGCCGGCGCGCCGAACAGCGACGCCTGGGCGAACCTGTCCGGCGCGCTACAGGCGCTGCGCGAAGGCATCCGGCCCGGTGTGCAGGTCTATTTTCATGGCAAGCTGATGCACGGCGCGCGGCTCACCAAGCTCAGCGCCACCGAGTTCGATGCCTTTGCCGTACTGCCACGCCCGCGCATGGGCGAGCAGGCTTCGGGCGTCTTGCCGGCGCTGGATTACCGCCAGCCGCGCCAGCCGGTCAGCCTGGCCGTGTTGCCGCTCTACCCCGGCATCCAGGCCGCACAGGTGCAGGCGGTGCTCGACAGTGGCGTGCAGGGATTGCTGCTCGAATGCTATGGCAGCGGCACGGGGCCGGCGGATGATGACGCGTTGCTGGCTGCACTGAAGCAAGCCCATGCTCGTGGCGTGGTGCTCGCAGCGATCAGCCAGTGCCCGCAGGGTCACGTCGAATTCGGCATCTATGCCGCCGGCAGCAAGCTGGCCGCCAGCGGTCTGGTTTCCGGCGGCGGCATGACCCGCGAGGCAGCGCTGGGCAAACTGTTCGCCCTGCTCGGCGCGGGGCTGTCGCAAGCGGAGGTCGAACACTGGTTCACGCTCGATCTTTGCGGTGAGCGCGCCGGTTAGCGTTTCGTTCAGCTGGGCCTCAAGTCAACGCATCTGCAAACAGGCGCGCACCCGCTGGCGCAGCGCGTCGAGGTCCAGCGGCTTGCTCAGCCGCTCCTGATAGTCAATGCCACCCGCCTCGTCAGTGTTCGCGCTGAGGACGATGACCGGCAATTCCCGCGTGACGGGTGCCTTGCGCAGCAGCGCCAGCAACTCTTCTCCCGTCAGATCGGGGAGATTCAGGTCCAGCAACAGCAGATCCGGCGGATCGCTCAGTATCTGCTCCAGGGCCATCCGGCCATTGCCGATCACGCTGACCTCGGCGAGATCTTCCAGCGCCTTGCGCACCAGCAGCTGGCTGGCCGGATCGTCTTCGACATAGACGATGCGCGCCCGCTCATGCGTCTGCACGACCGACTGCGGTTCGAAGACCGGCAGCGCGATCCAGAACAGGCTGCCGACGCCCGGCTCGCTCTTCACGCCGATGCTGCCGCCCATCAATTTGGCGTATTCCAGGCACAACGACAGGCCGATGCCGGCCCCCTGAATGTTGGAATTCTCACGCCCCAGGCGCTGGAACGGCTCGAACAGCCGTGCTTGCAGGGCCTCGTCTATTCCCAGTCCCGTGTCTTCGACCGTCAGGCGCACTTGGTTGGCGATCGTATCGACGCCGAGCAGAATCTGCCCGGACGGTCTGTTGTACTTGATCGCATTCGACAGCAGATTGAGCAGCACCTGACGCAGACGTCGCGGTTCGGCCAGTACCTCGATGGGCTGCGCAGGCAGATCGAACGCCAATTGCAAGCCGTGACGTTTGACGTCGAGCGTCACCAGCTCGGCGCATTCGCGCATCAGCGCGGTGACCTCGACCCGTTCGAGTTCCAGCCGCGGGCGCTCGGCCTGCAGGCTCGACCAGTCGAGAATGTCCCCGAGCAGCTGGTTCAAATGACGGCTGGCCAGCAGAATTTCATCGAGGTAGTCGGCCGCCTCCGGATTGGTTTCGGAGGAACAGTCCATGCGCATCAACTGGGCGAAACCGAGGATCGCGTTCAGCGGCGTGCGCAGTTCGTGGCTGATGCTGGAAATCAGATGGGTCTTGGCCTCGTTGGCCGCCTGGGCCTGCTGCGTGGCGTGGCGCAGGTCCTGCTCGACCCGCTTGAGCGCATCGATATCGACATGCGTGCCAGCCAGCAGCGTGGCTTCGCCGGTCTGCGGATCGCGTTCGAGCACCCGGCCCCGACTGAGCAGCCAGTGATACTCGCCGAGCGCGTCGGCGAGGCGGAATTCGCATTCGTAGCGCAGCGCGTTGCCCATGGGCATGCCCGCCAGTTCGGCACGCACGCGAGGCACGTCGCGCGGATGAACGCGTTGCAAGAACTGCTCTTCGCTGAGTTGCGACGACGGCAGCCCGAAGCGGGCCGGTAGGCGCCCGCGAAAGTGCAGCGTGCCGCTGCGCATGTCGTTTTCCCAGAGGCTTTCGGTCGCGCTCTCGAGCACCAGTTCGAGGTGCTCCTGCGCCTGCGAATGCTGCGCCTCGCTGAGTTCGAGCTGATCGCCGATGGCATGGGTATGCTGCGCCAGATCGTCGAGTTCGCGGATGTCGGAGGCGATCGGCTGCGCTCGTTCCTGGCGTTGTCCGATCTGTCCCATCATCCGCGAGATGTTGGCGATCGGCACAAGCAGCGACTGGCTGAGCTGCCGCGCACGCAGCCACATATAGGCAAAAAACAGCAGGTAGAACAGCAGCAGTCCGGCGATCAGCAGATAGCCGATCTGCCGATAGTGGCTAGCCAGCGTATTGGTCTGGCCGAACACTTCGGCCTCGTCCACCACCGTCAGCAGATGCCAGCCGGTCTGTTCGACTGTCGCCCAGGCCACCAGTTGCTGGCGACCGTCGAGACTGACCCGCTGCACGCCCTCGGGCTGCGAGGCGATGGCATAGGCCAACTGGCGGGTTTCAGGACGGCGGCCGAGGTGGAAATCCTGGGGTTTGAATATTTCCCGGCGAATGGCTTCCTCGTAGGAATGCTCGGTCAGCTCGTCGAGGCCAAACTGGCGCTCGCCGGCTTCGGGCAGCGCCATGATGTTGAGCTCGCGGCTAATCAGCATCGCGTAACCTTCCCAAGGCACCCGCAACTCGCCAATCTGCTGCAGGATGCCGTTGACGGTAATGTCGATACCGCTAACGCCTTCCAGGAAATCGTCGCGGTACACCGGCGCGATCGCTGACATCATCCAGCCGTGGCCGGCCGGGTCCAGGTAGACATCCGTCCAGACGACCCGACGCGTCGGGTTGTGCCACGAGCCGGCCAGGTAATAGAAGTTGTAGCTGGGGATGTCCATGTCCGGCGGGTACTGCTCCGCCGTGTTGAACCAGGGATAAATGTGGTTGTAGCTGTCCCAGCTATTGAAATAGAGGCTGGCGATCAGCGGATTGACGGCGTGCAGTTCTTGCATCAGCGGATCGAGACGGCGCAGGCGCGCCACCTTTTCCAGATCCTGCTGTTCGGGCGCGGTGGCTGCGGAATAGAAACTCGCCGCACGGCCATCGTCGCGCGGGCTGTAGCGCACACCTCGGGCATCCAGCCGCAACGGCGGAGGCGGTTCGGTGCTTTCGTCCGCCAGCGCACGTGTGGTGAAGTTGCGAAACAGGATGGTGGCGCTCGTCACCTGCTGCAGCTGCTGGCTGATGATCCGCGCCTCGCGGCCAACCGCGGTCTGCAGCTCGGCAAGCGCCGTTTCGCGCAAATGCTCGGTCTGTGCGTCGCGGATCGCATTGTTGGTTAGCAGATAGGCGGCGATCAGCACCATTTCGACCAGCACGAGCGGAATTAACGCGCTCTGGACGAAGGCGCGCCAGATCCATTGGCGTATCCCGATGGGCGTTTTCAATGACACGACACGGCTCCGGCGATCCGCTCAAGCGCCTGGCTGGTCATGAGGGTCGCCTTCAAGGTAAATCGGTCTGACACAGCTGCGATTCAAGAATTCGCCAGCTCGATGAGCCCGGCGCGCCATTGCACGCCGCGCGGCAACGCCAGAAAGGACGGATTGAGATAGCTCTCACGCGCTTCGTAGGTCAGCGCCGCGCCGGTGATGTCCAGTACCTCTCCGCCGGCACCTTCAAGCACGCCTTGCGCGGCGGCGGTGTCCCATTGCGAGGTCGGTGCCAGTCGCGGATAGCAATCGGCGGCGCCTTCGGCCAGCAGGCACAGCTTCAATGAGCTGCCGACATTGGCCAGCACCAGCTCGCCGAAGCGCTGGCGCAACCCATCCAGCAAGCGCTCCTGCGCCGGGCTCGAATGGCGACGGCTGGCGACAACGGTGAAACCCTCGTCCGGCTCGTGGCGCACCTGCAGCGGCTGCGTCGCGCCACCGGCTTCGGCACGCCAGGCGCCGAATTCGGCACCGCCGTAATAGCAGCGGCCATTGGCCGGAATGCCCACCACACCGAACAGCACCCGTCCCTGCTCGATCAGCGCCACGTTGACGGTGAATTCTTCGCTGCCGGCGATGAATTCCTTGGTGCCGTCCAGCGGATCGACCAGCCACCAGCGCGTCCAACCGGCCCGTTCGGCCAGGCTCAGGTTGCAATCCTCTTCAGACAGCACCGGGATGTCCGGGGCCAGCGCGCGCAAACCATCGGCCAGTAGGTGATGGGCAGCCATGTCAGCCGCGGTAACCGGCGAGGCATCGGCCTTTTCATGCACCTGCACACCGCTGCGCCAATGCGGCAGGATGGCCTGGCCTGCGGCGCGCACCAGGTCGATGACCGGCGCCAGATACGGATGGCTCATTGAACGAACTCCCCGCGCTGGCTCAACAGATCACGCACCAGATACAAGGCGGCCAGCGCGCGGCCTTCGCTGAATTGCGGGTTCTGGATCAGGCTCGACAGCTCGCGCAGATCGACCCGATCGACGCGCATCGGCTCCGGTTCGTCGCCTGGCAGTTGTTCGGGATAGAGATCGCGTGCCAGCACCACCTGGATCTTCTGGCTCATGTAACCGGGCGAGAGCGACAGTTCGGCCAGCCATTCGAGCGTGCGCGCGCCGAATCCGGCTTCCTCCTTGAGTTCGCGGTTGGCGGCGTCCAGAACGTCCTCACCCGGTTCGATCAACCCCTTGGGCAGGGACAGCTCGTAGCTGTCGGTACCACCGCAATATTCCTCGACCAACAGCGCCTTGCCGTCGCTTTCCAGCGCCACGATCATCACCGCGCCATAACCGGCACCCTTGCCGACCAGCCGTTCGTAGGTGCGCTCGACACCATTGGAAAACCGCAACTGCAGCTCCTCGACACGGAACAGACGGCTGGTGGCGACGATCTCACGGGCAAGTACTGTAGGTTTCTGGCGCATGGCAGGGTCCTTTGAACGCGAGCGGCAATCATAACAGGCAGTGTAAAAACCACTGCGCTCGGTTATGCGGCCTGTTACCCGGCTTTCATGCCGGGCCGTGAAGGCTTTGCATCGCACCGACCGCTGTCGCACCATTGCGCCAACTGCCCAAAAGAGCCCGCCATGATCGCTTCGCTGCCCTGGTCTGAAATCGATACCGTCCTGCTGGACATGGACGGGACCTTGCTTGACCTGCACTTCGATAACCATTTCTGGCTCGAATTCCTGCCGCAGCGTTACGCCCAGCTGCACGGCATTAGCCAAGCCATGGCCGAGCTGGAACTGGCGCCGCTGTTCAACGAGCACCAAGGCAAGCTGACCTGGTATTGCCTGGACTTCTGGACCCGCGAGCTGAACCTGCCGATACGCGAAATGAAGCGCGAGATCGCCGATCTGATTGCCCTGCGTCCGGCCGCCGACGAATTTCTCGCCGCGCTGCGCGAAGCCGGCAAGCGCGTGGTGCTGATCACCAATGCTCACCGCGATTCCCTGTCGCTGAAGCTCGAACGCGTCGAACTGGCGCCCTGGTTCGACCGGCTGATCAGCTCCCATGACTATGGTTTTCCCAAGGAGCAGGCCCAGTTCTGGCATGCGCTAAAAGCGGATCTGGATTTCGAGCCGGCGACATCGCTGTTCATCGACGACAGCCTGCCGGTCTTGCGCAGCGCCCGCGACTATGGCATTGCCCATCTGCTGGCCATCCGTGAACCGGACAGCCGACGCGGGCACAAAGATACGGAAGAGTTCACTGCCGTCGATGACTATCTGGAACTGATTCGCAGCCTGCAGGGCTATGCGGATTGAGCGCGGGCGCTGGCCGTCCATCGCGCATCAGAGGGAGACCCATGGCAATAGATCCTGGCGCATGGCCGGCCGGTAGTAGCGAAATGAGCGGGCGCATCCGCGACCATGACTGGAGCGCAACGCCGTTGGGTCCGATCGATGGCTGGCCGGTCTCGCTACGCGTGCTGCTCGACACCTTGCTCGAGGCGCCATTGCCCATGTGCTTGTTTTGGGGCGATCAAGACGTGCAGCTGTACAACGACGCGCACGCAGCCCTGATCGGCACTGGTCACCCCGCCGCGCTCGGCGCACCGGTCGCCACCACTTGGGGCGAGACCTGGCCCGAACTGAACGATGCCTGCAATGGCGGCGACCGCAGCCAGGCATGCCTGCTGCGCAACTACCGCCTGCCCGAAGGCGACGCCCAGCGCGGCGTCTGGTTCGATCTGGCGCTGAGCCCCGTCCGCGATGATGATCGGCAGATCGCCGGCCGCCTGCTCTGCCTGCGCCACAGCGAGGAGGAAACGCTGCGTCGCAGCGAGGCGGAAATCATGACGATTACCGACGCGTTGCCGGTGCTCATCGGCTACGTCGACCAGGACGAACGCTACCGTTTCAACAATCGCTACTACGAGAGCTGGTTCGGCCAATCTCCCGAGTGGTTGTATGGCAAACACCTGATCGAGGTGGTCGGCGAGCGCGCCTATAACGAGCGCCGCGAGCAAATCCGGGCCGCGCTGGACGGCACGCCCATGGTTTTCGAGGCCTACATGCCGCACCAGGATGGCAGGCCGCGCCACGCGCTGATGCATTATCTGCCGCGCCACGATGCCGAAGGGCAGGTACAGGGCTTCTTCGTTCTCTGTCAGGACGTCACCGAGCGCTGGCAGGCGGAACAGGCACTGCGCGAGCTCAACGAAACCCTGGAAAGCCGCGTGCAGGAGCGCACTACCTCGCTGGCCGAAGTCTACGAGCGACTGCTCAAGGAAATGGCCAGCCGCGAACAGGCGCAGGAAGCCCTGCGTCAGGCGCAGAAGATGGAAGCGGTGGGCCAGCTCACCGGCGGCATCGCCCACGACTTCAACAACATGCTCACCGGCATCATCGGCGGGCTGGACCTGATCCAGCGCTACAACCAGACCGGCCGCCACGCCGAGACCCAGCGTTTCATCGATGCTGCCGTCACCTCGGCCAACCGCGCCGCGGCACTCACCCATCGCCTGCTCGCGTTTGCCCGGCGCCAACCGCTGAACCTCAAGCGGGTCGATCTCAATGCCTTGATCGAGTCGATGCGCGACCTGATGGTGCGCACCCTCGGCAGTCACATTCTGGTCGAAACCCGCTTGCAGCCGGACCTGTGGCCGGCCAACAGCGACGAAAACCAGCTGGAAAGCGCCCTGCTCAACCTGGTCATCAACGCCCGCGACGCCATGCCCGACGGTGGCACCCTGCAAATCGCCACCGCCAATGCGCAGCTGACGCGCCAATCGGAAGTGGGCGAGCTGGCGCCGGGCCGCTACGTCACCCTCGGCGTGATCGACAGCGGCTGCGGCATGACACCCAAGGTGCTGGCCGCCGCGTTCGAACCGTTCTTCACCACCAAACCGATCGGCCAGGGCACCGGCCTCGGGCTGTCGATGATCTACGGCTTCGCCCGCCAGGCCGGCGGACACGTGCAGATCCGCAGCGAGTCCGGCAAGGGCACCGAGGTCACGCTGTATCTGCCGGCGCACCATACGCTGCCGTTGCCGGCGGCGAACAGCAGCCCGACGGCGCATCCGCCGCAGGCGGTACAGGGCGAAACCGTGTTGGTGGTAGAAGACGATCCGGCCGTGCGGCAACTGGTGCTCGACGTGTTGGGCATGCTCGGTTATCACGCACTGGCAGCGGCCGAGGCCAACGCCGCCATAGAAATTCTGGAAAGCGGCGAACGCATCGATCTGCTGGTTTCGGACGTCGGCCTGCCGGGAATGAACGGCCGGCAACTGGCGGATATCGCTCGCCAGCATCGCCCCGGGCTGCGTGTGCTGTTCATGACCGGCTACGCCGAGCAGGCGGCCAGCAGTGGCTTTCTCGATGTGGGCATGGACTTGATCAGCAAGCCGTTCCAGATCGACCATCTGGCGGCGCGGGTGCGCAGCATGCTGGCGTAGGGTCTGTTGCCGTTTCGTCGCGAGCCGCGCACGAAACGGTAACAGACCCTAACGCCGCTCATGCCCGGCATTGAAAATCCGTCCGCAGCCCTTCACAGTCGACCGCCCCGGCACATCACATCGAGCCTGCCATGAACACGCCACGTCACCCCAACTCCGCCCCGGCCGGCAACGCGCCAACCGAGGCCAGCCAGCAGTATCACTTCCAGGCGCTCGGAGAGGCGCGCCGCGAGGCGGTGGAACTGGCCGAGGAATGCGCCCTGGCGATCGCCTACAACGGCATCAGCCAGGCGGTGATGATGGTCTCGCCAGCGGATCTTGAGGATTTCGTTGTGGGCTTCAGCCTTGGCAGCGGCATCGTCGAGGATGTCAGCGATATTTACGACATCCACCTCAGCGGCACCGGCAGCGGTCGCCAAGCCGCGGTCGAGATCTCCAGCCGCGCCTTTTGGAAGCTCAAGGAGCAGCGTCGACAGCTGCCCGGCAATGCCAGTTGCGGATTGTGCGGCGTCGAAGCGCTGGAACAGGCGCTGCCGGATTTGCCGGTGATGCCGGTCGCGCCTCTGCCCCCCGCGCACTGGCTGCATGACCTGCGCCAGCGCATCGCCGAATTCCAGCCGCTCGGCCAGACCTGCGGCGCGGTGCATGCCGCTCTGTTCATCGATGCGCAGGGCGAAATCCGCCTGGGACGCGAGGACATCGGCCGGCACAATGCGCTGGACAAGCTTATCGGTGCGCTCAGACGTACCCGTCAGGACGTCGCCGGCGGCGTCGCCGTAGTCACTAGCCGCTGCAGCCTGGAGCTGATCCACAAGGTGCAGCGCGCCGGAATTCCCACGCTCGTCAGCTTCTCCTCGCCTACCGGCCTCGCGGCACGCTGGGCGCAGCGGCACAACCTCAACCTGATCCACATTCCGCACCGCAGCCCGCCGCGCGTATTCAGCCCTGTGGGCATTTAGGAGGAAACGCACCCGCTGACAGCTACGCCGATTCGCTGATTTCGGCGTCCGTCTGCGGTGCTGGGGAAGCAACTTCGGACCGCTTCGCTTGTTACAAGTTCCCCTGTTAAATCATTAAGTTACGGAACGATAACCCCGTCATACCTTTCATCGGTGAGCACTTGCGCCCGCCTCGCTCGCCACGTGAGCATCGCGACGCCATCAATCAAGAGGTTCGCCATGAAGTATTCCTCGATTCTGCTGTTATCCGCGAGCCTGCTCAGCAGCGCCGCATTCGCCGGAAGCAACACCGAAGCCGCCGTCGGCGGCGCGCTGGGCGGAGCCCTGGGCTCAGTAGTGGGTGAGCATCTAGGCGGTTCGACAGGTGCCGCGATTGGCGCCGGTGTCGGCGGTGCGGCCGGTGGCATGGTCGGCGCCGACAAACGCAGCCGCACCGAAGCGGCCATCGGCGGCGGCCTGGGTGCCGCAGGCGGTAACGTGATCGGCCAGCGTGTCGGCGGCGGCACCGGCGGCCTGATCGGAGCAGCCATCGGCGGCGGTGCCGGTGGTGCGGTCGGCAATGCCTACGGCGATGATGATGACGATCGAAGCGACCGCCGTTACCGCGACGACCGCCGCTATTACGGCCATCCCGGCAAAGCCAAGGGCCATTACAAACACAAGCACAAACACAGGTATCGCCACTGATCGCACCGGTGGGCAGGGCGTCCTACCCATCCCGCCGTGTGCCACATCGATCCGTGGCGGTCGCGCATTCAGCACAAGGCTTCGAGCGCTTGGCGCAAGCCGCTCGGGATCGGCGTCGGGCGGTTGCTGGCACGGTCCACGAAGACATGGACGAAGCGCCCCGCCGCGCAGGCCTGCTCTTCACCTTCCTTGAAAATCGCCAACTCGTACTGCACCGAACTGTTGCCCAGCCTGCCAACGCGCAGGCCCACCTCCAGCGCATCCGGAAACGCGACGGATGCGAAATAGTTGCAGGATGAGCTGACCACGAAGCCCACCACCGCACCCTCGTGGATATCCAGCCCGCCGCGCTCGATCAGGTAGGCATTTACCGCACTGTCGAAGTAGCTGTAATAGACGACATTGTTGACGTGGCCATAGATGTCGTTGTCGTGCCAGCGCGTGGTGATCGGCTGGAAATGTCGGTAATCGGCACGCAGGTGCTGCGGTTGTTCGGCCATGAATGTTCCCCTCTAGTAAGCGGCACGGTAGATGGCCAGCGCATCGGCCTCGGTGATTTCGCGCGGGTTGTTCACCAGCAGGCGCTGTTGCAGCATCGCCTCCTTCGCCAGCTGCGGCAGCATGTCTTCCGGCACGCCAGCGTCGCGCAGGCGGGTCGGCAGGCCCATGCGGCCGCTCAGCTCACCAAGTTCCTCGATCAGCTGCTCGGCAAAGGTCGCTGGATCATCGCTGCGCAAACGCTCGCCCAGCACGATGGGCGCCAGCTCGCCATAGTGAGTGGTCGCCGCGCTGACGTTGAAGCGAAGCACGTGCGGCAGCACCAGCGCGTTGGACAGGCCGTGGGGAATATGGAAGTTGCCGCCCAACGGATAGGCCAGCGCATGCACCGCCGCCACCGGTGCGTTGGCGAAGGCCTGGCCGGCGAGGCAGGCACCAAGCAGCATGGCCTGGCGCGCCTCGCGGTTGCTGCCGTTATGCACCGCCTCGTGCAGATTGGCCGAAAGCAGACGCAGCGCCTCGCGGGCCAGCAGGTCGGACAGCGGATTCTTCTTCAGCGCGCTGGTGTAGGCCTCGATGGCATGCACCATGGCGTCGATGCCAGTGGCGGCCGTCACCGCTGGCGGCAGGCCGAAGGTGAGATCGGCGTCGAGCAGCGCAAGGTCCGGCAGCAGCAGGGGCGAGACCACGCCCATCTTGGTCGTCTCGCCGGTGGTGATGATGGATATCTGGGTGACTTCCGAGCCGGTACCCGCGGTGGTCGGCACCTGGATCAGCGGCAGGCGCTGGCCCTTGGCGTTGCCGACACCATAGATGTCCTGCAGCGATTGCGCGCAATCAGGATGGGCGAGCAGCGCGACCAGCTTGGCGACGTCCATGGAGCTGCCGCCACCGAAGCCGATGACGAGATCCGCGCCGACCGATTTCGCCTGCGCCACCGCTGCCAGGACAATGGTTTCCGGCGGATCGGCCACCACTTGGTCATAAACGGCGATCGGCAGGCCTTCAGCCCCGAAGCCCGGCAATACCTCGTTGAGCAGGCCGAAGCGGGTGATCCCGGGATCGGTTACGACCAGTACGGAACGCGCTCCGCGCTCCTTGCAGAGGCTGGCCAAACGGCGCGACGAACCGGGCTCACAAATCAGTTGGGCGGTTGTGGCAAAGCTGAACGGATGCATCGGTACCTCCTGTGATCGATTAGCTCAGAACGCGAAGTCGCTTTCCGGCAATGCCATCAAACAATCCGCGCCACCCAGGATGGCTTCCCGGTGCGCGCTCGCTCGCGGCAATACACGGCGCAGGTAGAACTCCGCGCTGGCCAGCTTGGCCTGGTAGAACGCCTCTTCACCGGCGCCCTGCTCCAGCGCATCCTGCGCCCGTCCCGCGGCCTGCAACCAGAGCCCTGCCAACAACACGTAGGCCGAGTACTGCAGGAAATCCACCGACACCGCGCCGATTTCCTGCGGATCGCGGCCGGTCGCGGCGATGATTTCTGCGCTCAGCTCGCGCCATTCACCGATACGCGCCTGCACCTTCGCTGCCATGTCCCGCAACGCCGGGCGATCGACCTGCTGATCGCAAATCTCGCTGAACTCCGCCTGCAGCGCCGACAGCTCCGCACCACCATCGCCGAGCAGCTTGCGGCGGATGTAATCGAGGGCCTGGATGCCGTTGGTGCCCTCGTACAGCTGGGTGATACGACTGTCACGCATCAGCTGCTCCATGCCCCACTCGCGGATATAACCGTGGCCGCCGTAGACCTGCACGCCGAGGCTCGCGACTTCCTGGCCCATATCGGTGAAGAAGGCCTTGACGATCGGGATCAGCAGCGCCGCGCGCTTGCTTGCGGCCTTGCGGTAGCTCGGCTCCGGATGGCCGTGTTCGAGGTCCAGCTGCCGCGCGCAATAGGCGGCCAGCATGCGGCTGCCCTCGACCAGGGTTTTCTGCGTCAGCAGCATGCGCCGCACGTCCGGGTGGACGATGATCGGGTCAGCCACCTTGTCCGGATGCTGCACGCCCGCCAGACCGCGCGACTGCAGGCGCTCACGAGCATAGGCCAACGAGCCCTGATACGCCTGTTCGGCAATGCCCAGGCCCTGCAGACCGACCTGGAAGCGCGCGTCGTTCATCATGGTGAACATGCACGCCAGGCCCTGGTTCGGCTCGCCGACTATCCAGCCGGTGGCGCCGTCGAAGTTCATCACGCAAGTGGCTGCGCCCTTGATGCCCATCTTGTGCTCGATGGCGCCGCATGACAGCGCGTTACGCTCGCCCGGCGTGCCGTCGGCGTTGGCGATGAACTTGGGCACCAGCAGCAGGCTGATGCCCTTCACCCCGGCCGGTGCATCCGGCAGGCGCGCCAGTACCAGGTGCACGATGTTCTCGCTCATGTCGTGCTCGCCGCCGGAAATGAAGATCTTGCTGCCGCTGACGGTGTAGCTGCCGTCCGCCTGCGGCTCGGCCTTGGTGCGCAACAGCGCGAGATCGGTCCCGGCCTGCGGCTCGGTCAGGCACATGGTGCCGCTCCAGCTGCCGCTGACCAGCTTCTCCAGATAGGCATTCTTCAGTTCATCGCTGCCGTGCTTGTAGAGCGCCAGCACCGCGCCTTCGGTCAGGCCCGAGTAGATGCGGAACGACAACGACGCGCTCATCAGCATCTCGTGAAAATTGCAGGCGACCAGCTGCGGGAAGCCCTGGCCGCCGTACTCGGTCGGCCCGGCCATGCTCGCCCAGCCGTTGTCGACGTACTGCTTGTACGCCTCGACGAAGCCCTGCGGCGTGCGCACTTCGCCGTTCTCCAGGGTCACACCTTCTTCATCGCTGTTGCGATTGAGCGGTGCTATTTCGCCGCCTGTGTAGCGCGCGGCTTCTTCCAGCACGCCGTCGATCAGCTCGCGATCCAGGCCATTGCCCAGCAGTTCGCAGTGGGCCGTGGCATCGAACAGCTCGTGCAGCACGAAACGCATGTCGCGCAGCGGGGCCTTGTATTCCATGCTCAGGCCTCCTTCTTGTAGTCGACGAAGCGACCGCCGAGGGTCGCCAGGCTGTCGATCAGCTCGGCCGGCTGCCAGTGCGGGCCGTGGCGCTCGGCCAGGGC
This sequence comes from Pseudomonas sp., assembly GCA_031988485.1. Lineage (GTDB taxonomy): Bacteria > Pseudomonadota > Gammaproteobacteria > Pseudomonadales > Pseudomonadaceae > Stutzerimonas. Next base: position 28,904 of record DALZYJ010000018.1, read on the forward strand.
ATTCAAGCGGTCACGAATCGCCGGCAGGCCCTGGCGGTCGGCCCAGGTCATCGGCCCGCCGACTTCGGCCGGAAAGCCATAGCCATTGAGGTAGACGGTGTCGATGTCGGTACTCGATTCGGCCATGCCTTCCTGCAGGATCTTCGCGCCTTCATTGACCAGCGCCAGCAGGCAGCGCTCGAGGGTTTCCTCGCTGCCGATCTCGCGACGCTGATAGCCCAAGCGCTCGGATTCACGCTGCACCAGCGCATCCACCTCCGGGTCGTGTTCGGCCTGCCGGCTGCCCTCGGCATAGCGGTAATAGCCCATGCGCGATTTCTGGCCGAAGCGGCCCAGTTCGCAGAGTCGGTTGTCGATCTGCACCTCTGGCTGGTCCTGACCTTTACCGGCCAATTCGCGGGAGCGCCACTCCAGGTCGATGCCGACCACGTCGTACATGCGGAACGGCCCCATGGCGAAACCGAAGCCCTGCAGCGCGGCGTCCACCTGGTGCGGGTAGGCGCCTTCGAGCAGCATCGCCCGCGCCTCGCGAACGTAGGTGGCGAGCATGCGGTTGCCGATAAAGCCCTGGCAGTTGCCAGCGATCACACTGACCTTGCCCATGCGCTTGCCGAGTTCCTTGGCAGCCTCCAGCACGGCCTGGCTGGTTCGGGCGCCGCGAACGATTTCCAGCAGCTTCATGATGTGCGCCGGACTGAAGAAGTGCAGGCCCACCACCTGTTCCGGGCGCTGGGTGACCGCCGCGATGGCATCGATATCCAGCGCCGAGGTGTTGCTGGCGAGAATGCCGCTCGGCTTAACGATGACGTCCAGCTCGCGGAAGATGTTCTGCTTCAGCTCCAGGTTTTCGTAAACCGCCTCGATCACCAGATCCACCTCAGCCAGCGCCTGGTAATCGGCTGCCTTGCTGATGCACGCGCGTCGCGCGGCGGCCTGCGCCTCATCGATCCGGCCTTGGCGAACATTGTGCGCATAGGTATCGGCCACCACGCCCAGCGCCTGTTCAAGCATCTCGGGGTTGTTGTCCAACCACAGCACCTGCACACCGGCGTTGGCCAGGCTCATGACGATGCCACGGCCCATGGTGCCGGCACCGATGACGGCGGCGCGCTGGATATCGAAGCGGGTTTGGCTCATTGCAGCAGTCCTCGTCGCAAGCAGAAAAAACAGAAGACCTACCTTAGATGAAGACGCTACTATTTTTGAAATTTAGTCTTGTGATACTTCCAATTCATCAGATGAATATCTACAACTTCGACCTCAACCTGCTCCGCGTACTGGACGCCCTGCTGCGTGATCGCAACGTCTCCCGCGCCGCCGAGCGGCTTTCACTCAGCCAGCCGGCCGTCAGCAACGCCCTCAATCGCCTGCGCGAACTGCTCGACGACCCGCTGCTGGTACGCGTCGGCCGCGCCATGCAACCGACGCCACGCGCGCTGAGCCTGGAAGCCCCCATCCGCGATGCGCTGCAGCAGATCGAACACACACTCAATGCCGGCGACTTCTTCGATCCGGCGACCAGCCGGCAGCGCTTCGCCATCGCCGTCACCGACTATGTCGAGCTAATCTGCATGCCGCCACTGATGGCTCATCTGGCCAGGGTGGCGCCGGGGATTCAGCTGGCGATCGAGCACCTGAGCCCGACGCTGCCGATCGAGGCGCTGGATAACGGTGAACTGGATCTGGCGCTGGGCCGTTTCCTCGACGTGCCGACGCGTTTTCATCGCCGCCGCTGGGCCAGCGAGACGCTGCAGGTCGCGCTGCGCAAGAATCATTCGCTGGTGGGTGAGGGGCTGGATCTGGACGGTTTCCTGCGCCTGCGCCATCTCTGGGTGCATGGCGGGCAGACGCGCGGCATGGTCGATCAGTGGCTGGAAGAGCAGGGGCTGAGCCGCGAGGTGGTCTACACCACCCCGAACTATCTGCAGGCCGCGCATATCGTCGCCAGTAGCGATCTCGCCGCCGTGCTGCCGACTCAGCTCGCACGGCATTTCGCCAGGCTGCTGCCGCTGCAGCTGTTTGACCTGCCGTTCGATCTCGGCACCTTTCAGCTGGATATCGTCAGCGTCGCCCAGCGGGAAAAGGATGCGGCCTTGCAGTGGCTGATCGAGCAGATGGTGGCGGTTGTGCAGCTCTGATGCTTGTCGTGGATCGCGGTAAACGTTGAGCGTCTACTGCGATTCATCTAACAAATGCATGGCCCGATTTCGTGGCCGGATTAGCCGAAGGCGTATCCGACAGCCGATGCCTACGCCTACGCGAGAGGTGTGGCCACGATCTTCGCTGTCTGGATTGCGTCTAGAAAACTTTCCTCCAGACAGCAGAAAGCCCGCCGAAGCGGGCTTTCTCTGACCATCTCAGTTCCTTCTGAATTGCCTTCCTGGCTTGGCCGATCATCCTTGATCCCGAGCGCGTCCTGCGCTTCAGAGATGGGCATAGATTAAGCCGCCGACCGAACTAGCCAAAGCAGCTATAAGCGCGACGGCGTGTAAGCCTTTCGCTATAGCCACGCAAACGAGGCTCCCTTCGGCTTTCAGAGATCGAGGCGAATGCTTTCGCTATCGACGAAGTCCCGGGGCCGAGCCGCTGAATGAACTTCGCCGCCGCGGCCAGGCTCTACCTCTCAGCGCCCCGCCAATTCCAAGGGCAGGTTCCATGTCCGAACAAGACGAGTTCCTCGATCGGAATTACCCCATCCAGGAAGACATGCGATTCCAGGAAAAACTCTGGAAGCTGGAACGCACCGGCTGGATCATCCTGACGCTGATCGTCGCGATCACCCTGCTAGGCGTGTTCGGCGCCGGCCCACTGAGCCAGACCAGCGCGCAAACGCCCGGCGGCGATCTGGATATCCGGTATCAACGCTTCGAGCGAAACGGCGCGACCAGTCAGTTGCAAGTCAAAGCCCGGGCCGGTAGCGACGGCCAGGTCTGGCTGGCGATCGACGGAGCGCTGCTGGAGCGTTTCACCGTCGAGAGCATCCATCCGCAACCCTTTGCCGCCGAAGCGTTCGGCAATGGCATGCGGCTGCAGTTTCAGCCCGATGCGCAGGGCTGGGTGACCGCGTATTTCTCGCTGCGTCCCGACGGCATAGGCCCGGCGAAAAGCGTGGTGTGGCTGAACGGGCAGTCTGTAACGCTGACACAGTTCATTTACCCCTAGGAGCGTGCCATGGACTCCGTGCTTCGTGCCGCGGCGATCTATCTGGTGGTGCTGGTGGTCTTTCGGCTAGCCGGCAGGCGCACGCTTTCAGAGCTGACCACCTTCGATTTCGTCTTGCTGCTGATCATCGGCGAGGCCACGCAGCAGGCGCTGCTGGGTGATGACTTCTCGATCGTCAACGCGACGGTAGTGATCATTTCGTTGGTGGTATTCGACATCACGCTGTCGCTGGTGAAGAACAAATCACGCTGGTTCGCCAAGTTGATCGATGGCGAGCCGATGATCATCGTCGAGCATGGCCAGGTGCTTGCGCGTCGGCTTCGCAAGGCACGAATCGATGAAGACGACATTCTCGAGGCGGCGCGGCACTCGCAGGGTCTCGAGCGGATCGACCAGATCAAGTTCGCCATCCTGGAGAGGGACGGCAAGATTTCCATCATTCCTCGCTAGCCGTTGTCACCCGCGAGCCGAAGCGGGCCGGAATCATCCGCCGCATCGGCGTGCCGGCCACCCGGCGGAAACGCGGGTTGTGCAGGCACATCGCGCCCACCAGCCCGACCAGGCAACCCAGCACCGTGTCGTAGAAGCGCGCCTCGATCAGCGCCGAGGCCGAGCCGTGACCCAGCGTGGCGGCCTCGGCCAGCAGGAACGTCATTGGCGTGATGAAGACCGCCGCGAAGGTGTAATGCCGTACCACCGCAGTTTCCACCACGAAACACAGCACCATCATCATCAGCGGAATGGTCCACTTGTCCAAAGGCATCAGCAGCATGCCCCAGGCGACCAGCAGGCCGATCCCAGTGCCGAGGATGCGCTGTAATTGCTTGTTCCACACTGCGCGCAGCGAGACGCCCTGGATCACCGCCAGGCAGCTTACCGGCACCCAGTAGGCCTTCTCCAGTTGCAGCAGCTGGGCGAGCGCCAGCGAGATGCCGACGAAAACGCCGATCAGCACCGAGTCGAACACCACGTAATCGAAGCTTGCCGGCGGCAGCGGCTCCACCGGTTTCGGTGCTTGCAGCCGCAGCACATAGAGGCTGTAGAAGAAGGCGATCAGCGCCGCCAGCAGCGTGCCCATGCCAAGCAAGCCGACCATCAGCGGCACCTGCAATACCTCCAGCGGGGTGTACATGCCGATGGCGGCAGCCATGATGATGAACAGGCTGCTCGGCATGCCGATCCGGTAGAAACGGCAGACCATGGTCACCAGTACCGAAATGAAGACCAGCACCGGCACCATCGCCCAGGGGAAGAAATGACTCATCAGCCCCAGGGTGTAGCAGGCGAGCATGCCGAAGGCGCAGGCCATCAGCGTGACCATCCGGTGCGACAACGGCGTGGCCGGCAGGTAGAGGAACACCAGCCCGCCCAGGGACGAGACCAGACCGTAATCGAGGCGGTCGAACCAGGCGCCGATGAGCAGCGGCAGGCCCGTGGCCAGGGCCGCTGCGAAGGGCATCTGCCAGCGTCGGTCGCTGGGGTTGATGGTCAGCAGCAGGCGCAGCTGTTCACGCAACAAATCCATCGACCCCTGCCATCGGTTTCGCATCGATGCATTTCTCCTGTAACGAAGCGGGTCATCGACTGGCGACGGCGCGAGCTTTCGAGCCGACATCGGTCGTCGAGTCTTCATCAAACGGCCGGACGCCGCATCGGGCCGCTCGACTTAATGTCGCCCGACACGTCAGAAGCCCCACTCTCCTTGTAATAACTGCACGGCGCCCAATACGGCTTGAGGACAAGGTTCGGCGGGCCTGACCAGCCGCGCTTGCGCAACTGCCTTGCAATCAGAATATTCATGATCCCGTGCCCCATGAGAAGCACACTGCCATGGGTCTCGGCGAGCTCGATAAGTCGCTCTGCCGCCGCGCTGGCTCGTCGGTTGGATTCGCTGACCGGCTCGGTGTGGCGGGCAAAGCCAAAGAACCAGGCCCCACGAAACAGCAACCGCCAGAGCCGGGACGGCATGGTTGGAAAGGACCAGTCCGGGTACGGCAAGTGCGCTTCGGCAAATAGTGGGTCCGGTTCCTGATGGCAATCACAAGCAAGGTGCCTGCGTGATTGCACGCAGCGCGACAGCGAGCTGCAGACCACAACGCCGACGCTTTCAGCAAACAGGCCAAGCGCCGCCGGCCGCTCGCGCGCGACGACATCCGCCTGGTTGTAATTGGCGATCCAGCCCTTCATCTGCGCTGGCGTACACCAGCTCGCCGCAGTGTGGTCGGGTCTGCCATGGCGTACCAAGGTTATCTGCATGGAGAAAAGCTCTGGCCTGCGGCCGCAGAGTAGCGGTGCCCGACTGTTAGCGGTTCTGATGTGTAGCGCGCTGGCTCGCTTTCTACGGTTCGGTTTGCTAGCGCCTCTTCTGTAGGAGGACCCGCTTTGCTAGCAAAACGTTGCGCCAGCAAAGCAGTGCCGGTGCAAGAGCGGCGTACCTATCTGGAAGCCTCCGCTCCCACAGTCAGATAGCGTGCATGCACCTCGCTCCTCAGGACGAATCACTCCTTGCCACGGGCTTCCTGATTTTGGAGAAAGTCTTCTTCAAGCATGGCGTCCTTGACGGACTGCGGCGGCTCATCTTGCAAAGGATCGTTGAGCTCGCCAGCCGACAGCACGCGGCTGTCCAGCTTACCCATCAGGTGCTCGAGGGCATGCCGCATCTTTTCCGCAGCTCCATCGACCGCCAGCTGCAATGTTTCAGCCTTGTGGGTAACGGAAATGGCCTGATGCCCTTTGGGCCGCGCCTCCATCTGACAGCGCTTGTCGTCCGCGCCGGCTTTTTGCGCGTTCTCGTCGCTGATGTGAACCTCGACGCGGGTGAGAAAATCGTCGAAGCGCTCCAACCGCTCCTCTACGGCCGCACCGACCCATTCATGCAACTCGACACTGCCCGAAACGTGTTGGCTGTTGACTTGAACATGCATACGGCTACTCCTGATGGTTGCGTACCTAATAGGTTCGAGGCGCCGACGCCCACGAGGTTCAGCGGCTTCGTCTAATGGCCAAGCAACCTACTCGTCCATCAACTGCCGATAGCGATGCTGGTATTCCTCGTAGGACAAGCCCTCATCCATCAAGCGTTGCAGTTGCTGTTGCCGATAGGCCTCCCGGCTCAACGGTGCCATATCGCCGGCCATCATCGGAGCGGGAGCGCGACCCAGATCGATAGCCCCATTGGGAAACAGCTGATCGGTCAGCTCAGCAATCTTCTTCTCGGCGCTGATGAATTTATCCAGTCGCCCGCCACCCCAGCGCGCATCGTATTCCGCCTGGCCGACCTGACGACCTTGTTCATAGACGCGGATGTCGGCGTATTTCATATACAACGCCAGATCCCAACCCCAACGACCAATGAAAGTCGTGGCGAGCGCACAACGATCGGGACTGCTGCCGGGCGCCATCAGGCGGGTCCGGAAGCCTTTTTCCACCAGCGATGCCTGGTAGGCGCTGGTAAAGCCGGTGCGCAGATTCAGCGCCGGGATCATGCAGATCTCCGGTGCCAGTTCCGCGGACAGGGCCGCAGGTGTAACGTTCTGCTTGATGCTGCAGCCACTGATGGCAACGGCAGTAATGAGCGTGAAAAGCGATGCGGCGCGCATGGCGACCTCCGTGTCGGAAAAAGGACAGGCAGTTTGCCACTACTCGCTTACGCAGAGGTGTTTATCGAGTCGCTCGCCTGCCGATCCGCCCGGCCGCCCAGATACCAGCCGAGTGCGCCCCAGACCGCCGCGCAGCCGGCTCCTACCAGTGCGATCAGCAGCGTGCCCTGGCCCAGCATCTCCAGTAGCGTCTTGGCCCAGCCGCTGAGGGCATCACCACCGCGATAGACCACCGTGTCGATAAAGTTCTTCGCCTTGTACTTGCTCTCCGCATCCAGCGGCGCGAAGAGCATTTCGCGGCCCGGCCGGACGAAGGCGTATTCGCCGATGCGCCGCACGATCATCACTGCCGCCAGCATGGCGAAGGTAGGCGCCAGCGCCAGGCCGATGAAACCCAGGCAGACCAGCGCCGGCACCACCGCCAGCAAGACCCGCACGCCGAGGCGCTGAGCGATGTGCCCGGTGATGAACAGCTGCGACAGCAAGGCGCCGGTCTGCACCACGAAGTCGATGGCGCCGAAGACCCGCACCTGCTCGGCACGATCAGGAAACAGCTCGGCCACCAGCCGCGCCTGCTCGATGTAGAGAAAAGTGCTGGCCGTGGTCAGCAGCAGTACGAAGGCCGCGATTCCCAGCAGATAACTCGAACCCAGCACCCGCCTCAGTCCGCTGAACGGATTGCCCGCCACCGGACGACGCGGGTTTTCCGCTTGTTCGGCACCGGATCGCCCGGCGCCTGCCACTTCGCGCCAGGCCATCAGGTAATGCTTGAGCGCCACGGCCAGGGCCAGCAGCAGTGCCGCCAGCAGCATCAGCCCGAACTGCCCAAGTATGCCCACCAGCAACGCGCTGGCGGCTGGCCCGACCAGACCGCCGACACTGGCGCCCGCGGCGATAAAGGCGAACAACCGGCGTGCTTGGGGCGCATCGAAGACGTCGGCCATCAGGCTCCAGGCCACCGACACCACGAACAGGTTGTAGACCGAGATCCACACGTAGAACATTCGCGCCAGCCAGACGCTGTCGTCGAGAACAAAGAACAGCCCAGCGAACGCCAGCAGATTCAAGCAGAAGAAGCCGTACACCCAATCGATGTAATGGATGCGCGCCACCCGCGAGTTGAGCCAGGCGAACAGCGGCACGGCGACCAGCATGGCGACGAAGGTCGCGGTGAACAGCCACTGCAGATTGTCCACGCCGCCTTGGATGCCCATGGACTCGCGAATCGGGCGCAGCATGAAATAGCCGCTGAACAGGCAGAAGAACAACCCGAAGCCGGCCAGCGCGGCACGCAGTTCACCGGGTCGGGCGTTGATCAGCCCGGCCAGGCGCAACCGGTTCGCGGGCTCAGCCGAAGGCATCGACGATCAGTCGCCGCTGCCGCGCATCCGGCAGGCGGCCCTGCCCGGCCAGTAGGTTGTCGGCCATGTAGCGCGGAGTCGAGGTCGCAGGGATCACCGCGGTTACCGCTGGCTCGGCGAGGATGAACTTAAGCGCCAGCTGCGCCCAGGACGTCGCATCCAGCTCCGCTGCCCAGTCCGGCAGTGGTCGGTTCTTGACCCGCCCGAGCAGATTGCCGCGGGTGAAGGGTCGGTTGATCAGCGTGGCGATGCCGTTGTCGGCGCAATAGGGCAACAACCGCTGCTCGGCATTGCGCTCGCCGACGGAGTAGTTGAACTGGACGAAATCGACCTTCTCTGCTTTGAGCACGTCGAGCAGCCGATCGTGGGCCGATTCCACATAATGAGTCACGCCGATATAGCGGATGCGCCCCTGCTCCTTCAGCTCGCGCAGCAGACCGAGCTGGGTACCGGTGTCCTGCAGGTTATGTACCTGGAGCAGGTCGATGGTGTCGCTCTGCAGCGCCGCGAAACTGGCTTCAATCTGTGCCAGCCCGCGCTCGCGACCGGTAGCCGAGACCTTGCTGGCGAGAAACACCGACTCGCGCGCGTTCTGCCGCCGAACCAGTTCGCCCACCACGCGATCGGCATTGCCATAGCTCGGCGCGGTATCGATCAGCCTGGCGCCGCCGCCGACGAAAATCCGCAACACCTCCAGTAGCGCGTCCAATTGCGAATCGTCGAGCCCCACGTCATGGGTGCGCGAGGTGCCGAGGCCGATCACCGGCAGCATCTCGTCGCTGGATGGAATCTTGCGCATCCGTAACGGCTCGGCCGCATGTGCCACGAACGGCAGCAATGGTTCGAGCGCGGCGACGGCCGACAGCACGGCAGAACGGTGGAGGAGCTGACGGCGCGTCTGCATCGGTGGGGTCTCCGTGTCGGTAGCGGCTTCGACGCTTGAGTATGGTCGACACCACTGAATGCATCGTTCAGCTGACGTACGGGAGCTTTTCAGTTTGTTTCAGCGGGGCGCGACGCTGCGGCGTCGCTCGATGGCCGAGCGCGCTGAAATGACTTAAGGCATCACGATGCTGGCAATATGCCTTTATTTCGGTTTTACTTCGCCGCGCCTGATGACCGTGGACTTGCGCCACATTCGCCGTTGCCTGCACCGGCTCGCAACAATCGAGACACCCATGCCCAGCCACCCGCCCACGCCGCCCGGCCAACCATCGGTCGCCTTGCCTGATAGGCCAGAGGAATCGACTCGGCCGATCGAGGCGCAGCGGCATCGTCATCATCGGCTGATCAATCTTGCTTATGTGCTGGGCCTGCTACTGGTGTTTGCGCTCAGCCTTTGGCTGCTGCCCGACGATACGGGCCTGGGCAAGCTGCTGTGGAGCGGGCTGGATATCGAGCCTCGCGCCACGCGGTAATCGTGCGAGCGCAGCCTTTCGTTGTGCAGCTTACGAACGTGCCACCTGCTCGCGCACATCTGCGTAAGGGTAAGCCTCCAGCGAGGCGAATCCTGGAATACCGCGCGCTTTTAATCTGGTGAACAGCGGCACGCTGATGCCGCAGAGAAAACGCGTCAGGCACTCGGCGCTGGGCTCGTTGTTCTTCAGCTGCCGATAGCGCTGGCTGAACTCGGCGCAGCGGGCAGCAAGGTCGATCTGCGCCAGCGACTCCAGTGGCGGCGGCTCGGGCAGCTGCGCGACACGTCCCTGACAGACCGAACAATGACCACAGCGCTGCGGCGCCTGACGATCACCGAAATAATCGGCCAGGCGCCAGCTGAGGCATTCACGCGATTCGAACAGCGCGAGCATCCTGTCGATACGGCTGATTTCACTGGTTTCGTGCTGTTTGAAGTAGGCGTGCAGCTCGACGCTCAGCGCGTCTGCGTCGAAGTGCGGAGCGAGCAGCGCATAGACCTCGGTCATCTGCTTGCTCTCCAGCTCGATCCAGCCCTTTTCCTGAAAGTAATCCAGCGCCTTGACCACCCGACCGCGGTCAGCGCCGTGCTGCTGGTAGAGGGCGTCGAAATCCAGCGTGCACCAGGTTCGCGCTCGCGCCGAGGTGTGCACGATGGCTTCGACGAACTGCCGACGCTCTCCCTCGAAACGCGCGATTAATGCCTCGGGTTCCAGCAGGTATTTGAAACGATACTCGGCGAAATAAGCGAAACGCGGCGCAATGATGCCTCTGAGCTCAAGCTGCACCAGCAGGGTTTTCAACGGCAGCTGACGGATATTGCTCTGATCGGAGAGCCGGTTGAGCATCAGTTCCCATTGGCCATCTGAGCCGACGCCGGCCAGCTCGTCGAGGACGTGGCGGATGCCGTCGCGTTCCGGCGTGTCGCCATAGACGAAATTCTGCAGCACATTGAGGCTGTCGCGATTGGCCAACACCAGGCAGTCGGACGGCTGCCCGTCGCGCCCGGCCCGACCGATTTCCTGGCTGTAGTTCTCCACCGATTTCGGCAGATCGTAGTGCACCACGTTACGGATGTCGGACTTGTCGATACCCATGCCGAAGGCGATGGTGGCGACGATGCAATTCAGCTCGCCCGCCATGAAACGCCGCTGGATGGCCTCGCGCAGTTCGTGAGCCATCCCGGCGTGATAGGCACTGGCCGGAAAGCCGCGCTGCGCCAGATGTTCGGCAATCTGCTCAGCGGTCTTCTGCTGGGTTACGTAGACGATGCTCGGCTGCCCGTCCTTGTCGGTCAGCCATTCCACCAGCCGACGCTGCTTGTTGAAGCCTGCGACGGGCTCGACCAGCAGGTTGAGGTTGGCGCGGTAGAAGCCGGTGGTCACCACATCTTCATCGGCGATGGCGAATTTGCTTTGCATGTCGGCAATAACCGGCGGCGTCGCCGTGGCGGTCAGCAGCAGCACCTGAGGAATGTTGAACTGGCGCTGATAGTCCGGGAGCTTGAGGTAGTCCGGACGAAAGTTGTGGCCCCATTCGGAGATGCAATGGGCCTCGTCCACTACCAGCAGCGAGATCGGCACCTGACTGATGAAATGGCGAAAGCGCTCGTTCTTCAGGCGCTCCACGGAAATCATCAGGATCTTCAGTTCGCCGGATTTGGCACGGCTCATGGTCTCGCTGACCTGCTCGCGACTTTGCGATGAATCGATGCTGGCGGCGACGATGCCGTGCCGATGCAGAAAGGCCAGCTGATCCTGCATCAGCGCCAGCAACGGAGAGACCACCAGCGTCAGGTGCGGCAGATGCAGCGCCGGGAGCTGGTAGCACAGCGACTTGCCGGAACCGGTGGGAAAGATCGCCGCCGCCGAACGGCCCGCCACCACGGCGCGAATGGTGCGTTCCTGACCGGGGCGAAAGCCGTCGTAGCCGAAAGTCCGGGCGAGGGTTTGTTCGATCATGCTGAGTCACTCCTTTGACTGGGAGCCGGAGAGTAGCAAAAGGAGGGAGACGGTAAAGCAAAGCGGTCCGAGAGGCGCGGTCAGCGGTCGGCAAAACACATGAGATGTCTTCAGAGCCGGAAGTCGTAGCTAGCGAGGCGGCCATGCATTTCGCTCAATCACGACCATTGGAATCCGCAATTATCGTTAGCCAGCTTACCAATTCATTATCGCCGGGCTCCTGAAAAAGAATCACAAGCGAAGCCGGATCAGATGATGCGGCTCGTCAACAGGAGGGACCTACGAAACCAGAAACAGGATGCCCTGCCATGCGCACCACCTTTGCATTTGCTACCGCCCTTTTGCTCGCCGCCGCCTCGCTCGCTCACGCCGACGAACCCGAGACCTACACCTATGGCACCAAAGTCGATATCGCCTCGGTCCTGTCGATCAAGATCGAGCCGACGCCGTACTGCGAAGTTACCGATGCAGTGATGACTTATCGAGACTCCGCTGGCGAGGTTCGCAAGCTTTCCTATCGGACCCTGGCGGACAGCTGCAAGAACCAGAACTGACATCTATCGCGATAGCCTGCGCGCAGCGCGGATAATCAGGGCGTTATCGGCCGCGCGCGGAGAAGTATGCTGAAGGACGGATTCAGCGGCTGGCCTAGGAAAACAGATGGGACGGCAGCAATGTCATCTTGTCTGCGTGCGTCAGGCGAGATGCTATCGGTAGATGAGCTTGCGGCGTTCCGCCAAGCGCCAATCCACGCCGCTATTCGATCGGCCGATACGGAGCCGCCGGCCCGCCCTATAAGCGTTTCAGCCGCTGAGCGGAACGTCAGTCAATGTGACCGAAGCCCCGCTCACCGGAGTTGCGACGCGCAAGGCGATCGGTCAGAACCGGTCGCGGATGATCACTTCATCGAACGGCAGCTTGCCGATACGCGGTTTGGGCTCGGCAGCCCGCTTGCCCACCGCCACCATCAGGGCGATGACATGGTCGTCCGGCAGGTTGATCAACTTACCCACGGCATCGAAGTCGAAGCCGTCCATGGGGCAGGAATCCAGACCCTTGCCGCGCGCGGCGAGCATCAGCGTCTGCGCCATCAGGCCGCAACTGCGCATGGCTTCGTCACGCTGCACCTGCGGCTTGTCGCGGTAGTAGTTGTCGATGGCGCCGGCCATGTAGTCCTGCACCTCAGGCGGCGCGCCATCCCAGACGCGGCGGACGTTCTTTTCCCAGCTGTCCACCTGCGCGCACACCACCACCAGCATCGAAGCATCGGTCATCTGCGCCTGGTTCCAGCCCACTTCGCGAATCTGCGCACGCAGCGCCGGATCACTGACCTCGACGAAACGCACATGCTGCAAGTTGAAGGCCGATGGCGCGAGCAGTGCCAGTTGCAGCAACTCGTCCTTCTCTTCGCGGCTGAGTTGAAAGCTGGTGTCGTAGACCTTGACGGCGCGACGAGTCTGAATGGCTTCTTCGATGTGCATGGCATGGCTCCGATAGGCTGTAAACGTGGCCGCTATGCTATGCCCCGGAACCGATCGAATCCATCCACCTTGATTGATGGTATTTATCAGTCGGGCCGATATGTCAGCACGGTCAAAAGCGCGCACGTCAGGTTATGCGTAGGGTGGCCTTCAGCCCACCAATGGCGCAGGCGGTGGGCTAAAGCCCACCCTACGGCGTGTTCCACTGTGAGTCGCCACGAAAAAGCCGCCCGAAGGCGGCTGTTTCTGATGCGACGGCTATAGCTTAGAGCTGTGGGCCGGCGGCCTGGATAGCGTCGGAGACGTCGAACTTCTTGAAGTTCTCGATGAACTTGTTCGCCAGTTCTCTGGCCGCTTCGTCGTAGGCGTTCTGGTCAGCCCAGGTGTTGCGCGGGTTGAGCAGCTGGGTTTCGACGCCCGGAACGGCCTTCGGCACGTCCAGGTTGATGATCGGCAGATGCTCGGTCTCGGCACCGATCAGCGCGCCGCTCTGGATCGCGGCGATCACCGCACGGGTGGTCGGGATGTTGAAGCGCTTGCCGACGCCATAACCACCGCCGGTCCAGCCGGTGTTGACCAGATAAACCTTGGAGCCGAACGCCTGGATACGCTTGATCAGCAGCTCTGCGTAGACACCAGCCGGACGCGGGAAGAACGGCGCGCCGAAGCAGGTAGAGAAGGTCGACTTGATGCCGCTACCCGAACCCATCTCGGTGGAACCGACCAGTGCGGTGTAGCCGGAGAGGAAATGATAAGCGGCCTGCTCGTTGTTGAGGATCGACACTGGCGGCAGTACGCCGGTCAGGTCGCAGGTCAGGAAGATCACTGCGTTCGGCTCGCCGCCGAGGTTCTTCTCGGAACGCTTTTCGACGAATTCCAGCGGGTAAGCGGCGCGGCTGTTCTGCGTCAGGCTGTCGTCGGTGTAATCGGCGACGCGTGCGTCATCGAGCACCACGTTTTCCAGCACGGTACCGAACTGGATGGCTTTCCAAATTACCGGCTCGTTCTTCTCGGAAAGGTCGATGCACTTGGCGTAGCAACCGCCTTCGATGTTGAACACCACACCGGTGCCCCAGCCGTGCTCGTCATCACCGATCAGGTAACGCGATTCGTCGGCGGACAGGGTGGTCTTGCCGGTACCGGACAGGCCGAAGAACAGGGTGACATCACCTTCTTCGCCTATGTTTGCCGCGCAATGCATCGGCAGTACGTCGGCTTCGGGCAGCAGGTAGTTCTGTACCGAGAACATGGCTTTTTTCATTTCACCGGCGTAGCGCATGCCAGCAATCAGCACTTTTTTCGCCGCGAAATTGATAATCACGCAACCGTCTGAGTTGGTGCCGTCACGTTCGGGCACGCACTCGAAATTGGCGACGTTAAGGACCTGCCACTCGTCCTTACCGGCCGGGTTGTACTGAGCCGGATTGATGAACAGTTGACGACCGAAGAGGTTCTGCCAGGCCGTGGCAGTGGTCATCTTGACCGGTAGGTAGTGGGCTTCGGAGGAGCCTACATGCACGTGGGAAACGAAGTGTTCCTGGGCCTGATTGAAGGTTTCGACGCGATCCCACAGGGCATCGAACTTGTCGGCAGGGAACGGACGATTGATCGGGCCCCAGGAGATGGAATCCTTGGTGCTCGGTTCTTCGACGATATAGCGGTCGGCTGGCGAACGACCGGTCCGGTGTCCGGTTTTGACAACGAGCGCGCCATTGGCGGCCAGTTCACCTTCCCCACGCTTGATGGCTTCTTCGATCAATCGAGCGGTGCTGATATCAACGGTCACGGCGTTAATAGCTTGCGTCATGAGTTTCCCGTCGGCTTTGGGCCGAATCCTCCATGCTGTTGTAGCCCACCAGACAGCGAACTACATCGAAAAAAAGTGCGCGCGATTATGACAGAAATGACGCTGCGCTGGGTATGAGGGCGTAATGGCGAAAAGGTTCTACGCCCCCTCCGGCCTTTTTAATGGCGCGTGCCGGAAGGCCCTTCGGTTCCCGCACCCGCGAACAGCTGGGTGATGTCAGCCGCATCGAAGCGATAGCTGTGATTGCAGAACTGGCAATCGATGGTGATCGCACCGCCCTGCTCGCTGAGCAGCTGCTCGGCATCGTGCTGGCCGAGGCTGATCACCGCATTGGCCGAGCGCTCGCGCGAGCAGCTGCAGCGGAAGGCGATAGGCCGTGGCTCGAACAGGCGAACCTGCTCTTCGTGATAGAGCCGGTGCAGCACGGTCTGGGTGTCGAGGCCGAGCAGCTCTTCGGCGGACAGCGTATCGGCCAAGGTGCGCAAATGCTGCCAGCTGGCTTCGCGCTCTTCGCCGTTACGGATGCGATCGGCTGGTAGCTGCTGCAACAACATGCCGCAGGCACGGCGGCCATCGGCGGCAAGCCAGAAGCGCGTCGGCAGCTGCTCGGACGAGGCGAAATAGCTCGACAGGCTTTCCGCCAGGGTCGCGCCATCCAAGGCGACGATACCCTGATAGCGCTGGCCATTGGCCGGATCAATGGTCATCGCCAATACGCCTTCGGGCATCAGTTCGGACAGTGTCGCACCGGGGGTCAGCTGCTCTTCGTGATAACGGGCGATGCCGCGCACCTCACGATCGCTGGAGCATTCGACCATCAGCAACGGTATCGCGCCGGCCGAGCGTGCCTGCAACACCATCAGCCCATCGAACTTCAGCGTACCGACCAGCAATGCCGCTGCCGCGAGCAGCTCGCCGAGCAACTGGGCGACCGGCTCGGGGTAGGCGTGTTTGGCCAGCACCTCGGCATAGCTACGTTCGAGCCCGACCCACTCGCCGCGCACGTCGGTGTTGTCGAAGAGGAAACGTTGGGTGTAATCGGAATCGAGCATGGGCATGACCAGAGCAGATGGAAGGCCGGGGCCGTTGGCTGGGATACCGCGACTCATCGAGTCTTGGAGTCTGCATGGGCCCCTGAGAGAAGGGACCGCATTCTAGGTCGAAAGTGGCGACCGTCCAACCGGCGGTGTCATTGCGCATCCGAACGGAAGCGCTGCAAGGCACGGCGCTGTTTCTTGCTCGGCTTGCCATCGGTTTCCACGCCCAACGAGCCGGCTTTGCGCATGGCCGCGGCGCTCTCGCGCCGGGCCAGGCTGTCGGCGGTTTCCTCATAGAGCAGCTGCGCTTCCGGCGCGCCCTTGCGCACCGCTGACAGCGCACGGATCACCACGGTGCGTTCGTCGAAGCCGGCGCGGATCACCAGCTCATCGCCGAGCTTGGGCTCCTTGCTCGGTTTGCAGCGTTCACCGCGGCAATGCACCTTGCCGCCTTCGATGGCGGCCTTCGCCAAGGCGCGCGTCTTGTAGAAGCGCGCGGCCCATAACCATTTATCCAGGCGGACTTTACCGTCGTCTTTTTCGCTCATCGCTCAACTCGGACAATCGTCGTGTTGTCATAGGGTCGTACAGGTAGATGCGGATGTCATGTGCCATGTCTAGAATGCGCGGAAATCCAGTGGATACGCTTTCTTGAACAATCCCGACCCTCAGATAGTCATCGGTTTGCGCGAATGGATCGCCCTGCCCGAACTCGGCGTGGTCGGCCTGCGCGCGAAGATCGACACCGGCGCCAGCACCTCGGCGCTGCATGCCACCGAGATCAGCGAATTCGAGCGCGACGGCGAGCGCTGGGTGCGCTTCACCGCGCATCTGGGCACGCTGGTGCAGCGTCGCCATCGCTGCGAGGCTCCGCTGGTCACACGAAAGACCATCAAAAGCTCCAACGGCCACGCCCAGACCCGTTACGTGGTGCGCACGCTGTTGGCGCTGGGTGATCACCTGTGGCCGGTGGAATTCACCCTGACCTGTCGCAAGACCATGCGCTATCGCCTGCTGCTAGGGTCAAAAGCCCTGATGGACGGCAAATGGCTGGTCGACCCTGCGCGCACCTACGTGCAGGAAAAACCCCAGACCCTTACCTCTCCCGGTGCCCAATGAAAATCGCCGTGCTGTCGCGCAATCCACGTCTGTATTCGACCCGCCGCCTGATCGAGGCCGGCCAGCAACGTGGCCATGACGTGGTGGTGATCGACACCCTGCGCGCCTACATGAACATCGCCAGCCACAAACCACAGATCCACTACCGCGGGCGTCCACTCGAAGGCTTCGACGCGGTGATCCCGCGCATTGGCGCCTCGGTCACCTTCTATGGCTGCGCGGTGCTGCGCCAGTTCGAGATGCAGGGCGTATTCCCGCTCAACGAGTCGGTGGCCATAGCGCGTTCGCGCGACAAGCTGCGCTCACTGCAACTGCTGTCGCGGCGCGGCATCGGCCTGCCCGTCACCGGCTTCGCCCATTCCCCGGACGACATCGCCGACCTGATCCAGATGGTCGGCGGCGCGCCGCTGGTGATCAAGGTGCTCGAAGGCACCCAGGGCATCGGGGTGGTGCTGTGCGAGACCGAAAAAGCCGCCGAATCGGTGATCGAGGCGTTCATGAGCCTGAAGCAGGACATCATGGTGCAGGAGTACATAAAGGAAGCCGGCGGCGCCGACATTCGCTGCTTCGTCGTCGGCGACAAGGTGATCGCCGCGATGAAGCGTCAGGCCAAACCCGGGGAGTTCCGCTCCAACCTGCACCGCGGCGGCACCGCCAGCCTGATCAAGATCACCCCTGAAGAACGCATGACCGCCATCCGCGCGGCCAAGGTCATGGGCCTTTCCGTAGCCGGCGTGGACATCCTGCGCTCCAACCATGGCCCGCTGGTGATGGAAGTAAACTCTTCGCCGGGCCTGGCCGGCATCGAGGAAACCACCGGAAAGGACGTCGCTGGATTGATCATTCAGTACCTGGAAAAGAACGCCGGCCCGCATCTGACGCGGACCAAGGGCAAGGGCTGAGCAAGTCCGGAGGGTCCAGGACAACAATGCCTATCAAGCCTTTTCGCCCAGCTTTCCCGCCTCGAGCGCTTTCGTCGGCTCTTACGTCTTTATCGCATCCCTCGGCAACAGCAACCCCAGCGGCAGGCTGACCCGCGCCTCCAGGCCGCCGCCCTCGCGGTTACGCAACTCGACGATGCCACCGTGCTGCGAGGCGATGCGCTTGACGATGGCCAGTCCGAGGCCGGTGCCCTGGCCGCCGCGCGCGCGGTCGCCGCGGATGAAGGGGTTGAAGATCTCGTTGAGCTCGTCCGGGTCGATGCCGGCGCCACGGTCGAGCACGCTGAGCACCACATAGGGCGCATTGCGGTCGCCGAACATATGCGCCACCACCTCGACGCCATCACCGCCGTAGCGCAGCGCATTGTCGATGAGGTTCACCAGCAGACGCTTGATCGACACCCGCCGCAGGGCCATTTGCGGCATCGGTTCGACGCGTAGGCGCACCTTGTTTTCGTACTGGTTGTAGGGCGCCACCACTTCACGCACCAGCTCGCCCAAGTCGATGCTTTCAACCGGTTCGTCGCTGCCGTCGCGGATGAAGGCGAGGAACTGGTCGAGGATCGCGTTCATGTCCTCGACATCGCGAACCATGTCCTCGGTCAGCTCGGCCTCGCTGCTCATGAGTTCCAGCGACAGGCGCAGGCGAGTCAGCGGGGTACGCAAATCATGGGAAACGCCAGCGAGCATCAGCTCGCGCTCGCGCCCGGCTTGCTCGACATCCTCGGCCATCTGGTTGAAGGCACGATAAACCTCGGTCATCTCGCTCGGCGTGTCGCTGATCGGCAGGCGCACGCTGCGCCCCTTGCCGATTTGCCGGGCTGCATAGACCAGGCGCTTGAGCGGCAGGTTGAGCTGGCCAACGAAGACCCACGCGGCGGCCGTAGACAGCAGACCGATGCCGAGGAACCAGCCCAGCACACTCCAGATCCGCTGTCCGCGCAATGGATAGGCATAGAGCGGCACCTGCAGCCAATCCGGCCCCAGACTCGGGGCGCGCACCCAGAGTGCCGTTTCCGGCTGGATGCGCACCCGCACCTCGGTTTCGGGGCCCAGCTCGGCGCGCATCTGCCGCTGGAAGACTTCGGTGTAGGGCCAGTGATATTCGCTCGGCGGCACGTCCGCCTCCGCCACCCGGTGCACCCCGGCGGCGTCGCCGATACGCTCGCGATTGGCATCGTCGGCGACCCAATAGGCACGCAGGGTCAAGGCCGCGCCGTGGCTGTACTGTCGGTCGACGAGCATGTCGTCGTTCATCATCAGGTACAGCAGCATCAGCACCTTGGAGAACAGCACGACGATCAGCACCATCCACAGGGTGCGGGCGAAGAAGCTTTGCGGGAACCAGAGCGGGGTTTTCATAAGATAAAAGCCGAATAAGAGCGCTGGAGGCTGGAAAGCTGTACGAAAAAGCACAGCGCTATGGGCTTTCACCTATAGGTGGGCCGGGCGGCGCTCCGCTTCAGCCCAGCAAGTCGAGCGGGCGTGGTGGGCTGAAGCCCACCCTACCAATTAGAGGCCGGACGCTGGACGAGGGCTAGCGCTTTTCGTCCAGCCTCCCGCCTTCTAGCGCTTCTATCGGCTTTTCAGCCCTTGTTGCCGTCCGGCACGAACACATAGCCTACGCCCCAGACGGTCTGGATGTAGCGCGGTTTGGACGGGTCGGGCTCGATCAAGCGGCGCAGGCGAGATATCTGCACATCGATGGAGCGTTCCAGGGCGTCCCATTCGCGGCCGCGAGCGAGGTTCATCAGCTTGTCGCGAGTCAGGGGTTCGCGGGCATGCTGGACCAGCGCCTTGAGCACGGCGAATTCGCCGGTTGTGAGCATGTGGATCTGATCGCCCTTCTTCAGCTCGCGAGTACCCAGGAACAGCTCGTAGTCACCAAAGGTCACCGTCTGGTCTTCACTGCCCGGCGCACCCGGTACTTGCGGCGCCTGACGCCGCAACACGGCGCGAATCCGCGCCAGCAGCTCGCGCGGGTTGAACGGTTTGGCCAGATAATCGTCGGCACCCTGCTCCAGGCCCTGGATGCGGCTGGCTTCGTCGCCCTTGGCGGTGAGCATGATGATCGGGATGCCGTTGCCGCTTTCGCGCAGGCGATGGCAGGCGGACAGGCCATCCTCGCCGGGCATCATCAGGTCCAGCACCACCAGATGGAACAGTTCGCGGCTGAGTAGACGGTCCATCTGCTCGGCGCTTTCCACGGTGCGCACGCGATAGCCCTGCTCATCGAGAAACCGCTCAAGTAGACGCCGTAGACGGGCATCGTCATCGACGATCAGGATCTTTTCACCTTCGCTGGCTGACGCAGTGCTGCTCATGGAAACTCCCCGATTTATCGACGGCGCATTATGCGCCTTCGGATGGCAAGGCAATTGACAGCCATTGTTAGCAGATTTTGCGGCGAAAGGCTGGAGGCTGGAGGCTGGAGGCTGGAGGCTGGACAGCCTATCCGTCACAAGACCTCGACACTGCTTTTCCCGTCCAGCTTCCAGCGCTTTTGTCGGCCTTTGCCCTTTCCCGCTCGTCTTGCAGCTTGCCGCTTGAAGCTTACCGCTGCTTTAATCCCGCCCTTTCGCGCAGGCCCGGCCTGCATGGTTTGACTGACCCAGGTAGGTTCATGGACAGCATCAATTCCCGCATCGCCAACGAGCTGGGCGTGCGCCCGCAACAGGTCGCCGCCGCCGTGGCGCTGCTCGACGAAGGCTCCACCGTGCCCTTCATCGCCCGCTACCGAAAAGAAGTTACCGGCAGCCTCGACGACACCCAGCTGCGCAATCTGGAGGAGCGCCTGCGCTACATGCGCGAGCTGGACGACCGCCGCGCCTCGATCCTCGCCAGCATTGAGGAACAGGGCAAGCTGACCCCCGAGCTGGCCCGCGAGATCAACCTGGCCGATACCAAGACCCGCCTCGAAGACCTCTACCTGCCCTACAAGCAGAAGCGCCGCACTAAGGGCCAGATCGCCCTGGAAGCTGGCCTCGGCGAGCTGGCCGACGCGCTGTTCGGCAACCCGGAACTGAACCCGGAAAGCGAAGCCGAGCGCTTCATCAATGCCGAAAAGGGCTTTGCCGACACCAAGGCCGTGCTCGAAGGCGCCAAGTACATCCTTATGGAGCGCTTCGCCGAGGACGCCGACCTGCTGGCGAAACTGCGCGACTTCCTCAAGCACAACGCCACCCTCAGCGCCCGCCTGGTGCCGGGGAAGGAGCAGGAAGGCGCCAAGTTCAGCGACTATTTCGAGCACGATGAAGTGCTGAAGAACACGCCGTCGCACCGCGCCCTGGCGATCTTCCGCGGGCGCAACGAGGGCGTGCTCAGCGTCAGCCTCAAGGTCGGCGACGAGACGCCCGGCAGTATGCATCCGGGCGAGGTGATGATCGGCGAGCGTTTTGGCATCGACAACCGTGGCCGTGCCGCCGACAAGTGGCTCGGCGAGGTGGTGCGCTGGACCTGGAAGGTCAAGCTCTACACCCATCTGGAAACCGACCTGCTCGGCGAGCTGCGCGACAAGGCCGAAGACGATGCCATTGGCGTCTTTGCGCGCAACATGCACGACCTGCTGCTCGCCGCCCCGGCCGGGCCACGCGCCACATTGGGCCTGGACCCTGGCCTGCGTACCGGCTGCAAGGTCGCCGTGGTCGATGCCACCGGCAAACTGCTGGATACCGCCACCGTCTACCCGCACGCACCACGCAACGACTGGGACGGCACCCTGGCGGTACTGGCCAAACTCTGTGCCAAGCACGGCGTCGACCTGATCGCCATCGGCAACGGCACCGCTAGCCGCGAAACCGACAAGCTGGCCGGCGAGCTGATCAAGAAGGTGCCGGGCTTGAAGCTCACCAAGATCATGGTCAGCGAAGCCGGCGCCTCGGTGTATTCCGCCTCGGAGCTGGCAGCGAAGGAATTTCCCGATCTGGACGTTTCGATCCGTGGGGCGGTGTCCATCGCCCGTCGTCTGCAGGACCCGCTGGCCGAACTGGTGAAGATCGAGCCCAAGGCCATCGGCGTTGGCCAGTACCAGCACGACGTTTCGCAGTTGAAACTGGCGCGCTCGCTGGATGCGGTAGTCGAGGACTGCGTGAACGCCGTCGGCGTGGATGTGAACACCGCTTCCGCCGCCCTGCTGGCGCGCATTTCCGGCCTTAACGCCACCCTGGCGCAGAACATCGTCGCCTACCGCGACGCCAACGGCGCATTCGCTTCCCGCGCGCAGCTGAAGAAGGTCCCGCGCCTGGGCGACAAAACTTTCGAGCAGGCCGCCGGCTTCCTCCGCGTGATGAATGGCGACAACCCGCTGGACGCCTCCGCGGTACACCCAGAAACCTATCCGCTGGTCAAACGCATCGCCGCCGACACCGGCCGCGACATCCGCTCGCTGATCGGCGACTCGGCCTTCCTCAAGCGCCTCGATCCCAAGCAGTTCACCGACGAGACCTTCGGCCTGGTGACCATCGGCGACATTCTCCAGGAACTGGAGAAACCCGGCCGCGATCCACGCCCCGAGTTCAAGACCGCCGAGTTCCAGGAAGGCGTCGAGAAGCTCAGCGACCTGACGCCCGGCATGGTGCTCGAAGGCGTGGTGACCAACGTGACCAACTTCGGTGCTTTCGTCGACATCGGCGTGCATCAGGATGGCCTGGTGCACATCAGCGCGCTGTCGGAAAAGTTCGTCAAAGACCCTTACGAAGTGGTCAAAGCCGGTGACATCGTCAAGGTCAAGGTCATGGAGGTGGACATCCCGCGCCAGCGCGTCGGCCTGTCCATGCGCATGAGCGACACCCCCGGCGAGAAGACCGAAGGGCCACGTGGCGGCGCAAGCAAGCCGCGCGGTAATGCGCCGCGCACCGAGCGCCACACCAAGCAGGACAAACCCGCGCCGGCTAACGCAGCCATGGCGGCGCTGTTCGCCAATGCCAAGCAGCTGAGGAAATAAGATGTTCTGGTGCTTGCTAAGTGTTAGCAACAAGCTAGCTTTACGAATAATGAGTTAGATACCTTCAGACACCACGGCTAAAGCCTCTGACTCTGAGTCCTTAAAGGATTTTTCGACTCATCGGAGCGGGGGCTGGCTGATGGAGCTCGTTTGGGCTACCGAAGATTTAGTGATTGCCGGGCGCTCGTATACCGGCTTTCCGATTCTGCTTTGGGACACGATGGAAAGTTGTGCGCCCGCCAATGATTTCATTCGTCACTACCTTCTACGCGGGGCCATAGGTTCAACGAAGTCCTGGCCAAGCACTGGCCGTGCGCTGTACGACTTCTTCAGCTTCCTCCAAGCACATGAACTCGATTGGCGCAACGTTGATCGTGGTGAGGCCAAGAGCGTTGTCGCCGCTTACCGAGACTACTGCCTGGTCGAGTGCGAATTGGCCATTTCAACGGTCAGGCAGCGGTTGCACTACATCTGCAAGTTCTACGAATACGCACAAACTCAAGGATGGGTGGCCAAGCTGCCGTTTAGCCACGAAGAGCGGACAGTCAAACGTGAGGCCGGCTTTCTGGCCCACGCCAATGCCAGTGGCGGCAAGGCTATGGCAATTGATCTTATGCCGCGCGTGCATCGGACCTTGCCAAAATTTTTAAGCATGGACGAGATCAAAGCGCTCTTGCGGGCCGCTGAGAATCCCCATCACCGAATGATGATCCGGCTCGGGATTCAGACCGGCCTGCGTCGAGAGGAAATTGCCACGTTCCCCCTTGCCTACATCTTCGATCCTGACAAGACCGGTAGACGCGAGCGCAACATTCGGATTCGGCTCGATCCACGCGATGGCCATGGCATGCTGACGAAAGGTAGCAGGGCACGCGATATCTATATCGGTCGCCGCTTTCTTTCCGACCTGCACCGTTATGTAGTCCAGATTCGCGGTGAGCGGGGCTCTCTAAGGTCAGCAAAATACAAGCCGCTATTCCTTAACCAGTTTGGGGAACCCTTCGCCAATGATGGGAAGGGCATCGAGCGCATCGTCCGCAATATCGGCATGAAGTTAGGCATCAAGGTTTACCCCCACATGCTACGCCACACCTATGCCACCCACACGCTGGTTGCTCTCCAGCGCAATCGCGGAGACATAGAGCCGTTGGTGTTCGTGCAACGGCAGCTTGGTCATCAATCGATCCAAACAACGATGGTGTATCTGCATCTGATCAACGAATTGGCAGATGGCGCCGTGCTGGCCTACGACAACGAGTTGAATGACATTTTGGAGACGGCCTGATGGGCAAGCGCAAGGTCTACGTTAGAACCGATCTCAGCGTTCCACAGGTCGAGCAAAGCCCTCATCGGCATGGGCATGTCGTAGTGCTTCCCCAGACCATTCCACCAGCCAGTACCTTGCTCGCTTTCGAGCGCAACGCCTGTAGCCTGCGGCGGTTCGATTTTTCCCCTTGGTATGGCAGATGTATCGATTTGATTACCTATGCCTGCCAGCAGCAAATAGAGCGGTTCTTGGCTGGACAAGACTCTATGGTTGAGATCACTACAGTGGCCGGCTATTGCAACAGGGGCTTGCGCTACTTCCTCGACTATCTGGTACTGCGTGCAACCGCCCTGGGGCACGAACTAACCCTGGCCGACATTGATCGCGAGCTGATCGACAGCTATCTCGGCCACCTCGCTTGCCTGGGGGTTTCTTCAGTCTCTCAGAAGGGCATCTACTGTTCCACAAAGTCGGTACTCCACGCGATCGGCCAGCGTGGTCTTATTGCTCTTGTTACCGCAGGTGACGCAGCCACCTTCCCACGCAATCCGTTCCCGAATAGCAACCGCAAGGCAAAGGGAGAAACCCCTCTGCCGAAGGCCCAGCGCCAGGCGTTCGCAGCAGCGGTAAAACGGGCGGTCATGCCAATTTGGTGTAACGACGCACCTCCGACCAGCGAGCTCTTAACGTATGCCTTGCTGATCGTGGCGTTGCATACAGGGCGCAACACCACCCCACTGCTGGAGATGGGCCGCGATTGTCTACGTGCCCACCCCAAGGACAACAGCACGTTCCTGATCCTCTGGAAACGACGCGGACACAACACCAGCAAGGTCGTCCTGCGCGGTGAAAGCACGCATGAGCGCCTGCTGGAGTCCACACCGACCGTTAAGAACAACGTTGAGCGTCTGATCCGGCACGTAATCAACCGCACCGAGCTACTACGCGCCGAGGCCCCCGACGAACTGCAGCAACGTGTCTGGCTATATCAGCCACGTACCAACAACGGAAGGGGACAGGTCACCGCACTAACCGATTCTGTATTACAGTCTGGCGTTCGAAAACTTGTGACTGATTACAGTCTCACAGACGCCGATGGGCAGCCGCTACGGATCAATATCTCACGCCTACGCAAGACGTTCGCCAACCGTATCTTCGAGTTACTGGACGGTGATTTGGCAACTACCGCCATTGCTCTCGGCAACACACCCCAAGTAGCAGGGCGAAACTATCTTCTGCCGGATGAAGATGCCAAGCGTAACTGGCGATTCATGGGCGATATCCTGGTCCAGGAGTTGCTGACTCGCACCATCGGTGCGACTTATAAGGTAACGCCTATGGGCCGCTGCGGCGATCCAGTAAACGGCCAATACGCCCCCAAGCAAGCAGGCGCTACCTGTACTAATTTCCTCAACTGCCTGCGCTGCCGCAATTACGCAGTGACAGGCGAAGATTTACATAAACTGTTCAGTTTCTACTATCGCGTATTTACCGAGCGCACTCGTATGGACAAACGACGCTGGGCACAACAGTACGCGCACATACCTCGGTTGATTGATGACTACATCGTGGCTGAGGGACTGAAACGTGGAGTCTTCAAACTCGCTGCCGTCGAGGCCTCACGCGAGCGCGCTCGCGTCGAGCCGCATCCTTTCTGGTCTTCCGATGTGGTGTCGCATCTGGAGATCTTCGCATGAGTAACAATGCAGAATTTTCACTATCTTGGGCAGACGTCGAATCACAGCCTAATGATACGCGCGAAATACCAGAGGACCAGCGCGACGCCATTATCGTGAGTGCCACCCAAGTCGAGGGGCACTGGGTCATCCTCAGTCGCTACGGTGATAACTGTTGGCTGCTCGAGGGCATGCCCAGCAACATGCGTGATAGTCAAGGACGCTTGGATTTCCAACAGGTGCCGCTTGCATTCAGAGCAGTGATGAAGGAGATCATGTACCGCTACCTGCGGCGTGGTAGGGCAGGCCAGCAACGGCCGAAAGGGGGAACACTGAGTCAGCTCTTTAGGCATATAACGGTCTTTTTACGCTACCTAGACACACTCACGCTTAACCACTTTGGTGCGATCACCCCCATTGTTTGCACGAATTATGCGGCTGCGTGCCGGGAGTACCGCCAGATTCGCCGAAGCAAGGGCAAGCTGCTGTCGCAGGGAGGCCTGTTCAACCGTTTCAAGGCTGTCGAATTGCTCTATGAGTTGAGTCAATACACTCACGACCCAATCCCGCTGCATCCCTGGCCTGGAACTTCTGCTGCAGCCATGGCTGGGTTGACCGGTAGAGGCGCGCTCCATAGGCATAGCGGTAAGACGCCATTGATGCCGGATACGGTGTTCTGCATTCTGTTCAAAAAGGCCTATGAGGAGGTTCAGCGCGGCAAGCTCCTACTCGATCTACGAGATGCCGTCGATGCTGCCGCAGCAGAGCGGAGAGCACAAAAGCTCTGGGCAATCTTCGACGCCAAGAATCGATGCCTTACAGCCCTTGACTGGGTAGGCGGTCTGACAGCGCTTAACCAAGCGCTCCGTGACCTGCGCACTGCGTGCTACATCGTGCTCGCCAGTACCTCTGGTTGCCGCAACCACGAATTAGCCAATTTGCAATCGGGGGCGCACCGCCGTACTGAGGATGATGACGGCACTATCTTCCACTGGATGCGCTCCAAGTCGGAAAAGACCGATACCGGAGTACACGACTGGATGATCCCCAAGGGCGCAGTGCATGCACTACGCCTGATGGAGCGCTGGGCTAAACCTTACCAAGCTATGATAGTTACCGAGATCGCCGTGAGACGCAACAACAACCCGCTCGACCCCGAAATCGCCCAAGCACAAAAACATCGTCATGCGCTATTTCTAGGAACGACCCCACAGAAGAGTAATCAGGCACGGACTTTGTCGAATGAAGCATGGGGACATTCGCTCAAGGCATTCGCCAAAAATGCCGGATTGGACTGGCCTCTTACCAGCCACCAGTTCCGCCGCAAATTCGCCAACTATGTAGCCCACAGCCAGTTTGGCGATCTGCGCTACTTACGCGAGCATTTTGCGCATTGGAGTTTGGACATGACCCTTGGCTATGCGATGGATGATCGCTGGGGTGGCCATCTAGATTTGGAGCTGTACGATGATATCCAGGCAGAGCTCGAAGACATCAAGCTCGGCACGGTGAATAGTTGGCTGGGCGACGATGCTTTGGCGGGCGGTTACGGTCGCTCGATCAAAAGATGGCAGCGCGACCCGGCCAACCTCGCCCTCTTCAAGAATCACCAGACGATGGTAATTTCGATCGCTGAGAGCACAGCAATCCGAAGCAACGGGCACGCCTGGTGCACAGCCGACAATGACGGCTGCATAGGCAACACACTAGAGCGGACGCGCTGCGGCGACTGCAGTAGTGCCGTGATCGGACGCGGCCACCTCGGCATTTACCGCCAGCTCTACAGCAACCTTAAGGAATTGCTGGAATGCGGCGACATTGGTGAAAGCGGTCGTATACGTGTTCTGCGCGACCTGGATCGCTGCCGCGATGTATTCAAGCAGCTTGGCTACGACCCAGAGAGCGACGCGGCATGACGATCAAACGTAAGTCCGCCGATGCCCGAGAAAAGGAGCTACTGCTTGCGCTTCGCCGCATTGAGCGTGGTCGGGCAAAGACAGATGAGAAGAAGGTTACCATCGCAGCAGTAGCACGTGAGGCGGGTGTTTCGGCGGCGCTGATCCATAACCACTATCCGAATATCGCCGAGATAATCCGCGAGGTTCAGGGGCGCTCTAGCCGCGCTCAGCGCGATGTGAAGCATCAGGATCTACGTGCCGAGCGGGAGAAAGGCCGGGCGATGCGTCTTGAGATAGAGGAGCTGCGCAATAAGGTCGCCAAACTCGCTTCCCTCAACGAAGTGCTAATAACCGAAAACCGTATTTTGAAGGCTAAGCAGAACGATCCCCGAGTAGTCGAGCTCCCACGCACGACCTAAACCAAACTATAACGTTGACAGTGAGAGACAAGAAACGGGCAAACAGTCGAGAGAAGCTATGGGCGTCAAGGAGCTCTCGCGCTGCACACAGAGGGTGTTTCAAAGGGGAACAAAAATCTTGGCGTGTCATGAGGCTGGAATCACTGGTTTCATACGCAGCCTCGGGTGCGACAGCGGCTAGCCGCTTGGGCAAGTAGCCGGGTGTTCTGAAACCTAGCCTGTAAGCCATCGCAAAAAGCCACTAATAATGCTAGAAACTGCCCCTACCGACGCAGCAGATTAGGGAGAGCAAATGTCTGCAGTCTTTGTTCATGTATCCGATATCCATTTTGGACAAGAAAGGGATCACCGACTACACACCCACAATGACGTAAAGCAGCAGCTGATCGAGGATGCCAGGGATGTTGTGTCGAAGATTCCAGGTGGTTTCGCCCATGGCATCTTGGTTACTGGCGATATTGCTCAGTCGGGAGTGAAGGCTGAGTATGACGAAGCCGGCAAATGGCTGGACGAGCTGGCCAACAGCATCGGAGTACCAATCAACCGTGTTCAGATGGTGCCGGGCAACCATGACCTTGATCGGACAAAGCTAACGCCTGCGGTCAGAACGATCCTCGACCAGATACGAGAGGGAGGAGAGGCAGAATATGAGGCTGTTTTAAGTGACCCTTATGTTCGTCAGGCACTCTTTGCCCGTTTCAAGGACTACGAGAGCTTCAGCTTCGGCTATGAGTGCCCCCTCAATGGCGAGGCCGCCTACGCCTCTGAGATGGTAGTGACGCTAGCGCCTGGGCGAGCCATTCGCTTCATCAGGTTCAACTCCTCCCTACTCTGCCATGGCAAAGAACGCGGTGAGCACCCGGAGCTGATGATAGGCAATCGCCAGTTCATTATTCCGCGAACGGCTGGAGTCGAGAACATTATTCTCGTTCACCATCCGTTAAGCTGGTACAAGGACCAAGATCAGGTCCGGGATTACGTTCGGAGCCGAGCAAGAGTCTTCATTTCCGGTCATGAACACGACCCCAAGGTATCCGTCGATAATATCGAGCAAGGTTCCGACCTGATGATGCTCGCGGCCGGTGCTACGGTGCCATTTCAGTCCAACGCCACTTACACCTTCACCTATAACATCATCGAATTCGACTGGGATCCTGATATAGATGGCCTCTCGGTAAAAATTCACCCTAGGGCCTGGAACTCTGAGCGGACTTGTTTTGAGGCAGATGAGAAGCGCCTTGGTGGAGCGAATCCCAACTATCGACTGGGATGCCCGTTTTTCCGCAAGGCAGAACTCCCCACAATTAATCAGCCACAAGGCGCTCTGACTGCAGCGGCCGATGTACCTGCGGTGGAGCCGACCATTGAGATGGTCGCGATTGAGCCTTCGGCTGGAGAGCAAAAGCTCATGCCACTCTCTGTAGATGGTTATGAGGTCGCACGGCTTAGGTTCTTCCGGGACCTGCTCGAAGGAGAGCGTCTGCGCATTCTCGTTTCTCTAGACGCTATTCCAGAAGAATTCAATGAAACAATGTCGCAGGGGTTAGAGCGCAGACTGCTAGAGCGGCTTGTACTAGATGGGAAGCTCGCCGAGGTTGAGATGATGATCGATCAGTTGATTGACGAGCGAAAGGACGGAGTTGAGTAATGGAGAATATTGCGGTCCACATGAGAGTTTCTGGTGTCTCCGTTGGAGACGACGATGTCAATTCTCGCCTCGCAGCAGCGAACAGTCTTGCAACAACTTGGGGCAAGGAGACTACTGTATCGAAGCTCATCTCTAAGGCGGCGAAGATTGCGGAAGCTCTAAGCGGTGACGGTACTCCATCGCCTGAATTGGGGGCAGAAGTCCAAAAAGCCATACAAAAGAAATCATCCTCGTATCTATATGAAGAACGCCCACTTGAGGTAGGCGTCTGTGCTGGAATGGCGATGGTTTCCATTATTAGCGCCGCTCCTGGCATCAGCGGATACCAGACCGCTGATGTCTACGCAGCTGCGCTGTGGTCTGCCATCGCATATCAACCTGTGCTAGACGCTTATCGTAGAGAAAACCTCCGCCGTGAGGTACTTGAGGCAGCTTTTAAACGGAGCGAACTATCAGCGGAGAAGGCGAGAGAGCGTTCAGTTGTTCCTGACCCTGCTGATGTTGAGATCACCGTTACTGAAGATGAGATAACGCACAATATTACTGAGGCTATGGCCAAGACCGTTGAGGCGCTACGCCGTAATGCCACTTTGGATCGCGAGGAACTGGATTTTCTTTGGTGGGCTCAACTTGGCCGAAGCCGACTTCTAAACAAACAGCTATCCGCTATCGCCGAGCCAACACGGATCGTTGCTGCCGGAATCGAGGGCGCCAAGCTGCTGCGCCGCCTTCCTTGCGACGTGCATCGTGAAATCGTATTGCGAACCTTGGAGAATGACCCTGAGTTCAATCTCGAAGAGTTGCTCGCGGCGATTGGCGACGACCGAGAAGTGCTCGGCTGCGCATTTACCAAAGGTGTCGTTGCCGATAATCCTTCCGTCTTCCCGCTCCTTCACGCATTGGCAACAGGCCTGGTGGATGGCCCTGGCGCTGCAGTGAAACGGCGTGTTTCGGAGTGGGGCGAGCGGGCGTTACTTGAAGCTGGGTTCGCCAAATTGATAACAAATGGACCGGCCAAGCTATGAGCGGGACCTGCACATTTGAGGGGTGCACTGTCGACGAGACCGGAATCTGTGCGCTTGAGCGCAACCCATCAACTTGCGGTAACCGAGCCGCTAATGACGCAAGCTCTGCGTCATTAGACGAAGGGGACCACGATATAAGCGAGGTCTCGTCACCGCTCGGTGATCGGCTAGGTGCTGCCGTACTTGATCAGCCTACCCATACTCGACCGTTCCCCTCCAGCCGTACGCTTGGCCCGGACGAACTGAATAAGATGATGGGAGCGAGATATGTCAGCGTGGTGGGTATCCTCGGGGATCCAGAATCCGGTAAAACGGCATGCCTTGCCAGTCTATATTTATTGATTTCACACGCGAAATTGGAGGGTTGGTCCTTTGCTGATAGCAAGAGCCTGACGGCATTTGAAGAAATTGCTCGTGGCGCTCGGGTGTGGAACGAGGGCAGCGCACCGGAACAGATGACGGTGCATACTGAGATGGCTGACGACCGTAGACCAGGCTTCATGCACCTTCGCCTTGTGAGACAATCGGATGGACGTCGCGTCGATCTGGCGCTTCCAGATATACCTGGGGAGTGGACACAGGAGCTTATCAGCACGGCAAGAGTCGATCGGCTGGACTTCCTCAAATCAGCAGAGGCCATATGGGTCGTTCTCGACGGACGCTCGCTCGCAAATCTCGAAAAAAGAAATGGATTGATCGTCCGTATGGGGCAACTGGCAGCACGCTTGAAGAGCATGCTGGAAGGCCGTAAAGCGCGACTAATAGCCGTGGTGACTCATCACGATTCTCATATTCTCGATGACCAAATAGCTCAACGTTTGCGGGATGAAATTAATCGGCGTGGTGCAGAAGCACAGATCATTGGTGTCGCTCCGTTCTCTGACCGCCCCGAAAGTGTAGCTGCGGGGCATGGCTTGGCAGAGCTGGTTAACCTAACTATTGGTGCAAGAACGGATCGTCCAGCCTTCTGGCGCTCGAAAGAAACCGCTGAGGGTGATCGTGCCTACCTAACCTATAGGAGGACCACATGAGCCGAGCAATTATACTGCTAGGTGGGCCTGACTCAGGGAAGACCAACTACATTGGCACACTATGGCAAGCCCTTGATACTGGTGATGGCGCCCTACATGCCGCTGAACAGCCTGAAGACATCAACTTCGTTCTCGAAGTGAGCGAGCATATCTTTTCAGGAGACTTCGCACCTCGTACTGAACATAGCGATGCCCGACGAGACTTTGAGGTCGTCGTTGCTGCGACCTTAGGAGGGCCGAAAGCTAGGATTGTTGTGCCTGACAGATCGGGAGAGCTATGGCGCAACGCAGTGCTAAACAGCGAGATCGATTCTGACTGGATGGACGAGCTTGAGAGCGCTAATGGCGCTTTGCTCTTCGTTAGGGTCGGCTCTGATCAAGATGTTCGCCCCCTCGACTGGGTGGCGTCTCGAACGCTGATAGAGCGAATTGGTGGAGACGAAGAGCCAGGACTTCCCACACAGGTAATGCTTTGCGAGCTTATCCGTTTTCTAGAGGATTCACTCGCTTTACGAGAGGACGGTAGGCCGCCGCGACTATCCGTTGTGGTCACTGCATGGGACCGGGTTGACATCGGAACCTTCCAGGCAGGCCCAATGACTTACCTTGAGCGTGAGTACCCACTTGTTGCTGGTAAGTTGGCAGACCTAGATAGCCTCGATGTCCAGGTATTTGGACTCAGTAGTGTTGGGGGTGATCTGAAAAACGATCCGACCTATCGGACAGCTTTCCTTGAAGCAGGCGCGAGAAATATGGGGTGGGTCGCTATAGAGGATCAGAATAAGTGGGTGAAAAACCCTGACATCACCCTTCCCATTTTATGGGCTGTAGGACTTTGATTCTGTGATCACAGCGGATGTCCAAATCCACGGCTATCGCAAGGGGCATCAACTCATTGCTTCTTCAGCCATATTGTCTAAAGACGATCAAGCCGTTATCGATCGCCTTTCAGATGTGGCGGGGCCTTTACGCCCTAGAGAGCAATTTACACCTTATCTTTCGGCCTATCCGCTACCGAGCGGGAAATATTACGTTATTGCTAGGACATGGCAGGATCATTCCGTTGCTCGGGCGGGCTGCGTTCGTACGATGAGCATATTGATTGACGCAGAGGCATGGGCAATCAAGCCGCCATTGCTACCAATTCTTCGCCTACTTGGCTCATCAGAATTACCAAATGAGCGAGACGCAGCCCGCATAACGTTGGAGGGCTCCTATGAGGAGCCTCTTCCTCCGGTCCGCTCGTTCAGTGCCAGCGAGTTGCTCGAAGCACTTTTTCTAGAGGATGCGAAGCCTGTAGTGGTGTTCGATGCACCTGATCCTGAGCTGATCGCCCTGCGCTTACTCACAGCGCTATGGCCTGATATTCGGCGACGATTCGCACTTTCGACGTTCGCGCTTTCCCCTAGAAAGATTGGCGGACGTGATCTTGATCTCGTCTTTGCACCGATGAATGCTAGGAGCAAGTTTGGTGACTGGTTAGGTCGTCGAGTAGACGGCCGATCAGTACAGAATAATAGACATAAGTGGACAGGAGAAATCGTCCACCGGGTCTTTATGGAGCCACTGCCCAGGCTGCTATCGGATGAGGAAATCGCTTTACTTAATGCTCGTGATGCAGATAGCGCATCGGCGCTACGTATCGCACTGCTGTGGGACGAATTGCTCGACAAATTACATCAGTCTCCTACCGCCGCCTTGGGGTTGCTGGACATTGCCAATTCGGGAATGGTGAAGAGCTCAGCCGCAGTTAGATTATTGGACCCCCTTTTGGCTGAAGCAACTCATCGGGCGGTCAGTACCCTATCGGTAAACGATGCATGGGATTTTGTAGGGGCAATCGTGCGCAAGATACGAGGGCAAGGCATGCCCTCGGGTAGCGCGGCTGTAAGGCAGCTTGCCGAGCAGCTTGCCGAACGCTCCCCCGAGGGGGCTATTGATCTTTTGACCCAGTCTGATGCCAAGGGAGCTATCGTCGATCTGGTTCCCAATATTGCCAAGGGCCTCGGTAGAGGAGCAGAGGAACGGGTCGAGCATGCGCTGCTGAAGGCACCTACAACCATAATCGCCACGCTTGTAGCTCAGGGCGGGGACCTTGCAAATCGCGTTGCTAATGATGAAAAACTCATTCACCGAATAGGGCAAGCTCTAACCGACGTTAGCAACGAGCTGGCTGAAAGAACTGGCAGCGCTCTGCTTCCATTCCTGATTAATGACTGGCAAGCCGCTGCTGCCGAGCCGGTGTTTAGCAGGCTCTCCCCTGAGGCCGTTGCTGAGAAGCTTCGATGGCTGGGTGAGGCCAACGGCTTCCAAACCCGTCAGCTTTGCCTGATGCTTCTCAAACGGGCACATAAAATCGATGCGTTGCCAGCCATTCGCGACGTACTGATCACGTCATGTGCATCAAAGCAACGAGACTCATTGCTCACTCAGACGATTGCTCCTACGGCGTTTGATGTGAGCTGGTTGTTGAATGAAAAACGTCTGACTAAAACTGCATTGTCAAAGCTACTTGTTAGCGTGCTTGAGCAAGCTGACGAAGAACAGCTTGCAGAGCTGCTTTCTGATAATCAAATCGGCGAGCGTATACTGGAGTGCCTCCCAAGAAACTCAGTCAACGTTTGGACGAGGATCGCCCTGCAAGAGATCCTTCCGCTGAATACTCAGGTTAAGGTAGCCAGAGCTCTTATCCCGAAGCTCAACGATTCTCAGAAAATTCAGATCGTTCGTCGGACTCTAACGCGATGCTTGCGTAGGCGATTCGAGGGAGATGAAACCAACTTCCTGCTCATGCTCTTCGAGATTCTTGGTGCACAGCTGGATGGTATATGGGTGGTGAATGCAGGGCTGGGACGCGCTGTTGACGCTGACGTCGCTTGCCGGAATCTAATTGCTTTTGATAGAGCGCCGGTTGCAGCTCGCGAGCGCATTGTTGCCGCCGTTGATGAAATAGCCGTTGCTCTGCGGGAGCGACATAAAATTGACCTAGATGAGGCCGCGAGCGAAGCCTGCGCTAGGCTTATGTTCGATGCGGAAAAAGCGGCGTGTAATACGCTTCTAAGCGCTGCCGGCCGACTGATGCCATCCTTACTTGACGCTCGATGCCAGCCAGTCTCGCTGATAGTTGCTGCGCTGTTTCCCTTGCTATATCACGAACTGGCTAAGGCAGATGATGGGCCTGACTTCTTAAAATTTTTGCCGTTCGTTGATTGGGATCGTTGCAAAACAGCGCGCCGAGAGCTGGTTGAAGCGTTTATGTCATCACCCTGCTGGAAGCCTGGAGATTTGGCATTAACCGCCTATCGCTGCGACGATACAACCAAAATTCTTAAGCGTGTAGCTAAGATTGCTGGAGGCGATAAATACCTCGAACATATCGAGAATGATCTGGAGCGCTTAAATGATGATATTCAAGGAACAGTTAAGTATTTCATTTCCAATATCCGGTCAGACAGAGGCTTTTTAAGTAAGGTTGAAAAATAAAGCACCTTGGTATCTTGCCTACGAAGCAACAGATGCTCTTCTAGGTATTACAGCGTCTACGGGGGAGTCTTGGGAAGGAGGGCTGCCGATGCAGAATCCTAAAACGCATCGATAACTTTTCGAAAACATTGCATTCGCTATGTAAATGTTTCCGGGTTGAGCCTCACCAGCTCATCCAAAGCACCATTAGTGTCGAAGCCTGCACGGATTAGCCCAGCGAACTGCTCCATCGCCCAAAGTGAAACATTTCTGTTCAGCGCACCCTGCATAAAGTGGTTGGCCATCCCCTGAACCTCCCCAGCACTCGCTTGCGCGCTTAGCTGAGCAAAGCTGGCCAGTGCATGCTTCCCTTCTGTGTACTCGTCAACTTCAAACAGCGTCAGAAACGCCATTCCCAGCGAGCCGGCTATGTGATGCTCGGGACGATCCCAATACCTGTCTATACCCTTGTGTTTATCAGCCAATTCGATTTGCTTACGAATTTTGTTGGGAATTGTCGCTGCCGCCTTGGGCCGATTGTAATACTCGCGGTTCGCGAGACTCGCAGCATCCCTGACGACCTTCCACATTACGAACCAGAGCTGGGAAACACTATATGTGTGCAGCCCAAATCGGAGTGTGGCCTTGATTTTTTCAATATCCTCATAATCGAGGTCGTGGTTATAAATCCTGCATTGATCCAGCAAATATCGGAGCACGTCACCCACTGCATAGTCGAGCCAGAGATTGAACATTGCTTCGGCATCAGTAAGCTGCCGCTCGGTGACGGTCTCCAAAGCTTCAGCGCCTCGGCCCAATAACTCATCAGGAGGCAGGAAGAACTGGAGTGAGCTCGTTATAGCTTGCAGCTTCCCATCATGAAGATAGTAGGTGCCCGACCTTGCAGCTTCCGGATCGTCGCAAATGACACCTGCCCTGAAAAGGCGCTTCAAATATGACGTGCCCTCCCAAGGTGCCAGGGCCTCGCAGTCACTTTCAGTAAAAGCGCTATGGGCGAGACGAGGTGTGATCAAGGCGTCAATGGCAAGGAGGATGAAGCGTTGGTCGTCTGTAAGATCAGCATATGAAATCGACACGGTGCGCATGTAGTCGATCCGGCTAGTCAGCTGATTCTGCAGTTCGATTTCCGCTGCCCGATGACGTGCAAGCTCCTCTCGCTGCAGCACCTCTGAACACGCCTCACAGGGCGTCACTGAGTGCTGGAACTGCCGTTTTGCGTCAGCCCGACTAGTGACTAGGACTGGGCCTTTGCATTTGTTGCAAGCTTGGTTTTCATCGAACGCCTGGCAAAACGACCGCACATGTTTAGAGATCATTCCGGACTGTGTGATTTCGCGAAATGGTACCAGTGCACTAACTTTTTCCAAGTAAACGCCATCTTCACTCATCGCCCAGTAGCGCGTAGCCAGCGCGATTTCTTCTGGATCTTGAGTTAGAAATTCCAGCCTAACTGCCATACGACATCTCTCAATATGACTGCGCCCAACCACTTTTAGGGGGGCTATTTCGGATATAGGGACCATGCAAGCGGAGCCACACCGGTCGCGACACCACCGCGCCGACTGTGAACGAACGCCGCTGTTAGCTCTAGCTTTAGCTCAGTCACAAGCCAAAGCGAGGCAAGGTTACCCCCAGCCACAAGGGGGCACGGACGATTCGACCTGCCCCTGCAATCATGAAACACTGCCTTCCGCTCTGAACCTCAAACAGTATGTCGTAGGTCAAAAAGCTGGCAAGCTGCTATTAGCACAACGGAGATAGAGATCTCTTGGCGTCAGGCATTGTGGGTGTTATTGGAGGAATAATAATCTTGGCCGAGTTTAATGAGGAAGAAATTGACCGTTGCGAGGAAATAATCCCTCAGGTTGCAGCCGCCGCCACCCATGCTGCGTACCTGCGTGCGATCGCGGCAGGCCATACCTTGGAAATGGAGAAGAACGGCATGCTCGTTCGGGTTGGTCCGGACGGTTCGGAGACACCGCTTCGCGCCGTACGTGCTAAGCATAAGGTTGAGGTAGGGAAAGCTTTTAGCGTGCGGCGGCTATTTAACAGCTAGTACCAATGGCGGGCAGACCTGCTTCTACCAAAAAAGTTACCAAACATAACTCGTTGAATCGATTATAGAATCATTCAACTAACTGTTAACAAGGCACCATAAAGCATGAGCATTCAAGTCGAGGCGGTGGGCAATTCCAGCGCCTTCGGCCGCTTGCTCGGCCTGGAAATCCACAAGGCCGAGAACGGCGAGGCCATACTCGGGTTAAGCATGCACGACGGCCTGCGCAACCTGCACGGCAAGCTGCACGGCGGCGCGCTGTTCTCGCTGATCGACACCGCCATGGGTCAGGCCAGCCACAGCCTCAACGACGGCGTGCCGAACAGCGTGACGCTGGAGTGCAAGCTCAACTACATCCGCCCGGTGACCGAAGGCGAACTCACCTGCCGCGCCTGGGTGGTGCATGCCGGGCGTCGTACCCAGGTGCTCGAAGCTGAGGTTCATCAAGGCGACAAGCTGATCGCCAAAGCACAATCGACCTTCGCCTGTCTGTAAGTAGCGGCCGACAATATGAGGCTTTGCAAGGCTGTTCACTGAAGCGTCAGGCATTGCATTCCTTCTCTCACGAGGGGCGAGGGAATGCACGCGCCTAACCGATACTCAGATGAACAGGTATTACAGCTTTTGTAGCTTGAAGCTTGCCGCTCGCCACCCCATATTGGCCCCACTTTCGCGTGAAGGAATCCACAGTTGAGCGACCTCCTCTCCCATCGCCTGGCATTGCTGGCCGAGCCCTCGAACCTTCCGCTGCTCTCGCAATGCCTGCATGGGATCGAGCGCGAATGCCTGCGCATCGACGCTCACGGCGAACTGGCGCTGACCCCACATCCGCACGCGCTGGGCTCGGCGCTGACGCATCCGAAGATCACTACCGATTATTCCGAGGCGCTGCTGGAGTTCATCACCGGCACCGCAACCGATCCGCAGCAGACCCTGGCCGAGCTGGACGCCATCCATCGCTACACCTACAGCAAGCTCGCCGACGAATGGCTCTGGAGCCCGTCGATGCCGGGGCATCTGCCGGAAGAGGCGCAGATCCCTATCGCCGAGTACGGCAGCTCGAACATCGGGCGGCTCAAGCACGTCTATCGCCAGGGCCTGGCGCTGCGCTACGGCAAGACCATGCAGTGCATCGCCGGCATCCACTACAACTTCTCGCTGCCCGAGGCGCTGTGGTCGCTGCTGCAGGCTGAAGATGACGACGCGCGCAGCCGCCAGGAGTATCAGTCCTCGCGCTACATCGCAGTGATCCGCAACTTCCGTCGCTACAGTTGGCTGCTGATGTATCTGTTCGGTGCATCCCCGGCTTTGGATCTCAGCTTCATGCGCGGCCGCGCGCACCAGCTCGAACAACTCGACGATGACACCCTCTACCTGCCTTGGGCCACCAGCCTGCGCATGAGCGACCTGGGTTACCAGAGCAACGCCCAGGCCGGCCTGACACCTTGCTACGACAACCTGTCCAGCTACACCGACAGCCTGCACAAGGCCGTTTCGACGCCTTATCCGGCTTACGCCGCGATGGGCACCAAGGACGCCGAGGGCAACTGGCTGCAGCTCAACACCAACGTGCTGCAGATCGAAAACGAGTACTACTCGAACATCCGTCCCAAGCGCGTCACCGAAAGCGGCGAACGCCCGCTGCAGGCGCTGCGCGCACGCGGCATTCAGTACATCGAAGTGCGGTGCCTGGACATCAACCCCTTCCTGCCGCTGGGCATCGACCTCGACGAAGCACGCTTCCTCGATGCATTTCTGCTGTTCTGCACGCTGGAAGACAGCCCTTGCCTGGCCGACGGTGAATGTGGTGCCAGCAGTGATAATTTCCTCAAGGTAGTCACCGAAGGACGCAAGCCGGGCCTCGAACTGCGCCGCGGCGGCGAGCAGATCAGCCTACAGGCCTGGGCGCAGGAGCTGCTCGGCGAAATCGGCAGGGTCGCGGCACTGCTGGACCAGAGCCAGGGCGGCGACCAGCATGCACGGGCGCTCGCCGCACAGCAGGCGAAGGTCGCCGACAGCAGCCTGACGCCATCGGCGCGGGTGCTCGACGCGCTGAAACGCAGCGGCGAAAGCTTTAGCCAGTTCGCCCAGCGACAGAGCCTGGCCCATGCCGAGTACTTCCGTAGTCAACCACTGGACGCTGCCGAGCAGGCAGCATTCGAAACCGCAGCGCAACGTTCCCACGACGAACAGGCCGCGCTGGAAGCCCAGCAGGAATCGGATTTCGACCAGTTCGTCGCGGCCTATCAGGCGAGCCTGCTGTCCATCGGCATCTGAGCGCGGTAGTGCGTAGGGTGGGCTTCAGCCCACCGCTTGCTTACACCCCGCACCTACGCCTCGCCTGACGTATCGCCGCCGGTCCCGTTCTGGTGGGCTGAAGCCCACCCTAGAAACTTACGCCCCCGCATCAATCCCCGCCTGGCGCGTTGCCGCCGGTCCCGCGCGAGCTAAAGCGGAGCGCTGTCCGGCCCACCTACGGCTGCAGGGCGGATTAGCCGAAGGCGTAACAAACAACCACGGCCCGCCTTTTCGTCCAGCCTTGCAGCCTCAAGCGCCTTTATCGTCTTACAGGCTTTTCTCGAACACCTTCGACTGCCGCTGGAAGTTATATAGCGACGCCCGCGCCGCCGGCAGGCGTTCGACGCCGCTGGGTTCGAAGCCGCGTTCGCGGAACCAGTGGGCGGTGCGAGTAGTGAGTACGAACAGAGTTTTCAGACCCAGCTTGCGCGCCCGCGCTTCGATACGTTCGAGCAATTCATCGCCGCGACCGCCATGACGATACTCGGGGTTGACCGCCAGGCAAGCCAACTCGCCCCAGTCCGAATCGGGAATGGGATAAAGCGCGGCACAGGCGATGATCAGCCCGTCGCGCTCGACGATGCTGAACTGCTCCACTTCGCGCTCCAGCACCTCGCGCGAGCGGCGTACCAGAATGCCCTGCTCCTCCAGCGGCGTGATCAAATCGATCAGTCCACCCACGTCTTCGATGGTCGCCTCGCGCAACTGCTCGAACTGCTCCTGGGTCACCAAGGTGCCGGCGCCGTCGCGGGTGAACAGCTCGTTGAGCAGCGCACCGTTCTCTGCATAACTGACCAGGTGGCTACGCCGCACACCGCCGCGGCAGGCCTGTGCGGCAGCGTCCAGCAACTCGGCCTGATAATCGCTGCCCAGGCGCGCCACGTGAGCGGGAATCTGCGGCGGGCGCAGCTCGCGCACCAGCTGGCCATTCTCGTCCAGCAAGCCACGCTCGGCGCCGTAGAGCACCAGCTTGTCGGCCTGCAGATCGATGGCCGCGCGGGTGGCGACGTCTTCGCAGGCGAGGTTGAAGATTTCCCCGGTGGGCGAATAACCCAGTGGCGACAGCAGCACGATGGTGCGCTCGTCCAGCAGCCGGCCGATGCCTTTGCGGTCGATGCGCCGCACTTCGCCGGTGTGCTGATAGTCGACCCCCTCGACCACACCGATCGGCCGCGCGGTGACGAAATTGCCGCTGGCCACGCGCAGCCGCGCGCCCTGCATCGGCGAGGCAGCCATGTCCATCGACAGCCGCGCTTCTAGGGCGATGCGCATGTGCCCGACAGCATCGATCGCGCATTCCAGCGCGGCGGAATCGGTGACGCGCAAGCCGCGGTGCACACGCGGTTCGATGCCGCGTGCGGCCAGCCGTGCCTCGATCTGCGGGCGTGAGCCAAACGCCAGCACCAGGCGCACGCCGAGGCTGTGCAGCAGTACCAGGTCGTGGACGATGTTGCCAAAATTGGGGTGTTCCAGCCCATCGCCCGGGAGCATCACCACGAAGGTGCGCTCACGGTGCGAGTTGATGTAGGGCGAGGAGTCGCGAAGCCAGGTGACGTAGTCGTGCATGTTGCAAAAGCCTTCAGGTGACAGCTTGAGGTCCGGTAGCCGGGTGAGGAATGCGGGCGCGGGAGCAGATTCGTGTGTCGAAGCTGCCCCTATCCTCGGCTGGCCGGCTGGAGGCAGTAGTGATCGATCATGGCGCGCAGCAGCCTTACGGTGGGTTCGATTCTGTCGAGATCCAGATATTCATCCGGCTGGTGGGCGCAGGCGATGTCGCCGGGCCCCAGGACGAGCGTCTCGCAGCCAAGCTGCTGAAGATAAGGCGCTTCGGTGGCGAACGCCACTGCCTCGGCGGTGTGGCCTGTCAGCTGTTCGGCGAGTCTGACCAGCTCGCCGCTCGCCGGTTGCTCGAAGGGCGGCACGCTGGGGAACAGCGGCGCCAGCTCGATCGTCACCTGGTGCTGTTCAGCCAGCGGCTGCAGGCGCTGGCGAATGGCTGCGCGCAGCTGCTCGGGGTCCATGCCGGGCAATGGGCGCAGGTCGAACTCCAGCGCGCACTGGCCGCAGATGCGGTTGGGGTTGTCGCCGCCATGGATGCAGCCGAGGTTAAGCGTCGGCACGGGCACATCGAACAGCGTGTTGTCGTACTCGCGCTGCCATTGCCGCCGCAGCGCCAGCAGCTCGCCCATCACGCCGTGCATGGCCTCCAACGCGCTATGGCCGTAGGCCGGATTGGAGGAGTGCCCGCTCTGCCCATGGATCTCGATGCCTTCCATCATGATGCCCTTGTGCAGACGCACAGGCCGCAATCCGGTGGGCTCGCCGATCACTGCGGCCCGCCCCAGCGGCCGGCCGGCTTCTGCCAATGCGCGGGCACCGGACATGGAGCTTTCCTCGTCGCAGGTGGCGAGGATCAGCAGCGGCTGTTTGAAGGACTGGTCGAGCAGCGGCAGCACCGCTTCGATGATCAGCGCGAAGAAGCCCTTCATGTCGCAACTGCCAAGGCCATACCAGCGATCGTCGGCCTCGCGCAGGCGCAACGGGTCGGACTGCCACAACTCGGAATCGAAGGGCACGGTGTCGCTATGCCCGGCGAGCACCAGCCCGCCAGGACCGGAACCGTAGCTGGCCAGCAGATTGAACTTGCCGGGCGCCACTTCCTGGGTTTCGCAGACAAAGCCGAGGTCGCCAAGCCAAGCGGCGAGCCGTTCGATCACCGGGCGGTTGCTCTGGTCCCAGTGCGCCTGGGTGCAGCTGACCGAGGGTGCGGCAATGAGTTCGGCGAAACGCTGCTTGAGCGGGGGAAGGGCCACCGGCTACCTCCGTTAATTTTCAGCGGATAGTGCCGGCAGTGAAACACGAATCGGCCTGCAGGGGAGCCCCATAAGCAAAACGCCCCGTCGACTGGACGGGGCGCTGCGCTGCGGCGGTACGGGCCTGGTCGGCTATCAGGTGAAGATGGCCTGGAAGAACAGGAAGAAGACGATCGAAAGGGCCGCGCCAACCGGCAGGGTAACCAGCCAGGAGGTGAATATCTTGCCGATCACGCCCAGGTTCAGCGCGCCGATACCGCGCGCGATACCGATACCCAGTACCGCGCCGACCAGCGTATGGGTAGTAGAGATCGGCAGCCCCATGGCCGATGCGGTCACCACGGTGGAGGCCGTGGCCAGCTCGGCGGCAAAGCCGCGGCTCGGCGTCAGCTCGGTGATTTCACGCCCAATGGTGGCAATCACCTTATAGCCATAGGTGGCCAGGCCGATCACGATGCCGACCGCGCCCAGCAGCAGCACCCAGCCCGGTACGGTGGACTTGGCACCGATGGTCATATCGCCACCGGCCTGGATCGCGCCGACCACCGCTGCCAGAGGCCCAACGGCATTCGCCACGTCGTTGGCGCCATGGGCGAAGGCCATGGCGCAGGCAGTGAAAATCATCAGAACGGCGAAGACCTTTTCCACGCTGGCGAAATGGAATGCCCGATCAGCCTCCTCGTCAACCTTAATGCGAGTCAGCAAAGCCATGCCGAGCAGCGCCACCAGCACGCCCATGGCTACCGAGAGCAACAGGCTCTGCGAAGTGGCCAGGTCGATGCCGACATGCTTGAGGCCTTTGGTGAAGGTCATGAGCGAAACCATGAAGCCGGTCAGGAACATGTATACCGGCACGAAGCGCTTGGCATTCTTGAACGGATTGTCGGTATTGATGATCAGCGCCTGCACGCTCATGAACAGGCCGAAGGCGATCACACCGGACATGAAGGGCGTCACCACCCAGCTAGCGACGATCGGCCCGATGGCGCCCCAATGCACCGCATCGGCCGAGATACCCACGGCGGCGAAACCGATCACCGCGCCCACGATGGAATGGGTGGTGGAGACCGGCCAGCCCCGAAGTGATGCGATGAACAACCAGGTACCGGCCGCCAGCAATGAAGACATCATGCCCAGGATGAAAAGATCCGGCGGAATCAGCTCGGCATCGACGATGCCGTTCTTGATGGTTTCAGTGACTTGCCCACCGGCGAGGTAGGCGCCGCAGAATTCGAAGACCATCGCGATCAGAATGGCTTGCTTGATGGTCAGCGCGCGCGAGCCGACCGATGTACCCATGGCATTGGCCACGTCATTGGCGCCGACGCCCCAGGCCATGAAAAAACCAAACGCGCAGGCGAGGATAAGGAGTACGAGGCCGTAATCCGTAACAAGAGACATAAAAATTTACCTGTCGAACCCAGAAAGGAAACTGGCGCTCAGCGCGCCAGCAGTTGTTCCAGACGGTTGCCGACGCGCTCGGCGCGGTCGGCCACGTCACCGATCCATTCGATGATCTTGTAGAGGAACATGACGTCTACGGGTGGCAATTCCTTTTCCAGCTTGAACAGCTCACGACGAACCGTGATTTGCATGCGGTCGGTCTCGCGCTCGATTTCGCCAATTTCTTCGACCATGCTTTCCACCAAGGTGGCTTCGCGACCGCTGAAGCCGGCTTCGAGCAACGAATCCAGTTCCTTGAGCGCCTTGAGCGCCTGGCAACTGGCGTCGACACTGCGCTGGACAAAGGCCAGCATCTGCGGCTGCAGTGGCACGGGGACGGTCATGCAGCGGCCCAGCATCAGACCGGCGATGTCCTTGGCGCGGTTGGCGATCTTGTCCTGTACACTCAGCAGCTCCAGC
Organism: Pseudomonas sp.; assembly: GCA_031988485.1. Lineage (GTDB taxonomy): Bacteria > Pseudomonadota > Gammaproteobacteria > Pseudomonadales > Pseudomonadaceae > Stutzerimonas. The sequence goes on from DALZYJ010000018.1 coordinate 73,207, forward strand.
AGATCGGAGCGCGGTACCGGTAAAAACAGGTTATTTGGCAGGTGCTGACGAACGCTCTTCTTGAGCTTGTCGGCCTCGTTTTCCAAGCGCGCCATCTCTTTCTGGATCTGCTCGACCCGCTCCCAGTCTTCTGCCGTGATCGCCTGAAACAGGGGCACCAGGTTGGCGGCACATTCGTGGGACTTGGCCATATGCTGCTGCATGGGGCCGATGGGCGAGCGTCCGAACAAGCTGACGAATGGATTGATTGGCATAGGGAATACCCCGGCTTCAGAAGGCGGCAAGTATACGGATGAGCTCAAAGCGTCGCCACCGCGTGATATCAGTCACACTCAAACATAGGCATCACCTGGGCATCATGCAGAAAGAAACCGAAATCAAACTGCGCGCCAGTCGCGACACCCTCGCGGCGCTACGCGATCATCCGCTGCTGAAGAAACGCAACAAGAGCGGCTGGCAGCGCCACGAACTGTTCAATCAGTATTACGACACGCCCGAGCGCGAATTGGCTCAGGCGAAAGTCGCCCTGCGACTACGCCGCGACGGCGAGCAGTTCATCCAGACCCTCAAGAGCCGTGGCCAGAGCGTCGCCGGTCTGTCCGAACGCAACGAATGGGACTGGTACCTGGACAAGGCCAAGCTGGACCCGAAGAAACTCACCGACGATTGCTGGCCCGCGGCGCTCGCCGAACTGGACAAGAAAAGCCTCAAGCCGATCTTCACCACCGACTTCGTTCGCGAGAAGGCCGAAATCGCCTGGGGTCGCGGCAAGGCCAGGGTCATCATCGAAGCGGCGCTGGACCTGGGCAAGGTGGTGGTCGGCAAGCGCAGCGAGGAAATCTGCGAGCTGGAACTGGAACTGCGCCAGGGCGAGCCCGAAGCACTGCTGGAATTAGCCGCCGAGCTGGCTGCCGATCTGCCGCTGATGCCCTGCGACATCAGCAAAGCCGAGCGCGGCTATCGCCTGTTCGACGCCGACAGCTATTCGCTGAGCCTGCCGGCGCCGACTCTCGTGGCGAGCATGCCGCTGGACGAGGCTTTCGCCGCGCTGGCCTGGCAGCTGCTGGGCAACAGCCAGCGGCTGGCCGAGCAATACCGCTTCAATGGCCACTGGAAACTGCTTGGCCAATGGTTGCAGCAACTGGTCGATCTGCGCGCCCTGCTTGGCAGTCTTGGCCAGGCCGCTCCGCGCGCCAGCAGCCGTGAACTGCGCGAACTGCTCGATGCGCTGATCCAGGATTGGCGACCACGGCTCGAAGCCGGCCATGACGACGAGACGATCCGCCAGAGCGCACCGGGCGCATTCGCCGCCGAACTCGATCAGCCACGCTGGGGGCTGTTCTCGCTGAACGCCTCGCTGTGGCTGCTGCAACGTGGCTGGACGATTGACCGCAACAACCGTGGCAATCGTCAAGGCGCTGCCGAGCTGGGCAACTGGTTGCCACGCCTGTTGGGCGAGGAAGCCGAGGCATTGCAGCTGTTGCGCTATCAACAGCAACCCGAAGACCTGGCCGAACAACGCCCGCGCATGGAACGCCTGCTGGTCTGGCTGCGTCTGGCGCGCAGCGTGTTGGAGATGCAGGAAACCGACCGTCTCTATGGCGAACTGGTCAAGCTTTACGAACTGGCCCAGCAGCCATTAAGCGACGAAGCGCTCGATGCGCGTATCGAACAGGCTCGGACTGTGTGGACGCTCAAGGCCTGGAAGTTACTGACGAAGTAAGCTAGCGCGACCGGTAGGAGCGAGCTTGCTCGCGAGCTCGACCGAACATTTCGCGAGCAAGCTCGCTCCTACGCAAGGCCTGACCGCGCAACGGTGCTTTTCGTCCAGCCTTCTGCTTTTCCAGCCTAAGCCGCTCTCCGAGGAGTTCCAATGTCCGCCTTCGCCCCGTCCTCCGCCGATCGCCTGCTCGATCTCAACGACCTGTTGCGCGAGCTGGTGGCCCAGGGCCGTTTGCAGCAGGACACCGCCGAGCAGTGCATGACGCTGCGGCGCGGCACAGCGGCCAGTCAGCAGCATCCGCTGGAGTTTCTCGCCGACCAGCAGCTCGATGACGTGAAGCGCCCGGGCAAGAAACTGGATCTGGAAAGCCTCACCCTCTGGCTTGCCGAGCAGGCCGGCCAGCCTTATCTGCGCATCGACCCGCTGAAGATCAACGTCGCGGCCATCACCCCGCTGATGTCCTACGCCTTCGCCCAGCGCCACAAGATTCTCGCCGTCGCGGTGGACAGCTCGGCGGTGACCATCGCCAGCGCCCAGCCTTTCGTGAAGAGCTGGGAAGCCAACCTGACACACGTGCTCAAGCGGCCGATCAAGCGGGTGGTGGCCAACCCGGTCGAGCTGCAGCGCTTCACCGTGGAGTTCTACCGGCTGGCCAAGTCGGTCAGCGGCGCCACCGCCACGGATCAGAAGATCAGCGGCACCGGCAACTTCGAGCAGCTGCTCAACCTCGGCGCCAGCGATCAGGAACCGGACGCCAACGACTCGCACATCGTCAACATCGTCGACTGGCTGTTCCAGTACGCCTTCGACCAGCGCGCCAGCGACATCCATATCGAGCCACGTCGTGAGCAAGGCACGGTGCGCTTTCGCATCGACGGCGTGCTGCACAACGTCTATCAATTCCCGCCGCAGGTGACCATGGCGGTGGTCAGTCGGCTGAAATCGCTGGGGCGGATGAACGTCGCCGAGAAGCGTAAACCGCAGGATGGCCGGGTCAAGACCAAGACGCCGGACGGCGGCGAGGTGGAGCTGCGCCTCTCGACGCTGCCCACCGCCTTTGGCGAGAAGATGGTGATGCGCATCTTCGACCCGGAGGTGTTGCTCAAGGGCTTCGACCAGCTGGGCTTTTCCGCCGAGGACCTGCGTCGCTGGCAGAGCATGACCGGTCAGCCCAACGGCATCATCCTGGTCACTGGGCCCACCGGTTCGGGCAAGACCACCACCCTGTACACCACGCTAAAGCAGCTGGCGACGCCGGAAGTGAACGTCTGCACCATTGAGGACCCGATCGAGATGATCGAGGGCGCCTTCAACCAGATGCAGGTGCAGCACAACATAGACCTGACGTTCGCCAGCGGTGTGCGTGCGCTGATGCGCCAAGACCCGGACATCATCATGGTCGGCGAGATCCGCGATCTGGAAACCGCCGAAATGGCGATCCAGGCGGCGCTGACCGGGCACCTGGTGCTCTCCACCCTGCACACCAACGACGCGCCCAGCGCCATTACCCGCCTGCTGGAACTGGGCGTGCCGCATTATTTGCTGCGCGCCACCTTGCTTGGCGTGATGGCCCAGCGCCTGGTGCGCACGCTATGTCCGCACTGCAAGGCGCCGGTTCAACTGGATGCTGACGACTGGCAAGCCCTGACCAAACCCTGGAACGCCCCGCTGCCGAGCCATGCTCAGCAAGCCGTGGGCTGCATTGAGTGCCGCGACACCGGTTATCGCGGGCGCGCCGGCGTGTACGAAATCATGCTGCTCAACGATGCGATCAAACCGCTGATCACCGCCGACACCGACCTCATCGCCCTGCGCCGCCAAGCCTTCAAGGACGGCATGCACAGCCTGCGCCTGTCCGGCGCGCAGAAGATCGCGGCGGGGCTGACCACGCTGGAGGAAGTGCTGCGGGTCACGCCGCAGAGTGAGCAGAAATAAAGCAGCTGCAAGCTGCAAGCTGCAAGCTGCAAGCTGCAAGCTGCAAGCAAATCAGCGTGCGGGGGCTAGCAACGAAACGCAGTCAGCTTTTCCGCTTTTACTTGAGGCTCGTAGCTTGAAGCTTGCGGCTGATGACTACCCCTGCCGCGCCGCCAATATCCCCGCCACGCGCGAAGGCTCGCAATTCAGGTAGGCCGACGAGTTCAGCCACTGCTGGTCGGGATACCAGGAAAACATGAACTGCCCGCCCTTGAGGCTATCGACCACCATGCGCGCCACCTCCGGGCGCACCGCCGGGCAGCCCTGGCTGCGGCCGATGCGACCCTGAGTGGCGATCCAGGCGGGATTCACGTAGTCGGCCGGGTGGATGACGATGGCCCGCTCGCGAGCCAGATCGTTCACGCCGGGTTCGAGCCCGTCCATGCGCAGCGAGTAGCCGTGCTTGCCGCTGTAGCTCTCGGCGGTGCGGAACAGCCCGATGCTCGATTGATGGCTGCCGAGTACGTTCGAGAAGCGCGTGGCGAGGTTTTCGCCGGACTTCATTCCGTGGGCGACGAAATCTTCTAGCAACAACCGTCGCTGCTGCAGGTCGAAAATCCAGAGTCGGCGTTCCGACGACGGTAATGAAAAGTCGATCACCGCCAAGCGCTTCGCGGCGCTTGCGCCGTTGTTCACCGCGCATTGCATGGCCGCGACGGCATGGGTGAGCACTTGGAGATTCATCGTGGGCGCCACGCGTGACAGGTCATCCACGATCGGCTGATAAGTAGGGCTGGCCGCCAGCAGCGGAGCTGAAAGGAGCAGACCCGCCACAAGGGCAAGACGTCGGAGCGAAACCATCATGTATGAACTACCTCACCGACGCCAAAGCCGCATATCCCTTCGGGCTGGCGTCCATGTCACTGCAGCCCGGACAGGCGGCAGCGCAACAGGTCAGACGGGAACGAAAGTTCCCACTTCGTCTGACAGGACATTTTGTGGTGGCTAGGTGAGTCTGGTTTTCCCAGAAGCCGCAGCCGGATAGCGGCGGAGTCTAGCAGTCGGTGTAATGATCGGGAGCGAAGCGTTGTACAAAAAACATGCATTTCGTCTGGTTGGCATCCTGTTGTTCGCCCCCGCGCTGGCGCTCGCACAACCTGCCGGCAATCCGCTCAAGCCTATCCAGAGCGCGCTGGAAGATATTGCCAACACCTGTCCCAGCCCTCTTGCCGAGATCGATGAGACGGTCGCCCGGCAGCTGACCGAGTTCTATAGTCGGCATCAATTCAACGCTTTGTGGGCGTCCTATGGGCAAATCGACACACTGCTGGCGCAGCTCGATGCGCTGGCCGACGACGGCCTCAACCCTGCGATCTATCATCCCGCCGCCATTCGCCGAAGCCTGTACACCTCGACAGCCGAACCGCTGCACCGCGAGTGCGGCGACATTCTTGCAACGCACGGCTACCTGCTGGCGCTGCGGCATCTGCAACAGGGGCGGCTGCCGCAGGATCGCCTGGAGCCGGTCTGGCGCAGCGCCGATGCCGCCGCCCCGCAAGAGGCGGATGATCGACTGTTGAACGTCGCCGATGCCGGTCTGAGAGATATCGAACAGGCCTTCGCTCAGGCGCGCCCGCCGTTCGAGCAATACCGCAACCTGCGCATGGCCCATGCCCGCCTGCGCGCCGAGCCACCGCAGCAGTGGCCGACGATCCCGTCTGGTAAAACCTTGCGTCCCGGCATGTCGGACGCTCGCGTGCCCCTGCTGCGCCAGCGCCTGGTCGACGGAGGCTATCTCGGCACCGCCGCTGCAGCGGCTCATGAGACCCGCTACGACCCTTCCATCGAGCAGGCGCTGAAGGCATTCCAGGCCCGCCACGGGCTGCAGGACGACGGGGTTCTGGGCGCCGGCACCCTGGCCGCGCTGAACGTCACGCCGAGCGAGCGGCTGGAGCAGCTGAAGATCAATCTGGAGCGGTTCCGCTGGCTATCGCACGATATCGAAGCGCGTTCGCTGCTGGTCGACATCGCAGGCGGGCGCGTCGTCTATTTTCGCGACGGCCGAGCGCAATGGGAGACCCGCAGCCAGGTTGGTCGCGCGACACGACAGACCCCGGCGATCAAATCGAACGTTACTCGACTAACGCTCAATCCGACCTGGACCCTGCCACCCACCATCCTGCGCGAAGACACGCTGCCCAAAATTCGCGAAAACCTAGCCTATCTGGCCGAGCAGGATTTGCAGGTGCTCGACTACGAGGGCAACCCGCTGGATCCCGAACAGGTCGACTGGAACGAGCCCGGTCGTATCCTGCTGCGCCAGGCCGCAGGGCCGGATAACCCGCTCGGGCGCCTGGTCGTGCGCTTCGACAATCCCTTCGCGATTTACCTGCACGACACGCCGAGCCAAGGCCTGTTCGACCGTTCGCAGCGAGCGTTCAGCTCCGGCTGCGTCAGGGTCGAGTCGGTCATGCAACTGGTCGACCTGCTGCTGACCGATGAGGAACGCGAACGCTTCGCGCGGCTCCTGGAGACGGGCAAGACGTACGAGTTTCGCCTGGCCGAGCCCACCCCGGTGCTGCTGGCATATTGGACAGCCGAAGCGGATGGCAGGGGGGAGCCACACTATCGCCCGGATATCTACCAACGCGACCAGGCGTTGATCGCCGCGCTGCGATTGGCCGATCAGAAGCTGCTGAAGGACTGACCGGGCTTGCGCCTGTCAGCCATCCGCCGGTCGCGGGGTTCCACCAGCCACTCTCATGGGCATCGAGTGTCTGGTAATAGAGCATGGTGCGTCCCAGACGCAGAAATTCGACACTACGGCTTCCACCTTCGACCGGCAGTTCGCCGCGCCAGGCTTCCCCAGACCGGCGGCTCTGGCAGATTGCCCGTAGACCGATGTCTACTTGAGACAAACCCCGCTTTCGCAGCGACAATAACCCGAAATAATCTGTAACGCCCCGCATGCAGCTCGACGCCTATGCTGGGGAGGTTTCAATTTTGCCGCGATGGACAGCTGAGCAGAAATTTGAACGTAGAAAATAAAGTCGACAGCCAGGTCGAGGCTGACCGAACGATAGCGCTGGCCCGATACCACATTCTCGATACGCCACCGGAAACGGCCTTCGATGATCTGGTGACGCTTGCGGCCGAGCTGTGCATGTGCGACAGCGCCGCCCTCGTCTTCTGCGATCAGGACCGCCCTTGGATCAAAGCCTCGATCAACCTGAACGATGACCGCCGCGCACTTGCCCAGGCGCTCGATGGCTGCAGCCGCAACGGTGGCGAAACAGACGTCATCGAAAGTCCTACAGATGCAGCCATTCGTTATGCAGCCGCGCCGCTGAAGTCTCCGGAAGGCCTGCTGCTCGGCGCCCTCTGCGTGATCGGCGAGCAGGCGCAGGCCTTGTCGCAGCGCCAGCGCGGCCACCTAAAGACATTGGCCCGCCAGGTCATGGTATTGCTCGAATCGCGTCGCGAGCGCGACGAGCAGGATCGTCTGGTTATCGACGGCGCGCTGGATTACGCGATTCTCAGCACCGACGCCCAAGGCTCCCTCATCAGTTGGAGCCGGGGCGCCGAGCAGATTTTCGGCTGGCAGCGGCACGAGATCGTCGGCAGCCCCATCGCCCGAATATTCACCGATGAAGACGTCGCCGCGCACGTGCCAGAGGGTGAAATGCAGCAGGCCCTGCAGCACGGTTCGGCCAGCGTCGAGCGCTGGCACCGCTGCAAGGATGGCAGCCGGTTCTGGGCGGTTGGCAGGCTGATGCAACTCAGGACCGAGCAGGGGCAGCCGCAGGGTTTCGTCATGATGCTGCGCGACCTGACCGAGCGGCAGCATGAAAAGGCTTCGATTCGCGAGGTCGAAGAACGCTACCGCGCGCTGGTCGATCTCAGCCCTCAGGTGATCTGGCAATGCGACGCCCAGGGCCTGCTGATCTTCTGCAATCGCTACTGGTGCGAGCTCACCGGGATGACGGCAAGCGAGTCCGCTGGCATGGGCTGGCTGGCAGCCGTCGCACCGGACCACCGCGACGCGGTGCTGCATCAATGGCATGGCGCGCTGAGAAGCGGCAAGTCCGGTAGTTTCGAAGTGCCGTTGCTCAACGCTGCTGGCGAGCCACGCTGGTTCCAGGGCTGCGGCGCGCCGGTTTACGGCGATGACGGACGCCTGCTGCATTGGGTGCTAGTAGCACAGGACATCCATGAACGCCGCCGCGCCGAGATCGAACGGCTGGAAAGCGAGGCGTTTACGCGACGCCTGCTGGACTCAGCCAGTGAAGGCTTCTATTCCATCGACACGCAGGGCCACGTCACGCTGTGCAACGAAGCGTTCGTGAACCTGCTCGGCTTCGCCAGTAAAGAAGAAGTGCTTGGCCGGCAGCTGCACCAGGCCATCCACCACAGCCATCCGGATGGCACGGCTTACGCTGTCGAGGATTGCCCAATTCAGCGCACCGCCAAGACTGGCGAGCCGGCGCATGTCGAGTACGAGCTGTTCTTCCGTCAGGATGGCAGCAGCCTGCCGGTGGAATATCGCGTTGCGCCGCTGTACCGCGACGAGGTACTGCAAGGCGCGATCTGCACCTTTACCGACATCAGCGAGCGGACCCGCGGCGACGCGCAGCAGACCTACCTGCTGGAACTCAGCGACCGCCTGAACGATGCCGGCGACCGTATCGACCTGAGCGAGGTGATGCCCGAACGCCTGGCCCAGCTGATCGGCATCGAGTGCCTCGCCTATGGGCATCTCGACGAGCGCGATCAGCTGGTGATCGAGCAGCAGTGGTCATCGTTCGACATTACGGGCCGATCAGGCAGGTATCCGCTTGGAGGCTGTGCCCAAACGCTGCGCCTGCGCCTCTCGCAAGGGATGATCGTGCCCTTCGAAGACCTTGTTGACGAGGCTAACTGCCACGAGAACTGCGGCGCCCTGCATGAACGCCTCGGCTATTGCAGCCTGCTGCTGACACCGCTGCTGGCGCAGGCGCCAGATTGCGCATTCCTATTGCTGGCCAGTAAACAGGCGCGGCAGTGGAGCCAGGCGGACATCTCTTTCGTACGCGAGATGGCCGAGCGCATTCGTGCCGCGACCGACCGCGCACGGGCACGCCGCGCCCTGCTCGAGGCCGAACAGCGGGTCAGTCTGGCCAACGAGATTGCCTCTATTGGCGTCTGGGAATACGACTACCAGCGCAACACCCTGCACTGGGATACGCAGCTCAAAGCTCTCGCCGGCGTCGCCCCTGATGCGCCGGAACTGAGCGTCGGCGAATTCCTTGCACGTGTGCATGCCGACGAGCGGACAGCCCTGCTCGATGCCTTTCGCAGCGCCCTCGAAGGCATCAGCGGCGGCGAGCTGAACCTGGATTACCGGGTCTACGACGAGGCGAGCGAACAGTTCCGCTGGCTGACCAATCGCGGCCGTCGTCTGCTCGATGCGGACGGTAGGATTCGCCTGCTCGGTACCGCCCGGGACATCACCGCCGAGCGCAACGCAGCGTTGAAACTGCAGGCTATGAACGCCCTGCTCGAAGAGCAGATCCAGGAACGCAAAAACACCGAGCAGCGCCAGACGGTGCTGATGGAGCTGGGCGATTTGCTGCGTGGGCAACCGGACAGCCTCACCATCGTCACGGCGGCGGTACGTGCGCTGGGCATGACGTTGAACGTGTCTCGCGCGGCGTTCCTGTCCGTGGACCCCGGCGGCCACTACGCCACCGTCGAGCGCTACTGGAGCGAGGGTGCGCTGGGCGACTACAGCGAACGCATGTGCTTTGCCGACTATGGCGACTTCATCTACGACCTGCAGAACGACGAACTGGTGGTCGTCAATGACACCCTGCACGACACCCGCACCGCCGCGCAGGCGTCGAGCCTGAGGTTGCGACGCATCCAGAGCCTGGTGTGCGTGCCGTTGCAGGAACAGGGACGCCTGAGCGCGGCCTTGATCCTGTTGCAGGAGCAGCCGCGCCAATGGGCCGAGGAAGACATCTCCTTCATCCGCGAAGTGGCTGACCGGGCCTGGACCACCGACGAGCGGATGCGCGCCGAGCGTGCCTTGCGCTCCAGCGAAGAGCAGTTCCGGACGCTGGCCGACAACATGAGCCAGTTCGCCTGGATGGCCGATCCGATTGGCCGCATCTACTGGTACAACAAGCGCTGGTACGACTACACCGGCACAACCATGGAAGCCATGCGTGCCCTGGGCTGGCGCTCCGTCCACCACCCCGATCACCATGAACGTGTCAGCGCCTCGCTCAAGCGCGCCGTAGCAATCGGCACCATCTGGGAGGAGACCTATCCCCTGCGCGGCAAGGATGGCCAGTACCGCTGGTTCCTCGCCCGCGCGGTGCCCATTCGCGACGACTTCGGCCAGGTCACGCACTGGTTCGGCACCAATACCGACGTCAATGCACAGGTCGCGGCCGAAGAGGCGTTGCGCGAGCTAAATGAAAATCTCGAACGCCGCGTCGCCGAGCGCACCCGCGAGCTGGCGGAGATGAACCATCTGCTACATCTGGAGATGGGTGAACGCGAGCGCGCCGAGGAAACCCTGCGCCATGCGCAGAAGATGGAAGCCATCGGCCAACTCACCGGCGGCCTCGCACACGACTTCAACAACATGCTGACCGGCGTGCTGGGCGGCCTCGACCTGATTCAGCGGCGGGTCGCCGACGGCCGGGTCAACGACCTGGGACGCTATGTCGACGCCGCGACCAGTTCGGCCAACCGCGCCGCCGCGCTGACTCACCGCCTGCTGGCCTTCGCCCGCCGCCAGTCGCTGGACCCGCAACCGGTGGACGTCAATCAGCTGGTTCTGTCGATGGAGGACATGCTGCGCCGTACCATGGCCGAACACATCCAGTTCGAGACGCACCTGCAGCCCGAACCCTGGCTGGCCTATACCGATGCGCACCAGTTGGAAAACGCGCTGTTAAACCTAGTGATCAACGCGCGCGATGCCATGAGCGACGGCGGCCGGCTGACCATCCAGACCGGCTGCATACAGATCAGAGACACCCAGCCCGACAGCCCCGAGCCAGGCGACTACGTCACCCTCAGCGTGGCCGACAACGGCTCCGGAATGCCTGCGGAGGTGGTCGCCAAAGCGTTCGATCCGTTCTTCACCACCAAACCTATTGGCCAGGGTACCGGGCTCGGGCTGTCGATGGTGTATGGCTTCGTCAAGCAGACCGGCGGCCACGTGCGCATCGACAGCACGCCCGGCCATGGCACGCTGATCACGCTGTTCCTGCCGCGCAATCGAGCCCAGGCCGAAGTGCCGCATGCCGAACACAGCGGCGCGCCGGTGGCGGTACAGGGCGCACAGACCGACGAAACCGTGCTGGTGGTCGAGGATGAAGCGGCGGTACGCATGTTGGTGGTCGAGGTGTTGCAGGAGCTGGGCTATCAGGTGCTCGAAGCGGTTGATGGCAACACCGCGCTGCCTTATCTGCAAGGCGGTCAACGTATCGATCTGCTGGTCAGCGACATCGGCCTGCCGGGCATCAACGGTCGTCAGCTGGCAGAAATGGCCCGGCAGCACCGACCGCAGCTCAAGGTGCTGTTCGTCTCCGGCTATGCACCGAATACCGAAGTACGCGGCGAGTTTCTCGCACCCGGCATGGACATGCTGGCCAAGCCGTTCAGCATCGAGACGCTCGGCACCAAGGTTCGCCAGTTGATCGAGCGCAGCGGATGAACCGCAAGGAGCTCTCTGCAAGGAACTATCTCCAAGGAACTCTGCCAACCGCCGCGCACTCTCTAAAGGAGGATCAAGCGGAGGTACCCATCATGCGCAAGTCACTTTTGGCGGCAATCACCCTGAGCTGCGTTCCCGTTGGCGCAGCGATGGCCGACGGCGATTTCGTCCGACAAGTTCTCTCCTCGGGCGCAACCACCGCCTCTACCTACATGACCTTCCGCGACGACAAGCTGGTCGCCGCCGCACGTGAAGATGCCGGCAGCTTCGTCGCCAGCGACGGCGCCATTCGCGGCCCGTACCTCGAAGCGATGCTGTTGAAGGTGCGCAGCGAGCAGCCTGAACTGCAGGCCAGCGACATGCAGCTGGCGAGCGCCATTCTCGCCGCTGAACAGCAATAGCAAGCAGGCCGAGACCCGTCCGCCGAGCCTGCATGGCAGTGCGGCCAGCATCACCATTGTTCAACTCTCATCCGGAGGAACCATGAAAAAATCCGCATCAGCCGTCTGGCAAGGTGACCTGAAAAGCGGCAAAGGCACCATCAGCACCCAGAGCGGCGCACTGAAGGACAATCCCTACGGATTCAACACGCGTTTCGAAGACACGCCCGGCACCAACCCAGAGGAGCTGATCGGTGCGGCCCACGCTGGCTGTTTCTCCATGGCACTGTCGATGATGCTTGGCCAGGCCGGCCTTACCGCCGAACGCATCGATACCACTGCAGAGGTCACGCTGGACAAGGACGGCGAGGGCTTCTCGATCACGGCCATCGCCCTGACGCTGAAAGCCAAGGTGCCCGGTGCCGATGAAAGTCAGTTCCAGCAGATCGCCAACCAGGCGAAGGAAGGCTGCCCGGTCTCCAAGGTGCTAAACGCACAGATCAGCCTGAGCGCGACGCTGGAAAGCTGATTGGCAGACTGAACTGAAAACGCCACCCATCGGGTGGCGTTTTCATTTTCAGCGACCCAAAGGGTTAGCCGCGAATGTTGTAGATGTCTTTCTCGTTCAGCTCGGCATATTCGTACAGACGCTTGAGATAGGCGTTCTGCTGTTCCCAGACCTTGGCGGCGACCGGGTCGGCGGCGGCGGACGCATCGACCACTTCGGCGGCGACCTCCTTCAGGCGCGCCAGCACTTCATCCGGCAGGCGACGAATTTCGACGCCCTGCTCGCGCAGCTGCTCCATCGCCTCCATGTTCTTGGCGTTGTAGTCGTCGAGCATGTCACCGTTGATCGCTCGCGCCGCAGCCCGAACGATGGCCTTGAGGTCGTCCGGCAGGGTTTCCCAGGCTTTGAGGTTGACGTCCAGCTCGAAGGTCACGTTCGGTTCCTGCCAGCCCGGCGTGTAGTAGTACTTCGACGCTTTGTGCAGGCCCAGGGCCAGATCGTTGTATGGGCCGATCCACTCGGTGGCGTCAATGGCGCCTGTCTGCAGGGCAGTGAAGATTTCCCCCGCCGGCATGTTGACCACAGTGCCACCCATTTTCGTGAGCACTTCGCCACCCAGGCCCGGGGTACGCATCTTCAGACCCTGGAAGTCCTGGACCGAATTGATTTCCTTGTTGAACCAACCAGCGGTCTGCACGCCGGTCGCGCCGCATGCCATCGGCAGAACGCCGTACGGCTTATACACCTCTTCCCAGAGCGCCATGCCACCGCCGTAATGCAACCAGGCATTCATTTCCTGGGCGTTCGGACCAAACGGCAATGCGCAGAAGAACTGCGCGGCGGGAACCTTGCCTTTCCAGTAATAGGGAGCGCCGTGGCCCATTTCGGCGGTACCGCGGGAGACCGCATCGAACACTTCCAGCGCCGGCACCAGCTCACCGGCGGCATAGACCTTGACCGTCAGGCGGCCATTGCTCATTTCGTTGACCAGTTTGGCGAAATTCTCGGCACCAACGCCCACGCCCGGGAAGTTCTTTGGCCAGGAAGTGACCATCTTCCAGGTGATTTTCTCGGTGCTTGCACTGCCTTCGCTTGCTTTGCCTTGGGATGGGGCAGCAGTCTCGGCTTCCTTGTTGCAACCGGCCAGCGCCGTAGCAGCCAGGCCAACGCCCGCGGCGGCCAGAATTTGACGACGTTTCATGGGTAACTCCTTGTTGTTGTAATTCTGAATTCGGAATGCCGAATTCAGGCCGTTCTAGCTACCATAACGGCTACCTTTCTCTCAAGCATCGCGACTACGTAAAGGGACTACGTACGTAGTACTGCCGGTTGCGAGCTGTTCGCGCCGCCGCCTAAAATCGCGAGCCGTCTGGGCTATAACAATAAGGAACTGCCATGCCGCAACACGCCCCCCCTTTGCTCGGTGTCGCGCGCTGCATCGATGCTGTGAATGCCCGCTTGGGCCAAGCCTGCGCCTGGCTGACCCTGTTCCTGGTCTTCGGCACCGCTGTGGTAGTGGTGCTGCGCTATGGCTTCGGCATCGGCGCAACCGCACTTCAGGAAGCCGTTCTCTATGCCCATGCACTGGTCTTCATGGGGGCTGCCGCCTGGGTCTTGCAACGCAACGGCCATGTTCGCGTCGACATCTTCTATCAGCGCTTTTCGCCTCGCTACACGGCGTTGGTGGAAGCGCTCGGTACATTGTTTTTCCTGCTTCCGGTCTGCCTGTTTCTCGGCTGGGCCAGCTGGGATTACGTCGGCAATTCCTGGGCGACATGGGAAGCCTCCAGCGAATCGGGCGGCCTAAAACTCGTTTTCCTGCAGAAAAGCATCATCCTGGTGCTGGTCATCAGTCTGGCCCTGCAAGGCCTGTCGGAAATCATCAAGGCTGCCTACATCCTCGCCGGTCGCCTGCCGGAGTCGGAGGTGAAACATGGCTGAACTGATGGCGATTTTGCTATTTGTCGGCATCTGTGCGGCCTTGATGGCCGGCTATCCGGTGGCCTTTACCCTCGGTGGCGTCTCGCTGCTGTTCGCCGGCATCGGCATCCTGACCGGCACCTTCGATGGCGGCTACCTGAACGCCTTGCCGAATCGTCTGTTCGGCATCATGAACAACCAGACCATGCTGGCAGTGCCGCTCTTCGTGTTCATGGGCGTGATGCTGGAAAAGAGTCGTGTGGCCGAAGACCTGCTCGAATCCATGTCGCGGCTGTTCGGAACTCTGCGTGGCGGCTTGGCGATTTCCGTGTGTGTGGTCGGCGCGCTGCTCGCGGCCAGCACCGGCATTGTCGGCGCAACCGTAGTGACCATGGGCCTGCTGGCGCTGCCGACCATGCTCCGCCGTGGCTACGATCCGGCCATTTCCACCGGGACGCTTGCCGCTACCGGCACCCTGGGGCAAATCATCCCGCCCTCGATCGTGCTGGTTTTGCTGGGTGACGTGATGTCCAGCGCCTATCAGCAGGCGCAGCTGAAGATGGGTATCTTCTCGCCAAAGACCGTCTCGGTTGGCGATCTTTTCGTCGGCGCGCTGCTTCCCGGCCTGCTGCTGGTCGGCCTCTACATCCTCTACATCATCGCTGTTGCCGTGCTGCAGCCGAAAAAGCTACCGGCCCTGCCGCAGGAAGAACTAGGGCCGATCGAGTGGGGCAAACTGATCAATGCATTGGTACCGCCGCTGCTGCTCATCGCTGCCGTGCTCGGTTCGATCCTCGCCGGCTACGCAACGCCCACCGAAGCCGCCGCGCTGGGTGCGGTGGGCGCGATGATCCTGGCCCTCTACAAGGGCAAACTGAATTTCGGCCAGCTGCGCGATGTGGCCTATGGCACCACCGAAATCACCGCCATGGTATTCCTGATCCTGATCGGCGCCTCGCTGTTCTCGCTGGTATTCCGCGGCTTCGGCGGCGAAGTATTGATCGAAGACGTCTTCGCCCAGCTACCGGGCGGCGTGCTCGGCGCCTTCTTCCTAGTGATGGTGGTGATCTTCCTGCTGGGCTTCATTCTGGACTTCATCGAAATCACCTTCGTGGTGGTGCCGATCGTGGGTCCTGTACTGCTCGCCATGGGGCTGGATCCGGTGTGGCTCGGCGTGATGATCGCGCTGAACCTGCAAACCTCGTTCCTCACGCCGCCTTTCGGTTTCGCCCTGTTCTATCTGCGCGGCGTGACACCGAAATCCGTGCCCACCAGCACCATCTACAAAGGCGTGGTGCCCTTCATCCTGATCCAGCTGCTGCTACTGGTGATCGCCTATCAGTTCCCAGGATTGGTCACCTGGTTGCCCGAGCAGATTTACGGCAAATAGCAGCATGCAGACGCCCGTTTCGACGGGCGTCTCGCTTTTCGGCAGAGGGTTTAGGCGCGATCATATGCGCAAAGCCGCCATCGCCAATCGCCCATGCCCGCTCATTCCGCCAGCTACTCGCAACTTGCCGAACGCTTCGAGCAGCTCGACACGTTCTTACTGCGGCATCAGCCTTTGTGGCAACCGCGGCCGTTCACTCAGCACCACCTCGCGTGGGAAACAGATCATCCCGAGCTGGCACGCTGGCTGCGTGGCCGTTCGCTGGAAGCAGCCGAAGCGGCGCATAACCACCCCGCCGACCTGCCGGCGCCCGCCCCGTTTCCGCAACTGGCCGCACAAGTCGTTGCGCTGAGCCACGTGGACGAACTGCCTCATGCACCACATCACCCAATCGACTCACGACAATCGGTCGACGTACCCGGGCGCAAATGGCTGCAAATCCAGGCGTTCGGCTCAGCATTGACGTTCATCGACGCGCCTCGACACTGGCTTGACTGGTGCGCAGGCAAAGGCCACCTCGGGCGGTGGCTTGCCAGTGCTGGCAACACGCAGACCTGTCTGGAATGGGACCCGGCTCTGGTCGCAGCGGGTATCCTGCTCAGCCAGCGACTGGGTATCGACGCGAAACATCTCCAACAAGACGTGATGAGCGAGCAAGCCGCTGCATGGCTCAGCCCGACCGTAACCCCGGTGGCATTGCATGCGTGCGGCGATCTTCACGTGCGCTTGATCAACCTGAGCATCACGCAGCATTGCCGTCAGCTGGCAATCGCACCCTGCTGTTACAACCGCATCCAGACCGACCACTATCAGCCGCTATCGCAACTGGCCGCACGGTCGGCGCTCGCCTTGTCGCGCGACGATCTCGGCCTGCCGCTCAGCGAAACGGTAACCGCTGGCGCCCGCGAACGCCGTCAGCGCGACCATTCAATGGCTTGGCGCCTGGGCTTCGACCTGCTCCAACGTGAGCTGCGCGGTGAAGACAGCTACCTGCCAACACCGTCACTGCCAACCAACTGGCTAAAGAAAAGCTTCGAACACTACTGCCGCGACCTGGCTGCGATGAAAGCACTACCCGAACCGCCCGCCCTGGACTGGAGCGCGCTCGAACGCCGCGGCTGGCGGCGCCTCGCCGAGGTACGCAACTTGGAACTGTTGCGTGGCCTGTTCCGCCGTCCACTGGAACTCTGGCTATTGCTCGACCGCGCTTTATTGCTCTCTGAAAACGGCTATGAGGTACGACTCGGCACCTTTTGCCCTCCCGAAATCACGCCGCGCAATCTGATGCTGCTTGCGGAGCTCGAAGAACCGCGCGCAAGCCCCTGAATAACATCATGCAAACAACCGCCAACAAACAGTTTACTCGCGCCGAGCAATCGCTATAATGGCGCCCATCTTTTAGCCGGTATAGCTCAGCTGGTAGAGCAACTGACTTGTAATCAGTAGGTCCCGAGTTCGACTCTTGGTGCCGGCACCATATAAATCAAAGGCTTGCAGCGATGCAGGCCTTTGTTTTTTCTGCCAGACGTAAAATCCTGACGTTTGCGCCCCGTTTCGAATGGTTTCCACGATTTTCGAACAGCACATCCAGCAGTTGTCGCGGGCCTGTCGCAAGCCGGTTTGGTTAACCATTCTGGCGACTATCACATAGCAACGACACCAACACTCAGCACCGCTATCCGAATCAGCGCAACGCCGAGCACGATTCGGTCCTGCGCGACCCATCCCATAGGAGCGCCTTTGGGCCGTTGCGCTGCCTTAAGCATTACCCCCACAACATTGACTATTGAACGGAATAGCAAGATGGAAGCAAACACCCAGAGCACTCCAACCAAACTCCTTGCCTGGTTGACAGGCTTGCTTTCTACCGCGATAGGGCTCTGCTGGGCGGTCATCACCTATGTATTTCCTGACCCAACGGTCTTTGGCCTGGGCGTGCTCAACTGGAAGAACTTCTTATCATTCTTCGCCGCGTTCGTTTTCATGGGAGCTTTGCTGCTTTCAATCATGACGTGGCGACTGCCAACTCTCCTGCGGCGCACGATCAACCTGATACTGGCGGTAGGCCTCTCCGCCTCTTTCTTTGTGATCGGCATGGAGTACGCCAAACCCTCGTTCGAGTTCGCACGAGAGCAGGATCGCATCATCGAGAATGACAGCCCTACCCTACTGGGCAAGCGCATGGAAATAGTCGACAACGTGCGTATCAACCTCAGCGGCTGCAATTTCGTTGCGCAAACACCTTCCTGCGTATTCGAATTCACTAGCACAAACAAGGACCGCGAAATCCAGATACGCAGCTTGAGCGCGGTCTTTGAGACAGACGGCAACAATCTGCGCCTGGAAAAGACGCTGGTGGGCAATACAGAGCTGAAACGCGGGGCCATCGAACTTGTGCGTAATCTCGATACGAAGATCACCCTGATCTTCCAGCAGACCCGTAACGACCTCAGGACGATTCCGTCGGTCAAGCTCGTGATCAACGGCCTTGAGAACCGCGAGCAGGTGGTGAAGTTTAACGAGGTAGCCACGCGCTGACTGGCAAGCCCGTAGGCTCCAAATTGACTCTTGGTGCCGGCCCATATGAAAACGACTTAGGCTCACCTCGCGGTGGGCCTTTTTCGTTTTTGCGCGACACCTTTCCTGCCTCCGCTGTCTATTGGCATGCCAATCCTGATCTACAGGATTGATTCAGGCGCACTGTACGGTGGCCGAGCCGGAGCGCCGACAGGTTGAGCCCGCCTGCGGCATATCGCTGCATAAATCGCATCGGCACAAAAAAGCCCCGCATCGGTGAGATGCGGGACCTTTCTGATTGGCGCTGAGTCCTGATCCTTTGAGCCGCTCCGAGCGGCAATTCCTTACGCGCCATCCAGGCGCTTGCGAGTTCCTTCGCGGCAGCCGGCCCGAAACGTGGTGGGCCGTGCGGCGTGCTAGGCGATCCATGACGCGGCGAGGCGGGTCATGCAGCAGCTAACAAGCGGCGCAGGGTTAAGAGCTGGCGTGATGGCAAAAGTTCAACTTTTGAAATGAAAAGGCCACCAGATTAATTAGATCGATTTGTCAGATCCGCCGCGTTCCACATTACCGCTGATCGGACCCAGTGCTCTACATAGGCCGGCCCCGGTTTTCCTTATCCGGTACTAGCGGCCGGGCGCGATCGCCCCCATCCGCCGTAAACACTGCGTTTGAGCGGTTGATGGCTATTTGCCGATTGGTAAAAGCATGGTGACGATTGTTGCGTTCGCAGCATTTCCGTTCCGCTAACCGTTGAAACATGAAGGATTTATCGCTGTCAGCTGACCGTCGCCGTACTCCAGCGCACAAATCGGGCAAGTGACTGCCATCACGGAGCCAGTAAGCCTTGAAGGAGCCAGGCCATTCAATGACAGCAATCCATACCCTCTTCAACAAACTCAAGGTCTATCTTTTCAACGCCTCCTGGATGATGGCGGAGCGGCTTCTACACATCGGTGTCGGTTTCCTCACGGCGATACTGCTGGCGCGATATCTGGGACCGGAGCAGTTCGGCATCCTCTCCTACGCAATTTCAATGACGGCCATCTTCGCTTCCGCCGGGCACATGGGCCTCGCCGGGCTGGTGGTGCGCGAAGTGGTCCAGCGGCCGGACAAGGTGCCGGAAACCCTGGGCACTACCTTCCTGCTGAAGCTGACCGGCATGACGATAGGCTTCGTGCTGATCCTCACCTACTCGCTGCTGTTCGAAGAAATCGGCGGCACCGAATTCTGGATGCTGTTGATCGTCGCCTCGGCGATTTTCTTTCAGACCTTCGACGTGGTGGAGTACTGGTTCCAGTCGCAGGTGCAGGCCAAGTATTCGGCCATCGCCAAATCCAGCGCGATTGTACTGTCAGCTGCTCTCAAGCTGCTGCTGGCCCTGGGCGGTGCCGGCGTGGTGGCGTTCGCCTTTGCCCACACCGCGCAGTTCGTGATCGCGGCGGTGATTCTGGCGCTGCTCTACAAAGGCACTACTACTGTCTCGCTGATGAGCTGGAAAGCCAGTTTCGCCAAGGCCAAGGAGTTGCTCAGCGAAGGCTGGATCATCTACCTCGGGGCGATCTTCGCCGTGATCTACATGAAGATCGATCAGGTGATGCTCAAGTGGATGGTTGGTGCCGAAGAGGTCGGTGTCTACGCGGTGGCCGCGCAGCTCTCCGAGGCCTGGTATTTCCTGCCGACGGCCATCGTCGCCACCTTCTTTCCCAAGTTGATCAAGCTGCGTGCAGCCGATGTGGCGCGCTTCAACCTGCGCTTTCAACAGTTGTTCGATGTGCTGTTCATGCTTGCCATCGCCGTTGCGGTGCTGGTGTCGCTCATCGCCGGGCCGCTGATTGCGCTGCTGTTCGGCGCCGAATATCAGGACTCGGCGACGATTCTCACCATCCATATCTGGGGCGGTGTGTTCATCTTCATGCGCGCGGCGTTCAGCCGTTGGATCCTGATTGAGGGCGCGCTGATGTTTTCACTGATTACTCAGTGCTTCGGCGCGCTGGCCAACGTGGGTCTGAACCTGCTGCTTATTCCCCATTACGGCGGCGAGGGTGCCGCCATGGCGACCCTGATTTCCTATGCGGTCGCCTCCTATGCCGCGCTGCTGGTGCACAAAAAGACCCGGCCGGTGTTCTACATGATGACCAAGTCCATGTTCAGTCCATTCCGTTATGCATTCAGTGCCGTAGGAGCCAGTCGATGAGTTTGAAGTCACTTGCCAAGGCGCTGCCCGAGCCGATCAAGACCGCGCTCAAGGCCGCGCGGGACAACACCCGTCTGGCGCTGATCCGGCTGTTCTCCGTCAACGGGGTCCTGTCGTCCGTTTACTACTGCCTGATCAGCCGCGAGTTCGATCGCGAGCATCGGGCGGTGCTGCTAGGTCGCCTACGGTTCGCCCGGCTGATGCGCGGCAAGGGCGAGAACGATGCCTTCCTGCGGCGCAACGTGCACCGTCTGGAGAAGGGTCTGATCATGCGGCCGCGCCGCTCGACCTTCGCCGAGGATTACATCGGCCCGACGGTGCGCTGCTTTACCGACGCCACTCAGGCCGGAGCGGTCAGCGGCCAGCAGCGCTGGGCCAACGATGTGCTGGGCGATTACTTCTCGGCAGTCGGCAGTACGCCACGTATTGACTCGGCCAAACGGACCTTTGCCGACGCGCAACGCCCAGGCGAATCCAGCCGTTGCGTGCCCTACCCGCACAGCCAATTGCCGGCGTGCCCGGTCAGCTATGACGAATTGATGGTGCTGTTCCGCCGCCGCCGCTCGGTGCGCTGGTATCAGGACAAACCGGTCAGCAACGAGCTGATCGAACAGGCCGTGCGCGCCGCGGCCCTGGCGCCTTCGGCCTGCAACCGCCAGCCGTTTCGCTTCTACGTCAGCAACGATCGGGTCAAGGCGGCCGAGGTCGCCAAGTGCGCGGGCGGCACCGCCGGCTTTCACGACAACCTGCCCTGCGTGATCGCAGTGGTGGGCGATTTGGGCTGCTATCCGGAAGCGCGCGACCGCCACGTCATCTATATCGATGGCTCGCTGGCGGCCATGCAGCTGATGCTGGCGCTGGAAAGCCTGGGTCTGTCCAGCTGCTCGATCAACTGGCCGGATGTGGAAGAAAAGGAACGCCAACTGGCGAAGAAACTGGGCCTGGCCTACCACGAGCGCACAGTGATGCTGCTGGCAGTGGGCTATGCCGATCCAACTGGAGGGATCCCCTATTCGGACAAGAAGACCGAGCAAGATTTGATCGTATACAACTGAGGTAAGCGATGATTATCGAGATCCGAAAGGCAGGCTTCGTCAATAAAGGCGCAGAGCTGATGTTGCACGCGACGCTGCAGAAGCTGAAGACCCGGTACCCAGACGCTACCTTCGTCATGGCGCCCACGCCGAAGAAGGCTGAACAGCCGTTCCGCAAGCTGGTCCAGCTGGGCTTCTATCCCAAGGCGTGGCTGTGGCGCTACGGCATCCAGTGGGGCACGCTGGCCAACTTCGCGCCGCGTCCGCTGCGCGAGATGTACGGCGTGGTGCTGGACAAGGAAGTCGACGTGGTCATCGATGCCGCCGGCTTTGCCTACAGCGATCAATGGGGCGAGAGCCCTTGCGCGGAACTGGCGCAGTCGACCCGGCGCTGGAAGAAGCACGGCACCCGCGTAATCCTGCTGCCGCAGGCGTTAGGTCCGTTTGAATCGGAGAAGAACCAGGCGGCGATGAAGTCCGTGGTGCAGAACGTCGACCTGATCTTCCCGCGCGAGCGCGTCTCCTACGAACACCTGACCCGACTGGTCGGCGAGCAGACGAAAATCAAACAGTCGCCGGACTTCACCAATCTGGTGAGCGGCGTTCTGCCTCATGGATTCGACGTCGAGCAGAACCGTTTCTGCATCGTTCCCAATTGCCGGATGCTCGACAAGACCGATCAGAAGACGCGCGAGGCGTACCTGCCGTTTCTGATCACCTGCACCCGCTACCTGCTGAAGAAAAACGCCAAACCCTTCGTACTGGTCCACGAAGGCAAGGACGACCAGCGGCTGGCCGAGCAGCTGTCCGCCGCCGTGGGCGGCATCCCCATCGTTCAGGAAAGCGGTGCGCTGGAGATCAAGGGCATCCTCGGTGCCTGCAGTGGCACCCTGGGCAGTCGCTTTCACGGCTTGGTCAGCGCGCTGTCCCAGGGCGTGCCGGCGCTGGCGACGGGCTGGAGCCACAAGTACCAGATGCTATTCGAGGACTATGGCTTCCCCGAAGGCCTGGTCGAAGTAACGACCGACGAGGCGGAAATCCAGCGCAAGATCGATCTGGTGACTGACGATGCCGAGCGGATAAAAGCCCTGATTCAGTCCCGCACCGATCAGCTCAAGCAGCAGTCCGAGCAGATGTGGCAGGAGGTTTTCACGGTTATCGATCAATGCCAGCACAGCAGCCGCTCCTGCGCCGGCGCAGCCTGAGCGCAGTAGGGCTGGCGAAGCATCCAGCAGCAGTTGAACAGCCGGTGGGCTAAAGTGGAACGCCGCTCGGCCAGCCCCACCTGCGGCCTATGTGCCTGTAGGGTGGGCTTCAGCCCACCAACAATCGGAGCCAGCGACAACACCCTGGCGGTGTTAAACCCTGTTTGTTCGGAAAAGCGGTGGGCTGAAGGCCACCCTACGGGTTGCGGCTTTTGGTTGGGCCGGGCGGCATTCGCTTCCGCTCGTCCCGCTCAGCCACGCCGGGCAGAGCGTTGGCGGATCAGCCGGTACAGGTAGAACAGGACGAACGCCACCACCACGCCGGTGGAGACCGGGTCGATGTAATCGGCGACCTTCTCGTACTGCGATTCGAGCACGAAGCCGGCCAGCGCCAGCAGCGCGGTCCAGATCAACGAACCCAGCGTCGAGTAGAGCAGAAACAGCGCCATCGGCATGCCGACAATCCCGGCCGGCACAGAGATAAGGGTGCGCACCGCCGGCACCAGACGGCCGAAGAACACTGCACTTTTGCCATGGCGATCAAACCAGCGGCTCGCCGCGTCGACATCCTCAGGCGACAGTGTCAGCCAATGTCCCCAGCGCTTGGCGAGGCGCTTCATGCGATCCCTGCCGAGCTTGGCGCCGGCGTAATACCAGGGCAGCGCACCGAGCACCGAGCCGGCGGTGCCGGCAACGATCACACCGGCGAAGTTCAGCTCGCCGCGCGCCGCGACGAAGCCCGCCAGCGGCATGATCAGTTCGGACGGGATCGGTGGAAAGATATTCTCCAGCAACATGAGCGCGAACACGCCCAGGTAGCCGAACGCCGACACGATTTCCACGACCTTGTCGAACATCGCTTACCTCTGCGGTTGTGCGGCGGCCTGCTCGGCCACCGATGTAGATTCGTCCGTCGTCGGCAGTGCCGCATAGTAATCCGCCAACGCCTGCATCTGTTCAGGCTTTAGGCGCTGCGCGGCGCTGTGCATGACGTGCAGGTATTCGCTACCGCCGCGCGTACCGGCGCTGAACAGCTCCAACTGCTGCTTCAGATAGCGCGCGTGCTGCCCGGCGATATCCGGATACATGGGATTGCGCGGCGAACGTTTCGGTCCATGGCAATGCACGCAGGAGGGTATGCCGCGCGCCGGCATCCCGCGTTCGGCCAATTCTTTACCGCGTGCCAGCACCTCGGGCGATGCAACGAAATCGACCAAGGTATCCATCGACAGACCGGCATAGTGCTTGGCAAGCTCATTCAGCATTTGCGGGTCGAGCCCGGCGGCGACCGGCTGCATGATGCCGCTGTGGCGCGTGCCACTGGCGTAGGCCTGCAGCGTGCCGAGCAGATAGGCTTCGCGCTGCCCGGCCAGTCGCGGAACGGCGCTGGCGCCACGTCCGCTGCCGTCCGCGCCATGGCAGCGGCTGCAGTCGTCCAGCACCCGATCCAGCGTACTCTTCGACGATCCGGGGCGACCGGCGCTGGCCGACTCCCGATCCTCGGCGCGAACGCCCAGCGCCAGCTCGCGATAGCGCTGTTCGGTCATCGCCGGCAGCGCCTGGAGAAACGCCACCATCGCCCAGACCTCATCGTCCCGGTTGGCGGCCGGCCAGGCCGGCATGGCGGTGTACTTGATGCCGTGCTTGACGATCCAGAACAGCTCCTGCGGCGCCCATTGCTCGATCCGCGGCGGCAAAGGAGGCGGCGCGGGAGTCATCCGTTGCGCGATCAGGGGCCGCTCGCGCCCCGGTGCGCCATGACAGCTGGCGCAACCGGTTTCGTAATGCCCGGCGCCTTGAAGCACCAGCGCCGGATCGTCCAGCGGCGGTGCCTCGATGCCCATCGACTGAGTGCTAACCGCGCGGCGCATGGCGTAGTGCAGCAACCAGCCGGTAGCCTTCCAGTGCCCGGAACTGGCGCTGATCGACACCAGCCCCAGCGAGACCAGCGCGAAACCGCCCACGCCCGCGAGCGCCGCCATCAACGCCACGGCTGCCAATGCACGCTTCCAGGAGCCGCCCGTCAACCAGCACAGCCAGCGCCGCAAGCGCGCCGCACCTCGCCGCAGGAGTCGCTTAGCTGAGCGAAACGGCATCGCGCTTTTCCTGTAACAGGCCGAAGAGCAGGTACAACCCGCCGATCAGGTAGGAGGTGCCGCCGAACACCAGCATGATCACGCCACCGGTCTGCTGGTCTTCGAGTGGCGTCAGGCTCGACAGGCCGCTGTGTTCGAACAGCGGCCTGCTGGACATGGTCAGCAGCACGCCGAGCAACGTCATGTGCATCGAGGTCAGCAACAAGCCGGCGATGCCGGCCAGCGCGCGGTGATGCCGGACGCCACCGAACGCCGCCAGCCACACCAGCAGCCCGACGAACAGGTAGCTGCCCTGCTCCAGCACCAGTGCGGTTTGCGAGGTGCGTGCCGCGTGGTGCAGTGCCGGCATGTGCCAGGCCCAGACCACGAACAGCTCGATCACCGAGGCCAGAATCGGCGAGAACAGCACCGGCACGCGGCTGGAAATATCCAGTCGTCCGCCGGCAAGCCCGATCGCCAGCAGCGGCGCCGCGACGGCCACCACCATCACGTGCATGAGCATGTGCCCGACGAACATCCGCTCCGCCATAGCCGGCAGCGGGCCGAGCCAGACCGCCGCCAGCGTGGCCAGGCCGAGCATCAAGGCCAACGGGCGCCAGATCATTCGCAGCTCCTGATGAAGACCGCGCTCAGGGCCACGAATATCGTCGCAACGAAACTCAGGCCACTGAGCAGCAGCGTCGAGAAGCCGAGAAAGCGATGGCGATCGCCGGGCGTATCGAAATCATGGGGCGCCGTGGCGTGACCGAAGGTGTGCATGCGCCACCCGCGCCAGCCGGTCAGGCCGATGCCGATGAGGGCCAACAGTGTCAGCCCGCCGATGATCAGGCGCAGATCGCCCAGCGGCCCGGTTCGGCCTGCGACCTTGGCGCACCAGACTGCGGCGGCGACATAGCACAGCAGGAAATGCACGGCCCAGATGGTCGGCCCGAAGGTCAGCAGCCAGAGCGTGCCGCGCTCGTCGGGCGGCGCTTCGGATTGCTGTTCCGCTCGGGTTTCGGTGCGCTCGTTCATGCGACCTCCGGGAAGCCGGCGATGACCGCGACGGTCGCGCCAACGGTGATGGCCATGAAATGCCAGTACAGCGCGACGTTGTGGATGTCGATGTCGTGTTCGGCGGTCATCCGCCCGGCCGCACGCCGCGCCAGACCGTAGAGCTGCATGATCAAGCCGACGGCAAGATGCAGCAGACACCAGAGCACCAGTACCCAGACGGTCGCCGGATAAACGTTGGTAGTCGGATCGAGCCCGCTGAAGTGCGGCCCGGCGAACAGCGCGCCAGCACCGGCGACAGTCAGCAGGGCCGCCAGCCCCAGCGCCAGATAGAACTTCGCCGCCTGATCGCGCCCGTTGCAGCGGCGCGCCAGCACCGTCAGGCCCCAGGACGCCAGCACCAGCCCCAGCGCGACCGCCGGCCAGAGCATGCCAGGACCGGCGGCATCCGCCGGCGGGAAATCCTCGTGCACCGTCCAGAAGAAGAAGTAGCCGAACACCAGGCTGGCGAAGGCGCTCATGTCGCCGATCATGGTGATGAACATGGCCCACCAGCCCACCGACCTGGAACCCGAGGCATAGAGCGGCACCGACACGCCGAGGCCGATGTCCTTGCGCGGTTTTTCCGGAATCACCGCAGTGCCGGTCCACAGCCAGACGAGGATGGTCACCAGCGCAAGAAAGCCGCTGGTCAGCGCGGCGACATACCAGCTGTAGGTCGCGAAGATGAACAATCCGCCGGTGAACACCGCCGCCCAGAAGGCCAGGAAGGTCGGTCCTGGCACGCGCAGGCATTGGATCGGCTCGGCGTCGATGATGCTGCTGATCAGCGTCTCGCGCTTGCCCTCTTCGGCATCGGGCAGATAGAAGCGCCCGGCGTCGACGTCGCGCATCAGGTTGGGCTGATCCCACAGCGGATAACGGCCCTTGATGATCGGAATCGAGCGCACGCCCCAGGACTTACCGGGCATTTCCGCCAGCCATTCGAGCGTCCCGGCATTCCACGGGTTGCGCGTGCTGTAGGGCTGCTTACCCTTGGGCCGCAGCACGTCCCAGACTAGCACCGCGACGCCAGCGGCGAGGATGAAGGCGCCGACCGTGGAGACCATGTTGAGCACATCGAAACCCATGTCCGGTGCATAGGTGTAGACGCGGCGCGGCATGCCCAGCAGGCCAGTGAAATGCATCGGCAGGAAGCCAATGTTGAAGCCGGTGAACATCAGCCAGAAGGCGATCCGCCCAAGCGTGTCCGAAAGCGTCTTGCTCATCGCCAGGGGGAAGAAGTAATAGAGCCCGGCGATCACCGGGAACAGCATCCCGCCGATCAGCACATAGTGCAGGTGCGCGACGATGAAGTAGGTGTCGTGCGCCTGGAAGTCGAACGGCGCCAGCGCCACCATCACGCCGGTCAGGCCGCCAAGCACGAAGATCGCCAGCGCGCCGGCGACGAACAGCATCGGCACCGATTTGACGAAGCGCCCCGCCAGCGCCGTGGCGAGAAAGCAGAAAATCTGCACGCCGGTCGGGATCGCCACCGCCTCGGACGCCGCCGAGAAGAACGCCAGCGAGATGCCCGGCATGCCGGTGGTGAACATGTGGTGCACCCACAGCCCGAAGCTGATGAAGCCGGTGCCCACCGCCGCCAGCACGATGAAGGTATAGCCGACGATGGGCCGCTGAGAGGCGGTGGGTACGATGGTCGCCACCAGCGCCACGGCGGGCAGGAAGATGATGTAGACCTCCGGATGGCCGAAGATCCAGAACAGGTGCTGCCACAGCAGCGGATCGCCGCCGCGGGTGTGGTCGAAGAATGGCCAGTCGAACGCGCGCTCCAGCTCGAACAGCAGGTCGCCAGCGATCAGCGGCGGGAAGGCGAACAGGATCATCCCCGCCACCACCAGGATGTACCAGCAGTACAGCGGGATCAGGTTGATGCGCATGCCGGGCGGCCGCGTCTTCAGCACGCCGACGATCAGCTCCACCGCCGCCGCGATCGACGCCACCTCGATGAACGACAACCCGAGCAGCCAGATATCCGCGCCGAGCCCTTCCTGATAGCTGGTGGTCAGTGGCGGATACATGAACCAGCCGCCCTGTGGCGCGACGCCGAAGAAGATCGAACCACAGACGAACACGCCGCCGATAATGAAGCACCAGAAACCGTAAGCCGACAGTCGCGGAAACGGCAGGTCCCGCGCGCCGAGCATCTGCGGCAGGATGAGGATCGAAAACGCCTCGAAGATCGGCACGCCGAACAGGAACATCATCACCGAGCCGTGCAGCGTGAAGACCTGGTTGTAGGTTTCGGCGGACAGCAGATCGTTGTCCGGCACCGCCAGCTGGGCGCGAATCAGCATCGCCAGCACGCCGGCGAAGAGGAAGAACAAGAAGGACACGCCGGTGTACCAGAGTCCGACCTCGGTGTTGTTCACCGCCGACCAGTAGCGCCAGCC
This sequence comes from Pseudomonas sp., assembly GCA_031988485.1. Taxonomy (GTDB): domain Bacteria; phylum Pseudomonadota; class Gammaproteobacteria; order Pseudomonadales; family Pseudomonadaceae; genus Stutzerimonas. The sequence continues at coordinate 101,248 of DALZYJ010000018.1, forward strand.
GGTGGGCGTCTTCCAGGCGGCGGCGAGGCGTTCGGCCTGCGCCTCGGCGCGGGCTTGGTCGTGCGCGTCCATCGGCTCGCTCATTTCAGTCCACTCAGGTAATGCGCCATGGCGTTCAGCTGCTTTTCCGGCAGCATGCCGAAGGCGGGCATGCGCACATCCGGCTTGATCTCACCGGTGTGGCCGATCCAGCGCTGGAAGGCTTCGACATCAGCCGGCAAGGTCCCGGCGCCGAGGCTCAGGCGACTGCCGACGTGGGTCAGATCGGGGCCGAGCGCGCCATCAGCCTCGGTGCCACGCACGCGGTGGCAGGCGCCGCAGCCGTTGGCGAGAAACGCCTGCTGGCCTTGGCGCTGCAAAGCGGTTTGCGGTGCCTGCGCGGGCTCGGCCTGCTCGGCGAGCCAAGCATCGAACGCCGCCGGCTCCATCACCACGACGGGGAAATTCATCAGCGCGTGAGCGGTGCCGCAATATTCGGCGCAGGCGCCGCGAAAGGTGCCGGTGCGCGTCGGTTCCAGCACCAATTGAGTGGTGCGGCCGGGAATCATGTCGACCTTGCCGCCCAATGAGGGAATCCAGAACGAGTGAATCACGTCCGGGCTGGTCAGGCTGAAGGCCACCCGCTGGCCGACCGGCAGGCGGATCTCGTTGGCCAGCTCTACCTTGTCGCCGGCCTCGGTCTGGTAGCGCACCCGCCACCACCACTGTTCGCCCGAGACATCCACCTGCAGGTCGATATCGGCGGTCGAGCGTAACGGCTGCATCAGCATCAGCCCGTAGATCAACAGTGCGGTAAGCACCACGACGGGAAACACGATCCCGCCACCGAAAATCAACCAGCGCGCGCTGCGAATGCCATGCGCTTCGGGCTGCGCGCGGGTGACATAGAAGGCGAGCCCCATCACCAGCGCCCAGATCAGCAGGCCGCCGCCGCACATCCACCAGAACAGTTCGGCGATGCGCTCGGCACCGGTGCCGGCCGGATTCAGCGTCGATTGCTGACCGTCACAGGCGACCAGCAACACCGTCAGCGACAGGCCGAAGCCGCATTGCCAATACCGCGCGCGCAGGATGTCTTTGCTCAGCTGAGGCCACATGGTCCGGCTCGTTGAAGGTCAACGTCCGTGTGACCCACGACAACGCCGAAAAGTTGGTTGGCCGTGCGCCCTCGGCACCATCGCAGCGCATAAAACAGCGGACACCTTGCCGCTACGCTGGTCAAACGGATCGTGCATTGGAATTCCGAGAGAGAAAAATGGATGACGATCGCAATCATCGACGCTATCTGCTGACGCTGCTCCTGTCTTTCTTGCTGGTCTGGGCAGGCCTGGCCATCGCCCCGCTGGACCGTCGCGACTGGCTGCTGGAAAACCTGCTGGTGCTCGCGCTGGCCACCGCCCTGCTACTGGGCCACAGGTATTACCTGCCGTCGCGCAGCGCGGCGACGCTGATTGTTCTTTATCTATGCATCCACCAGCTGGGCGCCCACTACACCTATGCCAAGGTGCCCTATGACGCCTGGTCGCAGGCGCTGACGGGCGCGAGCCTGGACCAGGCCCTCGGCTGGGATCGCAATCAGTTCGACCGCCTGGCGCATTTCAGTTACGGCCTGCTGCTGGCCTACCCCATCCGCGAAGTGCTGATTCGTCTGGGGTTGCGCCCTGGTGTCTGGAGCCTGGTGCTGACGGTAGACATCGTGCTGTCGACCTCGGCGGTCTACGAGCTGATCGAGTGGTTCGGTGCAGAAATGCTTTCCAGCGGGCAGGGACGGACCTTTCTGGCCACGCAGGACGACCGCTGGGACCCGCAGAAAGACATGGCCCTGGCGGCGCTAGGCGCGATCATCGCCATGCTCTGCACGGCATTGCTGTCGTGGCGGGCCAAGCGATCTACCCGGCAGGCGCCGCCTTGATGGGCGGCGAGCTCAGCGGCGCGCGGTGCTCGCGACCGGCTCTACCGCATCGTCTGCTTCGGGATCGGTGGTGACGCCGATACGCCGCAGGTACCAGAGATACGCCAGATGCGAGCAACCCCACCCCAGCAGCACGCCCAGCGTATTGGCTAGCATGTCGCCCAGCGATGCCTGGCGATTGGGGAGAAAGCTCTGCCCGATTTCGATCAGCAAGGCCGCGCCAAGGCAGGTCAGGAGAGTCCAGATCACTCGCCATTGAGGGAAAGCCAGGCGCAGGGTGAAGATCATCGCCGCGAAGCCCAGCATGTGGTGCAGCTTGTCCTGCTGATCGAACACCTGTGGCACGGGCTCGGGCCGCAGGCCGCTGAACAGGATGACGCCCAGAACCACGATAAAGGGCAACGCACGCAAGCAATTCATAGGCAAACGGAAACTCTCGCAGTGGTCGGGATGAAAGGTGAACAGGACCCGAGCGGGCAGAATGGAGGCGCCACGAGCGGCGCGTAAGTATCAATCGTCGCTGTGTTGCGGCACCGAGCGATGCGTACCAAGCATGGCCGCCCGGCTCGCACGCTATGGAGGCCGATTGCGCTCGATAGTTCGCGCCCACTTGCAACAAATTTCGTGCGTACCGCACAGTTACCCGGCTGCGGCGGCAAAATTAAACCGAACCGCGCTGGCAGAGTCCCACCAGATAGGATCGTCAAAAGCCGCGGCGTCCGGGCACTCGCTCTGACGCCATCGCATATGGATAAGAATTTGACTCAACCGTCGTCTACGCCCGGCAGTTTGCAGCGTCACCCGAACAGCGACACGCTGGCGATCGGCGGCGATTGGACGTTGCAGCATTACGCGGCGCTGCGGCGTGAGGTCGAACAGGCGCGGCGCCAAGTCAGCGATGCCAATCGCGTCGAGCTCGATGCCATCGGTGAACTGGATACCGCCGGCGCCGGCCTATTGGTCGAACTGCTCGGCCCGGCGCGCATCGCCAGCCTGCCGGAATGGGCGCCGCAACTGCCGCCGGAACGCCAGGCGCTGTTGCAGACCGTCGCCGCCGCGCTGGATCAGCCGCAAGCCGAACAGGAACCAGTAACGAACGGGCTGGCCGACGTGCTGGCGCATATCGGGCGCAGCGTTGCCGGCGTTTGGAACCAGCAGCGCACCCTGCTCGGCTTTATCGGCCTGACGCTGCAGACGCTGTTCACCGTCATCCTCAGCCCGCGGCGCTGGCGACTGACGGCCCTAGTTGCGCATATCGAGCAGACCGGCCTGGACGCCATTCCCATCGTCGCCCTGCTGACCTTTCTGGTCGGCGCGGTGGTGGCCTTTCTTGGCGCCACGGTGCTGGCCGATTTCGGCGCGACTATTTATACGGTCAACCTGGTGGCCTTTTCCTTCCTGCGCGAGTTCGGCGTGCTGCTGGCGGCGATCCTGCTCGCCGGGCGCACCGCCAGCGCCTTCGCCGCGCAGATCGGTGCGATGAAGGCCAACGAGGAAATCGACGCCATCCGCGCCATCGGCCTGAGCCCGGTGGAGCTGCTGGTGCTGCCTCGGGTGCTGGCGATGCTGATTACGCTGCCGATCCTGACCTTCATCGGCATGCTCAGCGGCATCGTCGGCGGGCTGGTGGTCTGCTCGCTGGCGCTGGATATCTCGCCGGCGATGTTCTTCACCATCCTGCAGCGCGACATCCACATCAGCCACTTTCTGGTCGGCCTGAGCAAGGCGCCGGTGTTCGCCTTCCTGATCGCGGTGATCGGCTGCCTGGAGGGCTTCAAGGCTAGCGGCAGCGCGCAGTCGGTGGGCGAACGCACCACCTCCAGCGTGGTGCAGTCGATCTTCATGGTGATCCTGCTCGACGCCATCGCCGCACTGTTCTTCATGGAGATGGGCTGGTGAAATCAGACGAACCCGTCATCCAGGTCCGGGGCCTGGTCAACCGCTTCGGCAGCCAGGCGGTGCACGTCAATCTCGATCTGGATATTCGTCGCGGTGAAATCCTCGGCGTGGTCGGCGGCTCCGGCACCGGCAAGTCGGTGCTGCTGCGCAGCATCGTCGGCCTGCGCCAGCCCAACGCCGGCAGCGTCAAGGTGTTCGGCGAGAACCTGCTGAAGCTCTCGACGGAGCGTCGCTCACAGCTCGAGCGGCGCTTCGGCGTGCTGTTTCAGCGCGGCGCCCTGTTCACCTCGCTCAACCTGCAGGAAAACGTCGCCCTGCCATTGATCGAACACGCCGGGCTCAAGCGCGCCGATGCCGAGCATCTGGCGCGGCAGAAACTGGCGCTTGCCGGGCTGCCGCCCGACGCCGTCTGCAAGTATCCCGACGAGCTGTCCGGCGGCATGGTCAAGCGCGCCGCGCTGGCCCGCGCGCTGGCATTGGACCCGGAGGTGCTGTTCCTCGACGAGCCAACCGCGGGCCTCGACCCCATCGGCGCGGCGGCCTTCGATCAGCTGATCCTGACCCTGCGCGATGCCCTGGGTTTCAGCGTATTTCTGGTCACCCACGACCTGGACACGCTCTACACCATCTGCGACCGCGTCGCGGTGCTGGCGCAGAAGCGGGTGCTGGCGGTCGATACCCTTGAGGTCGTCGCGGCCACTGACGACGCCTGGATTCGCGACTATTTTCACGGCCCGCGTGGCCGCGCCGCGCAGGATGCGGCACAAAAACTGGAGATTACTTGAATGGAAACCCGTGCCCATCATGTGCTGATCGGTTTGTTCACGGTGGTGGCGGTCGGCTGCGCGCTACTCTTCGCCCTGTGGTTGGGCAAGTCCAGCATGGACCGCGAGTACAGCTATTACGACATCAGCTTCAGGCAGACGGTTAGCGGGCTGTCCAGCGGCAGCTCGGTGGAATACAGCGGCATCAAGGTCGGCGATGTGACCGAGCTGTGGCTGGAGCCGGACGACCCGCGCAAGGTTCTCGCGCGCATCCGCGTGTATGGCGACACGCCGATCAAGACCGACACCCAGGCGCGGCTGGCGTTGGCCAACATCACTGGCAGCATGATCATCCAGCTGCACGGTGGCAAACCGGAAAGCCCGCGGCTCGAAGGCAACCGCGACGAACCGCCGCTGATCATCGCCGACCCGTCCCCACTCAGCGCGCTGCTGGAAAACGGCGAGGATCTGATGAGCAACATCAACAAGCTGCTGCTCAGCGCCAACAAGATGTTGTCCGAAGAAAACACCACCCGCCTGAGCCGCACCCTAGAGCATCTGGAACAGGCCACCAGCGTGCTGTCCGAACAGCGCGGCGACCTGGCCCAGACGCTGCAACAGTTCAATCAACTGAGCCAGCAAGCCAACAGCGTCATGGGCGAGCTGTCGAGCCTGGCGCGCACCGCCAACGGCCTGCTCGACGACCAGGGCCGCAGTGTGCTGGACAGTGCCGCGCGGTCGATGAGCGCGCTGGATCGCACCACCGCCCGCCTGGATACGCTGCTCGAAGAAAATGAGGGCGCGCTGAACAACGGCATGCAGGGTTTCAACGACCTCGGCCCGGCGATCAACGAACTGCGCAGCACCCTCGGTGCGTTGCGCCGCGTGACCCAGCGCCTGGAAGACAACCCGAGCGGGTTCCTGCTCGGCCGTGACAAATTGCAGGAGTTCACTCCATGAGCCTTCGTCAGACCCTGTCCCGTCTCGCCCTGTCCGGACTGATCGTGGGGCTCGCAGCCTGTTCGATCCTGCCTGAGTCCGAAACCCTGCGAATCTTCCTGCTGCCGACCGCGACGACGCCACAACAGGCCAGCGAACCGGTGTTGCGGCATGCGCTGCGCATCAATACCCCGCAGGCCAGCCGCATTCTTTCCAGCTCCAGGATCGCCGTGGTGCCGCAAGGCAACCAGATCAGCGGCTATCAGGGCGCTCGCTGGAGCGATGCGGCGCCGATGCTGCTGCGCGACCGCCTGATCGAAGCCTTCCATAGCGACGGCCGCATGCCTTCGGTGAGCAACGAAGAGGTGAACCTCTACGCCGATCTCGGTTTGCACAGCGATTTGCGCGCGTTTCAGAGCGAATACGTCGATGGCAAGCCGCAGGTGGTGATCCGCCTCGATGCGCGCTTGGTAAACCTGCACGACCAGAACACCCTATCCAGTCGACGCTTCGAAGTTCGCCAGCCCAGCGCCGACCCCAGCGTGGAACGCGTGGTCGAGGCGTTCGGTCAGGCCAGCGACGTGCTGAGCCGCGAAGTGCTCGAATGGACGCTCACCCACGCTGGCCAATTACCATAGCGCCAACGCGGCTCAAGCTTCATATCCAACCCACCGAAACCCTCGGGAATTTTTGTATTTTCAGCAGGTCTATCCTGCCGACATGCCAAGAGCCTGTTGCTCTGTAGCGCGCCAAGGAAGCCAATCATCATGCGCATTCTCGTTACCGGCGGAGCCGGATTCATCGGCTCTGCACTGATCCGCCATCTCATCCAAGACACCCCGCACAGCGTCCTCAACCTGGACAAGCTGACCTATGCCGGCAATCTGGAGTCGCTGGCAGAAGTGCAAAGCAGCGACCGTTATCAATTCCTGCAGGCCGACATCGCCGATCGCGAGCGCGTGGCCGAGGCGCTGCTGGAGTTCCAGCCGGACGCGATCATGCACCTGGCCGCCGAATCCCACGTCGATCGCTCCATCGACGGCCCGGCCGAGTTCATTCAGACCAATATCGTCGGCACCTACCAATTGCTGGAAGCGACCCGCGCCTATTGGCAATCCTTGCCGGCCGAGCGCCGCGAAGCCTTCCGCTTCCACCACATCTCCACCGACGAGGTCTACGGCGACCTGCACGGCGTCGATGACCTGTTCACCGAAACCACGCCCTACGCGCCCAGCTCGCCCTATTCGGCCAGCAAGGCCTCGTCCGACCATCTGGTTCGCGCCTGGCAGCGCACCTACGGCCTGCCGGTACTGATCACCAACTGCTCGAACAACTACGGGCCGTATCACTTCCCCGAGAAACTGATTCCGCTGGTGATCCTCAACGCGCTGGATGGCAAGCCGCTGCCGGTCTACGGCAACGGTACTCAGGTGCGCGACTGGCTGTTCGTCGAAGATCACGCCCGCGCGCTGTTCAAGGTGGTCAGCGAAGGCGAAGTGGGCGAGACCTACAACATCGGCGGCCACAACGAGCAGAAGAACATCGACGTGGTGCGCGGCATCTGCGCCCTGCTGGAAGAGCTGGCGCCGCAGAAGCCCGAAGGGCTCGCGCGTTATGAGGACCTGATCACATTCGTCAAAGACCGTCCCGGCCACGATCTGCGCTACGCCATCGATGCCAGCAAGATCGAACGCGAACTGGGCTGGGTCCCGCAGGAAACCTTTGAGACCGGCCTGCGTAAGACCGTGCAGTGGTACCTGAACAACCTCGAATGGTGCCGTCGCGTTCAGGACGGCAGTTATCAACGTGAGCGCCTCGGCGCACTGGAGAACGCATGAAAGGAATCATCCTCGCCGGAGGCTCCGGCACCCGTCTGCATCCCATCACCCTGGGCGTATCCAAGCAGCTGCTGCCTATCTACGACAAGCCGATGGCCTATTACCCGATTTCGGTGCTGATGCTGGCCGGGATCCGCGACATCCTGCTGATCTCCACCCCGCAGGACCTGCCGCAGTATAAGAATCTGCTGGGCGACGGCAGCCAGTTTGGCGTGAACTTCAGCTATGCCGAACAGCCTTCTCCGGACGGCCTGGCCCAAGCCTTTCTGATCGGTGAAGAATTCATCGGCGACGACTCGGTCTGCCTGATCCTCGGCGACAACATCTTCCATGGCCAGCACTTCACCGAGAAGCTGCAGCGCGCCTCGGCGCAGCAGAAAGGTGCCACCGTATTCGGCTACTGGGTCAAGGACCCGGAGCGCTTCGGCGTGATCGACTTCGACGAGACCGGCAAGGCGCTGTCCATCGAAGAGAAGCCGGCAAAGCCGAAATCCAGCTATGCGGTGACCGGCCTTTATTTCTACGACAACGATGTGGTCGAGATCGCCAAGTCGATCAAGCCGTCGCCACGCGGCGAACTGGAAATCACCGACGTCAACAATGCCTATCTCAAGCGCGGCGACCTGAATGTCGAGCGCTTCGGTCGCGGCTTCGCCTGGCTCGACACCGGCACCCATGACAGCCTGCTGGAAGCCTCGCAATACGTGCAGACCATCGAGCATCGCCAGGGTTTGAAGGTCGCCTGCCTGGAAGAAATCGCCTACCAGCACAAGTGGATCGACCGCGAGCAACTGCTGCAGCGCGCCGATGCGCTGGGCAAGACCGGCTATGGCCAATACCTGTTCAAGCTGGCGGGTGAAACCGCATGAAGGTCATCGAAACCGGCATTCCCGATGTGCTGATCATCGAGCCAAAGGTCTTCGGTGACGAGCGCGGGTTCTTCTACGAGAGCTTCAACGCCGCGGCGTTCGAAGCCGCGACGGGGCTCAAGCGCACCTTCGTGCAGGACAACCATTCCAAGTCTCAACGCGGCGTACTGCGTGGTCTGCACTATCAGATCCAGCAGCCCCAGGGGAAGCTTGTGCGGGTGGTGGCCGGTGAAGTCTTCGACGTGGCGGTGGATCTGCGGCGCAGCTCGCCCAGCTTCGGCCGCTGGGTCGGTACCCACCTGAGCGCGCAAAACCAGCGCCAGCTGTGGATTCCAGAGGGTTTCGCGCACGGCTTCGTGGTGCTCAGCGAGAGCGCCGAGTTCCTCTACAAGACCACCGACTACTACGCGCCGGCCCATGAGCGCTCGTTGCTCTGGAACGATCCGCAGATCGGCATCGACTGGCCATTCAGCGAGCCACCTCAGCTATCGCAAAAGGACATCGACGGCAAAGTACTCAGCGAGGCGGAGCTGTTCGCATGAAAATTCTCATCACCGGCAGTAAGGGGCAACTGTCTCGGGAGCTGCAACTGGCGCTCGCCGGTGAAGGGAAGGTGCTCGGTCTGGGCCACAACGTGCTGGACCTGGCCAAACCCGCGCAGATTCGCCAGCAGGTTCGCCTGCTGCGTCCCGATCTGATCATCAACGCGGCGGCCTATACCGCCGTCGACTCGGCGCAGACTGAGCGCGATCAGGCCTTTGCGGTGAATGCCATCGGACCTGGCGTATTGGCCGAGGAAGCGGCTGCCCTCGGCGTGCCGCTGATTCACTACTCAACCGATTACGTCTTCGACGGTCGCAAATCCGAGCCGTACCGGGAGGACGATCAGCCCTCCCCCCTGAGCGTGTACGGCGCGAGCAAGCTGGCCGGCGAGCAGGCGGTGCTGGCGGCCGGCGGCGAACACCTGGTTTTGCGGACCAGCTGGGTCTACTCCTCCCATGGCCACAACTTTCTGCTGACCATGCAGCGCCTGCTGCAGGAACGCGATTCGCTTTCGGTCGTCGCTGATGAAATCGGTGCGCCGACCTGGGCCGGCACACTCGCCACGGTCACCGCCGAGCTGGTACGCAAATGGCGCAACGGCAGCGGCGGCCCCAGTGGGCTCTATCACCTGACCGCCAACGGCGAAACCTCCTGGTACGGCTTCGCCTGCAGCATTGCCGAACACCTGAGCCAGCAGGGTCGCCTGCGCGCCCGGCTCGAACCCATCCGCTCCAGCGACTACCCCACCGCCGCCCAGCGCCCGCTGAATTCGCGCCTCAACTGCACACGCTTGCAGCACGACTGGAAGATCGAATTACCGGACTGGGAAGACGCCCTGCATCAGTGCCTGAGCAGCCCGCACAACACGCAGACCGAACTGGGTACCGTCGCAGCGCAGAACGTCTGACTCCTGACCGACGCCACGATCCCATTGCTGTTGCTATTGCCCACGGGCATGTCCCAAACGGGCACGTCCCAAACGGGCATGTCCCAAATATGCATAATGTCGCCCGGACAACAGGCACGTACGCATGACCGCACTCCTCTCCACCCGCCGCCCACGCTGGCGCAACCTGGCGTTGCTGGCCCTGCTGCTCGCGCCGTTGCTTTGGCCGTTGCAGCAGCTGGCCGAGCGCTACTACCGCAACGAGCGGCTGGAACAGAACCGCCAGACGCTGGACCTCTACGTCGCCAACCTGCTCGGCACCCTGCGCCGCTACGAAGTCCTGCCGCGCATTCTCGGCGACCTGCCGGACCTGCGCAGCCTGCTGCGTGACAGCCAGGACCCGGCTCTCACCGACCAGGCCAATCGTCTGCTGAACCGACTGCGAAAGCAGACCGGCGCCGACGTCATCTATCTGATGGATCGCAACGGCCAGACACTGGCTACCTCGAACTGGGATGCCGAGGACAGCTTTATTGGCCGCAACTTCGCCTTTCGACCGTACTTCCGCCAGGCCATGGACGGCCAGCTCGGGCGCTTCTATGGGCTGGGCAACACCTCGGGCAAGCGCGGCTACTACTTCGGCGCGGCGGTGCGCGACAGCGAGGGAATTCTCGGCGTGCTGGTGGTCAAGGTCGATCTGGATCACACCGAAACGCTCTGGGGCAATACGCCCGAGCAATTGCTGGTCACCGATAATTTCGGCGTGGTCATCCTGACCTCTCGCCCTGACTGGCGCTTTCGCGCCAGCCGCGCGTTGGATGCCGACGAGCGCGAGCAGATCGCCTTTGACCAGCCCTACCCCACGACCACGCCCTTGGACCTGACGCTGGATATCGAACGCTGGCTGATCCAGAGCCGAGAATTGAAGGAAACCGGCTGGACGGTCCGCATCCTGGCGCCCATCAACCTGGTCGAGCGCCCGGTGCGCACCGTGGTCGCCATCGGCGGCGCAACCCTCGCCGCGCTGCTGCTGCTGCTTGGCCTGTGGATGCAGCGCCGGCGCCATTTGCTGGAGCGCATGGCCATGGACGCCAAGGCCCGCCAACAGCTCGAACGGCGGGTGCAGGAACGCACACAAGATCTGGAAGCGCTCAACAGCCGGCTCAAACAGGAAGTGCTTGAGCGCGAGCAGGCCCAGCAGGAACTGGTGCGCGCCCAGGACGAACTGCTGCAAGCCGGCAAGCTGTCGGCGCTGGGCACCATGTCGGCCAGTATCAGCCATGAACTCAACCAGCCGCTCGCCGCCATCCGCAGCTATGCCGACAACGCCGGTGTGCTGCTCGATCAGCAGCGCAACGAAGAAGCCCGCGACAACCTGAGGCTGATCAGCGAGCTCACCGCACGCATGGCCTCGATCATCGCCCACCTGCGCGCGTTCGCCCGGCGCGACCGACATGCGCCGGAGCGGGTGGCGCTGCAGCCGGCGCTGGATGATGCCCTGGCGCTGCTGGCCAAACGTCGCCAGGCGATGGGCGTCGAACTGAGCCGTGACATGCCCGAGGCGACCTTGTGGGTTCAGGCGGGCGAGACCCGGTTGCGACAGATTCTGTCCAACCTGCTGACCAATGCACTCGATGCGCTCAACGAGCGGCCCCCGGTGCGACGCATCTGGCTGCGCGCCGAACGCACCGACGATGGCGTGCTGCTGACCCTGCGCGACAATGGCCCCGGATTTTCCGCTGCGGCGCTGGAGCGCGCCCGCGAACCTTTCTTCACCACCAAGACCAGCGCTCAGGGCCTGGGGTTGGGGCTGGCCATTTGCGATACCCTGACCCGCGCGCTGGGCGGCGAGCTGACGATGGCCAATCATCCCGAGGGCGGTGCCCAGCTCAGTCTCCATCTGCGATCCGCCGATCCCGGCGTCGCCTTTCCCTGCGAGGATTAGCATGACCAGCCAGATCGACCCGCAGTTTCAGGTAGTCCTGGTCGATGACGATCCGCATCTGCGCAAGGCGCTGAGCCAGACGCTCGACCTTGCCGGGCTCAAGGTCCTCAGCCTGGGCGATGCGCGCGGCCTGCCCGCTCTGCTGCCGATGGACTGGCCCGGCGTGGTGGTGACCGACATCCGCATGCCCGGTCTCGACGGCCTGGAACTCCAGCAGCAGCTGCAAGCGATCGACAGCGAGCTGCCAGTGCTGCTGATCACCGGACATGGCGACATTCAGCTGGCCGTGCAGGCGATGCGCGCCGGCGCCTATGACTTCCTCGAGAAGCCCTTCCCCAGCGAGGCGCTGCTCGACAGCGTACGCCGCGCGCTGGCCCTGCGTCAGTTGGTGCTCGATAACCGCAGCCTGCGGCTGGCGCTGGCCGACCGTCAGCAGCTGTCGATGCGCCTGCTCGGTCAATCGCCAGCCATGCGGCGCCTGCGCGAACAGATCGGCGCGCTCGCCGGGACACAGGCCGACGTACTCATCCTTGGCGAAACCGGAGCCGGCAAGGAGGTCGTGGCGCGAGCGCTGCACGACCTGTCCAGCCGCCGCAACGGCCCCTTCGTCGCGATCAACGCCGGCGCGCTGGCCGAGTCGGTGGTCGAGAGCGAACTCTTCGGCCATGAGGCAGGCGCCTTTACCGGCGCGCAGAAGCGCCGCATCGGTAAGTTCGAATTCGCCAATGGCGGCACCCTGTTCCTCGACGAAATCGAGAGCATGAGCCTGGACGTGCAGGTCAAGTTGCTGCGCATGCTGCAGGAACGGGTCGTCGAGCGACTGGGCGGCAACCAGACGATCGCGCTCGACATCCGGGTCATCGCTGCCACTAAGGAAGACCTGCGCCAAGCCGCCGATCAGGGCCGTTTTCGCGCCGACCTCTATTACCGGCTGAACGTCGCGCCGCTGCGCATCCCGCCGTTGCGCGAGCGCAGCGAGGATCTGCTGTTCCTGTTCCAGCACTTTGCCGAGACCGCCGCCAACCGCCACGGACTGCCGATCCGCGAACTGCGCCCCGACCAGCGCGCACAGTTGCTCAGTCATGCATGGCCGGGCAACGTCCGGGAACTGCAGAACACAGCGGAACGCTTCGCCCTCGGGCTGGACCTGGGCCTCGATGATCGAGCTCGGGATGTCGACGGCACGCCCGATGCGACAGGCAATGCGCTCAACGAGCAGGTCGATGCCTTCGAACGCGCCCTGATCGCCGCCGAGCTGACGCGACCGCACGGCTCATTGCGCAGCGTCGCCGAGGCACTGGGCCTGCCGCGCAAAACCTTGCACGACAAGCTGCGCAAGCACGGGCTGATCTTCAACGATGCTGGCGGAACCTCGCCGGATGATGGCGAATAGCTGGCGGATTTCCGCCAACCGCTCGTGCAACCATTCGCAAAAGGACGCATCCGGGATACAGATGCTACGCGCCTGGCCGGATACACGTGCCGAGCTGCACGGCGCGGCCAATCTCACCGAATCGTCATAAGCCACGAGATAGACATGCTGAGCTGAGAAATAATCATCAGCATTTCGCCGCCACGTCATTAAACTCCCGCACCGTGGGACAAGCGCCGTGCTTCTGGCATAGCCCTTGCTCTCATCAATCCATGAGCTGGTAACCAAGCCTGGGCGCAGCGAATTTTCCGATGACGCCTAGACTTGTCTTGCTGACTCCACCGAGTTGCTTCTGCGAGGCGGCGGCTCACTTCACAACAAGAGGAAACACAACAATGTTCAAGCTGACTGCCACGGCGCTTGCCTGCGCTCTGTCACTGGGTATGGCTAGCCTGGCCCAGGCCGCCGATCCAATCATGATCAAATTCTCCCACGTGGTTGCCGACAACACGCCGAAAGGCCAAGGCGCCAACCTGTTCAAGAAGCTGGTTGAAGAGCGTCTGCCCGGTAAGGTCGAAGTTCAGGTCTACCCGAACTCCTCGCTGTTCGGTGACGGCAAGGAAATGGAAGCTCTGCTGCTGGGCGACGTGCAACTGATCGCTCCGTCGCTGGCCAAGTTCGAGCATTACTCCAAGGGCGTCCAGGTATTCGACCTGCCGTTCCTGTTCGACAACATCCAGGCGGTTGACCGCTTCCAGCAGAGCGAAGCCGGCCAGGGCCTGCTGCGTTCCATGGAAGACAAGAACATCACCGGCCTGGGTTACTGGCACAACGGCATGAAGCAGCTGTCCGCCAACAAGGAACTGCGCGAGCCAAAAGACGCCCGCGGCCTGAAGTTCCGCGTTCAGGCTTCCGCCGTGCTCGACGAGCAGTTCAAGGCCCTGCGCGCCAACCCGCGCAAGATGAGCTTCGCCGAGGTTTATCAAGGTCTGCAGACCGGCGTGGTCAACGGTGCCGAGAACCCCTACTCGAACATCTACTCGCAGAAAATGCATGAAGTGCAGAAGCACATCACCGAGTCTGACCACGGCCTGCTCGACTACATGCTGATCACCAACACCAAGTTCTGGAACGGTCTTCCGGACGACGTTCGCAGCGAGCTGGAAAGCATCCTGACCGAGGTCACCGTCGAGGTGAACAAGCAGGCTGACGCGCTGAACGAGAAGGCCAAGCAGGACATTCTGGCCGCCGGTACCACCGAAATCCTGGTACTGACGCCGGAAGAACGTGCCAAGTGGCGTGAAGCCATGAAGCCGGTCTGGAAGAAGTTCGAGAACGAGATCGGTGCCGACCTGATCAAGGCCGCCGAAGCGTCGAACGCTCAGTAAGCCTGACGGGAGGGCGAGTACCCCTCGCTCTCCCCGTTGCGACACCGATAGACCAGTGAAAAACAGACCCGACCAGGCGGTCTTCGAGGCACGGCGATCCCGAGCCTGACGCTCGATCGAAAAACAACAGTTTTTCATTGCTCTATACCCGGTCACCGGACCGGTTCATGGCGCACGTTCCGTACGCTAGTCGAAACAATGCATTCCATCGGGAGATGTCATCCATGAACGCCCTCCGGCGCGTCTGGGACCACTTCGAGGAGGCCTTCATCGCCTTCCTGCTGGCCGCCATGACACTGGTGACCTTTGTTTACGTAGTCCTGAACAACCTCTACTCCATTTTCTACAGCCTGGCGGACAGCTTTCCGGCCGCTGAAGACTTCTTCTTCGCGATCGGCGATTTCGTTATCGGTTTTGCCCAGGCGATGACTTGGAGCACCGCGCTAACCAAGGCCCTGTTCGCCTGGCTGATCTTTGCCGGTCTCGCCTACGGTGTGCGCACCGCCGGCCACATCGGCGTCGATGCGCTGGTCAAGCTCGCGTCGCGCCCGGTACAGCGCTACATCGGCATCCTCGCCTGTCTGTTCTGCCTGGGCTACGCCGGCTTGATGACGGTCGCCAGCTTCGAATGGATTCAAGCGTTGTTCAACGCCAACATTGGCGCCGAAGACCTTGGCCATGCCGGTGTAAAACAGTGGCATATCGGCATGATCGTACCCATCGGCTTTGCCATGGTGTTTATCCGTTTCGTTGAAATCTTCGTGCGCGTCTTGCGCAACGAACAAACCGGACTGGGCCTGGCCGACGAGGCAGCCGAAGCGCTCAAGCTCGGTGAAGAGGAGCCGAAATAATGACCATCCTGTTCCTCTTCGCAGCGCTTTTTGCGTTGATGTTCATCGGCGTGCCAGTTGCCATTTCCCTCGGCCTGGCCGGCTCGCTGACTATCCTGCTGTTCAGCCCGGATTCCGTCACGTCACTGGCGATCAAGCTGTTCGAGACGTCCGAGCACTACACGCTGCTGGCGATTCCGTTCTTCCTGCTGGCTGGCGCTTTCATGACTACCGGTGGCGTGGCGCGCCGCCTGATCGACTTCGCCAATGCCACCGTCGGCCACATCCGTGGCGGTCTGGCCATTGGTGCGGTCATGGCGTGCATGCTGTTCGCCGCGCTTTCGGGCTCGTCGCCAGCAACAGTGGCTGCGGTCGGCTCTATCGCCATCGCCGGCATGGTCCGCTCTGGCTATCCGCAGGCCTTCGGCGCCGGCATCGTCTGTAACGCCGGTACGCTGGGCATCCTGATCCCGCCGTCGATCGTCATGGTGGTCTACGCCGCCGCGACCGAAACATCGGTAGGCAAGCTGTTCATGGCCGGTGTGGTGCCTGGCATCCTGCTCGGCGTCGCATTAATGGCAGCGATCTACTTCATCGCGGTGAAGAAGAACCTGCCGGCAATGCCGCGGGCAACCTTCCGCGAGTGGCTGTCGTCGGCACGCAAGGCACTCTGGGGCCTGCTGCTGATGGTGATCATCCTCGGGGGCATCTACTCGGGCATGTTCACGCCGACCGAAGCGGCTGCGGTGGCTGCGGTGTACTCGGCCTTCATTGCACTGTTCGTCTACAAGGACATCACCTTGCGCGACTGCCCGAAGGTGCTGCTGGAGTCGGGCAAGCTCACCATCATGCTGATGTTCATCATCGCTAACGCGATGCTCTTCGCGCACGTGTTGACCACTGAACAGATCCCGCAACAGATCACCGCCATGGTGCTCGAGGCCGGTCTGCAACCCTGGATGTTCCTGCTGGTAGTTAACATCGTGCTGCTGATTGCCGGTGCTTTCATGGAGCCGTCGGCGATCATCCTGATTCTGGCGCCGATCCTGTTCCCGATCGCCGTGCAGCTGGGTATCGACCCGATCCACCTGGGCGTGATCATGGTGGTGAACATGGAAATCGGTCTGATTACACCGCCGGTGGGGCTGAACCTGTTCGTTGCCTCGGCTGTGACCGGTATGCCGGTGACTCAGGTAATCCGTGCAGTATTGCCGTGGCTGGCGTTGATGCTGACCTTCCTGATTCTTATCACCTACGTGCCGTCCATCTCGCTCGGCCTGCCCAATCTGCTGGGGATGTAACCGCCCCAGACGCATCCAGCCCGGCCTTCGCGCCGGGCTTTTTTTGTTCGCGCTGGGGAACAGCGATTGGTATCGGCCTGGGAAGTTTGGGTGTGCTGCGCTGAATGAACGTTTTGCGTTCATTGGCCTTTTACAGAGCTGCCTGAGAGCTTGGTTTCGCCCTGCTGGGCGACCGACTTTTTCCAGTCGCGGAAAAAGTAGGCAAAAACGCTTGCCCCTGCATCCGGCCCTGCGCTTCGCTCCGGATTCGTTCGCTCCATCGTCGCTCCGAGGGTTGTCGTACAAGGGCCATCCATGGCCCTTTACGACTCTCGCCGCGTCCTGCGGCTCG
>DALZYJ010000019.1:0-112985 GCA_031988485.1 Pseudomonas sp.
GTCGGGAACTATCAGCCCAAATGGCCTGATAGTCGAGATACAAGGGTGGGCTTCAACCCACCGATTACCCTACAAAACGCATGCCAACGAATCACCTCGCACTGCTGCGCCGCGACCCTCTTGACCGTCATCAATGCCGACTTGGGGGCGGCTACCTAGACTGCCGGCTTTCGAACGTCTAGGAGTTGCCATGCACCTGGTCTGCCCGGCAGGAAGCCTGCCCGCGCTGAAGGCCGCCGTCCAGCAGGGCGCCGATGCCATCTATGTCGGTTTTCGAGACGACACCAACGCCCGTCATTTTGCCGGCCTCAATCTGGATGAGAAGCAGCTCGACAAGGGCCTGCAGCTGATCCGCGAAAAGCGCCGGCAGCTCTACGTCGCCGTCAACACCTACGCCCAGCCGGAGGGCTGGTCGCGCTGGCAGCGCGCGGTGGACCAGGCCGCAGACATGGGCGTGGATGCGCTGATCGCCGCCGACCCCGGCGTGCTGGGCTATGCCGCCAAGCGTCATCCGCAGCTCAATCTGCATCTGTCCGTTCAAGGCTCGGCGACCAATGCGGCGGCGCTGGCCTTTTACCAACAGCGCTACAACATCAAGCGCGCCGTACTGCCACGGGTTTTGTCGCTCAAGCAGGTCAAGCAGGTCGCGGCCAGCAGCCCGGTGCCGATCGAGGTCTTCGCCTTTGGCAGCCTGTGCATCATGGCCGAAGGACGCTGCCACCTGTCCTCCTACCTCACCGGCGAGTCGCCGAACCTGTGCGGGGTCTGCTCGCCAGCCAAGGCGGTGCGCTGGAGCGAGGAGCCCGAAGGGCTTACGTCACGATTGAACAACGTCCTCATCGATCGCTACGCCGAAGGCGAATCGGCCGGCTACCCGACGCTGTGCAAGGGCCGCTTCATGGTCAACGGCGAGCGCTTCCACGCGCTGGAAGAGCCGACCAGCCTGAACACCCTTGATCTGATACCCGAACTTGCCAGCATCGGCGTCACCGCGATGAAAATCGAAGGCCGCCAGCGCAGCCCGGCCTATGTCGAGCAGGTGACTCGCGTCTGGCGTGCCGCGCTGGATGCCTACCTGCAGGCACCGCAGCGTTTTGCCGTCCAGCCGGGCTGGCGCGAGGTGCTCGATGGCTTGTCCGAGGGTTCGCAAACGACGCTCGGCGCCTATCACCGGGCCTGGCAATGAACGAGGAACCAACCATGAAACTCAGCCTCGGCCCCGTGCTGTTTTACTGGGATCGCCAGCGCACACTGGAATTTTATGCCGACATGGCCAGCACGCCTCTGGATGTCATCTATCTGGGCGAGACCGTCTGCTCCAAGCGCCGCGACATGGGGCTGGACGACTGGATCGCGCTGGCGCGCGAGCTGGCGCAGCAATCGACGGCGCAACTGGTGCTGTCCGGCTTGACGCTCGTCGAGGCGGCGTCCGAGCTGTCCAGCCTGCGCCGGCTCTGCGACAACGGCGAGTTGCTGGTGGAGGCCAACGACCTGGGCGCCGTGCATTACCTCTCCGAGAAACGCCTGCCTTTTGTCGGTGGCCCGGCATTGAATCTCTACAACGGCCATGCCCTGGCCGAGCTGGTCAGGAGCGGCATGCAACGCTGGGTGCCGCCGGTGGAAATCTCCGGGGCGATGATCAGGGCTGCGCGCGCGCAGCTGGCGCAGCTCGACGTGCCGGTTCCGGAAATCGAAATCTTCGCCTACGGCCATCTTCCGCTGGCCTACTCGGCGCGCTGCTTCACCGCCCGCGCGGAAAACCGGCCGAAGGATGACTGCCAGTTCTGCTGCCAGAACTACCCCGAAGGCATTCCCTTGCTGAGCCAGGAAGGCGAGGCGCTGTTCACCATCAACGGTATCCAGACCATGTCGGCGTCGGTCAGCAATCTGCTGGCGGACTACCCGGCATTGGTGGCAAGCGGCGCTGACCTGTTGCGTCTGAGCCCGCGCGCTTCGGGTATGACCGAGGTGATCGCGGCATTCGATGCGGTGCGCAAGGGTGGTCTGCCACCGTTGGCCGTCGAAGGCTGTAACGGCTACTGGCACGGCCAGCCAGGGATGCTGCGCGCAGAGGAGGCCGGACTATGCTGAAGCCGCGCGCGCATCTGTTGAAACTGGGCGAGCACCTACTGCCGCTGGCCGCACGCACGCCATTTCTGCTGCAACGCTTGGCACTGGAACGCAGCCTCAACCAGGTCTTCGCCGAGCCGCTGGCCGAGGGCGCCTTCGAAGCGCTGGAAGGTCACTGGATGCGTCTGGATGTCGTCGACCTCAAGCTGGCCTGGTGCCTGACCTGCGACCGACAGAAGCTGCGCATCGCCGAACAGGCGCCGGTGCAGGTCACCATCCGCGGCAACTGGCGGGAGTTCTTGTTGCTGGCCAGCCGTCAGGAAGATCCGGACACGCTGTTCTTCCGCCGCCGGCTGGTGATCGAGGGGGATACCGAGTTGGGGCTGGCGATCAAGAATCTGATCGACAGCCTCGACCCGGACATGTTGCCGCCCTGGCTGTGGAAAGTTCTGCAGGGTGCCGGAGAGGAAGTGGCACAGGCGGGTCGGGCGCAGCCTGCGGGCGTCTGCTGATCGAGTACTGCGCCGCTCCGGCAGCGGCGCAGAGGTGGGGAATGGCTAGACCGAGTACAGCCGGGGACGGGGCTTCATGCGGTCGCTGGCGATGATGCTGCACATGTCCTCGAACAGCGCATCGGCTTCTGACTCGGAGCAGTCTTCACGATAGCGCTTGCGCAGGCCGTAGCTGCTGAGAGTGATATGCACATCGGCGATAACGTCGTGCTGCGCCAGACAGGCGCGTGCGCAATGCAGCGGGCAGCCGTCGATGGCCAGAATCGAGCGGCCCGAGTTGGCTTTGTTGACCAGCGAACTGACCCGCCCGCCGACCCCGGCGATGCACGACATCTCAGCCAGCCCGGCACGATCGAGGCGCACCGCGAGGGTGTTGGCCAGCTGCGCCACGTTGGAGCAACCCGAGCAGGAATAGACCAGTGGAAGTGGCGGCGTCGACATGGCGTTCTCCGGTTCGGTAAGACGATTGTCAGTATCGCGGCCGAGGCGGCTGGCGCCTTTGACGATCATCAAGAAGCTGAGGCGATCGGTCGCAGTCATTCCTGATAGGCAGCCAGGCCCTGGCTGTCGAGAATCTCGATGCGCCGGCGCTGCACGCTGATCATTCCCGACTCGATCAAGCGGTGCAGGATGCGCGAAAAGGTTTCCGGCTGGATGCCCAGCTTGGAGGCGATCAGGCGCTTCGGCACGTCGAGCGTGACCACGCCGCTGTCGTCCTCCTGCGATTGATAGAGAAAGCGCACCACGCGATGGCTGGCATTGGCCAGCGTCAGGGTGTCGATCTCGTTCATGCGCTGGTGCAGGCGAATGCTCAGGGTGGCGAGGATGTCTAGGCAGATGCTGGGGTGCTCTTCGAGCATCCGGCGGTAATGCTGGCCGTGCAGGCTGGCGACGAGACTGGCCTTGAGCGCCGTGGCACTGACCGGGTAGTTCGGCGTGCCGGTGAACAGCAGCGCTTCGGCGAAGGATTCACCGCCGCGGATAACTTCCACCAGCTTTTCCTGGCCATCGCACACCACGCGATGCAGCTTCACCTGACCACTGAACAGAAAGTAGAAGCGCTCGGCCTTGTCGCCCTGGTGAAACAGCGAGACGCCGGCCGGCAGCCGCTTGAGATTGGCCGAAGCACAAACCTCCTGCAGAGCCGCCTCGGGTAGGCGGCTGAACAAGTGGTGGCGGCGAAGCTCCGCAACAAGTGTCGTTTCGCTGAGCATGGTTCCTCCGCCGGTACGCGTCCGGGGTTGTTGAAGGTTGCATCCTATGAGTCTGGGTAATGGACCTTCCTTGATCACGGACAAGATCCGCGGCCGGGAGCGATCCGTCGGCTTTCGAAAACAGCTTGGGTGAATTGACGATGGTCAATTCGCTTCTGAGCTCAAGTCACTACATTTCACATCATCTTGTGTTCATTAATTTGTTTTTAACTAGATATGGTGTGGAGGCGTAATGCCTGGGGTTGACGATAAGAATTGGCCCGTCTCGCTGCGCAAGCGTGACGGGCGACTGGTGGCATTCGAGCTGGTCAAAATCGGTGCGGCGATCACGGCGGCGGGTCTCGCCACTGGTGAGTTCGATCAGGCCACTGCGCGACTGCTGGCCTGCGAGGTGCTGGCGCGATTGCCGCAACGCGTGGTGGAAGTGGAACAGGCGCAGGACGCTGTCGAGCGCGTGCTGATGGAGGCTGGGCATTACGCCACGGCGCGCGCGTACATCGTCTACCGCGAGCGGCATGGGCGGCTGCGTCGCGACCGCAAGGCCATCGTCGATGTTGCCTCCTCGATGAACGAGTACCTGTCGCGCGAGGACTGGCGTGTGCGCGCCAATGCCAACCAGGGCTATTCGCTGGGCGGGCTGATTCTCAACGTGTCCGGTAAGGTCACGGCCAACTACTGGCTGGACGAGGTCTACAGTCCGGAGATCGGCACCGCACATCGCGAGGGCGACCTGCACATCCACGACCTCGACATGCTGGCCGGCTATTGCGCCGGCTGGTCGCTGCGTTCGCTGCTCAACGAGGGCTTCAACGGTATTCCCGGTCGGGTGGAGGCGGGGCCTCCGAAGCATCTATCCAGCGCGCTGGGGCAGATGGTCAATTTCCTCGGTACGCTGCAGAACGAGTGGGCCGGCGCCCAGGCGTTCAGCTCATTCGATACCTATCTGGCGCCTTTCGTGCGCAAGGACGACCTGAGCTATGGCGAAATCCGCCAGGCCATCCAGGAGTTCATCTACAACCTCAACGTGCCGTCGCGCTGGGGCACGCAGACACCCTTCACCAACCTGACGTTCGACTGGGTCTGCCCGGAGGACTTGCGCGAGCAGATTCCCTACATCGGCGGTGAGGAGATGCCCTTCGCCTATGGCGATCTGCAGCACGAGATGGAGCTGATCAACCGCGCCTACATCGAGGTCATGCAGGCAGGCGACGGCCTGGGTCGGGTGTTCACCTTCCCGATCCCGACCTACAACATCACCCACGACTTTCCCTGGGACAGCGAAAACGCCGATCGCCTGTTCGAGATGACGGCGCGTTACGGCCTGCCGTACTTCCAGAATTTCCTCAATTCGGACATGCAGCCCAACCAGGTGCGCTCCATGTGCTGCCGCCTGCAACTGGACGTGCGCGAGCTGCTCAAGCGTGGCGGTGGGCTGTTCGGGTCCGCCGAGCAGACCGGCTCGCTCGGCGTGGTGACCATCAACTGCGCGCGTCTGGGCTACCTGCATCAGGGCGATCGCCGCGGCTTGTACGAACACCTCGATGCGCTGCTGGAAATGGCCAAGGAAAGCCTCGAGGTCAAGCGCAAGGTCATCCAGCATCACATGGATGCCGGGCTCTATCCCTACACCAAGCGCTACCTGGGCACGCTGCGCAATCACTTCTCCACCATCGGCGTGAACGGCCTGCACGAGATGGTGCGCAACTTCACCGAGGACGCCGAAGGCCTGCACACGCCGGCCGGCCGCGCCCTGGCCATCGAGTTGCTGGACCATGTGCGGACGGTGCTGGTGCGCTTCCAGGAAGAAACCGGCCACCTCTACAACCTGGAGGCGACGCCGGCCGAAGGCACCACCTACCGCTTCGCCAAGGAAGACCGCAAGCGCTTCCCGGACATCCTGCAGGCGGGCACGGCCGAGGCGCCGTACTACACCAACTCCTCGCAGCTGCCGGTGGGCTTCACCGACGATCCATTCGAGGCGCTGCAACTGCAGGATGAACTGCAGACCAAGTACACCGGCGGCACCGTGCTGCACCTGTACATGGCCGAGCAGATTTCGTCGGCCCAGGCCTGCAAGAACCTGGTGCGCAAGGCGCTCGGTCGTTTCCGGCTGCCTTATTTGACGGTCACCCCGACATTCTCCATCTGCCCCGTGCACGGTTACCTGGCCGGTGAGCACGAGTTCTGCCCGAAATGCGACGAGACGCTGCTGGCCAAACAGCAGGATTAAAAAAGCACCCGGCCTGATCGTGTAGGAGCGAGCTCGCGAACCAGCCATGCGCCGATTCGAAGATGGTTCCTACGCTCCCGCGTGGGGACCTGCAGCGGGACGCTCCGCGTCCCAACGACGCGGAGCGTCGTGACCAGCGTTCCCACGCAGAGCGTAGGAACGATCAATGTTTCACCCATCCGTTATTGAAGGAACCACATATGAAAGCCACCCAACTGCCCGAAGCCCAACGCCAGCGCTGCGAAGTCTGGACTCGCGTCATGGGTTATCACCGCCCGGTTGCCGCGTTCAATCCCGGCAAGCAGTCCGAGCACCATGAGCGTCAGCATTTCACCGAGGCGGCCGCCCGGGTAGCCGCGGCGTGACGGCAAGCCTGCGGGTCGGGGGGGTGGTCCCCCTGACCACTCTGGATTTTCCCGATCATCTAGCCTGCGTACTGTTCTGCCAGGGGTGCGGTTGGCGCTGTCGCTATTGTCACAACCCGCAGCTGATCCCCGCATGCGGCGCGCAGAAAACCTCCTGGGAGGAAATTATCGGCTTCCTGGAACAGCGCGCCGGCCTGCTCGAAGCGGTTGTCTTCAGCGGTGGCGAGCCGACGCTGCAGCTGGCATTGCCCGACGCCATTGCCCAGGTACGCGCCATGGGTTTCAAGGTCGGCCTGCACAGCGCCGGGATCAAACCCAAGCTGTTTCGCCAGGTATTGCCATTGGTGGACTGGGTGGGTTTCGATATAAAGGCCCTGCCGGAGCACAGCACGCTGATCACGGGTGTCGAAGGCAGCGGCCAGGCCAATTGGAAGAGTTTGGATGCGTTGTTGAAAAGCGGAGTTGCCCATGAATGCCGCACGACCGTCCATTGGCAGTTGCTGGATGCCGAACGCCTCTGGGATATGGCGCAGCGCCTGCGCTATCTGGGTGTCGAGCGCTTCGCCGTGCAATGCGTACGCACCGCCAGGATGCTCGACGAGACACTCGCCGAAAGCCGCCCGCCGTACGACCAGCAAAAACTTTGGGATCGCATGGGGCAGCTGTTTCCGACATTTGTCTTGCGAGGGTGAGAATGTGACCGATACCGAGTCGGTGGTGGGCTAAAGCCCACTCTACAGATGCACATATTTAACGGTGGGGTAGGGTGGGCTTCAGCCCACCATTTCCGCCCGGCTTACCCTACGGTAGTGGCGCAGCCGTGAGAGGCTGGATCAGCTCCAACCCCAGAACTGCAGATACCAACCATAGCCGACCACCGCGGTGCCCAGCCCTACACAGGCAAAGGCGCTCATGCGGCGCAGGCCGTTGGCGCCGTGACGGCTGATGACCTGCCAGGCCAGGTAGAGGCTCCAGGCGACCGCGCCGGCCAGCATCAGCGCTCGGGTTGGCTGCGCCCAGGCGAGGATGAAGCCTTCATAACGCAACAGCTTGATGGTCGTCGCCGACAGGCCGAGAAACAGCCCGGCCCCGCCGAGTGGCGTCAATGTCAGCGCCAGGTGGTGGAACAGGTTATCGCCCCGATTCATAAGCCGTACCGCGCCGCGCAGCAACAACCAGAGCGCACCGCCGATCAGCAGCGAACTGGCGCCAATGTAGGTGAGGATCGCCGCGCCATCGAGCCAGCTGAAGGCATCGTTGGCCTGCGGGTAATGCGTCAGCAGCCACCAGGGCGCGTTGGCTTCGAGCGGCCAGAAGATGTCGCGGTCGACCAGCCATTCGGCGGCGGTCTGCTTGAGCGCGATGAACCAGGGGCTGACCGTCCACTGGAAGGCACCCATGGCCAGGCCAATCATGCCGAAGAGCAGCAATGTGCTGTCCCAGTGGCCGTGCTGCGCCTGGTTTCCAACGATGAGAATTTCCTCATTGGGCGATCGAGCGGCGAGGGCGACCGCGCCACGCTGGCCGCTGCAACGACCGCAGGCATGGCATTCGCTGTTGCCCTGCATGCGACGGATGTCGATCAGCGGGGCGCAGTTGGGCGTGGCCAGTCGTGGCCCCTCATTGGCCTGCCAGCGCTCTTCGTCGACCTTGTAGTGCAGCGGCGCGAGACGCGCGAGCAGGCCGAACACGCCGCTCACCGGGCACAGGTGCCGGCACCAGACCCGCTTGCCACGTCCGTAGAGGAAGCCCACCAGCATCGCCGCCACGGTCGAACCGCCGAGAATTAGCGCCGCGGCCCGGCCATAGTCATACACGCTGATCAGCTGGCCGTAGACGGTGGTCAGAATGAAGGCGACAGTTGGCCAGCCGCTCCAGCGTATCCAGCGTGGCGTGCCCTTGTTCAGCCCGCGCCAGCTGATCCATTCGCTGAGCGAGCCTTCCGGGCAGAGCACGCCGCACCAGAGGCGACCGAAGAACACCATCGACAGCAGCACGAAGGGCCACCACAACCCCCAGAACAGGAACTGGGCGAACACCGTGATGTTGTCGAGCATGCGCGCCTCGGAAGGCGGCAGCGAAAGCACGGCAGGCACCAGCAGCAGGACCAGATAAAAGCCGACCACCAGCCATTGGATCAGGCGGATGGCCTTGGCATGCTGGCGCAGCAAATCGCCGATGCGCGCCAGCCAGGGAGCGTTGGTGATCATGCGGTGCGGGCCTCCAGACGAGCCTCCGGTTTCGGTCGCAACCAGGCCCAGACGGCCAGCCAGTACAACCCCATCAGCGCCACGGCCGCCAGTGACGGCATGGCGCGGTAGCCAGTCAGCCCCGCAACTGTGCTGCCCAGGGTGCCGCCGTCATCGAGCAGAGCGGAGGTGTCCCACAGCGGATCGCCAAAGACGCTGTAGAACACTTCCGGTATATCCATACCCATCAATTGGCCGCTGAAACGGTCGATCCCGGCCATGAGCAGGGCCGCACCCAGCAGCAGCAACAGGGCTTCGCTGACCTTGAAGAAACGCTTCCAGGAAAACAGCCAGCTGCCGGCTTGCAGCGCGGCGTAGCTGAGCAGCGCCAGCACGAAACCGAGCACGCCGCCGATGACGAAGCTCGCCAGATCCGTGCCTTGCTGCTGATGGCCGATGCCATAGAGGAACACCACCGTCTCGCTCCCTTCGCGGGCCACGGCGAGCATCGCCAGCACCAGCAGGCCGATGCCGCTGCCCTGGCTCAGGTGTGCGCTGGCGCCTTCGATCAAGCTGCGTTTGAGGTCGCGTCCGTGATGGTGCATCCAGCCGACCATCTGCAGGATCAGCAGGCTGGCCACCAGCAGCATGGCGCACTGGAACCATTCGCCCGCCGGTCCTGCCAGCCAGTCACCAGCGCTGAGAATGCCCCAGGCCAGCAGCGTCGCCAGGCCAAGCCCGGCGGCCACGCCACCCCAGAGCATGCGCAACGCATGGCGATTATCCGGTTGCTGGCTCAGCCAGGCATGCAAAATGCCGATGACCAGCAGGGCCTCGACGCTTTCGCGCCAGACGATGAACATGGATTGGCCCATGGCGGTTCTCCTGTTGGGTGGCCTGAAGGCGGTTCGGTTTCGCTATCGAGACCGCAGCCGTACAGACCACAGGGACTACTTGGCGATGATTTCCCCTTCCGGGAGATCCATGTGGAACTCGTCGAAAAAGGGGTAACGGCCCGGTTTCAGCGGGTGAATCACGACGAACGAGGTGACGCCGGCCGAGAGGACCTTTTCTACCCGCAAGGGCGTGCTCTCGAATTCGGTCGGGCCGCTGCCGGCGTTGTTGATGATGATCTTGAAACGCTGCCGGGCCGGCACCTCGAGGGTCGCCGGCTCGAAATGGCCGTCGCGGATGGTCAGCTCGTAGGTGGGCAGGCCGGCCTGGGCGCCGCCGGCAAAGCCGACGACGAACAGCGGCAGCAGGTGCAACAGGACGCGTCGCATGGCTGGCCTCCGGCTCAATAGCCGCCTTTCTTGCCGATGCCGGCGTAGGTGAACTCGTAGTTCAGCTCGCAGCGTTCGAACCAGGGCGCGACGCCGGTTTCCTTGTCGACGTGGCGGCCGAACATGGCGTGATCGCCGCCCGGCGGCAGGATGGTGAAGGTCAGCTGGTATTTGCCGGGGCCCATCAGCTTGACGTTGTCACCGTAATGCGAGCCGTCGTTAGCCACCATTGGGTGGAAGTCGCCTTTGATCTTCTCGTCCGAGCCTTTCTTGCTCAGCGAATATTTGATGTTCAGGTAGGGCACAAAACTGCCTTCCTGCCAGCCGTTGCGGTTGTCTTCGGTGGCGGCGATGTCGGCTTCCAGATGGACGTCGGATTCGGCTGTGGCGCGCATCATGCCGGCCGGCTCCATTTCCACTGGCTGCAGGTACACCGCGCCGACTTCCATGCCGCCGCATTGCTGCGGTTCACCGATGGGGTACTCCTTGGCTTGGGCGAGGGGCGTCAGCATCAGCGACGCGATGGCGAGGGTAACGGGAATACGCATGTGGCCTCCGTGAGGAGCGTTATGAATGACGAAGCAAGACTCGCATCTGCAAGGATTAACGATAATGATTCGCGTCAATTCTGAAGGAAATACTTTGTTACGTATAGCGCGGCGCGGTCATATTTATGCCGCCGTGATGGCTCAGGCGCGCGGCTGACCTGCGCTGGCAGCATCTCGCTGCGTTGAGTTGTCACACCCTTGCGGGCCGATCGTTGAAAGCGTTGCGCAGACCGCGCTGATCTCCGTGCTCGGAAATTACTGCCTGTTCTCCGAGCTGCGGCCTACCATGTGCTTTTCGAATCAGGGGAGCCTATGCAAACCGTTGTGCTGGACGCCCGAACCGCCCGCGTACTGCCCTGGCTGGTCGCCATCGCGTTCTTCATGCAAACCCTCGACGGCACCATCCTCAACACCGCATTGCCGGCGATGGCGCGGGATCTTGCCGAAGATCCGCTACGTATGCAGGGCGTAGTCATCGCCTACATGCTGACCGTGGCGCTGTTGATTCCGGCATCAGGCTGGCTGGCCGATCGCTTCGGCACCCGGCGGATTTTTTTCTCGGCGATCCTGTTGTTCACGCTTGGCTCGCTGCTCTGCGCGATGTCCACCAGCTTCAACCAGCTGGTGATCTCGCGGGTGATACAGGGTATGGGCGGCGCGCTGATGCTGCCGGTGGGGCGCTTGGTGGTATTGCGTGCCTTTCCACGCAGCGAGTTCGTACGGGTGATGACCTTCATCGCGTTGCCCGGCATGGTTGGCCCGCTGATCGGTCCGACACTGGGTGGTTGGCTGGTGGAATACGCGTCCTGGCACTGGATCTTCCTGATCAACCTGCCGGTCGGCCTGATCGGCTGCATGGCTGCGTTTCGCTTCATGCCCGACCTGAAGAGCGCCGAGCGAATACGCTTCGACAGCTTCGGTTTCCTGCTTTTTGGTAGCGCGATGGTGCTGATCACCATCGCGCTCGAAGGGCTCGGCGACATGCACATGCCGCACGCGCGCGTCCTGTTGCTCATGGTGATTGGCACGGCCTGCCTGACCGCTTACTGGCTGCGTGCCGGGCATGTCGACAAGCCGCTGTTCAGCCCGGCGTTGTTCCGTGTCCGCAGCTTTGCCGTCGGCATTTTCGGCAACCTGTTCGCGCGTCTGGGAAGCGGCGCCTTGCCGTTCCTGCTGCCATTGCTGCTGCAGGTGGCGCTGGGTTATTCGCCGGCGCAGGCGGGCATGCTCATGATTCCATTGGCGCTCGGCGCCATGTTCATCAAGCCCTTGGCCAAACCGCTGATAGACCGTTTCGGCTATCGCCGCATCCTGATCGGCAACACGCTGCTGCTGGGCTCGCTGATCGCCAGCCTGGCGACGATCGATGCGCACACGCCGATGGCGCTTCTATTGCTGCACCTGAGCCTGATCGGGATGGTCAATTCCATGCAGTTCACCGCCATGAACACCGTGACCCTGGTCGGGCTGAGTAACCAGAACGCCAGCAGCGGCAACAGCCTGCTATCGGTGGTGGTGCAATTGTCGATGAGCCTGGGGGTCGCTTCGGCGGGTGCGCTGCTGGGCGGCTTCACCGTGCCCGGAGCCGACGGCGAAGCCGTGCTGCGGGCATTTCACCTGACGTTCCTGTGCATCGGTGCGATGTCGGCGCTGGCGGCATCGCTGTTCTCTCAGCTCGACAGCAGGCGGGTCATGGCTGCCCGCCTCATCGATGACGAATAAGCGAGCGTCAGATCAACCGATGCACAGATCGGCTTCCTCTTCCTCAGGCATCTCGTCGGTCACGATCACCCGGGCGTGGTGACTCTCTTCGTCTTCCATGCGCAGACCGAAGTAACGGGTGTCGTTGGCATCCCAGAACGCTTCGACCTGATCCATCGTGGCGGCCTCGAGAAGGACCTCCAGGCTGTGTTCCAGGACGATCGTATAGAGTTTTTCAGCAGACATGATCAACAGGCTCGCGCTCGATTCGGGACAGTGGCTGCGCCATTGCAGCGGGTGATGTCATTCTGACAGCTAACGGCTTCGCCACAGCGCCCGCTCATCGCCTTCCGGTTGTCATCCGCTGAACGGTTGATCTGTGCGGACCGAAACCTCTGTCCGATCAAGAACGACCATCGCTGGACAAGGAAACCTAATGAACCATACGAAACTCGTCCATCACGGTGCTCGAGAAGGCGTCACCGGGTCGTGCCATCAATTGTGGATGGATGACGTCAGCAGCCTGCTGATCGACTGCGGCCAGTTTCAGGGCGAAGACGAAGAGCAATGCGACGAGCTAGCCCTGGATTTTTCGATCGAAGGCATCAAGGCGCTGATCGTGACGCACGTTCACATCGACCATGTCGGGCGTATTCCGAACCTGCTGGCGGCAGGCTTCGACGGGCCGATCCTGTGCAGCGAGCCCTCCGCGCGATTGCTGCCGATCGTGCTCGAGGACGCCTTCCGCCTGTCCATCAGCCGGGATCAGGAACAACTGGATCGCTACCTCAAGGTCGTCGAGCAGCGGATCATCGCCTTGCCCTATGGCCACTGGTTCACTCTGCAGGAATCCGATACTGGTGAGTGCAAGGTGCGCCTGCAGCCGGCCGGCCATGTGCTGGGGTCGGCTTATGTCGAGCTGGAGCTAAGCGCCGCGTCAGGTAGCGAGCGCGTCGTGTTCAGCGGCGATCTGGGGGCACCTCATTCGCCGATTCTGCCCGACCTGGTACCGCCGGAGCGCGCGGACTTGCTGATCCTCGAAAGCACCTACGGAGACCGTCGACACGAAGACCGCGCGCACCGCCGCGAGCGTCTACAAGCGGCTATCGAGCGCGCCTTGGCGGACCAGGGTACGGTGCTGATCCCGTCATTCAGCATCGGCCGGACACAGGAGCTGCTGTACGAGTTGGAAGAAATCCTGTTTGAAAAAAGCGAGTCGGCCGAAGCAAGCGTCACGCCTGGCGAAACCGATAAGCCCGCCAAGGAAGGTGCTCCCGATATCGACTGGCCGCAGATCCCTATTATTCTCGACTCGCCGCTGGCCAGCCGATTCACTCAGACCTACAAAGAGCTGCAAGGCTTCTGGGATGAAAACGCCCGGCACCGCCTGGAGGAAGGGCGCAAGCCGCTGTCCTTCAAGCAACTCATCACCGTCGACAGCCATGACGAGCATATGCGCATCGTCGTTCACCTCACCGAAACCGCGCGGCCCGCTATCGTCATCGCCGGTAACGGCATGTGCTCGGGCGGCCGCATCGTCAACTACCTGAAGGCCATGCTGGGTGATCCCAGGCACAACGTTGTGTTCGTCGGCTACCAGGGCAAGGGCACGCCCGGGCGGGATATCCAGATGCATGGGCCTGAGGGCGGATTCGTCGATCTGGATGGACAGCGCATCGACATCCGCGCCGGCATTGATAGTGTTGGCGGCTACTCGGCCCACGCCGACCAGGCAGACCTGGTCGGTTTCGTCACCCGCATGAAGGAATGGCCGAAACAAATCCGCCTCATCCACGGCGAGGACCAGGCCAAACAGCGCCTGGCCGAAGTTCTGGAGGCTCGGTATCGAGCAGCAGGAAAGGAAGGGCAGGTAACCATCCCCTGAATGCCAGCCGATAGCCGTTGCAGGCCCAGCTAGGCGCGAGCTTGCAACCGCTCCACAGCGACATTCGCAGCGGCCGAGGGATAGCCGAATCGTCACTGGTGACGCCGCGGGAATGAGCCGCTGGACGCTTCGCTTGAAACTCGGCGGCGCCATGGATGCCCAATGCGGAACGGCTGCTGGGCCTACCCGGCCTAGTTGAATGCCATTCCCGCTTCAACCTGCCCCAAGGTCACATTCGACTCATGCACAGGTCACGTTCAATATTTCTTTGTGTTCCGCTCACTGCCGTTTTGCTGCTATTGACTGCGCTAGCGCAGGCTCAGAATGGCGAGGTCTCCCGTCAGGATGCGCAGCGCGCTGCCGCAGTGCTTCAGGATGCGGAACGGCGCGCCGACGTTCTGGCGACGGTCAAAGTAATCGCCAATGACCGGACCGGGGCTCCGTTGGCCAGTGAGGTGGATGCCGAGGGTGACGCAGCGCCAGTCGAGGCCCCGGTTGCGACCGAGCCGGAGCCGGTGATAACGCCGATTGAAGAGGGCGGCCTGATCGCGCAGATGCTGGGGCTGGTGGCTCGTTGGGCCGATGGTCTTGGCCAGCAGGTGGGCCAGGTCAGGGATGCCCTGCTGGAATTTCCCGCGTGGTTCGATTCGATTTTCAAGTCCCAGGCGGGACGTGCATTGTTTTTCGATGCTCTGATGGCTCTGGCTTTGGTGTTCTTCCTCGGACTACTAGTCGAGTGGAGCATGCGCCGTTTACTGCGCAGACCCAGCCTGGCATTGCAGAAGCACGCGCAGGACATCGAAGTGCATGCGAGCGCTGCGAAGGCAACCGAGTCTTCACTCCTTGATCGGCAACAGACCGTGCAGGCCGCCGTCGAGCGCATGCCCGCCGCTGCCGCTGCTACCCAGCCTGAACAGCCCGGCGTCGCGCTGGTGCAGACCATGCGCGATGGCGTCGAAAGGGTCGAGGCCATTCCTATCGGCGCTGCCGAGCAGAACGTGGCGGAGGCCGTGGATGTGGCCGATAACAGCGCGGCGCCGCAGCCCGCTGCGATACAGCGCAAGCCCCGGCGCGAAAGCGGGATGGGTGAGCATCGCGGTACGCTGCGGCATCTGCCATTCGCGCTTGGCATCTTCTTGCTGGATCTGTTGCCGCTGGTCCTGTTTTTCTGCGTTGCCGCGCTGGTCGCGCATCTTTACCCAAGCTTCCACGAGCGGACCCGCGAAGTCACTGGTGGGTTCGTTCTCGCTTACCTCTTCACCCGCTTCACCATGGCGGTAGTGCGTTTGCTGATATCGCCGAGCGGCTATGGCCTGCGGGTGTTCAGGGTGAGCGGTGAAACATCGCGGCTGCTGAACCGTTGGGCGCTGCACTTCGTGGCGCTGGCGGCATTCGGTATCGCGCTGGCGGATGCGTCGCAGGCTCTGGGCAGCGGTGCGGCGGGGCGCGCCGCTATCCTCAAATTCATCTCGCTGCTCGCGCACTTGATGATCGTCATGCTCATCTTCAGGCTTCGACGGCCGGTGCATGATGCCATCGCGCCCAACCCGGGCAGCAGCGGGCCGGTCGCGATGCTCCGTCATTGGGCCGCGCAGGTCTGGGCCATCGCCGCCGCCGTGTTCGTCATGGGCCTGTGGGTCGTATGGGCGCTTGGGGTTGAGAACGGCTTTCCGAAGCTGATCGAGTTCATCGGGGTGACCGGAGGCATCGTGGTGTTCGGTCGCCTGGTTGCGGTACTGGTGCTCGGCGCCCTGGAGCGGGCTTTCGTCGGTAGCCAGGATGATGATGCCGACGCTACGCAAACGTCCGATGGCGTGCGCAGCCGGCTGATCGAGCAGCTGTATCCGTTGGTGCGCTGGCTGATGTCGTTGCTGATCACGGTCTGTGTGCTGGTTGCTCTCTTCCAGGCCTGGGGCTTCGATGCGATCAGCTGGTTCGCCGCGGGCACCATCGGCCGCAGTCTGACCAGCGCTGTGATGACCATCATGATTGCGGTGGTCCTGGCGTTGGTGGTCTGGCAACTGACCAATGCTGTACTCGAGCGACGTATCGCCGGCTGGAGCGAAAGCGGTGAACTGATGCGAGCCGCGCGGCTGCGTACGCTGCTGCCGATGCTGCGCTCGGGGTTGATGATCGTGATTCTGCTGGTTGTCGGCCTGACTGCCCTGAGCGAGATCGGCATCAATACGACGCCTTTGCTGGCCGGGGCGAGCATCATCGGCGTCGCCCTGGGTTTCGGTTCCCAGAAGCTGGTCCAGGATTTCATTACCGGCATCTTTCTGTTGATGGAAAACGCCATGCAGGTAGGCGATTGGGTGACGGTCGCGGGCGTGTCCGGGACGGTGGAAAACCTGTCGATCCGTACCGTACGCTTGCGCGCCGGCGACGGCTCACTGCACATCGTCCCGTTCAGCTCGGTGTCGACGGTCAACAACACCAACCGGGGTATCGGCAACGCGGCGATACGGATCAGTGTTGGCTACGACACCGACATCGACCAGGCAATCGCCGAGTTGAAGGCCATCGGCGCCGATCTGCGGGCGGACCCGGCCTTCGCCGATCTGATCATCGACGATCTGGCCGTCTGGGGTGTCGACTCGGTGGATGGCTCGATGGTGACGCTGGCCGGGCAGATGCGCTGTATCGACAAGGGCCGCTGGGGCGTGCAGCGCGAATTCAACCGGCGCATCTTCGAGCACTTCCGCGAGCTGGGCATCCGGATCGCCGATCCGCGCGAGCGTTTGATGATGACGCAGGAGCCGATGGCTTAGTCTTCACCTGTAGCTTTACGGCTGCCAAGGTCCGGCGAGGCAGAGCAGCATGCTAGCGGGACGGAGAAGGCGAATGCGCAGGAATCACCTTTTCAGCCACGGTGCTGAGGTTATCCAACAGGTTCGCGGAGTCCTTTTCGATCCGCTTGTGCAGAAAGAAATGGTTGGCCAGGCGCCCGATCACATGGGAGAAGCGATATTCCAGCGTGCGCGTGAATTGGGTTATAGCCTCCACCGGTTCGCACTCATAGGTCACGAGCATCACCAGACCGTATTTTCCGCGCGCTCGTGCCTGCCAACGGCGCCCCGGCACGTATTCGATGACATTCCAGAGCAGGTGCCCCGCGCGGCCGCCGGTGTACTCAAACTCGGCACCCGCAGAAAGTGAGCCAGAAGGGCCTTTGATCTCCACCGGATAGTGATGCCATTCGTGCCAGCGGGTTGGAGTGCTGAGGTAGCCCAGCACCTGCTCCGGTGATCGGCGGATATCGATGTGATGCTGCATCAGGATCATTTTCCTGCGATCTTCGATATGGCTGTCGCTCTCCCAATACATCGTCCCGTAAATCCAATCCCAGAGCGGGAACACAACATTGAAGTTGAACCTGTGCATCAAGTCACGGGCGTGGTGCAACTCGTGCAGCCGACGCATCTGGCGCACCCATGGAAGCTTCGGGATGGGATGCTGTTCCGGCAGATGTTCGCAGGCATGGAGAATTTCGTAGGCGAGATAGCCGAGCAACAGCGTTCCGCTGAAAAGGGCAGCGACATTGGTATTCCAATGGCTCAGCGCCCAATAGGTCGCCAGGTTGACCGCCGCGAAGACGATGATCTACCGGACGTTCTGGCGAAATTACAGGCAACGGCGCCACGATTGGTGCTCTCCGTGCAGCCGGATAATGCAGACACCCTTGTAAAGCACCTAAGGACCGGCGAACTGGATCTGGCCATCGACTATCTGCACTTCGACGATGACGATCTGCATTATCAGCCGCTGCGTGAAGAAGAACTTGCGGTCATTGCCTGTGCGAATCATCCCGAGA
Source organism: Pseudomonas sp. (assembly GCA_031988485.1). GTDB lineage: Bacteria > Pseudomonadota > Gammaproteobacteria > Pseudomonadales > Pseudomonadaceae > Stutzerimonas. The sequence continues at coordinate 17,812 of DALZYJ010000019.1, forward strand.
TCAAGGGGCGGCTAACGCTGTCGCAGTACCAGAATTGCCATCACGTCTCGGTTCATCCACGTGCCGGGCGTGGGGCGCCACTGGAGATCGTTCTGGGCTCCGCAAAGGTGCAGCGGAAAGTGCAGCTGCTCGTGCCGCACTATTTGGCGATTCCCTCGATTGTTGCTCACTCCCACCTACTCGGAACCGTGCCCAGACCACTCGCCGAGCATTTCGCTCAACAGTACTCCCTCCAAATTCTCTCTATTCCTATAGCCATGGCGCCGGTCCAGGTGAGCTTGATCTGGCACAAGCAGCAAAACGCAGCCGTCGGGCTGAAATGGTTGCGCGAGCAGATTGTCTCCGTAGCGAAAGCCCGATAAGAACCTATGCCCGGCGGCGTTGCTAACGGGCTCAGGCCGCCAATCAGTGGCGGTTCCGGATGAGGTAGGTGGCGCGAGTTTCATCCTGGGCACCTGCTGATGTCCCTATCGGATGTAACTACTTGATGTCATACCTGCCGAAAACGGCAGGCCTAGACAGCACAAAGCCCCGGAATACGGGGCTTTGTTGTGATGGTGGAGCCGGGGGGATTTGAACCCCCGTCCGCCAGTTCTCCGCTGTCGGTACTACATGCTTAGCCAGATCTATTGAGTTAACTCCGCGCCGCCCGATTGGCAGGGTGCTTGGAGCGAGCTGTATGAGTTTTAACCGTTACGTCTACAGCGAACTTGGCGGCGATCCTGTTCTATCTGACAGTCATTTCGGGTTTACAGGCATCCCCTAGTGACCGCTGGCGCCGAAGCGACCAGATGAAGGTTAGGCGGCTAGCGCGTACCCTTCGTAGTTGTCGTCGTTGGCAACTATAAGTTTGCAACAGTGGATTTACGAGTTCTGTTACCAACTCGGCATGCACCTAGAGTTTCGTTACCGGCGTCGAATCCTAATCGGCCCCATGAAGCGGTTGAAGCTTCATGTGCGGCGCAGTCTACGCCAAAGCAAAGGCTGCGTCGAACGCTTGATGGATCAGTTAAGGGCGTCCTGTCGGATTTCAAGGGCCTGGCTTGCGAAGCGGGCAGGTGGTCTGCCCGCGCTCACGGTCAGTTGCCTGCGCCTGAACCCGAACCGCTGGTGCCACCGCTGCCGGAGCTGCCTGGCCCTTTGAGTTCCTGTAGTGCTTTGGTTGAGTGAGTAATGCAGGCTTCGGTGTCGCCTGACTGCTGCGCCTGCCGAGCCTGTTCGATGTGCTCTTCGATCTGGCTCTTGGAGGGTTCTCCAAGAGTGGCCATATTGGTGGCCATATTATCTTCGACCTCCTGCATGTTGAGTTGGCAAAGGTCTTTATCGGCGGCGAACGCAGCGGGGCTGGCGAGTAAAGCGGCTGCGGCGAGTAGGGCTAGTCGTTTCATGAGCATCCTCCAGGGAGTTGTCTTCCCGGCGGGCCTGCCTGAATCAGTCTGTCGTGGCGGCGCCGAGGCGAGTGGAGCCCTCAGACTGCCGGGCTCTAAATTTCCGACTGCGGCTGCGCTCAAGCGTTTCATTTTTGTGATGGACGTCCCTGTCCATCGGTTGTTCAGACGGGCGCGCCGGCCTTGGCACGGCTGACGCGATCCACGAGATAGACCAGCCCGTGGTAGTCGATCTCGCCGTGGCGCGAGAGGCCGATTTCGCAGGTGCGGCTGGTGGAAATGCCTTCGCTGCATACCTGAACCGCGTCCTTCAGGCTGCGCAACGCGTGGGCGTTGAGTTCGGGGGTGGTGAAACCCTTGTCGCCGGCGAAGCCGCAGCAGTGGATGCCTTCGGGGACGACGACTTCCTTGGCACAGCGCCGGGTGATGTCGATCAGCGCCTGTGCTTCACCCAGGTGTTGGGTGCTGCAGGTGACATGCACGGCGATGGGTGCTTCCTGAGGGATGAAGTCCAGCTTGTCCAGCAGGTGCGTGCGAATGAAGCGCACCGGGTCGTAGAGGTCCAGACGCTGGTCAGTCAGGCCCTGGACCATGCGCAGGGTACAGGGACTGGTGTCGCAGTAGATCGGGTCGAGCCCGCCACGGCTGGCCTTGAGCAGGGCGTCGAGGGTTTCCTGGCGCTTGCGCTCGGCCTGCTCTGCGTAGCCCTTGGAGGCGAACGGCTGGCCGCAGCAGAGATCGTTGAGGTTGTCCGGGAAGATCACCTGGTAGCCGGCTTTTTCCAGCAGCGCGCGGGTGGTATCGAGCAGTGGTTCCTGCTCCTGATCGCGCGCGGCCGGCCCCATGGCGCGGGAGACGCAGGCGGCCAGATAAACCACGCGCGGACGTTCATCCTGCGGGGCGGGCTTGGGCAGATTCAACCGTTGCAGCGGTTGCGGCATGGCCGGCGTCCACTGCGGCACGCGATTCTTGCTGGCCTTGGTCATGGCAGCGGACATCTTCACTAGGCCTTTCGTACCCATGATCAGATGAGCGCCGTTGGCCACGTGCAGCATGAATCGTGTGCCCTGCACGGCGGTGGCGAAGAGGTCGGCTAGCCAGTTGGCGCTGCCGGTCTTATTCGCCTCGCGGCCGCGCAGCTTGCGCACCAGATCGCCGGTGTTGATGCCTACCGGACAGCGCTGAGCACAGAGACCGGTGGCGGCGCAGGTCTCGACGCCGTGGTAGCGGTAGAGGCGTTCCAGTTCGGCGGTATCGATGCCGGCGCGCCTCTTCGCCTGGATGTCGCGCCAGATGACGATGCGCTGGCGCGGCGTCAGGGTCAGGCCATTGGAAGGGCAGACCGGCTCGCAGAAGCCGCACTCGATGCACTTGTCGACGATCTCGTCGGCGGCAGGCATCGGCTTGAGGTGCTTCAGATGAATCTGTGGATCTTCGGAAAGCACCACGTCCGGATTGAGGATGCCGGTGGGATCAAGCAGACGCTTGATCTCCCACATCAGCGCGTAGGCTTCGCTGCCCCATTCCAGCTCGACGAAGGGCGCCATGTTGCGCCCGGTGCCGTGCTCGGCCTTCAGCGCGCCACCGAACTCCACCGCCACCAGTTGGGTGACGTCGTGCATGAAGGCTTCGTAGCGGGCAACTTGCGCCGGATCATCGAAGCCCTGGGTGAAGACGAAGTGCAGGTTGCCTTCCAGCGCGTGGCCAAACAGGATCGCTTCGCTGTAGGCGTGCTTCTCGAACAGCTGGATCAGGCGGTTGACGCCCTCGGCCATGCGCTCGATGGGGAAGGTGACGTCTTCGATGATTACTGTGGTGCCGGTCTGGCGTACGGCACCGACGGCGGGAAAGGTGTCCTTGCGGATGCGCCAGAGCTGGTTGTAGATCACCGGGTCTTCGCTGAAATCGACTTGCTTCTCCACCGGAAAATGGGCGATGGAAGCCATGATCAGGTTGATCTGTTCGTGCAGCAGCGACTGGCTGGCGGCGCGGGATTCGATCAGCAGTGCGCAGGCGTTGGCGGAGAGGTCCTTGACCCATTCCGGCAGGCCTTGCATGTTCTCCACCGAGCGCATGCTGCGCCGGTCCAGCAGTTCCACCGCCGATACCGGCTGTTGCTTGAGCATCGGCACAGCCAGGCAGCAGGTTTCCACGTCGGGGAAGACGATCAGCGCGCTGGCCTTGTACGGGTGGTCCGGCACGGTGTCGTAGGTCACCGCGCTGATGAAGCCCAGGGTGCCTTCGGAGCCGACCATCAGGTGATTGAGGATATCCAGCGGCTCGTCGTAATCGACCAGCGCGTTGAGGGAGAAACCAGTGGTGTTCTTCAGCCGGTACTTGTGGCGGATCTTGGCCGCCAGTTCGGTGTTGGCGCGGGTCTGGCGACCCAGTTCGGCCAGCTCTTCGAGCAGCGCGGCGTGGCTCTGGCGGAAGGCGGCGACACTGGCCGGGTCTTCGCTGTCGATTACGCTGCCGTCGGCCAGCACGATGCGCAGACCGGCGAGGGTCTTATAGCTGTTCTGCGCGGTGCCGCAGCACATGCCGCTGGAATTGTTGGCGACGATGCCGCCAATCTTGGCGGCGTTGATCGAGGCCGGATCGGGGCCGATCTTGCGCCCCAGCGGCGCCAGCACGGCGTTGGCATTGGCGCCGATTACACCCGGTTGTAGGCGGATCTGCTCACCGCCGTTGCGAATCTCGCGGCCATTCCAGTTGTCGCCGAGCACGATCAGCACCGAGTCGGAAATCGCCTGGCCGGAGAGGCTGGTACCGGCGGCGCGGAAGGTCACCGGTACGTTCTCAGCGTGGGCCAGCTTGAGCAACTGGACCACTTCGGCTTCGGCTTCGACGCGCACCACCAGCTTGGGAATCAGCCGGTAGAAGCTGGCATCGGTGCCGAAGGCCAAGGTCGAGAGAGGATCATCGAAGCGCCGCTCCGCCGGGATCAACTGTTCGACTGCGGCGAGAAAGTCGTTCGGCAGGGTTGCAGGCGCGTTCATGCGGGCTCCGGGATATCAAACGGGCCGCGTCGGTGCGCGGCTCGTGGGGCTCATTCGACGTGTTTGGTGCTTTGGTACTGACCCAGCTCGCGAACCAGCGAATCGGTGGTGATTTCACTGATGGACTTGGCGCCGGTCAGCACCATCGCCACGCGCATCTCCTTGTCGATCAGGTTGAGCAGATTGGTCACACCAGCTTCGCCGTCCGCAGCCAGCGCATAGGCGAAGGCGCGGCCGAGCATGATGGTGTCAGCGCCCAGAGCGATCATGCGAACCACGTCCAGGCCGCTGCGGATACCGGAGTCGGCGAGGATCTTCAGGTCGCCTTTGACCGCATCGGCGATGGCCGGCATGGCGCGGGCGCTGGAAAGCACGCCGTCGAGCTGGCGGCCACCATGGTTGGAGACGATGATGCCGTCAGCGCCGAAGGTCACGGCGTCGCGGGCGTCCTCGGCATCGAGAATGCCTTTGATCACCATTGGGCCGTCCCAGAACTCGCGAATCCACTCCAGATCCTTCCAGGAAATAGAAGGGTCGAAGTTGGAGGCCAGCCAGCCGATGTAGTCCTCCAGCCCGGTCGGGTGTCCGCGATAGGTGGAAATGTTGCCCAAGTCGTGCGGCTTGCCATGCAGGCCCACGTCCCAAGCCCAGAACGGATGGGTCATGGCTTGCAGCATGCGACGCATGTTGGCATTCGGGCCGCTCATGCCCGAATGCGCATCGCGGTAGCGGGCGCCGGGTGTCGGCATGTCAACGGTGAATACCAGGGTGGTGACGCCGGCGGCCTTGGCGCGCTCCAGGGCGTTTTTCATGAAGCCGCGGTCCTTAAGCACGTAGAGCTGGAACCACATGGGCCGCTTGATTGCCGGCGCGACTTCCTCGATCGGGCAAACCGATACAGTAGACAGCGTGAAGGGGATGCCCTTCTTGTCCGCAGCGCGGGCGGCCTGGACTTCGCCACGGCGGGCGAGCATGCCCGTCAGGCCAACCGGAGCCAGCACGACGGGCATGGCCAGGGTTTCGCCGAACAGCTGGGTTTCCAGGCTGAGTTCGGACATGTTGCGCAACACCCGCTGGCGCAGTGCGAGGCTGGCCAAGTCTTCGACGTTGCGGCGCAGCGTGTACTCCGCATAGGCGCCGCCGTCGACATAATGGAACAGAAAGGGCGGCAGTTTGCGTTTTGCGGCAGCGCGGTAATCCGTAGAGGCAGAAATGATCATCGTGGCTTCTCACCGATTGGAACGAGTTAGGTCTCGTGTTCTCCCGTCTTCGACGAGGTTGTGTTTCGATCTCTGGCTGCTGCCCTGATCGGCTGCTGAAGGAGAGCGTTTGATCGCGTTGGACTCAAACTTCTCTGCCCCGAGCACTTCTGGGGCAGAGGTCATGCATACATCAAGCGCCGACCAGCGGGTCCGTCACGCCCAGCAAGTAGATCGCCACCATGCCGATCACACCAGTGAATAGCACGTAGTAAAGAGTAGGCCAAACGGTCTTGCGCAGGGTTATCCCCTCACGACCCAACAGGCCTACGGTAGCGGAGGCGGCGACGACGTTATGGATCGCAACCATGTTGCCTGCTGCGGCGCCGACCGCTTGCGTCGCGACGATCATCGCGCCCGAAATGCCCAGCGACTGCGCGACGCCGAACTGAAACTGGCTGAACATCATGTTGCTGACCGTGTTGGATCCGGCGATGAACGCACCCAGAGCACCTACGGACGGCGCTAGCAGCGGATAAATCCCGCCCACGCTGTCGGCAACGTAACGCGCCATGATGATCGGCATGCTGGCCAGATCCGCGCCATTGACGCCGGAGTTGATCAGGATGCGTACCATCGGCACGGTGAACAGCAGTACGAAGCCGGCACTGAGCAGGACGCTGCTGGACTCCCTCACGGCGGTCTTGAGTTCCGAGGCACGCATGCTGTGCAGGAAGAAGGTGATCAGCACGACTGCGACGAGAATGCCACCGGGCAAGAACAATGGCTCGATGCTGGCACTAATTCCGGCTTCGCCGAGGATGTTGCCGAATGCAATGGACACTGACTTCAGTGCGCTACCAACTTCAGGGAAGACGCGGCTGACCACCAGCAACGCACCCACCAGCACATAGGGCAACCAGGCGCGCAAGGCGCTCATTGGGCGAGCGGCAAGGTCGTCGAGTTTCATTTCGACAGTGCCAAGCCACTCGGCCGGCCATTCCTTGGCATCGGCGAAATCCCAAGTGTTCTTCGGCACCAGGAAATTGAAACGAGCCGCAGTGGTAACGATGGCCAGGCCGATCAGTCCGCCCAGCAGCGACGGAAACTCCGGGCCGAGAAAGACGCCGGTAGCGACATAGGGCAGGGTGAAGGCTAGACCGGCGAAAATTGCGAAAGGCAGAACTTCAAAGCCGGCTTTCCAGCTTTTTTCTTTGCCGAAAAAGCGCGTGAGCATCATCGCCATGATCAGTGGCATCACGGTACCGACAATGGCATGGGTGATGGCCACGCTGCTGGTGATCTGTTGCAGGAAAATGTCCCAGCTGGAGCCTTGAGCCGCCAGTTGCGCGCCGATGGTTGCGGTATCCAGACCACTGTTGACGCCCACCACGATGGGCGTGCCTACGGCGCCAAAAGACACCGGCGTGCTTTGTACCAGCATGCCCATCAGCACGGCTGCCATGGCCGGAAAACCAACCGCGACTAGAAGCGGTGCAGCAATCGCTGCCGGCGTACCGAACCCCGACGCGCCTTCGATGAAGCAACCGAACAGCCAGGCAATGATGATGGCCTGAATACGGCGGTCGGGGCTGACGGTGGTGAAACCGGCACGAATGGCGGTGATGCCACCGGAGTGCTTCAGGGTGTTCAGCAGCAGAATGGCGCCGAAGATGATCCACAACAGGCCGAGGGTGATTACCAGACCTTGCAACGTCGAGGCGATGATGCGGTTGAAACTCATGTCCCAGACGAACAGCCCGATGGCTGCGGTGAAAAGATAGACCAACGGCATGGCGCGGCTGGCGGGCCAGCGCAGTCCGATCAGCATGATCGCGGCGAGCAGAATGGGTGCGAAGGCGAAAAGTGCAAGCAGTCCGGTAGACATGTCAGGCTTCCCCTGTGGTTAGGTTCAGACAGGACCCTGAGCGGACCGTGAAGCAGGCGCCGGATAAAGATCTCATGGTGAGTCCTCGTTTTTATTAGCTTCCTGTAAATTGGTAATACCACTTAGCATGGAAGTGACGTCAGCGTAAAAGCAACTCTGTTTGGCCGTCAATCGACTCTTTCTAGACTTTGGTCGCATCAGGTGTTCTTGCGGACTTCAAACCTGACCGCTAGGCTTTGGTATTGGTAATACCACTAAGGAAATGGCGGGTATGGAAGTGGGAATGGTGCGTCATCGCCGGCTGGCGGATGACATCGTCTCGCAGCTGGAGGCGATGATTCTCGAAGGCACGCTCAAGCCCGGGGAGCGGCTACCGGCGGAGCGGAGTTTGGCGGAGCAGTTCGGTGTATCGCGGCCGTCGCTGCGCGAGGCGATCCATAAGCTAGTGGCCAAGGGTCTGCTGGTCAGCCGCCATGGTGGGGGAAATTTCGTGGCGCAATCGCTGGGCACGACCTTCAGCGACCCGCTGTTGCATCTTCTGGAAACTAACGCCGACGCCCAGCGCGATTTATTGGAGTTCCGACATACGCTGGAAGGTAGTTGCGCCTATTACGCCGCATTGCGTGCTACGGAGGTCGATCAGCATCGCCTCGGGGAGGCCTTCGCCGCACTACAGGATTGCTATTCGCGTGAGGGTGCCGTCAGTCGGGCGGAGGAGGGGGCTGCCGATGCGCGCTTCCATCTGGCCATCGCCGAGGCCAGCCACAACACGGTTTTGCTGCACACGATCCGAGGGCTGTTCGATCTGCTCAAGCGCAACGTCGTGACCAATATTGGCGGGATGTATGCACTGCGCGACGAGACGCGCAACATGCTGATGAGGCAACACCAGGAGCTTTACGACGCAATCATCGGGCGCCGGGCGGATGAGGCTCGGGATGTGATCCATCGCCATATCAGCTATGTGCAAGAAGTGCTTGCCGAAGGTCAGCAAGAAGCCCGCCGCCTGGCGCGCGCGCAACGTCGCCATGGAGAAAAGGCCAAAGGTTCGCAGGAAGTTCCCGGCAAATAGAGCGCCGGGATGGGCTTCAGTTGCAGGGCGCGGGCCTAGTCGTCCTTGCCCTTGGTGCGCATGGCGCGCTGGATCTCGCGGTCCGAGTCGCGCTCTTTCTCGGTGTGGCGCTTGTCGAATTCCTTTTTGCCCTTGGCCAGTGCGATATCGCACTTGATCAGGTGCTTTTTCCAATACAGCGACAACGCAACGCAGGCATAGCCTTTCTGCTGCACGGCACCGAACAGCTTGCCCAGCTCGCGCTTGTTGAGCAGCAGTTTGCGGGTACGCGTCGGGTCGGCGATGACATGAGTGCTGGCGGTGGTCAGCGGAGTGATGTGGCAGCCCATCAGCCAGGCTTCACCGTCCTTGAGCAGCACGTAGCTGTCTACCAGTTGCGCCTTGCCGGCGCGCAGACTTTTCACTTCCCAGCCGGCCAGAACGAGGCCCGCCTCGAATTTCTGCTCGATGAAGTAATCGTGTAGCGCTTTCTTGTTTAGCGCGATGGTCCCGGGGGACTGCTTTTTCTGTTTGGCCATAGGTTGCGCATTATAGGGAGAGTCGCTGCGGCTGGCGATAAGCTGTGCGCTGCGACGGCATGAAACTTGAGAGGGGCGGGCTTATCCCCGACAATGCGTCATCTTTTCGTTCGCTCGTGCCGGCCGTGCTGCATGCCGGAGCTATACGGGTGCCCTCATTACCTGCCATCAATGCCGTTGGCGTTCGTTGGCTATGGCGGTCTTTGGCTGTCGACTGATGAAGTAGAAGGTCTGCATGACGACACATATCCAGCGCTCGGCATTGCTGCCATACCCGGCGCAAGCGTTGTTCGACATGGTTAACGACGTAGCCAGCTATCCGCAGTTCCTGCCCTGGTGTTCCGCTACCCAGGTGCTGTCTGCCAGCGAAACGCAGATGCAGGCCAGCATGACCGTGGCGAAAGCGGGCATGAGCCAGCGTTTTCTGACTCGCAACGAGTTGCAGCCGGGCAAACGCATCGAGATGAAGCTGGAAGAGGGGCCATTCAGTCATCTGCACGGTATCTGGGAATTCAAGGCACTTGGCGAGAAAGCCTGCAAGATCAGCCTGGACCTGACGTTTGATTACGCCGGGCCGCTGGTCAAGGCCACGCTTGGTCCGCTGTTCAATCAGGCGGCCAATACCTTGGTCGACGCCTTCTGTGACCGGGCGAAACAGCTTTATGGATAAGCAGGCGATTGCCATCGAGGTTGTTTACGCTCGGGCAGATAAGCAGAAGTTGCTTCGCCTGACGGTGCCGCAAGATACCAGCGTGCGTGCTGCGGCAATGCAGTCGGGGATGGATGCGCATTTCCCCGAACTGGACCTGAGCGCGGCGCCGCTGGGGATCTTCGGCAGGGCGGTGCTCAAGCCGGACGAGCGAATGCTGGAAGAAGGTGAGCGGGTCGAAATCTACCGACCATTGATCGCCGATCCGAAAGAGGTGCGCAAGCAGCGTGCCGCGAAGGCAGCAAAGAACAAGGCTGAGGCGGCGGGAAATTGACGAGAGCCCGGTAATCCGGGCTCGCCGTGCGGCTTAGTTGGTTTCCAGCGGTTCCGGCGTCGGCATCGGCACCGGCTCGGCTGCATCGACATCGCCCTGGATCTGCTCCAGCAGCGAGCCAGGCGCCGGGCGTTCTTCCTCGGTTGTGGTTGCGGGTTCGATGGTCGTTGGTTGGCTGCCCAGAATTGCTTCGTCGCGGCTGACACCGGGCATGAAGTCGCCCGCCAGGCCGGCCAATTGATCGTTGCCGTTGAATACAAGGCTGACGCGCTCTTGCTGACGCTGCCCGCCGCCAGGCTGGATGCTGTAGAGATAATCCCAGCGGCTGGCATGGAAGGTGTCGGTAATCAGCGGGCTGCCCATAATAAACCGCACTTGGGACCGGGTCATTCCTGGGCGCAACTGGTCTATCATGTCCTGCGTAACGACATTGCCCTGTTGAATATCGACCTTGTAAACCCCGGGAAATGAACAACCGGCGAGTGCGAACAGGCCCACAAGCGTGAGGCTGGACAGCATGAGCTTGGTGTTTTGCATCGGTGGGTGACTTCCACTATCTTGGCTGGGCAAAGCCTGGATCATACCCGTATTGAAGGAGGCTGCGAAACAGCAGCAACGAGAAAGCCAACCATGGTTGAAAATAGCGAACTACGCAAAGCTGGCCTCAAAGTGACCCTGCCGCGGGTCAAGATCCTGCAGATGCTGGATACCACCGATCGGCGCCATATGAGTGCTGAAGATGTCTACAAGGCGCTGATGGAGGCGGGCGAAGACGTCGGTCTGGCCACAGTCTATCGCGTGCTCACGCAGTTCGAGGCGGCGGGGTTGGTGGTTCGCCACAACTTCGATGGCGGCCATGCGGTCTTCGAGCTGGCCGACGGCGGCCACCACGACCATATGGTTTGCGTCGATAGCGGGGATGTCATCGAATTCTTCGATCATGACATCGAAAAGTTGCAGAAAGAGATCGTCCAGCGCCACGGCTATGAGCTCGTTGATCACAATCTGGTGCTCTACGTGCGCAAGAAGGCAGAGTAACGACGGCTTCGAGCTGGCAAGTGAAGGGCGACCTGCGGGTCGCCTTTTTTTTAGCCGCTTACGCCTGGGCTGAACTGATCATCTGACGTGCATGGGCCAGTGCCTGCTCAGTCAGGTCGACTCCGCCGAGCATACGTGCGATCTCTTCGACGCGTTCGGCCTCCTGCAGCACGGCGACAGCCGTATGGGTTTCATCTTGGGCTCGCGCCTTGTGCACGAACAGGTGGTGATGCCCTTGGGCAGCAACTTGAGGCAGATGCGTTACGGTCAGCACCTGCCCCTGTTCGCCAAGGCGGCGCAGCAGCTGGCCTACCACTTCGGCTGTGGGGCCGCCGATGCCGACATCGACTTCGTCGAAGACCAGGGTGGGGACGCGTGAGGTCTGCGCGGTGATTACCTGAATCGCAAGGCTGATTCGCGACAGCTCGCCACCTGAAGCCACCTTCGCCAGTGGGCGCAACGGTTGGCCCGGGTTGGCGCTGACGAGAAATTCCACCTGCTCCAGACCGAAGGGCATAAATTCGCCTTCCGCGGCGGGCTTGAGTTGCACGCTGAACCTGCCGCCAGGCATGCCCAGGCGCTGAATCTCACTTTCGACCGAGGCTGCCAGCGTCTCGGCTGCTTGCTGGCGAATACTGCTCAGTCCGGACGCCTTTTCTTCGTAGTGACGGGCGTAGGCGTTCAGCTCCTCGCTCAGGCGCTCCAGCGCCTCGTCATCGGCGTTCAGGCTCTCGAGTTCCTCGAGCAGGCGCTGCTGCAGTGCGGGTAAATCGACTGGTTGCACGCGATGCTTGCGTGCCAGGGTATAGATGTTGTCCAGCCTTTCTTCTAGCGTCTGCTGGCGCTCGGGATCGGCATCGAAGTGGTCGACGAAACGATTCAGCTCGCCTATCGCTTCCTCGACCTGGATCTGTGCGCTGGCCAGCAGGTTTACCGCTTCGGCCAATGCGCCGGGCTGATTCTGAAAGGCGGACAGGCGTTGCAGGCTGATGGTCAGAGCTGACAGCACGTTGCCGGCATCGCTCTCGCTGCACATGTCCATCACTTGCCGACAGGCACCGAGCAGTTGTTCGGCATTAGCCAGGTTCTTGTGCTCTTGCTCCAGCTGTACCAGTTCGCCCTCGCCGAGAGCGAGGTTTTCCAGCTCTTCCAGCTGGTAGCTAAGGAGCTGATGGCGTGCGCGCTGTTCGTCGCTGCTGTTGCTCAGGCGTTCAAGGGTCTGGCGTGTCTGGCGCCAGCGCTGTGCGGCCAGCTGCACCTGGCGTGCGAGTTCCTGGTTGCCACTGTACTCGTCGAGCAGGCGCCGATGGGTGTCGGTCTTGAGCAGTGACTGGTGTTCGTGCTGGCTGTGGATATCGATCAGCAGCTCGCCGAGCGCCTTGAGATCGCCCTGCGGGCAGGGCGTGCCGTTGATGTAGCCGCGCGAGCGGCCCTCGGCAGTGATGACGCGGCGCAGGATGCACGAGCCGTCCTGATTCTGGTTGTGGCTCAGATCGCGCTCCGCGAGCCAGGCGCGCGCATCGGGGATATCGTCCAGATCGAAGCTGGCGAGGATGTCGGCCTTGTCTGCACCGATGCGTACCGCGCTGCTGTCGGCGCGATCGCCCAGCGCAAGCCCGAGTGCATCGAGCATGATCGATTTACCGGCTCCGGTTTCCCCGCTGATCACGCTCATGCCGCGCTGCAGCTCGAGGTCAAGATGTTCGACGATGGCGAAATTGTGAACGGACAGATGAACCAGCATGGCAGGGCTCCCGAAAACGTGGCTGGCTATTTATACAGTGGTTTTTGCGGCTGCGGCAAGAGTGTCAACTTGTAAGGTTTCGGAAGCCGGGCCATCAGCTGGTAAAGCAAGCATGAGTTTCGACCGAACGTTCGGCTCTTCGCTTCTAGCGTTCGACTGCCCCCTTGAACATCAATTCAGCGCCCCCATATAGCGGCACAAGCGCGGGTTCGATTGCCCGCTGACGTTTGACGAGGAGGGTCGCATGGCCGACGAGCAGAACCTGGATAACCAGAACCCTGAAGTGAGTGAGGAAATGCAAGCCGAGGTGGCCGAGGATCTGGCGGCACGCGTGCAGTCCCTCGAGGAGCAGCTGGCGGCGGCGCAGGATCAGTCTCTGCGGGTTGCCGCCGAATTGCAGAACATACGCCGGCGCGCTGAGCAGGACGTGGAGAAGGCGCACAAGTTTGCCCTGGAAAAATTCGCGGGTGATCTGCTGGCGGTGGCTGACAGTTTGGAGCGGGGTCTCGAACTGTCGAGTCCGGATAACGAAGCCGTCAAGGCAGTGCGCGAAGGTCTCGACCTGACCCTCAAGCTGCTGCTCGACACTCTGGCGCGCCATCAGTTAACGCAGCTTGACCCGCAGGGCGAGCCTTTCAATGCCGAGCATCACCAGGCCATGGCGATGGAAGAAAGCACGCACGCCGAACCGGGCAGTGTGCTCAAGGTGTTCCAGAAGGGTTATCTGCTCAATGGCCGCCTGCTGCGCCCCGCGATGGTGGTGGTCAGCAAGGCGCCTGCGCAAACACCGCCTTCGATTGACGAGAAGGCTTGAATTTCGGCTACGGACCCCCATCTGGTAGCCAAGCGTTTTTGTGTTACCCGCCGCCGGTAAACAGGCGCGGATTTCATCCAAGATTTCGGAGATAGACAAATGGGCAAAATCATCGGTATCGACCTGGGGACCACCAACTCCTGCGTCTCCATCCTTGAAAACGGCAAGGCCAAAGTCATCGAGAATGCCGAAGGCGGCCGTACCACGCCTTCGATCATCGCCTATGCCAACGATGGCGAGATCCTGGTCGGCCAGTCCGCCAAGCGTCAGGCTGTGACCAACCCGCACAACACCCTGTACGCAGTGAAGCGACTGATCGGTCGTCGCTTCGAAGAAGACGTCGTACAGAAAGACATCCAGATGGTCCCGTACAAGATCGTCAAGGCTGAGAACAACGACGCCTGGGTGGAAGTGAACGGCCAGAAAATGGCGCCGCCGCAGATTTCCGCTGAAATTCTCAAGAAGATGAAGAAGACCGCCGAAGACTACCTCGGCGAGCCGGTCACCGAAGCGGTCATCACCGTGCCGGCCTACTTTAACGACAGCCAGCGCCAGGCTACCAAGGATGCCGGTCGCATCGCCGGGCTGGACGTCAAGCGCATCATCAACGAGCCGACCGCGGCTGCGCTGGCCTATGGCATGGACAAGGCCAAGGGCGACCACACCGTGATCGTCTATGACCTGGGTGGTGGTACCTTCGACGTATCGGTCATCGAGATCGCGGAAGTCGATGGCGAGCACCAGTTCGAAGTGTTGGCCACCAACGGCGACACCTTCCTGGGTGGCGAGGACTTCGACATCCGCCTGATCGACTATCTCGTTGACGAGTTCAAGAAAGAAAGCGGCATGAACCTCAAGGGCGACCCGCTGGCCATGCAACGCCTGAAGGAAGCCGCCGAGAAGGCCAAGATCGAGCTGTCGTCCAGCCAGCAGACCGACGTCAACCTGCCGTACATCACGGCTGATGCGACCGGTCCGAAGCACCTGAACGTGAAGATTTCTCGCGCCAAGCTCGAAGCGCTGGTCGAGGATCTGGTGCAGCGCACCCTCGAGCCGTGCCGCATTGCTCTGAAGGATGCTGGAATCGATTCCAGCAAGATCGATGACGTGATCCTGGTCGGTGGCCAGACCCGCATGCCGTTGGTACAGCAGAAGGTCGCCGAGTTCTTCGGCAAGGAAGCGCGCAAGGACGTCAATCCGGATGAAGCCGTGGCCATGGGCGCCGCCATTCAGGGCGCCGTTCTGGCCGGTGACGTCAAGGACGTGCTGCTGCTCGACGTCTCCCCGCTGACCTTGGGTATCGAAACCATGGGCGGCGTGATGACCGCGCTGATCGAGAAGAACACCACCATCCCGACCAAGAAGTCGCAGGTGTTCTCCACTGCCGATGACAACCAGAGCGCCGTGACCATTCACGTGCTACAGGGTGAGCGCAAGCAGGCCAGTGGTAACAAGTCGCTGGGTCGTTTCGATCTGGCCGAGATTCCGCCGGCGCCGCGCGGCATGCCGCAGATCGAAGTCACCTTCGACATCGACGCCAACGGCATCCTGCATGTCTCGGCGAAGGACAAGGCCACCGGCAAGCATCAGTCCATCGTGATCAAGGCCAACTCTGGTCTGTCCGAGGAAGAGATCGAGCAAATGGTGCGTGACGCCGAGGCCAACGCCGAGGAAGACCGCAAGTTCGAAGAGCTGGCCGGTGCGCGCAACCAGGGTGACCAACTGGTGCATGCGACTCGCAAGATGATCACCGAGGCTGGCGACAAGGCTACCGAGGACGACAAGGCCAGCATCGAGAAGGCTCTTGCCGAGCTGGAAGTTGCTATCAAGGGTGACGACAAGGCCGAGATCGAGGCGAAAATCGCTGCGGTGTCCCAGGCTTCTACGCCCCTGGCGCAGAAAATGTACGCCGAACAGCCTCAGGGTGGCGAAGGCCAGCCAGCTGGCGACAACGCGCAGCCTGGTGACGACGTGGTCGATGCCGAGTTCGAAGAGGTCAAGGACAACAAGTAATTCTCCGCTTGTGACCCACACGGGGTGGGGCAGTCGACTGCCAAAAGCGTTGGCTGTCTCCCTTCCCGGCCTGCCGCGATCCGTTCGCGGCAGGCGTGACCGCTACGCGGGGGCTTGCTCCCGCGTCGGCGTGTCTGGAGGGTAAGAATTTGAAGGTTCAGGAATCTTATGGCCAAACGTGATTATTACGAGGTGCTGGGTGTCGAGCGTGGCGCCAGTGAGGCGGAGCTGAAAAAGGCTTATCGTCGTCTCGCCATGAAGCACCACCCCGATCGCAATCCGGGTGACAAGGCGGCGGAAGAGAGTTTCAAGGAAGCCAACGAGGCTTATGAGGTGCTCTCTGACGCAAGCAAGCGGCAGGCCTACGATCAGTACGGCCACGCGGGCGTTGATCCGCAGATGGGCGCGGGCGCAGGTGCGGCTTATGGCGGCGCCAACTTCTCCGACATCTTCGGCGACGTGTTCAGCGACTTCTTCACCGGTGCCCGCGGTAGTTCTCGTGGTGGCGCTCAGCGCGGCAGCGATTTGCGCTATACGCTGGAGCTGGATCTGGAAGAGGCCGTGCGCGGCACCACGGTGACCATTCGCGTGCCGACGCTGGCCGAATGCAAGACCTGCGATGGCTCCGGTGCTAAGAAGGGCACCAGCCCAGTTACCTGTACCACCTGTGGTGGCATCGGCCAGGTGCGCATGCAGCAGGGCTTCTTTTCGGTGCAGCAAACCTGCCCGCGCTGCCATGGCAGCGGCAAGATGATCTCCGATCCCTGTGGCAGCTGCCATGGACAGGGGCGTGTGGAAGAGCAGAAGACACTTTCCGTGAAGGTGCCGGCGGGTGTCGATACGGGTGACCGCATTCGCCTGACCGGTGAAGGCGAGGCTGGCACCCAGGGTGGCCCGGCGGGTGATCTTTACGTGGTGGTCAACGTGCGCGAGCACGCGATTTTCCAGCGTGACGGCAAGCATCTGTATTGCGAGGTGCCGATCAGTTTTGCTGACGCGGCGTTGGGTGGCGAGCTGGAAGTGCCGACCCTGGATGGTCGAGTCAAGCTGAAGATTCCCGAAGGCACCCAGACCGGCAAGCAGTTCCGTCTGCGCGGCAAGGGTGTGGCGCCGGTGCGTGGCGGCGCGGCGGGCGATCTGCTGTGTCGGGTTGCGGTGGAGACGCCGGTCAACCTGAGCAAACGCCAGCGTGAAATGCTCGAGGAGTTCCGCGGCACCTTGCAAGGCGATACCTCCCATTCACCCAAGGCCAGCGGCTGGTTCGAAGGTGTGAAGCGCTTTTTCGGGGATGTTTGAAATCAGCTTCAAGCTTCAAGTTACAAGCCGCAAGCGGCTTGACTTGCAGCTTGAGGCTTGCAGCTTGGAGCTGATGTTATGCGACGTATAGCAGTGATGGGCGCCGCTGGGCGCATGGGCAAGACGCTGATCGAGGCGGTGCAGCAGACTGCCGGCGCTGCCGGGCTTACCGCGGCGATCGACCGGCCGGACAGTACGCTGGTCGGCGCCGATGCCGGCGAGTTGGCGGCGATTGGTCGTCTGGGTGTGCCGCTGACCGGCGACGTGGCGAAGGCGGTCGACGAATTCGATGTGCTGATCGATTTCACCCATCCGTCGGTCACCCTGAAGAACCTGGAAGTCTGCCGTCGCGCCGGCAAGGCGATGGTGATCGGTACCACCGGGTTTTCCGTGGATGAGAAGGAGCGCCTGGCCGTCGCCGCCAAGGAGATCCCGATCGTCTTCGCTGCCAACTTCAGTGTTGGTGTAAATCTCTGCCTCAAGCTGCTGGACACCGCCGCGCGGGTGCTCGGCGACGAGGTCGACATCGAGATCATCGAGGCGCACCACAGGCATAAGGTCGATGCGCCGTCCGGCACTGCTCTGCGCATGGGTGAGGTAGTGGCCGATGCGCTCGGGCGCGATCTGCAGAAAGTCGCTGTCTACGGTCGCGAAGGGCAGACGGGCGCGCGTGAGCGCGACACCATCGGTTTCGCCACCGTGCGTGCAGGGGATGTTGTCGGTGATCACACCGTGCTCTTTGCCGCCGAAGGCGAGCGCGTCGAGATCACCCACAAGGCTTCCAGCCGCATGACCTTTGCCAAGGGCGCGGTCCGCGCAGCTATGTGGCTCGATGAAAAGCCGGCCGGGTTGTATGACATGCAGGATGTGCTCGGCTTGCGTTGATTCATCTTCGCATCGCCGTTGGGTGGATTTCGGCTGGACCCGAAGAGGGGTTTTCTGTAAGCTTCCCGCTTTAGTGTGTCCACTAAAAGTTGCGCAGAATGACTCCAATAAAAAGCGGGATGACCTTCACACGTCATCCCGCTTTTTTACAATCTGCGTTTGCTCCAGCCTTGATCTACGGGAGGTCTCTTGACTAAGCCAGCCCCTACGCCCGCCATTTTGGCCCTTGCCGATGGCAGCATTTTTCGCGGCGAATCCATCGGCGCCGATGGTCAGACCATCGGCGAGGTGGTGTTCAATACCGCCATGACCGGCTATCAGGAAATCCTCACCGACCCATCCTACGCCAAACAGATCGTTACGCTCACCTACCCGCACGTGGGCAATACCGGCACCAATCCGGATGACGCCGAATCCTGGAAGGTCTGGGCCGCGGGTCTGGTCATTCGCGACCTGCCGCTGCTGGCGTGCAACTGGCGCAACCAGCAATCGCTGCCCGACTATTTGAAAGAGAACGGCACCGTTGCCATCGCTGGGATCGATACGCGCCGCCTAACGCGCATCCTGCGGGAGAAAGGCGCGCAGGATGGCTGCATCCTGGCGGGCGAGGACGCGACCGAAGAGAAGGCGCTGGAGCTGGCGCGCAGCTTCCCGGGGCTCAAAGGTATGGACCTGGCCAAGGAGGTCAGCGTCAAGGAGCGCTACGAATGGCGCTCGACGACCTGGTGCCTTGAGAGCAACTCCCATGCCGAGGTCCCGGCCAGCGAGCTGCCTTACCACGTGGTGGTCTACGACTACGGGGTGAAATACAACATCCTGCGCATGATGGTGGCGCGCGGATGCCGCCTTACCGTCCTGCCTGCCCAGACGCCAGCCAGCGAAGCGCTAGCGCTGAATCCCGATGGCATCCTGCTGGCCAACGGTCCGGGCGATCCGGCGCCATGTGATTACGCCATCAAGGCCATCCAGGAAATCCTGGAAACCGATACGCCAGTGCTGGGTATCTGCCTGGGTCATCAACTGCTGGCGCTGGCCTCCGGCGCCACCACGGTGAAGATGCCCAACGGCCATCATGGCGCCAACCATCCGGTGCAGGATCTGGACACTGGTGTGGTGATGATCACCAGCCAGAACCATGGTTTCGCCGTCGACGAAGCCAGCCTGCCGAGCAACCTGCGCGCGACGCACAAATCATTGTTCGACGGCACGCTGCAGGGTATCGAGCGCACCGACAAGTCGGCCTTCAGCTTCCAGGGCCATCCCGAGGCCAGTCCTGGCCCGCACGATGTTGCGCCGCTATTCGACCGCTTCATCGATGTCATGGCCACGCGCCGCTAAGCCCGCCGAGCACAGAATTCGAGAGAGACCATGCCAAAACGTACAGACATCAAAAGCATCCTGATCCTCGGTGCCGGCCCCATCGTCATCGGCCAGGCCTGCGAATTCGACTATTCCGGCGCCCAGGCCTGCAAGGCCCTGCGCGAGGAAGGTTTCCGCGTCATTCTGGTGAACTCCAACCCAGCCACCATCATGACCGACCCGGCCATGGCCGACGCCACCTACATTGAGCCGATCAAGTGGGCCACTGTAGCCAAGATCATCGAGAAGGAGCGCCCTGACGCGCTGCTGCCGACCATGGGTGGCCAGACCGCGCTGAACTGCGCACTGGACCTGGAAAAGCACAGCATTCTCGAGAAGTTTGGGGTCGAGATGATTGGCGCAAACGCCGATACCATCGACAAAGCAGAAGACCGCTCGCGCTTCGACAAGGCGATGAAGGATATCGGCCTGGCCTGCCCGGTTTCAGGCATTGCGCACAACATGGACGAAGCCTATGGCGTGCTCGATAAGGTCGGCTTTCCTTGCATCATCCGTCCATCTTTCACCATGGGCGGCACCGGTGGTGGCATCGCCTACAACCGTGAAGAGTTCGAAGAAATCTGCGCCCGCGGCCTGGATTTGTCACCGACCAGCGAACTGCTGATCGACGAATCCCTGATCGGCTGGAAAGAATACGAGATGGAGGTGGTCCGCGATAAGAAGGACAACTGCATCATCGTTTGCGCCATCGAGAATTTCGATCCGATGGGCGTGCACACCGGCGACTCCATCACCGTCGCCCCAGCACAGACTCTGACCGACAAGGAATACCAGATCATGCGCAACGCCTCGCTGGCGGTGCTGCGCGAGATCGGTGTGGAGACCGGCGGCTCCAACGTGCAGTTCGGCATCCATCCGGACACTGGTCGCATGGTGGTCATCGAGATGAACCCGCGGGTGTCGCGTTCCTCGGCGCTGGCCTCCAAGGCCACGGGTTTCCCGATCGCCAAGATCGCCGCCAAGCTGGCCGTGGGTTATACCCTCGACGAGCTGCAGAACGACATCACCGGCGGTCGCACCCCGGCGTCCTTCGAACCGGCGATCGACTATGTCGTCACCAAGATTCCGCGCTTCGCCTTCGAGAAATTCCCCAAGGCCGATGCGCGCCTGACCACCCAGATGAAATCCGTCGGTGAAGTCATGGCCATCGGCCGGACCTTCCAGGAGTCGGTGCAGAAGGCGCTGCGTGGCCTGGAAGTTGGCGTCGCGGGCTTCGATCCAATGCTGGATCTGGCCGATCCGGAAAGTGAAAGCACGCTCAAGCGCGAACTCATCGTGCCAGGCGCGGATCGCATTTGGTATGTGGCCGATGCCTTCCGTGCCGGCAAGTCGGTCGAGGAGGTGTTCGAACTCACGCGGATCGACGAATGGTTCCTGGTGCAGATCGAAGATCTGATCAAGGATGAAGAGCGCATCAAGACTATGGGCCTGTCCAGCATCGACCGCGATGTGATGTATAAGCTCAAGCGCAAAGGCTTTTCCGACGCGCGTCTGGCCAAGTTGCTTGGCGTGACCGAGAAGAACCTGCGCAACCATCGCCACAAGCTAAAGGTGTTACCGGTCTACAAACGCGTCGATACCTGTTCGGCCGAGTTCGCCACCGACACCGCATACATGTACTCGACCTACGAGGAAGAGTGCGAAGCCAATCCAACGGGTCGCGACAAGATCATGATCCTCGGCGGTGGCCCTAACCGTATCGGCCAGGGCATCGAGTTCGACTATTGCTGCGTGCACGCGGCGTTGGCGATGCGCGACGACGGTTACGAGACCATCATGGTCAACTGCAACCCGGAAACCGTTTCCACCGATTACGACACTTCCGATCGCCTGTACTTCGAGCCGGTGACACTGGAGGACGTGCTGGAGATCGTCCGCGTCGAGCAGCCCAAAGGCGTCATCGTGCAGTACGGCGGCCAGACGCCGCTGAAGCTTGCGCGTGCGCTGGAAGAGGCTGGCGTACCGATCATCGGCACTAGCCCCGACGCCATCGACCGTGCCGAAGACCGCGAGCGCTTCCAGCAGATGGTCGAGCGCCTCAATCTGCGCCAGCCGCCAAACGCGACGGCTCGTAGCGAAGAAGAGGCGCTGGCCGCATCCAAGGTCATCGGCTATCCGCTGGTGGTGCGCCCCTCTTATGTGCTGGGTGGTCGCGCGATGGAGATCGTCTATCAGGAAGAAGAGCTGCGCCGCTACATGCGCGAAGCCGTCAAGGTTTCCAATGACAGCCCCGTACTGCTGGATCACTTCCTCAACTGTGCCATCGAGGTCGACATCGACGCGGTGTGCGACGGCGAGCGCGTAGTGATCGGCGCGATCATGCAGCACATCGAGCAGGCGGGCGTGCACTCCGGTGACTCGGCTTGCTCGTTGCCGCCGTATTCGCTACCGGCACATATCCAGGACGAGATCCGCGATCAGGTCAAGAAGATGGCTCTCGAGCTCGGGGTCGTCGGTCTGATGAACGTGCAGATGGCGGTTCAGGGCGAGGATATCTTCGTCATCGAAGTGAACCCGCGTGCATCGCGTACTGTTCCCTTCGTCTCGAAGTGCATCGGTGTGTCGCTAGCGATGATTGCTGCACGCGTCATGGCGGGCAAAACGCTGGAAGAAGTTGGACTGACCGAAGAGATCATTCCCAACTTCTACAGCGTTAAGGAGGCCGTGTTCCCGTTCGCCAAATTCCCTGGCGTCGACCCGATCCTTGGTCCGGAAATGAAGTCCACCGGCGAGGTAATGGGAGTTGGCGACAACTTCGCCGAAGCCTTCGCCAAGGCGCAGCTAGGCGCGAGCGAGATTCTGCCGAACAGCGGCTGCGCCTTTATCAGCGTTCGTGACGACGACAAGCCGCACGTGGCTCAGGTCGCGCGGGATCTGATCGAGCTCGGTTTCGAGGTGGTCGGCACAGCCGGCACCGCCAAGATCATCGAAGCTGCTGGCCTGCCAGTGCGCCGGGTAAACAAGGTGACCGAAGGGCGCCCACACGTTGTCGACATGATCAAGAATGACGAAGTCACCCTGATCATCAACACCACCGAGGGGCGCCAGTCCATCGCTGACTCCTACTCGATTCGTCGTAATGCTCTGCAACACAAGATCTGCTGCACCACCACGCTCGCAGGTGGCCAGGCGATC
Organism: Pseudomonas sp.; assembly: GCA_031988485.1. Lineage (GTDB taxonomy): Bacteria > Pseudomonadota > Gammaproteobacteria > Pseudomonadales > Pseudomonadaceae > Stutzerimonas. The sequence goes on from DALZYJ010000019.1 coordinate 40,164, forward strand.
TGCGAGGCGCTCAGGTTCGGTCCCGAGAAATCCGTGCGTCGCTTGCAGGACCTCCACGCAGGAATCAAGGCATGACTAAATACCCTATGACTGTCCAGGGTGCGCGCGCCCTGGAAGAGGAGCTCAAGCATCTGAAAACCGAGCTGCGTCCGCAGATTACCCAGGCCATTGCCGAGGCGCGTGAGTTGGGAGATCTCAAGGAGAACGCTGAATACCATGCCGCTCGGGAGCAGCAGGGTATGGTCGAAGCGCGTGTCCGTGACATCGAGGGCCGTTTGCAGAATGCTCAGGTCATCGACATCGCCAGCATCCCTCATACAGGCAAGGTGATTTTCGGCACCACCGTGGACATCGCCAACGTCGAAACGGATGAAACTGTGACGTACCAGATCGTTGGTGACGATGAGTCCGACATCAAGCGCGGCAAACTATCCGTCAGCTCGCCCATCGCCCGTGCCTTGGTGGGCAAGGAAGAGGGCGATGTGGTGGCCGTGAAGACGCCTAGTGGTGTGGTGGAATACGAGATCGTCGAGGTTCGCCATATCTGATCGTCAACCAATGCGCGCCGGAACCATCAGTTGGCAATTGGCTCAGACCTTCTGGGTCGGCGGCCTCTGGTTGTTGCAGTTCGTAATGCTTCCGGCGCTGGGGAAAATTGGCCTGGCGCCGCTGCTGATTGAAGAGATCGCATCCAGCCTACGGCCTCTGCTGGTGGGCTTTGCTGCGTTCTGCGTCGGACTGCAGGCGGTCGTGTTGATCCAGTCCGAAGGCTTTCGAAGTCTTTGGCGAGATGTGCGTGGTCAGCTATTGATTACGGTATTGCTGCTTGCGGCGAGCCACTTCGTTGCGCGCGCAGGCGTCATTGAATCAGCGTACTGGTTGGTTTTCAGCTATTTGGTGATGGGGTTATGCGGGCTGATGTTGGTACTGCAGGTCGCTCCCGGGCGGGAGCGATAGGCAAGATGAAAGCGGCTCAACCCTGAAAACGATGCACGTTCGATAGTTGCTTGTTTACTTTCGGATTCTTCCGGTAGACCAATGCCATCTTGCCGATGGACTGCACCAGTTCGCAGCCGCCGAGCTTGCAAAGTTCTTCCATCATCGCGTGGCGATCATCGCGCTCGGTGATGCGCAGCTGCACCTTGATCAGTTCGTGATCGTTCAAGGCACGCTCCAGTTCGGCTTGTACGCCTTCGGTCAGGCCGTTCTCGGACACGATCAGAACCGGTTTCAGGTGATGGCCGATGGATTTGTACTGTTTCTTCTGCTCGTTGGTGAGCGGCATAATTCGACCCTTGCGTCAGAACTCTTGAAAACGGCGGCTAGTGTAACTGACACGCCCTGAGCCGCACAGATGAGGTATCAGCTTGGCACGTTCCAAGACCAGCCCGCGTTGGCTGAAAGAACATTTCGATGATCCGTACGTAAAGATGGCGCAGCGTGATGGCTATCGTTCGAGAGCGAGCTACAAGCTGCTCGAAATCCAGGAGAAGGATCGGATTCTGCGGTCGGGCATGACGGTGGTCGATCTGGGGGCGGCTCCGGGAGGATGGTCTCAGGTCACCAGTCGCGTCATTGGAGATCGCGGCCGCCTGATAGCGTCTGACATCCTGCCGATGGACAGCATTGCTGATGTAACTTTCGTGCTTGGGGACTTTACTGAGGACGAGGTTTTCGCTGAGATTCTCCAGGCCATTGGAGATACGCAAGTCGACCTTGTGATTTCGGATATGGCCCCCAATATGAGTGGGGTGAAGGTCGCAGATCAGGCGCGAGCCATGTTTCTCTGCGAGCTTGCACTGGACTTGGCAATGCGGGTATTGCGTCCCGGTGGCGATTTTCTGATCAAGGTGTTTCAGGGGGAGGGCTTCGACGCCTACCTGAAGGATGTGCGACAGAGCTTCGACAAGGTGCAGATGCGCAAGCCTTTGTCGTCACGGGATCGCTCGCGCGAACAATATCTGTTAGCGCGTGGCTATCGCGGTGAACGCGGCGAGTAGGTCAGAAGCATCAGTGTTTTATGAATATCCTGATAGGCGCCAACAGCAGGATTACGGGCTAGCATGTTTCATATCGGGTTACAGACCAAGCTGCCCGTTGAGTACGTTGTGTAGTAAGTTAGGCCGAGCGCGAACCATCGGCCGTCATGCGGGCCCCCGACAACGAGCCCGCTCTAGAGGGTAGTGAATTGAACGACATGGCAAAAAACCTGATTCTGTGGTTGATCATTGCCGCTGTCCTGGTGACGGTGATGAACAACTTTTCCAGCCCGACCGAGCCGCAAACGCTCAACTATTCAGACTTCATTGAGCAGGTGAAAGAAGGCCGGGTGGAGCGAGTGACCGTCGACGGCTTCGTCATTACCGGTAAACGCAGTGATGGCGAAACCTTCAAAACGATTCGTCCGGCCATTCAAGACAACGGTCTGATCGGCGACCTGATCAACAATAACGTGGTGATCGAAGGCAAGCAGCCGGAGCAGCAAAGCATCTGGACGCAGTTGCTGGTTGCCAGCTTCCCGATTTTGGTGATCATCGCGGTATTCATGTTCTTCATGCGCCAGATGCAGGGTGGAGCAGGTGGCAAGGGCGGGCCAATGAGTTTTGGTAAGAGCAAGGCGCGCCTGCTCTCCGAAGATCAGGTCAAGACTACCTTTGCCGACGTCGCCGGTTGCGATGAGGCCAAGGAAGAAGTAACCGAACTGGTCGAGTTTCTGCGCGATCCGGGCAAGTTCCAGCGCCTCGGTGGCCGCATTCCTCGCGGTGTGCTGATGGTGGGCTCGCCAGGTACTGGTAAGACATTGCTGGCCAAGGCGGTCGCTGGCGAGGCCAAGGTGCCGTTCTTCACGATTTCCGGTTCGGACTTCGTTGAAATGTTTGTCGGTGTTGGCGCCAGCCGCGTGCGCGACATGTTCGAGCAGGCCAAGAAGCATGCACCCTGCATTATCTTTATCGACGAAATCGACGCCGTCGGTCGCCATCGTGGCGCCGGGCTGGGCGGTGGTCACGATGAGCGCGAGCAGACGCTCAACCAGTTGCTGGTTGAGATGGATGGCTTTGAAATGAACGATGGCATCATCGTCATCGCTGCAACCAACCGTCCGGATGTGCTCGATCCGGCGTTGCTGCGCCCTGGTCGTTTCGATCGCCAGGTGGTGGTTGGATTGCCGGATATTCGTGGGCGTGAGCAGATCCTAAAAGTTCATATGCGTAAGGTTCCGCTCGGTGACAGCGTCGAGCCGGCCCTGATCGCTCGCGGTACGCCCGGTTTTTCGGGTGCCGATCTGGCCAACTTGGTCAACGAAGCCTCGTTGTTCGCCGCGCGTGCTGGCAAACGCTTGGTTGAGATGAAGGAGTTCGAGCTGGCGAAAGACAAGATCATGATGGGGGCCGAGCGCAAGTCCATGGTCATGTCTGAGAAAGAGCGTCTCAATACCGCTTATCACGAGGCGGGTCACGCCATCGTTGGGCGCGTCGTTCCTGAGCATGATCCGGTTTACAAGGTTTCAATCATTCCTCGCGGTCGCGCGCTTGGCGTGACGATGTTTCTTCCCGAAGAAGACCGTTACAGTCTGTCCAAGCGCGCCCTGATCAGCCAGATCTGCTCATTGTTCGGTGGTCGTATCGCCGAGGAAATGACGCTTGGTTTCGATGGGGTTACGACCGGGGCGTCGAACGACATCATGCGGGCCACCCAGCTGGCCCGCAACATGGTTACCAAGTGGGGCTTGTCCGAAAAGCTCGGTCCTCTGATGTACGCCGAAGAAGAAGGCGAGGTGTTTCTCGGGCGTAGTGCTGGTAGCCAGCAAACCAACGTCTCCGGGGATACGGCCAAGCTGATCGACCTTGAGGTACGCAGCATCATCGATCACTGCTATGACACGGCCAGGCAGATTCTGGCTGACAATCGCGACAAGCTTGATGTGATGGCTAAAACGTTGATGAAATATGAAACCATCGACTCCGACCAGATCGACGACATCATGGCGGGGCGGACACCGCGCGAACCTCGCGACTGGCAGGACGGCTCTGGTTCAACGGGAACGCCCGTACAGCCTGAAGGCGATCGTCCGCAAACGCCGATCGGTGGACCTGCTGGCGAGCACTAGCTTAGGCTTTTTTAAATGAGTGGACTGTTGTACCCGACCCGGCTGCCTTGTGGCAGCCGGGTTCTTGATTTATCAAGCCCACATGTCATGGGCATTCTAAATGTTACCCCCGACTCATTCTCAGACGGTGGCCGACATTTCGGCGTCGAGGCCGCGTTGCGTCACGCTGAGGCGATGGTGTCTGCCGGTGCGACGCTGGTTGATATAGGTGGCGAGTCGACCCGTCCGGGGGCGCGTGTCGTGTCTCCGCTGGAAGAGTTGGAGCGTGTGGCGCCGGTGGTCGAAGCAATAGCGCGCGAGCTTGATGTAATCATCTCTGTGGATACCTCAACACCGGCTGTGATTCGCGAAAGTGCGCGTCTTGGTGCCGGCCTGATCAACGATGTCCGTTCGCTTTCTCGCGATGGAGCGCTGGGCGCGGCGGCTGACAGCGGCCTTCCTGTGTGCTTGATGCATATGCGGGGCGAGCCGGCCGATATGCAGAACGATCCGCGCTACGACGATGTTACGGCTGAGGTGTTGGGCTTCTTGCAGGAACGCATGGATGTTTGTATTGGCGCGGGCATTCCTGCAGAGCGGATTGTGCTCGATCCCGGTTTTGGCTTCGCAAAGACCCTTTCGCATAACCTCAGCCTGTTCAAGCATCTAGAGAAGCTTCATGCTTTGAGGCGGCCGTTACTGGTTGGGGTTTCGCGAAAGAGCATGATTGGGCAGGCACTCGAGCGTGACGTGGCGCATCGCCTGCATGGAAGTCTGGGGCTTGCCGCGCTTGCTATAAGCAAAGGTGCCTGCATCTTACGTGTGCATGATGTGGCCGAAACAATTGATGTGGTTCGAATGGTTGCCGCCGTGCAAGCGGCGGAATAGGGATTAGTTATGGCTAGAAAGTATTTTGGTACCGACGGCATACGCGGCCACGTAGGGCAGTTTCCGATTACCCCGGACTTTATGCTTCGGCTGGGGTGGGCGGCCGGGATGGCGTTTCGCAAACAAGGCAAGTGCAGGATTCTGATCGGCAAGGACACTCGTATATCGGGTTACATGTTCGAATCGGCGTTACAAGCCGGACTTTCTGCGGCAGGTGCCGACGTATTGCTGCTCGGCCCTATGCCTACGCCGGCGGTTGCCTATCTGACTCGTACCTTCCACGCCGACGCGGGTATCGTCATCAGCGCCTCACACAATCCTCATCACGACAATGGCATCAAGTTCTTTTCCGGGCGAGGGACCAAGTTGCCCGATGAAGTTGAGTTGATGATTGAGGAATTGCTCGATACACCAATGACGGTTGTGGACTCGGCGCAGCTCGGCAAGGCATCGCGCATCAACGATGCTGCCGGTCGCTACATCGAGTTCTGCAAGAGCAGTGTTCCCACCAGTACTGACTTCTCAGGCATGAAGGTCGTGCTCGATTGCGCTCACGGCGCGACGTATAAGGTCGCTCCTAGCGTCTTCCGTGAGCTCGGCGCGGAGGTGGTAGTCATTGCTGCCCAGCCAGACGGGCTCAACATTAACGCCGATGTTGGATCGACTCACATCGCACAGCTGCAGAGGGCGGTGGTCGAGCACGGCGCGGATCTCGGTATCGCTTTCGATGGGGATGGTGATCGAGTGATGATGGTCGACCATACCGGCGCGCAGGTGGATGGCGATGAGTTGCTGTACATCATCGCTACCGACTTGCAGGAGCGCGAGTGCTTGGCAGGTGGGGTGGTTGGCACACTGATGAGTAATCTGGGCCTCGAATTAGCGCTGAAGGCTCGTGACATTCCCTTCGTGCGGGCGAAGGTCGGCGACCGCTACGTAATGGCGGAGATGCTGGAGCGTGGCTGGGTCCTTGGCGGAGAGAACTCCGGACACATAGTCTGCGCTCAGCATGTAACGACCGGTGACGCCATCATCGCAGCGCTTCAGGTCGTGCTCGCCCAAAGACGGCGTGGGCAGAGCCTGGCGCAGGAAAGGCTGGCCTGGAATAAGTGTCCGCAGGTGCTGATCAACGTGCGTTTCGCGGGCGATCGAGATCCGATCTCTCATCCTCAGGTTCAGGCTGTTTGTGACAGTGTCACCGAGCGAATGGCCGGCCGTGGGCGTGTATTGCTGCGCAAGTCCGGGACCGAGCCATTAGTGCGCGTAATGGTCGAAGGTGACGACGAAAAACATGTTCGCAGCTATGCCGAAGAGCTGGCCAAAGTGGTTGCTGACGTTTGTGCATGATTCCCGCTTGCCAGGTGTGTTTCCGTTGAGTACCATCTGCGCCCACTTTGACCTACGAGGTAAAGCATGCGTCGCCCACTGGTAGCTGGTAACTGGAAGATGAACGGTACCCGCGCCAGCGTCGCAGAGCTGATCGAGGCCCTTCGCCAGCAGGATATGCCTGCTGGCGTGGAGGTGGTGGTGTTTCCAAGCTGTCTGCATCTGTCTCAGGTGGTGAGTGATCTGGATGGCACGGCAGTCGCCGTAGGTGCTCAAGACTGCGCAGCACAAGCAGGCTTCGGTGCCTTGACGGGTGAAGAGTCGGCGTCGCAGCTGATTGATGTGGGTTGCAGGTGGGTGCTGGTTGGCCATTCCGAGCGGCGCCTGATAATGGGCGAGAGCGACGATGTGGTCAGTCGAAAATTTGTAGCGGCATTGGAGTGTGGGATGACTCCTGTGCTTTGCCTGGGGGAGACGCTTGAAGAGCGTCAGGCTGGGCAAACGCTAGAAGTGGTAGGGCGTCAGTTGGCTCGCGTAATCACTGATGCCGGTATCTCTGCTTTCGAGCGAGCTGTTGTGGCATATGAGCCAGTGTGGGCGATAGGGTCCGGGCTTACCGCTACACCGCAGCAGGCTCAGGAAGTGCACGCGGCTATTCGAGAGCAGCTGGCGCGGGAGGATCGACGTATCGCTGATGGCGTGCGTCTTCTGTATGGCGGTAGCGTGAAGGCGGAGAACGCTTTCGAGCTTTTCGGGATGGCGGATATCGATGGGGGGCTTATCGGTGGCGCCTCTCTGAAAGCGAATGATTTCGGTGCGATTTGTCGCGCCGCAGGGAACTGATCAGATGTTGCAGACTGTTGTGATTGTGGTGCATCTGCTGGTTGCCATTGGTTTGGTGGTGCTGGTGTTGCTGCAGCAGGGTAAAGGGGCGGATGCTGGTGCATCTTTCGGTTCGGGGGCTTCGGCAACCGTTTTCGGCAGCCAAGGTTCCTCTACCTTTCTGAGTCGTTTTACTGCTATACTTGCCGGCGTTTTTTTCGTGACGAGTCTGGGGTTGGCTTTTTTTGCCACGCAGCAGGCCGATCAGATTTCGCAGGCAGGCTTGCCAGATCCGGCGGTACTTGAAGTTCCAGTTAGCAAGCCGGCGGTTGAAGATGTTCCGGTTCTGGAGTCTGCTCCATCCGCGCCTGGCGCTGATGAGGTGCCTCAGATTCAGGAGCAGCAGTAAGGTTTTTGCCGAGGTGGTGGAATTGGTAGACACGCTACCTTGAGGTGGTAGTGGCCATAGGCTGTAGGGGTTCGAGTCCCCTCCTCGGTACCAAACAAGCAGGCCCGCAGATGCGGGCTTTCTTGTTTCAGCGTTTTGGTTGACCTGTTTGGGATGCGGTCGTATACTTCGTGCCCAGTTTGACGCGGGGTGGAGCAGTCTGGTAGCTCGTCGGGCTCATAACCCGAAGGTCGTTGGTTCAAATCCAGCCCCCGCAACCAGTTAATGAGAAGCCCCTGTCGAGGGGCTTTTTATTAGCTTCAAGCCAGATCGCCGGCATCTACAGGCGATCAAAAGGGATGGGCGTTTCGCCCATTTTTCATTTGTACAGCATGCGCGAGGGACTTCGATGTCGAGCAAGCTAGAACAGTTGCAGGCCTTGTTGGCCCCGGTCGTCGAGGCGCTCGGTTACCAGTGCTGGGGTATCGAGTTCCTTTCCCAGGGTCGGCATTCCTTGTTGAGGGTCTATATCGATCACTCCAATGGGATTCTGGTCGATGATTGCGAGAAGGTCAGTCGTCAGCTGAGCGGCGTTCTCGACGTCGAGGATCCAATCAGTTCCGATTACACGCTTGAAGTGTCCTCGCCTGGTATGGATCGGCCGTTGTTCACACTTGAACAGTATTCGGCGCACGTTGGCGAACAGGTCAAAATAAAGCTGCGCTCGCCCTTCGAGGGGCGGCGCAATTTCCAGGGTCTTCTCCGCGGGGTCGAGGAGCAGGACGTGGTGGTGCTGGTAGATAATCACGAGTATCTGTTGCCGATCGACATGATCGACAAGACCAACATAATTCCCCGTTTTGAGTGAGTCGGATCCTGCGGACCCCAATGGATTGCGAAAGGCGAGGCGTACGATGAGCAAAGAAGTACTGCTGGTTGTGGAGTCGGTATCCAATGAAAAAGGCGTACCGGCCAGTGTGATTTTCGAGGCTTTGGAGCTGGCTCTGGCCACGGCTACCAAAAAGCGCTTCGAAGACGAGGTGGACCTGCGGGTTGAAATCAATCGGCAGAACGGTAGTTATGAGACCTTCCGCCGCTGGACGGTGGTCGAAGAAGAGGATTTCGACGACCCGGCGCATCAGCTGACCGTCGATATGCCACAGGCTAGCGAAGCCGCCGCCAAGGTTGGTGACGTCCTGGAAGAGAAGATCGAGTCGATCGAATTCGGCCGTATCGCTGCGCAGACTGCTAAGCAGGTCATTGTGCAGAAAGTTCGTGAGGCCGAGCGCGCACAAGTGGTCGAGGCTTATCGCGATCGCCTCGGCGAGATTATCTCCGGCACGGTTAAAAAGGTTACCCGCGATAGCGTCATCGTTGATCTGGGCAACAATGCCGAAGCGTTGTTGGCTCGCGAAGATATCATTGCTCGCGAAACCTTCCGGGTCGGCGCGCGTGTTCGCGCGCTGCTCAAGGAAATCAGGACCGAGAATCGCGGCCCTCAGCTCATTCTGTCCCGCACCGCGCCGCAGATGCTGATCGAGCTGTTCCGTATCGAAGTGCCGGAAATCGCCGAAGGCCTGATCGAGGTGATGGGCGCTTCGCGTGATCCTGGTTCGCGCGCCAAGATTGCCGTTCGCTCCAAGGACAAGCGTATCGATCCACAAGGCGCTTGTATTGGCATGCGCGGTTCGCGCGTGCAGGCCGTGTCTGGCGAAATCGGTGGCGAACGCGTCGATATCGTGCTCTGGGACGAGAATCCGGCCCAGTTCGTCATCAACGCGATGGCACCGGCGGAAGTCGCTGCGATCATCGTTGATGAAGATGCCCATGCCATGGATATCGCCGTCGGCGAAGACAATCTGGCTCAAGCCATCGGTCGCGGTGGTCAGAACGTTCGCCTCGCCAGTCAGTTGACCGGTTGGACGCTGAACGTTATGACCGAGGCGGATATCCAGACCAAACAGCAGGCTGAAACTGGCGATATTCTGCGCAATTTCATTGAAGAGTTGGATGTCGATGAAGAGCTTGCGCAGGTATTGGTCGAGGAAGGATTCACTTCGCTCGAAGAGGTTGCCTACGTCCCGATGGAGGAAATGCTTGGTATCGAAGGCTTCGACGAAGAGATCGTCAATGAGCTGCGTACCCGCGCCAAGGATCGTTTGCTGACCAAGGCGATCGCAACGGAAGAAAAACTGGCAGATGCTCAGCCGGCCGAGGATTTGCTCGAGCTGGAAGGCATGAACAAGGAACTGGCGGTCGAGTTGGCAATGCGGGGTGTGATTACCCGCGAAGACCTGGCCGAGCAGTCGATTGACGACCTGCTCGACATAGACGGCATAAATGAAGAACGTGCCGGCAAGCTGATCATGGCCGCCCGAGCCCATTGGTTCGAGTAAGTAATTTAGCGGCCTGAGGAGAGAGATGCATGACGCAAGTCACGGTGAAAGAACTGGCCCAAGTGGTCGACACACCGGTCGAGCGACTGCTGCAGCAGATGCGTGAGGCAGGACTGTCGCACACCAGCGCCGAGCAAGTAGTGACCGATAACGAAAAGCAGGCGCTGTTGGCGCACCTGAAGAGCAGCCACGGCGCCAAGGTGGATGAGCCGCGCAAGATCACTTTGCAGCGCAAGACCACTACCAAACTGAAGGTGGGTGGTAGCAAGACCATCAGCGTTGAAGTGCGCAAGAAGAAAACTTTCGTCAAACGTAGCGCCGACGAAATCGAGGCCGAGAAGCAGCGCGAGCTGGAAGAGCAGCGTGCCGCCGAGGAGGCGGCTCGTCAGAAGGCTGCCGAGGAAGCGCGTCTGCGTGCCGAGGAAGAAACTCGCCTTCAGGCGGAAGCAACGGCTCAGGTCGCGACTTCAGCTCCAGCTGAGGAGCCGGTTGCGGCAGTCGTTCCTGAGCCCGCGCCGGTCGCTCCAGTCGAAGAGCGCAAGAAGGATGAGCCGCGTCGTCCCGACAAGGCCCGGAGCGACGATGACGAGCGTCGTGATCGTAAGCAGGCGCAACATCGCCCATCGCTGAAGACCAAAGCGCCACTGTCGCGTACCGTCCGCAGTGGCGAAGACGATGCCGACGGTTTCCGTCGCGGTGGTCGTGGCAAGTCGAAACTGAAGAAGCGCAATGCGCATGGCTTCCAGAGCCCGACTGGCCCGATCGTTCGGGACGTGGCTATTGGCGAGACCATCACTGTCGGCGATCTGGCGCAGCAGATGTCGGTCAAGGCGGCCGAAGTCATCAAGTTCATGTTCAAGATGGGTAGCCCGGTAACCATCAACCAGGTGCTGGACCAGGAAACTGCTCAGCTGATCGCTGAGGAGTTGGGTCACAAGGTCAAGTTGGTCAGCGATAACGCTCTGGAAGAGCAGCTGGCCGAGCTGTTGAAGTTCGAGGGCGAGGCTATTACCCGCGCGCCAGTCGTGACCGTAATGGGCCACGTCGACCATGGTAAAACCTCGCTGCTCGACTATATCCGTCGCGCCAAGGTAGCGGCTGGTGAGGCGGGTGGCATCACCCAGCACATCGGTGCCTATCACGTGGAAACCGAGCGTGGCATGGTCACCTTCCTTGATACGCCTGGTCACGCTGCGTTTACTGCTATGCGTGCACGCGGCGCACAGGCGACCGACATCGTCATTCTCGTGGTGGCTGCCGATGACGGCGTGATGCCGCAGACGATTGAGGCGGTACAGCACGCCAAGGCCGCAGGTGTTCCGTTGGTCGTGGCAGTGAACAAGATAGACAAGCCAGGGGCCGATCTCGATCGAATCCGTAGCGAGCTATCCGTTCACGAAGTGACCTCTGAGGAGTGGGGCGGTGACACGCCATTCGTGCCGGTTTCCGCCAAGATGGGGACAGGTGTCGACGAGCTGCTCGAAGCGGTTTTGCTACAGGCGGAAATTCTCGAACTGACGGCAACTCCGTCAGCTCCGGGGCGTGGCGTCGTGGTCGAATCGCGTCTGGATAAAGGTCGTGGTCCAGTCGCTACGGTTCTGGTACAGGACGGTACTCTGCGTCAGGGTGATATGGCGTTGGTCGGCTCGAACTACGGGCGTATCCGCGCCATGCTCGACGAGAACGGCAAGCCGATCAAGGAAGCCGGTCCGTCGATCCCGGTCGAGATTCTCGGCCTCGACGGCACGCCGGACGCTGGCGACGAGCTCAGCGTTCTGGCTGACGAGAAGAAAGCACGCGAAGTGGCCTTGTTCCGTCAGGGCAAGTTCCGCGAAGTGAAACTGGCTCGCGCTCACGCCGGCAAGCTGGAAAACATCTTCGAGAACATGGGGCAGGAAGAGAAGAAGACGCTCAACATCGTCCTCAAGTCCGACGTACGTGGTTCCCTCGAAGCGCTGCAAGGATCGCTCAGCGGTCTTGGCAACGACGAAGTGCAGGTGCGCGTGATCGGTGGCGGTGTCGGTGGTATCACCGAGAGCGACGCCAACTTGGCCCTGGCCTCCAATGCCGTATTGTTCGGTTTCAACGTTCGCGCTGATGCCGGTGCCCGCAAGATCGTCGAGCAGGAAGGTCTGGATCTGCGTTACTACAACGTGATCTACGACATCATCGAAGACGTCAAGAAAGCCCTGACCGGCATGCTTGGCAGCGACGTTCGGGAAAACATCCTCGGCATCGCCGAAGTTCGCGATGTGTTCCGCTCGCCGAAGTTTGGCGCCGTCGCAGGCTGTATGGTTATCGAGGGTATGGTCCACCGTAATCGTCCGATCCGCGTTCTGCGCGACGACGTGGTCATCTTCGAAGGCGAGCTGGAATCCCTGCGTCGCTTCAAGGATGACGTCGCCGAAGTGCGCGCCGGTATGGAGTGCGGTATCGGGGTCAAGAGCTACAACGACGTCAAGGCTGGTGACAAGATCGAAGTGTTCGAGAAGGTCGAAGTGGCGCGTTCGCTCTAAGCAAAACGCTAGCTTGAAGCTGGAAGTCAGAAGCCGGAAGCCGCTCGTGCAGCTTCCGGCTTTGGGCTTCCAGCTTTCGGCTTTTAAGAAGGTATGAAAGATGGCAAAAGATTACAGTCGTACCCAGCGTATCGGCGACCAGATGCAGCGCGAGCTGGCACAGCTGATTCAGCGTGAAGTCAAAGACCCGCGTTTGGGTTTGGTAACCATTACCGGGGTCGAGGTCAGTCGTGACCTGTCCCATGCCAAGATATTCATCACCGTCATGGGCAAGGATGACGATGAAGACGCCGTCAAATCCAGCGTTCGGATTCTCAACGAAGCGAGTGGATTCCTGCGTATGCAGCTGGGCAAGGCGATGAAGTTGCGCACGGTGCCACAGTTGCACTTCAACTATGACGCCAGTGTCCGTCGCGGTGTCGAGCTGGCCTCGCTGATCGAGCGTGCTGTCGCGGAAGACCGCAAACACAGCGATGATGTTGGAGAGTAACGCGTGGCCCAGGTAAAACGTGTGCGCCGCGCAGTTAGCGGCATCATCCTTCTCGATAAGCCTCGTGGGTTCACGTCCAATGCGGCGTTGCAGAAGGTTCGCTGGTTGCTCAACGCCGAAAAGGCGGGGCATACAGGGAGTCTGGATCCGCTGGCGACCGGCGTGCTGCCGTTGTGTTTTGGCGAAGCCACCAAGTTTTCCCAGTATCTACTCGATGCTGACAAGGGCTACGAGACCGTTGCTCAGTTTGGCGTGACCACCACCACGGCTGATGCCGAGGGCGAGGTGATCGAGCGCAAGCCTGTCGACATCAGCGCGGCGCAGATCGAGGCGCTTCTACCAGAGTTTCGCGGCGATCTGCTGCAGGTACCGCCGATGTACTCGGCCCTCAAGCGTGACGGTCAGCCGCTGTACAAACTGGCGCGTGCAGGAGAGGTAGTGGAGCGCGAGCCGCGTTCTGTTACCATTGCCCGCCTGGATTTGCTCTCGCTGGAAGGTGACAAGGCGCGTTTGGCCGTTGCCTGTAGCAAGGGTACTTATATCCGCACGCTCGTCGAAGATATCGGGCTGAAGTTGGGTTGTGGTGCACACGTAGCTGAACTGCGGCGGACTCAGGCTGGACCTTTCGATCTAACCCAGACCGTCAGTCTCGAAGAGCTCGAGCGGGTCCATGCTGAAGGCGGGGCGGAGGCGGTGGATGCCTTTCTCAAGCCGGTCGATAGTGGGCTGGAGCATTGGCCGCTGCTGCAGCTTTCCGAGCACAGCGCTTTTTATTGGCTGCATGGTCAGCCGGTACGTGCACCGGAAGCGCCGAAATTCGGCATGCTGCGGGTGCAGGATCATAACGGGCGCTTTATCGGTATCGGTGAGGTGAGTGAAGACGGGCGCATTGCGCCGCGTCGACTGATTCGGTCGGAATGACCGATACGCAATGCGCCTCGGTGGCGTGTTGCGTCACGAGGATGGCTGTTGGCAGGCACGGTCACTCCTCTTTAAAAACACGGGATGCGTCCCGGCCTGTTCACTGTAAGGAGCCCATCATGGCACTTAGCGTTGAAGAAAAAGCCCAGATCGTTAACGAGTACAAGCAAGCTGAAGGCGATACCGGTTCTCCGGAAGTGCAGGTAGCCCTGCTGACCGCCAACATCAACAAGCTGCAAGGTCACTTCAAGGCCAACGGCAAAGATCACCACTCGCGTCGTGGTCTGATCCGTATGGTCAACCAGCGTCGTAAGCTGCTGGACTACCTGAAGGGCAAGGACACTACTCGTTACAGCACCCTGATCGGTCGTCTGGGTCTGCGTCGTTAAGACGTAGCGAGCTGGAAACCTGGAGCTGGAAGCTTGAAGTCGTAGTCGGAGGATTCTCCGCTTGTGGCTTCGAGCTTCCAGCTTTTTGGCTTTTGCAGGAGAGAACGGGTCCGACTCCCGCCGCTCCCGCCAATTTCCCCCAAAGGCAACATAGAGAAGGAAAGCACCGTGAACCCGGTAATCAAGAAATTTCAGTTCGGTCAGTCGACCGTAACCCTCGAGACTGGTCGCATCGCCCGTCAGGCATCCGGCGCTGTGCTGGTCACCGTTGATAATGATGTCACCGTGCTGGTCGCTGTGACCGGTGCGAAGAGCGCCGACCCGAGCAAGGGCTTTTTCCCGCTCTCGGTCCACTACCAAGAAAAAACTTACGCCGCCGGCAAGATCCCCGGTGGTTTCTTCAAGCGTGAGGCGCGTCCCTCTGAGAAGGAAACCCTGACTTCACGCTTGATCGATCGCCCGATCCGTCCGCTGTTCCCGGAAGGTTTCCAGAACGAAGTGCAGGTCATCTGCACCGTGGTCTCCACCAGCAAGAAGACCGATCCGGACATCGCTGCGATGATCGGTACCTCTGCCGCGCTGGCCATTTCGGGCATTCCGTTCAACGGTCCTATCGGTGCCGCGCGCGTGGCCTTCCATCCGGAAACCGGCTACCTGCTGAACCCGACCTATGAGCAGCAAAAGGCATCCAGCCTGGACATGGTCGTAGCCGGCACCAAAGACGCCGTACTGATGGTCGAATCCGAAGCCAAAGAGCTGACCGAAGACCAGATGCTGGGCGCCGTACTCTTTGCCCATGACGAATTCCAGGCTGTGATCCAGGCTGTTACCGAGCTGGCGGCCGAAGCGGCCAAGCCGACCTGGGACTGGCAGCCGAAGGCTGAAAACACCGAGCTGCTCAACGCCATCCGCAGTGAGTTCGGCGAGGCGATTTCCCAGGCCTATACCATCATCATCAAGCAGAATCGCTATGCGCGCCTGGGCGAGCTGCGCGAGCAGATCGTTGCCAAGTTCTCTGGCGAAGAAGGCCAGCCGTCCGCTGGTGAAGTGAAGGAAGCCTTCGGCGAAATCGAATACCGCACCGTGCGCGAGAACATCGTCAACGGCAAACCGCGTATCGATGGTCGTGACACGCGCACCGTGCGTGGCCTGAACATCGAAGTCGGCGTGCTCGACAAGACCCACGGCTCGGCTCTGTTTACCCGTGGTGAAACCCAGGCGCTAGTAGTGGCGACCCTCGGCACTGCCCGTGACGCGCAGCTGCTCGACACCCTCGAAGGCGAGAAGAAAGATCCCTTCATGCTGCACTACAACTTCCCGCCGTACTCGGTCGGTGAGTGTGGTCGCATGGGCGCCACTGGCCGTCGCGAGATCGGTCACGGTCGTCTGGCCCGTCGCTCCGTTGCTGCCATGCTGCCGAGCGCCGATGAGTTCCCATACACCATTCGTGTGGTATCGGAAATCACCGAATCCAACGGTTCCAGCTCGATGGCTTCCGTCTGCGGCGCTTCCCTGGCACTGATGGATGCCGGCGTGCCGATGAAGGCGCCGGTAGCCGGTATCGCCATGGGTCTGGTCAAAGAAGGCGAGAAGTTCGCCGTACTGACTGACATCCTCGGCGACGAAGATCACCTGGGCGACATGGACTTCAAGGTTGCCGGTACCGCCAAAGGCGTCACTGCGCTGCAGATGGACATCAAGATCCAGGGCATCACCGAAGAAATCATGGAACAGGCGCTGGAGCAGGCGCTGGAAGCCCGTCTGAACATTCTTGGTCAGATGAACCAGGTTATCGCTCAGTCGCGTACCGAGCTGTCGGCCAACGCACCGACCATGATTGCGATGAAGATCGATCAGGACAAGATCCGCGACGTCATCGGCAAGGGTGGCGCGACCATCCGTGGTATCTGCGAAGAAACCAAGGCTTCCATCGATATCGAAGACGACGGTTCGATCAAGATCTTCGGTGAAACCAAGGAAGCGGCCGAGGCTGCGCGTCAGCGCGTGCTGGGCATCACTGCCGAGGCCGAGATCGGCAAGATCTACGTCGGCAAGGTAGAGCGCATCGTCGATTTCGGTGCCTTCGTCAACATCCTGCCGGGCAAGGATGGTCTGGTACACATCTCGATGCTGAGCGATCAGCGTGTCGAGAAGGTCACCGATATCCTCAAGGAAGGCCAAGAAGTCGAAGTGCTGGTGCTGGACGTAGACAATCGTGGTCGCATCAAGCTGTCGATCAAAGACGTAGCGGCGGCGAAAGCCTCTGGCGCCTAACGGCAGCGATGCTGACAACGAACCTTTCGGGGTTCTGCTTGAACGGACCCCGCCAAATGGCGGGGTTTTGTTTTTTAAGGGGAATAGTTGTCTAGCAGGTTCCTGCCGGTATTTCTTGGTTGCCGAGCTTGGCCATGATCAACCAGCAGGACACGCATTTGCTCTGCTCCTGCATCGTTGAGCCTTGCGCTCAAGTGATGTCGGCGAGCCCGCGGAGCGCCTCAATTCATCGCAACGGGTCGGAGCGCGCGCATTTCGGCATAGCGCCTAAGATCGAAGCTTTGTTGCAAGTTGCACGCTTTTCGGAAGTAGAACATGCAGTGTGCTAGTGGCGTTCAGCTACTGATGTTTCGTAACTATTTGATTTAAGGCATCTTTTAAAAATCATGAAACTGGCATAGCGCTTGCGATATTACCGGTGAGTCTGCGCGGACTTGATGCCGCAGACATTTGAAGAAAAACAGGAGTGCCATATGAACATGATTCAGAACTCTCTCACCGCTGTTGCCGTCGCCACCGCTCTGAGCCTGCCGATGGCGGGTGCTGCCTTTGCAGACACCACCCCCGCACTGGATACAGCCGATACTGTCATGCTGGCAACCAACGACACCATGAAGGATGCTGGTGACGCCACCTCCGATACCTGGATCACCACCAAGGTGAAATCCTCCCTGCTGGCCGAAGACGCTACGCCGGGCATGGACATTGAAGTGGAAACCAAGGATGGCGTCGTATCGCTGTCCGGTACCGTAGCCACTGAGGCTGAGCGTGAAGCGGCGATCAATACAGCCAAGTCCATCAAGGGCGTACGTGACGTTTCGGCAGACGGCCTGAAAGCTGCCGACTAAAAGCGTCGCGGCAGTAAATGAAACCCCACTTTTGCAGTGGGGTTTTTTATGCCTGCTCAGCGTCCACGCTGGCTGTCGATGCGGCGCAGGCGGTTTCCTTCGAAGCGCAGGAAATGGTACATGCCGTTGGTGGGCCCGTATGTCCATTCTTCCACTTGGACCTCATGGCGAAACCCATAGTCATCGAGGACCTCCTTGTAGCCAACCAGGGCGGCGCTGGTGGGCTCTCCGCACTTGTTGCTGACCTCGCTCATAGAGGCGTCAAGGCTAACGAGTGCACTGCCGCAGCGATGCGTGGAAGATGCATGGGCAGCGCCGCCAAAGTATACGAGCACACTCAGCACGAGGAGGGATGAGCTGGAAAGCATGTGAGACCTCCGTTAACGAGCGCGACGGGACTCGATGCGTACCAGTCGATTGCCTTCGAAGGTAAGGATGCTGAGCATGCCGTTGTCAGGGCCGTACAGCCATTCCTCGACGAGCATTTCCCGCCGGGCAAGGGGGCCCAGAGCATAGCCGACCAGATCCCGTCGTACCGGCGCACCGCATTTGTTTTCGACTTCGAATGGTCGATCGCCGGTACTGATCAGCGCGCTACCGCAGCGTAGCGTATCCGCCTGGGCAAAAGGCACCGCCAGGAGAGTGCTGAGCAGCATGGCTTGGATTGCGGCCGGCATTATTCGCTTCCCAGATGCAGTGGCGTTGGGACTTGCCCGTCTTTCTCGACTTCCGCAATACCGGTATCCAGCAGGTAGACCCGCGAATCATCGAGCCCTGCCTGGTCGACTAAATAATCCTTGATCGAAGCGGCGCGGGCGCGGCTCAGGCGACGTAGCAGGGCAGTGCTGTCCGCTCGGCTGACCAGGATGGCGTCACGCATCTTCTCGCGGCGGGCCTGCTCGTCAAGTTCATTCCATTGCTCAGGCGGCTGTTGGCCAAGGCGGCTGCGGTAGATGCCTTCGAGCATGGCGGCTTTTTCCTGATCACTGATTTCCAGCTGCCCGGCATCGGCAGGCACCTTGTCGCCGCGACGCTGCAGCATCTTGAACCAGGTTTGCTGGTACTCGTTCTGTAACCATTGTTCGGCCAGCAGCGGTCCGTCCGCCTGTGGTGAGCTCTGTCCTTCGACTTCGAGGCGCAACACGGGGCGCTCGTTCAGGGCACGGCCCAGAGTGTCCAGATTGGTGCGCGCCGGTTGATCCAGATCGCTGCTGCCGGGTGCGAAGAGCACTTGACTGAGATCGCCTTGATCGCCGCCGACCACTCCGGCAAGAAACTTGAACGGTGCCTTGACTGCGCGCGTCAGCAGGTTGCGCAGTGTCTGCCAGACGATGGGCATGACGTCGAATTGCGGGTTCTTGAGGTTGCCCTGAACCGGCAGTTCCAACGAAATCGTGCCCCGGCTGTCCTTCAGCAGCGCGACGGCCAGACGTACCGGTAGATCGACCGCCTCGGGGCTGTCCACCTTCTCGCCCAGCTGCAGCTGCTGCAGTACGACCTTGTTCTCGGCGTTCAGTTGGCCCTGCTGGATGCGGTAGTGCAGATCGAGATCCATGCGGCCTTTGCGGATGCGATAACCGGCGAACTTTCCAGAGTAGGGCGATAGATTGGTCAGTTCGACCTGTCGGAAGCGCGTGGCGATATCGAGGCTCTGCAGCGGATCGAACGGCGTGAGGTTCCCCTTGATGCTGACCGGCGCATAGCGATCGACTTTGCCGTTTACATCGACCGTGGCGGGTTGCTGCGCCTGGTTGTCTATCGTACCGATCTCGCCGCCAAGCTCCTGCACGGCGGTGATGAAGGGAGGGCGCAGACTGAGATCGGAAAAATTGGCCGACCCCTCGTTGATAGTGATGCCACCAATGCGGATGCCCATCGGCTCCGCTTGCTCGACCGCCGTAGACGCTGTGCTGTCGCTGCCGGCCGCGTTCGCCTTGTTCACCAGCAGGTCATTGATATTGGTGGTGAGGTCGGGATTGATGATGAAGCGCGCGTAAGGCTGGGTCAGGTCGATGCGCTCGATCTGCAGCTGCTGCGGATGTCGATAATCCAGACCGTCGAGTTGCAGGCGCTGCCATTTGATGAAGTCGCGGTTGTTGATGGTATCGAGCGTATGCAGCTGGGTAATCTCGGCTGCGCCGCCTAGATTGAACGCCAGTGGGTCGGTGCCGATCAGCTCGAGTTCCAGCTGACTGGCCAGCGTGCCGCTGCGCAATTCGAGATGAACGAAGGGCGTCAGGTAGGCCTGTGCGATACGCAGGTCGATGTCCTGTGTGCTGATGCTCAAGCGTCCGGATGCAGGCTGCAGCTGCAGTTGTCCAGCCGCTTGAAGCGTGCCCTGATTGCCGACGCCGGTGGTTAGTTCCAGCCCGAATGGTGAGGTGCCCAGACTATTGAAATCGGACACCGCAAGGTTAATCGGACCCAGCTCCAGCGCGACCTCGTCCGCCGGCACGCGGTCACGCAGATGGACCCGATAATCGCGTAGCTGAGCGTCCCTCAGCAACACCTGCCAGGGATTCGACGGGGCGTCTGTGGCCGCTGTTTGTGCTGGTTCGACAGCGTCCGTTTGGTCGGCGGCTTCCGGTTGGGTGTCGGTGGACGAAGTCGGAGTCAGCAGTTTCTGCCAGTTCAACGCGCCGTCGGGTTCGCGGGTAACCCAGGTTTCCAGCGCGTCGCTGCGCAGCTGGCCGATCACCACCTTTTGCTTGGCCAGGTCCAGGGTTGTCTGGCTGATTTCGAGGTTCTTTAGGCGAACCATTGGCTGCCCGTCGGCGGTGTCGAGTTCGAGCGGCGCCAGCTGTGCGTTCAGGTTGTTCAGTTGCAGCTCGGTGCGCTCCGCCAGGTCGAGTCGATAATCGCTGGCGAAACTCAGCCGGCCTTTCTGCAGGCGCAGTGGCAACGCTTCGTGGGCATAGGCCCAGAAGTCCTTCAAGGCCAGATTGCTGATTTTCAGTTGGCCGGACGAACTGATGGCTGGCGCCAGATTGAACTGTCCGCTCCAGTCCACCCGGGCCCCGCTGGGGCCGGTCGCGACCAGCACCGCATCGGCCGCATCGTCCGAGCGGGTGGCAAAGTTCAGTAGCTCGAAATTAAGTGAGTCAAGAAGAAAGTCGATGGGCTCTTCCGGGCGCTGGTCGGCGAAGCGGACCGAACCTTCGATCAGTTGCAGCCGGCCGATGTGCAGGGCGAAGGGGTCTTCCGGCTCTTGCGGCTGCTCATCCTCGGCAGGTGGCAGGTCGAACAGTTGCGTCAGGTTGAGCGTACCGTCCTTGTCGAACACCACTTCGGTGTGCAGCTGGGTCAGTTCAACGTTCTCGATTTGCAGGGCACGACGCCAGAGGCTGCTCCATTGCAGATCCAGATACAGACGTTCGAAACCGAGCTGCGGCTGATCGGCCTCGCCGAGGCGCAGGTTGAACAACGTCAGTTCGAGGCTGAACGGGTTGAATTCGATCCGCTCCAGGCGCGCCGGCACGGTCGCGTACTGGATCAATTGCTGGTTGACGACACGCTGGGCGACACCCGGCAGTATCAGAAAACCAAGCAGGCAATAGCAGACCAGTGCGGTCATCAGGCCGATGAGTGCGCGCTTCATTCCGTTGGGCATGCGGACCTACATTCCGAGCGATGGACTGCCTTGGAGTATGGCATGTCGTGCGGGTTCGTCGATGCCGCGGGTATCCCGTACCGCCTCACAATTGCAGCGTGAGAACCTTCAACGGCGGTCGCCCGTCGGCGGAGGGGAAGTCCGGCGCCGGTGACAACGCTTGGCAGTCGCGCACCGGTCGTCCGGCCTTCGTCGCGCACCGCAGCACCTGCTCGCGCCAGTCGTCGAGGGCGACCTTCGCCAGGTTATTACAGCAGACCAGCATGCCCCCTTCGGCAGTGGCTAGCAGGGCAGGCTTGAGCAGGCTCTGATAATCGCGCAACAGATCAACGGTGCCGAAGGCGCTTTTTGACCAGGCTGGCGGATCGAGCAGCACTAGATCGAACTGCTTTGGTGAGAGGCGCGGGTAGTCTGGCAACGGGCGTCCGCGTCGCTGAGGGATCGGCATGTCGGCGAACTGACGGATCGCTGGAAAGTAGTCCGATTGAATGAATTGCATCGGCGCCAGCTCGGGATTGAGCGCGCCGTTCTCCCGTCCGACCGCGAGATTGCTTTCGGCGAAGTCCAGATTGCACACCTCACGCGCACCGCCGGCTGCCGCACAGAGGCCGACGCCACAGGTATAGGCGAACAGGTTGAGGACCGACTTGCCGGCACTGTTGGCCTTGACCCAGCCACGCGCGTTGCGCAGATCAAGAAACAGCAGCGGATCCTGCCCGCTGTGCCGCGCGCGGACTCGGTAGTTCAGGCCCCATTCACGGCCGACCTGATCGTCCAGCGCGGCCGGATCGGCGCGATACACCGGGTCGCTGCGGTCGATGCGCGAGTTACCTTGGGAACGGTCGTTGTAGACCAGCGAGAGGGCTTCTCCGAGGCTACTGCAAAGCTGCTCAAGCAAGGCCAGTAACACGTCGCGTTCGAGCGGCTGATGGAAGCTTTGCACCAGCAGTTGCGGGCCGTATCGATCGACCGTCAGGCCGGGCGCGCCTTCCTGGCTACCATGGAACAGCCGGTAACAGTCGGTTGCCTGGTCGTGCAGCTCGGCGAGCAGTGTTTCGCGATGGCGGAAGGCGGCGCGCAGCGCCTGTTCGAGAGAAGGCATGCGCGGCGACTCGGAGGGGAGGGCCGCGCAGTTTATCGGAAATCACCCGTGCGCGATCAGCGCTCGATGGCCAGTGCAACGCCCTGGCCGCCGCCAATGCACAGTGTCGCCAGCCCTTTATGGGCATCGCGGCGGATCATCTCGTGCAGCAGGGTGACCAGGATGCGGCAGCCGGAGGCACCAATCGGATGGCCGATGGCAATGGCGCCGCCGTTGACGTTGACCTTTTCCGCGTCCCAGCCGAGCTCCTTGCCAACCGCAAGTGCCTGGGCAGCGAACGCCTCGTTGGCTTCGATCAGGTCGAGCTGATCGAGGCTCCAACCGGCTTTTTCCAGGCATCGGCGGGTGGCCGATACCGGGGCGATGCCCATGATCGCCGGATCGACACTGGCATTGGCGTAACCGGCGATACGCGCCAGTACCGGCAAACCCAGCGCCTCGGCCTTGTCCGCGCTCATCAGCAGCACGGCGGCGGCACCGTCGTTGAGGCTGGAGGCGTTACCGGCCGTTACGCTGCCTTCTTTCTTGAAGGCGGGTTTGAGCTTGCTCAGGCTCTCGGCGGTAGTGCCTTTGCGCGGCTGTTCGTCGGCTTCGAATACCAGCGGCTCGCCCTTGCGCTGTGCAATCTCGATCGGCGTGATCTCGGCGCCGAAGCGCCCGGCCTCGATGGCGGCAACCGCCTTCTGCTGGGATGCGGCGGCGAAGGCATCCTGCTCCTCGCGGGTAATGCCATATTTTTCTACGAGATTTTCGGCCGTGATGCCCATGTGGTAGTCGTTGAAGGCGTCCCACAGACCGTCCTGGATCATGCTGTCGAGCAGCTTGCCATGGCCCATACGCAGGCCGGTGCGGGCCGCAGGCATGACATAGGGCGCCAGGCTCATGTTTTCCATGCCGCCGGCGATCACGACTTCGGCGTCGCCACAGCGGATCGCCTGTGCCGCGAGGTGCAACGCCTTCAGGCCGGAGCCGCAGACCTTGTTGAGCGTCATGGCCGGTACCGCGGCGGGCAGGCCGGCATTGATCGCCGCCTGGCGAGCTGGATTCTGGCCCGCGCCTGCGGTGAGGACTTGGCCGAGGATGACTTCATCCACTTCGGCGGAATCGATGCCGGATTGCTGCAGCAGACGTCGAATCACCGCTGCGCCCAGATCGACGGCAGGAACGTTGGCCAGCACGCCCTGAAAGCTGCCAACGGCGGTACGGGTAGCGGCGACAATGACGACTTCTTGCATGCTGGTTGACCTCGAAAGAGAGTGGGGTTCGCGCGGGGCGCCCATGTTGGCATACCGCTCTGGGCGGCTCCACTTGCGGAACCTGCCGGTCACGCTAGCGGCTGGGCAGTCCCATGCGCCGGCGTGCCCGGTGTACCGAACCGTTGCGCACGGCCCAGCGCAGCAACGGGGCGGTGCGTCTGACACCGAACCGTATCAGCTGGCGCTGGCCCGGGCTCTGCTGCAGTTCGAGCATGGCAGTCGCCCAGTCCGGCAGCAGCTCGACTCCCGCCTGCATCATCAGGGCGCCGAATGGCCGGGCCAGCGCGCTGGGTGCCGGCGCGTCGAACAGCACGCGGACAATCTCCCGCGAGCGCTCGTCGCAACGCAGCTGCGGTCGGATTTCTTGCAAATAGTCCGCTACCTGCTTTCTTGAGCGCGGCACCTGGCAAGCGCCAAGGGACTCGGCGATCCGTGCGACTTCGTCGTAATAGCGGTCCTGATCCTCGCCAGACAATGACGGGTTGAGGTAACGCAGGTGCGCCTTGAGAAAACTGCTGACCTCGGCCACATGCACCCAGGTCAGCAGTTCGGGATCGTAGGCGGCGTAGGGGCGGCCATCGGCTGCATGGCCGGTGACCTTCAGATGAATCGAGCGGACCCGCTCGATCAGCCGCTGCGCATCGGCCTGGCTGCCGAAGGTCGTCGCCGAAATGAATTGCCCGGTACGCCGCAAACGGCCGAGCAGGTCTTCACGAAAGTTCGAATGATCCCAGACGCCAGCCAGCGCCAGCGGATGCAGGGCTTGCAGCAGCAAGGCGGAAATGCCTCCGATCAGCATCGAGGTGAAATCGCCGTGGACCCGCCAGCAGACCGAGTCCGGGCCGAACAAGCCAGGGTCGCCCGGTGGATGTTCATAGTCGACGCCGCCAATAGCCAGACCGGTGAGGCTGAGCACCTGTGATTCGACGCGACGGCGGATGAATTCCATGAGGGATATTCGGCAGCGAGTGGAAAGCCGGAATGTTACCCGATGGGTGCCGTTACCGAGTGAGGCAGGGAGGCCGGGATGCAACCGGACAGCGCTTGCCGTCCGGTTGCAATGCGGGGTCAGCCGCGATGACGGCCGCGGAAGAAATCGATCAGGCCTTGGGTCGAGGCGTCCTCGGCCGGCGGCGCGTCGAAGCTGGTCATCTGGCCATAGACGGCCTTGCCCAGGTCCTTGCCCAATTCCACGCCCCACTGGTCGAAGGAATTGATGCCCCAGATCACGCCTTGCACGAACACCTTGTGCTCGTAGAGGGCGATCAGCGCGCCGAGGCGGCCGGGGCTGATGGTTTCCATGACCACGGTGTTACTCGGCCGGTTGCCTGGAATCACCTTGTGCGGCGCCAGACGTTCCACTTCGGCCTCGTCCAGACCCTTGCCGCGCAGTTCGGCTTCGGCTTCCTCGCGAGTCTTGCCGAGCATCAGCGCCTGGCTCTGCGACAGGCAGTTCGCATAGAGCCATTCATGGTGATCGGCCACCGGATTGTGGCTGACCACCGGCACGATGAAGTCGGCCGGGATCAGCGGCGTGCCTTGGTGCAACAGCTGATGATAGGCGTGCTGGCCGTTGGCGCCGACCCCACCCCAGATCACCGGACCGGTTGTGCAGGAAACGGCGCTACCGTCCTGGCGCACGCTCTTGCCGTTGGACTCCATGTCCATCTGCTGCAGGTGTTTGACGAAGTTGCGCAGATAGTGGTCGTAAGGCAGGAAGGCGTAGCTCTGCGCGCCCCAGAAGTTGTGGTACCAGACGCCGAGCATCGCCAGCAGTACCGGCATGTTGCTTTCGAAGGGTTCGCTGAGGAAATGCTGGTCCATGCTGTAGGCACCGGATAGCAGATCCTTGAAGTTGGACATGCCGATGGCCAGTGCGATGGGCAGCCCAATGGCCGACCACAGCGAATAGCGCCCGCCGACCCAGTCCCACATCGGGAAGATGTTCTTCTCGCGGATGCCGAACTCGACGGCAGCCTTCTTGTTACTGGTCACCGCGATGAAGTGGCGGTAGAGCTTCTCCTCGGTACCGCCCTTGCCTAGATACCAGGTGCGTGCGGCCTGGGCGTTCTTCAGCGTTTCGAGCGTGCCGAAGGTCTTGCTGGAGATGATGAATAGCGTCGTTTCCACGTTTAGCTTGGCGGTCACTTCGCGGAATTCGCTACCGTCGATGTTCGCCAGGTAGTGGGTGCGCACGCCGTGCTGGGTAAAGGGCAGCAGCGCTTCGGAGACCAGTTGCGGGCCTAGGAACGAGCCACCGATGCCAATGTTCACCACGTCGGTGATGGTCTTGTCGCTGAAGCCGCGCCAGAGGTTGTTATGGATGCGCGTGACGATGTCGGTCATCTGCGCCAGCGCGGCGTGCACGTCGCGCATGACGTTCTGCCCGTCGACCATCACCGAATCGCCCATGGGACGGCGCAGGGCGGTGTGCAGAACCGGGCGATTCTCCGAGGCGTTGATTCGCTCGCCTTCGAACATGGCGCGGGCGGCCTGCTCGACGCCGGCCTCGCGGGCCAGGTTCACCAGCAGGGTGCGGGTCTCGGGTGTGATCAGGTTCTTCGAGTAGTCGAGAAACAGGCCGCAGCAGGAAACCGACAGGTCATCGAAGCGTGTCGGGTCGGCCTTGAATGCCTCGCGCATGCTGAAGTTCTGCATGGCCAGGCGGTGATCTTCCAAGGCCTTCCAGGACGACAGGCCGGTGGCATCGAGAGGGTGCTCGTAATAGCTCATGGTAGTGCGGCTTCCTTTGCTTGGCGGACTGTCGCGATTCTGCGCCACCCCGGGCGTATCCCTGGGGCTGCGGTTGGACAGTCATTCGATGATGCTGACACGCTGGCATTCCTCCTGAATGCATCGGGCGCGTACCGCTCCGGTTCGATAGAGCGAGGGCGGCGCATCCTGCGCCGCCGAGAGTCTGACTGGGAAAACCGCCCGGCGTTCCGAATGCTCGCCGCGCCTGCTACCGATACCCGTCGTAGCCCCCGAAGACCATTACAGAGTCGCGCGGCAGGGGAACCCTCAGAGCCTGTTCACGATCTGCTGCGCGTCGGCCCTGCTGCGTTAAAAACAGGCTCAGAATACTCATTTACACCATTAAACTCGAGTGCGAGCCCAGTCCGCTTCCTCGCCTGTTTTTGCCTTGCAGGTCTAGCTCGCGAGATCGTGAACAGGCTCTCAGGGCACAAAAAAGCCCGCAACGCGTATGGCGTGCGGGCTTTTCGGGCGGCTCATCCGTAGTCAGGCGACCTGGACCGGAATGGCGTTGCTGGTATGGCTGAGCTCGCCATCTGCACCCATATAAAGGACGTGTGGCTTGAAGCTTGCCAGTTCGGCTTCGCTGTAATGGGCGTAGGCGCAGATGATCAGCCGATGGCCGACGCCGGCCTTGTGCGCGGCTGCGCCGTTGACGGAGATAATCTTCGAACCTTCTTCGCCGCGGATGGCGTAAGTGGTGAAGCGCTCGCCGTTGTCGACGTTATAGATCTGGATCTGCTCGTATTCACGGATGCCGGCCAGGTCCAGCCAGTCGCCGTCGATGGCGCAGGAGCCTTCGTAATCCAACACCGAGTGGGTCACCTGGGCGCGGTGCAATTTGGCCTTGAGCATGATGGCGTGCATGGCGGGTTCCTCCGGGGGCGCAAGCGGCGCAGAGTGTGCCCGAACCCAAAGGTGTGTTCAAGACCGGGGGCGGGCAGGGCGGTGCCGGTGATCGGCGGTTATACCAGCAAGTTGTCGATCAGGCGGGTGCTGCCGAGGAACGCCGCTGCGAGAATGATCAGCTCGCGTGTATCGGCTGTGGCTGGCTGCAAATCCGTCGCGTTGCGGATTTCCAAGTAGTCGGGACGTAAGCCGGCTGCCTGCAGTGCCTGTTGTCCGGAGGCCACTAGCTCCGGATAGTCGCGATCTCCGTTGCGAATCGCGTTGGCCAATTGATTCAGCGTGCGGTAGAGGGCTGGGGCGGTGGCACGTTCTTCGGCACTGAGATAGCCGTTGCGCGAGGACAGCGCCAAGCCGTCCTGGGCACGCATGGTTGGCTCGCCAATGATCTGCACCGGCATGTTCAGGTCGCGCACCATGGTGCGGATCACCGCCAGTTGCTGAAAATCCTTCTGACCGAACACGGCGAGATCGGGCAGCACCATGTTGAACAGTTTGCTGACCACGGTCGACACGCCATCGAAATGGCCGGGCCGGCTGCCGCCACAGAGCCCTTCGGATACACCCGGCACCCGCACGATGGTCTGCATCGACTGGCCATGGGGATACATCTCCTCGACGCTGGGTGCAAACAGCAGGTGGCAGCCCGCCTCGAAGAGCTTTTCCTGGTCCGCCGCGAGCGTGCGTGGATAACTGGCGAGATCTTCATTGGGACCGAATTGCAGTGGATTGACGAAGATGCTGGCGACCACGAAATCCGCGCGCTGGCCGGCCTTCTTTACCAGAGCGATATGGCCGGCGTGCAGGTTACCCATGGTCGGCACGAAGCCGATGCGTTTGCCTTCGCCACGTGCGCGGCTCACTGCGGCGCGCAGGTCGGCGACGGTTTTCACCACGTTCATGACGAGAATCCGTGTTCGGCGGCTGGGAATTCCACGCTCTTCACCGCCTGAACATAGGCGGCGATGGCGGACGTGATATCGCCGTGTTCGCGCATGAAATTCTTCACGAATTTAGGTGCGCGCCCACTGAGGGACAGGCCGAGCATGTCGTGCAGCACCAGTACCTGACCATCAGTGGCGCTACCGGCGCCGATGCCGATTACCGGCACCGAAACCGCCTGGGTGAGGCGGGCTGCCAACTCACTGGGCACGCATTCGAGCAGCAGCATCGCCGCGCCGGCCGCCTCGAGGGCCTTGGCATCGGCGATCATCTGCAGCGCCTGGGCCTCCTGGCGACCTTGCACCTTATAGCCGCCCAGTATGTTGACCGTCTGTGGCGTGAGGCCCATGTGGGCGCAGACCGGGATGCCGCGTTCGGCCAGCAGGCGGATGGATTCGGCCAGCCATGCCGCGCCCTCGACCTTGACCATGTGCGCGCCAGCCCGCATCAGCGTGGCCGAGTTTTTCAGAGTCTGTTCGATAGTGGCGTTGGCCATGAACGGCAGGTCAGCGACGATCATTGCGCCGCGGTTGCCACGTTTGACGCACGCGGTGTGGTAGGCCATTTCTTCGATGGATACCGGCAAAGTGCTGTCGTGACCTTGCAGGACCATGCCCAGCGAATCGCCGATCAACAGCATCTCGACTCCCGCTTCGCAGGCGGTTTTGGCGAAGGTGGCGTCATAGCAGGTGAGCATGACGATCTTCTCGCCTTTCTGCTTGAGGCCTTGCAGGGTAGTCAGGGTTACGTCTGGCATGAATGCCGTCCTCCTAGAGCCTCTGAGGGATCACGGTAGTCGGAGCGTCACCGATGGGCAGGACCCGTTCGATGCGTGCCGGCAGAGGGCGCTTATAGTCCCGATGGCGGCGAGCTAAGTCAATCGTGAGTGTTACCCGCGCGTTACCCCTGTTACCGAAGGGTTACAGCGCTTCGTCGAGGCGTTCGAGGCCTTCGAATGGGCAGGCGGCCAGCAGGCCGGTCAGGTTGCGTCCATCGGCAAGCTGGAGATTCTGCGGGGCAATTTCGGCGAGCGGATACAGCACGAACGCTCTGGCATGCAGGTGATAGTGCGGCACCGTCAGGCGGGATTCGTCGATCAAGCGATCGCCGAACAGCAGAATATCGAGATCCAGCGTGCGTGGTCCCCAGCGCTCTGCCTTACGCTCGCGGCCCTGAGCCAGTTCGATGGCCTGCAGTGCGTCGAGCAGCGCCAGCGGTTCCAGCGACGTTTCGAGCGCGGCGACGGCGTTGTTGTAGCGCGGCTGATCCGGCGGGCCGAGTGGGTCGCTGGCGTATAGCGAAGACATCGCAACGAGCCGGGAAGAGGGAAGTGCCGCCAACGCCTTCAGCGCACCGCGCAGCTGCTCGCGTGGTTCGGCCAGATTGCTGCCCAGACCGATATAGACCCGTTCCATTATTCGTCGGAGGTCGGTGCGCTTTCGTTCGGGCCGCGTTTGCGGCGACTGTTGCTGCGGCGGCGTTTACGCGGCGCTCCGCTGGCGTTGTCCTTGCTGCTGAGGCCACGGATCATGGTGCGACGTTCGCTGTCGCTGGCCTCCTGGTAGTCGGTCCACCAGTCGCCCAGACCATCGGTCTGCTCGCCGGCACTCTCGCGCAGCAGAAGGAAATCGTAGCCCGCACGAAAGCGCGGATTGTCCAACAGCTGATCGGCGCGACGGCCCTGACGGCGCGGCAGACGTTCCTGCATGTCCCAGATTTCCCGCATCGGCATGGAGAACCGCTTGGGAATGGCGGTGCGCTGGCATTGCTCCCAGATCAGCTCGTGCGCCGCTTCCTGCATCGCCGGTATGGGTGGCAATCCCCGCGCTTGTGCCTCGGCCACGCGCGCCGGCAACGCAGGCCAAAGTAGGGCGGCGAACAGAAACGCGGGAGTGACGGGTTTGCCTTGGGCAATGCGCTGATCGGTATTGGCCAGCGCATTGCGGATCAGCGTGTCGGTGTATTCAGGGTTGTCTTCCAGGGCTTCGGCGCTGGCTGGGAACAGCGGCGCAAAAAGGTCGTGCTCAACGAGCAGATCGAAGGTGCGCTCGGCCTTGCCGCCGAGGAACAGCTTGATGATTTCGTCGAACAGACGAGCCGAGGGGACATCATTCAGCAGGTCGGCCAGTTCGGCGATGGGCTCGGCGCTGTGTTGCTCGATCTCGAAATCCAGCTTGGCGGCGAAGCGCACCGCTCGCAGCATGCGCACCGGATCTTCCTGGTAACGCTGCTCGGGATCGCCGATCAGGCGGATCAACCGGTTACGGATGTCGCTCACCCCATGAGTGTGGTCGAGGATGCGCTCTGTCGTGGGGTCGTAGTACAGCGCGTTGATCGTGAAATCGCGGCGTTGGGCATCGTCTTCCAGCGTGCCATAGACGTTGTCGCGCAGGATGCGACCGCTTTCGTTACGCGATGCCAGATGGCTGGCTTCGTCGTCGTCTTCTTCCGGGTGATTGGCGCGGAAGGTGGCGACCTCGATGATCTCACGGCCGAAATGCACATGGACCAGCTTGAAACGCCGGCCAATGACCCGGGCGTTGCGAAATTCGGCGCGTACCTGCTCAGGCGTGGCGCTGGTAGCGACGTCATAGTCCTTGGGGTCCAGATCCAACAGCAGATCACGGACACAACCGCCCACCACATAAGCCTCGTAGCCGGCTTGCTGAAGCCGCTCGACGACGCTGACGGCATGTCGGCTCAGATCATTGCGGTGCAGCGAATGCTGCCGGCTGGACAGTATTTCGGGTGTGCGACGAGGATGCGGGAGGCGGCGCAGGGGCAAACGAAAAGACTGGAACAGCTTTTTCAGCATGGGAGGCACTGTGTGGCGAAAGGGCTGAGTGACGAGGCGAATGGCCACGAACGAGCGTGGATTCTAGCATCGGGAGTAGGGATGGTGAACGAAGCGCGGGGAGGTGTCAAAACATCGGCCGGAGCCAGAAAGCACTAAGGGGAGCCGAAGCTCCCCTTTTCAAATGATGTTGCGTGCTTTTTTGTTATTAGTATTTCGGGCGTGTTGTTTTTGTTTGATCACCCGTTCCTTTCGGCTATCGCTTCCAGGATCGCTCCTACGTTGGGAGCAAAGAGCAAACGGATTGCTTTGGTCGCTGACTTGCCATCGATCATATGATCCAACCAGTTCAGGCTCTGCTTAAGCAGTTTTTGTTGTTCTCAGCCTGGTCGTGGGGCAAAACCCCAGTTGGCAGTTCCTCTCCAAAAGAATCAGTTAGCTACGCCTCTGCCTTCTTGTATTTATTCTGCTAGAGCCGGTACGTCTTGTTCTTATTGTGGGTCTGCTTGTTATTGTTGTTGTGCCAGATATAAAGCATTTGCTGTGCCAGTTTTTGAAATTCCTTATAAAACAGTAGCTTAGGTTTTCATTTCTTTTTTTCAGTCTATAAAAAACCGGGTTCCCGTTACCGATGAACCCGGTTTCTGTTACGTCTCGATGTGTTGGGTAACAACCTGCTACCCGGTGGCGCTCGATTTACGCCGTGGGATGCCCAGACGCTGGCGACGCTCCCAGAGACATTTGCGGCTGATGCCGAGCTTGCGGGCCAGTTCGGTCTCGGTCATGTGGTCCTGATGCTCGAGCACGAAATGCTGGAAGTAGTCTTCCAGGGACAGGTCCTCGGTCGGCTCGTTGTTGCTCGCGACAGTGCTGCCCAGCGGGGCGCAGGGTTCATCGAAGTCGTCGTCGAGGTTGTCGAATTCAATGTCGATGCCCAGCAGCTCCGCGCTGATTTCCTCGCTCTCGCTGAGGATAGCGGCGCGCTCGATGGCGTTCTCCAGTTCACGCACGTTGCCGGGCCAGGCGTAGTGCCGTACCGCCTGCTCCGCCTCACGGGAAAAATGCATTTCAGCGGAACCCATGCGTTCGCTCTGCCGCACCAGAAACGCCTGGGCAATTTCCAGTACGTCGGCGCCGCGCTCACGCAGGGGCGGCAGTTTCAAGGCGATGACATGCAGTCGGTAATAAAGGTCTTCGCGGAACTGGCCGTTCTTGGCCAGCGTTTTCAGGTCACGGTGGGTCGCGGCGATCAAGCGCACATCGACCTTCTGCGATTGGGTAGAGCCGACACGCCGGATTTCGCCTTCCTGTAACACGCGTAACAGTCGCGCCTGTGCTTCCAGGGGCAGCTCGCCGATCTCGTCGAGAAACAGCGTGCCGCCATCGGCCGCTTCCACCAGGCCGGCGCGACCAGCACTGGCGCCGGTGAATGCGCCTTTTTCGTGGCCGAAGAGTTCGGATTCGATCAGGGTTTCGGGAATGGCGGCGCAGTTGACCGAGATCATCGGGGCCTTGGCGCGGCGGGAGAGGTTGTGCAGCGCGCGTGCGACAAGCTCCTTGCCGGTGCCCGATTCACCCTGGATCAGCACATTGGAATCGGTCGGCGCGACCTTGCGGATCTTGCCGAACAAGTCCTGCATCGGGCCGCAGCGGCCAATGATGCCAATCTCGCCGTTACTGGAGCCGCTGTCCGTTACCGGGCTCGCGGCGCTGCGCGAGGCGGCGACGGGAGCGGTGGCCGCCTGCTGCCGATCATGAAGAATGCGGGCGACGGTCTGCAGCATCTCGTCGTGATCGAAGGGCTTGGCGATGTAATCAACCGCGCCCATCTTCATCGAATCGACTGCCGAGCGCAGGCTCGCGTAGCTGGTCATGATCAGCACCGGCGTGCCCTCGGCGAGCTTGATCAGCTCGGTGCCGGGCGCACCGGGCAGGCGTAGATCGCTGACGATGAGGTCGAAACCTGGAATGCTGTAGCGCTCTTGCGCTTCCTGCACCGATCCGGCTTCGCTGACTTCATACTGGTTGCGCTCGAGCAGTCGGCGCAAGGCGGAGCGGATGATGGTTTCGTCTTCGACGATCAGAATATGTGACATCAGTACTCTCTCGACGGTCTGAAAGCGGCTGCAGCTCGGTAGGGATGGGCGCGTCGCGGAACCTGTTCCGCAGCCTGTGCAAGCGGTCGCGATGGGGCGGGGCCTGCCGCCGGGTCGGGGTGCAACTTGGCAAGCCCGGTTCGGCTGGTTCCCCGCTGAGTCGTTCAGGGCAGCATGCCTGAACGGCGTCCATCGCCTCGTCAATCAACGTTATCGGTCGTCACGACATATCGCGGCAAAGTAATGCGGAAACGTGTTCCGCGTTGGGTCTCGACGTTTGCCGGACTGTCGATGTTGATCTGCCCATAATGCTCTTCCACGATCGAATAGACCAGCGCAAGGCCCAGTCCAGTGCCTTCGCCCGGGTCCTTGGTGGTGAAGAACGGCTCGAAAAGACGATCCAGGATCGATTGCGGAATACCGCTGCCTTCGTCTTCGACGATGAGGTAGACGGTCTGCTCGGACACCTCGCTGCGGACCCGGATCGCGTCGCCGGGTCGCGATGCGTCGCGGGCGTTGGATAGCAAATTGATCAGTACCTGAGCGAGGCGCTGCGGGTCGCCCTCGGCCACATGCTCCGGGTCGCACAGGTTGAAAAAGCGCACCTCGGTGCCGTGGCGGTTGAGCGACAGCAGGGCGATCGCATCCTGCGCCACCTCGGCCAGGCTGACTGGATAGAAATCCTGCTGCCGACCGCCGGCATGCGCGAAGCTCATCAGCGACTGGACGATGCGCGAGACGCGCTTGGTCTGCTCAATGATCTGGCTGCTGATTTCGGTGATCTCGCCATCGCCTTCACGCTCCTCACGCAGGTTCTGCGCCAGGCAGGCGATGCCGGTGATCGGGTTGCCGATCTCGTGGGCGACACCGGCCGCCAGCCGTCCGATGCTGGCCAGGCGCTCGGAATGCACCAGGCGGTCTTCCAGTTGCTGGGTTTCGGTAAGGTCTTCGATCAGCAGGACCAGACCACTATTGCCGGGCGCCAGGGGCTCGGCGATGGCCGCCTTGTGCAGATTCAGGCAGCGGCTGTGGCCGTCCAGTGGCAGTCGCTGCTTATGCAGATGCTCGTCGCCCTGTCCGATGAAATCCATCAACAGGCTCCGCCAGGGTTCGGCGAGGGTCGACAGGCGCGAGCCGACCACTTGCAGCGCCGGGATATCGGTAAGTTCTTCCAGTGCGCGGTTCCACATCAGGATTTCCTGATCCTTGGCCAGCGAGCAGACCCCCATGGGCAGCTCTTGCAGGGTCTGGCGGTGATAACGGCGCAGCGCATCGAGCTCCGCGGCGAGGCCGGTCAGGCGCGAGTGATAGTCCTCGAGGCGGCTTTCGATGAAGTGAATGTCTTCGGTCACGTAGCCGCTCGCGCCGTTCTTGTAGGAGAGGAAATTCTCAACGATGTCCTGGGCGACGCTCGGCCCCATCAGCCCGGACAGGTTCGCCTCGATGCGATCACGCAACCGGCGCAAGGCATACGGGCGGTGTTCGTCGAACGGCAACTGCAGATCTCGCAGCGCCTGCTCGACTTCGCGCTGTGCGGTCTTGGCGCCCAGCGGTTTGGCGAGCTGGGTGGCGAATTCCTGTGGCGAGGCGGCGGCCAGTTCGCGTCGCTGTGGCCGGCGCACGTTCTCGACGGCGCAGGCTTCCGCTGCGGCCTGCTCCTCGGCGCTGGTCTCGGTGAAGATCGAGAACAGCGAAAAAGCCAGCACGTTGACCGCCAGCGAGGCGATCGCTGCCAGATGCCAGCTGGTGTCGTCGAGCACGTAGACGACGTTGAACAGGGGGATGTAGAAGCCGTCGAGATTGCCCACCAGCGGTAGCAGCATGGTCACGACCCAGACGACGATGCCTGCCAGCAGTCCGACGATATAGCCGCGACGATTGGCGGTCGGCCAGTAGAGCACCGAGAGTACGCCGGGCAGGAACTGCAAGGTAGCGACGAAGGCGACGATGCCCAGATTGGACAGGTCCTGCTCGGCGCCCAACAGCAGGTAGAAGCCGTAACCGGCCATGATGATCGCCAGGATCAGGCTGCGGCGGGTCCATTTCAGCCAGCGATAGATATTGCCTTCGGTAGGCGGCTGATAAAGCGGTAGCACCAGATGGTTGAGCGCCATGCCCGACAGCGCCAAGGTGCTGACGATGATCAGCCCGCTGGAAGCGGAAAGGCCGCCGACGAATGCCACGAGCGTCAGCGCCTCGCTCTGGGCACTTAGACCCAGGCCGAGCGTGAAGTATTCCGGGTTAGTGCTGACGCCGAGTTTGAGGCCAGCCCAGAGAATCAGCGGCACGGCCAGGCTCATCAGCAATAGATACAACGGCAGGCCCCAGCTGGCGCTCACCAGCGCCCGAGGATTAAGGTTCTCTGTGAACGTCATGTGGTACATGTGCGGCATGACGATGGCCGAGGCGAAAAATACCAGCAGCAGGGTTCGCCAAGGGCCTTCCTGTAGCGGTGTATGCAACGCCTGCAACGCAGACTGATTCTGCAGCAGCCAGATCTCCAGCTGATGCGGGCCGCCGAACACGACATAAAGTGCGTACAGGCCGATGGCGCCGAAGGTCAGCAGCTTGACCACCGACTCGAAGGCGATGGCGAACACCAGCCCCTCGTGCTTCTCGCGCGTCGCGATATGCCGGGCGCCGAAGAGGATGGTGAACAGCATTATCATTACGCAGTAACCCAGCGCCACCCGTTCCTGCAGTGGCTCCAGCGTGAGAATGCCGATGGCATCGGCCACCGCCTGAATCTGCAGGGCCAGTAACGGCAGCATCCCGACCAGCATGACGATGGTGGTCAGCGCGCCGGCCCAAGTGCTGCGAAAACGGAAGGCGAACAGGTCCGCCAGCGAGGCCAGCTGGTAGGTGCGGGTGATGCGCAGGATCGGATAGAGCAGCACAGGCGCCAGCAAAAAGGCGCCGCAGACACCTAGATAAGTGGCGAGAAATCCGTAGCCGTACTGATAGGCCAGGCCGACCGTGCCATAGAACGCCCAGGCGCTGGCATAGACGCCCAGAGACAGGGTGTAGGTCAGCGGGTGGCGGATCACCCCGCGCGGAATCAGCCCGCGCTCGCTGACCCAGGCGACCCCGAACAGCACCAGCAGGTAAGCAACGCTGATCAGGATCAGATGGCTGAGGCTAAAGCTCGTCTGCATCGCGCTGGCTCTGAAGGATGAAGGTCACCACGATGAGGATCAGCCACAACAGATAGGGCCGATACCAGGCGCCGTTGGGGTCGATCCACCAGTCCATGATCGCGGGGGAGAACAGATAGATCCCCACCACCAGGAGCAGCACCAGTCGGTAGATGTACATGCTGGAACTCGTGTCGGAAGTGGGGGGATGGTAGAGCAGCGGCAAGCGGCAAGCCACAAGCTGCAAGTAAAAGGTGTGTGCCAGGGCGGTCTGGCTTCATGTTGGTCGCTTGAGGCTTGAGGCTGCTTCCGTCCAGCTTTCCAGCTTCCAGCGCTTTTGTCGTCTTTTCAGCTTTCAGCGAAGCTGCGCCTCGGCCAGCGTCAGTGTGCGCGGGATGAGGTCGGCATCCCAGCGCGGGATCGCCCAGGCGAGGATTTCGCCGGGCAGGGCGTCGTTCAGTTCCGGGGCGGTCGGTTGGCCGAGGGCGCGCAGGGCGCGGAGCAGCAGCGGGGTG
Organism: Pseudomonas sp.; assembly: GCA_031988485.1. Lineage (GTDB taxonomy): Bacteria > Pseudomonadota > Gammaproteobacteria > Pseudomonadales > Pseudomonadaceae > Stutzerimonas. Next base: position 76,618 of record DALZYJ010000019.1, read on the forward strand.
GCATCCTCGGGTTGCAGCGGTGGCGAGCGATAGCTTTTACCTAGCTTGTGCCCGTCCGGCTGGATGATCAGCGGGACATGCAGATAGCGCGGCTGCGGCAGGCCGAGCAGTTCCTGCAGGTACAGTTGGCGCGGCGTGGAATCGAGCAGGTCGGCACCGCGCACCACGTCGGTCACGCCTTGCCAGGCGTCGTCCAGTACCACGGCAAGCTGGTACGCGAAAAGCCCGTCGCGGCGGCGGATGACGAAGTCGCCGACTTCGCGACTCAGGTGCTGACCGAATTCGCCCTGCACGCGGTCGGTGAAGCGGTATTCCAGGTTCGGCACGCGCAGGCGGATCGCGGCGTTTTCCAAGGGCTGGCGCGCGTCGCGGCAGAAGCCGGGATAGGGGCCTGGATAGGCTTCGAGCTGCTTGCGCGAGCAAGTGCATGGGTAGGCCAGGCCCTCGCGCAGCAGACGCTCGATCGTTTCCTCATACGCCGCGTGGCGCTCGCTCTGGCGCTGCATGGTGCCGTCCCACTCGAAACCATAGGCGGTCAGCGCCTGCACGATGGCGTGCTGCGCGCCGGGCATTTCCCGTGGCGGATCGAGGTCTTCCATGCGCAGCAGCCAGTGGCCGCCCACGGCACGGGCATCGAGGTAGGAAGCGAGTGCAGCGATCAGCGAACCGAAGTGCAGGTAGCCGCTGGGTGTCGGGGCGAAGCGTCCAATGTACGTGGGCGTCGAAAGGGGGGATGAAGGCATGGGGCCGGCTCGGGTAGGGGATCAGCGAGGCGGGATACTGCGCAGATGCGTGAGGTGGAAATGAAGCGGGGCGCCGTAGCGCCCCGTTCGGGATCAGGAACCGATCTGCTTTTCCTTGATCTCCGCCAACGTCTTGCAATCGATGCAAAGCGTGGCGGTGGGGCGGGCTTCCAGACGGCGAATGCCGATCTCGACGCCGCAGGAGTCGCACCAGCCGTATTCGTTGTCCTCGATCAGCTGCAGCGTCTCGTCGATCTTCTTGATCAGCTTGCGCTCGCGATCGCGGGCGCGCAGTTCCAGGCTGAACTCTTCTTCCTGGCTGGCGCGGTCGGCTGGGTCGGGGAAGTTGGCCGCTTCGTCCTGCATGTGGTGCACGGTGCGATCGACTTCCTCCATCAGCTCCTGTTTCCACTTGTTGAGGATGCCGGTGAAGTGAGCGCGCATATCGTCGCTCATGTACTCCTCACCCTTGGATTCCTTGTAGGGCACGAAGGCGCGAATCAGTTGGTTATTGGGTGTTGTTTTGGTAATGGGCATGGATGAACGCCTCTCGCTATGTCCATTGCGCAGGATAATGAAATCCCTCTGCCGGCCCGTGCCGGCCCTGCGGCTGCAAGCGGGCGAACTTACCAGATCGTATCGGGGTGCGCTACTCCCGAGTATCACGGTGGCTGCGGTGTCAGAGGGACCTTCGGTAGAATTCACGTTTTGTACTCATCAGGACGGTCAGATGACCTCGTCATATAGCGCGCGTAGTCGTGCAATCGAACCCTTTCATGTCATGGCACTGCTGGCGCGAGCCAACGAGTTGCAGGCGCTGGGCCGTGACGTCATTCACCTGGAAATCGGCGAGCCGGACTTCACCACCGCTGCGCCCATCGTCGCGGCCGGTCAGGCTGCCCTTGCGGCCGGCCATACCCGTTATACCGCTGCCCGAGGGTTGCCACAGTTGCGCGAGGCGATTGCCGGTTTCTACAAGCAGCGCTATCAACTGTCTATTGACCCCGAACGCGTGCTGATTACTCCCGGCGGATCGGGTGCGCTGCTGCTTGCCAGCAGCCTGCTGGTCGATCCGGGCAAGCATTGGCTGCTTGCCGACCCCGGCTACCCCTGCAATCGACATTTCCTGCGCCTGATCGAAGGCGCCGCACAACTGGTGCCGGTGGGCGCCGATGTCCGCTATCAGCTGACGCCCGATCTGGTCGCGCGTCATTGGGACCAGGATAGCGTTGGCGCCCTGGTCGCCTCGCCGGCCAATCCCACCGGTACGCTGCTCGATCGTGACGAACTGGCAGGTTTGTCCGCGGCGCTGAAGGCTCGGGGCGGGCATCTGGTGGTGGACGAGATCTACCACGGCCTGACCTATGGCACCGACGCGGCCAGTGTGCTGGAGGTGGACGACGATGCCTTCGTGCTCAACAGCTTTTCCAAGTATTTCGGCATGACGGGCTGGCGCCTGGGCTGGCTGGTGGCGCCGGAGGCCGCCGTGCCCGAGCTGGAGAAGCTGGCGCAGAACCTCTACATCAGCGCGCCGACCATGGCCCAGCATGCCGCGCTGGCCTGTTTCGAGCCGGCCACGCTGGAAATCCTCGAAGCGCGCCGGGCCGAATTCGCCCGCCGCCGCGACTTCCTGCTACCGGCCCTGCGTGAACTCGGATTCGACATCGCTGTGGAGCCCGAGGGTGCTTTCTATCTATATGCCGATATCAGCGCGTTTGGCGGCGATGCCTTCGCCTTGTGCCAGCACATGCTGGAAACCGAGTTCGTGGCGATCACGCCGGGTCTCGATTTCGGCCGGCATCAGGCCGGGCATCACGTGCGCTTCGCCTATACCCAGGATCTGCCGCAGCTGGAAATGGCGGTCGAGCGTATCGCCCGCGGCCTTAAGAGCTGGCAAGGCTGATGCGCTTCGCTACGCCGCTGGAGTCGGGCCGACTGGTCAAGCGTTACAAGCGTTTTCTCGCCGACATCGTCACCGATAGCGGCGAGCATCTGTGCATCCACTGCCCCAACACCGGCTCGATGCTCAACTGCATGGGCGAGGGCGCGCGCGTCTGGTTTCAGCGCAATAGCGATCCCAAGCGCAAGCTGCCGGGCACCTGGGAGCTGGTGGAAACACCGCAGGGACGACTGGCCTGCGTGAACACGGCGCGTGCCAATCGCTTGGTGGAAGAGGCTCTGTTGGCCGGCGTGATCGAGGAATTGGCGGGTTTCACCGCGCTCAGGCGGGAGGTCGCTTACGGCATTGAAAACAGTCGGGTGGATTTCCGCCTGGATTATCCGACGGGGCCAGCGTTCGTCGAGGTCAAGAGCGTCACCCTTGGTTTCGGTGATACGGCGGTGGCGGCCTTTCCCGATGCGGTGACCACACGCGGCGCACGTCATCTGCGCGAGCTGGCGGGGCTGGCGCGTGATGGTATTCGCGCGGTGCAACTGTATTGCGTGAATCTCACGGGCATCGAGGCGGTCCGCCCGGCGAGCGAAATCGACCCGCTGTACGCCGCCGCGTTGCAGGATGCCGTGGCGGCGGGCGTCGAGGTGCTGGCTTATGGCGTCGAGCTTTCGCCCGAGGAAATTCGCCTGTCTCGCCGGCTGCCGGTGATTCTGTGAATCCTCTCAGTCATTGCTTGGCGTCACGCGCCAGATGATGTCGCCGACGTCATCGGCCACCAGCAGCGCGCCGGCGTTGTCGACGGCGACACCCACCGGGCGGCCTAGGGCTTTTCCGTCGGCACTGAGAAAGCCGGTGAGGATATTCTCGGCAGCGCCGTCTGGTTTGCCATCGTTGAACGGCACGAAGACCACCTTGTAGCCACTGTGCGGCTTGCGGTTCCAGGAACCGTGCTGGCCGATGAAGGCGCCATGTCGGTAACGCTCCGGCAGCAGTTTGTCCTCATAGAACGTTAGCCCCATGGATGAGGTGTGCGCGCCGAGGGCGTAATCGGGAACGATGGCTTTGGCCACCAGATCCGGTCGCGGTGGCTCGGCGCGCTTGTCGACATGCTGGCCGAAGTAGCTGTAGGGCCAGCCGTAAAACCCACCGTCGCGCACCGAGGTCATATAGTCGGGTACCAGATCGCTGCCGATCTCGTCGCGCTCGTTGACCGTGGTCCAAAGTTCGCCGCTGTCCGGCTGCCAGGCCAAACCATTGGGGTTGCGCAGGCCCGAGGCGAACAGGCGCAGGGACTTTTTCTGCGGATCGACTTCGAGGATGGCGGCGCGGTTCTCCTCGGCGGCCATGCCGTTTTCCGCGACATTGCTGTTGGAGCCGCTGGTGACATAGAGGCGTGAACCGTCCTGGCTGGCGATCGCATTCTTAGTCCAGTGATGGTTGATCGGTCCGGCGGGCAGATCGACGACCTTCTCGCCTTTGCTGTCGATGTGGGTGACATCTTCTTCATAGGGGAAGCGCACCAGTGCATCGGTATTGGCCACGTAGAGCTGATCGCCCACTAGCGCCATGCCGAACGGCGAATTCAGCCCTTCGAGAAAAGCCGTACGCTTTTCCGGCGTGCCGTCGCCGTCGGTGTCACGCAGCAGGGTGATGCGATTGGCGCTCTGGCCGCCGGAGCCGGCAAGGGCCATGACCTTTTTAGCGATCCAGCCGCGCAAACCCTTGTTACCGTCCGGTTTTGCTGGCGCGTCGCTTTCTGCCACCAGCACGTCGCCGTTGGGCAGAACGTAGAGCCAGCGTGGATGATCGAGATCCCGAGCGAAGGCCTCGACCTGCAGGCCGGCCGCCGCTTGCGGCTTCGCTCCGTCAGACCAGCCGGTGGCCTTGGCGATATTGACGGTGGGTATCAGTGATTCCCGTGGCTGCGCAAGAGTCGGCTCCGGCCCGTAACCTGACTCCACCGGAACGGTCGCGGTATCGCCACAACCGGCGAGGCCGAGCATCACAGAAGCGGTGACCAGATAGGCGTAGCGGTTTTGCATGGTGGCTCCTGGCTCAATGGCGATGTCGCTCAAGAATGGCGCTCACGGATGTGGTTCGCGGTCGCGGCCCTGTTTTTCATCATGATCATTAACGGCCACCTTACTGGCGTGTTGCTCCACCCGCGGCATGAGCAGGAAGATCACCAGCGCGAAGCCGGTCGTGAGCACTGCCGTGGCCTCGTGGCCGAGCCCAGCGGCGACGCCGATGGTCGCAGTCAGCCAGATGCCAGCCGCCGTGGTCAGGCCTTTGACGTCTTGCTGCGAATTGCCCTTGAGAATGGTGCCGGCGCCGAGAAAGCCGATCCCGGTGATGATGCCCTGCATCACTCGCGACAGGTCTTCGAGCGGCATGCCTGCCTCGAGTGGTACCAACACGAACAGTGCGGCGCCGAGCGCCACCAGCATGTGCGTCCGCAGGCCCGCCGCCTTGCCCTTGTATTCGCGTTCATAACCCAGAATGCCGCCGAGCGCCGCCGCCAGGAGCAAGCGCATCGACACACGAATCAAATGCTCCAGATCAGGGATGTCGGAGAATTCCGATGCAACGGTGCGGCTCAGGATTTCCCACCATTCCATGCATGCCTCCGCCTGGCTCCGCGATGGTGTGTGTCTGATTTCGAGTCGTGACCGGCATGGCGGTTCACTGCGTGACGTCGAAGCGCAGCATGCCGATCATTTGCCCGGCTTCGGTCAAGACCCGCACGCGCCAACGGCCTTCCGGGTTGTCGGGAAAGTTGCGCTTGTGGGTCCAGGCCCGGTAGCCCGCTTCGCGTCCTCCGCTTATGTCCAAAGGGATACGGTCGACACGCCGGCCGTTGTGCTCCCAGACATGGTAGATGCGCTCCTTCAAACCGCGCGGTGCGTTGATCGCGGTAAAGGCATAGAGCCCGTTGTCACGCAGCTCCCGGCTGGACAGCTGGCGCAGGCGGTTGCCGGGTTTGCGCGAGGCGTCGTCGATGCTCATGGTCACGGCAACGTCGGTCAGCCACAGCGTCGCCGGCGGGACCCAGGTGCGACCCACCCAACCCGCCAGCCCGACGCTGAGCGCGAGCAGCGGGATGGCGATCAGGCTTTTCCAGTTCCATTCGGGGAAGAAACTGAGAAGGCTGGGCAATGCCAGCAACACGGCAATAACCAGAGAACACAGATAGCTTTGCGGCGTGGACAGGTGAAAGATGATGGGCAGCGCCGTCAGCAGGACCGCGAATAACGTCAGCGCATGGAACGCCAGGTAGATCCACCGGCGCGGCGCCAGCCATTTGTAATACAGCGGGTCGATCAGCGAGACCAGCGCGGCGATCCCCAACAACACGGTGAACGCTGACTGGCCGCTGTTCCAGGTGGTGGTAATGAAGAAGAACGGAATGATGAAGAACAGGCTTTCCTGATGCACCATCTGCGTCACGTAACGCAGCAGCGGAGGCGGGACCTTCCAGCCGAATCGGCGCTCCACGCCGCGACGCAGGCTGTTTTCCAGCATCAACCAGAGCCAGCTGGCCAGCATCACCGCCGCGATCACCTTCGCCAGCCCGGCATGGCGCTCCACCAGAACGAAGCTGGCGACGCCCGAGCAGAATCCGAACAGCGCGACGACGCCTGGATAGCGAAGGATCAGGCGCGAGGCCAGATTGAAAAGGCCGGCGAGGCGGGATTTCAGCAGCATCTCGGTTTCACGCTAAGCGGTGCCTTCTGTGATTGTGCGGTGTTGGCTTCGGGCGCTGGCGGGTCGTCTGATTGATCACGACACATGCCGATACGCTAAATGCATCTGGAGGCGGCAATTATGCCGGCATCCGATTACTACGGACGATCAGCTGTGGCCTGAACGATCGCAGCACGCACATCGGTATAGGAACGCGCCGTTTCCGGGGACAGGCGTACCAGCGGCAAGCCGACGGTCTGGCTGAGCTCATCGAGGAAGGCATTGGCTTCGGTTGCCGGCTCCATCTCGATCGCGCAGCGAGGCTCCAGCGTCTCCCGGTCACACAGCAGAAAATCGAAGCGCGCCGCTGAGATCCGGTTGACCGCCTGATACCAGGGCGCTCGCCGTGGTATCGCCGTCACTTCGATGACGTCGGCGACTCGCACCTTGCAGAGAATCAGGTGGCCGTTCGCCGCCTGCTGCAGCAACGCCAGTAACTCAGCTTCGCTTGGTTGGAAGAGCGGGCGCTTCAGCTGATAAGGCATGCGCAGGGCGGGGTGACTGTATTGTCGCTGCTTGATGAAGAAGACCAGGGCGAAACAGACAAACGCCACCAGCACCAGCGCTATAAAGCCGGTCATTTGGTCCCCGACGATTCGGTGAGCGCCTGGGTTGTCGCAACAGGCCGGACACGCATAGGGATGCTCCAGGTTGAAATTATTCAATCTTTGGAGCAGGTAGATGCGGGCGAGTTCGTTGTATCGCGACCTTGGCGCGATAGTCGCGGCGCGGACGGAGTTACATCGCCTGTCATGACGCCGTAACAGTTATCCCCGGTTACTGTGGAAGGGGCTGTGGATAAGCTTCGGTGAACATCCTGGGAGCACCAGCCTCTGCAGGCTGCACGCCATTGTACGAATTTTGTTCAGCTGCCAAGTGCCCAAGGCAGAACGGTTATTGGCAGGTTTCGTCCGCGCAACTGCCCGCAACAGCCGAGGCGTAGTTGGCAAGCAGCGTCCGCAGGAAGTCGATGTTGGGCATGGTTGCTTTCCTCTGAAAGTTCGGAGGAGAGGTTAACGCCCCAAAACAACAGCGGCTCTTAGTTTCTCGCCATGAAGGCGATAGTTTTTGCCAAGCGTCCAGTTATCCCCGGTCGCTGTGCAGCAATCTGTGGATAAGCTCTTCGTGCCTTGCCGCGTACCACGCGGTTTGGGGCGTTGCGCTTGTTGGTTATTTTTCGCTCAAGGTCGCTTGGCAGAGATGTAAGTCCTTGAAAAAGCGTCTTTCGCGCGTCCGCCGAGACCAAAAACAGGCGAGCCGGGGCGCTTCGGCAGTTATCCCACAAAGCTGTGGGACGTTCTGTGGATAACGTGGGGAGATGAAGCGTGCGAGCCCGTAACGACTGGGTTGCAGGCTGCCGTACAGAAAACAACCAACTTCTGCACGCAGGCCGGCTCGGGCCTCGCTATCATCCCGCCGCGTTATGCCGGGGCATTCATTCGCGTCCGTTTGATTGTGAGCGGTACGCGCCTCGCCGACACTCGTGGGTACCTTTGCAACGTCATCCAATAACAATTCGCTGGAGGAATTCGAATGAGTGAAGCCATCCGCTTCGAAGACAAAGTAGTGGTCGTGACCGGCGCCGGTGGTGGCCTCGGCCGCGCCCACGCGCTGCTGTTCGCCCGTCATGGCGCCAAGGTGGTGGTCAACGATCTCGGCGGCAGCGCTCAGGGCGAAGGGGCCAACAGCTCGGCGGCCGATCGCGTGGTCGAAGAAATCCGCCAGGCGGGTGGCACAGCCGTCGCCAACCACGACTCCGTGACCGATGGCGAGAAGATCGTTCAGCATGCGCTCGATACCTTCGGGCGCATCGATGTGGTGGTGAACAACGCCGGCATTCTGCGCGACAAGACCTTCCACAAGATGGAAGACGCCGACTGGGACCTGGTCTACAAGGTGCACGTAGAGGGCGCTTATAAAGTCACCCGCGCCGCCTGGCCGCACATGCGCGAGCAAGGCTATGGTCGGGTGATCTTCACCGCGTCCACGTCCGGCATCTACGGCAATTTCGGTCAGTCCAACTACGGCATGGCCAAGCTGGGCCTCTACGGCCTGACGCGCACCCTGGCGCTGGAAGGGCGCAAGAACAACATTCTGGTCAACGCCATCGCACCGACCGGCGGCACGCGGATGACCGAAGGCCTGATTCCTCCCCAGGTCTTCGAGCAGCTCAAGCCCGAACTGGTCAGCCCGTTGGTGGTGTACCTGGCTAGTGAGCAATGCCAGGAAACGTCCGGCCTGTTCGAAGTAGGCGGTGGCTGGATGGGCAAGGTGCGTTGGGAGCGCAGCCTGGGGGTCGGTTTCGATCCGAAGGCGGGCTTCGATGCCGAAGACGTCGCGGCCAACTGGCAGCAGATTTGCGATTTCGAAAATGCCGCACATCCGGCTGACAACCTGGCCGCGCTGAAGGAAATGATGGCAAACCTTCAGAAGTACGCCAGTTAAGGCTTCATCAGATGGCGAGCTCAGCGCACCGACAAACGCTGAGCTCGCTCGGCTTGAGCGAGCTCAGCCCTAGATAGCGGGCACTGCGCTTTGCGGCAGTAGGCGCAGGGCCTTGGCCCGCGCCTGGGCCAGATCACGTACGTAGTACAGGTGCCCTTCGAGCCGACGAATGCCGGCGCGGCGTAGCTTGAATCGCACCCGGGCATTGCTGCCGCACAGAATCAGCGCGATGCCCTGCTTGCGGTAATCCAGCAGCAGGTGTTCCAGTGCCGCTAGAGCGGTCATGTCGAGCATCGGCACACTGCTTATATCGACGATCACGATCCGCACGTCCGGATTGAAGCGTCGCAGTACGCTCAACGCCTTCTCCGCTGCACCAAAGAACAGTGGCCCGCGTATCGCATAGGCGGCAACGTGCTCGGGTAGCTCCTGAAGCAGCGGGTTCTGCCCGTGGCGCAGGCGGGTGGTATCGGTCAGCTCGCTCATCCGCTTGATGAACAGCCCGGCGGCCAGCAACAAGCCGACGCCCACCGCCAGCACCATGTCGAACAGCACCGTCAGGATCAGGCAGGTCAGCAGAACCAGCACGTCGCTGCGCGGTGCGATGCGCAGTGTCCTGAGCACATGCGGCGCCTCGCTCATGTTCCACGCCACCATCAATAGCAATGCTGCCAGCGCGGCCATCGGCAGGTAGCTGAACAGCGGCGCCAGCCAGAGGATCGCCACCAGCACCACGCCTGCATGAATCATCGCCGCCAGCGGCGAGCAGGCGCCAGCGCGCACGTTGGTGGCGCTACGCGCGATGGCCGCAGTGGCCGTGATGCCGCCGAACAGGGGCGCGACCAGATTGCCGAGGCCCTGGCCCAGCAGCTCCGCGTTCGGGTCGTGTTGGGTGCCGGTCATGCCATCGGCAACCACGGCGCAGAGCAGCGATTCGATGGCACCCAGCATGGCGATGGCGAAAGCGGGCGCCAGCAGTTGATGAAAAAGCTCGAAACTCAGCACCAGCGGTTGCCCGTCTGGGCCGAGCAGTAGCCAGGGCCAGGCGAAATCCGGAAGCAGCGGCGGTATCCCGGGATGCGCGACGCCGGCGATCGTATAACTGAAGCGCTCACCCAGCGTGGCCACGGCCAGGCCGGACGATTCCAGTACCATCCCTGCCAGCGCACCGATGATCAGCGCCACCAAATGACCGGGCACCTTCGGTACCAGGCGCGGCCAGACGATCAATATCGACAGGCACAGCGCGGCAATGAGCGCATCACCGGCCTTGGCATCGGGCAGCGCGCTAACCAGCAGGCCCAGCTGTTCGACGTAGTGGTGAGGCTGTTCGGTAAACGTCAGCCCAAAGACATCCTTGAGTTGCAGGGTCGCGATGACGATACCGATACCCGCAGTGAAACCCAGGGTGACCGGGTAGGGCACGAACGCGATCAACTTGCCGGCGCGCAACAGTCCAAGGGCAATCAGGATCAGCCCGGCCAGCATGGTACAGAGCAGCAGGCCGCCGAGGCCGAACTGCTGGGTGATCGGCAGCAGGATCACAACGAAGGCGGCGGTCGGCCCGGATACGTTGAAGCGCGAGCCACCGGTCAAGGCAATCAGCGGCGCGGCGATCAGCACGGTATACAAACCATGCTGTGGCGCCACGCCGACCGCGATCGCCAGCGCCATGGCCAATGGGATAGCGATGATCCCGACCGTCAGCCCGGCGGTGATGTCGCCGCGCAGTGCAGCGCCACCGTAGCCCGATCGAAGGGCCTGGCGCCAGGCAGCGAATAAGGGTGGAACCTTCATGTGGCCAGGTCCTCTACGCAAAGCGCCAGTATAGGCGCCGGCCCTGAGCGAATGGACTGTCGAAGGGCGACATCGCCGCCAAATCGAGGATTTTCCTGTACGACCTTGGTCTCAAGAAACCCTGGCGCGTTGAGTGCGCTCGCCTCGCGGAGTAAACTGCCGCCCCCGTAAGGCCCGTCGAACCGGAGAACTCATGCGTAAAGACAAGAAACAGGTGATCGGCGAAGAGATCGGCGACGAAGCGATCAAGGTATTTCTCGAGCCTGAGCCGGCTGATGAAACACCGGCGTCATTGCACAAGCTGATCAAGGCCTACCGTGGGTTGCGGGTCGATGATTTCGAGCGGTTTCTGGGCTTCTTCGTCGAAGCCGGTTTCGACCTGAACGCGAAGGACGCCAAGGGGCAGGACTTCGTCGCGTTGATCGCCGATCAGCGCCAGGCCGAGCCCTATATCGAACTGATCAAGGCCGCCCGCGGCTGATACGAAGCCTCCGGCGGCGCGTCCGCCAGAGCACGCAATACCCGTGACTCCGGCTGAGCAAGCAGCAGCCACAATCGTTTTTTCTTGCTACGTGCGTCCCGTAGAGCCCAGGCCTGCCGCCTTGCTCCGGAGCGCTTCGAGGCGAGGGGGAGAAGGCCAAAAGCCGTTCTTCCGACAGCGGGCCGATGCCAGGAGGCGTCGGTCCTCGGGCACAAGCCCGAGCAGCGGCATGGAAACCTTCCTCCGTTTCTAGCCGCTTGGCTGGTGGTTCTACGCGATTGCGTACTGCGGTCGTGACAGTTTAATGCTGTGATTCTGGAGAACGCGTTAATGACGCAACACGATAGCGAAGCGGTAGATATGGTACTGGTGGGGGCCGGTATCATGAGTGCCACTCTGGCAGTACTGCTCAAGGAACTCGATCCCAACATCAAGCTGGAGATCGTCGAATTGCAGGAATCCGGGGCCGTCGAAAGCTCGAATCCCTGGAACAATGCTGGCACCGGCCACGCCGGATTGTGTGAGCTGAACTACACACCGGACAGCAAGGACGGCTCGATCGATATCAAGAAGGCCGTGACCATCAATACCCAGTTCGAGGTCTCGAAGCAGTTCTGGGCCTATCTGACGGGTCGCGACGGCTTCGGCAGCCCCAAGGACTTTCTCAATGTCGTGCCGCATCTGAGCTTCGTTCGCGGCGAAAAGAACATCGACTATCTCAAGCGTCGCTTCGATGCGCTGAAGACCCACCACGCCTTCGAAAACATGGTCTACACCGACGACCGCGCCACGATGGAAGAGTGGATGCCGCTGATGATGCCGGGCCGTCCGAAGAACGAGCCGATTGCCGCAACCCGCGCGCTGAACGGTACAGACGTCAACTTCGGTGAGCTGACTCGGCAGATGCTCACGTATCTCGCGGCCAAGCCTGGCGTGACGATGTCCTATTTCCAGAAGGTCACCGACCTCGAGCGCAACGGCAAGGGCTGGCGCGTTGAAATCAAGAACACCCGCGATGGCAGCAACCGCACTATCGATGCCGGCTTCGTGTTCCTGGGCGCGGGTGGCGCGGCGCTGCCGCTGTTGCAGTTGTCCGGAATCGAGGAAGGCAAGGGCTACGGCGGTTTCCCGGTTAGCGGCCAGTGGCTGCGCTGTGACGACCCGGAAATCGTCAAACAGCATCAGGCCAAGGTCTACAGCCTGGCCGCCGTCGGCGCGCCGCCGATGTCCGTTCCGCACCTGGATACCCGCGTCGTGGACGGCAAGAAGTCGCTGCTGTTCGGGCCTTACGCAGGCTTCACCACCAAGTTCCTCAAGTATGGATCGCCGCTCGACCTGCCGATGTCGATCCGCCCGGGCAATCTCAAGCCCATGCTGGCCGTCGCGCGCGACAACATGGACCTGACCCGCTACCTGATCAAGGAAGTTCGCCAGTCCATGGCAGATCGGCTGGAAACTTTGCGCGGTTTCTACCCTGAAGCCAAGGCTGAGGACTGGCGCCTGGAAGTGGCTGGCCAGCGCGTGCAGATCATCAAGAAAGACCCGAAGAAGGGCGGCATCCTGCAATTCGGTACCGAACTGGTATCGGCGCGGGACGGCTCCATCGCCGCGCTGCTGGGCGCATCGCCAGGTGCGTCGGTCACGGTGTCGATCATGCTCGACCTGATCGAGCGCTGCTTCCCGGAGCAGGCGAAGAGCGAAGGCTGGAGCCGCAAGCTCGACGAAATCTTCCCGGCCCGTGAAAAGGTGCTGCAGGACGATGCGGCGGCCTATCGTGAAGTCACCGCCATGGTCGACAAGCGACTGGGTCTGGCCGACTGACAGAGATACGGCGTTATCGGAAGCCGCGCTGCGTTACGAGCAGCGCGGCTTTTTTATTCCGAATGTATGCTGGAAAACTCAGTGGGCCGGAAGTGCGCCAGGCGGCAGTGGTTGGCCGATCATCCCGAGGGTGATTTTGCCAACCTCTATCCAGCCGTCGCCGTGCGGACGCTCGATGGTTGTCAACAGCATGCGGCAGCGGTGCTGATCATCGAGCAAGACGTAGTGGCGCCTTGCCGGGCGCCGGAACAGGGCAGTCAATAGCCGCATGTGGGTCTCCTGAGGGCTGGGCGCGTTATCGCACACGGACATTACCGTTCGATGAATGGAACGTTGCCAGGCGCGGACGGGTCTTTAGCGCATCCGCTGTCAGACAGTTGCGGCGCTGGTTATACTGCGCGCCATTCATCCCTACTCTGGAGAAGACAGCATGCTGAAACGCCTGTTGTTCAGTGTGGCCGCTGCGTCGGCACTGCTACTGACCGGTTGCGCGCACAGCCCGCAACAGCTCGATCCGACACCGAAGATCACCGGCACCATCAACCCTGTCGGCCAGGGACAGCCGGTCTCGGTGCGGGTGGTGGATGGACGTTCGTCTCCGACGCTGGGCACTCGCGGTGGCCTGTACCCCGAAACCAGCGCCGTGATCGTGCCGAAGGAAAAAGTCATCCCCAAGTTGCAGGCTCAGGTCGAAGCGGCTGTTCGCCTGCTTGGCTTTACGCCGTCGCCTAATGCCTACAACGCCCCGCAGCTGACCCTGACGCTGGCAGAGCTGAAATACCAGTCGCCGAAGGAAGGGCTCTACGTCACCGAAGCCACCATCGGCGCAACGCTCCGTATCGAGGTGCAAAACGGTGGTCGTCGCTATACCGGTCGTTATGGCGCTTCGCTGAACCAGCGCTTCGGCATGGCGCCGAACGAGCAGACCAACACCAAGCTGGTCAGTGAAGTGCTGAGTGATGCGCTGAGCCGCACATTCCGTGACCAGAGCATCGGTCAGGTGCTGGCTCAGTAACCACGCAGGGGTACTTGCTCCAGAAAAAACCCGCATTCCGATGCGGGTTTTTTATTTCTATCCAGTTGGGATCCGGGAGACAGATGCCGCTGGCGCCTGCATAGCCAGGTGCCTGTGCCTGTGCCTGTGCCTGTGGCCGGAACGGAAAAGGCCGTGTCCGGTGTTACCGGCCACGGGCCTTGAACTTCACACTGACCGCCCTTTGGGAGGCGGTTCAGTGGCGGGCATCAGCTCGAATCAGCGCACGCCGGAGTTGCGCAGGGCAGCCGGGGTGTACTGGTTGGAGTTGGCCTTGTAGTCATAGGTGTAGGGGTTCTTTTCCTCGTTCTTCATGCCCATCACCAGGTAGCGACCGGATACCAGGTCATACAGTGTTTCCATCGCATACAGCGGAACCTGATAGTTGTAGACCTGCTGAGCGTGAGCCTCGGCTACGCGCCACAGCGTGTCGCGACCGTCGTAGTGGTCGATCACGGCGGCTTGCCAGGTGTCCTCGTCGATGAAGAAATGACGCTTGGCGTAGATGTGGCGTTCGCCCGTCTTCAGCGTCGCTTCGACTTCCCATACGCGATGCAGCTCGTAGCGAGTCAGGTCCTGGTTGATGTGCCCGGCCTTGATGATGTCGTCGTATTTCAGCGACGGCGAGTCGAGGCGGTAGGAGTTGTACGGGATGTACATTTCCTTCTTGCCGACCAGCTTCCAGTCGTAGCGGTCCGGCGCGCCGTTGAACATGTCCAGGTTGTCCGAGGTGCGCAGGCCGTCGGCAGCGGTACCCGGGCCATCGTAAGCCACCTGTGGTGCACGGCGTACGCGACGCTGGCCGGCGTTGTAGATCCATGCCATGCGCGGCTCTTTCACTTGGTCCAGGGTTTCGTGTACCAGCAGCACGTTACCGGCCAGGCGCGACGGCTCGGTTACCTGTTGTTTGAAATAGAACAGAACGTTGCCGTGCTTTTCCGGATTGAAGTCGCTCAGGGTGTCGGTATAGACCACTTCGTCGACGAACTTGACCAGGCTGTAGCTGCCATTGACCTGCGGTGTGGCCTGCGCCACGACCCGGCGGGCAGAACCGCCGCGATAGCGGGTGATGTGGTTCCAGGCGACTTCCAGGCCATCCTGCGGAATCGGGAAGGCAATCGCGGTATCGAAGTTCGCCAGGCCGTTGCCACCGCGGACCAGCTCGGTCTGGGTCGCGTTCTTTTTCGCTGCGTCGTAAATGCGCTGTGGTACCGCAGCGCTGCGGTGGGTCTCGAAGACTGGCAGGCGATAGGTTTCGGGATAGCGCTTGAGCATGGCGATCTGGCCGGGGCTCAGGTTGTCCTTGTACTGCTCGTAGTTCTGCGCAGTGATGGTGAATTTGGGCTGATCGTTCGGGTATGGATCGCTGACGAAGCCATCGGCAGTAACCGCTGCGGCGTCCTTCGGCAGGCCGCCTGTCCAGGCCGGAATGGTGCCGGCGGCGTTGCCGGCCATCTCGGCGCCAAGCGGAGTCAGGCTATCGCCAAGCTTGGCCGCTTCCGATTCGGATACTGCCGCGAAAGCTCCATTTGCCAGCAGGGCGCTTGCCAGCAAAGAGAGTGTGAGGGCCCCCGTCTTAAACTTGTTCTTATTCACTGTTCGGTCCTGTTGATCTGGTAACTGGTTCCCTGCGAGGTTCTGCCGTAAGCGCGGCGCTCCCAGGAGGCGACTTCCACGAAAGTAGCGGGCACTGGCCCGGTAAATGGCGCCACGAGCGTAGCGGTCTACAAGTTGCCATTTCTCGACTCCGCGGCCGTTTGTCCCGGTTGCTCAGGTCGGGTGTACGCTCTATTTCGGTTGTTCGAGACAAGATGAGGGTGAAGCCGGAGGGGACTATAAGTCAACAATCGAGACGGCGCCTACCTGCATAAATGGCACAAATACCCGGCAAATTGCCAGCTCCGGAGTGGCGTTCCGTTTGGTCGGGAAATGGCTGATGTGGTTGCCGTGCTTGGGTAGACTCGCTGCCGCGTCACTGGCCGCTTCGGAGCCCGTGGATTTCGCGTTCGTGGGGGTTGGATTGTTACTGAATATTGATTTTTCGCGTCTGGCCGTTATGGCTCCTCTGCTCAACTCGATGGCCCTGCTGATTGCGGTCTGCGGTGCCTGGCTATTGCTGGCGACGCGCTGGCGTCAGCGGCTGGCGTTCGAAGCGGCACGGCTGGCAATCCAGTCGCCGGGCGGGCAGGTCAGTGCGACGGCGACGCAGCGAATCGACCGATTCTTCCATGGCTTCGGTCTCGGTAGCTTGGCGCTCGCCTGCCTGCTTTCCTGGTTTTCCCGACTGGTCTGATTGCCAGCCGGGCGTCTCTGGCATCAGAGACTCAGACCCGCCTTGAGCCGGTGCTGATTGCGAACCGGGGTGGCGTACTGCTGAATCAGATAGGGCTGCTGCACGCTCGGGCAGGCGGCCAGGCGCGTGCTCCACTCGGCCTCGGCCGCAGCGATTTCCTCACGACTGAACAGCTCGGCGATCTCCGGTATCGGTAGCTGCGGATCGCGCCCGTCCCATATCCGGTACGCCAGGTAGTTCACCGGGAACAGTCGGTAGTCGCCAAGGATCTGCTGGTCGATCGCAAAGGCCAATTGCTTGGGATCGTCGGGAACATCGGTGATCGGCGTGCCGAAGCTGACGTGCACGCGCCCTTTGTAGCCGGTGATGCCGAGCGCGATGCTGGTGTCATCTTCGCCAGGCGCCTTGGTGTAGGTACCTGTGGTGGCGCGGATGTAGAGTTCGCGAGCCTTGGCCTGATCACAGGGATCGTACTCGTAGCTGATCGACACCGGCGTCGGTCGCAACGTCGCCAGTGCCTCGGCGAAAGGCTCGTCCTTGCGGCTCATGTGCAGCATTTTCAGGATCGCCGAGTCGGTTCGGTCGTCACCATCCTTGGCACGTCCTTCGGCCTGGGCGATCCAAATCGACTCGCCATCGTTGCGGATCGAGTGATTGATGTAGGCGGACAGCACTTGGTAAGCGGCGAGCTTCTCGCGTCGGCCAGTAACCGAGCGACGCACGATAAAGCTCTTGTTCAGCCGCATCAGATCGCTGACGAATGGGCGTTGCAGCAGATTGTCGCCAATGGCGATGCGTGGCGTGCGCATCTTTGCCTGAAATACCGCGTAGTTGACGAAAGCCGGATCCATCACGATGTCGCGGTGGTTGGCCAGAAACAGATAGGCGTGACCCGGCTGAAGCTCTTCCAGGCCGGAGTAGGTAATGCCGTCGGTTGCGCGCTCGATGGTACGGTCAAGGTACAGTTCGATCCGCGCTTGCAGCGTATCGACCGAATGGATGCTGGCAAACTCACTCCGCAAGCGGTGCGCTATAAGTGGCTTAAGCATCCAGCCCATCGGGCCGGCCAGACGCGGGAAGCGGAAGCGCGCCAGGATGTCGAGGAACTCCCGGTCAGCGAACAGTCGCGCCATCACGGCAGGGACCTCAGCGTCGGCGTAGGGTCGGATGGCTTCGAATTCGTCCATCATGCTCTCTGTAGGAAACTGAATAACCCCGATCGTCCGGGGTCGATATTAGGTGCGGTAGGTGCTAGTGACACTGGACGGCGATTATAGCGGCAAGTCACGCGGGGAGACGTCTCATGCTCGAAACACAGGATTATCAATGCCCCTATTGCGGCGAAACGGTGGAGGCGCTGCTGGATCTGAGCGGCGGCGATCAGCGCTATATCGAAGATTGTTCGGTCTGCTGTCGACCGATCGTTTTCGATTTGCGAACCGACGGCTCGGACTGGCAACTCGATGTACTGCGGGAGGATGAATAGATGCGGCGTATCTACGAGCCTCGCGACCTGCTGGAAGCCGAAATGCTGTGCGGCATGTTGCAGGCCGAGGGCATCGAGGTATTTCTGACCGGACGGCATCTGATTGGAGCCGTCGGTGAGCTTCCGGCGGCTGGCCTGCTCGGGCTGATGGTCGACAGCGAGCAGGCCGAGCGCGCGCGACAGCTGATCGCTGCGTACAATGGCGCCGAGCCGCTGCCCGGTGATGAGCCGGAAAGCTATCCGGGCGAGCTTATCTGCTGACACAGGCCGCATAACCGGCACGCTCGATCCCTTTTTTTTGTGAGTTCCGCTTCATGTGTGGCCGCTATGCCCTGTTTCGCTGGAGCCCGGCTTTCGCCGCGCTGCCTGGTTTTCCTGCTGATCAGCAGCCGCATTGGAGCCTGGCGCCTGGCGCGTCGGTTCTGTTGTTGCGGCAACTGGACAACGAGCTGCAGCTCAGCCGTGTGCGCTGGGGGCTGACTCCAGCCTGGCTCACCGATTTCACCCGGACACCGGCCCAGGCGCGGGCGGAAACGCTGGCCGAGCAGCCGATGTTTCGTGACGCCTTTCGTCTTCGACGCGGCGTGCTGCCAGCCAATGGCTTCTATGAATGGCGCGGCACCGCACGCAAGCGGCCGTTCTGGATGACCGCCGAAGATTCGCTGATCTATTTCGCGGCGATCTGGGAGGCCTATCCGGTGCAGGGTCATACCTATCTCAGTGCCGCGGTGGTGACATTGCCGGTGGCCAACCAGCGCCGGCCGCTGATGCTGGATCAAGCTGGGATGACCGCCTGGCTCGATCCCGGAACCCCGTTGGAAACGCTCCAGGCCTTGCTGGCGGCGCCTCAGCCGCCGCTGCGCGAGCGTCCCTTGGCGACGTTCGTCAACGACCCCAAGCTGGACGCTCCTGAGTGCCTGACGCCCGTGAACTAGGCATCTGCCGCAGCCATCGCGCTCTACGCCATAGGTGCTGATCCTGCTGCCAAGATGCGAGCCGGCGAGCGTTATGCCGATGGTTCGGTTGCCCGGCCCGACGGGTTGCGTGGCAAATCTCGCCATGTGGCGTTGCGGGACTTGGCTGGGGAGCGACGCGGCCGGCCCAGGCCATTACCTGCGTCCGGCGCGATCCACATGGATGTGGTGAATGCAGCAAGCCCGCCGGGAGCGGGCGCTGCCTTGCCTGGCGAGGCGCAGCAACGCGGCTTGCGACGAAACGGGAACAGACCCTAGCATACGGCGCAGAATCCACCGGAGACGCGACATGCCCAAGCCGCATTCACTCATTCTCTTTCTTGCAGCCTCCACGCTTGCGGGTTGCCAGGCGGTCAATACCACCAGTGGTGGTGCAGTCGGAGTCGAACGAAAGCAATACATGTTCAGCATGCTGTCGACCGATCAGGTCAATCAGATGTATGCCCAGTCCTACCAGCAGACCCTGAGCGAGGCATCCCAGAAGGGTGTGCTCGAAAAGAACAGTGCAATCACCAAACGCGTGAACACCATTGCCCAGCGGTTGATCGCCGAAGTGCCTGCGTTCCGTCCGGATGCGGCCCAGTGGAACTGGGAGGTCAATGTAATCGACAGCCCGGAGCTGAACGCCAACTGCGGCCCGGGCGGCAAGATCATCTTCTACACCGGGCTGATCGAGAAGCTTAAGCTGACCGACGACGAGATCGCTGCCGTGATGGGCCACGAGATCGCACACGCGCTGCGTGAGCACGGTCGCGAGGCGATGTCCAAGGCTTACGGTGTGCAGATGGCGACACAGATTGGCTCGGCATTTGGCGTCGGTGACGGCAGCCTGCAGCTGGCGAACATGGGCGTCGAGTATCTGATGACGCTGCCCAACAGCCGTAACAATGAAAACGAGGCTGATCTGATCGGCTTGGAGCTGGCGGCGCGCGCTGGTTACAACCCGAACGCCGCGGTCACGTTGTGGCAGAAGATGGGCGCCGCCGGCGGCTCGGCACCGCCGGAGTTTCTCAGTACGCATCCCTCTTCGAGCAGCCGCACACAAGCATTGCAGCAAACCATTCCGAAAGTGATGCCGCTGTACGAGCAGAATCGCTGAGTGCGGCGTGCCGCTGACCGTTCAGGTCAGCGGCAGCGTAACCGGAATCGGGCTTTCCATGCCCAGCTGTTTACGAGCGCTTTCCAGATCGAACAGCGTATTGATTTCTTCGATGTCGCCGGCCGGATTGAGCGTCCAGATGGACATGGCGGCGATGGTCAGGATCTTGTGGCTCGGTGCAAGCCCGAACACCGTTTTCTCCAGCGTACCGAACAGGGTGCTGGAGGTGACCACGCGGTTGCCTTCGCTGAGGCATTCATCAACCACGGCTTCCAGGTCGGGCATCGCCTGGCGTATTTCGCGCACGATCAGACCGAAGCCGGCACTGTTGACCGGCTGGGCGATGAATGAACTCTTATAGGTGAAATAACGGCTTTGCAGCTGTTCGGCCAACGCCAGTCGGCCTTTGCCCCAGCTCAGGTCGATGTGCTGCCGAACCCGCCGTTTTCGTTCCTCCGGTGACATCGCCTGCTCCCGTCAATGCCGCTAGAACGCGGTGAGGCCGCACTCTAGCAGCACCTGCGCTGCGGCGATTTGCGCTGCGTATCAGACTGGAAGCATGCCGCTCAAGCTCAAGGCCTGGTAGACGGCATACAGCGCCAGGGCGGCGAAGCCGATGGCGGCGATGCGGCGGATCAGCGTGAGCGGCATGCGATCGGCGGCGAAATTGCCCGCCAACACCACAGGAACGTTGGCGATCAGCATGCCCAGCGTCGTGCCGATGATCACCAGGATGAAATCGGGATACTGCGCGGCAAGCATGACGGTCGCCACCTGAGTCTTGTCGCCCATCTCTGCCAGGAAGAAGGCGATCAGGGTGGCGACGAAAGGACCGAAGCGGCGTCCGCGTGACGCCTCGTCTTCTTCCAGCTTGTCTGGCACCAATGTCCACAGCGCCACGGCGGCAAAGGACGCGGCGAGAATCCAGCTCAGGATCGAGGGGGAGACGACTGAGGAAACCCAATTGCCTACGGCGCCCGCGGCTGCATGATTAGCCAGCGTGGCGACGACGATGCCCCAGATGATCGGCATCGGGCGGCGATAGCGAGCGGCCAGCAGCAGGGCGAGTAGTTGCGTCTTGTCGCCGATCTCGGCGAGCGCAACGATCAGGGTGGGGATGTAGAACGATTCCAAGCGAACTTCCTTGCGGGGGCGGGTCGACGAAATCACCATGACACGCAACGCCTGCCCGCCCCGGGTCAGGTGTACGTGTCATGGGTCTTGTCAAACCGGGCACGGCTGCCGAAGCATTCGTGCGGGTCGCATGCGCCATGGTCTGCGGACCAAGTATGTTGACGCATGCCAGGCGAGCAGGGCGCTCGCCGGAGACTACTCCCCCAGGACGGGCGCGAGTTTGCCCAAGCATGCCGCGTTGTGCAAGTCGGGGCGCCGGCGATCAGCCTCGCTTGGCGCGGTAGATGCGAAAGCCGTCCGCATTGACGAGGGTTTCGCAGGCGCCAAGGTGGGCCTCGATCAAGGGTGGATATTTGAGGAAGGCGTTGGCCACCAGGCGCAGCTCACCGCCGGATCGTAGGTGGCTGGCGGCGCGCTGCAACAGGGTTTCGCTGGCCTCGTAGTGGGTATGCACGCCCTGATGGAACGGCGGATTGCTGATAATGGCGCTGCAGCCATGCGGCGCGGCGTCGATACCGTCGCCCGCGATGACCTCGGCTTCCAGATCGTTGGCCGCCAATGTCATGCGGCTGCTTTCGACAGCGAACGCATCGACGTCCAGCAACACCACTTCGCTGTCGGCGTAGCGTCTTTTCAGCGACGCGCCGATGATCCCAGCACCGCAGCCGAAATCCAGCAACCGGCCGGTCGGCAAACCGTCGAGCTGGTCCAGCAGCAGTTCGGTGCCGCGATCGAGCCGGCCGTGGCTGAATACGCCGGGCATGCTGACGATCTGCAATGGGCCATCCGGCCGTTCCAGCTGGAAGCGTTGTGCCAGTTTCTGTAAGTCGGGCGCCGGTGGAGTGTTTTCCACCCGAGCCTGCCAGAGCTGGCAATGTCGGGCGCTGTCGAGCTTGCGTGCCTCTCCGAACGGGGCCAGCTGCCGGGCAGCCCGCTCGACACCGGCGCGCTTTTCTCCGACCAGGTATAGCAAGCCGCCTGCCAGTCTGGCCGCCAGCGCGTTTAGCAGATAGTCGGTCAACTCTCGGGATTTCGGCAGAAACAGTACCGCGGCCTCAAAAGTGGCTGCGGGCGGCTGCACACCAAAGGCACAACGTTCGCCGAAGCGAGCCTGTAGCCGCTGATGATCGCCAGCGTGCCAGCTCCAGCCGGTAGCCTCGGGCAGTTGGCCGAGCAGATCATCAGACGGCAAGCCGGCGAGCAGCAGGTTTCCGTTGAATAGACCGGCCTGGCGCAGCAGCACTTCGCTTCTGGGGTCCATGTTGCCTCCGGGCAAAAGCGGGCGAGCTTAGCAGCCTTGTCGCCGGCTGCATAAGCGGTGCATCAGCCGACTTGACGCGTCGGCGTGCCGGCGAAAAAAGCCTCGGCATTTTCGGCCATTTGCCCAACGATGCGCTGCCGCGCTTCACGGCTGCCCCAGGCGCTGTGCGGCGTCACGATCAAACGCGGCACGTCCGCAGCCAACAGCGGGTTGTCGTTGCTCGGTGGTTCGCTGATGAGCACATCGGTGGCGGCGCCGCCCAGATGTCCGCTGCGCAGGGTATCCGCCAAGGCCTGCTCGTCAATCAGGCCACCGCGGGCGGTATTGATGACGAATGCCGATGGCTTCATCAGCTTGAGTTCGCGGGCGCCGATCAGGTTGCGGGTCTGCTCGGTGAGCGGGCAATGCAGCGTCAGGGCGTCGACCTGGGGGAGCAGTGCGTCGAGCTCCAGGCGATCCGCGCGCGGCGGGCGTCCCGGCAGATTGCCGGTCAGTACCTGCATGCCCAGTGCTTCGGCCAGTTTGGCCACGGCACTGCCCAGCTCGCCATGACCGAGCACACCGAGGGTCTTGCCGGCCAACTCGACGATGGGGAAATCAAGCAGGCAGAATTGCCCGCTCTCCTGCCAGCGCCCACGGGCCACGGCGGCTTGGTAGTCGGGCAGACGCGTGGCCAATGCAAGTAGCAGCATCAGAGTGTGCTGGGCCACGGTGGCCGTACCATAAGCCTGGCAATTGCTGACCACGATGCCGCGCTGCCTGGCGGCCGGCAGGTCGATGTTGTTGACGCCGGTGGCGGCGACCAGAATCAGCTTCAGGTCAGGGCAGGCAGCGAATACCCTATCGTCCAGCGCAATCTTGTTGACGATGGCAACTTCGGCGCCCTGCAGCCGTTCGATGAGCTGCGTGTCGCTGGTCTGTGCGTGGCAGATCAGTTCATCGAACGCAGACTGCAATGGCGTCAGGTCCAGGTCGCCCTGATCGAGGGGGGAGAAGTCGAGGAATACGGCGCGGCGATGGGGCATGAACTTTACTCGTATGAATCAGCGGGCGGATCGCCCCGAAATAGCGGAGTCGATAGATGTACTGGATGGAATTTCTCACCGTGGCACTGGTGCACTTGCTCGCTGTTGCCAGTCCTGGACCGGATTTTGCCGTGGTCGTGCGTGAAAGCGTGACCCGCGGTCAGCGCAGCGGCAGTTGGACGGCCATCGGTGTTGGCAGCGGCATTTTGCTGCATGTGGGTTATTCATTGCTCGGGATTGGCCTGATCGTCTCGCAGTCGATCGTGCTGTTCAACCTGTTCAAGTGGCTGGCGGCCGGTTATTTGTTCTATCTCGGCTTCCAGGCGCTGCGCGCAAAGCCGATGGGTGTCGATGAGCTGGCGCCTTCCGGCACCGGCGGCGTACATTCGAGCCGGCGCGCTTTCATGGTCGGGTTCGTCACCAACGGTCTGAATCCCAAGGCAACGCTGTTCTTTCTGTCGCTATTCACGGTGGTTATCGACCCTCATACGCCGCTCGCCGTTCAGGCGGGCTATGGGGTATATCTGGCATTTGCGACCGGCCTGTGGTTCTGCCTGGTGGCCTGGCTGTTCAGCCGTGAGCGTGTACGAGCCGGTTTCTCCCGCATGGGGCACTGGTTCGACCGGGTGACTGGCGCCGTGCTGATCGGCCTCGGCGTACGCCTGGCGGCAAGCGAGATCGCCTGATCGGGACCTGTGCAATCTGCTGTTGCACAGTGATGGGCCGGCAGGGGAACGGCTGCGGTGACGATGGTCGGAGTGGAAGGGCGGTTTCCAGGCTGTTACGCCGCCTTCAGGGTCTGGCAGCCGGCGTTCAGGTCCGGATGAACATCAGCCAGGCGGATCACGAGCCTCACATAACATCAATAAAAAGGAAGCCCTATGTTGCAGACCCGAGTGATCAAGCCCGCCGCCAATGCCTACCAATACCCGCTGTTGATCAAGAGCCTGTTGCTGTCGGGGCAGCGCTACGAGCGCACCCGCGAGATCGTCTATCGCGACCAGCTGCGGTTCGACTATCGCACCCTCAACCAGCGCATCGCCCGGCTCGCCAATGTGCTGACCGCCGCCGGGGTCAAGGCGGGGGACACCGTGGCGGTCATGGACTGGGACAGTCACCGCTATCTCGAATGCATGTTCGCGATTCCCATGATCGGTGCGGTGGTTCACACCATCAACGTACGGCTGTCACCCGAGCAGATTCTGTACACCATGAACCATGCCGAGGATCGCTTCGTCCTCGTCAACAGCGAGTTTGCGCCGCTGTACCAGGCCATCGCCGGGCAGCTCACCACGGTCGACAAAACCCTGCTGATCACTGATGCCGACGACAAGACTTGCGACCTGCCCAATTGCGTCGGCGAGTACGAAAGCCTGCTGGCGGAGGCGGAGCCGCATTACGATTTTCCGGACTTCGATGAAGATTCTGTGGCGACCACCTTCTACACCACCGGCACGACCGGCGATCCCAAGGGCGTCTACTTCACCCACCGTCAGTTGGTGTTGCACACCCTGGCCGGCGCTGTGACGGTGGGTTGTCGCGAAAATCCGCAGCTGTTGGCGGCCGGCGACGTCTACATGCCGATCACGCCCATGTTCCACGTCCATGCCTGGGGGCTGCCGTACATCGCGACGATGCTCGGGGTCAAGCAGGTCTATCCGGGGCGTTACGATCCAGAGTTGCTGATCGAGCTGTGGCGCCGGGAAAAGGTGACCTTCTCCCACTGCGTACCGACCATCGTGCAGATGCTGCTCAATGCCAAGGCAGCCAAGGACGTGGATTTCAGTGGTTGGAAGATCACCATCGGCGGCAGCGCGTTGACTCGTGGCCTCTACGAAGCGGCGCGGGCCTGCGGCATGCAGCTGGTGGCAGCCTATGGCATGTCGGAGACCTGTCCGCTGATTTCGGGTGCGCATATCAACGATGAGCTGCGCCAGGCCAGCGAAGACGAGCAAATCGGCTATCGACTTAAGGCCGGGATTCCGGTGGTTCTGGTCGACGCAGCGATCCAGGCGCCCGATGGCAGCTTCCTGCCGGCCGATGGCGCCTCCCAGGGCGAGCTGGTGCTGCGCGCGCCATGGTTGACCCAGGGTTACGCCGGGAATCCGGAAAAAAGCGAAGAGCTGTGGGCGGGTGGATGGCTGCATACCGGCGACGTCGCGACCATCGACGAAATGGGCAACATCGATATTCGCGATCGCATCAAGGATGTCATTAAGACCGGCGGCGAGTGGCTTTCCTCACTGGCGCTGGAAGGCTTGATCAGCCGGCACGATGCCGTGCGCGACGTGGCGGTGGTGGGCGTGCCGGATGAGCGTTGGGGTGAACGTCCGTTCGCCTTGCTGGTGCTGTCAGAGGGCAAGCAGCTCGATGCGCGGACGCTGCAGAGTTTTCTGGCGCCTGCGGTAGAGCAGGGGCACATCAACAAATGGGCGATTCCGCAGCAGATCGCGGTCGTCGATGAAATTCCCAAGACCAGCGTCGGCAAGCTGGACAAGAAGCGTATACGGGTGGACATCGCGCGCTGGCTGGAAGAGGGCAGCGGCGCGATTTCTTCGGTATAAGCCGGCCCCCGTTTCGCCACTTGTGGTGAGACGGGAACGGACCCTAAGACACGTCTGCGTTCTGACCAGGCTCCAGCATGCTGCGAACCTTTTCTTCGAGGTCGTTGATGGTGAAGGGTTTGGTCAGAACCTCGTAATCCGACAAGCCGTTGCTACGGTCCAGCACCGAGCTCTCGGCGTATCCGGTGATGAACAGCACGCGCAGGGACGGCCGTTTTTCCCGCGCGGCATCGGCGAGCTGGCGCCCGTTCATGCCGCCGGGCAAGCCGATATCGGAAATGAGCAGATCCAGGTGTGCATCACTGTCGAGGATGCGCAAGCCACTGGGACCTTCGGCGGCCTCCAGTGTGTTCAGCCCCATTTCCTGCAAGACTTCCGTGACCAGCGTGCGGACGTTGGGCTCGTCATCCACCACCAGAACGGTGCGACCTTCGACCGAGGTGGAGGCCGGCTCAGGCGTTGCCGGCGCATGCAGGCTGGCGAACTGCCCGTGATAACGGGGCAGGTAAATCCAGACGCTGGTTCCTTCGCCCACGGCGCTTTCGATGCGCACGGCGCCACCCGATTGCTTGGCGAAGCCGTAGACCATGGACAGGCCGAGTCCGGTGCCCTCGCCCAGAGGCTTGGTGGTGTAGAAAGGGTCGAAGACATAGCCGAGCCGTTCCGGTGGAATGCCGACACCGGTGTCGCGAACGCCGAGCGCGACATATTCGCCGGGTGGCAACGTGAGTTCTTCTGTTAGCGGCTCGCCCAGCACCAGATTTTCGCTGGTCAATGTCAGCTGACCGCCATCGGGCATGGCGTCGCGGGCGTTGATGGTCAGGTTGAGCAGCGCGTTTTCCAGCTGGTTGGTGTCGCAGAGGGTCAGCCAGAGGTCCTCCGACAGCTGCGTCGAATAGCTCACCAGTGGTCCGATGGTGCGCTGCAGCAGCTCCATCATCCCTTCTATCAAGGCGTTCAGGTCGGTGGGGCTGGGATCGAGCGTCTGCCGGCGCGAGAACGCAAGCAAGCGGTGGGTCAGCGCGGTCGCCCGATTGGCGGACGTCAGCGCGCTATGGATATAGCGCTGCAGGTCTTGCGTGCGGCCCTGTTGCAGGCGCACGGACAGCAGCTCCAGCGAGCCGATCACACCGGCGAGCAGGTTGTTGAAATCGTGGGCGAGGCCGCCGGTCAGTTGGCCGACCGCTTCCATCTTTTGTGATTGGCGCAGCGCCGCCTCGGTCTTGGCCCGCGCGGCTACCTCGGCGTTGACCCGTTGCTCGAGTGTTTCGTTCAGGCGCTGCAGCGCCCGCTCGGTGCGTTTGTGCTGGGTGATGTCGAGGCAGGCGCCGACCATGTACGTGGGCCTGTCGTTGCTGTCGGTGAAGGTTTGCCCCTTATCGAATATCCAACGTTCGGTGCCCTCCGGCAGGATGACCCTGAATTGCATTTCCAAGTCGTCGCCGTAGCGCGCGCAACGTTCGCACTGCTGGGCAATGGCGGCCCGGTCGTCCGGATGAACCTTGCCCAGAAGGTCGTCGAGCCAGCCCGAGGTCAGCCCCTCCAGACCGAATAGCCGTTGCATGGGTAGGTCCATGTCCAGGCGGTTATTGCGCAGGTCCCAATAGAAGGTGCCGGTGCCGGAGGCCAGCAATGCCGCATTCAGGCGCTCGTCGCTCTCGCGCAGGCGCAGCGCCGCCGATTCCTGTTCGAGCAGGCTTTCGGTGACGTCCTCGGCCTGATGAATGATGTAGGCGACCTGGCCTTGCTCATCGAACACCGGAACGTTGACGACGTCCCAGTAACGGTTTTCATAATGGTCGCGTTCATCGCTCGGCACGCGCAGCGGATAGCCGACCGTCTTCAGCTGTTGCGTGAGCCCGGTGCGTGCCACTTCGGCCAGTGACGCACGCAGCTGGTTGACGCCAGATGAAGCCGATCCCGTCGTTTTGCCAGGGTAGGCCTGGAACAGAGGCTGCCCGATGACGTCTTCGCGACGTGACATGGTCGCTCGCAGACGGTCGTCACTGGCGGCGACCATCGTGTAGTCGGCGTCATTGGCAACCACGAGAAAATTTCCAGGCAAGGCATCCAGGACGCGTTGCAAATCCGCTATGTCGATGGTTCGGCTCTCCGGTTGTGTGGCATGCCGTGCGTGCCACACAACCACAATCGGCTGTTTGGAAAAATTCGCTTTATGAGACTGTCAGAACTGCAATGCCGCGTGTTGGTTCGCCCGACATGCCGTGCAGCGCCGGATCGTGGCACTTCAGTCACCACCTTTTGCGGCATCGCACCGTCTACGTCGGGCCCTGGTTAAGCAAAACGAAACTGCCGATTGCGGCCGCCGGTTTCGTCGAGTCGCCTTGCCGCCTGCGATGCGGCGATTATGCCACCAACCAAGGGCCGGACAGTTAGACGGCCGTAGCGTCTCGACGACAATGTATCGAACCGCCACGATTGAGTGCGCTGCGCGGCAGTCTTTTGTCAGGCCTGGTTCGGTGCGGGTTCGTCGGCCCGTTCCGATTCTGCGCTCGGTCGGGTGTTAACCTAGCCCCGCATTTTCCAGCCTGTGACGGAATCACTGCCGGCAGGCCGACGTCCCTGAGATGAAGGAAGTAATCATGAAAAAGCTCAGCAACCTGACCGTAGCCGCCGCCACCATCGCCCTGTTGGCGGGCTGTACTAACAATCCTTACACCGGAGAGCGCGAGGCGGGTAAGGCAGGCATCTACGGCGGTATCGGCGCGGTTAGTGGCGCGGTGATCGGTGCCGCCACGTCCAGCAAGAAAGACCGTGCCAAGGGCGCTCTGATCGGCGCGACGGTCGGCGGTGCCGCTGGCGGTGGTTATGGTTATTACGTCGACACTCAGGAAGCCAAATTGCGCCAGACGCTGCAGGGCACTGGGGTTCAGGTCCAGCGCGAAGGCAATAACCTGACCTTGATCATGCCGGGCAACATTACTTTCCCTAGCAGCTCGGCGGATATTTCCAGCAGCTTCTATCCGACCCTGAATTCGCTGGTCCAGGTGTTCAAGGAGTTCAACAAGAACGGTATCGACATCGTCGGCCATACCGACAGCACGGGTTCGCAGCAGCTCAATCAGGACCTGTCCAACCGCCGTGCTCGTAGCGTGGCCGCCTACCTCGAAGGCAATGGTGTCGCCGCGTCGCGGATATCCTCTTACGGCGCTGGTCCGAGCCAGCCGATCGCCAGTAACGATACGGCGTCAGGACGCGCGCAGAACCGTCGCGTAGAGATCAATCTGCGACCGCTGTAAGGGCGCTTCGCACAGGCGAGACCGCAAGGGTTTCGCCTGTGGCATTTAAGTGACGCCAAATTTACATCCTTTCTGTGTTCCGCATTGAACCTCTGAGCAATACGCGACTCTGAAGCTCGTGACAGCGAGCCATGTAGTGGCACTGAGGAGGTCGAATGGACGATCGTTCCGCTCTCCATTCCCGTAAGCCTTGGCTGCCATTGGTAGTAACGCTGGTTCTGATGGCGGGGCTCGGGGGATGGGTCGGCTGGCAATGGCATGTGCAGGAAGCGCGTATCCACGCGGAGCAGGCGCAGCGATTCAATCTGGTGGTCAACGACCTCGAGAGTAGCCTGCGTGAGCGCATGCGCGCCTATGAAATGGTCATGCGAGGCCTGGCCGGGCTCTTCGTGGGGAGCGAAACCGTCAGTCTCAGCGACTGGAATCGCGCCGCCGATCAGCTGCAACTTCAGGACTTCTATCCCGGCATCCAGGCTATCGCCTTGTCGCGTTACGCACGTTCGGACAACCTAGAATCGGTGTTGGCGATGATGCGTGATGGTGGTCACGACGTGCGCCTGTATCCGAGTGGCGCGCGTGGCGAATACCTAATCACGGACTATATCCATCCGCTGGACTGGCGTAATCGTCGGGTGCTGGGCTTCGACCTGTTGAGCGAGGGAACCCGCAGGGAAGCCATCATCGCTGCGCGCAACGTTGGCACGCCCATGCTGACCGGGCCCTTGCGTCTCAAGCAGGAAACCGGGCAGAACGTTCAGGTGGGCATCCTGCTTTTCCTTCCGCTGTACCGTATCGGCGAACCCATCACGACCCTGGAGGAGCGCCAGAGCGCGTTTGCCGGGACGATACACGGCGCCTTCCGGCTGACCGATCTCCTAGAAGGCGTGCTCGGCTCGCGGAGCAAGCTGTTCCAGATACAGCTGTTCGATGCGGGAGCTCCGGACGAGCCGCTGCTTGTTGGGCGCGCGCCGGTCAGTGCCGATGCCACCTTCCATCGCACCCGAAATATCTACATGTACGGCCGTAGCTGGCAGCTGGATGTGGCCAGCACGCCGGAGTACGAGGCCATCCTGACGCGGGCCAGCGGGACCTTCAATCTGGCGGCGGGGCTGTCCGCAGCAGTGCTGTTCGCGCTGCTGATAGGCGGCTACCTCTATCTGCGTGAGCGGGCGCTGCGTAGCAGCCAAGCGCTCGGTGCGCAGTTACAGGAGCGCGAGGCGCGGTTCCGTCAGCTGATCGAGCAGTTACCCGTGGCGACGTTAATGTGCAATGGCCAAGGGCGAATCGAACTGGCCAACCAGAGTGCCGCGGCGCTGTTGGGGAGCAGTGCTGGCCTGCTTGCCGGCGAACGTCTCGGCCGTTACGTGCCCGGCGTGCTGAGCGAGGCCGCAGTCAAGCAGCTGGAAGCCAGCAACCAGGAAGGTCACGCATTGCGCGAGGATGGTACGCCGATACCGGTCTCGTTGAGCTTGACCAGCTTCAATCGCGACGATGGCATCCATCATCTGCTCAATCTGGTCGATCTGCAGCAGCGCAAACGGGACGAAGAACGCTTCCGCAATGTTGTCGAGGCCTCTCCGAATGCCTTCATCCTGTTCGATCAGGAAGGGCGGATCGTCATGGTCAACCGTCAGGCCGAGCTGCTGTTCGGCTATAGCCGGCAAGAGCTGGTGGGCGAGCCGGTGGAACTGCTGATTCCCGAGTCGATGCGCAAGATTTATCTCGAGATTCGCCATCGTTTCGCGCAGGAGCCCGAGCCGCGCCACCTAGGTGAAAACCGCGAGTTGTTCGGTCGCCATCGCGATGGTCGCCTGTTGCCCGTCGAGGTTGGTCTGTCGCCGCTACGCAGTGGCGAGGAGCAACTGGTGCAGGCCGTGGTGATCGATATCGGCCACCGCAAGGCGGCGGAGCGGCGTCTGCGTGATCAGGCCAACGAGTTGGTCGTTGCCAATCGCTACAAATCCGAATTCCTTGCAAACATGTCGCACGAGTTGCGTACGCCGCTCAACAGCATCCTGATCCTCAGCGATCAGCTGAGACAGAATGCGGCCACCAATCTGACCGAAAAGCAGGTTCGGCACGCCGACATCATTCATCGGGCCGGGCATGATCTGCTGCAGCTGATCAATGACGTGCTTGATCTGGCGAAGATCGAAGCGGGCCATATGCAGATCAAGCCGGAGCCGCTCAATCTCGCCGACCTGCTGGCGGACCTGACCAAGGGGCTGCAGCCGATGGCCGAGCAGAACGGGCTGGTCCTCGGTACCCGAATCGCGCCGGAGGTGCCGGAGACGATCATTAGCGACCGCGCGCGTCTGCAGCAGATCCTGCGCAATCTCGTCACCAACGCGTTGAAGTTCACCGAACAGGGCTACGTGGATATCCACGTCGTCTGCACGCCCGCCGAGCAATCCGCCGCTGAAGACATGCTGCAGATCTGCGTGACCGATACCGGCGTCGGCATCGCCGAAGACCAGCACGAGCGGATTTTCCAGGCCTTCCAGCAGATCGACGGCTCGATCAGCCGGCAATACGGCGGCGCCGGCCTGGGCTTGGCCATTGCGCGGCAGTTGGCCGAAGTGCTGGGCGGCGGTATTTACCTCAGAAGCGCGCCGGGTCAGGGGTCGAGCTTCACTGTCGAGATACCGCTGAAGCTGGCCGCAACCACGGAGATCCGAACGTTGCGGCCGTTCCATCGGGGCCAGGGCGGCGGCGTGCTGATCATCGAAGACGATGCCGACTTCGCCTCGGTGGTAGCCGAAGTCGGACAGGCCCATGGGTTTCCCAGCACTGTCTGCGGTACCGGACAGGAGGGGCTGGAGGCCTTGGAACGGGACCGTTTCGCAGCAGTCATCCTCGATATCCTCTTGCCCGATATCAGTGGTTGGCAGGTCCATCGAGTGCTGCGGGAAGAAGCTCGGCATCAGGGCACGCCGGTGTACATCATCTCGTGCGTGCCGCAGCCGCACGGCTGGTCCGACGATAACTCGCGCTATCTACTCAAGCCTGTGACGCACTCGGAGCTCGAGCGCCTGTTCATCGAACTGGCTCAGCAGGAAACTGATCCAGCGCGCTTGTTGCTGGTGGAAGCCGACCCGGAGCGGCGCCGCCAGTTACGCGAGCATTTCGAGCGTATTGGTTACCGTGTCACCGATTGCCAGGGTAGCGAAGAGGCGCGACTGGCCTATGCCGAGCATGCCTTCACGATGCTGGTAATCGATTTCGATCTGCCGAACGAAGACGGTCTGGATTTGCTCGAAGCGCTTGATCGCCTGCGCTCGCTCGAGGATGCACGCGTGATATTGAACAGCCGGGCGCCGCTTTCGGAAAAGAACCTGGAGCGTCTACGGCGTTACCCATCGGTTGCGTTGTCAAAAACAGAGGGACTGGAGCATATGGAAGATGCATTGAAGCCCACAACGGCTGAGCCTGAGGCCGTGGCGGCGGGCGTGAATGGAACGGAGCATCCGTTGCTGGGAAGACGGGTGCTATTGGTGGATTCCGACGTACGGTCCATATACGCCGTCAGCGCTTTGCTCGATGAGCAGGGATTGCAGGTAGTACCGGCGACGACGAGCACCGAGGCGCTTGAGCGATTCGACGAAGATGCCTTCGATTTGGCATTCGTGGACATGGCTTTGCCTAATAATGACGGCCCTGCACTGATACGCCAGCTCAGAAACGACTATGGTTGTCAGGTGCCGATCGTGGCACTGGCGGCTGGTGCCGATCCAGCCGTTCGGGAACAAAGCGTCACTGCCGGGGCAGACGATTTTCTGTTCAAACCCGTCGAACGCGCCAAGCTGGTCGAGTTGCTACGGCGTTGCC
This sequence comes from Pseudomonas sp., assembly GCA_031988485.1. Lineage (GTDB taxonomy): Bacteria > Pseudomonadota > Gammaproteobacteria > Pseudomonadales > Pseudomonadaceae > Stutzerimonas. The sequence goes on from DALZYJ010000019.1 coordinate 109,500, forward strand.
TGGAGCGCGCCGGTGGCCCTCACGAGAGCCCTTGAGGAGAAGTACGTGACGCATTCGTCCAGAGTCGGCTGCCGAGCCGACACCATCAGAATCAGAAGTAACTGCGCAGTGGGCAGGAGAGTCAGGTAATGGCGCGGGTACAAGCCAAATCACAACCTCGTACACGTACTCTGCTGGTCGTCGACGATCGCGAAGCGAACCTGGTGGCCATGGAAGCCCTGCTTGGCGATGGCGACTGGCAGGTGCATACGGTCAATTCCGGAGAGGCTGCGTTGCAGGCGCTGCTCGATCTGGACGTCGAGCTGGTATTGCTGGACGTGCAAATGCCCGGCATGGACGGCTTCGAAGTCGCGCGGCTGATGCGTGGCAGCCCTCATACACGGTATACGCCGATCATCTTCGTCTCGGCCATCGCGCATACCCGCGAGTCGGTATTGCGTGGCTATGCGACCGGCGCGGTTGATTTCATCCTCAAGCCGTTCGATCCACAGGTGCTCAAGCACAAGATCAACACCCTGCTCAGCCATGAACACAACCGACGCGATCTGCAGCTTCTGACCCAGCAGCTCGACAGCGCGCGGGCCTTCAATGCCTCGGTGCTGAACAACGCTGCCGAAGGCATCCTGGTGGTGGGCGAGGATGGCTTCATCAGTTTTGCCAATCCGGCGATTGCGCAAATGCTGCACACCCGCGTCGAAGATCTGCAGGGCACCGCGCTGGTCGATCATCTGGCTTCTCCACAGATGCCCGAGGCCTGGCGCGATACCGATTTCTATAAACAGTGGCGTAACGGCAATACCTACCGCCTGCACGAGGCACAGCTGCATACCGCTAATGGCGGCACCTTGCCGGTTGCCTTGTCGTCGTCACCGCTACCTCGCCAGCAGCGCTCGATGGTAGTGATCGCGCTGGACATGTCGGTGGTGCGCAATCTCCACGTCCAGCTGGAAACCCAGGCGGTGACCGATTCGCTGACCGGTCTGCTGAATCGGCGCGGGTTTCATCAGGCGCTGGAGTCGGCCCTGGCGCGGATCGATCGGAACGGCAAGCGCATGGCCATCCTCTATATCGACCTGGATGGTTTCAAGCGCATCAACGATTCGCTGGGTCACGATGCGGGCGACGAAATCCTTTGCCGCGTCGCGCGGGTGCTTGAAGCCTGCATGCGTCCCTACGACATCATTGCGCGAATGGGCGGAGACGAGTTCACCGCCTTGCTGGATTCGCTCGACCATCCAGAAGACGCCGCGAAAGTCGCGGAGAAGCTCATCGAACTGATTTCTGTTCGCCACACCATCAACGGCACCGACGTTACCTTGGGCGCGAGTATCGGCATCGCCCATTTCCCCGATTGCGGGCAGAGTGTCGAAGAACTGCTCCGTTCGGCAGACATGGCTATGTATGAGGCCAAGCGCGCCGGGCGCCAGCAATACCGCTTCTTCTCCAGCGAAATGAACGGCCGGGCCCATGCGCGCCTGATGATGGAGGAAAACCTGCGCAGCACCATCGAGCGCAATGGTTTCGCGCTGGCCTATCAGCCGCAGGTGAAGCTCGAAACCGGTGAGCTGCGCGGCTTCGAGGCCTTACTGCGCTGGGATTACGCCGGGCGCGGTGAGGTCGAGCCCAACGTCTTCATTCCGCTGCTGGAAGAAACTCGTCTGATCGATCGGGTTGGCGAATGGGCGCTACGTGAGGGCATGGCCCAATGCCAGGACTGGCGCGAGCGCTTCGGGGACAAGCTGATACTGAGTTTCAACGTCAGTCCGGTGCAGTTCGCCCGTGCCGGTCTGATCGACGAACTGCGCCGTCTGCTCGACGAATACCAGCTCGATCCGCGCCAACTGGAGCTGGAAGTCACCGAAGGTGCGCTGATGCAGGACTTGGAGCAGAGCTGCAACAAGCTTCGGCAGCTGCGGGAGCTGGGCGTCAAGGTCGCGGTGGACGACTTCGGCACCGGCTACTCGTCACTGGCCTATCTGCGCCATTTCGATCTGGATACGCTGAAGATCGACCGGTTGTTCATTGCCAACATGCTCGACTCGCCGCGTGACGCGGCGGTGGTCAGCACTATCATCGACCTGGGGCGCAATCTGGAACTCGAAGTGATCGCCGAGGGGGTCGAAACCCTGGCTCAGCGCGACTGGTTGATCGATCACGGCTGTCAGGTCATGCAGGGCTTTCTTGTGGCGCCCGGCTTGGTGGTGGAAGACGCCTTGGCCTTCCCCCGGCGCATAGACTGGCAGCAACTCGGCAATTGACGAAGCCGCCGCCGGACTCGATGGACTAGCGACTCGGCGGATACTGGCGATGCAGCTCTTCGAGTTCGGCGTCCTTTTCGCTCCATAGCTCATTGACCCACTCCTGGAAGCTGAGTCGATAACGCTCATCCTGGTCGTAGTTGCGGTGCAGGAACTCAGCCGGGATGGGTTGCGAGTCGACGCGCATCACGACTCGGTCGATCCGGCCACTCAGCAGATCCCAGAAGCTCGGATTGCCGTTCGGGTAGTGAATGGTGACATTGATCAGCGATGTCAGTTGCTCACCCATCGCATCGATCACAAACGCGATGCCGCCTGCTCTTGGCTTGAGCAGGTAGCGATAGGGCGAGGCCTGTTCGCCGTGCTTGTCATGCGTGAAGCGCGTCCCTTCGAGGAAATTGAAGACCGACACCGGGTTGGTCCGGTAGCGCTCGCATGCCTTGCGGGTCGTCGCCAGATCCTGACCGCGTTTCTCCGGATACTTGGTCAGGTATTCCTTGGTGAAACGCTTCATGAACGGAAATTCCAGCGCCCACCAGCACAGGCCAATGACCGGCACCCAGATCAGTTCCTGTTTGAGAAAGAACTTCAGGATCGGCATCCGCCGGTTCAGCTGGTACTGCAGCATCAGGATATCGGCCCAGCTCTGATGGTTGCTGGTGACCAGATAGGAGTGCTGCATGTCGACCTTTTCCAGCCCCTGCACATCCCATTCGGTGCGTCGCATCAGGTCCATCCAGAAGCCATTGACGGCCATCCAGGATTCGGCGATCCAGTGCATGCCGAAGCGCAGTTTGCGCTGAACCCCGGGAATCGGCAGCGCCAGCTTGACCAGCGAAAGGAAGAACAGCGGCCAGCACCAGAACAGTGTGTTCAGCGCCAGGATCAGCCCGGCAAGGATGCCCCGCAAGGGAGCGGGAAGGAAGCTCAACATAAGGTGTCTCGTCGATACGGCTGGTTCGAGGCGCCAAGAGTAGCGATTGTGCGCCGAACTGCAACTGTCGCGAGCACCGACCAATGTAGGGTGGGCTTCAGCCCACCGGGAATTTTCATGCATGTAGGGAGCGCCGCCCGGCCCACCCTACGGATTTGCCTGCCCTAACACCGCTGGTGGGGCCTGGAGGTCTTTGTATCAAGCTTCAGGCCTGTTGCCATGCTGTCGGCCTGCAACAAGTAGATACCGTCTTACCCCCTTAGCGAGCAAGAGCCAGTTTTGGGTCAAAAGGCT
>DALZYJ010000020.1:0-108599 GCA_031988485.1 Pseudomonas sp.
TGGGGTCCTGAAATCGAACCAGCCTTTTGACCCAAAACTGGCTCTTGCTCGCTAAAGGGGTAAGACGGTATCTACAAGGCTTAAATCGTAGAGTGCCGGGCGGCGTTCCGCTTCGATAACTGGAGGGCGGGCTTCAGCCCACCGGTATAGGTAGACGCCCCGAAGTCGCACTGATGAACGTCAAGGGGTCACGGCGCGGTAGCGCGGTTGATTCGTTGGCATGGTGCCTTGCAGGGTGGCTGGTGCGCTGAAGCCCACCCTACGATTCAACGGCCTCTGTAGGATGGACCGGGCGGCGTTCCGCTTCAGCCCACCAGCAAGGCGAATACACGTGCACAACCGCCCTCGCTATATCCCCTCGTCGCCCTCGAATTCTTCGGTAGCGCGGGCGACCATCTGGCGCCAGGCGCCGGACTCTTCGGCCAGCAACTGCATGGCCCTGAGGCTGGCTTCAAAGGCGGCGCGGTAGTGCTGCGGGTCGTTTTCGCTGGCCGCGCGATCTGCGTGCGCCCGCACTTCTGAAAGTAACGTTTCGAACGCTTCTTGATCCAGAGCCATGTCGTGTCCTCGTCTCGTTGAATGATGGGTAATAGACCCTTGTAATAGCTCGCCCATTCACACCAAGCGACACACGGCTTCCGGACGCACAGTCGGCCGCGCGTTATTTCAACTTCAACCGCCTGGCCAGCTTGTGCAGGTTGCTGGAATCGACATCGAGCAAGCGCGCCGCCTGCGCCCAGTTCTCGCCGCTGGCTTCCAGTGCTCGCACGATCGCCTGGCGCTGAGCGTTATCGACCGCTTCGCGCAGCGAGACGATTTCGGCTTCCGTTGGCGCCGGTTGAGCTTCGGCAACTGGCGCAAGCGAGGCGGAGTTGGTGCTGTCCAGATCGAGCAGGTCGGGCTCCAGCGTGAGAATTTCGCTGCGCGAGGCGCCACGACTGAGCAGTCGCAACGCCGCGCGGCTGATCACGTGCTCCAGTTCGCGCACGTTGCCCGGCCAGGCATAGCCCAGCAGCGCGCGTTCCGCGGCCGGAGACAGACGCATGCTGCGCAGGCCCAGCCGCGCGCGGTTCAGTTCGAGGAAATAACCGGCCAGGATCAGCACATCGTTGCCGCGCTCGCGCAGCGGTGGGATCGGTGCCGGATAGACCGACAAACGATGATAGAGGTCGGCGCGGAAGTGCCCGTCACGCACGCTCTCGCGCAGGTTGCGGTTGGTCGCGGCGATGATCCGCACGTCGACCTGACGCGGCTTGTCGGCGCCGAGCCGCTGGATCTCGCCGTTCTGCAGGGTGCGCAACAGCTTGGCCTGAACGATCAGCGGCAGTTCGCCCACCTCATCGAGCAGCAAAGTCCCGCCGTTGGCTGCGTCGAAACGGCCAGGACGGTCGGTCGTCGCACCGGAAAACGCGCCTTTTACGTGGCCGAACAGCTCGCTTTCGGCCAGCGATTCGGGCAATGCGGCGCAATTGACCAGCACCAGCGGCTTGTTCCGACGGCGCGAATGACGATGCAGCCAGCGGGCAAACAGCTCCTTGCCGACGCCGGTCTCGCCCAGCAGCAACACCGGTAGTTCGGAGTCGGCGACCACTTCCAGCTCGCGCAGCAACTCGGCGATCACCTGGCTCTGCCCGAGAATTTCGCCGTCGCCCGGCACCTGTGTGGTTTCCAGCACATCGCTGCGCGCCAAGCGCAAGCCGCGATTCTCGTGCTCCAACCGGGTGATGCGAATCGCCGCCTCGATCACCAGCGTGTAGCGCTGCAGGTCGCGACGGGTCTCGTCATCGAAGGTGCCGGCGTGCAGCGCATCGAGGGTCAGCGCGCCCCACAACTTGCCTTCCACGAACAGGCTGACGCCCATGCAGTCGTGCACCGGCAAGGGTTCGCCGACGTGTTCGTCGAGCAGGCCATCGTAGGGGTCGGGCAAGCGGCTGTCGGGCTCGAACCAAGCGGGCTCGCGTTGCGAAAGAATGGCGGCGAGTCGCGGATGCTGGGCCACGACGAAGCGTCGGCCAAGCGCTTCCTGCACCAGCCCCACCGCCGCCATCGGGCGCAGCGTGTCTTCGTCCAGGCGCAGCAACACCACCGCGCCACAGCGAAAGCGCTCATGCAGCGTATGCACCAGCCGTTGCAGGCGAACGGCGTTCGGCAATTCGGTAACGAGGTCGGCCAGTAGCGCTTCTTCCATCATGGTTACAAATACCCTCAAGGTTTTTTAAACCCTAAACCGCTCAGGTAAATTTCACCAGCTCGAATTTTTTCTTTTTCCGAATCAATGTGTTGCCTCATGGCACAAGGCTTGCGCTATCTAATAAACCAAGTCCAGCCACCCACTAAGGAACATTGCCATGACGACTGCGCTTACCGAGCAAACCCTGGGCACTCTGGCCTGCCTTATCCCTGGCGCCACGCGCGTGTTTCGCCAGTACAAGCTGGATTTCTGCTGCGGCGGCAATACACCACTGCGCGACGCAGCCCAGCAGCGCAGCCTTGATGCAGAGGCGATCGCCGGCGAACTCGCCGCACTGCAAAGCGCTCCAACAGCCGAGCCGGATTGGCGGAGCGAGCCGGCCAGCGCCCTGATCGATCATGTCCTCGAACGCTTCCATGAGCGCCATCGCGAACAGTTTTCCGAACTGATCCGCCTGGCCAGCCGCGTCGAGCAGGTGCATGGCAACAAGGCGGATTGCCCGGTCGGTCTGGCCGAGCATCTGTGGACCATGCAGCAGGAACTCGAAAGCCACATGCTCAAGGAAGAGCAGATCCTCTTTCCGATGCTGCGACGCAATATCCAGTTGCCGCAAACGCAGGGCCCGATCGCCGTGATGCGCTACGAGCACGATCAGCACGGCGCCGCCCTGGAGCGCTTGGCCGAGCTGACCCACGACATCACCCCGCCGGCGAACGCCTGCAACACCTGGCGCGCGCTGTATCGCGGGCTGGATGAGCTGCGCAACGACCTGATGCAGCACATCCATTTGGAAAACAACATCCTGTTCACCAACGCAGCGGCGCACTGAGTCAGGCATCGGAGGCGATATGAAAGCAGTTATCCAGCCTTTGGCATGGGGCGTGGCGATGGCGTCGATGCTGGCACTGGCCAGCGGCGTGGCACTCGATCTGGTCGTCGACAGCGCACAGGCCGCCGTCTCTCATCATCACGACCATGACGGGCACTCAGCGGCGGTGCCTTCTAGCAACGATCAGCAATGGCCGACCGACGCGGCCTTGCGCAAGGGTATGACGCAGCTGCGTGATGCGGTGGATGTCGCATTGCCAGACGGCTCGGCAGTACCCATCGACGCACGGGCGGCAAAGCAGCTGCAGACGGCGGTGGAAGATAACGTCTCCTTCCTGATCGCCCACTGCGAACTGACCGAGCAAGCCGATGCCGCGTTGCATGGACTGTTGGCCGACTTGCTCAAGGGTGCCAAGGCGCTAGCCGAGAATGCCGAGCAAGAGCAGGGCGCGCAGCTCATCCTTGCCACGCTGCACCGCTATCCCGAGATGTTCGCCGCACCACCGCACTGGAGCGAATCGGCAAAAGCCGCGCATTGAACCGGTCCACGATGCGGCGTCAGTATCGTCCGACCCTGGCCTGCATCAATACTCGAGCCACAGGGTTGCGCTAGGCTCAGTAACGAATCAGCGCCGCGTTACCGCCTCCTCAACGAGACCGGTTGCGCACGGCCAATTATTAGAAAACAGGATGCCTTGCATGGTGCTTCATCGCGTACACAACCAGATTCTCCGTAGTCACCACCTGTTCGAACCGCTGAACGATCAGCAGATGGACGAACTGATGAGCGCCAGCCAGCTGCTCAATCTCGACAAGGGCGACAACCTCTTTCATCAGGGCGAACCGGCTCACTCGTTCTACTTCGTGATTTCCGGCGCGATCAAGATCTACCGCCTGACCCCGGACGGCCAGGAGAAGGTCTTCGAGGTGATCGGCAATCGCCAGACCTTTGCCGAAGCGATGATGCTGATGGACACGCCCAACTACGTCGCCTCGGCCCAGGCCGTTTGCCCGAGCCAGGTCTATCGGTTCTCCAACACGGCCTACATGCGCCTGCTGGAAGCGAACCAGAAACTGTCCTTCGCCCTGCTCGGCAAGCTGAGCGTGCGGCTGCATCAGCGCATCAACGAGATCGAAACGCTGTCACTGAAGAACGCCACCCACCGCGTGGTGCGTTACCTGATGACCCAGCTGGCGCGACTGAAAACGGATGGCAACAGCTTCGAGCTGCCGATGGCCAAGCAGCTGATCGCCGGCCATTTGTCGATCCAGCCGGAGACCTTTTCGCGGATCATCCGCCGCCTGATCGACGAAGGGATCATCACCCAGGACGGCCGTCAGATCACCATTCTCGACCCCCAGCGCCTCGAACAATTCGAGTGACCGACACTGCGCCCGATGCCGTTCGGCTCGGCGCCAGCGGCTTTGGCAAGCGGTTGATTGCGGTCAACCGCGATCAACCGCCAGGCGTGGCAAGCTGGACCTGACGTAACGAGGACACCGCCATGCCCCTGTGCCTGTACTGCCAGCAACCCAACCCACCGAAAGAAGCCGAGTGCAGCCACTGCGGCATGCCCCTCCCCGCCCACGCCGATACAGCCGACGAACGTAGGCAGCGCAAGTTCTTCTGGTTCTGTATCGGTCTCACAGTCTTCTGCGCGGCAATGATCGTCTGGTTGCCGCGGCATCTTTTCTAGGGGCCGGAAGCGTGAACGTTGGCTAAAGCGGAGCGCCGCCCGTTGAGCAGGCTGGTGGGCTGAAGCCCACCCTACGGGACTACTCCGCACGATCCGGTAGGGTGGGCTTCAGCCCAACAATTCCACGCAACACTCCAGCCAACCCCTCACCCCTTCGTCAACTGCTTGTACAGCTGCGGCAGGCGGAACGGCAGCTGTTGCGGTTCCTTGATCAGGGTGTAGCCGTTGGCGCCGAACATGTACGGCAGGTAATCACCGGCCTCCTGGTCGATGGTGATGCAGAACGGCAACAGGCCTTGGCGCCGCGCTTCGAGTACCGCTTCGCGGGTGTCTTCGACGCCGTAGCGGCCTTCGTACAGGTCCAGGTCGTTGGGTTTGCCGTCGGTGACCAGCAACAGCAACTTGCGCCGCTGCTTGCATTTGCCAAGCAGCTCAGTGGCCTGGCGGATCGCCGCGCCCATGCGGGTGTAATAGCCGGGCTTGAGCGCCTGGATACGTCCGCGCGTTTCATCGTCATAACACTGGCGGAAGCTTTTCAATTCCTGCATGCGCACCTGCTGGCGGCGTAGCGAGGAGAAACCGTACAACGCGAACTCATCGCCGACCGCCGACAGCGCTTCGCCGAACAGCAGCAAGCTGTCGGTGATGACGTCGATCACCTTGTGCTCGTCATCCAGGTGCGCATCGGTGGACATCGACAAATCGGCCAACAGCAGACAGGCCAGGTCACGACGGTTCTGCCGCTGCTCCATGAACAGCCCACGCTCGGCGCATTGGCCATGCTGGCGCTCGACGTGAAAGTCCAGCCAGGCCTGCATGTCCAACTCGGAGCCCTGGGGCTGGCCGCGCAGCCACTGCCGATCGTTGCGCAGGTGCTCGAATTGCCGCCGCAGCTTGCGCGCCAACGGGCTCAGCCGCAGCGGCAAGCCCTTGGGTTCGGAGCCGCGCGGCAGCATCATCTGCAAGCTGACGAAATCCTCCTGCAGGCGCTGCTTGCGATAGTCCCACTCCGGCAGCTTGATGCCTTCGCCCAGCGGAATGTCGTCCACGTCCGACGGCGGCAAATCGAGGTGCAGCTTGAGACCACCGCCCTTGCGCATGCGCTGGCGGGACATGGCGATTTCATCGAGGTCCTCGGCGACGCGCGAGGCGTCCTCGTTTTCGCTGTCGTCGCCCTGGCGATCTAGCTCGACGTGCTCGGACCAGCTGAACAGATTCTCCAGGCGGAACAACATCAAACCGCCCTTGCCGGTCGTTTCCTCGACCCGCTTGGCGCGTTTGCGCATGCCTTTCTGCTCAGTGGGTGGGGCTTGCAGGGTGTTGTCCTGATCCTCTTCGGCCAGCTCGGTGGCTTGCGGCACGCCAAGGTTTTCTGCCGGGTACAGCCACATCGGCAGCGGCCAGGGTGCCACTTCGCTGCGTGGAAACTGCTCGACACTGCCCGGCTCGCGCAATGCCTGGCACAGCGCGCGCTCCAGCGCGGCTTCGGCGCGCGGCAGCGTGGCCGGATCGGGACGCAGCTGAAGATGTGCCTCGACCAATCGCTCATAGCGTGGCCGCATGGCGGGGAAGCGCTGGAGAATCGATTGGGTCCAGCGCTGGTTATCACGCGCCCAATGGCGCATCTCGCCCGCCTGCGCTGCGAGCAGCGCCAGCCAGCGATAGAGATCCTGATTGAGTGAAACTTCCGGATAGACCGCAAGGCGCTGCGGCAGGCGCAGGTTGCTCGCGTCGCACCAGGCGACCGGCAGTTGCTTGCAGGTGCCGGCGACCTGTTGCAGCAGATTGCGGCGCAGCATCATGTCGCGCGCATTGGCGGCTTCCACGCCGATACCGCTGGCGCCACCCATGGCTCGGAACAGGACCGACAAGGGCCGCTGCATGCTCTCCAGCTCGACGCACGCCTCGGGAAAATCGGGACTGGCGCGGCGGGTGATGAAACGGTGCCAGACGCTGCCGACCCACTCTTCGACTTCGATGGTAAAGGCCATTGCGATCTCCGTAGCGCAGTTCAAAAACGAAGACGGCCCGCTGGGTCAGCCGGGCCGTCGTTCATCGTGCGTCAGTCTCAGGCTGCAGCGACTGCTGCAGGTACGTCGGCGGTAACCCGGCCACGCTGCCTGAAGCTGTACAGGTAGCAGACCAGCCCAACCAGGAAGAACACCCCGGCGATCAACCGCAACCAGAAGAACACGGCCAGTTGGTCGGCGGTATTCATGAAGGACATCGCCGCGCCGTCAGCCGGGATGCGTTGCAGCCAGACCTGCACCACGCCAGCGGCGGTGAGGAACAGGGTGATGGCAACCATGGAGATGGTCATCAGCCAGAAGCCCCAGATCTCGATGCGCTGAGCCCGTGCATCCGGCGCTTCACCCAGGCCACGCAGACGCGGCATGGCGTAGCTGATCATGGTCATCACGATCATCGCGTAGGCACCGTAGAAGGCCAGGTGGCCGTGGGCGGCGGTCAACTGCGAACCGTGGGTGTAGTAGTTCACCGGAGCCAGGGTGTGCAGGAAGCCCCACACGCCAGCGCCGAAGAACGCAGTCACGGTCGTGCCGATGGCCCAGAGCGATGCAGCCTTGTTCGGATGCTGGCGCCGACGACGGTTCACCATGTTCAGCGAGAACAGCACCATGGCGAAGAACGGCAGCGGTTCAAGAGCCGAGAAGATCGAACCCAGCCACAACCAGACCTCAGGCGCACCAATCCAGAAGAAGTGGTGACCGGTGCCGATGATGCCGGTGATCAGGGCCATGGCGATGATTACGTAGAGCCACTTCTCGATCACTTCACGGTCGACGCCGGTGATCTTGATCAGGACGAAGGCCAGCATCGAACCCATGATCAACTCCCACACGCCTTCAACCCACAGGTGCACCACGAACCACCAGTAGTACTTGTCGCGCGCCAGGTTTTCCGGGTTGTAGAAGGAGAACAGGAAGAACACCGCCAGGCCGATCAGACCGGTCATCATCACCGTGCTGATCACGGTCTTGCGACCCTTGAGCATGGTCATGCCGACGTTATAGAGGAAGCCCAGGGCCACCACCACGATGCCGATCTTGGTGATCGTCGGCTGTTCCAGGAACTCGCGACCCATGGTCGGCAGCAGGTGGTTCTTGGTCATTTCCGCCAGTCCGGCGTAAGGCACGAACAGGTAGCCAAGAATCGTCAACACACCAGCGGCTGCAAACACCCAGAACAGGATGATCGCCAGTTTCGGGCTGTGCAGTTCGCGATCCGCTTCCTCGGGGATGAGGTAGTAGGCCGCGCCCATGAAGCCGAACAGCAACCAAACGATCAGCAAGTTGGTGTGAACCATCCGCGCCACGTTGAATGGCAACAGTGGGAACAGGAAGTCACCGACGACGTACTGCAGGCCCATGATCAGGCCGAATAGGATCTGCCCGACGAACAGGATTAGCGCAAACACGAAGTAGGGTTTGGCGACCGCTTGCGATTGGAATTTGAGATGCGGATTCATGATGCTCATCTCTCAGCCCTCCTTGTTTGGCGGCCAGTTGTTGGTATCGATCTTCGAGGTCCACTTGAGGAACTCCGCCAGATCGTCGACTTCCTGCTCGCTCAGGTTGAATTGCGGCATCGCCCGGCGTCCTGGCGCGCCCAGCGGCTGCGCTTTCATCCAGGCACTCAGGAAGGGCTTGAAGGCCGCATCCTCGCCACGGCGAACGAAGACGTTACCCAGTTCCGGCGCGAAGTAGGCGCCCTCACCAAGCAGGCTGTGGCAGCCGATGCAGTTGTTGTTTTCCCAGACCTCTTTTCCGCGCACTACCGCCTCGGTCAATTCCGATGCATTCGTTCGTTCTGGGAAGGTTTGTTCTGTGTGATAGGTCAGGCCTAGGAATACCAGGAAGAAGAACACGCTTCCCCCGAAGTAAATATTCCTGGCCATCCCCTTGGTGAAGGTCTCGGACATGGTCGCCTCCTCATGGCTTGGCGTGGCCAGTTTAAGAAGGGAGCTATCGAAACCTGCTTGATGGCAATCAAGAAAAAAGACCAAACGTTTTAGTCGGGTTTATGGGAGGTGAGTAGGCGCAGCGTTGAGGGCACGGCAAGGGGCTGGGAAGAAGGATGAAATAGGCTTTTGGCGTTTGTTTGGGGGACGGAGAGGGCAACGAGGGCAGCCCCTCACCCTGAACCTCTCTCCGAAAAACATCGCGTTTTAACCGGGACAAAGTGTTGGGGAGAGGGGGCTGCTTCGGTGTGGGGGCAATCGAGGGTTTACGCCTCTTGTTCTGTAAAGGTGGGCTGAAGCCCACCCTACTTGCTGGATGTGCAGGACTCTTAAAGCAGACGCGGAGCGTCCAGAGCAACGCGCCGACGCGGGGCATTGAGAGCGATCAAGATTGTTGATATCGGTGGGCTGAAGCGGAACGCCGCCCGGCCCACCCTACATTGGCGGGCGCGGAACGCTACAGTCCGTAGGGTGGGCTTCAGCCCACCAGCGAGCGAGCCTTCAACGCCCGGCCTGACTGGACTCAAACCAGCGTCAGGATCACCCCAGCCGCCATCACCAGCGGCCAGCCGAGCATCAGCAAACGCCACATGACGGGGGCGTGACACATTTCCATGAAGCGCTCGGTAATCACCCAGCCCTTCACTAGGGCTATGACCAGCACCGCCGCGGCGAGCAGCAGGGTCGAGCCGGAACTGCCCAGCGCCACCGTCGCCGTGGACAGTGCGGCCAGGACCAGCCAGCAGACAATCAGCACCTTCGAAGCAGACATCACACCCTCGTCAGTTGATTACGTAGACCAGCGGGAACAGCACCACCCAGACCACATCCACCATGTGCCAATAAAGCACCCCGGACTCCAGCCCGGCGCAGTCACGCGCGGTGTAGGCCTGCCGGCGGCAGCGCTCGGCCATCCAGCCGAGGATGACCATCCCCAGCAGTACGTGCAGGAAATGGAAGCCGGTGAGAATCCAGTACAGCGTGAAAAAGGTGCTGTGCTCGAGCCCCAGACCCAACCCGGCAAGGTGGCTGTACTCGTTGAGCTTGAGCACCACGTAGACGCACGAGGTCACCAGCGCAGCCAGCAGCAACGCCGCTGCGCGACGTGGCCGATCCAGACGCACCTGCTCCACCGCCAGCGCCGCCAGCAAACCGGAGGTCAGCAGACTCAGCGTCAGCACCAACCCGATGGAACTGTCCAGCGCCGCGCGGCTTTCGCGGAACGTCTCGGCGTTCAGTAGCTGGGTAACGGCGAACGCCAGGATCAGGATGGCGAACACCGTCAGCTCGGCGAGGATGAAGAACCACATCGCCAGATCGCCTGGCAGCCGGCGGTTCGTCAGGGCGAGGGTTTCATGCGAAGTGGACATCGACCACATCCATCAGGGCGGCTACGGTTTGCGGGTCGTCCGACAGCGGCTCGGCGAGGCACGCCATGCAGGCCTCGCGCGGGCTCATGCCGGAACGGATCATGCGGGCGGTGAAGATCAGCAGCCGGGTCGAGGCGACTTCTTCCAGATCATGCTGTTCGAGGCGACGCAGCGCCTGCCCGAGCTTGACCACCTGCGCAGCCAGCGCGGCATCCACCTGCGCCTCGTTGGCGACGATGCGCTGTTCCTCGGCAGCCGACGGATAATCGAAACGCATGGCCACGAAGCGCTGGCGGGTGCTGGGTTTCATACCTTTGAGCAGATTCTGGTAACCGGGGTTGTAGCTGACCACCAGCATGAAGCCCGGCGGCGCCTTCAGTGCTTCGCCGGTGCGTTCGATGAACAGCTCGCGGCGATCGTCGGCCAGCGGGTGCAGGACCACGGCGGTGTCCTGCCGCGCTTCCACCACTTCATCGAGATAGCAGATGCCGCCTTCGCGCACCGCACGGGTCAGCGGGCCATCCTGCCACCAGGTGCCCTGAGCACCGATGAGATGGCGGCCGACCAGATCGGCTGCGGACAGATCGTCATGACAGGCCACGGTGTACAGCGGCAGGTTCAGGCGATGCGCCATGTACTGCACGAAACGGGTCTTGCCACAACCGGTCGGCCCCTTGATCAGCACCGGCATGCCATGGCGCCAGGCCTGCTCGAAAAGCACTTCTTCGTTGGCCTGCGGTTGATAGAACGGCGCGTCAGCCAGGCCGACGAGGTTCTCGGGCGCATTCATTGGGCAATACCTCACTGCGGCGGTTGGTTATTCATCTATTGCCAAGCTACCCGCCACACCGGCCGCCCTCAAGCCATCCGCCGGCGAAGCTTGATTACGGTCAAGCCTCGATGGAAATAGGCGAGGGGGCGGGAGGCTGGAAAGCCAGACGAAACAAGCGCACCAACTGCATGCACCACACGGAAGCCGGGCACCTCTAGCCTCCAGCGCTCCTGTCGTCTTATCAGACTTGCCCGCGACACGACGTCACGCCTGCCCGATCCCAGGGTCACTCTTGATTGCCATCAAGCGCATTCGCAACGGCTCTCTCTAGGATGCAAATCGCGCACAGCAAGCCCCGGGAACTGCCACATCGCCGTCATTAGCAGGAACCGCAAGATGCGGTCAGAGGAGAAAAGAGTATGAGCAAACCAGTATTGGCGGGCTTCATCGCCGGCTTTTCACTGCTCGGTCTGGCAGTTGCCCAGGCGGCAGCCAATCCCGAAAGCGCCGATGCGGCCTACAAGGGGCGTGCGTCCAGCATCGATCCTGCAAGCGCTCAGGTGGTGCATTCCCCCGGCGCGCCGGACCTGAGCTCCGCCGAATTCGACAAGGCCAAGGAAATCTACTTCCAGCGCTGCGCCGGCTGCCACGGTGTGCTGCGCAAGGGCGCCACCGGCAAGCCGCTGACGCCGGACATCACCCAGGAACGCGGCCAGGCCTTTCTCGAAGCGCTGATCACTTACGGCTCGCCCGCCGGCATGCCGAACTGGGGCACCTCCAATGCGCTGACCAAAGACGAAATCACCTTGATGGCCAAGTTCATCCAGCACACGCCACCGACCCCGCCGGAGTGGGGCATGGCGCAGATGAAGGACTCCTGGCAGGTGCTGGTCAAGCCCGAGGACCGACCAACCAAACAAATGAACAAGCTGGACCTGCCCAATCTGTTTTCCGTCACCCTGCGTGACGACGGCAAGATTGCGCTGATCGACGGTGACAGCAAAGAAATCGTCAAGACCATCGACACCGGCTACGCCGTGCACATTTCGCGCATGTCCGCTTCGGGCCGCTACCTGCTGGTGATCGGGCGCGACGCCAAGATCGACATGATCGACCTGTGGGGCAAGGAGCCGGTCAAGGTCGCTGAAATCAAGGTCGGCATCGAGGCGCGCTCGGTGGAAACCTCCAAGTTCAAGGGCTACGAAGACAAGTACGTGATCGCCGGTGACTATTGGCCGCCACAGTTCACCATCATGGACGGCGAGACCCTGGAGCCGCTGCAGATCGTCTCCACCCGCGGCATGACCGTCGGCACTCAGGAATACCATCCCGAGCCACGCGTCGCCGCGATCATCGCCTCCCACGAGCACCCCGAGTTCATCGTCAACGTCAAGGAAACCGGCAAGGTCATGCTGGTCAACTACGAAGACATCGACAACCTGTCCACCACCATCATCGGCACCGCGCCCTTCCTGCACGATGGCGGCTGGGATTTGAGCCACCGTTACTTCATGACGGCGGCGAACAACTCCAACAAGGTGGCGGTGATCGACTCCAAGGACCGCAAAATGGCCGCTCTGGTGGATGTCGGCAAAATCCCGCACCCCGGCCGTGGCGCCAACTTCGTGCACCCCGAGTTCGGTCCGGTGTGGGCCACCAGTCACCTGGGCGACGAGACCATCTCGCTGATCGGCACCGATCCGGACAAGCACCCTGACAGTGCCTGGAAAGTGGTCCAAACGCTCAAGGGCCAGGGCGGCGGATCGCTGTTCATCAAGACGCACCCGAAATCCAGCCACCTGTACCTGGACACCACCTTCCATCCGGACGCCAAGGTCAGCCAGTCTGCCGCCGTGTTCGATATCAATAACCTCGAAGCCGGCTACAAGGTACTGCCGATCGGCGACTGGTCAGGGATCAAAGGCGGCGCCAAGCGTGTCGTACAACCTGAGTACAACCAGGCGGGTAACGAGGTCTGGTTCTCCGTCTGGAGCGGTCAGGAAGAGGATTCGGCTATCGTGGTGGTCGACGACAAGACCCTGAAGCTGAAAAAGGTGATCAAGGACAAAAGATTGATTACCCCAACGGGTAAATTTAACGTTCATAACACTCAGCACGACGTTTACTGAGTGTCAAACCGGGGAGGACGTCAAGATCCTCCCCATTAGCCTTGAGGAAGTACTGATGAAGAAAATCCTAGTTCCATTGCTCGCCCTGGGCGGCGCAGTGATCCTGCAGCCGGCCATGGCACAGGACGGCGAAGCGCTGTTCAAGAGCAAGCCTTGCGCAGCCTGCCATAGCATCGATGCCAAACTGGTCGGCCCTGCATTCAAGGAAGTCGCCGCCAAATACGCGGGCCAGGACGGCGCAGCCGACCTGCTTGCCGGCCACATCAAGAACGGCAGCCAGGGCGTCTGGGGTCCGATCCCGATGCCGCCAAACGCTGTAACCGAAGAAGAAGCCAAGATCCTCGCCGAGTGGGTTCTTAGCCAGAAGTAACCTAGCGTCCTGGAGGACGTCATGACAGTGTCCCGACACGCGGTATCACGTTTGGGGCTCGCCCTGGCGTCCCTCCTCCTGATTCCCGCAGCCTTGGCCGCGGCACCTGATGCCGAACGCCAGGCTCAACTCGAACACCTTCTGGTGCAGGACTGCGGTTCCTGCCACGGCCTGCGCATGACCGGCGGCCTCGGCCCCGCCATCACCCGCGACGCACTGGCCGGCAAACCCCGCGAAAGCCTCATCGCCACCGTGACCCACGGAAGACCCGGCACCGCCATGCCCGGCTGGAATGCCCTGCTCGACGAGCAGGACATCGTCTGGCTGGTCGATCTGCTTCTCGAAGGATATCCAAAGCCATGATCCGTCCCTTCCTGCTGCTGGCTGCGGCCGGCCTGCTTTGCGCCTGCGCGCAACAACCCCTGCGCGGTACCGGCGACCTGGGCGTGGTGGTGGAACGCGCCACCGGCAGCCTGCAACTGATCGAGAGCAGCGGCATGAGCAGCCTGGCGCGCATCGAGGGGCTGGGCGACCTGTCCCACGCTTCGGTGGTGTTTTCCCGCGACCAGCGCTTCGCCTATGTCTTCGGCCGCGACGGCGGGCTGACCAAGGTCGACCTGCTGCGCCAGCGCATCGACAAGCGCGTGATCCAGGGCGGCAACAGCATCGGCGGCGCCATCAGCCAGGACGGCCGTCTGATCGCCGTGGGCAACTACGAGCCGGGCGGCGTCAAGGTCTTCGACGCCCAGACCCTGGAGCAGATCGCCGACATTCCCGCCACGCCGCTGGCCGACGGCAGCCGCAATTCCCGCGTGGTGGGCGTCACCGACGTGCCGGGCCAACGCTTCATCTACAGCCTGTTCGATACCGGCGAAACCTGGCTGCTGGACTTCAGCCAGAGCCGCACGCCACAGATCAGCCGTTTCGAGAACATCGGCAACCAGCCCTACGATGCGCTGCTCACGCCGGAGGGCCGCTACTACATCGCAGGCCTGTTCGGCGAGGACGGCATGGCCAAGATCGACCTCTGGCACCCCGAGCGCGGCGTCGAACGCATCCTCGACGGCTACGGCCGTGGCCAGCAGAAACTGCCGGTCTACAAGATGCCGCACCTGGAAGGTTGGACCGTGGCCGGCAACCAGACCTTCGTGCCCGCCGTCGGCCAGCATCGCGTGCTGGTGATGGACAGCGAAAACTGGCAACAGACCGACGCCATCGACGTCGCCGGCCAGCCGATCTTCGTCATGGCGCGTCCCGATGCGCGGCAGATCTGGGTCAACTTCGCCCACCCGGACAACGGCAAGATCCAGGTCATCGACAGCGAAACCCACGAGATCATCGCCACCCTGGAGCCCGGCCCTGCCGTGCTGCACATGGAATTCACCGCACGCGGCGACCAGCTCTGGCTGTCGGTGCGCGACGGCGGCGAAATTCAGGTCTGGGACCCCTATACATTGAAACTGCTCAAGCGCCTGCCGGCGGAAAGCCCGAGCGGCATCTTCTTCAGCAGCCGCGCCCACGAGACGGGGTTGTGACATGCAACTGGACAGCCTCAGCCGCCGCCTGATCGACCGTTTCCAGCACGGCATGCCGCTGTGCGCCGAGCCCTACCGCGCCATGGCCGAGGCGCTGGAGTGCAGCGAAGAAGATATCCTCGCCAGCCTTGAGCAGCTGGAACGCAGCGGCGGGCTTTCCCGGATCGGTCCCGTCTTCGAGCACAGCCGCGCCGGCGCCAGCACCCTGGTGGCGCTCGCCGTGCCAGCGGCGCGCGTGGAAGCGGTGGCGGCGCGGATCAACAGCTTCCCCGAGGTCAACCACAACTACCTGCGCGAGCATGACTACAACCTCTGGTTCGTGGTCACCGGCCCTGACCGCGCTCACCTGGACGCCCTGCTGGCGCAGATCGAGGCGGAAACCGGCCTCACGCCGCTGGACCTGCCGATGGAATGCGCCTACCGCATCGACCTCGGCTTTCCCATTGGAGATGCGCCATGACCGGCACCCTCGACCACTCGCAGGCCATGCAACTGCGCAGCCTGCTCGAAGCGGGCCTGCCGCTTGCCGCCCGTCCTTATCGGATGCTGGCCGAACGCATCGGCGCCAGCGAACAGGCAGTGCTCGAACAGGTCCGGCACTGGAGCGAGGACGGGCTGTTCCGCCGCGTCGGCCTGGTGCTCAAGCATCGCGCGCTGGGCTTTCGCGCCAACGCCATGCTGGTGATGGACATCGCCGACGATCAGGTCGACGAGATCGGCCGATGCCTCGGCCAGGCCGCCGGCATCAACCTCTGCTACCAGCGCCCACGCCGCCTGCCGGACTGGCCCTACAACCTGTTCTGCATGGTCCACGGCCGCGAGCGCGAACAGGTCTGCCAACTGATCGAAAACCTGCTGGCCGAACACGGATTGAGCGAAGTGCCGCACCAGTTGCTGTTCAGCACCCGCGCCTTCAAGCAGTGCGGTGGCCGCTATGCTCCACCCGCTGCCCGGGAGCTGGCCCATGGATGACCTCGACCGCCGCCTGATCAACCGCTTGCAACATGGCCTGCCGCTGGTAAAGCAGCCCTGGCAGGCGCTGGCCGACGAACTGGGTAGCGATCCGCACACCCTGCGTGGGCGTATCCAGGCGCTGCTGGACGACGGCACCCTGACCCGTTTCGGCCCCATGTTCGACATCGACCGCCTGGGCGGCGCCTTCACCCTCGCCGCCCTGTCCGTGCCGGAAGAACGCTTCGACGCCGTGGCCGCACAGCTC
The DNA here is from genome assembly GCA_031988485.1 of Pseudomonas sp. GTDB lineage: Bacteria > Pseudomonadota > Gammaproteobacteria > Pseudomonadales > Pseudomonadaceae > Stutzerimonas. The sequence goes on from DALZYJ010000020.1 coordinate 16,091, forward strand.
GACGCCCTGCCCGAAGTCGCCCACAACTACCGCCGCGAGCACGAGTGGAACATGTGGTTCGTGCTCGGCTGCGCGACACCCGAAGGCATCGCCGAAACCATCGCCCGTATCGAGGCGCAGACCGGCCTGCCGGTACTCAACCTGCCCAAGGAGGAGACCTACCATGTCGGCCTGCATTTCTCGGTTTGATGGCCGGTTTGATCCCGACCTGGTGCGCCGCCTGGTGGAACTCACCCAGTCCGGCCTGCCGCTGGTGGACGATCCCTGGGGCTGGATTGGCGAACGCCTGGATCTCGACGAAGACGCCGTGCTGGCCCTGCTGCGCCAGCTGCAGGACGACGGCGCCATCCGCCGCATCGCCGCCGTGCCCAACCACTACCGCCTCGGCTACAAGCACAACGGCATGACCGTGTGGGATGTAGACGACGCCCACCTCCCTCGCCTCGGCCCACTGCTCGGATCACAACCCTTCGTCAGCCACTGCTACCGCCGCCCCCGCCGCGAAGGCTGGCGCTACAACCTGTTCGCTATGGTCCACGGCCGCAGCGCCGAGGAAATAGAGGACTACCGCGCACAGATTCGCCAGTTGCTCGGCGATGCGTGCCGAGCGGACGAGATGTTGGTGAGTAGCCGGATATTGAAGAAGACGGGGTTGAGGGTGTAACCGCAGAGCCAGCGCCGGCAGAGAGGCCCAAACTCCTTTCCAAGCGCCACTTCAACTTCCGTAGGCTGGACAAGCATGATGGCGAAATAGTAGCTTCGACCCAAACTTCAAACAGGGATCGTCGCGTGACCTCAACTTCATATTCTTCTCCCTTACCGCCTTGAACGGCCGCTATGCCGGTACAAATTGTTTTGTATGCCGACGGTGGGCTGCTGCCTGGAAAAGGGAGGTAAAGCACATCATGGATGAACTTTTGAAAGAAGAGATTATGAGGCTAGTTCAAGCAGGGCGAGCGGAGTTATACGGAACCCCATCGTCATGCATTAGATGGCCTTCACCTAACCACTGTCAGGGTTGCTTTGCGAGTTTAGTCTCTCATAAAAGGATTCTAGCAAAATGATTAGTAATTTAAGCCTAAGCAAGAATGCTCAGTTTTATGAGCTAAATAAAGCGCTTACCAAAAAGTCTATTGAAGATACATTCAAAGAAATCTCTAAAGAACGCATTGGAAACTACCTGATAAACGAACCCAAAAGAAACTATACAACGGCCTCGGGAAAACAAACTACGTACTCTATTGTTTCGTATAAGATTGAGGCAGAGCCTTCGTTTTTAGCGGGCACCTTGGTTAAAGAGCAAAAGTATGCCTATTTATTGTTAATTGAAAGTGATGATGCCTTAGCAATTCTTAAGAAATATGTTGATTCACCAGAGAAATATTTTTCATCCTTTATAGATGAGTTTGATTACGAAAAGCTCTGTCATTTTCATGGCGACAAAAATCCTGAATATGAAAGAGTCACTATGAAAAATATGAGCATATCAAATGCCGTCATTAGATCACGCTCATTAGAAGCTAAAAGCTTAAATGGCATTCTCTCCTCTAATGCGTCTAGCCGATCAATTCCAAGCAGCTTCAGAATGAAAGTTGGAGAAGACTCATACACTTTAACACCAAGCACCTCTAGAGTTAGTCATAGAGATAAAAAATCAGCATTTGACGAACTAATCGACTGGATTGTTGAAACTAAAGAGGAAATCAAAGCAACCACCAATCAAAGTGAATTTCTTCGTAATTTTGCATCGCCTATTTGCTTGCAAGACATTACAGATATAGGTCATCAAGTCGTAGCTATTCTCATAGATTTGACCGAAATAGAAACCAAGGTTCTGGACGGCGTTGCAGTTTTAAGCAAAGCTGATGGTAGTCATTTGACTAGACGGGAAATCAATAGACTTTTTAATCAATTGAAGTCTCCTATTTTAGTTAATGGTAATCTACTAAAAGTTAAAGGCGCGACTTTATCCGGCAAGATTTCATACTCAAAAACTTTAATCACGATTAGAAACAAGATTCTTGATGGCATCTTTGTAACTGAGAATAACTCTGAAGTTTATACTATAGGCAGATATATAAATAAAGAAAAGCCATTCTCTGCCGTGTTCGACTCCCCCAACTACTCATATTATTCAAAGTCATGCTTTGAAGACAAGCACTTAACAAACAACACCCAGTCGATACTTAACATATTTGATGATAGCTATAACTTTAGCGGCATTCGTAGTGAAAAAGAGAAACCACATGCAGCTAATTTAACAAGGTTTCCTGCCAGCTCGCTATTCCGGAAAGTAGAAGACCAATATTGTGCCCCTCATAATATTGTCATCTGCGATGACATGTGTGATGAATGGGCTGATCATATTGCTATAGACAGCAATAGCACTATTCCGTCCATCTCATTTATACATTCTAAATTTACAAAGAAAGAAACATACGGCGCGAGTGCTTTTCATGATATTGTTGCTCAAGCATTAAAAAATATTGGCCGAACCCAAGCTGAAAAACAATTATTTAAAAGAAAATATGATAATGAGTGGCATAAAAGTTATGAAAACACAAACATTAGCAGAATCACAGGCGCTCAAAACTGGCGCGAAATAGAAATAGCTCTCGATACAGTAAATCAAAACCCTAACTCTATAAAAAAGATTGTGCTTGCAACTCCTTTTTTGAGCAAAGCCAAGCTGGCAGCGGAATTAAACAAATTGACTCTAGGTCAAAAATGCAAGCCGCACTACGTGCAGTTAATTTGGCTAATAAACACATTTATAAGCTCATGCAAAGAATTTGGAGTTCAAGCCCACATATTGTGTAAACCATAGCCCTAAGAACTAGTTTAAAAGCACAAAAAAAACAGTTGGACTTTGATCCTTACCTGCTAATTTGCTAACTGTTTTATTGTCTCTTAACGAGGCGCAAGACCTAGAGAAGTGTCCGCGCAGCGGGACCTAGCTAGGCTAGCTAGCGCTGTGACACTACTGTTTTTTGGGTTTTCCGCCCACCACGTATCGAACTTCATAGCGTCCAGAAAGGCGCTGCCCCCTTACCGCGTATCGATCCATCAGGCTCCGCCGGGATCGGCGTGGCACGAACGCCATCACCCAAAGATTCCACGCAATCCGTCGGACTTTTGTTTCCGATCAAGGTTACCCCGTCCCACCTCGGCGATTCTCCCACGCAAAGGAGGCCTGTTCGGTCTCTGGCGAGGAGATACCGCATGCTGCGAATCAGTCATTACCTGCGCGCGCTGGCACGCCCCGATGCCGGCCCGGTGCTCGGTGCACGAGGCACACCGGGAACCCGGCCACCGGTGGTCATCTGGAACCTGCTGCGGCGCTGCAACCTGACCTGCAAGCACTGCTATGCCACCTCCGCCGACAGCGAATTTCGCGACGAGCTGGATACTGACGAAGCCCTGAAGGTGATCGACGATCTGCACGAAGCCGGTGTGCGCGTGCTGATCCTCTCCGGTGGCGAGCCGCTGCTGCGGGACGACATCTTCGAACTCTCCGCCCATGCACGCGAAAAGGGCTTTTTCGTGGCGCTGTCGACCAACGGCACGCTGATCGACGAGGGCAATATCGAGCAGGTGGCTGCGGCGCAGTACGACTATGTCGGCATCAGCATCGACGGCCTGGAAGCGGTGCATGACGAGTGGCGCCAGCTCCAGGGCAGCTTCGTCGCCTCGATGCACGCCATCGACCTGTGCCGCCAACACGGCATTCGTGTCGGGCTGCGCACCACCCTCACGCAGAACAACTATCCACAGCTGCCCGCCCTGCTGGCGCTGATGCGCGAGCACGACGTGCAGAAGTTCTATCTCTCGCACCTGAACTACAGCGGGCGCGGCAAGCGCAGCCGCAAGGCCGACGCGCATCACCAGATGACCCGCGACGCCATGCGCCAGCTGTTCGAGCAGGCCTGGGACGACGTGCAGAACGGCCGCGAGACCGATTTCGTCAGCGGCAACAACGACGCCGACGCGATCCTGCTGCTGCAGTGGGTCGAGGAGCGCCTGCCGCAGCATCGCGATCGTCTGGAGCAGATGCTGCGCGCCTGGGGTGGCAATGCCTCGGGCAACGGTATCGCCAACATCGACAACATCGGCGATGTGCATCCCGACACCTACTGGTGGCAGCACACCGTCGGCAACGTGCGCCGGCAGAGCTTCCGCGAACTCTGGCTGGATGAGCCCGAGCCGCTGCTGCGCGAGCTGCGCCAGCACCCGCGCGCCGTGGGTGGGCGCTGCGCCGAATGCCGCTGGCTGCCGATCTGCAACGGCAACACCCGCACCCGTGCCTGGGCCGCCGGTGACCTGTGGGCGGAAGATCCCGGCTGCTACCTGAGCGACGAGGAAATCGGTTTGCCGCTTCCCGTGCGTATCCCCAGCGTGGAAATCAGTGCCCTGTAAATCAGCCACACCCAGCGGTCGTCAGAACCGTACTCAGCCAAGCGCAACCGTCAACCTGATGAGAATCACAGGAGTCCGCATGGACCAGCCAATCACACTCCCCGCTTCGCTGAGCGCCCCGTTCGCCCCCGGCGAGGTGGCCCTGGTCGGGGCCGGTCCTGGCGACCCGGGCCTGCTCACCCTGCGCGCCTGGAGCCTGCTGCAACAGGCCGATGCGGTGGTCTACGACCGCCTGGTCAGCGACGAACTGATGGCGCTGCTGCCCAGCGCCTGCAGCCGCCACTACGTCGGCAAAACCAGCGGCTACCACAGCCTGCCGCAACCGCAGATCAATCAGCTGCTGGCGGACCTGGCACGGCAGGGCAAACGCGTGGTACGCCTGAAAGGCGGCGATCCCTTCATCTTCGGCCGTGGCGCCGAGGAGCTGGAATTCCTGCTCGAACGCGGCATCGACTGCCAGGTGGTGCCCGGCATCACCGCCGCGGCCGGCTGCAGCACCTATGCGGGCATTCCCCTGACGCACCGCGACCTGGCGCACTCCTGCCAGTTCATCACCGGTCACCTGCAGGAGAACGGCGAGCTGCACCTGCCCTGGAACGCCCTGGCCGAGGGCAACCAGACCCTGGTGTTCTACATGGGGCTGGGCAGCCTCGGCGAAATCTCGCGCAACCTGATCGCTGCCGGCCTGCCGGTGGACACCCCAGCCGCGCTGATCGGCAATGGCACCCGTCAGGACCAGCAGGTGGTGCGCTGCAGCCTCAAGCAACTGCCGAGCATGGCTGCGGAGCAGCAGCTGACGCCACCGACGCTGACGGTGATCGGCAAGGTGGTCGGGCTATTCGATGGACGGCAGGTCCAGTACCCCGCTCGCCTGCAGGGTGACGTCGCTGAGCAAAAGGAGGCCCTATGCGGCTGATTCCTGCCCTGCTGGTGGCCGCCGCCCTGCCGGCCGCTACTTTCGTCGCGCTCGACATGGCCATTCCGCGTGCCGCTGCCGCCGAGGCAACCGATGCCCATGCGCTCTACCAGCAGCACTGCCAGAGCTGCCATGGCGTTGATCGCCTCGGTGGCGCCGGCCCCGCGCTGTTGCCGGAGAGCCTTGGGCGGATCAAGCCGGACGAGGCGCGCAAGGTCATCCGGGACGGTCGCCCGGCCAGCCAGATGGCGGCCTATTCGACGCTGCTCGACGCAGCGCAGATCGACAGTCTGGTCAGCTACCTCTATCGGCCTTCCGCCGTGCCGCCGACTTGGAGTGATGCCGATATTCGCGCCAGCCACCGGATGCTGGCGGACGTTGCCAAGCTGCCCGACAGTCCGCAGCACGGCGCCGACCCGCTCAACCTGTTCGTCGTGGTCGAGGCCGGTAATCATCATGTGCGCATTCTCGATGGCGATCGCTTCGAGGAGCTGGCCAACTTCCCCTCGCACTACGCCCTGCATGGCGGACCGAAATTTTCGCCAGACGGACGCTTCGTCTATTTCGCCTCGCGTGACGGCTGGGTCAGCGTCTACGACCTCAACAACCTAACCATGATCGCCGAGGTCCGCGCCGGGCTGAATACCCGCAACCTGGCTGTGAGCAACGACGGCCGCTGGGTACTGGTGGGCAATTATCTGCCGGGCAACCTGGTGCTGCTGGATGCCCGCGACCTGTCATTGGTCAAGCACATCCCGGCAGTCGGCGCGGACGGCACGCCATCACGGGTCAGCGCCGTGTACACCGCGCCGCCGCGCGACAGCTTCGTGGTCGCACTGAAGGATGTGAAGGAGGCCTGGGAACTGTCCTACGCCGGCGAGCCGGACTTCGTGCCGCGACGCATCGAAGCCGCGGACTTTCTCGATGATTTCTCCTTCACCCCGGACTACCGCCACCTGCTCGCCACCTCGCGCAAGGCCCATGGCGGCCAGGTGATCGACCTCGACACCCGCAAGGCGGTCACCGACATCCCGCTGCCCGGCATGCCGCACCTGGGTTCGGGCATCTACTGGAAACGCGGCGGTGAATGGGTGTTCGCCACACCGAACGTCAGCAAGGGCCTGATCTCAGTGCTCGACATGCGGAGCTGGAAGCTGATCAAGGAGATTCCCACCGAAGGGCCGGGCTTCTTCATGCGCAGCCACGAGCATTCGAAATACGCCTGGACCGACGTGTTCTTCGGCCCCAACAACGATGCCGTGCACCTGATCGACAAACAGACCCTGGAGGTCGCCCACACCCTGCGCCCGATGCCCGGCAAGAACGCCGCGCATGTCGAGTTCACCAAGGACGGCAAGCACCTGCTGCTCAGCGTCTGGGACACCGACGGCGCGCTGATCGTCTACGACAGCGAAACCCTGGAGGAGATCAAGCGCATCCCGATGAACAAGCCCTCGGGTAAGTACAACGTCGGCAACAAGATCGAATTCGCCGAAGGCACCTCGCATTAGCGGCAAGAGACGATAAAGGCGCTGGAAGCTTGAGGCTAGACGTGGTCGGCGCTCTCCAAGGGTGCCTTTCGCCCAGCTTTCAGCCTCCAGCGCTCTTATCGGCCTTATTACTTCAGCTTTTCATCCAAAAGTGCTCTCATAACAATTTTTCTGATACGAGCATTCCATGGATATCGATCTCGCCCGCACCTTTCTCGAGATCATTCGCAGTGGCAGCTTCGTTGCCACGGCCGAGCGGCTGCATATCACGCAAACGGCGGTGACGGCGCGGGTGCGCAGCCTGGAAACGCAGCTCGGCTGTCGGCTGTTCATACGCAACCGTGCCGGCGCACGCTTGACCAGCGATGGCGAGCGCTTCGTCACCTATGCCACGCAGCTGGTGCAGACCTGGGAAACCGCACGTCGTGATCTGCCGTTGCCGCGCGGTTTCGACAATCTGCTGTCGCTCGGCGCCGAGGTGAGTCTGTGCAACCCGCTGATGCTCGCCTGGGTTCAGCGCCTGCGTCAGGAAATGCCCGATCACGCGCTTCGCAACGAAGTGGACAGCGGTATCGCCCTGCAGAAGCAACTCGACCTCGGCGCGCTGGACGCGGCGCTGGTGCATCAACCCGAATACTGGCCGGGCCTACAGGTCGAGCAGCTGCTGGAAGAAAAACTGATCCAGGTGGAGCACTGCAGCATTGCCGAGCCCTACGTCTACGTTGACTGGGGCCCGGCGTTTCGCCAACAGCACGATCTCGCACTGCCCGGCCACATCCGCACGGCGATGTCGTTCAGCCTTGGCCCGCTGGCGCTGCAATACCTGATGCAGTGCGGCGGGCGCGGCTATTTTCGTACGCGGGTGGTGCAGCGCTATCTGGACGAAGGCGTGCTGAAACGCGTCGAGCACGCGCCGGAATTCAGCTATCCGGTCTATCTGGTGTATGCGCGCTCGGCTCAGTCGCCGGCCTTGTTCAGGGCGATCGAACTGCTGCGCGAAGTGGCGGGTGACAGCTACGACTGGTCGCGCTGGAACTACCGGATCGAGTGAGCACGGCGATCAGTCGGGCAGGTGCTTGAGCCAGTTCCGATAAAGAGCGGCGATCAGATCGGTCTGGGTGATCATGCCCACCAGGCGCTCTTCTCCATCCACCACCGGCAAGCAATGCAGGCCACGGTCGGACAACAGAAACACCAGGTCGACCATGTGGGTGTCTTCGGTCACCGACACCACCGGGCTGCTCATGATCGCGCTCAGAGACACGCCGCGAAGAAACTTGAGTTGGCCGAAGTTGAGGCGCGCGGACGCCGGGCGGAAGTGCTTGAGCAGGTCGACCAGGGTCACGATGCCCACCAGCTTGTGGCTGTCGGCCTGCAGCACCGGCATCGAATGCAGCCTGTGCTCCCGCAGGGTCTGCCAGGCGCGCTGGATCGAGCAATCCGGCGTGCTCCAGTAAAGATCGCGGGACATGATGTCGCCTGCGGTGATCTCACCCATGCTGCGCCGCAGCGCGTGCTTTTCGGTCTGTTTGATCAGTTGCGCGAGGTCGTCGCGCGTGACGTCCACGTATTCGCCGAAGTCCGCCAGCGCGCGCTCGACGTCATCCTCGCTGAAACTCATGCGCTCGCTGGGCAGTGCGTCCTGCGTGTGATGAATGTTGCCCTTCTGCGGGCGCGGTTTCGGGTAGGCGTGTCCGCTGAGGTTGTTGTAGATCAGCGCAACCGCGATCAACAAGGCCGAGTTGAACGCCACCGGATAGAGCAGTTGAAAACCGTACGCGTGAATTTCCGCGCTGCCCACCACCGCGACCAGTGCCAGCGCCGCGCCGGGTGGATGCAGGCAGCGCAGGCCGAACAGGCAGAAGATCGCCAGCGCGCCGGCCAGTCCGGCAGCGGTGGCGATGGGCATGCCACTGACGCCCAGCGCCACGCCCACGGCAGTCGCGAACAGGTTGCCGGCCAGCACCGACCATGGCTGTGCGAAAGGGCTCGATGAGGCGACGAACACCAGCACCGCCGATGCGGCGGCCGGTGCAGCGAGAGGCAGGGCAATCGAGGTGCCGAAGACCCAGGCACAGGCAGGTATCGTCACCAGCAGCGCCAGGCCAATACCGAGTGCGGCGCGCAGCCATTCAGCGGGACGCGCGGACAATGGCGCGGGCGCGAAGGACCGGCACCAGTCGAGAAGGCGTTCTTGCATTATTTCTGCTTTGGTTGGGAATTCGTTCCGCTAGCCGTCGGCGCTCGCTGCGCAAGGCTAGCTGTGTAGGCCGATACACTGAAACGTCGCACCGGCAAAAAGCGCGCGACATTGTCGGCGCGCTGCCAGTGCATCGCCAATGAATACTATTGAATCGCGCCCGCAATATTTTTGCACAAAGCAGGCGCGTGCGGGCGAGCTAGCAGAACGAAACCGGGCGCGGCAGTCTCGCTACGACGCCTCGGTCACCGATTGAACGGTCTTTTCATGCTCTCGAATCAGCGTCGCGACGATGCGCATCACCTCCAGATTGGCCTCCTCCATCCGGCCCAGATAGGTGAGCGTATCTTCCAGCGCATGCCGGCCGAACGCATCGAGCGCCTGCTGCCCCTGATGGTGCACCGCCATATGCGGCCGCTCGATCTGCTGGAATTGCTCCAGTCGGCGCATGTCTCGATTGCTCTGGGCGTAGTACCAGCGGCCGAAGCGACACTCGCGCTCGCTGGGCAGAGCCGACGGCCTCGGGTCACCCGAGCCGAGCACATGGTTATAGACGACGAACTTCAACGACAGCTCATCGAGGTTGGCCAGCTCGACGCCGGCACGGAACGACGAATGTTCGATGCCTTGACGCATGGCGCCGGCTAGCTGATGCAACTGTTGCATGGCGGCCACGGCACGCTCGGTGGTGCGGCTGAAGCCCTGGGCCAGCTCGCCCTGCAGCTGGATGTAATCGTGGACCTGGGCAATCTCGCGCTGAACCTCGGTGATCTTGTCCACGATGTCGGCGGTGGCCAGTGCGGTCTTTTCCGCCAGCGTTCGCACCTCGCCAGCGACCACGGCGAAGCCACGACCGGACTCCCCGGCCCGCGCCGCCTCGATGGCAGCATTGAGTGCGAGCAGGTTGGTCTGGCTGGCGATGCCGCTGATGAGATCGACGATGCCGTTGATCTCCTGCGAATGCTGGGCAAGGGTGTCGACCTTCTGCGAAGCCTCGTTGAGCCCGCTTTCCATGTCGACGGCCTTGCTGCGCAGTTCGCCGAAGTGCTGCTGGTTGCTCAGCGCCGCGTCGGCGACCTGCTCCGCGCGATCACGATTATCGCCAAGCCGGCCCGTGAGGTATTCGAAGGAATCGCCCAGGTGCGCCACCGACGCACTGAAGCGCACCAGGTTGCCGGCCACGCCACGGTAATAGTCCAGCTGGCGTTTACCGGCCGCGCTCTCCGCGTTGGCCGCCGCCAACTGCGCCTCCAGCGCCGCGATACGCGCCGCCTGGTCGGCGCAGGTGCGCTGCAGGTCATCGCGTTGCTGCTGCAGGTCCTGGGCGATCCGCTTCCACTTGAACAACATTGTCGGCCTCGCGGTTCAGTTGATGGTGTAACCGTTGTCGACGACCCAATCCTGGCCGTAAACGCCACGGGCGCCCTGCGACAGCTGGAACAGGATGACGTTGGCGACCGCCGCGGATTCGAGAAAATGTCCCGGCAGCAGGCGCTTGCTAACGCCTTCGGCGACCTGCTCCAGCTGTTCGTCGGCCAGCCCCAGCGTGCCCCAGATCGCCGTCGCGGTCGGCCCCGGCGAGACCACGTTGATGCGCACATCCAGCGGTGCGAATTCCACCGCCAGCGTGCGCGCCTGGGCGATCAGTGCGGCCTTGCTGGCGATATAGGCGGCAAGGCCGGGAAAGGTCCCGCGCGCCAGGAACGTACCGATGAAGACCACCGACGCCGGCTTGGCCAGTTCGGTGCGTAGCGCGGCCAGGGTGTTCAGCGCACCGGCGCCGTTAACGGCCCATTGCCGGTCGAAACAGGCCATGTCGAGGCTATCGCCCAGCTCGGCGATGCCGGCGTTCGGCACCAGATAATCCACCGGGCCGAGTTCCGCCGCGCGGCCCCGCAACGCGGCCAGATCGTCCGCCGATGTCACGTTGCCGGCGATCCAGTGCAAGTGTTCGGGATAGGTTTCGATCAATTGCCCGAGGCCGCCGAGGCTGCGCGACATGGCCAGCACCCGCGCGCCACGTTGCAGCAGCGCCGCGCACAGCGCCAGGCCGATCCCCGAGCTGGCCCCAGTGACGATCGCCAGGCGGTCTTTGAATTCACTTTTCATCATCATCTCCGATGCCGGCGTCCGCCGAGCCGCAGGCTGCCCGTCCCGGAACTGGGCAGGCAGCGGTTTCACAGTTGAATGAATAAGCAGGCAGTGCCTGATAAGGGGCGATCAGCCCGGATGGCCGTCGACCCGCGCGCTCAGCAGCATCGGCGCATAACGCCAGGCGTAGAGCGCGAAGGCCAGCGCCCAGCAGATCGCCGCCAGCCAGAGGCCCATCACCGGCCACTGGCCCGACAGGAACACTCGCGAAGCCGCGCCGAGGTTGAACAGCACGAAGGCACCGACGATGCCACCCGGCAGCTGCAACGGACGCCCCGTGTGGCCAAGCGTGACGCGGGCGATCATCGCCAGGATCAGGCCGCTCATGGAGCCCACCGACAGCGCATGCAACGAAGGGCTGGAGCTGTTCAGCAGGCCGAAATTCCACAGCGCCAACCCCGCCGCCGCGACCACCAGCCAGAGCATCGCCACGTGCAGCGACCAGAGCAACGGCACGCGCCAGATGCCGCCGTCATACCAGCGCACCAGCCGCAGCAGATGGCCGGCGGCGATCATCAGGAACAACACGCCGATCAGCAGGTTCTGCTGCAGCGCAACGCCCAAAGCGTAGAGCACGGCGATCAGACCGGTGCCGACCAGCAGCGCCACGTCCAACCAGACCCAGGGTTTCACCGCCTCGGTATGACCGAGGCCGCGCTGCGTGAAGAAGGGGATTACGCGCCCGCCGATGATGGCCATCAGCGCCGCCACCAGCCAAAGCCCGGCGAGGATGCCCTGGCGCTGCAACCCGTCATTACCTTGGGCGATACCGCACAGCACCAGCACATCGGCGCCGATCATCAATGTGAGCACCGCCACGATCGGGTAGTTGCGGCTCTGCTTGACCACCCAGAGCATGCGCGCCATCAGCCCGGTCACGCCGAGCATGAACAGCAGATCCAGCGGAATCACCAGCGCCAATGGCAGGCCGAACAGCCAGCCCAGCCGCGCCAGCAGCCAGACGACGGCAAGCGCCATCAGCTTGTTGCCGGACACACCGGGTTGACCGGTCCAGGTCTGCCCGGCGGTGAGCAGGAAGCCCGCGACGATGGCCATGGCGAAACCGAACAGCATTTCGTGGCGATGCCAGGACAGCCAGCCGCCGGTTGGCTGAAAACCGGGCCACAAGCCCGTCCAGGCGGCGACCCAGAGCGGGATCGCGAGCATCGCGAAGAGGCTGCCGGCGAGGAAAAACGGGCGAAAGGCGAGCCGCCATAGGGGCGGGATACTCAGAGCTTTTCGCCGATCGATAACTTGCACAAGGGCCTCCTGAACGTCTTCGTGTCTGCTGCAGATGGAGTGCCTGCCAGGCAGAACAGTGAGTGCTCCGGATTACCCCGGAGCCAGGATTACTTTCTACAGGTTAGAAGGCTTCGACAGACTTGATTGCAATCATCTTTTTGCCGAGCCGCATTGGTGCCGATGGCCGGCAGGGCTCCAAGCCTGGGCGCGGAAGCATCCGGCTGGGGCTTCTGCACGTGAGCGTTACGCCATCCGTACCGCTTATTTCAGTTTCATCGCGCTTTCTCGGGGAAACAAGGATTGAGATCGGACTGGCGAGTTTGGTGTGTTGAATGAAGTTTCGGGTTCATAAGCGTTTATGGAGTTGCTTGATGGCGTGGTTTCGCCCTGCTGGGCGAGTTCCTTTTGGCAGTCGCCCCAAAAGGAACCAAAAGGTCTTGCCCCTGCATCCGCCCCCGGCTACGCCGGGGTTCGTTCGCTCCATCGTCGCTCCGAGGGTCGTCGTACAAGGGCCATCCATGGCCCTTTACGACTCTCGCCGCGTCCTGCGGCTCGCCCCTCTGCGCAACGATTGCGCTCACCCTTCTGAAAGGGGCGATTGGTGTCGCCTGTTAATTCGTGCACAAAAAAGCGAAGCCAAAGCGGTCCGAGTTTTAATCTTCCAGGCGACTCGGATCCCAGTCCCCTTCAGGAGGCCGAGTCGTCTGGAAGTTCTCAAGCAGCGATAGAAGCAAAGCGCTTTGCTTGTTCATATGCACGGCCTATCAGGCGACGCGAAATGCCCCATCAGGAGGGTGAGCGGAATTGCCGTGGAAGGGGTTGAGCGGCATGGATGCCGCGAGAGGCGCGATGGGCCATGGATGGCCCTTCGCGCCGTGCCCCTGGAACGGCAATTGCGCGAACGAACCCTGGGCGAAGCGCAGGGCCGGATGCAGGGGCAAGCGTTTTTGGTTACTTTTTTCGCGACTGAAAAAAGTGACTCGCCCAGCAGGGCGAAACCAAGCTATCAGGCAGCTCTATAAGGGCCAATGAAAGCAAAACTTCCAAACCTGCCAGTCACCATGTCCCCATGAAATACGAAAAACCTATTTCAACTCCTGCTTAACCGCATCCTCCCGCGTTGCGCTTTCCCCATCATTCATGGATTTACGAAAACCACTAATCGCGCCACCCACATCCGAACCAAGCCCACGTAGACGCTTGGTGCCAAACAACATCACCACGATCAGCAACACAATCAGAAGCTGCCAAATACTGATACCCATCATTCTTCGTTACCCCATTAGTGACCGGTCTGGTGACCGCTGTGGGCGTTATGGTCATTGGCCATGCCATGCTGCATGCCCGACGATTGTTGAAGCACCGACTGATCGATCTCCTCGAAGCGCAACACCCGCCCGCCCTGTTCGGCGGCCAGTTTCTTTGCGGCCGCCTCCTCGGCAAAGGTCGCCAGCACCGCTCCCATCGCACCTTTGAGCCCGGTTCCGGCCACGTAGTAGGCGCTGGTGGCGTCGATCAGGTATTCATCGTCCGGTTGTTCCCAGCTGCTGCGGCCCATGTCATGAACGTACAGCTTGGCGTTCAACACGCGATTTTCCGGCTGCAGCCACCAGCCGAGCATCTCCGCGGTGGAGCAGAACTTCCGGACCCCGCTCTTCTCGACCGCCTGGCCCTTTGGTCCGGGGAAGTCAGTGATGATCATGCCGCAGACATGGCACTCGTCGTCGGCGTGGAAAGCGACCGGTTCCAACACCTGCTCGGTCTGCTCGGCTTCGTTGCAGCCGACCAGGCCCAGCAGGAGGATGGCAACCAGGGCCCGTGTAGCCCGTACATATAACGCATTCATCATTGCAATTCCTTTAACGGGAAAATCAAGCCAGGCGACGGCGGAAGATGCCATAGGCCAGCAACAGCGACGCCCCGGCCCAGGCCAGCAGGCATAGCCAGAGCACCGCGCCGGGCACCGGCAGTTCGCTGCCCAGCGACAGCACGCCCATGGCGCCGCCGCCTTCGAAGCCCGAGAGGTTGATCAGCCGGTAGATGTCGGTGGGGTTGAGCAGCAGCAACCAGGGCAACAACTCGGGGCTGAACTTGCCCTCGCTGAGCACCAGCAGCGCCAGCAGCACCAGATCGAACACAAGCACGAACAGGAACCAGATGCCCAGCGCCAGGCCGGCGGCGCTGGACTTCTCGTTGACCTTGCCACTGAGCACGTAAGCCATGGCAAGGAACACCCAGCCCAACAGCGTGGAGGAAATCATGAAGCGGCCAAATGCCCAGAGCAGCAGGCCCAATTCGATGTCCTCGACCAGCAAGGCGATGGCCAGCGCGGCGCCGCCGAAGCCGATCAGCACCGCCAGCGCGAGAATCAGTCCGTGACCGACGAACTTGCCGAGCAGGATTTCGCCGCGGCCCAACGGATAGGTCAGCAACAGCATCAGGGTGCCGCCCTCGTCCTCGCCGACGATGGCGTCATAGGCCAACAGCAACGCGATCAGCGGCATCAGGAAGGTGGCCAGGCTGGCCAGGCTGGCGATGGTCGCCGGAATCGAGGTGAAGCCCACCTGCCCCGACGCGGCGGCGCCGAGCCAGGCGATGCCCACGGCCAGTACCGCAAACAACAGGCTGATGGCCAGCAGCCAGCGGTTGCGCAAGCCGTCGCTGAGCTCCTTGCGGGCGATATTCCAGACCTGGTTCATGCCTTGCCCTCCGCCGCCTGCACATCGCCGGCGCGCTCCATGTAGTAGCGATACAGATCCTCCAGCGACGGCTGGTGGATCTCGACGTCATCCGGCTCGCTTTCGCCCAGCAGTTCACGCAGCAGCGGCAGCTTGTGGCCGTTGATGGCGATCACCTCGACGCCATCCTCGCCATGGCGCCGCGCCGAATGGCCTGCGGTGTTCCAGCGCTCCAGCCACGCCTCACTCTTGCTCACGCCGCTGGCACGGATGCGCACCGGCAAGCCAGCTTCGCTGCGCAATTGCTTGAGGCTACCAACGGCCTGCAGCCGGCCCTTGGCGAGAATCGCCGCGCGGTTGATGTGTGCTTCCACGCCGGGCAGCACGTGGGAGCAGAGAATCACGCTGGTGCCGCTCTGGCGCAGGCGGTCGACTAGCAGATACAGCTCTTGGGTGGCGATGGGATCGAGCCCCACCGTGGGTTCGTCGAGCAGCAACAGGCGCGGCTCGCCGAGTACCGCCTGGGCCAACCCGAGGCGCTGACGCATGCCCTTGGAATAGGTCTTCACCCGGCGGTCGGCGGCGTGGGCGAGGCCGACCTGTTCGAGCAGATCGTCCACTTGGCCCAGCGGTGTGCTCTTCAGGCGGGCGAAGTGGCGTAGCGTCTCGCGGCCGCTGAGTTGCGGATAAAAGGTGACGTTCTCCGGCAGATAGCCCAGCTGGCGGCGGACATCGCTGGTCCGTGGGTCGCGGCCGAGCACCCGGACCTGCCCCTCGCTGGCCTGCAACAGGCCGAGGATCAGCTTCATGCTGGTGGTCTTGCCGGCGCCGTTATGGCCGAACAGGCCCAGCACCTCGCCTTCGCCGAGGCTCAGGTTCAACTCGTGCAACACGGTCATGTTGCCGTAACGCTGGCTCACACCCATGATTTCAACGGCATTCATGAAAGGGGTTCCTGGTCTGGCTTCAACGGTTCGCTGGTAGGCGGCTCCATCAACGGATGGCTGTCTTGCACGCCCGGCGACTTGATCACGGGAAATGCGCGCTGCACCCAGCGCAGCACTTCGATGCTGGGGCTATTCATCAGCAGCCGCACCTGCGGGTACATCCACAGCAGGCGGTCAACGTTGTCGTTGGGCTCGTAGGCGATATCGCCCAGACCGTCGTCGTCGCGGTCCCAGCCCAGGTAATCGCTCCAGTAGTTGCCGCGCCCGTCCACCGACCATTCCTGGGTCCGCACGGCCACGTACTTGACCTGCTGCTGGTTATCGACGAAGGCGTTGCCGACGATGCGGTTGTCCTCCGAGCCGGCGGTCAGGTGGATGCCCAGCTCGCTGCGCTGGAAGTGATTGTTCTCGATGGTGTTGAACAGCGAGTTGTAGATGAACAGCGCCTTGCCCTCGCCGCCGCTGATCATGCTGTCGCCACCGGTATCGCCGCGCTCGACGTCGCTGACGACGTTGTCCTTGATGGTCGAGTAGGTGATGTAGTTCATCAGGATGCCGTAGTTCTGGTCCTGTTCGGAGCGGTTGCCGATCACGGTCAGCTTGCGGCTCTGCATCAGCGCGTAGCCGGTGCGAGTGCGGCGGGTGACGTTGGCGATCACCTGGTTCTCGTGGGAGAACATGTAGTGCACGCCGTAACGCAGGTCCTCGAACAGGTTGCGCTCGATGCGGTTGCCATTGGAATTGTCGATGTAGATACCGTCGCGGGTGTTCCATACATGGTTGCCGATGACGCGGGAACCGCGAACGGAGAACAGATGGATACCGTTGCCCCGGTCCTGGGAGCGCAATTCGAGGTCGCCCTCGATCCGGTTGTCTTCGATCAGCAGATTCTGGCTGCGATCGGCCCAGATACCGAACCCCGGCCCCTGCAGGCGGTTGTTACGGATCACCGTATCGGTGGCGCTGGGCTCGATGAAGATCGCCGCGTTCATGTCGGTCAGATCGCGCCCCCAATCGCGCAGCTCACAGCCTTCGATCGTCACGTGCGGCGCGCGGATGGTTAGCGCATTGGCCTGGCCCTGCGCCTCGATCACCGCGCCGGGTGCACAGCGCAACGCCAGCGGCTGATCGATGAAAAATTGCCCGCTGTATTCGCCGGCGGGCAGCGTCCAGCCGTTTTCTCCTTGCTCCAGGGGCAGCGAGGTGATGGGTTGCGGTTCCGCCAGCGCGGCCCCGGGCAACGACAGAAGTATCGAAAGTGCCACGGAAGGCAGCGGATGGATGACCTGAAATCTGAGCACTGCGTTTACCTTCTCTGGTTTCCAGGCAATCGTGCGGCTGTCGAATTCTCGCCAGCGTCCGCTGTTCGCGAGCAAGCTCGCTCCTACGAAATCCGGCGGCACATCACTCGCCCTGTAGGAGCGAGCTCGCTCGCGAATGGCTCAGCGGCATCGCCTGGCTCGCGAGCGAAGCCGTTCCCTACAAAACCGGCAGCACACCGCCTTGTAGAAACAAGCTTGCTCGCGAATGGCCATTCGCTTACGCCGGTTCGACCAGCATGCGACCGACCATTTCCATGTGCAGCGCATGGCAGAACCAGCTGCAGTAGTACCACTGCACGCCGGGCTTGTCGGCGATGAAGGTGATGGACGAGGTCTGCTGCGGGCTGATCTCCATGCTCGCGCCGTGGTTGGTCATGACGAAGCCGTGGGACACGTCCTCGATCTGGTCGATGTTGGTGATGATCACCGTGACTTCGTTGCCCTGCTTGACCGTGAACTCGTTGATGCCGTACGCCGGCGCCATCGAGGTCATGTAGACGCGGACCTTGTTGCCGTCACGGATGACCTTGTTTTCCGTATCCAGATTGACGCCGTCTTTCTTGGCCATCTCCACCGTTGGCGCGAAGAAGGGGTCGTTGCGCTCCCAGATCTTCTTGGTACGGATCTGGTCGCGGCGCACCAGGATGCAGTCGTGCGGTTCGGCGAAGGTCGGGCCGTCGTGCACCAGCTTCATCTCGTCGCCGGAAATGTCGATCAGCTGGTCGTTCTCCGGATGCAGCGGGCCGACCGGCAGGAAGCGGTCCTTGGAGAACTTGGAAAGCGCGACCAGCCACTTGCCATCGGCTTCGCTGGTTTCGGTCAGCGAGGCGTGGATGTGGCCCGGCTGGTAGTGCACGTCAAGCTTCTGCTTGATGTAGTTGACCTTCTCGCCCTTGTAGGCGCGCACGGCTTCTTCGATGTTCCACTTGACCACCTGGCTGTCGATGAACAGCGTGGTGTAGCCATTGCCGCGACCGTCGAAGGTGGTGTGCAGCGGGCCGAGGCCCAGCTCCGGCTCGCCGACGACCACGTCACGCGGATCGGCCAGCTTGCCGTCGAACAGCTCGGGCAGTTTATCGATGGCGATGATGGTGGCGGTCGGCGACAGCTTGCCGTTGGCAATGAAGTACTTGCCGTCCGGCGAGGTGTTCAGGCCGTGCGGGTTCTTGGGTACGGGGATGTAGCGGGTCAGTTTGGACCCGTCGCGACCATTGACCACCGGCACCTTGGAGTCGCCGAGGGTGATGAAGTCGCCGGCCTTGATCGCCGCCTCGATGGCGGGAATGTCGAACACCACGACCCAGTCACGCTCGTTGCGCATCATGCCGCCCAGATCGAAGGCCTTTTCCGAGTTGTAGCAGGTGGAAGCGGCGAAACGCCCGGTGTAATCAGCATCGGTGTTATCCAGGTTGCCATCGACGATGACCTGGAAAGCCATTTCCATCTTCTCGGCATCGATGACGTTGAACATCGTGTAGGCGTTTTCGCCGCTGATATCGAAGGTGCTGCCGTCATTGGGATGCGGAATCACGAACTCGGCGTTGGCGAACACGTACTTGGTGTGCGGCACTTTCTGCAGGCGCAGCCCGTGAATCGCCTGGACGTTCGGCACGGTGAGGATCTTGTCGCACTTCATGACATCGAGGCGGATACGCGCCACGCGGCTGTTGGCCTTGTCATTGATGAACAGGTATTTACCGTCGTACTTGCCGTCGGTCATGGAGATGTGCGGGTGGTGGCAGTCACCGTTGAGGTACTTGGCGCTGTCTCCCAGGATGTGCTTGCTTTCGTTGGTCAGGCCCCAGCCGGTGGCCGAATCGACGTTGAATACCGGAATACGCATCAGCTCGCGCATCGACGGCACGCCCATCACGCGCACCTCGCCCTGGTGGCCGCCGCTCCAGAAGCCGTAGTACTCATCCAACTCGCCCGGGCCCACGTGGATCTTCGACTGCGCGTCCTTCGCCGCAGCCGCAAAAGATTCGCGCGTCATCACTGCGCCGCCGAACGCCGTGGCGGCAACCGCCGCGCCGGTCACGGCTGTCGCACCCAGGAAGCCGCGGCGGCTCAGACCGCTTTTTTCCAGCACCTCGGTGTTGCCTTTTGCCTTGTCGCTCATGGTCTGCTCCTTTTCGGATGTAGTTCCAGTCAAGTGAAGGGTTGTTGTGTCTGGTTCAGGGTTCCACGACTTGCACGGGGATCAGCTGCGGCCCGGCCGGCGCTTTCTTGTCGCGCTTGGAGCGCTTGTTCTTGGCGATCAGCGGCGGACACTTGTCGTCATTGAAGTAGGTCATCTGGCAATCCAGGCAGTAGTGGCATTCGTTGTGGTTGATATGCCCATCTGGATGGATCGCCTGCACTTCGCATTCATTGGCGCAGAGCTGGCACGGGTTACCGCACTCCTTGCGCCGCTTGAGCCAGTCGAACAGACGGAAGCGCCCAGTGATCGCCAGCCCCGCGCCCAGCGGGCAGACGTAACGGCAGAAGACCTTGCGGGTGAAAATGTTGATCACCAGCAGGAACACGGCGTAGGCGACGAACCACCACTGGCGGTCGAACCTCAGCGTGATGGCGGTCTTGAATGGCTCCACCTCGGCGGCCTTCTCGGCCATCGTCATGGATTCCAGCGAGATGCCGAACAGCACCAGCAGCACGATGTATTTGATCGCCCACAGCCGCTCGTGAACGGTGAACGGCACGTCGTACTGCGGAATCTTCAGCTTGCGCGCGGCCTCGTTGATCAACTCCTGCAGCGCGCCGAAGGGGCACAGCCAGCCGCAGAACACGCCGCGCCCCCAAAGCAGCAAACTTGCGGCGGTGAACGTCCAGAGAATGAAGATCACCGGGTCGGTCAGGAACAGCTCCCAGCGGAAGTCCTGCACCAGCGCGTGGACGAAGGTCAGCACGTTGACCACCGACAGCTGCCCCAGGGCATACCAGCCGATGAACACCACGGTAAAGATCAGATAGCCGTGGCGCAGCATGCGCAGGAAGTGCGGGTAACGAGCGAAGGTGTCCTGCATGAACAGGATGACCGTCAGCAGCGCCAGCGCGACCAGGATCACGCCGATCTGGAAGCTCTTCTGGTACCAGATGTTGACCCACATCGGCCGGTTGGCTTCCTCGATGGCGGCCAGCTCCTCGGCGGTCGGCTGCGGGCGCTCGATGTAGTCTTCGGGAATCTGATAGGGCAGCTCGAAACTGGTGAAGATGCCATCCACCGGGCCGGTCTGGCGGCGCACCAGCAGCTCCAGCGTCCACGGTGTGCCCGGATCGAAGCCGGTATTTTCGCGGAGGATGAAGATCGCCATTTCCTTGAAGTCCGGAATGCCTTCAGCGAACACGTCGTTGAGCCGCTGATAGTCCATATCGCGGAAGCTGAGGATGTTACCGAACTGGCGCACCTGCACCCGATCGAAGATGCCGCCGCGCACGTAACCCGAGCCCTTGAACGAGTATTCGCCGCTGCCGAGCACGGCGATGGCGTGTTCGCCCGGCTTGAGGTCTTCCATCAGGAAGCGGTACTGGTTGTCGCCCAGCAGGTTGCGGCCGATGGTCGGCGGGTTCAGGTGGGCGGCGTAAAGGTCGATGAAGGTTTCGTTGAGTTCCTCGGCGGGCGCCTCATCGATGCCTTCGGCCTTGGTGCCCTTGAAGGCCTCGTTGATATCGCTATTGGTCAGATGCAAACGACGGATCGCGCCGTTGCCGGTCAGCTCCGCCCAAGTGGCGGGCTGGTAGACGTCTTCGCGGACGATGGCCGGCTTCTGCCGGGCGTCGAGGTTGCTCTTGACCAGGCCGAGGGAAGCCGCCACTTCATGGGCCGAACGCATGATGATCTCGTTGACCACCATCACGGTCACGGTCGCGCCCGTCACGGCATCGACCGTCACCGCGCTCTTGTCGCTGGAACGCCCCACTACTACACGCTGATCAGCCTTGATGCCGGCGTATTTCGCGGTGAAATCATGCAGCTTCTGCTCGGGAATACCGATCAGCAGGATGGGTTCGTGATGCTCCAGCACGTAGGCGTCGACGATGGCACCTTCGCGGTCGAGCAGCACCTGCATGTTCAGCGGCTTGCCGGAATACGCCGGCATGTCGGTGACATGGATGCTCTGGAAGGCGTAACCGTAGACGGTGCCGACGCCGTCGGTGAGCGTACGGACCTGATAGTCGCCTTCGGGCTCGGAAATCTGGGTCACCTTCGGGAAGAACAGCTCGATGCGCTGTTGCTCGGCTTCGTACTCTTTGGCTTGCAGCGCAAAGCTGCAGAGCATGAGGAACGCCGCGATGAGCAGGTACGCTCCCCAATTGCCGGCGATGACGGACGTACTGCGTTGGGGTTTCATGAATACCGATCCACTTCCAGCAAGGAATGTAGGAAGCATGGTAGTGACGCAGACCGGGGCTACCCTTGACCGCGATCAACCTTGCCTCTGACGACTGATTTCATTGAGCCATGTCAACGAAGCGTCCAGTGCCCTCTGTTGCCCCTCGAACTTCAGCGATTCTTGACCCGCATCCATGACGTACAGGCTCCGGCGATGCCCCGTCCGAGACGAGGCGGCATCCCCCTCCTTGCAGTACGGACTTCAGAACCACCGAAGGGTTTCATCGAACGTCCCAGCGGTCCCGCTCAATGCCGGCCAGGCGGCATGAGATAAGCCGCGGTAGCGCCACGGGTGGCTTCGCTGGCCTTGATCTCCATCTTGGCGATGCTGCGCAGGTGCACCTGGTCCGGTCCGTCGGCGAAGCGCAGCGCGCGGCCACCGGTCCACATGTCCGCCAGCGGGGTATCCGGGGTCAGGCCCATGGCGCCGTAGACCTGGATGGCGCGGTCGACGACGCGGGTGTGCATGCGCGGCACCAGTGCCTTGATCATGGAGATCTCCTTGCGTGCGGCCTTGGCGCCCACTTCGTCGATCATCCAGGCGGTCTTGAGCACCAGCAGCCGCGCCTGTTCGATCTCGATGCGCGACTCGGCAATCCAGTCGCCAACGTTGGAGTACTGCTGCAGATACTTGCCGAATGCCTTGCGCTCCTGAGCGCGCTCGACCATTAGTTCCAGCGCCAGCTCGGCCATGCCGATCGAACGCATGCAATGGTGAATACGCCCCGGCCCGAGGCGCGCCTGGGCCATCATGAAGCCGTCGCCCTCTTTGCCCAGCAAGTTGCGCGCCGGCACCCGAACGTTTCTTAACAGCAGCTCGCTGTGGCCCTCGGGGGCGATGTGATTCATCACCGGAATGTTGCGCACCAGCTCGACGCCGGGCGTGTCGAACGGCACCAGGATCATGCTTTGCTGGTGATGGGTTTCGGCGTCGGGATCGGTCTTGCCCATCACGATCAACAGCTTGCAGTTGGGATGCGAGGCGTTGGTGATGAACCACTTGCGGCCATTGATGACGTAGTCGTCGCCATCGCGGCAGATCAGCGTCTGGATGTTGGTAGCATCCGACGAGGGCACGTCCGGTTCGGTCATGGCGAACGCCGAACGAATCTCGCCTTCGAGCAACGGCTTGAGCCAACACTCGCGCTGCTCTGGCGTGGCGAACAGGTGCAGCAGCTCCATGTTGCCGGTGTCCGGCGCGTTGCAATTGAACACCTCGGAGGCCCAGTGCACGCGGCCCATGATTTCCGCCAGTGGCGCGTATTCGAGATTACTCAGGCCCATGCCCGGCTCATCCTCACGCAACGAGGGCAGGAACAGGTTCCATAGCCCTTCCGAGCGTGCCAGCGCCTTAAGGTCTTCCATGAAAGACACCGGGTACTGGCCGGCCGCGACCTCCTCATGCCAGGCACCGATACGCGGCACGATGTATTGCTCCATGAAGGCGCGCAGCTGCTGGCGCAGCGCCTCCGCGCGCGGGCTGTAGGCGAAGTTCATAGGGTACCTCTGCTGATCGTCGATGCACTCAACCTTAGACCCGTCAGCCGTGAAGGCAACGAAGGTGCAACCGCTGAATCTGGCGCAATCAGCGGCACGCGAAGCCTCTGCGCCGTTGATCAACGTCATCCTTCGTCCGCTAAGAACCTGCTAAGGCCTGCCTCGACATCGGCGTTCGCGGTAAACGACGGAAGCGCCTTCGGCGATTCCATCCTACAAGCCGCGATTTCCCATCAACGTAGGTTGGATTAGCCGAAGGCGTAATCCGACAATCGAAGGCGTAATCCACTACCAATGCAGATAAAACATCGCCTTGGCCAGCAGCACGATGCCGATCATCTGCAGGAAGATCGCCCAGTGAATGCGCCGGTAACGCGCCGGCGTCATGCGGCCGCTGCGCAGCAGCATGGCGACCATGCCGAAGGTGAAGAACACGCCGATCGCCAGCAGGATTTTCAACGAGAGCAAGGTTGCGAAACTGCTCGCAAACGGATTGGCCAGTGCATGACGGTGATGCCAGGCCAGACCGATGCCGGCGCCATAGACAAACAGCACGACCCAGTGCAGCACCACTCTCAGGCGCGCTCCGACGGCCTTGTCGACGCTCTGCATCAGATTCGGCTCGATCTGCTGGCGAACCTGGTGCAGCACCAGGACTTCAACGAACAACGCGCCGATGAAGCCAATCGCCGCCAGCAGGTGGATCACATGCAACAGGGAATAGGTCATCGCGGCTCCTTCGGTTCCTGCCGGCTAGTTTAGGATCTGTCTCCGCTTCGCTGTAGTCGCTTACGGCATCGAAGATGGCCGCCTGTACTCAGCGATTCAGCGCCGTCAGCTTGGCGCCATCACGCTCGACTTGCTGCCCGACAACGAAGCCGTTCGCCGAGGTGCGCACTCGCGACCGGCTGCCGTCCTCGGCTTCGACCACATAGAGCGTTTGGTCGAGACCCGCCGCCTGTTGCGCGCCCTGACCGATGAAATAACCCAGCCCGCCGCCAATCAACGCACCGACCGGTCCGGCTGCAGCACCGAGCATGAAACCACTGAGCCCACCGAATCCACCCCCCACCATTCGATCCTGGCGAGCCTGCACGACTTCATCGGCACCGGCCAGCGTGCTGGCCAGCGTGCTGGCCAGCAACGTTGCACCGGCAACCAAAGCGACTAGATTCTTCATGTGATGCTCCTTTTATACGGGTTATGTTCCCCTACCTTAGTCATGAAGCGTGCCGCTTTTTAAGCTTTATAAATCAATTAGTTGATTCACTAATGGTTAATTAAACCCACACGGCAAAGGTATTTTTTACTTAGATCCAAGTATTTTTCACCCGAAAAATGCATTGATGCAGAGCATTGAGGAGCCAGCGATGATTTTCTGCAAACGCGCCTACGACCCGTGCGGCACTGGCGATGGCCATCGCGTACTGGTCGACCGCCTCTGGCCGCGAAACCTGCGCAAGGATGACCTTGCTCTGGACGAATGGCGGCAAGAGCTGGCGCCCTCGACAGAACTGCGCAAAGCACTCAAGCATGAGGGACTGGGCTTCGATGCCTTTCGTGAACGCTATCGACAGGAACTGGCCGCTCACCCTGAGCACTGGTGGCCATTGCTGGATATCGCCATGAAGGGCCCGCTGACGCTGCTCTACGCCGCCCGCGATGAGCAGCAGAACAACGCACGGGTGCTGGCCGAATGGCTGGAGGATGAGCTGGAGCGGCGCGCTGCGCCGAGCTCGCCGACGTGTTACGCCGGCGAGCGGATGTCCTAGGGCCTATTACCGTTTCGTCATAAGCCACGCACGAAACGGGAACAGACCGGGCTGGCTGTTACCGCTTGCGGTTGACCGTCAGCGCCGCGCGAATCACGTCGGCGCCGATCTCCGCTTCGTAGGCCTGCCACACCGGCATCATCTTCTCGCGCCAGGCCTGGCGCTGCTCGGGCGTGAGGGCGACCAGCTTGCTGCTGCCGCTTGAGAGAATCCGATCACGGTCGCGCTGATTGAGCGCCGCAGCCTCTCGATTCACCGCGTCGGTCACTTCCAGGATGATGCCTTCCAGCTCCGAGCGCACCGCAAAGGGCATGCTCATCCAGAACTTCGAATTGGTCACCAGCATGTAATTGAGCACCCCGTGATTGCTCTCGGTGATAAACGGCTGAACCTTCTGCATGTTCTGGCTGGCGATGTTGGACCAGGGGTTTTCCGCGCCCTGCACCACGCCGGCCTGCAGCGACTTGTAGACGTCAGCGAAGGGCAACACCACCGGCTTGGCGCCTACCGCGTTGAACTGCGCTTCCAGCACCGACGAGGGCTGAATGCGGAAGGCCAGCCCGCTGGCGTCCTCGGGCAGACGCAGCGCCTTGGTGGCCGAAAGCTGCTTCAAGCCGTTGTTCCAGTACGCCAGACCATAAATGCCGGAGTCGGCCATCGAGCGCAGCAGTTCGCGGCTCATCTCGCGCGACTGGAAGCGCTGAACGGCTGCCTGATCGTCGAACAGGAACGGCAGGTCGAATACCTGCAGCTTCTTGGTGTACCGGCCGAACTTGGACAGCGAGGGCGCAAGCATCTGGACGTCGCCGTTCAGCAGCGCTTGCATCTCGTCGGCATCGCCGACCAGCGTCGAGTTTGGATACACCTCGACCGTCACCTTACCGGCCAGGCGCTCGTGGACCAGCTTCTGGAACAGCAACGCACCCTTGCCCTTCGGCGTGTCATCGGCCACCACGTGAGCGAACTTGATAACGAAGGGCTCCCCTTCGGCAGCCATCACCGGAGCACTCAACCAATACAGAGCCACGACCAGCGCAGCCATACCAGACTTGAACATTTGTCCCCCAATAGGAAAAGCTCGACTCCAGACTGTGTGAAAACTACTGCGCTCGGTTAGGTGGCGTTAAAAACCGGCTCGGTTGCGAGCCCAGTCGGAATGCTCATTTACAGCAGTAAACTCGAGTGCGAGCCCAGTCCGCTTCCTCGCCGGTTTTTGCCTTGCCTAACCTTCGCTCGCTACGTTTTCACACGGTCTGTTTCGGCGCCTTGTGAGCACCGTTCGAGTATTTATCGATCGTGATCGGACCCGGCTCGCGCGGCTGCGCGGCCTATCCATTTTGATGGCCCGCTCATCACGGCGACGGAGCGCCGGCGGCTGGCCTTTATTGGAATGAGGATCGTGAAACCCTCGTTTAGACAGGTATTCACGAACCGGGAAGTCTTCGGCATAGGCACCCATGACACAAGCGCAGGAAGTCCAACCAGCTCGCAAAACCGGCTATTGCATTTATCAGACAGACAGAACTTTCCCGTCGCCCGGCCCTTCTACTAGGTTCTGTTGCTGTTTCGTGCGCGACTCGCGGCAAACGACAACAGATCCTAGCAACCCAAAGCCAACGGCCAGTGCCATGAACCCATGCCCGCCGCATTCGCAACTCACACCCGTCGACTGCCTGATCATCGGCGGCGGCCCGGGCGGGCTTACCGCAGCCCTGTACCTGGCGCGCTTCCGGCGCAGTTGCCTGGTGGTCGATGCCGGCTCCAGCCGGGCATCGTGGATTCCGCGGTCGCACAACTATCCGGGCTTCCCGCCGGGCATCAACGGTAATGATCTGTTGGTGAGGCTGCGCGAGCAGGCCAGCGGTTACGGCGCCAGGCTCGAACACGGCCGGGTCGAGCACATCGAGCCCCATGCCGACGGCTTCAGCGTGCGCTATGGCGACCAGAGCTGCGTGGCTCGACGCATCATTCTTGCCACCGGCATCGAGGACACATTGCCGGACATGCCGGATGTCGAGCAGGCCATCGCCGAGGGCAAGGTGCGGCTGTGCGCCATCTGCGATGGCTACGAGGTCAAGGGCGACAATGTGGCGGTCTATGGCGAAGCGGAATGCGCCATCGGCCACGCGGTGTTCCTGCGCACTTTCAGTGATCGCGTCACGGTAGTGGTCCACGGCGAGCAGGACGCCTGCGATCAGGCCATCGCCCTGGCCGAGCACTACGGCATCCGTCTGATCAGCGACCGCGTCGAGGCCCTGCGCCCATGCGAGGCGGGTATAGAGCTGATCACCCACAGCGGCGAGACCCATGGTTTCGACATCATCTATCCCTGCCTCGGCGCGCGCTTTCGTTCGGACCTCGCCCAACTGCTGGGCGTGGATTGTGACGACTGCGGCGGCGTAAAGGTCGACGAGCATCTGCAGACGTCGATGCGCGGCCTGTATGCCATCGGCGACGTGACCATGGGCCTCAAGCAGATTAGCGTCGCCATCGGACAGGCTGCCCAGGCCGCCACCGCCGTGCACAACAGCCTGGAAGCGCGCCCCTGGGGCGGGCCGAACCGCTAGTCGCCAGCGACCCAGGCAGCATTCGGCCCGGCAAGCAGGCATACTTCCGGCTTCGTACAAGGCCCGAATAGCATGCGCATTCACGTCACCTTTATCGACCGCATCGGCATCACCCAGGAAGTGCTCGCCCTGTTGGTGGCGCGCAACCTGAACCTCGATGCCGTGGAGATGGTGCCGCCCAACGTCTATATAGATGCACCGGCAATCGATGCCCATGTGCTCGACGAACTGCGCCAGGCGCTGCGCGGCGTGCGTGGCGTGCAGGACATCCAGGTGGTCGGCATGCTGCCCGGCCAGCAACGGCGCCTGCAGCTCGACGCGCTGCTGCACGCCATGCCGGACCCGCTGATGGCCGTCGATGGCGACGGCAAGGTCCTCATGGCCAACCCTGCGCTGATCAGTCTGGTGGGGCGCGACCCGGAAGGTCACTTTCTCGGCGAGCTGTTCGATGCGCCCGAGTTGCAGGCTGCGATGCTCAAGCAGGGCTTCCGCCTGCCCATGCGCGAGATCATCTTCAATGGCCAGTCGCTGCTGATCGACATAATGCCGATCGCCGAAACGCTCACGGCGGACGGCTCTCAACCGGCAGCCGGCGCCCTCTTGACGCTCTACGCCCCCAGCCGCCTGGGCGAACGCCTGGCCGCGCTGCACCCGCACCATGCGGAGAGTTTCGACGCGCTGCTGGGTGACTCACCGGCGATCCGCACGCTCAAGGCGCGCGGCAAGCGTGTAGCGGCACTCGATGCGCCCCTGCTGATCCAGGGCGAAACCGGCACCGGCAAAGAACTGGTCGCCCGCGCCTGCCACGCCGCAAGTCCACGCAGCAATGCGCCCTTCCTGACGATCAGCTGCGCGGCTGTGGCGGAAAACCAGGCCGATGGCGAACTGTTCGGCTATGCGCCGGGCGCCGCGCATGCGAGCCAGCGCAGCGGTAAACCCGGCCTGCTGGAACTGGCCAACGGCGGCACGGTGTTTCTCGATGAGATCGCCGAAATGTCGTCCTATCTGCAGGCCAAGCTGATGCACTTTCTCAGCGAGGGCAGCTTCCGCCGCATCGGTGGCGAGCGTGAGATCCGCGTTGACGTGCGCATCCTTAGCGCCACCCACCGCGATCTGGAACAGCTGGTCGGCGAGGGGACTTTCCGCGAGGACCTGTTCTACCGGCTCAACGTGCTCAACCTGAGCGTGCCGCCATTGCGCGAGCGCGGCGAGGACATCCTGCTGCTGGCCCGGCACTTCCTGTTGCAGGCCTGCACGCAGATCCAGCGCCCACCGTGCCGCCTCGCCCCCTCGACCTACCCGGTGCTGCTCGGCAACGCCTGGCCGGGCAACGTGCGTCAGTTGCAGAACATCATCTTCCGCGCGGCGGCGATGTCCGACAGCAGCATGATCGGCCTTGACGACCTGGACATCGCCCGCACCCGGCTGGCCCGCGAGGACGATGAAATTTCCAGCCTCAGCGAGGCCATGGACGCCTTCGAGCGCTCGATCCTGGAGAAGCTCTATGCCAGCTACCCTTCCACCCGCCTGCTGGCGACCCGGCTGAAAAGCTCGCATAGCGCCATCGCCATGCGCCTGCGTAAATACGGCATCGGCGGGCCCGGCTAGGGTCTGCCGTAATGCTGTTCACCTAGGCGATTCACCCCGAGGTCGTGCCTCCCGCAAAGCTGCAGCTCCGGTGAGGCTCGACCGCGTAGCGAATACAGGCCGCAGGCCTGACAGAAACACAGACTTGCCTGAATCGATAGCAATTGAGTGAACACCTTAAGGGTCTTGGGAGGTTTAATCGCCGCCCCGCCGGAGCCCTGCCGGGCGGCGTTTACCGCTATGTTTCCGTAAACGTAACCGTCGGAAACAATTAGTCCACCGCACCTGTCCACGATCGACTCACACGTGCGCCAAACTGTCGCAGGCACGTATCGATATAGATACAGCGTATTGAAATTAATACGAATAGCTCAGAGCGATAAACCGGAGCTAGGCCCTCTTTTTGTATCGAATTCGATACATCACAGCTGAAACTCATCTCCCGTTGTTTCTGTAACTAATTGATAAATGATGTTTTTCAGTAAAGCTGGCACTCCAATTGCCTTGTTATCCGCAACGGGTTCGGAACCGGCCGTGCTACCCATCCGGTAACAGGGCGCACGTCCAGCCGAACCTCGGATGGGTGCTCAGTCTTTCGCACACCGACATGCCGTAAACCACAAGAACAAACGGAGTCGACATGGAATTCCTCAATAATCTGGTCAACCAAATCAACTCGCTGGTCTGGGGTCCGCCGATTCTGGTACTGATCCTCGGCACCGGTCTGTTCCTGCTGATCAGCCTCAAGTTCATGCCTTGGCGGACCATTCCCCGTGGCTTTAAGTTGATGTGGCAAGGCCGCAAGAACGAGCCCGGCGCCGATGGCGAGATCAGTCCCTTCCAGGCATTGATGACCTGTCTGGCCGCCACCGTCGGTACCGGTAACATCGCCGGCGTCGCGACCGCCATTTTCCTTGGCGGCCCGGGCGCGCTGTTCTGGATGTGGTGCACCGCGCTGGTGGGCATGGCGACCAAGTACTGCGAAGTGGTACTGGCCGTGCACTACCGCGAGAAGGATGACCGTGGCGAGCACGTCGGCGGCCCGATGTACGCGATCAAGAATGGTCTGGGCAAAAAGTGGCTGTGGCTGGGCGGCGCCTTCGCCATCTTCGGCGGGCTGGCCGGCTTCGGTATCGGCAACATGGTCCAGGTCAACAGCATGGCGCAGGCCATGGAAACGACCTTCGGCGTGCCGATGTGGATCACTGGCGTGGTCTCGATGGTCATCGTCGGCATGGTGATCCTCGGCGGCATCAAGCGCATCGGCAAGGTCGCCGCGTCGCTGGTGCCGTTCATGTGCGTGGCCTACATCATCGCCGCCCTGGTGGTGCTGGTAGTCAACGCTGAGGCCATCCCCGGCGCGATCGCGCTGATCTTCGAGTCGGCCTTCAATCCGGTGGCGGCCACTGGCGGCTTTGCCGGCGCGGCGGTGATCGCGGCGATCCGCTTCGGCGTGGCACGCGGTATCTTCTCCAACGAAGCAGGTCTCGGCACAGCGGGCATCGCCCAGGCGGCCGGCACCAGCAAATGCCCGGTGCGCTCAGGCTTGATCGGCATGCTGGGTACGTTCATCGACACCCTCATCATCTGCTCGATGACCGGCCTGGCCATCATCTGCTCGGGCGTCTGGACCAGCGGTGAGAGCGGCGCGGCACTGTCTGCCGCAGCCTTCGAATCAGCCATGCCCGGCTTCGGCGGCGCCATCCTGACCATTGCGCTGGTGGTCTTCGCCTTCACCACCATTCTGGGCTGGAGCTACTTCGGCGAGAAATGCTGGGAGTTCCTGGTGGGCACCAAGGCTGTATGGCCGTTCCGGGTGCTCTGGGTGCTTGCCGTGCCCTTCGGCGCAGTGGCGCAGCTGGACTTCGCCTGGCTGGTTGCTGACACCCTCAACGGCCTGATGGCGATTCCCAACCTGATCTCCTTGCTGCTGCTGAGCCCGGTGGTGGTCAAGCTGACCAACGCCTACTTCGCCGAACGCAAGACACAGGAAGCGCTCGCCAGCGTTCCCCAGTGAATCAGCGTCTAAGCTGATAACAGCCCCAGGTACCTTTGGTCCCTGGGGCTGTCGTTCTTCTAGCCGAGCATTCTTCATGTCCCTGAGTACCTTTGATCTGTTCAAGATCGGCATCGGTCCCTCCAGTTCTCACACCGTCGGCCCCATGAGCGCGGCGGCGCGGTTCGCCGCCGGGCTGAAGCACGATGGTCTGCTGAATGTGACCGAACACGTGCGCGTCGAGCTGTACGGCTCGCTCGGTGCCACCGGTAAGGGCCACGGCAGCGACAAGGCGGTGATTCTCGGCCTCGAAGGCGAGCAGCCGGAGCAGGTCGACACCACCCTCATCCCAGAACGGCTAGCGGCGATTCGCCAAAACGGCAGCCTGAGCCTGCTGGGTGAAAGGCCGATCCGTTTCGTCGAGAAGGAGCATTTGGCGATGATTCGCCGGCCGCTGGACTTCCACCCCAATGGCATGGTGTTTCGCGCCTTCAATGCCGCCGGCCTGCAAATCCGCAGCCGCGAGTATTACTCGGTGGGCGGCGGCTTCGTCGTCGACGAACAGGCCGCCGGCAGCGACCGCATCGTCGAGGACCGCACGCTGCTGCCCTACCCGTTCCGCACCGCTCGCGAGCTGCTGGCGCTGTGCGGCCAGCACGGCCTGTCGATCAGCCAGTTGATGCTGGCCAACGAAGCGGTCTGGCGACCGGAAGCGGAAACCCGCGCGCGGCTGCTGCAGATCTGGCAGGTCATGCAGGACTGCGTGAGAGCCGGCTGCCGGACCGAAGGGATTCTGCCCGGCGGGCTCAAGGTCGAGCGCCGCGCCGCCCGGCTCTACCGCCAGCTCAGCGCCAGCCCTGAAGCCAACCTGCGCGACACCCTCAATGTGCTCGACTGGGTCAACCTCTACGCCCTGGCCGTCAACGAGGAAAACGCCGCCGGCGGCCGGGTCGTCACCGCACCGACCAACGGCGCCGCCGGGATCATTCCGGCGTTGCTGCACTATTACGTGCGCTTCGTGCCCGGTGCCAACGAAGACGGCGTGGTGCGGTTTCTGCTCACGGCGGCGGCCATCGGCATTCTCTACAAGGAGAACGCCTCGATCTCGGGCGCCGAAGTGGGCTGTCAGGGCGAAGTCGGCGTCGCCTGCTCAATGGGCGCCGGCGCGCTGTGCGAAGTGCTGGGTGGCACGCCGCACCAGGTGGAAAACGCCGCCGAGATCGGCATGGAACACAACCTCGGCCTGACCTGCGATCCGGTCGGCGGGCTGGTGCAAGTGCCCTGCATCGAGCGCAACGCCATGGGCTCGGTGAAGGCCATCAACGCCGCCCGCATGGCCCTGCGCGGCGACGGCAGCCACTTCATCTCCCTGGACAAGGTTATCCGCACCATGCGCCAGACCGGCGCCGACATGAAAAGCAAATACAAGGAAACCGCCCGCGGCGGGCTGGCGGTAAACATCATCGAATGCTGAAGCTACAAGCCACGCAAGCGCCTACGACGATTCCAGCCTACAAAGCACCCACGACCCCGAGCCAACGTAGGTTGGATTAGCCGAAGGCGTAATCCGGCGGTCGCGCGTCCTCACCGCAGCGGCAAGCTGCCCGTCAGCTGACATTGCCTTGCTCCTGTGCAGCCTCTTTCGCGGCAAGCGACGCAAGCGCCTGCGGCGATTCCATCCTACAAAGCACCCACAACGCCGAGCCAACGTAGGTTGGATTAGCCGAAGGCGTAATCCGACAGTCCGAAGGAGGCAATCCGACGCGCCGAAGCTTTATCATCCGGCGGTCCGTCGCGACAAAGGACATATTTTGCCTCAGCATTGTCGTTAACACAGGCGCCCCTGCCGTCATGGATCGTGTAACAGAGGAACCGATGAGTAACTCCACAGAGCCGTCTACCCCGAAGAACCTGAACGTGGTGCGCAGCACCCTGGATTTTCCCGTGGTCGGTATCGGTGCCTCAGCCGGTGGCCTCAAGGCGCTCATGAGCCTGTTCGAGCACATGCCCAGCGACAGCGGCATGGCATTCGTCGTGATCATGCACCTCTCGCCCACGCATGAAAGCAAAGCCGACAGCATCCTTCAGAACAAGACATGCATGCCGGTAACGCAGGTGACGCAACCAGTGCCCATCGAGCGCAACCGCATTTACGTGATCCCGCCGGCTCTCGATCTATCGATGAATGACGGCTATCTGCGACTGACCGAGCCCACCCGCGAGCGCGGCGTACAGGTGGCTATCGATCTGTTCTTTCGCGCGCTGGCCGATGTCCATCACACCCACGCCATCGGCATCGTGTTGTCCGGCGCCGGCTCGGACGGCTCGGTCGGCCTGTCTCGCATCAAGGAACAGGGCGGTGTGACCATGGCGCAGTTGCCGGAAGATGCCGAGTACGCCTCCATGCCGCGCAGCGCCATCGAAACCGGCATGGTCGACATCGTGCTACCGGTGCTGGAGATGCCCGAGCGGCTGGTGGAGCTGAGCCGCAACATGCAGACAATGGTGCCGCCGATCGAGTCTCCGGCCGCAGCCGAACAAGCCTCAACACACGCGCCGAACCACGCCAGCGAAGCGGCCCTGCGCGAGATTCTCGGCTTGCTGCGCAGCCGTACGAGCCATGATTTTCGGCATTACAAGCAAGCCACCGTATTGCGGCGGATCGAGCGGCGCATGCAGGTCAACGCCGTTCACGAGATGGCCGGTTACGCGCAGTTGCTGCGCGATCAACCCGAGGAAACCACGGCGCTGCTTGCCGACATGCTGATCGGCGTCACCAACTTCTTTCGCGACCAGGAAGCCTTCGACGCGCTGGAGCGCGACATCATTCCGCAGCTGTTCGAGGAGAAGGCCCTGCTGGGCGAGAGCGACGCGCTGCGCATCTGGTCCGCCGCCTGCTCAACCGGTGAGGAAGCTTATTCGCTGGGCATGCTGTTCAGCGAATACGTCGAGCGCAACGGCCTGCGGACCGAGGTGCAGGTCTTCGCCACGGATATCGACGACCCGGCGCTGGACGTCGGTCGTGCCAGCCTTTATCCCGAAGCGATCGCCACCGATGTCTCGCCGACCCGCCTGCAGCAGTATTTCACCAAGGAACAGAACCGTTACCGCCTGCGCAAGGAGCTGCGCGAGCGCATCCTGTTCGCTCGGCACAACATTCTGCGTGACCCGCCCTTCTCGCGGCTCGACCTGATTTCGTGTCGCAACCTGCTGATCTACCTCGACAGAGACATCCAGAGCGAAGTGCTGCGCATGTTTCACTTCGCGCTCAACCCCGGCGGCTATCTGTTTCTCGGTAACAGCGAAACGGCGGACATCTGCTCACACCTGTTCGCACCAGTGGACAAGAAGAACCGCATCTACCGAGCTCGTGAGACCAGCGCCCAGCGCCGCATGCCCATCCCCTCGTTACAGAGTCTCACCGCCGCCTCGCCCGCCCGCAGCGCCGGCACTCCGATGGCCCGCCGCAACAAGCTCGCCTTCGCCTATGCCCATCAGCGCACTCTGGAGCAGTACGCGCCGCCCAGCGTGATCGTCGATCGCGAGGGGCAAATCATTCATATGTCCGAGCGTGCCGGGCACTTCCTGCGCTACGTCAGCGGTGAGCCCTCGCTCAACCTGACCACACTGGTGCTGCCCGAACTGCGCCTGGCCCTGCGTACCGCGCTGTATCAGGCCGCCCAAACCGGCAAAAGCGTGGATGCCAGACGTGTCAGGCTGGAACGCGAAGGCCGCCACTTCGCGATTGACATGGCGGTACGTCCTTTTCGCGACAACGAAGCGGACACCGACTATTTACTGGTGTTCTTCGATGAGCGCGAAGAGCACGCTGACAAGCACCCCGAGTTCTCTCAAGGGGAGGCCGCGAACAGCGAACTGGCGCAGCTTCAAGCCGAGCTGAGAGAGACCAAGGAACAGTTGCAACTGACCCTCGAACACTCTGAGGCGTCCAACGAGGAGCTGCGCGCCTCCAATGAGGAGCTGCAAGCCATCAACGAAGAGCTGCGGTCGGCCAGCGAGGACCTGGAAACCAGCAAGGAAGAGCTGCAGTCGATTAACGAAGAACTGATCACGGTCAACGCCGAGCTCAAGTGCAAGGTCGACGAAACCAGCAAGGTCAATGACGATCTGCAGAATCTGATCTCGTCCACCGATATCGCCACGCTGTTCGTCGACCGCCACATGCGCATCAAGTGGTTCACACCGCGCACGCAGGACATATTCAACGTGATCGGCAGCGATGCCGGCCGTTCGCTGCTCGACATCACCCACCGCCTCGATTATCCGTCGCTTTACAGCGACGCCTCCGAAGCCTTCGGTGAGCTACAGCTGGTCGAGCGCGAAATCCGGAGCCTGGACGGCAAGTGGTACATGGCGCGCTTTCTGCCCTACCGCACCACCGACGATCGCATCCAGGGCGCGGTGCTGACCTTCATCGACATCACCGCCCGGCGCAACGCCGAGGAGCGCGCGCGCGCCGGCGAAGCCCATATGAAACTGCTGGCACAGAGCATGCGCGGCTACGCCATCATGACCACAGACCTGCAGGGCAAGCTCACCGCCTGGAATCCCGGCGCCGAATCCATTTTCGGCTACAGCAAACAGGAAGTGATCGGCCATTGCATCGACCTCATCTACACC
Organism: Pseudomonas sp.; assembly: GCA_031988485.1. Taxonomy (GTDB): domain Bacteria; phylum Pseudomonadota; class Gammaproteobacteria; order Pseudomonadales; family Pseudomonadaceae; genus Stutzerimonas. The sequence continues at coordinate 51,903 of DALZYJ010000020.1, forward strand.
CCAGCGGACCGAGAGGTCGGCGTCCCCGAGGACGAGCGCAAGCGTGCGCTGGAGCAGGGTCAGGCTGCCGACGAGCGCTGGCACATGCGCAAGGATGGCTCACAGTTCTTCTGCAGCGGCCTGGTCAATCCGCTGGTCGACAATAATGGCGATGTGATGGGGTTCGCCAAGATCGGTCGCGACCTCACCGAACAGCAGCGCATCAACAACCTGCGCACCAGCGAACTGGAGAACATCCAGGCCGCAAGCCTGCAAAAGGACCAATTCTTCGCCGTGCTTTCCCACGAACTGAAGCATCCGCTCAACCTGATCCAGCTCAATACCGACCTCATCGCCCGATCCCAGGCGGTGCGAAACGCCAGCAATCTGGCCAAGGCCGTACAGTCCATTCAGAACGCGGTGCGCAGCCAGTCGCGGATCATCGATGATTTGATGGACATCTCGCGCATGCGCACCGGCAAGCTCAAGCTGAACTTCACCACGCTGTCTTATCAGGATCTGCTCAAAGGCATCGAGCCGGTATTCCTCACACTCGTGCAAGGCGAAAGCGTCAGCCTCGAAAGCTTCATGCCCGACGAGCCGCTGTATATCTACGCCGATCCGACGCGCCTGGAGCAGGTCATCTGGAATCTGTTGAACAACGCCTGGAAATTCACTCAGGGCGGGGATCGCATCTGCCTGGAACTCAAGCGCGAAGGCGAGCAGGCGCGCTTGGATGTCATCGACACCGGCGTGGGAATCGCCGAGGACTTCCTGCCCAAGGTGTTCGACATGTTCGGCCAGGCCGATATGCAGCACGCGGAGCGCTCCAAGCACGGTCTGGGTATCGGGCTGGCGCTGGTCAAGCAACTGGTCGAAGCCCACAACGGGCGCATCGAAGCTCACTCGGAAGGCATCGGCCGTGGCGCGCGCTTCAGCGTCTGGCTGCCGGTGCATATGCAGACTGAAATGGCCCTCGGCGAATTGACCAGCGCCGGCGAGGCAGGCGGGCTGGTGGGAATCGGAATTCTGCTGGTCGACGACTCGCCCGACATCCTCGACACCATGCGCGAACTGCTAGAAAGCGAAGGAGCGGAGGTCACCACGGCGGGCGGCGGTGCCCAGGGCATTGAACTGGCCGAGGCCACGCGCTTCGACATGATCATTTCCGATGTCGGCATGCCGGGCATCGACGGCCACAAGATGATGAACGAGATACGCCACGGCGAAACCAACGCGACCACCCCGAGCATCGCCCTGACCGGTTACGGCACCCTGCGCGACGTGGAAAAGGCCAAGGCCGCCGGTTTTACCCAACACCTGCGCAAGCCGATCGACCTGCAGGCGTTGATCGATGCGGTAACCCAGGCGGTGCGTTGAATTCGCCCTTCGCGCATTGGTGGGCAATGGTTGCGTCTGTGGGTTTCCGGCAATCGGCTCCGTGCCGCTTCAGATGGGTTGCACCCATCCTACAGGCACGCCGTAGGATGGGTGCAACCCATCAAACCGAGCGAAAGGGATGCACAACGTTCACGCGTACAACCACATCTAATTCGTCTGATATCCCCGAGCTCCCACAAGAGCAGCACGGCGCAAACCCAACCCGTGGAAGCGCCACCCCGCCGCGAAGCATTTCAGGCGGCGGGCACGGTTCAGCCTTCCTTGCCAATCCCATACTCGCGCAGTTTGTTGGCAATAGTGGTGTGCGACACCCCCAGACGCTTGCCCAGCAGGCGGCTACTGGGATGCTGGGCGTAGAGGCTTTCCAGCACGGTTTTCTCGAAGCGGCCAACGATGGCGGACAGATCACCGTCCAGGGAAAAGTCACCCAGCGGCTGCGGCGCGCCGTAATCCGGCAGGCGGATGTGTTCGGGCTTGATCACACCGCCCTCGCACAGTGAAACCGCCTGAAACAGGGTGTTCTCCAATTGCCGCACATTGCCCGGCCAGTGATAGCCAGCCAGCCGGTCGAGCGCCTGCGGCGACAAACTCGGCAGCGCGCAACCGATCTGCCGGCTGGCCTGATCGAGAAAGTGCAGCGCCAGCGGCTCCAGCCCGTCCAGGCATTCGCGCAGCGGCGGGATATGCAGCGACAGCACGTTGAGCCGGTGATACAGATCCTGGCGAAACTCGCCCTTGGCGCAGAGTTCGGACAAATCCAGCTGCGTGGCGCAGACCACCCGCACGTCCAGATACACCTCCTCGTCGCTTCCCACCCGGCGAAAACAGCCGTCCTGCAGAAAGCGCAACAGCTTGGCCTGCAGCCGTGTACTCATCTCACCGACGCCATCAAGGAACAATGTGCCACCGGAGGTCAGTTCCAGCAGGCCGAGCTTGCCTTCGGGGCGCGCACCCTCGAACGCACCGGGGCCATAACCGAACAGTTCGGTCTCGGCCATGGATTCCGGCAGCCCGGCGCAATTGAGCGCCATGAACGGCGATTGCCCGCGCGGGCTGGACAGATGGCAGGCGCGTGCCAGCAATTCCTTGCCGGTGCCGGTTTCGCCTTCGATCAGCAGTGGCGCATCCAGCGGTGCCATGCGCCGCGCCTCGCGAACCACCGCAGCCATGACTTTCGAACTTTGAAAGATGCTGTCGAAGCCGCGCAATTCCTGCTTGCGCACGTTATAGATGCGCTCGCCGACGCGGTCGGCGCGGTGCAGCGTCAGTACCGCGCCGGCCAGCGCTTCGCTGTCGTCGTGCTCCGATTGCAGCGGCGCGATGTCGGCGAGGAACACGTCGCCCTTGATGGTCACCCGCAAGCCGTTGATGCGCGCCTTGTTCGCCCGCACCAGCTCCGGCAGATCGAAATCCTCGGCGTAGCGCGACAGGCTCATGCCCGGCACCTCATCGACACGCACACCCAGCAACTGCGCGGCGGCACGGTTCGCCGCGACAATGGCGCCAGACATATCGATGGACAGCACCGGAAATTCCAGCGCGCCGAGCAGCGCGTTAAGTTCCAGCGAGTGCCGCTCGCTGGGCATCAGGCCGACCTTGCGCACCTCGAACACGCCCTGCAGCGCCTCGATCTTCGGCCGCAGCGCTTGCAGCTGAAGATTCATCAGATTAGGGCAGTGCAGGTAAACGGCATTGCCATGCTCGCCGCCCACCTCGCCGCGCGCAACGTTGATGCCGTAGTCGACCAGCAGTTCGAGCATGTCGCGCAAGATGCCGATGCGGTTCTGGCAGAGAATCCTGATTCGCATGAAGCCTGTCCCTTTCGTTTCGGCCGCAACTTTTTGCTGCCCACCCTTGATCGCCGTCAAGATTATTTGACAACGCTATCGAGCAGCAAGGCGATGGATTCGTTTATCGACAGATGCGTAAGCCATTCTTTACGAAATGAGCGATATTTCCGGCCAGCTACGCGGCTGACGCACTTCCATACGTCGCGCCACCGCTATCAGATGAGGCATCCATAACAAAAAGACTCAGGCGGCCACCCCGCTCAGGAGGTCAGATGAAAACCACGAAGTACGTTGCCCGAGAACCGGACGCCAACGGCTACATCCACTACCCGGACGCCGAACATGCCGTCTGGCAGACCCTGATCGAACGCCAGCTGAAGCTCCTCGACGGGCGCGCCTGTCAGGAATACCTGGATGGCATCGAGCAGCTCGCCCTGCCCCACGACCGCATTCCGCAGCTGGACGAAATCAACCGCGTCCTGCAGGCGACCACTGGTTGGCAGGTGGCGCGGGTCCCCGCATTGATCCCCTTTCAGACCTTTTTCGAACTATTGGCGAGCAAGCGCTTCCCCGTCGCGACCTTCATCCGCACGCCGGAAGAACTCGACTACCTGCAGGAACCGGACATCTTCCATGAGATCTTCGGCCACTGCCCGCTGCTGACCAACCCCTGGTTCGCCGAATTCACCCACACGTATGGCCAGCTCGGCCTCAAGGCCAGCAAGGAAGAGCGTGTCTACCTGGCGCGGCTGTACTGGATGACCATCGAGTTCGGCCTGGTTGAAACGCCAGCTGGCCAGCGCATCTACGGTGGCGGCATCCTGTCCTCGCCGAAGGAGACGCTCTACAGCCTCTCGAACGAACCCGAGCATCAGGTGTTCGACGTGGTCGAAGCCATGCGTACGCCCTATCGCATCGACATCCTGCAACCGGTGTATTTCGTCCTGCCGGAGCTGAAACGACTGTTCGACGTCGCCCACGAAGACATCATGGAACACGTGCGCACCGCCATGCAGCTGGGCCTGCACCAGCCAAAGTTTCCGCCGAAAGCCGCTTAGAGCCTCAAGCCTCAAGCCTCAAGCCTCAAGCCTCAAGCCTCAAGGCGTAGAGCGAACCACTGATATCAACGCATACAAAGGATCAACCATGACCGCCCTCACCCAAGCCCACTGCGAAGCCTGCCGCGCCGACGCGCCCAAGGTATCCGATGACGAGCTGGCCGAGCTGATCCGGCAGATCCCGGACTGGAACATCGAAACCCGCGACGGCCACATGGAGCTGGAGAAGGTCTTCGCGTTCAAGAACTTCAAGCACGCCCTGGCCTTCACTAACGCAGTCGGCGAAATCGCCGAGGCCGAGGGGCATCATCCCGGCCTGCTCACCGAATGGGGCAAGGTCACCGTCACTTGGTGGAGTCATTCGATCAAGGGCCTGCACCGCAACGACTTCATCATGGCCGCGCGCACCGACGAGGTGGCCAAGACCGCCGAGGGCCGCAAGTGAAACACTTCAGCGACGTGGCGCGGGTGCCTGGCGACCCGATTCTCGGTCTGCTCGATGCCTATCGCGCCGATCCGAACCCGGCCAAGCTCGACCTGGGCGTCGGCGTTTATAAAGATGCCCTGGGCCTGACGCCGATCCCCAAGGCGGTGAAGCTGGCCGAGCAGCGGTTGCTCGACAGCGAACGCACCAAAAGCTACGTCGGTGGCCATGGCGATCCATTGTTCGGTGAACAGCTGCTGCGCCTGGTCCTGGGCGAAGACTCGCCCGCGCTGGTCGAGAACCGCGCCGGCTGCACCCAGACCCCAGGCGGCACCGGCGCGCTGCGGCTGGTGGGCGACTTCATCGCCAAATGCCTGCCGGGCCGCAGCCTATGGCTCAGCGATCCGACCTGGCCGATCCATGAAACCCTGTTCGCCGCCGCCCGGCTGAAGGTCGAGCACTACCCCTACGTCAATGCCGAGAATCAGCTGGACGTTCCCGCTATGCTCGCCGCGCTGGAACGGATTCCCATGGGCGATGTGGTGCTGCTGCACGCCTGCTGCCACAACCCCACCGGCTATGACCTGAGCCAGGACGACTGGCGCCAGGTGCTGAACATCGTCCGCACGCGCGAGCTGCTGCCGCTGTTCGACTTCGCCTATCAGGGTTTCGGCGACGGGCTGAACGAGGACGCCTGGGCCGTGCGGTTGTTCGTCAAGGCCTTGCCGGAGGTGCTGATTACCAGCTCCTGCTCGAAGAATTTCGGCCTGTATCGCGAGCGCACCGGCGCGCTGATCGCCGTCACGGCAGACAGCGATTCACTGATCGACGTACGCAGCCAGTTCGCCTCGGTGGCACGCAATCTCTGGTCGACGCCACCGTCCCATGGCGCCGCCGTGGTAGCGACCATCCTGGCCAACAGCGAATTGCGCCAACTCTGGGAACAGGAAGTCGCCGCCAAGCGCGAACGCATCGCCGGCCTGCGCCAGGGCCTGGTGGAAGCGCTGCAGCCGCACGGCCTGGCCGACCGCTTCGCACATATCGCGCGGCAGCGCGGAATGTTCTCCTACACCGGGCTGACCGCCGCACAGGTGCTGCGCCTGCGCGCCGAAGACGCGGTGTATCTGGTAGAAAGCGGCCGCGCCAATATCGCCGGGCTGGATGCCGCCAGGCTCGACCAGCTGGCCGCAGCCATTGCGCGGGTTACAGACTGAGCATCGGATTACGCCTTCGGCTAATCCAACTACGTTGACGAGGCGTCGCGGTGGCTTTGTAGGATGAAGTCGTCGGAGGCGCTTCCGTCGCTCCCCCGACGATGCGCGCGGCCGCCGATTTCTTGCTGCGGAGAGCGTCGGATTACGCCTTCGGATTTTCGGATTATACCTTCGGCTAATCCAACCTACGTTGACGAGGCGTCACGGTGGCTTTGTAGGATGGAATCGCCGCAGGCGCTTCCGTCGCTTGCGGCTAAAAAGCGACCAAAGGCATCAAATAGCCATCACACCGCACCAAAGCCCCATTACTATGAGCCGCTCGGCGACGAGCGGAGTCCAGCGTCAATAAACGCGGCCGCTAACGTCACTCAACACGTCCGACAGTGAGCGCGCCCATGATTCAACGTGACGCCAGCAATCCAGCCCCTTCGTCTTATTCCTGCCATTCGGCCGAAGAGCATGGCGGCTGCCCCAGCTGCGCCAGTGGCGAGCGCCTCGGCTTTCGTTTCAGTTACGCCTATCAGCCGATCCTCGACCTGCAAGCGCGAGAAATCTTCGCTCACGAGGCGCTGGTCCGAGGGATCAATGGCGAGCCGGCACCCAGCGTACTGTCGCAGGTCACCGACGAAAACCGCTTCCGCTTCGATCAGGCCTGCCGCGTGAAAGCGATCAAGACTGCCGCAAAGCTCGACATGCGCACCCGGCTGTCGATCAACTTCATGCCCAACGCCATCTACCGCCCGGAGCTGTGCATCCGCTCGACACTCGAAGCGGCGCGAGCACACGACTTTCCGGTGGAGCGAATCATTTTCGAAACCGTGGAAGGCGAGCGCATCAGCGATGCGAAGTGGCTGGCCGAGGTGTTTCGTGAATATCAACGCATCGGCTTTCTCACGGCCATCGACGATTTTGGAGCCGGCTTCGCCGGGCTCAATCTGCTCGCCGACTTTCAGCCGGACATCATCAAGCTCGACATGGACCTGATTCGCGGCATCGACCAGAGCCGCGCGCGTCAGGCCATCGTCAGGGCAACGGTCGGGATGTGTCAGGAACTGGGCATAGCCGTGATCGGTGAAGGTGTGGAAACCCTGGACGAATACAGCGCCCTGCGTGATCTGGGGATCAACCTGATGCAGGGCTACCTGTTCGGCAAACCGCTGTTCGAAGCCTGCGCCGATGCGCAAACCCTGGTCTGGCCGAGTGAGCTGGCTGGCTAACGCAAGGCCGGCAAATACAAGGCAAGAGCGACCCGCCTGATTCGCTGCCTCAGATCCGCGCCCGCACTTGCCTCGGGCTGACACCGAACTGCCGCTTGAACGCCGTGGCGAAGTTGGCCGGGCTGTTGTAACCCGCGCGCCAGGCGGCCTCGTTGACGCTGATACCGTCGCGCTCCAGCGCTTGGCGAGCCTGCAGCAACCGCCGTGCACGCTGATATTCGAATACGGTCATGCCGTGCAGCGTGCGGAACTGGCGTTGCAGCGTATTGGCGTTGACACCGGTTTCCCGCGCGATGCGCTCCAGCGTCCAGTCGTCCGCCGCGCCGCTGTCGAGCAGTTCGGTTAGGCGCTGCGCGCGCTGATGCTCATGCGGGCGCAGACTGGCGCAGGGCGCCCGCTCGTCGAGACTGCCCAGCGCCTCGCAGGCGATGTCCAGCGCGCGGCTTTCCAGATACAGGCGCTGGAGCAGCGGATCGTAACCGGGTGGATTGAGCATCTGCTCGGCCAAGGTCAGCAAACGCGCCGAAGGCTGCCACGTACGCGGCACCAGGTGGCTTTGCATGAAGCGATGCACCGAGCTGCCGACCTCGCCGCCGGCGGCATCGAACCACTCGGGCGGCAGGCTGACCACCAGCTTGCGGATATGCCGGCCGCGCCGGGCCTGGCGGCGGAACAGCACCGGCTCGTTCATTGCCAGAGCGATGCCCTCGGGGCTGCGGCAGCGACCCGGCTGGCCAAAGGTGAGCGACAGGCCGCCGTAATTCACCTCGCTCTGGCCGTCGAGAAAGAGCACGAACGACAGGCGTGGGCCGACGACGTTCTCGGTGACGAAGTCCTGCAGCTCCTCGTAGTCGGACCAGTGCAACGACAGGCCGTCGCGCAGTTGCAGCCAGCCCACCCGACCGTAGAACAGGCGATCGTCGTCGGGCCGCGCCAGGCGCAGGCCCGGCTGGCTGGTGACCGGCAACTCGTCGCGTCGGATGAGGTGATCAGGCTGCTGCATGGCGCATATCCCCGGCAATGGCAGATCGCAAAGTAAATGTTGGCTCGCGCAAAGGCTCGGCCCACGACGTGGTGGCAGACTACGCGCCGTTACATCTTGATGCAAATCATTATCATTATTGCGATGACGGGGACAGCCGCCAACCTACCCCGCCACCCGCGACAGGAGCCGCCGCATGGACAGAACCACCCGCCCCTTCCTTTCCCATCGTTCCCGGCACTGGTTGCTCATCGGCCTGCTCGCGCCCTTCCCGCTGAGCGCGCTGGCGCAGAGCGTCGCGCCGCAGGACGAGCCGGTCCAGCTGGAGAGCATTACCGTCGAGGGCAACCGGCTATACGACATGCCATCCTCGGAGCAGAGCGGCGGGTATACGGTGGAAGCGGCAACCGTGGGCACCAAGACGCCCGCCGCGCTGCGTGACATCCCGCAGTCGATCACGGTGTACACCGACGGCTACATCAAGGACCGCCAGTTCGTGAACCTAGACGACCTGGCCAAGTACACCGCCGGGCTGCGCACCCTGACCAACGACAGCGGGCGTTCGTCGATCTACGCCCGCGGCTACGAGTACGACGAGTTCAATATCAACGGCCTGCCCGCGCCCATGGCCAGCATCAACGGTACCGTGCCCATGCTGGCGCCGTTCGACCGGGTCGAAATCATGCGTGGGCCGTCGGGGCTGTTCAACAGCACCAGCGAGATGGGCGGTATCGTCAACATGGTGCTCAAGCGCCCGACTCGCGACTTCCAGGGCAGCGTCACTGGCCGCTACGGCAGCTTCGACACCAGCTATCTGGAGACCGACCTGTCCGGGTCGCTGACGTCTTCGGGCAACGTGCGTGGCCGCACCGTGCTGGCCCAGGCCGACACCAACGGCGAGGTGGACTACAACGAGAACACCGCGCAGAACTACTACGGCGCTCTGGAGTTCGACCTGTCAGACAGCACGATGCTGTCGCTGGGTCTTCTGCACCAGAAAAAGGACATTACGCCCACCAACGGCTACCCGACCGACACCTCGGGCAATCTGCTGAACCTGGACCGCGATACCTTCCTCGGCGCGGACTGGAACTACTTCGACGGCGAGACCACCGATCTCATCGGCGAGCTGACCCATCGCTTCGATAATGGCGGTTTCGGCCGGGTGGCCGTGCGCGGTTCGCAGCGCGACACCGAGTTCTACTACGCCTTCACCGGCAGCGCCGCGAATGCCGCCGGCAACGCCTCGCTGACCAGTACCGCCCGCGATCTGGACCAAGATGCTCTGGCCCTGGACGCCAGTTACAGCCAGCCGTTCGAAACCTTCGGCCAGGTCAGCGAATTCGTGGTCGGCACGGACTACAAGCGCTACGACACCGACTACCGCGCTGGCGGCGCATCCACGTCGCTCGGCTCGGTCAACATCAACGACCCAGACACATCCTCGATCCCCAAGCCGGCCGTCAGCTACCGCCAGCGGGTGACGAGCGACGAGAAGGAGTTCGGCCTCTATTCCAAACTGACGTTCCGCCCGGTGGAGCGCCTGGCGCTGATCGGCGGCGCCCGGCTCAGCTGGTTCGACGGCGATACCAGCACCACCACGCTTGCCAGCGGCGCGAGAACCAGTGGCGAGGTGCAGGAAAACGCCAAGATCACGCCCTACGGCGGCCTGGTCTTCGACCTGGACCAGTGGCATTCGCTGTACGCCAGCTACTCGAAGGTGTTCAAGCCACAGACCAATGTCGACGTCAACGGCGACATCATCGACCCGCGCGAAGGCGAGCAGTACGAGGTGGGCGTCAAGGGCAGCTACTTCGGCGGCGCGCTCAATGGCCGGCTCTCGCTGTTCCAGCTGACCGACGAGAACCGCGCGGCGCGTGACCAGAACAACCTCACCGGCACCTACTACGTGGCGATCGGCGAAGCACGCATTCGTGGCGGCGAGATCGAAGTCAGCGGCAACCCGCTGCCGGGCTGGGAGCTGATCGGCGGCTACACCTACATGGACACCGAGATCATCAAGGGCGACGCCAACGCGGTGTTCGAACTGATGCCGCAGAACCAGGTCTCGCTGTGGAGCAACTACGAGTTGCAAGGCGGGCCGCTGGCCGGACTGGGCCTGGGCGCCGGCATCACCGGGATGAGCCACTTCCAGACCTCGACCGGCATTGAGGCCCCGGGCTACGCCGTGGTGGACGCCAAACTGTCGTATCCGCTGACGCCCAAGCTGACCGCCACAGTCGACGTCAACAACGTCTTCGATCGCGAGTACTACTCGCGCGTGGGGGCCGCCACCACCTTCAACTTCTACGGTCCGTCGCGTACCGTCCTGGTCGGTGCCCGCTACGAGTTCTGAATCCACCCCCGAGCCGCTGCGTGCCTTTGAGCGCCAGCGGCTTCGCCATGGAAAACCCCTATGCCCCAGTTTCACGCCGCAGTCCCTACCCCGCGCGCCTCGCGCAACATGACCCGCCTGTGCAAGCACTTCGCCCACAAGGGTGAAGTGCGCTTCGACGAGACCCAGGCCCAGATCGACTTCACCTTTGGCACCTGCCGGATGCAGGCCGCCGCCGACCGCCTGCTGATCGACTGCCAGGCCGAGCCCGGCGAAGCCGAAAAACGCCTGCGCTTCGTCATCGCCGACCATCTCCAGCGCTTCTCCGGCGAGGAGGCCCTGCAGGTCGACTGGCAGGACGGCGCCCTGTCGCCAGCCGTTGGCGTGACGCTTTGAAGCGGCTCGCCCTGGCGCTGATCGCCAGCCTCGGCGCGCACCTGGCGCCGGCCTCGGCGGCCACCGACCAGCCGTGGCAAGCCGTGACCCTGCCGCAGACCGAGCAGCGCCTCTTGCATTCAGCGCATACCGGCCGCGACTACCGCATCTTCGTCTCCCGGCCGCAGCAAGAACCGCCACCCGGCGGCTATCCGGTGCTCTACGTGCTCGACGGCAACGCCCTGTTCCCCTCGCTGGCGATCCAGGCTCAGGCACTGGAAGCCCGCCCCGATCCAAAACTGCGCAACTCCGTGCTGATCGTCGGCATCGGCTACCCGGGCGAAGAGCTCTACGATTTCAAAGCGCGCGCCGAGGACTACACCCCCGACGCCGAGGATCGCCAGCGCCTGCCCGACCGTGAACCACCAGCCCACGGCGGCGCCGAGCATTTCCTGGCATTTATCGAAACCGAGCTCAAGCCGATGATCGCCGCGCACTACCCGGTCGACCCACAGCGTCAGACGCTGTTCGGCCATTCCTACGGCGGGCTGTTCACTCTCTACACACTGCTCAACCGGCCGCAGGCGTTCAGCGGCTACGTCGCCGCCAGCCCGTCGATCTGGTGGTACCAGGGCTATATCGAGCGCAGCCTGGCCGCGTTCGAGAAGGATGTGAAACGGCGTCCCCTGCAGGCGCGCCTGCTGGTCACCGTCGGCAGCGCCGAACAACCGGCCGCCGACGATCCGCTGACCAATCCGCGCCAGCGCCACATGGCCGAGCGGCGCATGGTGGACAATGCACGGGAGCTGGCCGAACACCTGTCAGGCGTGCCGGGACTGACGGTCGAGCTGCGCATCAACCAAGGGGCCAATCATGGCACCAACGCGCAGCACAGCACGGTGCAGGCGTTGGAGCTGGCAGTCTCGGCAGGCGCGGCGAAGACGGGCGACTGACAGGCCTGAGCGTGTTAACTGGTGATGCGTGTTCCGGAGCAGGACTGATCTGGAACCACACGTAAGGAAGGCGATTCGCGAGCAAGCTCGCTCCTACGGGAACGGCGAAATGTAGGCGTGAGCTTGCTCGCGAAGTTGCTGTACAAGCTCAGATCCGGAAGCTACCCACCAGTTGCTTGAGGCGAGCCGCCTGCTGCTCCAGATCGGCACAGGCGCGCAGGGTCGACTGCAGGTTTTCCACGCCTTCCTGGTTGAGAGTGTTGATCTCGGTGATGTCCATGTTCAGCGACTCGATCACCGACGTCTGCTCCTCGGTCGCGGTGGCGACCGACTGGTTCATCGCGTCGATCTCGCCGATGCTCTGGGTGACGCTGCCGAGCCGTTCGCCGGCCTGGTTGGCGATGTCCACGCTGGCTTCGCTCTGGCGCTGGCTCTCGGTCATGGTGGACACCGAATCCCGTGCGCCGACCTGCAGCTTTTCGATCATGCCGTGGATCTCCTGCGCGGAGGTCTGGGTCCGATGGGCCAGGCTGCGTACCTCGTCGGCCACCACCGCGAAGCCACGTCCGGCCTCACCGGCGCGGGCCGCTTCGATGGCGGCGTTGAGTGCCAGCAAGTTGGTCTGCTCGGAAATGCCCTTGATCACATCGAGAATCTGGCCGATGCCGACGGTCTGGCTGTTGAGCGCTTCGATCTGCTCGCAGGAGGCGCTGATGTTGTTCGACAGCTGCTTCATCGCCTCGATGTTGCGCTCGACAACCTTGCGCCCGTCTTCGGCCTGATGGCTGGCGCCGCTGGCCTGCTGCGAGGCATCGGCGGCGTTGCGGGCGATTTCCTGGGCAGCAGCACCGAGCTCATTGATCGCGGCGGCCACGCTATTGGTGCGGCTGGCCTGCTCGCCGGAATTGAGCATCGATGAGTTGGAGACCGCCAGCACGCGCTGCGCAACTTCGTTGACCTGCTCGGTCGCCGAAGCCACATCCTTGATCGACCCGTGGATGCGCTCGACGAAGCGGTTGAAGGCCTGCGCCAGATCACCGAATTCGTCCTGCGACTGCACCGACAGGCGGCGGGTCAAATCACCCTCACCTTCTGCAATGTTGGTCATTGCACGGCCCATGTCGGTAAGCGGACGCATCAGCACGCGGATCAACATGCCCAGCAGCGCGATGATGAACACCACGGCGATGATGGTGACGACCATCGCCGAGTTGCGGAAGTCCGTCAGGCTGGCGAAGGCCTTGTCGCGGTCCACCGAGATGCCGACGTACCACTTGACCGACGGTAAACCCACCACCGGACTAAAGGCGAGGATACGGTCGTTGCCGTTCAGGCTGACTTCGGCGTACTGACTGTCCAGGCTCGGCGTGTCCTGCGGATAAAGTTCACGCAGGGTCTTGTTCACCACGCTCTGGTCGGAATGCACCAGAATCTTGCCATCGTCGCTGACCAGAAAGGCATGCCCCATGCCAGCGAAGTCCAGCGCGTTGATGATGTTGACCAGGGTATCCAGGGTGAGGTCGCCGCCCACTACGCCCAACGTCTGGCCACCGCTACGCACCGGTGTGGCAAGAGTCATGACCAGGCTGCCCGCGCCGGCATCGGCGTAGGGTTCTGTCAGGGTCGAGCCGCCAGCGGCCAGCGCATCCTGATACCAGGGGCGTGTGCGCGGGTCGTAGTCCGCCGGCAACGCCTCGTCTGCGGGGCGCATATGGTACTGACCTTCGGCGCTGCCGAAGTAGGTGAACAGAAACGTCTCTGCGAAGGCCTTCTGCTCCAACAGGCGCAGGACATGCTCGGGATCGCTGTCGTTGCCGATGGTTTGTGCCGCGCCTTCGACCAGCAGAATGCGACCACTCAGCCAATTCTGGATGTTGTCGGCCGTGATGCTGCCCATCTCGCCGAGATAGCCCTCAAGATTTTCGCGAATGGCGTTGCGCTGCAGATAGTCGTTGTAGAGCGTGAACAACGCGAAGGTGGTGATCACTACAAGCGATGCGGCGATCAGAATCTTATGGCTGAACTTGAGACGACTAGACATAGAACGATTCCGGTTTGAGTCTGGCGCGAACGGCAATCCCAGCCTGGTTGTGCTTCCAATGCATGTTCGGGCTATCGACTGCCGCTGGCGAATCTTTAACCAGGCCTTCCGCCGGAACGGTCGGCGCCCCCTGAAGCGCAGCGCTCAATCGCTTACGAAACAGTTCGAATAACCCCAACACGCACACGCAAAAACGGCACACTCATTGCTGAGTGTGCCGCTCTGCTACCGCACCAGATGAGACCGCGAACTCAGCGCCCTGCCAGCGCCGGCATGACCCGTGGCCGCATGACTTCGCCGAGAATGGTCAGCACGCCGATGGCGCCGGCGATCCAGTACCAGCGCTGAAGCGGGTCGAAGCCCAGCCAGCCAAGCGCATGCAGGAAGACCATCATGATCATCACCGGGCTGACGTAGCGCACCATGAACAGCCACAGCGCATAGCCCAGCGGCGGCAGGCTCAGCTCGTCGCGCATGATGTCCGAACGCAGGCAGTAGCCAGCCAGGATCACCATGAAGATCCCGCCAAGCGGCATCATCCAGCGCGAGGTCAGATAGTCCAGCCAGTCGAAGAAGTTCTTGCCCGCCGGCGTCCAACCCGACAGCAGGTTGAACGAAAGCATCGCCAGCATGCTGATCACCAGCAGCACCGCGCCGGCGCCAATGGCAGCCTTGACACGGCTAATACCGTGCTTCTCGTTGAGATAGGCGACGGTGGCCTCGATCATCGAGATGGCCGAAGTCAGCGCAGCGAGGCACACCATGGCGAAGAACAGCACACCGAACAGGGTGCCGAACGGCATCTGCTGGAAGGCCAGCGGCAGGCTCATGAAGATCAGCCCAGGCCCCGCGGTGGGGTCCATGCCGTTGGCGAAGATGATTGGGAAGATCGCCAGGCCCGCTAGCAACGCCACGCAGGTATCGATGATCGCGACCGTGAAGGTGGTACGAGCGATGGACTTGTCATCGGGCAGATACGAGCCGTAGGTCAGAATCGCACCGGAAGCCAGGCTCAGCGTGAAGAAGGCATGACCGAGGGCGGCCAGCAAGGCTTCGCCGGTGATCTTGGAGGTGTCGAAGCTGAACAGGAAGGCAAAGCCCTGATCGAAACCACCGCTGGTAAAGGCGTAGCCGACCAGGATCAGCAACATCACCGCCAGCCCCGGCATCATCCAGCGCACCGCATTCTCGATGCCCTTCTGCACACCCTTGGCGACGATCCACAAAGTCAGCAGCGCCACCAGCAGGCTCCAACCGCCGAGCGCCCACGGGTTGGCGTTATGCGTTTCGAAGATCTGCGCCATGCCGTCGACCGAGGCGGCCGCCAAGGAGCCGTCAAGCATCTTGACCGTATAGGCGAAGGCCCAGCCGGCAACGACCACATAGAAGCAGAGGATCATGAAGCCGGCCAACATGGCCATGCCGCCGACGGCCTTCCACGCTGGGTTGCCGTTGTTCTCGCGCACCACCCGGCCAATGGCGTCGATGGGGCTACCACGACCGCGACGGCCGATGGCGATCTCGGTCATCATCACCGGGACGCCGATGGCGAGAATGCACGCCAGGTACATCAGCACAAAGGCGCCACCACCGTATTCGCCGGTGATGTAGGGGAATTTCCAGATGTTGCCGAGGCCGACTGCGGAGCCGGTCGCGGCGAGAATGAAGCCCCAGCGGGACAGCCAGAGGTTCTTGGGTTTTTCACGTGTCATGCGTCACCTGTTTGTTTTTATCTGTGACGAAAATCGAACCCGCCGCGCTTGTGGCGCGACGGAGTGAGGGCGGTCAACCTTTATTGAGCGTCGGGCTGCACCTCCGGAGCTGCGTTGGCAAAGGCTTCGAGGGTTTCGCAGCGTTCGACCATCTCGAGAATGCGCGGGTACGCAGTGAGGTCACAGGCAAAACGGCGCGCATTGTATACCTGCGGAATCAGGCATGCCTCCAGATAACCCGGCCGCTTGCCGAGCGACAGCCTGCCCTCGAACGGGGCCAGCCCCTGCTCGACGCTCGCCAGGCCGGTGGTGATCCAGTGACGGACCCACTCATTCCTGACCTCGTCCTCGACACCCAGCGTGCCAGTGAGGTACTGCAACACGCGCGTGTTGTTCAGCGGATGCACATCACAGGCGATATGCAGCGCCAGCGAACGCACCCGCGCGCGATCGACTGGGTCGTCAGGCAACAACGGCGGTAACGGAAAGATTTCCTCCAGGTATTCGAAGATCGCCAGCGACTGGCCAATGCGTTCCTCGCCATCGACCAGCAACGGTACTAGCCCCTGCGGATTGAGCGCCTTGTACTCAGCCGAATGTTGCTCGCCGCCATCCTTGACCAAATGGACGGGCAGATTTTCGTATGCCAGCGCCTTGAGATTCAGGGCAATGCGCACCCGGTAAGCGGCGCTGGAGCGCCAGTAGCCGTAGAGCTTGAGCGTTGCTGGCGCGCTTGATGAATCAGCCGTTGTCGTTTGATCAGTATTCATGGATATCCCTGAGTTAGAACGCAGCCAAAGCCTGTGCGGACCGACGTAGGGGGTTAGCGACGCATGCACCTCGACGTACATGACTTCACGGAGCTGATGCGTCGCGTAATCCGCCAAGCGACGTCTCGGCCCTACCCTTTCGATGGGTTGCGCAGCGGCCGGCTTCGATACGGCCCGTTAACACGATGATTCACGCTGCTCACCCATCCTACGTCCGCGTTCCGACCGCCTACCCGCCGCCGATCACGCCGCGGCGAACCTGGTCTTCCTCGATGGATTCGAACAGCGCCTTGAAGTTGCCTTCGCCAAATCCTTGGTTGCCCTTGCGCTGGATGATCTCGAAGAAGATCGGACCGATCACCGTGTTGGTGAATATCTGCAGCAGGATGCCGTCGTCACCTGATGTGCCAGTGCCCGGTGTATCGACGCCCGGCGCGCCGTCGATCAGCAGGCTCAGCTCACGCAACACCTCGGTGGGCTCGCCATGACCGGCGACGCGGGTGTCGACCTTCTCGTAGTAGGTATCCGGCGTGCTCATGAAATCCACGCCATTGGCGCGCAGCTGGCGCACGGTCGCGTAGATGTCGTCGGTGGACAGGGCGATATGCTGGATGCCCTCGCCGTGGTATTCGCGGATGAATTCCTCGATCTGCGACTTGTCGTCCGCCGACTCGTTGATCGGAATGCGGATCTTGCCGCAGGGCGCCGTCATGGCGCGGGAGAACAGCCCGGTGAGCTTGCCCTCGATGTCGAAATAACGAATCTCGCGGAAGTTGGCGATGCGCTCGTAGAAGCCGGACCAGACGTCCATCTGCCCGCGCATGACGTTATGGGTCAGATGATCGATGCAAGTCAGCCCGACGGCGTTGTCGTTCGGCGTGCGGCCTTCGATGTACTCGAAATCGACGTCGTAAATGCTCCGGTCGCCGTAGCGATCAACCAGATACAGCAGCGAACCGCCGATGCCCTCGACGCAGGGGATATTCAGTTCGCCGAAGTTGGCGTGGCTACCCACCAGTTTCGCGCCCTGGGATTCGACGTAGGCAGCAGCCTGGGCGGCATTCTTAACCCGGAAGGCCATGGCGCAGGCGCTCGGCCCGTGCTTCTCGGCGAACTCACGTACATGCCCGCTGGGGCTGCCGTTGAGCACGATGTTGATGTCGTTCTGCTGGAACAGCCAAACGGCTTTGGAGCGGTGCTTGGCCGTTTCGGTGAAGCCCATCTGGGTGAACAACTGACGCAGCTGCTCGATGCCCTCGGCATTCGGCGCGGTGAATTCGACGAACTCGAAACCGTCGGTGCCGATGGGATTGTGCTGCTCGATCTTGGTCACGGCGTTCATTGCGCCTCCTGCTTATTGTTCTGGTGTCGCACGGACATGGCGGCTCCCATCACACCCCAGCGCAGCATGCCGAACAATCCCGTTCCTGGCGGTGGACTGGCAGAGGCAGCGGATTAGCCGTCAGCTTTTCGTTACAGCGCCAGGCGATGCGCAAATGCTGGCTCGGCGGCTTTCCATGCGTAAAGAAAAGTTGACGAGCCAGTGCGACAAGGCGCCGCAGCGGGTGTTCAAGGCCTTTACGGC
This sequence comes from Pseudomonas sp., assembly GCA_031988485.1. Classification (GTDB taxonomy): domain Bacteria; phylum Pseudomonadota; class Gammaproteobacteria; order Pseudomonadales; family Pseudomonadaceae; genus Stutzerimonas. Next base: position 69,739 of record DALZYJ010000020.1, read on the forward strand.
GGGGACGGTGGGCTGAAGCCCACCCTACAGCCGAATCCCCGGTAGGGCGGGCTGGGGGCGCTCCGCTTCAGCCCACCAAAGCGCGGCATCGAGTTGGCACTCAACTAAGCGTCCCGCGTCCTAGCCTAGGCAACGCCGATGCCTAGATCACCCCAATCAAATTGAAGAACACCAACCCGATCGCCACCGGCGTGCCGAAGCGCAGCAGGTTCCACCACACGCGGAACCAGCCGGGATGAACGATACCAACCGTCTCGCGCACCACCTTCTCCTTGAGAACCCAGCCGGTGAACAGCACCGTGCCCAGCCCGCCCAGTGGCATCAGCCAGTTGGCGGTGAGGTAATCCATGGTGTCGAAGAAGGTGCGGCCGAACAGCTGGTAATCGGCCCAGTGATTAAAGGAGAACACGCTGGCGAGGCTGAGCAGCCAGAGCACGGCGCCGGTGGTCAGCACGGCCTTGGCGCGGCTGACGCCGAAGCGTTCGTTGAGCCAGGCGATGCCCGGTTCGCTGAGGGAAATTGTCGAGGTCACTGCCGCCAGCACCAGCATGACGAAGAACAGCCCGCCGAACAGCTGGCCCAGCGGCATCTGGCCGAAGGCGAGCGGCAGCGTGACGAAGATCAGTCCAGGACCGGCGCCCGGTTCGAGGCCATTGGCAAATACCAGCGGAAAGATCGCCAGTCCGGCCAGTAGCGCCACCGAGGTATCGGCCAGGGCCACCAACAGCGAGGTCTTGGCGATCGAAACATTGCTCGGCAGGTAAGAGCCGTAGGCCATCATTGCGCCGCAGCCCAGGCTCAGCGTGAAGAACGCATGCCCAAGCGCCAACAGGAAGCCCTCCGCGCTCAGCTTGGAAAAGTCCGGTACGAAGAGAAACTCGACGGCCCGGGCAAAATCGCCGGCCACAGCGGCATAGCCGACCAGCCCCAGCAGTAGGATGAACAGCCCCGGCATCATGAAGCGCAACGCACGTTCCAGCCCGTCGCGCACGCCGAGCCCGACGATCAGCATGGTCACTGCTAACACCGCGGAGCCGTACAGCACCAGCCGCAGCGGGTCGGCCAACAGCGCATCGAACAGCGCCGCGCTGGCGGCTGCGTCAACCCCAGTAAAGCTGCCACTAAGCGTCGCCGGTACATAGGCCAGCGCCCAGCCGGCCACCACGATATAAAAGCTGAGGATGAGAAAACCGGTGAACCCGCCGAGCCAGCCGACCTTGCGCCAATGCGGACTGGCGCCGGCCTCGCGGGCCAGATTGGCGACCGCACCGGCCGGGTTCTGCCGCCCGCGCCGGCCGATCAGCACTTCGGCCATCAGCAACGGAATGCCAATGGTGAGGATGCAACCGAGATACACCAGCACGAAGGCGCCACCGCCGTTTTCGCCGGTGATGTAAGGGAATTTCCAGATATTGCCCAGCCCGACCGCCGAGCCCGTGGCGGCAAGAAAGAACACCCAGCGCGAAGACCAGAGGCCACGCGCCGCGCTTTGCTGAGTACGAACGGAAGCGCCACCGAGCGTACCGGCGGCGAGGCTGCTTTTGTCAGACATGCGGATTCCTGCTTGTTGTTTTTGTCAGGGTGTACAGCGCAAACGCCAGCGTGCAGGTGCACGAAACCAGCGGCGCCGATGGGCGCCGCGCTCGTCCGGAGTTTCGCGTATGGCTCGGCAGTACGGCTGGGGCTGCCGAAGACGGCGGCGCGCAGGCCGCCGGAGGTCGTTATGCGTGCAGGCGCTGCTCGCTCGGCTGGCTCAGCGTCTCGCCAACCTGCAGCCGCTCGACGGCCAGACGGTCGGCGATGACCGAAGTGGGCTCGCCACTGGCGGCGGCCCGGCTGAAGATTTCACGCAGGGTGTCGCCGATGCCTTTGACGTGCGCATCGCTCTGCGCCGCGCTGCCGCCGATGCGCTGGTAATAGACGTCGATGATGCCGCCGGCGTTGATGGCGTAATCCGGCGCGTAGAGCTGGTTGCGCCGGCGCAGCTCCTCACCGATCTCGGGAGTCGCCAGCTGGTTGTTCGCCGCACCGGCGATCACTGGCGCGCGCAGAACCTGAAGGGTGTCGGCGTTGAGGATGCCGCCCATGGCGCAGGGCGCGAAGACGTCCACATCGAGGGCATGGATGTCCTGCGGGCGCACCGCGTTGGCGCCGAGCTCTTCCACGGCGCGCTGCACGTTGGCAGCGAAAATATCGCAGACCCACAGCTCGGCGCCGGCCGCCTTCAGATGCCGCGCCAGGCCCATACCGACATGTCCGACGCCCTGGATCGCGACCTTGAGCCCGGTCAGGTCATCGCGCCCCAACCGATGCTGCACCGCCGCCTTGAGGCCGACGAACACGCCGAGCGCGGTGGACGGCGACGGATCGCCACTGGCGATGCTGCCGTCGAGCAGCGTGCGCGGCGCGGCGCCCATCACATGACGGGTGCGCTGAGCGAAGGCCTGCATCTCGGCATCGCCGGTGCCCGAATCTGCCGCAGTGATGTAGCGCCCGCCGAGGCTGTCGACGAAATCGCCCATGGCATGCAGCAGCGCCTGGCTCTTGCCGGTGTGCGGATCACCGATGATCACCGCCTTGCCGCCACCGAGCTTGAGGCCGGCCAGCGAGGATTTGAGCGTCATGCCACGGGACAGGCGCAGCACGTCGCGCAGGGCATCGTCGTCGCTGGCATAGGGGAACATCCGGCAACCACCCAGCGCTGGGCCGAGCGTGGTGTCATGAATGGCGATGATGGCCTTGAGCCCCGACGCCTTGTCGTAGCCGAAGACCACGTGCTCGTGGTTATCGAAATCGGGGTGAGCGAAAACGGACATTGCGGATTCCTCTGTTGTTGTCTGTTTAGAAGCCCGGTTGTCCAGGCCTTGGAAAATAATCGTGCGAAGACGATGAGCCGTGCGGGTAGGTCCGTAGGGTGGGCTTTAGCCCACCAGTACGCTGAACTCCGCTGGTGGGCTAAAGCGGAACGCCGCCCGGCCCACCCTACGTCGAAGAGCGCCGCCCGCCCCTACGCTGAAGCCCTTACGCCGCTGGCTCGAACAGCCGCACGCTCTGCACCTCGTCGCCGCGGGTCAGTTGCTCCTTGAGCAGCTTTTCCTGTTGGCGGGCCTTGGCGATGGAGCGCTCCTTCACCGGGCCGTAGCCGCGGATCTGTTCCGGCAGCGCAGCGATGGCCACGGCGGTGCGGTAGTTGGTCGGTTTGAGCTGGGCCAAGAGTTGATCGAGGTTGCGCTCGTATTCACCGATCAGCTCGCGTTCGACACGCCGGTCATGGCCGTAGCCGAACGGATCGAGCGGCGTCCCGCGCAGGAATTTCAGCTTGGCCAGCACGCCGAAGGCAGTCAGCACCCAGGGCCCGAGTTCGCGCTTGCGTGGCTCGCCAGTGGCACTGTCGCGCTTGGCCAGCCAGGCCGGGGCCAGGTGGAATTGCAGCTTGTAGTCACCTTCGAACTGCGCCTCCAATTGCTCGCGAAACTCCGGCTCGCTGTACAGCCGCGCCACTTCGTACTCGTCCTTGTAGGCCAAGAGCTTGAAGTAGTAACGCGCCACGGCTTTCGACAGGGCCAGATCGTCGGCCGTATCGACCTTGCGCACGCGCTCGACCACCGTCCGATAACGCTTGGCATAGGCCGCACTCTGGTACTTGGTCAGGAAGTCCATGCGCCAGTCGACAATCTCTTCCAGGGTCTGGCGAATCGGCCCGGCCAGGCTCGGCTCAGCCCGCTCGGCCGGGCGCGCCAGCCGTTCCACCGCCTCGCGCTCCAGCACCGCACGACGCCCCCAGCGGAATGCCTGCAGGTTCAGCTCGGTGGACACGCCATTGATGGTGATGGCCTTTTCGATGGCCTCGGCCGACAGCGGCAACAGCCCCTGCTGATAGGCGAAGCCAAGCAGGAACAGGTTGGTGGCGATGCTGTCGCCCATCAGCCGGGTCGCCAGCCGAGTGGCATCAATGAAATGCGTCTTCTCGCCGCCCACCGCATCCACCAGCGCGTCGCGCATGGCCTTGCCCGGTACTTGGGCGTCGGGGTTGCGGGTGAATTCCGCCGTCGCCGCCTCATGGCTGTTGATCACTGCATGGCTGATCTGGTCGTTGACGCGGGTCAGCGAATCGTCGCCGGCGGCGACCACCAGATCGCAGCCCAGCAGCAGGTCGGCCTCACCGGCGGCAATGCGCACCGCATAGATGTCGTCCTGCTTGGCGGCGATGCGCACGTGCGTCACCACTGGGCCAAACTTCTGCGCCAGCCCCGCCTGATCGAGCACCGTGCAGCCCTTGCCTTCCAGATGCGCAGCCATGCCCAGCAGCGCGCCGAGGGTGGTCACGCCACTGCCGCCGACGCCTGGGATCAATACATTCCATGGGCGCTCCAAGGTCGGGCGCTGCGGCTCAGGCAGCTGCGCCGGATCGAGGCTGGCACCCACCGCTTCGGGCTTGCGCAATCCGCCGCCATGCACGGTGACGAAACTCGGGCAGAAGCCTTCGACGCAGGAGAAGTCCTTGTTGCAGGCGTTCTGGTCGATCTCGCGCTTGCGCCCCAGCTCGGTCTCCAGCGGCAGCACGGCGAGGCAGTTGGACTTCTCGCCGCAATCCCCGCAGCCCTCGCAAACGGCGGGGTTGATGAAGGCACGTTTGGCCGGATCTTCCAGCTTGCCGCGCTTGCGCCGACGGCGCTTTTCGGTAGCGCAGGTCTGGTCGTAGATGATCACCGAGACGCCCTTGAACTCGCGCAGCTCGCGCTGCACGGCGTCCAGGTCGCGTCGATGGTGGAAGCTGGTGATCGGCGCGAAGCCATCGCGGCTCGGGTACTTGTCCGGCTCGTCGCTGACCAGCGCGATGCGCTTGACGCCTTCGTCGGCGACCTGCCGGCTGAGCTGGTCGACGCGCAGCTCACCGTCGATGGGTTGGCCGCCAGTCATGGCCACCGCATCGTTGTAGAGAATCTTGAAGGTGATGTTGACGCCAGACGCCACCGCTGCACGCACGGCGAGGCTGCCTGAGTGGAAATAGGTGCCGTCGCCAAGGTTCTGGAACATGTGCGGGGTGTCGGTGAACGGCGCCTGGCCGATCCAGTTGACGCCCTCGCCGCCCATTTGGGTGAATGTCTCGGTGCGCCGGTCCATCCACTGCACCATGTAGTGACAACCGATGCCGGCCGAAGCGCGGCTGCCCTCAGGCACTTTGGTCGAGGTGTTGTGCGGGCAACCGGAGCAGTAATGCGGCGTGCGCACGGTGCTGTAGCTGCGCGCGGCCAGGGCCTTCTCCTTGGCATCGAGAAAGGCCAGGCGGGTCAGGATGCTCTCGCTGGTGTAGATCGGCGCGAGGCGCTTGGCGATCACCCGGGCGATCATCGCGGGGGTCAGCTCGCTGAGGTTGGGCAACAGCGAATTGCCCTCCTCGTCGAACTCGCCGACGACCCGTGGTCGCTTGTCTAACGGCCAGTTGTAGAGCTGCCCGGTGAGCTGGTCTTCGATGATGCTGCGCTTTTCCTCGACCACCAGAATTTCGTCCAGGCCCTGGGCGAATTCATGCACCGAGACCGGCTCCAGCGGCCAGCTCATGCCGACCTTGAGCACCCGCAGGCCGACCTGTGCGCACAGCGCCTCGTCGAGGCCAAGGTCGTCCAGCGCCTGGCGCACGTCGAGGTAGGACTTGCCGGTGGTGATGATGCCCAGGCGCGGATTGGGCGAGTCGAGCATCACCCGGTTGAGGTGGTTGGCGCGCGCAAAAGCCCGGGCGGCGTAGATCTTGAACAGGTTGAGGCGCTTTTCCTGGGCCAGCGGCGGGTCCGGCCAGCGGATGTGCACGCCGTCCTCGGGCAGCTCGAACTCCTCGGGGATGCAGGTCTGCACGCGCAGCGGGTCGACCTCCACCACGGCGGAGGAGTCGACGTTCTCGGCGATGGTCTTGAGCGCCACCCAGCAGCCTGAATAGCGCGACAGCTCCCAGCCGAGGATGCCGTAGTCGAGGATTTCCTGAACGTTGGCCGGGTTCAGCACCGGAATCGAGGCGGCGATGAAGGCGTGCTCGCTCTGGTGCGGCAGCGTCGAGGATTTACAGCCGTGGTCGTCGCCGGCCAGCAGCAGCACGCCGCCATGGGGCGAGACGCCGGCGGCGTTGGCATGCTTGAACACGTCGCCGGCGCGGTCGACGCCCGGGCCCTTGCCGTACCACATGGCGAACACGCCGTCGTATTTCGCGCCGGGGAACAGGTTGGTCTGCTGGCTGCCCCAGACCGCCGTCGCCGCCAGTTCCTCGTTGAGGCCCGGCTGGAAATGGATGGCGTTCTGCTTGAGGAATTCACGCGCTTCCCAGAGGCTCTTGTCCAGCCCGCCGAGCGGCGAGCCGCGATAGCCGGATATGAAACAACCGGTGTTCAGGTTCCGAGCCTGGTCACGCTGATGCTGCAGCATCGGCAGGCGGGTCAACGCCTGGGTGCCGGTGAGGTACAGATGCCCGGTTGCGAGCCGGTACTTGTCATCCAGGCGGATCTCGGCCAGTGACATGGGGCGCTCCTGTTTGTTTTTATCGGAGTCAGGGCAGCGTTTTTCGCCACCCGCCTAGCAGAACGCTGAAAAACTACCTGCGTTGCCAATACTGCGTTGGATATCGCTTCGAAATGCTCATTTACAGCTCGTAAACTCGCACGCGAACCCGGTCCGCTTTCTCAGCGATATCCGCCTTGTCTTGGCTGCCTCGCTAACGTTTTTCAACGCTCTGCAATGGTCGTGGGCAGCTGCACGGTAAGCCATCCCACGCCAGCAATCGGCGGAGGATCACCCCACCGTTGCGCGTTGGATAAGAGTTTGGCGGTGACGAAGAGAGATTTTCTTTCTACTTTTGCGGTGTAAGCGCCTTCGCGTGCATGATTCATCCACTAACAACAACAAAACAGGAACAACCATGCAGACCCCGCTGAGCAGCATCGACCGCAAGATTCTGCTGCTGCTGCAACACAACGCCGACCTCTCCGCCGCTGAGGTCGCGGAAAAGGTCGAGCTGTCGCAATCGCCCTGCTGGCGACGCATCCACCGGATGCAGGAAGAAGGGCTGATCGAGCGCAAGGTCGCCCTGCTCAATCCCAAGAAGCTCGGGCTGAACATGACGGTGTTCGTCAACATCAAGCTGTCCGCCCACGGACGCAGCAACCTCGACGAATTCGAACGTGCGGTGGTCGGCTACCCCGAAGTGCTGGAGTGCCACACCATGGCCGGCGAATCGGATTACCTGCTCAAGGTCGTGGCGAAGGACATCGACAGCTACGAGCGCTTCCTGCGCGATCAGCTGCTGCAGCGGCCGCACGTGCAGGAGGCGCATTCGCACATTGCGATGAGCGAGGTGAAGCGGACCACGGAGCTGCCGCTGGATTAATGACGTTACGACAAGCGAGCAACCGCTGCCTTCACCCCTTGGCGCCCCCGTGCAGCGCGCGCCGTTTCAAGGCCGCCGGATTCGATCATGACGACTCGGCCCGCTGCGAAGGCTTTTCCAATGTCGGCGCTAGGGTCTGTAGACGTTTCAGTGCACTCCGCGTTGCTGCCGAATGTCGCCAGGCCGGGCGGCGTTCCGCAAGGCGCGGGACGCAGGTAATGCTCGCGCCCTTGCCAAGTCCCGCAACGTCGCATGGCGACATCTGCCGCGCACCCCGAAGGGCCGGGCCTGTTTGCGCGATGCTGCGTTTCTCGTCGCTTATTTGGAGCGACCAAACTTAGCTCCTCGTGCCTTGCCTCGCGCGAAAAACAGGCTTCGGCGCGGATGCGCTGAACCGTCAACAGGCCCTAGGTTCATGCCTGAGAAGCGGGCGGCGTAGCGCAAAAAAACTAAAGCACACTCTCCGACTGTCGATAACTCGGCATCGTCTGCACCCCAGGCGCCCTCCTCCAACACATCTCCTATCAAATCCTATCGGCAGAACCGTCACTGCCGGGAGTTCATGCATGTTTGCCAATATCAGGATCGGTCAACGTATCGCGATCAGCTTTGTGCTGTTGCTGATAGTGACCGTTGCCACCCTCGTTTCCTTGTTTTTCATCCGCTTCGAGAGTCTTCTGGCCGATGCCGAGCGCCGCGAACTTCGCAGCATCTTCGATAACATCAGCACTGCGATTGCCTCGGAAAGCCTCACCGCCGAGCGTCTCTCAGCGTTAGTGGCCAGCATTCCCGAGGTCCAGCAGGCCATGGCCGATAACGACCGTGAGCGCCTCTCTGATCTGTTCGTGCCCGGCTACAAGAAGCTGGCAAGTGACTATGGTCTGAGCCAGTTTCAATTCCACAAAGCGCCTGCGACGTCATTCTTGCGGGTGCACAAGCCAGCTCAGTTCGGTGATGACCTCTCCGCGATCCGTCAGACCATCATTGAAACCAACGCCAAGCAGGCGCCCGTGCGCGGGGTGGAGTCCGGCGTGGCCGGGCTGGGTATTCGCGGCCTGGTGCCGATCAGCCATCAGGGCCGCCATGTGGGCTCGGTAGAGTTCGGATTGTCCTTCGGCCAGGCGTTCTTCGATGCGTTCAAGGCCCGATACAACGTCGATGTGGGCCTGACACTGCGCGACGAAAAAGGCAGCTTCAAGCCTTTCGCCACCACATTCCAGGGTAGCGCCCTGGTCAGCGACAGCCAGCGTGCGCAAGCCTTCGCTGGGCAGGATGTTCTCTTCCAGACACAAGCTGGTGATCAGTCAGTGGCGGTACTCGTCTCGGCGGTGCAAGACTTTTCCGGCAAACCCCTGGGCGTATTGGAAGTCGCCATGGATCGCACCCACTACGCCGATGCCCTCACGGATATGCGTGATACCGCGCTGATCGTCGCTGGTATTGCTATTGCCCTCGGCCTGCTCATTGCCGCCCTCGTGGCACGCAGCATCGTGAGCCCGATCCGCGTCACGGTCGATGCCATGCGCGACATCGCGGCCGGTGAAGGGGATCTCACCCGCCGCCTGGAGGAGCGCGGGCGCAACGAGGTAGCCGAGCTGGCCGGGGCCTTCAATCAGTTCGCCGAAAAAGTGCGTCGACTGGTCAGTGAGGTGGCCGGCTCCACCACTCAGGTGGCAGCCGCCGCCGAGGAAATGTCGGCGATCACCGACGAGTTCAACCGTGACGTCGCGCAACAGCGCCTCGAAATCGAGCAAGTGGCTACGGCCATGAACGAAATGACCGCCACCGTACAGGACGTCGCGCGCAACGCCGCCCAGGCCGCCGAATCGGCACAGTTGGCCGACCGTGAAGCCCAGCAAGGTCAGCAGCTGGTGCACCGGACGGTCAGCTCGATCGAGAGCGTCTCGGCCGAGGTAGAACGCACCGCCTCCGCCATCCAGCGGCTGGAGGCCGACAGTCAGAGCATCAGCGCCGTGCTGGAAGTGATCCGCGGGGTCGCCGAGCAGACCAACCTGCTGGCCTTGAACGCGGCCATCGAAGCTGCGCGGGCCGGCGAGCAAGGCCGCGGTTTTGCCGTGGTGGCAGACGAGGTTCGCACGCTCGCGTCGCGTACCCAGCAATCGACCTTCGAGATTCAAAAGGTGATCGAGCAGCTGCAAACCGGCGCGCGGAACGCTGCCGAAGTGATGCATCAAGGCAGGGCCCAGGTAGATTCCAGCGTGCTCCAGGCCCAGCAGGCCGGTGCTTCGCTGGTCAGCATCACCAGCGCGGTGACCCGCATCAGCGACATGAACATCCAGATCGCCAGCGCTGCCGAGCAGCAGAGCGCGGTATCCGATGAAATCAGCCAGAACGTGGTGAACATCAACCAAGTGGCCGACCGGGTGACCGAATCAGCCGGTCAGACCGCTCAGGCCAGCAGCCAGCTCGCCCATCTTGCGGTGGGCCTGCAAACGTTGGTGGGGCAGTTCAAGCACTGAGATGCGACGCTAGCGCCACACACCGAGCGTTAGAACGCTTGACCATCACTAGCGAGGCTGACTCCAATTAGCAGCGCGTCGGGATGGTCAGGCACATGAAGGCGCCTGGTCGACCAGTTGCAGCAGCCGCCGAACGGTCTGCTCCAGCGGCCCGGAGTTGTCCAGTAGCAGCACCTCGCCCTGCTCCGCTGGCAAAAACTGCTCGTTTCGCACCAGCCGTGCCTCTATTTCTTCGAACGACTCGCGCCCCCGTGCCAGCAAACGCTCACGCAGCACGGGGATCGCCACCGTGAGCAGCAGCGGCATCAGTTGCGGATAGCGCTCGCGGGCTTCGGCCAGATAGGCCCGCGAGCCGTTGACCAGCACGTCCTGACCCGCCGCCAACCACTCATCGATCTCTCGGGGGATGCCGTAGCTCAGACCATTGGCGCGCCAGTGCAGAGCAAAGGAGCCGATAGTCAGCAATTGTTCGAACTCCACTTCGCTCACCGCCCGCGCATCCTCCCCCACCGCCTTGGCGGAGCGGGTGATGACGCGCCGGGCGATGCGGCAGCCGCGCGCCTGCAACGGCTCGCTGGCCGCTTGTAACAGACTGTCCTTGCCTGAGCCGGAAGGGCCCATCAGATAGATCAATCGCCCGGTCATCGACCACCTTCTGCCTTGTCGTCCATCTGTTGCCCGCCAACAGGACGGCGAATTGTAGCGGCTGGCGACGCTGCCCTGCGGGCTACGACGTGGCGGATCGGTCGCAGCACGTTGGCCAAATGCGAGCCGAATTCTGTTCGTACGGCCATTCTCGGGGCGTTCATCTGACTGCGCTCATTGCGCCGAAGGAATCCCGTTCACCTGGTCGCCAACGCTCGCACCGTGCTGACGAAACCAGCCCTGGTTCATCTCCAGCGCATAACGCGCCGGCTCACGCGAACAGCGGATCGCCGTGCTCAACGGCTCCAGGTCGATGACGTCGACGATGCGCCCCTGCTCGTTCACGAAGGCCGCCGACAGCGGCAGCGGCGTGTTCTTCATCCACAAGCAATGGCGGCGAACATCATCGAAGCGAAACAGCATGCCATGTTCTGCCGCCAGTTCGGTGCGCGCCATCAGCCCGCGTTCGCGCTCGGCAGGCGAGTGGGCGTACTCAGCCTGCAGCCGCGCGTCGCCCACGCTCAGGTCGAGCAGGGCTTCGGCGTTGGCAAACAGGGGCAGCAGGATCAATGGCAGCCAGGCGGCGCGCATAGGAATGACTCCAGACCTGTTCATGTTCGATTCGCTCAGTGCTCCTCAGCCGTAGCCGGTTGCGCGCCATGCAGTGAGCGCACCAGCGGGCCAACCGTGAGGCCCTGAAAAAGGATCGAGACCAGCACGACGATATAGGTGAGGCTCAGCAGTAGATCCCTTTCCTCTCCCAACGGCAACGACAGCGCCAGCGCAACCGAGACGCCGCCGCGCAGCCCGCCCCACGACAGGATGCGTATGGTGCCGCGCGTGATCTGCCGGTCAGTGACGCCGTGCAGTTTGCGCAGCGTGACGATCATCGGCGCCACGGTCAGCACGCGCGACAGCAGCACCGCGCCGCCCAGCAGCATCGCCGCCACCGCGTGCAGCCAGCCGAACGGCAGAATCAGCAGTTCGAGACCGATGAGCGCGAAGAGCAGCGCATTGAGAATTTCGTCGATCAGCTCCCAGAAGCCGTCGACGTAACGCCGCGTGCTGTCGCTCATGGCCTTCTTGCGGCCCTGGTTACCGATGATCAAACCGGCCACCGCCATCACGATAGGCGCCGAAACGTGCAGATGAGTCGCCACTGCCGAGCCGCCGAACACCAGCGCCAGGGTCAGCATCACCGATGGCTGATGCTCATCGACCTTGCTCAGCAGATAGAACACGCCGAAACCCAGCACGATACCGAGCACGATGCCGCCTACCGCCTCCTTGGCGAACAGCAGGCCGAAGTCGGTAAGGCTCGGTTCCTGCCCAAGGCTCAATACGCCCAGCAAAATGCTGAACAGCACCACGGCGGTGCCGTCATTGAACAGCGATTCGCCGACGATGGTGGTCTGCAGCGGCTTGGGCGCGCCGCTACTCTTGAGAATACCCATCGCCGCGATCGGGTCGGTTGGCGAAATCAGCGCGCCGAACAGCAGGCAGTAGATGAAATCGATGTGCCAGCCGAACAGACCGAAGATGTAGAACGCGAGCCAGGCCACCACCAAGGTGGAAATCAGTACGCCGCCGGTAGCCAATATCCCGATGGGCCATTTGTAGCTGCGCAGGTCGTCGAGGTTCACGTGCAAGGCGCCGGCGAACAGCAGTGCGGGCAGGAACCAGGTCATCAGCACGTCTGAAAAGTCGATGCGACTGACGATGTGCTGCATTTCGGTTTCCAGCACCGGATAGCCCAGCGCCGAGAACCCGAGCGCAATCAGCGACAGCACCAATGCCGTCAGCATCACCCCGATCGTCGGCGGCAGTTTGATGAAGCGGTAATTGATGTAAGTGAAGAAGGTGGTCAGCGCGAGAAACGCCGCCGCAAGATCAAGCATCGGGAAACTTCCTCCAAATCGTTAGCAGGCTATTTTATCGGTTCGCCGCACGGATGTTGCGATCAATCGTCTGCGTCATCCAGCGCAGGCTGCTCGACCTGCTGCACATCGTCGATGGCGCCGTAGCGCTTCTGGCAGCTTTCGCAATAAAAGCTGCGGCGTTTGCTGCGGCCCAGCGCTTTAGCTTTCACGAACGGAATCCTGCAACGCGGACAGGTGGTCTTGGTGTGGGCCAGCCAGTGTCTTTTGAGCGTACCCTCGCGCTTCCATCGGAGGAAATCGAAGCTGTAGGTCCGGACCTCGCGCGCCAGTTCACGCAGCTTCGCCGCTGGCAGCTCGCCGATCAGCGACAGCGGATGGATGCGGGTACGAAACAGCACCTCGTTCTTGATGATGTTGCCGGAGCCGGAGAACAGGGTCTGATCGAGCAGCGCATCGCAGGCCAATAGCCGGGGCCGCGCACGCAGCTTCTTCAGGACAGCGCGCCCATCCCAGGCGTCGCTCATGACGTCCGCGCTCCAGTCGTAGGCCTCGTCCAGCGGGCCTTCGATGGGCTGCACCGAGCAACCGTAGAAATTCAGCTCGCCGTTGGCGAATCCCAGGCTCAGGCGCGGCGCGGATTCCTTGCGCTCGTTGATCCGGTAACTGCCGAACAGCAGCAGATGGATACGCAGGGAAACGTCGTCCAGCTCGATCAGAAAGTGTTTGCCCCAGCTGCGAAACGAGCGCACCGACTGGCCGATCAGGCGCGCCTTGTCGAGCTTGGCGCTGCCTTCGGCGCGCTCGATGGTCTTGCCGGTAAATCCTGCGACCTCTTCGCGAAGAATGATGATGGAAGGACCTTCGGGCATGGCGATATCGCTTCGGCGGGGCGTTAACGATATCGACTGGAGCCGGACGCGAAGGTGCGACCAGCCATCGGAGGCTTCGCGAGCAAGCTCGCTCCTACGGGAACAGCCAGCCTGGGCGACACGTAGCGCTTCGCTAGCCCGCTCCGGCAGGACATCAGCATGATCGAGGCTCGGAGCTATCCGCCCGCCTCGTAGGAGCCAGCTTGCTGGCGAAGCTTTTAGATGATGGCTCCCACGTCCTGCGTGAGAGACCAAGCAGGGCGCTCCGCGTCCAGCGACGCAGAGCGTTGCGGGCTGCGTGTCCACGCGGGAGCGTGGGTACGATCAAATCAAGCGCGCCCCTACCAATCCAGCTGCAGGTGACTCTCGAAGCGGCGCAGCTCGCCGGTCAGCGGGTCGCGAAATTCCAGGCCGCGCGCCAGCAGTTTGAGCGGTCTGGAATAGTCGTCCTGATCTCGGCGGCCGCGTTCGATCAGCTCCGGATAGAAGGGATCGTTGCAGATGCCGGCACCCAGCGTCGCCATCTGCAGACGCAACTGATGCTTGCGTCCGGTAACCGGATAGAGCGCATAGCGCCACAGCTGGCCGCGGCGCTCCAGCACCTCGATTCGCGTCTCGCTGTTGGGCGCGCCGTCACCCCGCTTCATCAGGAAGAACGGCTCGCCATCGACCATATGCAAACGCTCCTGGCGCGGGAAGTCCAGACCGGGCAGCGCCGGGCAGATCGCCTCGTAGCGCTTGTCGATCTTGCGCTCGCGAAACAATGCCTGATAGCGGCCGCGGCTTTCGGGGTTGGTGGAGAACAGCACCAGCCCGGAGGTCAGGCGATCGATGCGATGAATCGGCACCAGATCGGGATTGCCCACGCGCTTGCTCAGGCGCGCCAGCAGGGTTTCGTTGACGTACTCGCCCGCCGGCATCACCGGCAGGAAGTGCGGTTTGTCCGCCACCAGCAGATGCTCGTCGAGATGCAGTACCTGCTCCTCGAAGGGAATCGGCTTTTCGTTCGGCACCTCGCGGAAGTAGTACACCTTCAGCCCGGCCCGATAGGGATGCGTCACCGCAAGCGGCTGGCCATCGGCGTCCAGCACGCGGCCTCTGGCGAAGCGATCGAGCCAGATGTCGCGGCCGATGGCGGGAAAATGCGCGCACAGGCAGTCGAGCACGGTAGCCCAGTCGCCCTGGGGCAAATGCAGGGTGCTGCGGGCGTTGGGAAGAGTAGCGGACATGGCGACGTACGATGGGAACGGCCGGTGATGATAACTCTGTAGGGTGGCCGGGCGGTGCTACAACGGAGCGCCTTACGAGCTGAGCCGGCGAACCCTGGCGGGATCGCCCGGTCCAGACAAGAACACCCGGCGCCGAGGCCACGCCTCGGTTGCTGACCGCTTCGAGTCCAGAGCAGGCGAGATTCCCATGGCAATGACAGTTGGCGACTACCTGATCGAACGTCTCTACCAATGGGGCGTTCGTCGCATCTACGGCTATCCGGGCGATGGCATCAACGGCGTGTTCGGCGCGCTCAACCGCGCCAACGAAAAGATCCGTTTCATCCAGGCGCGGCATGAGGAAATGGCTGCCTTCATGGCCTCGGCCGACGCCAAGTTCAGCGGCGGCCTCGGCGTCTGCATCGCCACCTCCGGTCCCGGCGCGACGCATTTGCTGACCGGGCTCTACGACGCGCGCATGGATCACATGCCGGTGCTGGCCATCACCGGCCAGCAGGCGCGCACGGCGATGGGCGCGCACTACCAGCAGGAAGTCGATCTGGCATCGATGTTCAAGGACGTCGCCGGCGCCTTCGTGCAGCAGGCGGCTGAGCCGGCGCAGGTGCGACATCTGATCGACCGAGCGATTCGCACCGCGCTGGGCCAGCGCGCCGTCACCGCGATCATCCTGCCCAACGACCTGCAGGAAATGGAATACAGCGAGCCGCCGCGCGCCCACGGCGCGGTGCATTCCGGTATCGGCTTCACGCAGCCCAAGGTGGTGCCCTACGAGGCGGATCTGCAGCGCGCCGCTGAAGTACTCAACGCGGGCGGGAAAGTGGCGATTCTGGTCGGCGCCGGCGCGCTGAACGCTACCGATCAAGTCATCGCCGTAGCGGAAAAACTCGGCGCGGGCGTCGCCAAGGCGCTGCTGGGCAAGGCGGCGTTACCGGACGATCTACCCTGGGTCACCGGCTCCATCGGCCTGCTCGGCACCGAGCCGAGCTACAAGCTGATGACCGAATGCGACACCCTGCTGATGATCGGTTCAGGCTTCCCCTACTCCGAATTCCTGCCCGAAGAAGGCCAGGCGCGGGGCGTGCAGATCGACCTCAAGGCGGACATGCTCAGCATCCGCTATCCGATGGAGGTGAACCTGCAGGGCGATTCGGCGGAAACCCTGCGCGCATTGCTGCCCTTGTTGAACCAGAAGACCGAGCGCAGCTGGCGGCAAAACATCGAGCAATGGCGAGCCGACTGGGACCAGACGCTGGAAAAACGCGCCATGGTCGCAGCCGATCCGATCAATCCGCAGCGGGTGGCGTTCGAGCTGTCGCCGCGCCTGCCGGATGCGGCCATCGTCGCCAGCGACTCGGGTTCCTGCGCCAACTGGTATGCGCGCGACGTCAAGCTGCGTCGCGGCATGATGGGTTCGTTATCCGGCGGTCTGGCCTCGATGGGCGCCGCCGTGCCCTACGCCATCGCCGCCAAGTTCGCCCATCCGGAGCGTTCGGTCGTGGCCATGGTGGGCGATGGTGCGATGCAGATGAACAACATGGCCGAACTCATCACCGTCGCCAAATACTGGAAGGAGTGGCAGAACCCGCAATGGATCTGCTGCGTATTCAATAACGAGGACCTGAACCAGGTGACCTGGGAACAGCGGGCGATGGAAGGCGATCCGAAGTTCGAGGCCTCGCAGAATATCCCCAACGTGCCCTACCACCGCTTCGCCGAATCCATCGGCCTGAAGGGCATCTACGTCGACCGCGAAGATCAGGTCGCCGCCGCCTGGGATCAGGCGTTTGCCGCCGACCGGCCGGTGCTGATCGAATTCAAGACCGATCCCGACGTGCCGCCGCTGCCGCCGCACATCAAGCTGGAGCAGGCCAAGAAGTTCGCCACCGCGCTGCTGCACGGCGACCCGAACCAGGCCGGCATCATCAAGCAGTCGGTCAAGCAGGTGATGAGCAAGGTGATGCCGGCGCGGGACAAGGATTGAGCCGGCGCCGGTCGGCACGTCCACGCGCCGACCGGTCAGCCCCCGCCGAGCTGCGGCTTACCGTCTGGCGATCAGGACTCAAGAGAACGCCTGTCTAGCCGAAAGCCTTGTGTCCGTCGTCGCCCTGTGCGGCGCGCAACATAGGTTCAAGGGGCTTGCATGACCATCAAACTTCGCCTGATCGCGCTGGTGTCGATCGCTTTGCTATCGCTGTTCGCCGTCGGCGCGCTGGGGCTGATCCAGCTACGAAAACTCGACGCATCGGTCGTGCATATCACCAGCAATGAGGTTCCGCGCCTGGTGGATGCGAAGACCTTTGCCGGCCGCTATCAGGAACTGCGCGGCATCATCTTCCGGCACATCGCCGACCCCGATTCCGCGCGTAAGCGAACGCTCGATGAGGAGTTGCAACGCAAGGGCCGTGAGTTCGATGAGGATCTGGCACGGGCCATTGCCGATGCCGACTCGGAAGAAGCCACCCGAGCGCTGGAAGAATTCCGCAAGACGGTCAAGGCCTACCTCATCGTCGGCGAGACGGCGCTGGCCCGCTCACGCCAGAACCAGACCGAGGCCGCAATGGAACTGGCCTCAAGCCCATTCATCGAGGATGCCGCCATTCTCACCGGGCAGCTGGCGGATCAGCTTTCCGCCGATGCCACCACCGCCCTTAATGCCACCCAGCAAGCCTCTGCCGAGGCCTACCGCACATCGTTCCGGCTTCTGCTGGGCATCGTGCTGGCGGCGCTGGTGGTGATGATGGGCTTCGGCCTTACCCTGGGCCGCTCGATCATGTCGCCCTTGCAGGCGATGCGACGGACTGTCATGACCATCGGTGAAACGCTCGACCTGACTCGCCGCGTCGGGTCCCGTTCGAACGATGAGATCGGCCAGACCGTGCAGGCCTTCGACACCATGATCGAAGCCCTGCAGCGCAGCTTCAACGACCTGGCCAGGAACGCAGAGGATGTGGGCCGTGCCGCCGGCGTGCTGCGGGTCAATGCCAACGAATTCTCCGGCAGCTCCGTCGCCCAGGCCGACGCGGCGACGCAGATGGCCGCCGGCGTCGAGGAAATGACCGTCAGCATCGACCATGTGGCCGAACGCGCCGAGGATGCCGCCAAGCTGTCGACCGAGGCGGGCAACCGTGCCGCCGAAGGCGTCGCGGTGGTGCAAAGCACCATTGACGACCTGGGCATGATTGCCGAAGAGGTGAACGGCACCGCCGAGAGCGTGCATAACCTGCAACAGGAAACCACGCGCATCTCCACCGTTACCGGGGTGATCGGCGATGTCGCCGCGCAGACCAACCTGCTTGCCCTCAACGCGGCGATCGAAGCCGCACGCGCCGGGGAACAGGGCCGCGGTTTCGCCGTGGTCGCCGATGAAGTACGCAAGCTGGCGGCACGCACCGCCGAATCCGCCGCAGAGATTACCGGTATCGTCGCGGCCATCGAACAAGGCGCCAACGATGTGGTGAAGCGCATGCAGCAAGCCGTGCATACGGTCCAGCAAAGCGCCAGCCGAGCGGAGGAAACCGGCGTAGCGGTACAGGCGATCCGCAACGCTTCGACCCAGACCGTAGCGCTGGCCTCCGAAATTTCATATGCCATTCGCGAGCAAAGCGCCGCCAGCAACCTGATCGCTGTACAGGTGGAGAAGATCGCCTTGATGAGCGAAACCAATACCGGCACCGCCAACCAGACCTCCAGCCAGGCCGACGATCTGCATGCCCTGGCCGAGCGGATGCTCACCGATATTTCACGTTACCGTTACTGAAGCAGGGGCCAGCCATGCGTTTGAAATCACTCACAGCCCTATTGCCGGCGTTGCTCGTCTGCTTGAACGTTTCTGCGGCCGAGCCGGGCAAACTGCTCATCTGGATCAATGCCGACAAAGGCCACGGCGGCCTGCAACAGGTCGCGACCCGCTTCACCGAGGCGACCGGCATTGCGGCCCGGGTCGAACATCCCGACGATCTGGCGAAGAAATTCGAAGAAGCCGCCCGCAACGGTAGCGGGCCGGACATCATCCTCTGGCCGCAGGACCGCCTCGGCGATTTTATTGCCAAGGGTCTGGTCGTCCCTGTCGAGCCGCCGCAAGCATTGCGCGAAGCACTGGTATCGGTGGGCTGGGATGCCTTCACCGTCGGCGGACGGACCTGGGGTTATCCGGTCGGCGCCGAAGCCATCATGCTGCTCTACAACAAGGCACTGATCACGGCCCCTCCGTCCTCGTTCGAAGAAATCGAGACGCTGGATAGCGAGCTCGGCAAGCGCGGCATCAAAGCCATCGGCTGGGATTACACCAATGCCTACTTCAGCTGGCCACTCTTGGCAGCCAACGGCGGCTACGTGTTCAAGCGTCAGCCCGATGGCAGCTACGACACGGCAGATATCGGCATCGATAACGCGGGCGCTCTGGCGGGTGGCCGCCTGTTGCGCCGTTTCATCGACAGCGGCGTACTGCCGCAAGGCGGGATGCCCGGCGATGCCGCACAGCAGGCGATGCATGCAGGCAAACAGGCGATGTGGATAACCGGCCCCTGGTCACGGGAAGGGCTGCGCCGGGCCGGCGTCGATTTCGGTGTCGCGCCCCTGCCCACCGTCGACGGTCAACCGGCGCGCCCCTTCGTTGGCGTCATGGGCGCGATGATCGCCGCGCAAAGCCCGAACGGCGCGGCTGCCAAGCAATTCATCGAAGGCTATCTGTTGGATAGCGAAGGGCTGCGCACAGTGAACGCCGACAAGCCCATCGGTGTGCCGCTGAACAAGCGGCTTTTCTGGGACATGGTCACGGATGAGCACCTGCGGATATCGATGGATGGCGTCACCTTCGGTCGCCCAATGCCTTCGGCACCGCAAATGAGTTCGTTCTGGGAGGCTGCCAACGCCGCGCTGCTGGACATTGCTCAAGGCACCGACGAGGCAACCGCGCTGGGCAATGCGGCACGGCAAATGCGCGGCGAAGAGATTGCGGCGGAGCCTGCCGCTGCGTCGAGTACCGAGCCTGACGAGGTTGTTTCCGAAGAATTGGAAGATATGCCGGAAGCCGATCCGGAGGCGCTTTGACGGCCGGTCGGCCTGCGCCGGTGACCTGCATTAGGTATTTAGATCAACCCTGGCGGCACTGGCGCCGCCAGGGTAGCTGATGGCTGCTGCAAGGCCCGCCGTAGCGGGCCGCGGCGATCAGTCTTCCTTGTCGTGGGTGACTTCGCCGGTCTTGCCGTCAATCTTGAATTCCCAGGTTTTGCCGTCGGCCTTGGTGCCTTCGCCTTCCCAGGAATTGTTATCGGCGTCGATCGAATGGAGCGTGGTGTAGCCGGCGGCCTTGGCCTTCTCGACAGCCTGTTCGAGGGTGATCCAGTCAGCGCCCGGCTTGTCCGCCAAGGCAATGCCGCTGGCGCTTCCGAGTACGGCGATGGCAAGAGCTGCGGTCAGTTTCTTGTGATACATGCGCGTGATCCTCTTGATGTTTCATCGATGCGAGCCGCAACGCGGCTTCTAATGAATACGAGGCCCGCCATCAGCAAGGGTTCCTTGCATCCCGTCTGCCATGGGCATCGAGACTGTTTCAGCGCTTGTCGATGGAGACGATCGCCGCCTCGTCGCCCTCGCTCTGGAAGCCGATGCGGACCGCGTCGCCCACTTCAAGTCCTTCGAGCTGCTGCTCTCTGACTTGAAACTGCATGGTCGAAGCCGGCCACTTCAGCGCCGGGACCGGGCCATGAGCGATGGTTACCACCTCCCGCTCGCGATCTATGGCCTCGATCGTGCCGGTGGCATGCACGACCGGCTCGGAGACCATTTCGGTGGCGGGTCCGGCGTCGATATCCGGCGTTGGCGCCGGCGTCGTGGGCTTGAGCAGATCTTCGGCCAGCGCAGGCTGAACGAGTAGCGCCAGGCTTAGCGTGATGCAATGAAGCGCTTTCATGACAGACCTCCTGAAACAGGTGGACGTACGCGTATTGGACAATACGCCCGCATCTATTGCTGCCGGTGAATGTTTCGACGCGTTCAGCTTGGCGTAAGCCGCGACTCGTAACCTGTGAATCGTCGAAACCCACACAGGAAAACGAAACCATGAAAACACTGACTACTCTGATCACTGCCGCCACCTTCGCCCTGGGCGCCAACCTGGCCATGGCCCGCGACCTCGGCCCGGACGAAGCGTTGAAACTGCGCGACGCTGGGACCATCCAGTCGTTCGAGAAGCTCAACGAAGCCGCGCTGGCCAAGCACCCCGGCGCCACCATCGAAGAAACCGAGCTGGAAGAGGAATATGGCCGCCACATCTATCAGCTTGAACTGCGCGACGACAAAGGTGTGCAATGGGACATGGAACTCGACGCCAAGACCGGCGAAGTGCTCAAGGACCATCAGGACGACTAATGCGTGCCACCTTCTTCCTAGCGACTCCCTTGGCTCTGCTGCTCGTCGCCACCTCGGCGGCGAGTCGCGACCTGGACCAGGACGAGGCCCTGCGGCTACGCCGCGAGGGGCTGATCATGCCGCTCGAAACGCTGGTGCAGCGCGCCATGGAGCGCTATCCAGGCGCCCGGCTGCTGGAAGCCGAGCTGGAAGAGGATGATGGCATCTACATCTACGAAATCGAATTGCTGACCACCAACGGCATCGCTCGCGAACTGGAATTCGACGCGCGCGATGGCCGTCTGCTCAAGGATGAAGAGGACTGATGCGCCTGCTACTGGTCGAAGACAATGTGCCACTGGCAGACGAATTGATCGCCAGCCTCACCCGCCAAGGCTATGCCACCGACTGGCTGGCCGATGGCCGCGACGCCGATTACCAGGGCAGCAGCGAACCCTATGACCTGATCGTTCTGGACCTCGGCCTGCCCGGCAAGCCGGGGCTCGACGTCTTGCGCGCCTGGCGCGCACGGGGTTTGGCGACGCCGGTGCTGATCCTCACCGCCCGCGATTCCTGGGCCGAACGCATCGAAGGGCTGAAAGCCGGCGCCGACGATTACCTGACCAAACCCTTCCATCCCGAAGAATTGCTGCTGCGCATCCAGGCGCTGTTGCGCCGTGCCCACGGCGTGGCCAACCAGCCGCTGTTGCAGGTGGGTGGGCTGGCATTGGACGAGGCACGCCAGCGCTGCAACAAGGACGGCGAGGACATCGACCTGACCGCCGGCGAGTTCCGCCTGCTGCGCTATTTCATGTTGCACCCCGGCCAGCTGCTGTCCAAAACCCAGCTGGCCGAGCATTTGTATGACGGTGAAACCGAGCGCGATTCCAATGTCATCGAAGTGCACGTCAACCGCCTGCGCGGCAAGCTCGGGCGCGAGCTGATCGAAACCCGCCGCGGGCAGGGCTATCGCTTCGGCGGCACGCCTTGAAGTCGATTCAGCGCAGCCTCAGCCTCGGGCTGGTTTGCGCCCTGTTGCTGGTCGGCCTGTTGCTGGTGCAGAGCAGTCTGTGGCTGTTCGAGGCCGGTTTGCGGCGCAACCTGGCGACCGATCTGCGCGAGGAAACCGAAGGCCTGCTGATCGCGGTAGTCCAGGGCACCGAAGGCTTCAAGCTGGACTCGAACCGGCTCAACCCTCGTTATCAGCGGGCGTTTTCCGGTCACTATTTCCGCATCGAGCTGCCCGAGCGCAGCTGGCGGTCGCGCTCGCTGTGGGACGCCGAGCCGGCCTGGCCGAGGCGCAACGGTTTGGCCAGCGGCCTAGTGGATGGCCCGCAGGAGCAGCGCCTGCTGGCCTATCGCGCCGAGTATCGCCGCGACGGCCAACGCATCGTCATCAACGTCGCACGCGACTACACGCCGATCCTCAAAAGCTTCGCCCAGGTTCGGCTTGGCGGGCTGGGGCTGATCGGTGTGGCGCTGCTGGCGTTCCTGCTGCTGCAACGCTACGCCGTGAAGCTCGCCATGCGCCCGCTGGAACGGGCACGCCAACAAATCGCCCAGCTGCAACAGGGCCAGCGCCAGCAACTGGATATCCAGGCGCCAATCGAGCTGCAGCCGCTGGTGGAACAGATCAATCACCTGCTGGTACACACCGACGACACCCTCAAGCGTTCGCGACACGCTCTGGGCAACCTGGGCCACGCGCTGAAAACGCCGCTGGCGGTGCTCGGCAGTCTCACGCGGCGCGAAGAACTGGCAGCCCATCCGCAGTTGCAGAAGGACCTGCTGGAACAGCTGGCGCAGATCCAGCAGCGCGTCTCCCGCGAGCTAGGCCGCGCCCGTCTGGCCGGCGAGGTGTTACCCGGCGCCTACTTCGATTGCGACGAAGAACTCGCGCCGCTATTCGAAACGCTGAAGATGATCCACCGCCGCGATCTCGATCTGCATTGGCAAACGCATCAGGATTGCCGCCTTCCCTGGGACCGCGAGGACATGCTCGAACTGCTCGGCAATCTCCTGGACAACGCCTGCAAATTCGCTCGCTCGGAGGTGCTACTGAGCATCGATCAGACGCCGGATGGCTATCTCATTCAGGTGGAGGACGACGGACCGGGCATCCCTGCCGACCGCCGCGAAGCGGTACTGGCGCGCGGCACTCGCCTGGATGAGCGTGCCGACGGACATGGGCTAGGGCTAGGCATCGTGCGGGATATTCTGACGGCCTGGAACGGCCGGCTATCACTGGAGCAGAGCGAGCTGGGCGGATTGCTTGTATCCATTCACCTGCCGACGCAGCTGCGTGGGCGAGGCTAAGCGGGAAACGAAGGACAGCGGATAAAGCGAAGAATCACTGCCCGCGGGCCAACTCGTTGCGCATGTCTTCCAGAATGGTTTCGACCAACAGGCCGTTTTGTACCTGATGACCCGAGACCATTCGAATGGCTTCGGTGCCGTTGATGGGATAGCCGATGCGAACGACCAGATAGCCATCGTCCTGGGGCTCCACCCGGGTTTTGTAGTCGGGCGGAAATTGATCGGCAAGGTGACGGGACAGGGTTTTCATGGATGCCTCATGCGCTGGGTCTGACACAAAGACCTAGCAACATGCGAGGAGATTCCGACCGCTCATCGGACGACCGTTTATCGACAAGAAACTGTAACGTTCAGCAGCCGTTCGGATGCGGTTCCCTTCATTTCTGCCAAAGCCAGCCAGACGAGAATCTTCGTGCCTGCACAGGCCCCTCATGGTGACGTCGACTCGTTCGGCTGGATTGAAGTGTGGCTTGAATATAGGTAGGTTCGCGCACGTCGAACTACTAGCGGTCGAACCCTATGCGAGGCTGAGCGCGGAGCAGAAGGCAATCATCGAAACCGACTACGGAATGGAGAGCGGCGCACGGTACATCGAGCGGTGCATCGAGATGCGTGGAGCGCTGAGCGCTGGTTCAATATGCGTTGCAGCGTTATCAGACCAATGCAGCGGCGCAGCGGATTCATGTGTCGAATCTGCAGACATTGAAAAGGTGTATTGATGAGCCCGCCACACAGCATCGCGCTCCGTAGGGGAGAACCTGTTCGCCCGGCGCGGATTGGCAGATCAGCTACGGACGGCGGCATGTCCCCCGCTGGGGAGCTTGCGAATTGGCCAAGCCACTGCCCCCTCGCTTTGAGTAGGAGCGAGCTTGCTCGCGAATGGATGGTAGCGGCGCGGGCATTTGTATATGGCGCCGCGCTTGAGGCGCCCCGGACCTCAGGTTTCGCCCTGCTGGGCGCCTCACTTTTTTCAAACGCCAAAAAAGTAAGCAAAAACGCTTGCCCCTGCATCCGGGTCTCGCTGCGCTCGACTTCCCTCATTCCATCCTCGTTCCGGGGACCGGCGTACAAGGGCCATCCATGGCCCTTTACGCCTCTCGCGGCATCCATGCCGCTCGCTCCCCTACACGAGGATTCCATTCGGCCTCCTGAACGGGGCGTTCGGTGTCGTCTGGTAGACCGTGCGCATGGGTACAAGCAAAGCGATTTGCTTCTACCGCTATTTAAGAACTTTCGGACAACTCGGACTCAATTCCCCTTCAGGAGGCCGAACGTAGGCGCTGCGAAGGGGGACGCGAGGCATGGATGCCGAGCGAGGAGCGATGGGACATGGATGTCCCTTCGCGACGGCCCCCGGAGCGGCGCCGGAGCGAGGGAAGTTTTGCGAAGCAAAACCCGGATGTTGGGGTGGCCTTCTTTTTGGTTACTTTTTCTTGGCCACTCAAGAAAAAGTGACTCGCCCAGCAGGGCGAAACCAATGCCTCAGCCAAGCACGATAAAGAGCTGCGGCCACCAAACCCAAAGACAAAAGCTTCGCGAGCAAGCTCGCTCCTACGAAAGCCCCTCACGAAACGTGCGCGGTGACCGCAAGGTGGAGTCGCGCCCCCCCAATCCAACAAGACCCTCCGTATGCGCCTGATCCACACCTCCGATTGGCACCTCGGCCAAACCCTCCACGGCCAGGACCGCGACTACGAACACGCCCAATTCCTCGTCTGGCTGCTCGACCAGCTCGTCGCCCACCAAGCCGACGCCCTGCTCATCGCAGGCGACGTCTTCGACACCGTCAACCCGCCGCTCAAGGCGCAGGAACGCCTGTACGACTTCATCGTCCGCGCCCACGAACGGCTGCCGCAACTGGACATCGTGATGATCGCCGGCAACCACGACTCCGGTGGTCGCATCGAACTGCCCGGGCCGCTGATGAAGCGCCTCAACGCCCACGCCATCGGCCGTATCAGCTGGGTCGCGGAAAACCAGCTCGACCATGGCCGGTTGCTAGTACCGCTGCACGACGCCGAAGGCCAAGTCGCGGCCTGGTGTCTGGCGCTACCCTTCCTGCGCCCAGCAGAGGTGACCGGCGGCGACGCCGGTGAGGACTACATGCTCGGTATCCGCCACGTTCACCAACACCTGATCGCCGCCGCCGAAGCCGCGCGCCAGCCCGGCCAGGCGCTAATCGCCATGAGCCACGCACACATGGCCGGCGGCGCGGTGTCGGAGGAATCCGAGCGCAGCATCGTCATCGGCAATGCCGAGGCGCTGCCGGCCAGCCTGTTTCCCGAAGCCATCGCCTATGTCGCCCTCGGCCATCTGCACAAGCCACAGCAGGTCGCCGGCCAGGCGCGCATCCGCTATAGCGGCTCGCCGCTGCCGCTGTCGTTCGCCGAGGTGAATTATCCGCATCAGGTGCTGCTGGCTGAATTCGAGGGCGATCGCCTTGAAAACGTCGAAAGCCTGCCTATCCCGCGCGCGGTGCAGATGATCCGCATCGGACGCGCGCCATTGGCCGAAGTGATCGCCGAACTGGAGGCACTGCCTCAGGTCGGCCTGTTCAGCGAAAACCTGCCCTGGCTGGAAGTCCGAGTGCAGCTGGATGAGCCGCTGCCCGATCTGCGCGCCCGCATCGAAGCAGCGCTCGCCGGCAAGGCCGCGCGACTGGTGCGCATCGCCAGCGAATACGCCGGCCGGCGCGGCGAGGCGGATTCCGAAGTGCTGCTCGGCCTCGACCAGATCACCCCACAGGAACTCTTCGCCCGTGCCTGGGAAGAACAATTCGGCAACCCACCGGACGAACAGGCGCTGGACGATTTCGTCAGCCTGTTGCAGACCGTGGAGTTCGGCGAAGGAGACGACAGATGAAAATCCTCGCCATCCGCCTGAAGAACCTGGCATCGCTAGCCGGCGAGCAGATTATCGACTTCACCGCCGAGCCGCTGGCCAGCGCCGGCCTGTTCGCCATCACCGGGCCGACCGGCGCCGGCAAGAGCACCATCCTCGACGCGCTGTGCCTGGCGCTGTTCGGCAGCACGCCGCGCCTGGACAACGTCTCGCCGCTGAACAAGGTGCCCGACGTCGAAGCCGAGATCGGAGGTGGCGACGAGCGCAACCTGCTGCGCCGCGGTTGCGGCAGTGGTTATGCCGAGGTGGATTTCGTCGGCGTCGACGGCCATCGCTATCGCGCGCGCTGGGAGGTCAAGCGCGCCCGCGAGAAGGTCGACGGTCGCCTGCAGGCCAGCAGCCAGAGCCTTACCGATCTGGACAGCGGGCAACTGCTGGCCAGTGGCAAGAAGCGTGAATTCCGTGAACTGCTCGAAGCCCGCCTGGGTTTGAATCTGGCGCAGTTCACCCGCGCCGTGCTGCTGGCGCAGAGCGAGTTTTCCGCCTTTCTCAAGGCCGACGACAACGAGCGCGGTACCCTGCTGGAAAAACTCACCGACACCGGCCTCTACAGCCGCCTCGGCCAGGCCGCCTTCGAAGCGGCCAAGCGCGCCCGCGAAGCGCTGGCACACCTGCAACAGCAGGCCGGCGGCGTGCAACCGCTGGAAGCCGAGGCGCGCCAGGCGCTGGAGGACCAGCACAGCGAGCAGACGACAGAACTGAAAGGCCTGCAACAACAGCTCAAGGCACTGGAACAGCAACGCCAGTGGCTGGCTGAGCTGAGGCGTTTGGAAAACGAGCGCAGCGCCGCACGCACACAATTGCAGGAGGCCGAAGACGAGCAGGAACGCCTCGCCGACGCTCGGCGCATCCTCGCCCTGTTCGAGCAACTGGCGCCGCAGCGCCACCGTTTCATCCGCGCGGGCGAACTCACGCCGTTGCTGGTCAAGACCGAAGAGGCCCTCGCCCGCCACAACCGTGAACACACTGAAGTACAGCGCCGCCTCGATGAACTGGAACAAGCCTGCCGTGCCGCAACCGGCACACTTAAAGCCGCCGAGCAAGCGCTGAAAGCCGCCGAACCGACGCTCGCCCAGGCGCGGCGTGAAGAAGAACGACTAAGCCATCTCGCTAATGAGCTACGTGAAGCACGCGAGCAAGCCGAGCAGACTGAAGCAGCCGCTCAGGCTGGCGAGCTCAAACTTACCCAACTGCACCAGCAGCAGAAACAAGCCGCCCAGCAGCATGATGCCCTCGGTGCACAGCTCGCCCGCAGCGCCGAGCTGCAACCGTTGTGCGCGGCCTGGAACGGCTACCGTCCGCGCTTGCAACAAGCCGTGCAGATCGCCGCCCGCCTGCGTAAGGGCCGAGAGGAACTGCCAGCGCTGGAAACCGCCGCCCACACCGCCGAAACCGCCCAGACCAGCGCGCGCCAAGCACTCGATACATTGCAGGCGCAGATCGGCGGTGAGACCAGCGAGCAACTGGCGCAGCTTACGACGCAACTCGATACCTGGCGCGCAGCCGAGCGCGAGTTCGAAACCCTGCTGCGCCTCTGGTCGCGCCAGCAGCAGCTCGCCACTCAGCAATGCAGTCTGCAGAGCGAGCAGAGCCGCCAGCAAGGCGAACTAGCGACGCTGACCCAGGCCGGCAAGCAAGCCCGCATTGAGCGCGACGACGCGCAAAAGGCGCTGCAGCTGGTGCAGGCGCTGCTGGAACGTCAGCGCCTGGCCCGCAGCGCCAATGTCGAGGCTCTACGTGCTGCGCTGGTACCGGGCGAGCCGTGCAACGTTTGCGGCAGCCTCGAACATCCCTGGCACGACGGCCAGACGCTGCTCGCCGCTCTGGACCAGCAGGACGAGCGCGAAGCCGAGCAAGCCCAACGGCAACTGCAGGCCCAGGACGAACGCCTACAGACGTTGCGCGACCAACACATCGCACTGACTGGCGAAATCAAACAGAACGCGCAGCGCCTCGAGGAGATCGCCGAGGAACTGGCCCAGCTGCAGCCGCAACTGACCGCTCTGCCTGCTCACGCCGAACTGTTGACCCTGGCGGAAACGGATCGCCCGTCCTGGCTCGATACCCGGCTGGCCACGCTCAAAGCGGACATTGCCGCCGCCAACGCTCGCCAGCGCGAACTGCTCACGCTGCAGCAACGCAGCGAAGCCCTGCGACAGGAATGGCAGCGCGCGCAGGAACGCTGCGCGCAGGCCAGCCAGGCGCGCGATCAACAGCGCGACGCCATTGCCCGTGACGATGCGCGGCTCGCCGAGGAGCTGGCCGAATTCGCTGAGCTGTTGCCCGCCGCCCAGCTCGAACGCTGGCGCGAGGCACCCGCTGAAACCTTCATGCAGCTCGACGGCCAGATCGAAGCGCGCCGTCAGCAGCTTGAGCAGCAAGCGGAGCTGACCGAAGTACGGCAGCAATGCCAGACCGCGCTGGAGCACGAACAACTGCAGCAGCGACATCGCCTCGAACGGCACCAGGCTTGCGCCGAACGCCTGGCCGACCTGCAGACCCGGGAGCAGGCGTGCAGCCAGAGCCTGCGCCAAAGCCTGGGCCTGCAACCCAGCGCCCAGGTCTGGCAGCAGCAACTGGAGCAGACGATCCAGAACGCTCGCCAGCAGCAGGTCGAAGTCGACCGGCAACTGAACGAGGCCCGACTCGAACTCACCCGTCTGGCTGGCGAGCAGCAGAACTGCCGTCAGCGCCGTGACGAATTACTGGCCGAACGCCGTGAACTGGACGAAGAACTCGCCACTTGGCGCAGCGCCCATCCCGAGCTGGACGACGCGACACTCGCCCAGTTGCTGCACATGGATGACGCCCTGCTCGACGAAGCGCGCCAGCGCCTGCGCGACAACAACGAACAGCTCGCCCGTTGCCGCGAACGCCTGGAAGGCTGCGAGCAGCGAATCGCCGCACACCGGCAACAGCACGCCGAGATGCCGGACGCCAAATGCCTGGAGCAGCACTTCGCTGCGCAACAAGCCAGCTGCGAGCAGGCCGAGCGCCATTGCGCCGAAACCCGCGCCGCGCTGCTCGATGACGACCGGCGGCGCAACCAGAGCCTGACCCTGCTCGAACAGATAGAGGCGGCCACGGCCGAACACCAGCGCTGGGGCCGCATCGCCGCGCTGATCGGTTCGAGCGACGGTGGCGCCTTCCGCAAGATCGCCCAAGGCTACAACCTCGACCTGCTGGTGCAGCACGCCAACGTCCAGCTGCGCCAGCTGGCCCGACGCTATCGCCTCAAGCGCGGCGGCAGTCCGCTGGGGCTGCTGGTGATGGATACCGAGATGGGCGACGAGCTGCGCTCGGTGCATTCGCTCTCGGGCGGGGAGACCTTCCTCGTCTCCCTGGCGTTGGCACTGGGCCTGGCTTCGATGGCGTCGAGCAAACTCCGAATCGAGTCGCTGTTCATCGACGAAGGCTTCGGCAGCCTGGACCCCGAGTCGCTGCAGATCGCCATGGACGCGCTGGATTCGTTGCAGGCCCAGGGGCGCAAGGTCGCGGTGATTTCCCACGTCGCGGAAATGCATGAACGCATTCCGGTGCAGATCCAGGTGCAGCGTCAGGGCAACGGGCAGAGCGGGCTGCGGATCGTGGGTGGGGCCGGCTGAGCGGCTTGGAAGTGAAGATGCGGGATCGGCGACGTGCCGATCCCGACCCGGTCAACGTACCAACGGCAACATGCCCTTGAGCACGTCATCGCGACGTACGTAGTGATGCCAGAGGGCAACGGCGGCATGGCCGAGGATCATCGCGAAGAGCACGTACTGGCCAAAGATATGGACGTCCTTCGCCACGCCACGAATACCGGATGAGAACGGTAGCGGCCCGATCTCCAGCAGCCAGAACAGGTTGATCGGCTTGCTGCCGAACAGCAGCCCAGAAATCGGCATCATCAACAGCAGCAGATAAAGCAGGCCGTGCCCGGCCTTGGCCGCGAACTGTTGCGCTGAAGACTGCTGGGGTTCGAGCTGTTGCGGGGGAACCTTGCGGCCGCGATAGAACAAGCGCAGCAGTGTTAACGCCAGCACCAACACTCCCAGCGACTTGTGCAGAGTAAATACGTTGCCCTTGCCGCCGAGTAGCGATGCGAAAAAATCCGCGCCGTAGGGCAGCGCGATGATCAACAGCACCAGCAAGGCGCTGAGCCAATGGAACAGGATCTGTATGGGAGTGAAACGTGCGGTAGTCATCCAGGCCTCGTAAAACATGCCAAGCGCATCGATGTGCGGCGGGAAAAAAGCGCGGCGATTCTCGCTCAAATACCGCCAAGACCCAAGCCAGAGCGGTGTCGCGATGTAACAGGGTGATTTCGAGCCAAAGCGAACCCGCGGACGCCGCTTGTGGCCACGCCCCGAAGTTCGCACAGAAAGGATATAGCCAGCGCGCCGCTTGTGGCAGCACACCTGCCGCGATGACAGGTCATCGCGAGCGGGCCAGCATACGAACCCAAGCTTTCAGCAAACTGTCGATAGCCTAAACAGCACCGAATCCGCCGCCATGCCACGAATCCGCTTCCCCACCGAACATCTGCGCGCCATGCACGCGCAAGGCTTCGTGCTGCTGCGCGGCATTATGCAACCGCGGCAGATCGAAGTCCTGCGCGCCGCCATCGACCGTCTTGAGCCGGTCCACTGGGATTATCAGGGGCTGGTGGATGACCATTACAAATGCGTGTTCAACCGCGGCCCGTTCTGGCTGGACTATCTCGATCTGCCGGGTGTCATCGAGCTGGCCGAAGCCTGCCTCGGCACGGACTGCCACGTAATCGGCCAGACGGCTTGGCGCAGCCATCCGGGCTTCGTCGGCGGCGAGCTGCATGCCGATTACCTGGCGATGGAGCTGCCGGAAAGCCTGTTGACCGATCCAGCCTTCGAACTGCCAATGCAGGTGTGCACCGCCCATCTGTATCTGGACGACATCGACGCCGACCTCTGCCCGACACTGGTAATCCCCGGCAGCCATCGCGCCGGGCGCAAGCCGGGACAGGGAGAATCCGACTGGCACGGCCACCGACCCGAACCGGTGCTGTGTCGAGCCGGCGACGTGTTGTTCTTTCGCAGCGACCTCTGGCACGCCGGCAGCCGCAATCGCACCAGCGACCGCAGCCGCTATCTGCTGCAGGTGCATTACGGCCGGCGAATGGTGGCGCAGAAGTTTTCGCCCTATCTGCAATTCGCTTTCAACCCCGAGGTACTGGCTGCCGCGACACCTCGCCAGCGGCGCCTGCTGGGTGGGCATGAGCCGGCTGAGTACGACTGAGCGGGCCTCTGCGGTCAGCGGGTGTGAATATCGCCACGCGCCAGGCTCTCGACCGAGTTGCCCAGGAGGTCGGTGGCGTCGAGATCGGCGCCGCGTTCGCGTAATGCGTCGAGCAGGGCTTCGCGCTGAAACAGTGCGGCATACATCGCCGGCGTCTGGCCGGCGGCGTTGCGCTGGTCCGGGTTGCAGTCGGTGGCCAGTAGGCGCTTGGCGATGCGCAGTTCGCCCTTGAAGATCGCGCCCATCAGCGCGGTGTTGCCGCGCTTGTCCTTCACGCAGGCATCGGCACCCGCGGCGAGCAGCTGCTCCACGGTGTCCGCATGGCCGTTGTAGGCGGCGAGGATCAGCGCGGTGTAGCCCTTGTCATCGGCGCTGTTGAGGTCGAACCCCGCCTGGGAGAATTCGTCGAGCATTTCGTTATCGCCGAAGCGTGCGGCGCTGAAGAAATAATCACGCAGTTGTGCCTGGACCTGCTCGGCGTCCGCCGCAGGCTCTCCCTGGGCCACTGCCATGCCGCCGCCCAGGCATAGAGCGAGCAGAAGGAAAACAGCTTTCATCGCTTCTCTCCGTTACGAAAAAGCCCGCGACCGAGGCCGCGGGCTCAAGGATGGCCGGCGGCATGGGCCGGCCGGGTGCATCAGTCTTCCAGCTCGGCGGCCAGCGCCTTGACCTTCTGCAGGTCGCCCTTGGCTACCTTGGTCAGGCCTTCGCCATACTGCGCATCGGCCCTGTAGAAGTACGACAGCAGGTGATGGCGCGCCTCGGCGTCGGTTCTGGCCAGCTCACCACCCAGGGTGGCGATCAGGTCGTTCTGCTCCTTGCGGGTGAAGGAACGGAACAGCTCGCCGGTCTGCTTGAAGTTCTGCGTGCGGTAGATCGGCGCCTGCTGAGTGGTACCCGAGAGTTCCAGCTGGCTGTACAGGCCACGCGACTCTTCTTCACGGCTCAGACGACGGCTCGGCTGGTAGTTCACGCTGCCAGTGGTCTTGCCGCCGTTGAGCTGGCCGTCCTGGTTGCCGTTGTTGACCGGCGCTTTGGGCTGGTTGATCGGCAGGCTCATGTGGTTGGCACCGATGCGGTACATCTGGGTATCGGCATAGGCAAACAGACGGCCTTGCAGCAGCCGGTCCTCGGACGGCTCGATGCCCGGCACCAGGTTGGACGGCGCCATGGCCACCTGCTCGGTCGCCTGGAAGACGTTGTCCGGGTTCTTGTTCAGCACCATGGTGCCGATCTTCTTCGAGGGCACCAGCGTCTCGGGCCAGGTCTTGGTGGCATCCAGCGGATCGAACTCGAAGGTGGCCAGCTGTTCAGGCTTGACCACCTGCAGATACAGGTCCCACTTCGGATAGTCGCCGTTGTCGATGGCGCTGATCAGATCGCGGGTCATGTGGCTGTAGTCACGGCCTTGCATTTCCTGCACCTGTTTCGGGTCAAGGTTCTTCACGCCCTGCTGCGACTTCCAGGCGAACTTGACGTAGTGCACTTGGCCTTCATCGTTCACAAGCTTGTAGGCGTGCACGCTGCTGCCGTCCATGAAGCGGTAGCCGACCGGCGTGCCGTAGTTGGAGTACAGGCGGGTCAGGGTCTGGATGGACTCGGGATGGTAGGAGAGGAAGTCCATCCGGCGGCTGTCGTCGTCCAGGTTGGTGCGCGGGTCGGTCTTGAACGCATGGACCATGTCCGGGAACTTGATGGCGTCGCGGATGAAGAAGGTCGGGAAGTTGTTGCCGACCAGGTCCCAATTGCCATCGGCGGTGTAGAACTTGGTGGCGAAACCTCGTGGATCGCGCAGCGTTTCCGGCGAGTGGCTGTTATTGGTCACTGCCGAGAAGCGCACGAACACCGGCGTGGTGGTGCCTTTGTCGAAGACCTTGGCGATGGTCAGGTCGGAAATGTCGGCGGTGGAGGTAAATTCACCGTGGGCGCCGGTGCCGCGGGCGTGCACCACGCGCTCCGGCACCCGCTCGCGGTCAAAGCGCTGCAGTTTCTGCAATAGTTGCGCGTCCTGCAGCAGGGTTGGGCCGTTCGGGCCGGCGGTCTGGGAGTTCTGGTTGTTGCCGACCGGCGCGCCATTGTCGCGGGTCAGCGGAGCAGCGTGGGCGGCAAGCGACAGCAGGCTCGCGCAAAGCACGCCCAACAACGTGCGGGCAGGCAAGGCGCCTGACAGGTAACGATTCATCTAGTCGTCCTCTTCTCGTTTTAATTTGCGTCTGGAACGCAGCGAGGAGACTAGAGCGGTGCGCCGTTCAGCCGAAATTGAATAAGCGAAGCGGCGCGATAGGGAAATTCTGGTTGTTTCGCAGTCGCAGGCGGTTCAGGTCCGCAACGCAACGCCGGTCAAGATCAGCGCAAGCCCATGCCCAGCAGCTGTTCACTGGCTTGCTGTTCTTGCCGCTCACTCAGCTGCAGCTGCGTCAGATAAGCCGCCAACGACTCTATTTCCGCCTCGGACAGTTTGTCGGCAATGCTCATCATCACCGAGCCTGCGCGGCTTGGCTCGTTGTTTCGAAAACGCGTCAGCGCGGTGCGGATGTACTCAGCGGACTGACCGGCCAGGCGCGGCATGGTCTCCCGGCCTTGTGCATGCTCACCGTGGCAGCCGGTACAGGTGCGCTGGAACAGCGCCGCGCCCTGTTGGATCAGCGCCGCATCGTCTGCGTTCGCAGCCGGCACCACCTTTTGCTGACTGAAATAAACGGCGATGTTGACCCGGTCTTCCAGCGTCAGATTCTTCGCCAGCTTCGACATCACGTAATCGATGCGCTCGCCATTGGCGAACTTCTCGAACGAATGGAACAGATAAACCGGGTTCTGCGAGGCCAGGTTCGGAATGTGCGGCCGCTTGCTATTGCCGTCCTCGCCGTGACAGTAGCCGCAGAACACCGCACGCTCCTGACCGGCAGCATAAGCCTGCTGGCGCCGCTCGGCATCGGCTATCAGGTAATTGAAACGCTCCATAGCCGTCTCGTTGGAATGAGCAAATGAAGCAAGGCAGCTGAGCATCAGTACGGCGATAAAGCGCATGCGAAAGTCCGGCACGGTGAACAGGATGATTTGAATAGCCGGGACTATAAGGAGAAAAACAGACGTGATACTGGCGCAAATCAATAAAGGGCACACTACGGTATTGGAGAGCGCATTTTGAAATCACCACGACACCCTTCGAACGGAAGAGAGCCCCCAGTTATAAAGTCAGCATCAGATACGGCGCCTTATTGCCACATTGACCTTCGAACAAAAACTGATGGCAATGCAGCACACGGCCGCCTCTTATTCGACTAAAGTAGCGCCCCTTTTCGCCAGGATGAGCAGCACACATGCTTGATGGACATGCCGAACTGACCATGACCGTACTGATGACTCCGGACAAGGCCAACTTTTCCGGCAACGTCCATGGTGGCACGCTGCTGAAGTATCTCGACGAAGTCGCCTATGCCTGCGCCAGCCGTTACGCCGGGCAGTACGTGGTGACTCTGTCTGTGGATCAGGTCAACTTCCGCCAGCCTGTACACGTCGGCGAACTAGTGACCTTTCTCGCCTCGGTCAACTACGTCGGCACCACCTCGATGGAAATCGGCATCAAGGTCGTCACCGAAGACATTCGGCAAAAGACGGTTCGCCATACCAACAGCTGCTTCTTCACGATGGTGGCGGTCGGCGAGGGTGGTCGTCCGGCCAGCGTCCCTCCGCTGCAACCGCAGACGCCGGACCAGAAACGTCGCTTCGCCCAGGCCCAGCAACGCCGACAAATCCGCCGCGAGCTGGAAGAGCGCTACCGTGCAATCAAGGACGATTACTGAGTTAAGCTCGCCTCATAGGGCCACTCCGTCGCTACTCAAACGGCGGAGTCGACACGCTTTCAAAATCCCACCCTGGCGAACCAGTGCTGCGTCCGCGCCTGATGGAATAAAACCTTATACAATTCGCGGCTTTTCCCTTTCCAGTAGAGGACTCGCCGTGAGCGCTTTACCACCCTGCCCCCAATGCAGCTCCGAATACACCTATGAAGACGGCCAGTTGCTGGTCTGTCCAGAATGCGCGCACGAGTGGTCGGCCAGCGCAGCGGAGAGCGCCGGCGACGACCAAAAGGTGATCAAGGATTCGGTGGGCAATCCCCTGCAGGACGGCGATACCATCACCGTCATAAAGGATCTCAAGGTCAAAGGTTCATCGCTGGTGGTGAAGGTCGGCACCAAGGTCAAGAACATCCGCCTGGTCGACGGCGATCATGATATCGACTGCAAGATCGACGGCATCGGGGCGATGAAGCTGAAGTCGGAGTTTGTTCGTAAGGTTTAGAGCAAAGCCGAAAGCTTAGCCGCGAGGGGCGGGCCTTCTAAAATCGATGCGGTTGCACTTTGGCCTTGGCCCTCGACGCAATGCCTTGGGCCTTGCCGGCAGTTCTACGGCCCGCTTTACGCCGAAGCGGGCCCCAACAGCTCAAGGCGTCAGGTAAGAAGAGCGCGTCAGCCCCAGTCGCAGCGCATCGATGTACTGGGTACGCTCCTTGGCGCTGAGCCGGGCGCTGGAAACCTTGTCACGGTAGTAAGTCATCAGCTCCTCTGGCGACAGGTGCACGTAGCGCAGCATGTCCTCAATGGTGTCGTGGGTCTCGATACCGGCGTGGTAATAGCTCCCATCCTCGCGCTGGTAGACGTTCACCGAATCGGTGTCGCCGAACAGGTTGTGCATGTCGCCGAGAATTTCCTGGTAGGCACCGACCAGGAAGACGCCGAGAAAGTATTCCTCCCCTGCCTGGATCTCATGCACCGGCATACTGTTCTCGATGCTTTGCTCGTCGACGTAATGCTTGATCTTGCCGTCCGAGTCGCAAGTCAGATCTTGCAGCACGGCTCGGCGCACCGGCTCCTCGGTCAGGCGCTGCAGCGGCACGATTGGCAGAATCTGGTCGATCGCCCAGGTGTCCGGCAGGCTCTGGAACACTGAGAAGTTGCAGATGTACTTGTCTGCCAGCTTGTCGTTCAGCTCGTCGAGTACGGCTCGATGGGAACGCTGGCGCGCCTTCAGCTGGTTGTACAGGCGACGGCAGATAGCGAAGTAGCTCTGCTCGGCTAATGCCTTCTGCGCCAGCGACAGCTTGCCAGACGCATACTGAGCTGCGGCCTCGCTAATGTAGTGAGTGGCGCGCCAATAGGTTTCGGTAACCATCTCCGGATCGGTCGGCCCGAGCAGATCGGCCAACGACTGGACGATATCGGGCAGTTCGTCATAGTTCTCGATGGTCGGCGCCTCATCGTTGTGGCGCTCGAAGTCGGTCACCTGCATCACCAGCACAGCGTGGTGCGCAGTCATCGCCCGGCCACTTTCGGAGAAGATGTGCGGATGCGGCAGCTCCTGCCGGTCACAGAACTCCTTGAGCATGCCTACCACGGTGCCGGCATATTCGTCGATGTCGTAGTTGATCGAGCTGGCATTACGCGAATGAGTGCCGTCGTAATCAACGCCCAAACCGCCGCCGACATCGATATGGTCGACCGGCAAGCCCAGCGCGCGCAGCTCGGCGTAATAACGGATGGCTTCCCGGAAACCTTCGCGGTAATCGGCTAGGTTGGCGATCTGCGAGCCCATGTGGAAATGCAGCAACCGCACTCCCTGCTCGACGCCTGCGGCGCGGAAGCGCTCGATGACAGTCAACAGCTGAGCCGCCGATAAACCAAACTTGGACTTTTCACCGCCAGTGTCGGCCCACTTGCTTGAGGCCAGCGAGGACAACCGCACGCGCAAACCAACTTGCGGAACGAGCTTCAGCTCGGCGGCTTCTTCGATGACCAGCCCTACTTCGGACATTTTCTCGATGACGATGAAGACGTTGTGCCCCAGCTTCTGCCCCATTAGCGCCAGACGAATGAACTCACGGTCCTTGTAGCCGTTGCAGACGATGGTGCCACCCTTCGGTGCCAGCGCTAGCACGGCCATCAGTTCAGGCTTGGAGCCGGCCTCCAGACCGATGGCAACATTCTGCGTAGCGATGATGTTTTCCACCACCGCCTCCTGCTGATTGACCTTGATCGGATACAGCGCGGTGTACTTGCTCTGGTATTCGAGGCGCTCGATGTTGGCATCGAAGGCGCCAGTCAAACGACGCACACGGTCCTGCAAGATATCTGGGAAGCGCACCAACAGCGGTAGTGTCAAACCGGCATCACGTAACTGCTCGATCAGGCCGGTAAATTCGATGGGCTCTCCGCTTAGCCCCTGCGGACGTACTTCGACATGCCCCTCGTCACTGATCGAAAAGTAACCGGCACCCCAGTGACGGATACCGTAAACACTGCGACTATCCGCTGCGGTCCATTGGCTGCCGTCATCTTTACGTGTACGTCGTACGGGCATCTAAGCCTCCTGAGAATTGGTTATCTGCCGAGGGGTATAGCAGGGCAGAAAGCTATCCCAGATAGGACAGCCGGTGCGCCAAGAAATAAGCACAAAAACATTGTTTAGACAGTATCGAACTCAGCCGCCGGATTTTTTTGCCTTGAATCCGCGCCTGATTAG
Organism: Pseudomonas sp.; assembly: GCA_031988485.1. GTDB lineage: Bacteria > Pseudomonadota > Gammaproteobacteria > Pseudomonadales > Pseudomonadaceae > Stutzerimonas. The sequence goes on from DALZYJ010000020.1 coordinate 107,554, forward strand.
CTCATCAAGCAAAAACTGAACATGATCGCCCTGAATCTCGATGACTCCATCCTTGAGCGCCCCGCCAGTACCACAACGACGCTTGAGCGCGCTGGCGAGTTCCTTCAGCTCCGCTTCCGCAAGCGGCACGCCAGCAATGGTCGTCACGGTTTTACCGCCGCGCCCTTTGCTCTCCCGACGCACACGAGCAATACCATCACCTTCGGGAATCGCCTGCTGCTTACAAACGCAAGCGTTCAGCGGCTGATTGCAGTCCAGGCAATGACGTCCTGCATCTGTCGAAAACACCAGCCCGCCAAGACCGGATAAAGATGTGGTTTTCTTGGCCACACAAAACCTCTAGAGCAGAAAATGAAGTCCCAGTACACCGAGACCGCCAAGCGCGCCAATTTAGCAGTAATTACATTTCTCTCGAAAGACTGCTTCAAGTCATTATCGGGAACAGACTTTAAACAGCGGAAACGGTTCTCAACTACCACATCAGGTAGGTGATCACCTTCAGCCTAAACGAAGCAAGGCAGCAGCCCGAACCTTGAAATAAGTAACCGATGGAACGGTGATTGAGCTCGCTGCCAAAATTAAGACTCACGTGAAACAGAAAAGCCGCATGTCCAAAGCGCTACAAACTCAGTTCCTTTTGCCTGTCGAATCCATAGCTGGCAGCGCTATGGCGAAGCGCTTCATACTTTTTGCGGCTGCTTGATTTGAGGCGGCGCTTCAAATAGGTGCGGATACGTAGCTTTGTACTCGCTACATGGGCCATCTATTATCTTCACCAATCGCACCGTAAGTTCTTTCCGCTAGTGGCTTGGTGGCTTGGTGGCTTGGTGGCTACCGTCACAGATGGCTGCCGATCAGTCAGTTGCCTGGCAGCTCGCCGAAGCTATCTAGGCTCTTTCGGATCTGTTGGAAGTGGGTCCGTCCCCGGCATGACCGTCTCGCTTCGCAGTCTTTGCACAGGGCCGCCTCTAAACGACAGCTTTCTTACGCGCAAAGACAAACCCCCGACCTTCTTTCGAGGGTCGGGGGTTTGGTGTAGAAGCTTG
>DALZYJ010000021.1:0-98696 GCA_031988485.1 Pseudomonas sp.
GCCGTCCGTGCAAGCCTTTATTTTTGCTAACTTCTTGATTTACAAGAGGTTTCGCTAAAGGCCTGCGCCGGAGAAGGTGCGCATTATAGGCCCCCAGAAACTCACGTCAACGGCTGATTTCAGTTTTGTTCTGCTTTAAGCGAAACACGCCCAAAAGCCTTCTTCCCCGCCTGACAGACATGAGCACCGCCAAGCTTGAAGATAAAGGTGCGATCAACAACCTCGCCATCGACACGAACACCACCCGAGGCCAGCAGATCGCGCGCTACCGCCGCGTTCTTAACCAGGCCCGCCCGATTTAGCACCGATGCGATGGGCATATCTTCAGGGGAGCGCAGCTCAATCTCAGGAATGTCCTCGGGCAGTTCACCCTCTTTCATTCTATTACCCGCAGAGCGATGAGCTGTCGCCGCGGCCTCTTCACCATGGAAGCGCGCAACGATTTCTTCGGCGAGCTTGATCTTGATGTCACGCGGGTTCGCGCCACGCGTCACGTCCGCCTGAAACTCTTCGATTTCAGCCATATCACGAAAGCTCAGCAGCTCGAAGTAGCGCCACATAAGGGCATCTGGAATCGACACCAGCTTGCCGTACATCACACCCGGTGCTTCCTGGATCCCGACGTAGTTACCGAGTGACTTGGACATCTTCTTTACTCCGTCCAACCCTTCGAGGAGCGGCATGGTGACGATGCACTGGGATCCCTGCCCATAGGAGCGTTGCAACTCGCGCCCCATCAACAGATTGAATTTCTGATCCGTACCGCCAAGCTCTACATCCGCACGCAGCGCAACGGAGTCATACCCCTGAACCAACGGATAGAGGAACTCGTGAATTGCAATGGGCTGGTTGGTCGAGTAGCGCTTGCTGAAATCATCTCGTTCCAGCATACGAGCCACGGTGTACTGCGACGCCAGACGAATGAAATCCGATGGCGTCAACTGATCCATCCAGGACGAATTGAAAGCAACCTCGGTTTTCGCAGGGTCGAGGATTTTGAATACCTGGCTTTTATAGGTTTCTGCATTCTCCAACACCTGATCACGCGTCAAAGGAGGGCGTGTTGCGCTCTTGCCGCTTGGATCACCGATCATTCCGGTGAAGTCTCCTATAAGGAAGACCACTTGATGCCCCAGATCCTGGAACTGACGCAGCTTATTAATAAGCACCGTGTGCCCGAGATGAAGATCAGGCGCGGTAGGGTCGAAACCGGCCTTGATTCGAAGCGGAAGACCGCGCTCGAGCTTGCTGGCCAGTTCTGCCTCGACGAGCACCTCGTCAGCGCCCCGCTTGATCACCGACAACTGCTCTTGAACCGACTTCATTGGAGGCCCCATACCTAGGAATAAAGGCGGTCAACCTTACAAGAAAGCCGGGAAAATTCAACGCTGCTAAACGTGAACCAACGGGCTGCAGGGAGGATTCAAGGGTTGCCTCAGTGCCGCTTTGATTATATTTTAGGCAGATATTTTTCTTGTACAAAATATCGCCAGACACCTAATGACCTATTCAAAATCGAAAGCACCTCTTTACCCGAAGAGCCATCTCTTGGCCGCTAGCGGAGTAGCTGCGCTTCTGAGCCTGGCACTCCTGGTATTTCCATCGCGTGAAGTCGAAGCGAAAAAGACCTTTCTTGATCTTCGCCTAGACGCCCCTACAGAGCTGGCATCGGCTGACGAAGAACTTTTTCTGAACGCGTCGCCTGAAATGCCCTTTGCCGCAATCGAAAAAACCGAACGACACGTATCATTGCCGAAACAGAGTGCCAATGAAGCCGAGCCCCGTCCGGCCGTTTCAGAAGATGACACTGAAATCGAAGCCAAGCCTCGCGTAAAGGAAGTGGTGGTAGCCAATGGAGATACGCTATCGACCGTATTCGCCAAAGTAGGCCTCTCACAATCCACCGTTCACGATGTTTTGGCGAGCAGCAAGGAGGCAAAGCAGCTTGCACGCCTCAAAGTCGGTCAACGACTGGAGTTCGAGCTTGATGACCAGGGCAACCTGGCTCAGCTACGCAGCCCACTGAATAAGCTGGAAAGTGTACAGCTGGAACGATCCGACACGGGCTATGTATTCAAAAAAGAACAGCTGAAGCCAGACGTCAACACTGCTTACGCTTACGGACATATTGAAAGCAGCCTGTTTCTCGCTGCGAAGCGCGCTGGCCTTAGCCATAACCTAACGATGGATTTAGCTAACGTCTTCGGCTACGACATTGACTTCGCAATGGATATACGCAAGGGCGATTCATTTGAAGTCGTGTACGAAGAAAAGACCGTAGCCGGCGAGAAAGTAGGGACCGGAAACATCCTCGCGGCGCGCTTCACGAACCGAGGCAAGAGCTATACCGCAGTTCGTTACACCAACAAGCAGGGCACCAGCAGCTACTACACCGCCGACGGCCAGAGCATGCGCAAGGCTTTCATTCGCACCCCGGTAGATTTTGCCCGTATCAGCTCCCGCTTCTCCAACGGCCGCAAACATCCGATCCTGAACAAGATTCGCGCCCACAAAGGGGTTGACTATGCTGCGCCGCATGGCACTCCGATCAAGAGCGCAGGTGATGGCAAAGTCCTGCTTGCAGGCCGCAAGGGTGGTTACGGCAATACAGTCGTCATTCAGCATGGCAACCGCTACCGGACGTTGTATGCCCACATGCAGGGCTTCGCCAAAGGAGTGCGTAGCGGATCGTCGGTCAAGCAGGGCCAAATTATCGGTTACATCGGAACGACGGGCCTATCGACCGGCCCGCATCTGCATTACGAATTCCAGGTCGATGGTGTGCATGTCGACCCGTTGGGCCTGAAGCTGCCCATGGCAGATCCGATCGCAAAGAATGAAAAGCAACGCTTCATGCAGCTGAGCAAACCGCTGATGGCGCGCATGGATGAAGAGCGTTCAACCATGCTGGCGATGAAGAACCCGCAATAATGCCGCTCTACATAGGGCTCATGTCAGGCACCAGTCTGGATGGCCTGGACTTCGCGCTGATAGAGCAGAACAGCCGAACGATTTTGATCGGCACGCACTATGAACCGATGCCGCAGCAACTCAAGCAGGACTTGCTCGATCTTTGCTCGTCCGGGCCCGATGAGCTGGCTCGGGCGGCGATGGCCGAACAAACCTGGGCCCGGCTTGCAAGCAGTGGTGTGCACAAACTGCTCGACAAAGCACAGGTGGCAGCGAAAGACATTCGGGCCATAGGAAGCCACGGGCAAACGATTCGACACGAACCGCAACGTGGCTTCACCATCCAGATAGGTTACCCGCCTTTACTGGCGGAGTTGACTGACATAGCTGTCGTAGCCGACTTTCGGCGACGCGACATGGCAGCCGGCGGCCAAGGCGCGCCCTTGGTACCCGCATTCCATGAAGCCGTATTCAGCGACACGACACGCATCCGAGCCGTGCTGAATATCGGCGGCTTCAGCAACCTCAGCTTGCTCGACCCCAGCACAATAACTCGCGGATTCGATTGTGGCCCAGGCAATGTGCTCCTGGACGCCTGGATTCAACGCCACCAAGGCAAACCGTATGATCGAAACGGCGACTGGGCTTCCAGCGGCCAGGTGAGCACGCAGCTGCTTGCACAATTATTAGATGACAAGTTCTTCGCCGCCCAAGGCCCGAAAAGCACCGGACGCGAATTATTCAATCTGTCCTGGCTGGACGCCCACCTCGCTTCGTGCTCGGGCATGGCTGCCGCAGACGTTCAAGCTACCTTGCTGGAGCTGACAGCCCGTAGCATCCGCGATTCGCTGCTTGCCAACCAACCGGAAACGCAGGACGTTCTGGTTTGCGGCGGAGGTGCCCACAACGCCGCGCTGATGCGGAGATTGAAAGACCTGTTGCCGACATGCCTGGTGACAAGCACTGCTGATTACGGCGTAGAGCCGGATTGGATCGAAGCCATGGCGTTCGCCTGGCTAGCCCACTGCTGCCTGGAAGGCATCCCCGCTAACCGACCAAGCGTGACGGGTGCCCGAGGATTGCGAGTATTGGGTGCGATTTACCCTTCCTGATATTTCCCCTCAACCCAAACAAAAACACCGTGCCATGCACGGTGTTTTGTTTGGATAAATATTAAATCGAGAAGGACTGTCCACAACCGCAGGTCGTCGTGGCATTCGGATTCTTGATAACGAAGCGAGAGCCTTCCAAGCCTTCCTGATAGTCGACTTCGGCCCCAGCGAGATATTGGTAGCTCATCGGGTCCACCACGAGACTCACACCCTCGCGTTCGATGATGGTGTCATCTTCGGCAAGGTCTTCATCGAAGGTGAAACCATACTGAAAACCGGAACAGCCGCCACCCGTGACGAAGACACGCAACTTCAGTCGCGGATTTCCTTCCTCGTCGACCAGACTCTTCACCTTACTCGCTGCACCCTGACTGAACTGAATCGCGGTGGGCGTGAAGGATTCGACACTCATTCGGTTCTCCTAGCGCGGGAGCGCTCATTACTGCGTTGACGACGCATTATCGGCTTCCCCTACAAAAATGGTCAACTATTCCAAATAGCGAACCATCGTGTGCCTACACCTGAGCAGTAAATCTCACAGCATCCGGTCACGGCAGCAGCGCCGCGTTGCCCAAGCCGAGCCGCTCATCCAGACCAAGGGCGATGTTCATATTCTGCAACGCCTGACCAGAAGCCCCTTTGACGAGATTGTCGATAACCGACAGCACGACAACGAGCTCGCCACCTTGCGGACGATGGACAGCGATCCGGCACATGTTGGCACCTCGCACGCTACGCGTCTCTGGATGGCTACCGGCAGGCATCACGTCGACAAAAGGCTCATTGGCGTAGCGCTGTTCATAGAGCGCCTGCAGATCCACTGTGGTGTCTACTACCGTTGCGTAGAGCGTAGCGTGAATGCCGCGGATCATCGGTGTCAGATGCGGAACGAAAGTCAGCCCCACATCCCCTTTGGCTGCGCGGCGCAAGCCCTGTGTGATTTCAGGCAGGTGACGATGGCCTTTGACTGCATAAGCCATCATGCTCTCGCCCGCCTCGGTGAACAGGGATCCGATTTTCGCCCCGCGGCCAGCACCACTGACGCCCGATTTGCAGTCGGCGATCAGTCGCGAAGCGTCCGCCAGCCCGCTTTCAAGCAGAGGCAGATAACCGAGCTGGGTCGCGGTCGGATAGCAACCCGGGACTGCGATCAAGCGTGCGCCCTTGATCTGCTCGCGATTGACCTCTGGCAGACCATAAACGGCTTCGGGCAGGAGCGCCGGCGCGCCATGTGGCTGGCCATACCACTTGGCCCACTCATCGGCGTCCTGCAAGCGGAAGTCCGCGGACAGGTCGATCACGCGTGTGCCCGCTTCCAGCAGTTCAGCCGCCAACGCGTGAGCGACGCCATGGGGAGTCGCGAAAAAGACCACATCACAGGCACCGAGCGTTGTGGTATCGGGCACGCTGAAGGCCAGCTCGTCATAGTGGCCTCGCAGGTTCGGATACATATCCGTGACCTTGACCCCATTCTCGGAGCGGGAGGTGATCACAGCCACTTCGGCCTGGGGATGCTGCGCTAACAGACGCAGCAGTTCGACCCCGGTATAGCCTGTGCCGCCAACGATTCCGACTTTGACCATGAGCTGCCTCGCGCACTGGAACAATAAAGAACGCCGATGATAAAGCTGCCTGTGTCCAGGGCCAACCACCTAGATGACGCGCGGGCCTCCAAGCCTCTACTATCGGCCCACCCCTGAACCAAGGAATTCCCGAATGCTCTATCTCTGGCTGAAAGCCCTGCACATCGTCGCGATCGTCTGCTGGTTCGCCGGGCTGTTCTATCTGCCGAGGCTGTTCGTTTATCACGCCATGAGCGAGGACGCGATCAGCCGAGAACGATTCCAGGTCATGGAGCGCAAGCTCTATCGCGGGATCATGATGCCCTCCATGATCGCCACGCTGCTTTTCGGAATAGGCATGATCGCGCTGAACCCTGCGCTGTTCAGCACTGGCGGCTGGCTGCACGCCAAACTCGCGCTGGTTGTCCTGCTGATTGGCTATCACCATCTGTGCGGAGCGCAGATGAAGCGTTTTGCACGAGGTGAAAACACCCGCAGCCACGTGTTCTACCGCTGGTTCAATGAATTCCCGGTGCTACTGCTGCTGGCTATTGTCATTCTGGTGGTCATCAAACCGTTCTGAAGTCTTTAGAGGAATCTGCTATGCCGCTGCCAGCCTTACTTGAAGAACGCCTGCGCCTGCCCTTGGCCGCCGCGCCAATGTTTCTGGTATCAAACCCGGCGCTCGTGGCCGCGTGTTGTCGCGGCGGCGTGGTGGGCAGCTTCCCTGCGCTGAATCAACGGGAAAGCAGCGGATTTCGCGACTGGTTGCTTGAAATAGACCAATCGCTCTCGGGCATGCACGAACCCGCGCCATACGCGGTCAACCTGATCGTGCACCACAGCAATCCGCGCCTGCAGGCGGATCTCGCCATATGCGTGGAACAACGCGTACCGATCGTCATCACCAGTCTCGGCGCCGTGAAAGAGGTCGTGGATGCCGTGCACAGCTACGGCGGCCTGGTCTTCCATGACGTCACCACGCGTCGGCATGCGGAAAAAGCCGCCGAAGCTGGAGTCGACGGCCTGATTGCGGTTGCGGCTGGTGCCGGCGGCCATGCCGGTACCTGGAGTCCTTTTGCGCTGATCGCCGAAATCCGCCAGTTCTTTGATAAAACACTTCTGCTGTCTGGTTGCCTCAATCATGGCCATGAAATCTTCGCCGCGCAGATGCTGGGGGCAGACCTTGCCTATATGGGAACGCGCTTTATCGCCAGCCGCGAAAGCCAGGCCTCGGACGAATACAAGCAAATGCTTTTGCAGGCCCATGCGGCGGACATCGTCCACACCGCCGCAGTGTCCGGCGTGCCGGCGAGCTTTCTGCGACCAAGCCTGCAGCAAGCCGGCTATGACGAAGAACGCCTGCGGTCGACAGGCAAAATGGACTACGGCGAAAAACTCAAACCGGTCAGCGATGAAGCCAAGGCATGGAAAACCGTCTGGTCTGCCGGCCAGGGCGTCGGCGAGATAAACGATCTGCCCAGCGTCGAAGAACTGATTGCCCGCCTGGACCGCGAATATCGTGAAGCCCAGCTCCAGGCCGCACGACTCTCCCAGCGCTGGCAGCGGTGAAAGCAACGCCCGCCACGAAGGCCAGAACTCGGCCAGTAACTAGGCTGGTCGAGGCTCACTAACGATGCCCACGACGCCAGGCCGATAAAGCTGGATCGCCTCGGCCAACAGCCACATCGGAACGCCGACGAGGTGTTGTCGCTGCATTGCCAGATACCCGTAATGCACTACCAAGCCTCTACGAGGCCAGCCCATCAGGCCAATACGGTGCGCCCGGACGCCCAGCTACGCAGCCCATCCAGCGCTTCAGCCATCACAACGGATAGCGGCGAGGTCGCCCGGATGCACTCCAGCATCATGGCTTGGTCCGGTTCGCGGGATTGCGCCTGCCCCGCGTAAACGGCCGAAACCACCACCTGCTCGATCTCGGCACCGGAGAAACCGTCGCAAGCGTGGGCCAGTCCAGGCAGATCGAAACGGCCGACATTCAACTCGCGCCGCGTCAGATGAATGCGGAAGATCTCAGCACGCGTCGTCGCATCGGGCAGATCGACGAAGAACAGCTCGTCGAAGCGCCCCTTGCGCAATAGCTCCGGAGCAAGTCGATCCACTGCGTTGGCGGTCGCCACCATGAACACCGGCGCGTCACGCTCGGCCATCCAGGTCAGCAGGGTGCCCAAGACCCGCTGACTAACACCGCTATCCATATCCCCGGTGGCGAGACCCTTTTCCAGCTCGTCCATCCACAACACGCAAGGCGCCATCTGTTCGGCCAGTTTCAGCGCCTCCCGCAGGTTCCGCTCGGTCTCTCCAAAGAACTTGTTGTACAGACAGCCGAAGTCCAGGCGCAGCAAAGGCAAGCCCCAAAGCCCCGCTACCGCTTTGGCGGCCATGCTCTTGCCACCGCCCTGGACCCCGACGAGCATCACCCCGCGCGGCATATCGGACTTGTTACCAGCAAGAAAAGCGGTCTTGCGCTCGCCCAGCCAACGCTTGAAGTTTTCCAACCCGCCCACATCGGCGAAACGTGCCGTCTCGTACTCGAAACCGAGCACGCCATCCATATCGAGCAGCTCGAACTTCTTGCGGTTGAGTTCCGGCAAATCGTCCTGAGTGATGGCTCCATCGTCACAGACCAGGCTATGCGCCAAGCTGCGAGCCTCGGCGTGGCTAAGGCCCCGCAGGTTCTTCACGACCTGCTGCAGCGTACGGTTATCGGTGCGCACCCGCATGCCGCGATTGCGTTCGCTCCAGCGCGTCGCCTCGTCGCGCACGATGCTCAGCAGCTCCTCTTCAGAGGGCAGGCTCAGGCTGAACCGAGCTGCGTATCGCTGAACCTCCGCCGGCAGTTTGAATGCATGCGACACCAGCACCAGCGTCGGTGCCGATGGCCCCTGCGCCATGGCGATCTCTTTCATTAGCCGCACCACGCGTGGCTCATCGAGAAACGGATGCATATCGCAGAACACGTAGAGATTGCCCAGCGGATCATGCTTGACGCGTTTCAACGCGACTTCTACCGCGCAGCTTTCGCCGGCATCCAGCGCCTCGCCGCCAAACGCCAGGTGCCTTAGGCCCTCGGTGACGGACCAGAGATGCAATGCAAGGCCGCGGCTGATGGCAAGCCCCGTCAGGGTCTCAAGCACGCGCCGCTCGTCCCAGGATTCGATCACAACCAGTCGGACTTTCGATTCAAGCACCAGCACCAGATCGCGAATATCGTTCTTCATGCGTTACCTCCGCGTAGCGGCTGACCAGTCTTAAAATCGCCTGTTACACTCCCTGATCGTTCCCATGATGGAGAAACGCCATGGATTGTCTGTTCTGCAAGATCGTGGCTGGGGATATCCCCGCGCACAAGCTTTATGAAGACGATCAGGTCATCGCCTTCAACGACATCGCACCGCAGGCACCGGTGCACTTCCTCGTCATTCCGAAAAAGCACATCGCGACCCTCCACGACCTGAGCGAAGAGGACGATAAAGCGCTCGCCGGCCACATCCTCTTCACGGCTCAACGTCTCGCCGAAGAACAGGGCTGTCAGGAAGGCTTTCGCGTCGTGATGAATTGCAATGACCTCGGAGGCCAGACGGTCTACCACATTCATATGCACGTGCTCGGCCAGCGTCAGATGCATTGGCCACCGGGCTGATCGCGAACTCATCCGCACCACTTCCGATCAATACCAAGGCTGCTCCGAACACCTGGAGGCGACATGCCCAACCAACGCCAATATTCCCCTGCCGACCGCCTGCTGATGCAAGCCGATGCGGCATTGAGAACACTGCTCCCCTTCAGCGGTCAGCCCCACCGCCCAACACCTGCGGTATTGAAGAACGAGACCGAGCTGAGCGACAGCGAAGCGCGTCACGTCGCTGGCCTGATGCGTATCAATCACACCGGCGAAGTTTGCGCGCAGGCGCTGTACCAGGGGCAGGCATTGACGGCGCGACTACCAAAGGTGCGCGAAGCGATGGAGCGCGCCGCCGACGAAGAGATTGACCACTTAGCCTGGTGCGAACAGCGTATCCACCAACTGGGTAGCCATACCAGCGTGCTCAACCCGCTTTTCTACGGTTTGTCGTTCGGTATCGGCGCCTCTGCCGGCCTGATCAGCGATCGAATTAGCTTGGGCTTCGTTGCCGCCACCGAGGATCAGGTATGCAAGCATCTCGACGAGCATCTGGAGCAGATCCCGGCGAACGACGAGAAGTCCCGAGCGATTCTGGAGCAGATGCGTACGGATGAAGCACAGCATTCGACTGCCGCGCTCGATGCCGGTGGCTTGCGCTTCCCGGCACCGGTCAAATTTGGCATGAGCCTGATGGCCAAGGTGATGACGAAAACCACCTACAGGATCTGAGCCGAAGCGAGCTTCACGCCGGGAACCTCCTGCGCGCTTGGAGCTCCGCGATCAGCTGCCCAGCCATTGCTCGCTGTCAGCTCGGCATACTGCGCGTAGAAGATTTCCAGCATTTCGTGCCACCAACGGGCTCCCACCTGCTTCCGCTGTTCTGGCAGGAATCGCGGATGGCGTCACCGAACAGAGCGTTCTCCAGCTCGAAGCCTTTCAGCAGCCTCTTGATATGAACAACGTCTCTTGATACCCCGTTGACGTCGGTCATTTTTTGGTAGGCCGAGCGCATGCCTTCGGAGCGAACGCTCTGAATCGAGCTGATCTTTCATGGATCGATGAAATGCTTCTTGCCTTCTATATATCGAGTGCAGCCGCGCACGCGACTCACATTGATGCAGCTTGCCGCGTGATGAGCATGCCCGTTAGATACCTTTTGCTATCGGCGTAGGACGGTATCCATGCCTTCGCCTTCGCGGCTGTGTTGTGTGCCTAAACAACGGCCCGTTAAAAACCGGGCGCGCTTTGTGCAGATTGAGCGATTGCGGTGCCGCCCGAGCGTCTCGAGACGACACGCCAGAGACGGACGCATCGCTGGCCGGCTATCAGCCAAGTTCGACGATCTCGTACTCGTGACTGATTTCCACACCCGCACGCCCAAGCATGATCGAGGCGGAGCAATATTTTTCTGCCGACAGCTCCACAGCTCGCTTGACCTGCGCCTCTTTCAAACCCCGCCCCTTTACGACAAAACGCAAGTGAATCCTGGTAAAAACCTTCGGATCCTCATCGGCGCGCTCCGCCTCGAGGAAAGCTTCGCAGCTTTCTACGGCCTGCCGGGACTTCTTCAGAATGCTTACCACATCGAAGTTACTGCAACCACCGAGTCCCAGCAGAAGCATTTCCATTGGCCGAACGCCAAGATTGCGTCCGCCATTTTCCGGCGGGCCATCCATCACCACGACATGGCCGCTGCCCGACTCGCCAAGAAACATCGCGTCGCCAGCCCATTGAATGCGCGCTTTCATCGATAGACTCCGATTAAAAAGAGCGAAGCTTAACATGGCCGTTGTTTACGGCCGGAGACACCAATCCGACGAATGAATACGTTGAAGTTGATATTCGTGTCCCAGTTTTGTTGTCGGCAAGGACCGGTCTGTTAAGCTCCCTCGACCTGATAACTGAACTCAGTCATACATAATAAGAACTGCCTTCTTTGGACATATCTTTCGGGACTACAGCATGGTCGCTATTACACTCACGCCCAAGATCAAGAACATCGACAAACTACTCGCGCACTGCCACCGCCGACGCTATACCGCCAAGAGCACCATCATTTATGCGGGTGACCGAAGCGAGACGCTCTTTTTCATCGTAAAAGGTTCGGTCACCATCCTGATCGAAGATGACGATGGGCGAGAAATGATCATCGCCTACCTCAACGCTGGAGACTTCTTCGGTGAGATGGGACTGTTCGAAAAGGAAGGCTCGGAGAAAGAGCGTAGTGCATGGGTTCGCGCAAAAACCGAGTGTGAAGTCGCCGAACTAAGCTATGCCAAATTTCGCGAACTGACCCAACAGGATCCCGATATTCTTTACGCCCTCGGCAGTCAGATGGCCGAACGCCTGCGCAATACCACGCGCAAAGTAGGCGACCTGGCATTCCTCGACGTGACCGGCCGCGTAGCCCGCACCTTGCTCGACCTCTGCAAACAGCCCGATGCGATGACGCATCCCGATGGCATGCAGATCAAGATCACCCGTCAGGAAATCGGTCGCATCGTCGGCTGCTCGAGGGAGATGGTCGGACGCGTACTCAAGAGTCTGGAATCCCAAGGCCTCGTGCACGTCAAGGGCAAGACCATGGTGGTTTTTGGTACTCGCTGAGCATTGCTCACCCATTAAAAAAGCCGGCTCAGAGCCGGCTTTTTTAATTCTCCGCGTTACTCCGGATCGCTGACCGGACGCGGGCGGGAACGCCCGGGATAGAACAAGCGCTGCAATTCGACGCCAGGCTCCTCGGCAAGCATGAAGGCTTCGCCCACCAGAAATGCGTACACCTCGTTAATCTCCATCAGCTCTACATCGGCACGATGCAGAATCCCGCTTTCAGTCACCACCAGGCGGTCGCGAGGCACACGCGGCAGCAGGTCGAGGGTGGTTTCCAAGCTGAGTTCGAAGGTGTGCAGGTTACGGTTGTTGATCCCGAGCAAGGGCGTCTCGAGGCGCAAGGCCCGATCCAGCTCCGCTCCGTCATGCACCTCAACCAGCACATCGAGCCCCTGAGCCTTTGCCGCATCGGCCAGCTCGGCCATCTGCGCGTCTTCCAGCGCAGCGACGATCAGCAGGATGCAATCGGCATTCAGCGCCCGCGCCTCGACCACTTGATAAGGGTCGACCATGAAATCCTTGCGAATCACCGGTAACGTGCAGGCGGCACGGGCCTGCTTGAGATACTCGTCGGCGCCCTGAAAGAAATCGATGTCAGTCAGCACTGACAGGCAGGTCGCGCCGCCAGCCTCGTAGCTCTTGGCGATGTCGGCGGGTACGAAGTCCTCGCGCAGCACGCCTTTGCTTGGCGATGCCTTCTTCACTTCGGCGATGACGGCCGGTTGCTTGCTGCGAGCCTGCTCTTGCAGACGCCGGGCGAACCCGCGAACCGGGTGCGCGGCGGCCGCCAGACGCTCGAGCTCATCCAGACCGACACGAGCACGGCGTTCGGCCACTTCCTCATGTTTGCGCGTGATGATCTTTTCCAGAACGGTGGGCACGCTCATTGAGATTTCTCCTGCCTGAATATCACGCTAAAGGACACCAGCTCCTCCAATCGGTCCCGTGCCAGGCCGGTATGCAGTGCGTCATGCGCCCTCTCGACGCCTTCTTTCAGGCTGCTCGCCACGTCGGCTGCGTAAAGTGCAGCACCGGCATTCAACACGATCATATCGGCGGCCTTCTGCCCGTTTTCGGTTTTCCGCCGACCCAGCGCGTCACGAATCAACGCCAGCGAACCCTGAGCATCCTCGACGTTCAGGCCAATCAGGCTCTGGCTCTTGATGCCGAAATCTTCCGGCTGGATGCGGTATTCGGTAATTTCACCGTTATTCAACTCGGCAACATACGTCGGCGCCGCCAGACTGATTTCATCCAGACCATCCTGTGCATGTACGACCAACACATGCTTGCTGCCCAGACGCGCCAGCACCTCGGCCATCGGTCGACAGAGTTCCTTGCTGAACACACCGAGCACCTGGTGCTTGACTCCGGCCGGATTGGACATCGGTCCGAGAATATTGAACAGCGTGCGCAGCCCTAGTTCGCGACGGGGCCCGGCGGCGAACTTCATCGCACCGTGATGCGCCGGCGCGAACATGAAGCCGACACCAACGGTTTCCACGCTGCGCGAGACCTGCTCAGGCGTCAGGTCCAGATAGACGCCCGCCGCTTCGAGCAGGTCGGCGCTGCCGCTCTTGCCCGACACCGCACGGTTTCCATGCTTGGCCACCTTGCCGCCGGCGGCCGCAACGACGAACGCAGCGGCGGTCGAGACGTTGAAGATGTTCATCCCGTCGCCACCAGTGCCGCAGGTGTCCACCAGGCGGTCGGTATCGAAATGCACCGGTTCGGCGAGCTCGCGCATTACCTGCACGGCACCGACGATCTCGTCGATGGTTTCACTCTTCATGCGCATCCCCATGAGGAACGCGCCGATCTGCGCATCGGTGCACTGGCCGGTCATGATCTGGCGCATGACGGTTTTCATTTCTTCGGTGCTGAGATCGAGCTGGCCGACGATGCGACTCAGGGCTTCCTTGATATCCATCAGCGCACGCCTCCGGTCTGTTTCAGAAAGTTGGCGAACAGTTCATGCCCCTGCTCGGTCAGGATGGACTCGGGGTGAAACTGCACGCCTTCGACGTTCAGCGTCTTGTGCCGCAGCCCCATGATTTCATCGATACTGCCGTTCTCGCTTTGGGTCCAGGCAGTGATTTCCAGACAATCAGGAAGCGTCTCGCGCTTGACCACCAGTGAGTGGTAACGGGTGACTGTCAGCGGGTTGTTCAGCCCGGCGAACACCCCGGCGTTGTGATGGAAGACCGGGCTGGTTTTGCCGTGCATCACCTGCCGCGCGCGCACCACGTCACCGCCAAAGGCCTGACCGATGCTCTGATGACCGAGGCAGACCCCGAGAATCGGCAGCTTGCCGGCGAAATGACGAATCAGCTCGAGCGAGACGCCCGCCTCGTTCGGCGTGCAAGGGCCGGGCGATACGACGATACGCTCGGGATTCAGGGCTTCGATCTCGGCCACGCTCAGCTCGTCGTTGCGCACCACCTTGACGTCGGCGCCAAGCTCGCCGAGGTATTGCACGACGTTGTAGGTAAAGGAATCGTAGTTATCCAGCATCAACAGCATGATCAGTTCTCCTGCTGGTCGCGTTCGGCCAGGGCTACCGCGCGGAACATGGCGCGGCGCTTGTTGAGCGTTTCTTCCCATTCCAGCGCTGGCTGCGAATCGGCGACGATGCCGGCGCCGGCCTGCACGTGCAGTTCGCCGTCCTTGATCACCGCCGTGCGGATCGCGATCGCGGTGTCCATGTTGCCGTTCCAGGCCAGATAGCCGACTGCGCCGCCATAAACGCCGCGCTTTACCGGCTCCAACTCGTCGATGATTTCCATGGCGCGGATCTTCGGCGCGCCGGACAAGGTGCCAGCCGGCAGAATCGCGCGCAGCGCATCCATTGCCGTCAGCGGCGCCTTGAGCTGGCCGGTGACGTTGGAAACGATGTGCATGACATTGGAGTAGCGCTCAATGACCATCTTCTCGGTCAGCCGCACCGAGCCGTTCTCGGCGACGCGGCCTACGTCGTTGCGCCCCAGGTCGATCAGCATCAAGTGTTCGGCCAGCTCCTTGGCGTCGCTGAGCAGATCCTGCTCCAGCGCCAGGTCGGCTTCTTCATTAGCGCCACGTGGGCGAGTACCTGCGATCGGTCGGACCGTGACCAGGCCTTCCTCGACACGCACCAGTACTTCCGGCGACGAGCCCACCACGTGGAAATCGCCAAAATTGAAGAAGTACATATAGGGCGTCGGGTTGAAGCAGCGCAGCGCGCGGTAGAGATCGATCGGCGCGGCCTTGAACGGAATCGACATGCGCTGGGAGATCACCACTTGCATGCAGTCGCCAGCGAGGATGTAGTCCTTGATGCGGTGGACGGCCTGCTCATAGTCCTCGCGGCTGAAGCTGGAGCGGAACGTCGCCTCGGTCCCGCCGCCGCTTTCGAAATCCAGACCCAGACGCGGCGTAATCGACTGGCGCAGTTTTTCGCGTAGCGCTTGCAGCTTCGCCTGCCCAGCCTCGTAGGCCTCTGGCTGAGCCGGATCGACCAATACGATGCAATGCAGCTTGCCGGCGAGGTTGTCGAACACCACCACCGCGTCGGAGACCATTAGCAGAATATCCGGCGTTCCCAGCGGATCGGGATTCGGGCACTGCGCCAGCTTGCGCTCCACATAGCGAACGCTGTCGTAGCCGAAGTAGCCGACCAGGCCACCGTTGAAGCGCGGCAGCCCCTCGACCGGCGCTACACGGTAGCGCTGCTGGAAGGCTTCGACGAAGGCCAGCGGGTCCTCGACCTCGCAGCTTTCGGTCTCGACGCCATCGGTAGTGATGCTGATGCGGTGATCCTGCACCCGCAACACCGTGCGGCACGGCAGTCCAATGATCGAATAACGCCCCCACTTCTCCCCGCCCTGCACGGACTCGAGCAGATAGGAATTGGGCGCATCGGCGAGTTTGAGGTAGAGCGTCAGCGGCGTGTCGAAATCGGCGATGGTTTCGAACGACAGAGGGATGCGGTTGTGGCCTTCGGCGGCCAAACGCAGGAATTCTTCGCGGGTCATGTCAGCCTCGTGGTCGGAGGGAGCTACTTGGGTCAGGCACAGCAAACGTACCGGGCAAGCCGGCAGAAAAATGTCAGGCGCGCCAGCGCCAACGGGCCAGGGCCTTGATGACATTCATCCATTGTTTGCGGGTGACCACCACGATCTGATCTCGTCTGCGGGATTTTCGGGATCTGCGGAACAGAGGCCACACTAGCGCAGCCCCGAAACCGAAGCAACCAGCTCACGCAGATCATCCAGCACCAGCGCCGGCTGTTCGTTGGCGATGGGTTCACCGTGGTTGTAACCGTAGCTGAGGGCGACACACGGGACCTGCGCAGCCCTGGCAGCCCGAACATCGTTGCGCGAATCGCCAATGAACAGCGATTGCCCGGCCGCCACCTCCGCCTGCTCCAGAACCCACAACAGCGCCGCAGGATCGGGTTTCTGCTGGGGCAGCGTATCGCCGCCGATCAGCCACTGGAAATAACCCGCGAGGCCCTTCTCTTCCAACAGCGGCTCGATGAATTGCGTCGGCTTGTTGGTGATGATCGCCAGCTTCACATCGCGCTCACGCAGCCAATCCAGGCATTCTCGGACACCCGGATAGACAGTGGTCAGCTCATGGCCGCCGGCGTAGGCTTGCATGAACAGCGCCAGCGCCTCATCGGCCAGCTCATCGGCGACGCCATCGTGTTCCAGCTGGCCCGCCAAAGCGCGGCGCACCAGCACCTTTGAGCCGTTGCCGACCCAGTCGCGCACCCGCGCCATGCCGGCGGGCTCGCGGCCCAGCAGCATGAGCATCTTGTCCACCGCGGCGGCCAGGTCCGGCACCGAATCCATCAGGGTGCCGTCCAGGTCGAACATCACCAGGCGCGGCAACTGTCCTTCGAAGAGCTGCTCCAGGCGAGTCATGAGCGGGCCAGCGCCAGTTCGGCGCGCATCTGATCGATCACCGCCTTGTAGTCCGGCTGATTGAAGATGGCCGAGCCGGCCACGAAAGTATCGGCGCCCGCTGCGGCAATTTCGCGGATGTTCTTCGGATTGACGCCGCCATCGATCTCCAGGCGGATCTCGCGGCCGCTGGCATTGATCAGTGCACGCGCTTCGCGCAGCTTGTCCAGCGTGCCAGGAATGAACTTCTGCCCGCCGAAACCGGGATTGACGCTCATCAGCAGGATCATGTCGACCTTGCCCATCACGTACTTGAGCACGTCCAGCGGCGTCGCGGGGTTGAACACCAGGCCAGCCTTGGCCCCGCCGTCCTTGATCAGCTGCAACGAGCGGTCGATGTGATCCGAGGCTTCCGGGTGGAAGGTGATATAGCTGGCACCGGCTTCGAGGAAGTCGCCAATCATGCGGTCAACCGGGCGGACCATCAGGTGCACGTCGATGGGTGCGGTGACGCCATGCTTGCGCAGCGCCGAGCAGACCATCGGACCGATAGTCAGGTTGGGCACGTAGTGGTTGTCCATCACATCGAAATGGACGATGTCCGCGCCAGCGGCGAGCACGTTGTCCACTTCCTCGCCCAGGCGGGCGAAATTGGCGGAAAGGATGGAGGGGGCGATGGCGAACGGCTGCATGACGACCTCGGTAGCGCGGGCGGAATACCGCGCATTGTACCCGAGGGGTCGGGATTGCGGCGCTCCTGACAGCCATTGCGGGTGCCGGCGCGCCGCAGAGTGGCTCAGGTCAGCTCGTCGAAGCACTCTCCGATGATCGCCAAGCCGCGTTCGAGCACCTCGTCCTCGACTGTCAGCGGCACCAGCACGCGCAACACGTTGTAGTAGGTGCCACAGGAAAGCAGGATCAGGCCCTTTTCTCGCGCTCGCGCGACAACTTGTGCGGTCAGTGCAGCTGCGGGGCGTACATGATCGCCGTCCTCGAACAGTTCGATGGCGACCATTGCGCCCAGCCCGCGTACTTCACCGATTTCCTTGTGCCGTGCCTGGATCGCCTCCAGGCCGCCCGTGAGTTTGTCTGCCACCGTTTTGCAGCGGTCGAGCAGCTTCTCTTCGTCGAAGATTTCCATCACCGCCAACGCCGCCGCGCAGGACAGCGGGTTACCGGCGTAGGTGCCGCCGAGCCCACCCGGCGCGATGGCATCCATCAGCTCGGCCTTGCCACACACGCCGGCAATCGGGAAACCCCCACCAACAGACTTGGCGAAGGTGGTGAGGTCCGCGACCACGCCCATCTGTTCCATGGCGAAGAAGGTCCCGGTACGACCGGCACCGGTCTGCACTTCATCGGCGATCAGCAGGATGCCGTGCTGGTCGCACAATTCACGCAGGCGGACCATGAAGTCCTTCGGCGCGACGTTGAAGCCGCCCTCGCCCTGCACCGGTTCGATGATGATCGCAGCGATGTCGCGCGGCTCGGCGTCGTTCTTGAAGATGCGCTCGATGCTGGCAATCGACTCGTCGACGCCGACACCATGGATCGAGCAGGGATACAGCGCGCGGTAGATACCGCCCGGCATCAGGCCCATGCCTGCCGAGTAAGGCGCGACCTTGCCGGTCAGGCCGAGCGTCATCATGGTGCGGCCGTGATAGGCGCCGGTAAAGGCGATCACCCCGGCGCGACCGGTGGCGGCGCGGGCGATCTTCACCGCATTCTCCACCGCCTCGGAGCCGGTGGTGACCAGCAGGGTCTTCTTGGCAAAATCCCCAGGCACCCGCTCGTTGATCTTCTCGCACAGCTCGACATAGGGCTCGTAGGCCAGCACCTGGAAACAGGTGTGGGTCAGCTTGTGCAGTTGCCCTTCCACCGCCTTGACGATCTTCGGGTGCAGGTGGCCGGTATTCAGCACGGCGATGCCGCCGGCGAAATCGATGAACTCACGGCCTTCAACGTCGACCACGCTGCTGTTCTTGGCATGATCGGCAAAGATCGGATGGATCTGGCCGACGCCACGGGGAACGGCGGCGACGCGGCGTTGCATCAGGGATTCGTTGGTCTTGCTCATAAGCTCCTCAGTCGCCGCTCATCGTCGGCTCGGGTCGGAATGAACATCGGAAAACGAGCGCAGCAGCATACGATGATCGACCGCCACGCCTTCAGGCGTTCGGATTACAGTAGAACGCCGTGCATTATTTTGCACGACCAATTTTCGACCGTCCTTCCGCTAGACTGCGCAACAGCATCCGAACCACACCACAGCCTCCATCAGCCCCGGCAGGACACCAGGAGTTTCAATGCCTCGTTTTCGCAATTCACTGCGTTTGCTTGCCCTCCTGACAACGACCGCGACGGCTCTATCGGTCAGCGCCACGGATGAGCCGCCTGCGCCGGAGGCGGCGCCTGCGCCTGCGCCAATAGAACGAGCCCCCCTGCCCTCGCGCAGTGAAACCATGGCCGCCGACCTGCTGCGCCAGCTGCCTGACGCCGAGTTCGTCAGCCTGAAGGCAGGCTCTGCTGATTTTGTCGCGCTGTGGCGACCCGCCAATGTCGGCGCGCCCAAAGGGGTGATCATCCTGCTGCCGGGCGAGGGAGAAAGTGCCGATTGGCCACGCGGCATCGGCCCGCTGCGCCGCGGCTTGCCCGATCACGGCTGGCACACCCTGAGCCTCAGCCTGCCGGATTCGCCCATCCCGATCCCGATCGCCGCGCCCGAAGACCCGGCGGAGCCACCAGTCGAACAAGCCGAAACGGATGCACAACAGCCCGCGGAAGACGAACCACCCAGCGAGGCAGGTTATCTACCCGAGGAAACCGCAGCCACGCCGGATGAGGCGCCGATCGACGCCGAGACCGATGAACCCGCCGAGTCCGCAGTTGCGCAGCCGAATCAGGCCGAGCAGATCGACGAGCGCATCGAGGCGGCACTCGCCTTCGCCCGCAGCAAGCAACCAGCGGCCATCGTGCTTCTCGGTCAGGGCACAGGCGGCTACTGGGCCGCGCGTTATCTGCAGCAACTGGCGCCAGCCGACGTCAGGCATCTCTTGATGATCCAGCCACGCCAACCCGACGGACAGGACGAGCCACTCGCGCGATTGGTCGCGACGCTCAAACTGGCGACCGGTGACATCTATTACAGGAACAGCGCCAGCCAGCGCTCCGCGGCCCGCGAGCGGCTCGACGCAAGCCGTCGCAACAGCCATCCAGCTTATAAGCAGGTGGGGTTGCAGCCGCTGAACGGCGATCCGGAAACCGGGCAGGAACAGCTGTTGCGGCGGGTTCGTGGCTGGCTGGACAAGCAGCCGTAGGTTGACACGCTAGCGAAACCCGCGACGCTCGCGGATCAGGGTGTAGGCGTTATGCAATTCACGGGTCCGCTCAGTCGCCTCGCGAACCTGCTGCGTGGTGGCGCCGGCTCCAGCCTGCTTGTCGGGGTGATGCTTGCTGAGCAATCGCCGGTAGGCACGCTTGATCGCCTGGGGTTCGCTGTCGGCGCGCACGCCGAGCAAACGCAGGGCCTGCTCGTAGGCGCCGCCCAGATTACTCGGCGCGCCCTGACGTCTGCCACCACTGGGGTCCAGCGCCACAATGGCCGCCGCATCCCAGCCCATCCATTTGCCCCACAGCATGATCAGTTCATACTGCCGGGCATCGATCTGCCCCTGCGCGCGCGCCATCCGCCAGCAGGCCTGCAGCACTGCCTTGGCCGCGTCATGTCGCCCCTGTAGGCGCTGCAGCGGTTCTCGTAAGCCGTCACCGCTGGACTTGCCCCGATAGAAGGCGTCGATGGCAGCGCGCTGGGCCGTCGAACTCAACTGTAGCCGCTGCATCTCTCGGCGCGCGGTTTGGATGTGCGCTTCACTGATCCGACCGCCACTTTTGGCCAGGCGACCAAGAAGGAAAAATAGCAATTCGTCGCCTTGCATCAGCGCCTTGTTGCCGAGCACGCGATCACGCAGTTTGGCCCAGGAATTCAACCCGAACCGGCGATCAACTCCCTGCCCGAGCAGCGCGCCGAGCAGAGCCCCCGGAATGCTCGCGATCAGCCAACCGATCAGCGCGCCCAGCAGCGTAATGGGCCAGAACATTCAGCGTCGCGCCTCCAGGATCCGCTCGACTTCAGCCAGGCGCTCATGGGTGCCGACGTCGACCCAGCGACCACTATGGTGCTCGCCGCTGACCTGGCCAGCTGCTATTGCCCGGCGCAGAAGCGGCGCCAGTTTGAACGCGCCGGCAGTGCAATCGGCGAATAAGCGCGGGTGCAGCACGGCGATGCCGCTATAGGTCAGCTTGGCTGACGATGCCTCACCTTCCACGATGTTTCCCTCAGCAAGCGCGAAGTCGCCTGCCGGATGATGCGCCGGGTTATCCACCAGCACCAGGTGCGCGAGTCGCTCCGGCGGCAATCTCAGCGCAGCGAAATCATAGTCGGTCCAGATATCGCCGTTGACTACGGCAAATGGCTGATCACCCAGCAGCGGCAACGCGCGATGAATGCCGCCACCCGTCTCGAGCGGCTCGCCCTCGGCCGAATAGCGGATGGATACGCCGAACTGATCACCCGCGCCCAGGTAGGCCTCGATCTGCTCGCCGAGCCAGGCATGATTGATTACCAGCTCGGTGAAGCCAGCCTTGGCCAGCGCACGGATGTGGTATTCGATCAGCGGCCTGCCGCCCGCCTGCACCAACGGCTTGGGCGTATGCAGCGTCAGCGGACGCAAGCGCTCGCCCTTGCCGGCGGCAAGAATCATCGCTTTCATGGCTGCACCTGCGCCCGCGGCAAGCCTTGCAGCAATGCGCTCAGTTCTGCCAGTTCAGGCCGGCGCGCCGCTACCGTTTCGATATAAGCGAAGAAACGCGGCACGTCGGCCAGGTAGCGCGGCTTGCCGTCGCGGTGACAGATCCGCGCGAAGATACCGATGACCTTTAAATGCCGCTGCAGGCCCATGAGATCACTGGCGCGCTGAAACGCCTCGAAACTCGCCTGAACCGGGACGCCAGCAGCGCGTGCGGCTTCCCAATAGCCGTGCAGCCAGCCCTGCACGCGCGCCTCGGGCCAGCTGAGAAAGGCATCCTTAAATAACGAGGTGACGTCATAGGTGACCGGACCGACGACCGCATCCTGAAAATCCAGCACGCCTGGGTTCGGCTCGCTGAGCATCAGGTTGCGTGGCATGTAATCGCGGTGCACCAGCACGCGCGGTTGTTCAAGCGCCGAGTCGATCAGAAGCTGACAAATGCGCTCCCACGCATCCAGCTCATCGGCGCTGAAACGATGGCCCAGGTGCCGCTGCACGTACCACTCGGGGAACAACTGCAGTTCGCGGCGCAGCAGCGCCTCGTCATAGCTCGGCAGGGGCATTGTTATCGGTGAGGTCTGGAAGGCGAGCAGCGCTTCAATCGCGTCGGCGAACAATTCGTCGGCATTGGCTTCGTCGATGACGTCGAGGTAAGTCTGGCGTCCAAGATCGCTCAACAGCAGAAAACCCCGGTCCAGATCCTGCGCCAAAATCTCGGGCACGTTGACGCCCGCACTGGCCAACAGTGCGGCTACCTCAACGAACGGCCGGCAGTTCTCCTGGGGCGGCGGGGCGTCCATCACGATAAAGCTGCGCCCCAGCGCCCCCCAGCGAAAGTAGCGGCGGAAACTGGCGTCGCTGCTGGCTGGAACCAATGGCGCCTCGGGCACCTCGCCCCAGCCACGACAGGCGAAAAGCTCGGCCAATCGAGGCTTTAGCCATGCGTTCAGGTCCTGCAGGCGTTGATCTTGTTGCGGCATTTTCAGTGCTCTCCACGGCGCTAGCCGATAGGCGGGTCATGCTTTATTATCCAGCATCTTTTTCAGCCCATCGAGAGGCGTGCGGCCCAGCCCGGCCGATGGCTCGCCGTAAGCACGGACCAAAAAACAAGATGGCAGTCAAATATCCCGCTTTTCGTAAAAAATTCCCCCTACTGGTTACTGGCGGCTTGCTCGCTTTGCAACCTGTAGCGACTCCTCTTGTTATCGCAGCCGAACAGTTTGCCTGTCAGCCCGGCCCCAGCGGTGGCTGGAGTTGCGCATCCGATGCCGCCAGCCCGAACCTGCCGCCACGCCCCGTACATCGTGGCAGTGCGGCCAGCGACACGAGCACCGCACAGCCTCGCACCAGCAAGGCCGAACTCCAGGCAGCCACCACCAAACTGGTCACCGAGAGCAAAGGTCGTGCGCTCGCCTCGCGCAGCGCCGATTACAGCCACCTGGACTGGGTACCGCGTGATCAGCTGACGGATGCCCAACTGGCGGAAACGGGACCTTATTGTGCCGGCACCTATGTCGAGCCGAACCGCCCAGGCCAGTTCGACGACACGCCGATGAGCGAGGCGCCGACCTATGTTTCGGCCAAAGCCACGCGCTACGAGCAGCAACAGGAAATCGCGACGCTGGCTGGTGACGTGGTACTGCGCCAGGGCAGCATCCAGGCCGAAGCTGATGAAGCCAGCCTGTACCAATTGGAAAACCGCGGCGAGCTGAAAGGCAATGTTCGCCTGCGTGATCAGGGCGCCCTGATGGTCGGTGATCGCGCCGAATTCTTCCTCGATACCGGTGAAGCCCAGGTCGAGAATGCCGAATACGTGATCCACGAAGGCAGGATCCGTGGCAGCGCGCTGTACGCTAAGCGCACAGACGATGCCATTATCCGCCTCAAGGACGGGACGTACACCAGCTGCGAGCCGGGCGAGAACAGCTGGCACCTGCAGGGCAACAACGTCACGCTGAACCCCGCCACCGGCTTCGGTTCGGCAACCAACGTGACATTGCGGGTCAAGGACATTCCGGTGTTCTACACACCGTATATTCACTTCCCGATCGACGATCGCCGCCAGTCCGGCTTCCTTGCTCCCAGCATCAGCTCTTCGAGCGATACCGGGCTGTCGTTGATCACACCGTATTACTTCAACCTGGCGCCGAACTTCGACGCCACGCTCTATCCGAACTACATGTCCGATCGCGGCTTGCTGATGGAAGGCGAATTCCGCTACCTGACCCGCAGCAGCGAAGGCCAGTTCGGCGCAGCTTATCTGGACGACAGCAACGACGACCGCAAGCTGCAATCCGAATACGAAGATCAGCGCTGGATGTACAGCTGGCAACACCGGACCGGGCTGAATTCGCGCCTGCTGGCCGAAGTCGACTACACGGACATCAGCGATCCTTATTACTTCCAAGATCTGGATACCCAGCTGGGCATCGACCAGCCGGACCACCTCGATCAACGCGGCACCCTGACCTGGCGCGGCGATAGCTATACCGCCCGTTTGAACGCGCACGCCTACGAACGCGCTACTGTCGTTGACATCACGCCTTATGAGCGGCTACCGCAGCTGACGCTCGACGGCGCCCTGCCGTTCCAGCCGGGCGGCCTGCGTTTCGCCTATAACACCGAGTTCGTCAGCTTTCAGCGCAGTTTGCGCAGCGGCAATTTCATCAATGATGAAGGCAATCCTGAGCGCTGGTATGACGATCGTCTAAGCGGTCTCACACGCGCCGAAGGTGAGCGTCTGCACCTGGAGCCAGGTGTCAGCCTGCCACTCAACTGGAGTTGGGGCTTCTTCAAGCCTTCGCTGAAGTACGCATACACAAAGTACGACTTGGACTTGGATTCACAAGGCCGCGACCCGGCTTTGGGTGGAGTTAGCGACTTCAACGATTCGCCGGACCGCAGCGTGCCGATCTTCAGCGTCGATAGCGGCCTGTATTTCGATCGCGATACGCACTGGTTCGGCAAGGATTACCGTCAAACGCTCGAACCGCGACTGTTCTATCTCTACGTGCCGGAAGAGGATCAGGACGACATACCGATCTTCGACACGGGTGAAAATACATTCAGCTATTCCTCGCTGTGGCGCGAAAATCGCTTCTCCGGCAAGGATCGCATCGGCGATGCCAACCAAGTGTCGCTTGGCGTGACCAATCGCTGGATCGAGCCGAACGGACTGGAGCGTCAGCGCTTCAGCATTGGCCAGACCATCTACTTCCGTGATCGCGAAGTACAACTGCCGAACCTGGAAGACCGTCCAGGCTCGACTTCGGATGTTTCTCCGTACACGCTCGAATATCTTTTCCGCTTCAACCGCGATTGGCACTTCACCTCCACCTTCAACTGGGATCCGGACGAAGGCAGGACGCAATCGGGCAGTGCCATGTTCCATTACCAGCCAGCCGACAATCCACGAAAGATCGTCAACGTTGGCTATCGCTATCGCAATGACACGGTCCGCTTCGATCAGGCGAGCGGCCAATGGGTCTATGGCGGCGATTACGGTACTCCAGGCACGCCCGAATACATCAAGGACTATTACAAGATCAACCAGCACGATTTCTCCACCATCTGGCCAGTCGCGCCGCAGTGGAGCGTGATCGCACGCTGGCAGCACGACTACAGCCGCAATCGCACACTGGAAGCCTTCGGCGGCTTTGAGTACGACAGCTGCTGCTGGAAGTTGCGACTGATCAACCGTTACTGGATCGACTACGACGAAACCAGTCTCAACCCATCGCAGAACGACGAGCCAGACAATGGCATCTTCCTGCAAATCGTCCTCAAGGGACTCGGCGGCGTGTTCGGCAGCTCCACCGAGACATTCCTCGACGAAGGCATACAAGGCTACCGTGAACGTGAAGATCAAGCTTTCTGATTACCTGCGCCCACTGCTGGCGGGCACCCTCCTGCTGAGCTGTGCGACCATCGCCACGACTGCCTCGGCCCAAGTGCGCCCGCTCGACCGTATCGTCGCCATCGTCGACAACGACGTGATCATGCAGAGCCAGTTGGAACAGCGTCTGCGTGAGGTCGAGCAGACCATTGAGAAGCGCGGCGCCGAGATGCCACCGCAAGAGGTCATGCAGCAGCAGGTGCTCGAACGCCTGATCACCGAAAACCTCCAGCTGCAGATCGGCGATCGCTCGGGCATCCGCATTTCCGACGAAGAACTCAACCAAGCCATGGGCACCATTGCCCAACGCAACAACATGTCTCTGGATCAGTTCCGCGCTGCCCTGGAGCGAGACGGGCTGAGCCTGGATACCGCTCGCGAGCAGATTCGCCGCGAGATGGTCATCAGCCGCGTGCGCCAGCGCCGTATCGCCGAACGCATTCAGATATCCAATCAGGAGGTCGAAAACTTCCTGGCCTCCGATCTCGGCAAGCTGCAGCTTTCCGAGGAGTACCGGCTGGCCAATATTCTGATTCCGGTTCCCGAGTCGGCTGACTCGGCTGCAATCCAGGCGGCTGAAGAGATGGCGACAGATACGTACCAGCAAATCCAACAGGGTGCGGATTTCGCCCGACTGGCCGTGTCGCGCTCAGCCAGTGAGAACGCGCTGGAAGGCGGCGATATGGGCTGGCGTAAAGCTGCTCAGCTACCACCCCCGTTCGACACTGAAGTCAGCACAATGAATGTGGGCGACGTCACACAACCGGTGCGCACCCCGCCTGGCTTCATCATCCTCAAAGTGCTCGAAAAGCGCGGTGGTGACACCCAGGTTCGCGACGAAATTCATGTGCGTCATATCCTGATCAAGCCCAGCCAGATACGCAGCGAAGAAGAAAGCCGTCGCCTCATCGAGCGCTTGCGCGAGCGTATCCTCGCAGGCGAAGACTTCTCCCAACTGGCGAAGAATTTTTCCGAGGACCCGGGCTCCGCACTCAACGGAGGCGATCTGAACTGGATCGATCCGAACTCACTGGTACCGGAATTCCGCGAAATGATGGCCAATACCCCAAGCGGCCAGCTGTCCGAAGCCTTCAAGACCCCGTACGGCTGGCACATTCTGGAAGTTCTCGGGCGACGCGCGACGGACGCCAGCGAAGAGTTTCGTGAGCAACAAGCGTTGAACCTGCTGCGCAACCGTAAATACGAAGAAGAGCTGCAAGCCTGGCTGCGTCAGATACGCGACGAAGCCTATGTGGAAATCAAGCTCTAAAGCTGGAGGCTGGAGGCTGGAGGCTGGAGGCTGGAGGCTGGAGGCTGGAGGCGATCAGTGTGGCGATTGGCTTCCAATCGCTGTTTGTAGCTTGGAGCTAGCCACATCATCTCGGGACGCCAGAGTGACTCCTTGAACCAGTGGGAATCGTAGGGCGGGCACAATCTGGTGCTCGCTAAATGTGCGAGGCCAGCTCCGCTCGGCGGGTCGCACCCGCCTCACGCCAACGCGGGCCTTTTCGTTCAGCCGTCCAGCCTCCAGCGCCTTTGTCGTATTCTGGCTTCTGCTTTACTTATCGCTTGCAGCTTAATGCTTGTTGCTTGCGCCCGCCGCTGGAGGTCCTATGCCCCTTCCCTTTGCCCTGACACCCGGAGAGCCGGCCGGCATCGGCCCGGACTTGTGCCTGCTGCTGGCTCGCGAAACCCAGCCCTGGGCGCTGGTGGCCGTTGCCAGCCGCACTCTGCTGGCAGAGCGAGCCAAACAGCTGGGGCGGACCATCAACCTTCTCGACGTCGGCCCGGGCGCCTGGCCAACCGCACCGGCACCGGCCAACAGCCTGTATGTCTGGGATACGCCGCTACAGGCGCCAGCGATCGCGGGCCAGCTGAACCCGAACAACGGACGCTACGTACTGGACACACTGACGCGAGCGGGTCAGGGCTGCCTCGATGGGGTCTTCGCCGGTATGATCACCGCGCCGGTACACAAGGGTGTGATCAACGAAGCGGGCATTCCTTTCTCCGGCCACACCGAATTTCTCGCCGAGCTGACCGGCACCGAACAGGTGGTGATGATGCTTGCCACCCGCGGCCTGCGTGTGGCGCTGGTCACCACGCACCTGCCGCTCAAGGATGTCGCGGCGGCGATCACTGCCGAGCGGCTGGAATGTGTCGCGCGTATCCTGCACGCCGATCTGGTCGGCAAGTTCGGCATTGCGCAGCCTCGCATTCTGGTCTGCGGACTCAACCCCCATGCAGGCGAGGGCGGCCATCTGGGCCGTGAAGAAATCGACATTATCGAACCGACCCTGCAACGCCTGCGCGGCGAAGGCCTGAATCTAATCGGCCCGTTGCCGGCCGACACGCTGTTCACGCCCAAGCACCTCGACACTTGCGATGCGGTGTTGGCGATGTATCACGACCAGGGTCTACCGGTGCTCAAGTACAAGGGCTTCGGCGCGGCCGTCAACGTGACCCTGGGCCTGCCGATCGTGCGCACGTCGGTCGACCATGGCACGGCACTGGATCTTGCCGGCACCGCACGAATCGATACCGGTAGCCTGCAGGTGGCGCTGGAAACGGCCTATCAGATGGCAGCAGCCGCAAGCTTTAAGCCACAAGCTGCAAGCTGAAAAGCGGGAAGCAAGGCAGACCCAACCCGGATCAGCCCGAGCCACTAGTTGCAGAAACCTGCATCGCCGGCAAACGCCGGGCAGCAAAATCTTCGCGAGCAGAGCTCGCCCTTACAGTCGCATCGCCTTTCACTGTTAAACTGCACGCCTTTGCCTACCGCTCTCGGCTCTTGCTTGACGCTTGCAGCTTGAGGCTTGGAGCTGCCGTTATGTCCGACTACCAACACCGCGCGCGCAAGCGCTTCGGCCAGAACTTTCTTCATGATGCCGGTGTGATTCATCGCATCCTGCGCGCCATCCATGCCAAGCCGGGCGAGCGGATCGTCGAGATCGGACCGGGCCAGGGCGCCCTGACCGAGGGTCTGCTCGATAGCGGTGCGCAGCTGGACGTGGTTGAACTCGACCTGGACCTGATTCCAATCCTTCAACAAAAATTCGCCGACCGAGACAACTTCGCGCTGAACCAGGGCGACGCACTGAAGTTCGACTTCGCCCAATTGAGCCAGGAGCCCGGCAGCCTGCGCATCGTCGGCAACCTGCCGTACAACATTTCCACACCGCTGATCTTTCACCTGCTCGATCATGCCGGGCTGATCCGCGACATGCATTTCATGCTGCAGAAGGAAGTGGTCGAGCGGCTCGCTGCGCAGCCAGGCGGCGGAGACTGGGGTCGCCTGTCGATCATGGTGCAGTACCACTGCCGCGTGGAACATCTGTTCAACGTCGGTCCGGGCGCCTTCAATCCGGCACCCAAGGTCGAGTCGGCCATCGTGCGCCTGGTCCCGCACGAGGTACTGCCGCATCCGGCGCACGATCATCGCCAGCTGGAAATCGTCGTCCGTCAGGCTTTCAACCAGCGCCGCAAGACGCTGCGCAATACACTCAAAGGTCTGCTCGACGCGGACGAAATCGCCGCAGCCGATGTCGACGGTAGCCTGCGCCCGGAACAGTTGGATCTGGCCGCGTTCGTCAGATTGTCAGATCAACTTTCCGCCCGTAGCGGCGTCCGCGCCTGAAGGCGAACCACCCGCAGGAGTCCCCATGTCCGAAGACCTTCGCTACTGGTTCGATGTCAGTATCAGCCCGACCTACCTGGCCGACCAATCGCAGCCGGAACAAAGCCGCTTTGCCTTTGCCTACAGGGTAACGATCGAAAACAAAGGCCAGCTGACCGCGCAACTGCTGTCTCGCCACTGGATCATCACCGACGGAGACGGACAGGTGCAGGAAGTACGTGGCGCCGGAGTGGTCGGCGAACAGCCGGTGATCGCACCGGGCCAACGTCACGTCTACACCAGCGGCACACTGATGACCTCCCGCGTCGGCACGATGCAGGGCAGCTATCAGATGTTGGCCGAAGATGGACACCGCTTCGAAGCCGCGATTGCGCCTTTCCGGCTGGCCGTACCCGGAGCTCTGCATTGACTACCTATGCTGTCGGCGACCTGCAAGGTTGCCTCGAACCTCTTCAATGCCTGCTGCAGCGGGTCGATTTCAGCGCCTCGCGCGATTGCCTGTGGCTCGCCGGGGATCTGGTCAACCGTGGCCCACAATCGCTCGAGGCGCTGCGTTTCGTGCGCGACTTGGGCACCTCGGGCGTTACGGTGCTGGGCAATCACGATCTGCATCTGGTAGCCGTTGCGCACAATATCGAGCGGCTGAAAAGATCCGATACGCTCAAACCCATCCTCGACGCACCTGATCGAGCCGACCTGATCGACTGGCTGCGCCGGCAGAAGCTGGTCCATCACGATGCCAAACGCGAGACGACCATGGTCCACGCCGGCATTCCGCCGCAATGGACGCTGACCAAAGCACTGCGGCGCGCCGCGGAAGTCGAGCAGGCATTGCTCGATGACGCGCTGCTGCCGGCCTTTCTCGACGGCATGTATGGCAACCAGCCAGCGAAGTGGGACAAGGAGCTGCAAGGCGTGCCACGTCTGCGCCTGATCACCAACTACTTCACCCGCATGCGGTTCTGCGGGGCCGACGGCACGCTGGAACTGCAGGCCAAGGACGGGCTGGATTCGGCACCGCCAGGCTTCGAGCCCTGGTTCAGCCACCCCAATCGCAAGATGCGCGGCTGCAAGATTATCTTCGGCCATTGGGCGGCGCTGGAGGGCCACTGCGACGAGCCCAACGTCTATGCGTTGGATACCGGCTGCGTCTGGGGCAATTCCATGACGTTGATGAACGTCGACAGCAACGAACTGCACCACTGCGACTGCGAGGCAAAACCATGACCGACTTCAAACGCATCTCTCCCGAGCAAGCCCAGACGCTGCGCAGCGAGGGCGGCGTGATCGTCGATATTCGCGATCCACACAGCTACGCCAACGGTCATATCACCGGTTCGACACATCTCGACAATCAATCCCTGCCCGACTTCATTGCGGCGGCGGACTTGGATCACCCGCTCATCGTCACTTGCTACCACGGCCACTCCAGTCAGAGTGCTGCGGCCTACCTCGTCAACCAAGGCTTTTCCGACGTCTATAGCCTCGATGGCGGCTTCGAGCTGTGGCGGCAGACATTTCCTCAGGAGGTCGAACAAGGCGATCCGCTGTAAAAAATATCTCGCTGTTACGCCGCGTATCGCGCGGCCTTGCGCTGGTCGTCCGACGAAACGCAGCGGTTATTCACGCTCTCTTCCCTTGAATTTTCTGAATCCGAACTATCCTTCAGTTAAGGCCATCCAAACAGGTGGAAGCCATCTACCGGCTACCGGGCCTCAGGTTTTAACCATTAGGTGTTCGGGGGAACTCCACTGGCCGAGCAGTCGGCCGCACCTGAATGCCTGATGACAACACCGGCTCCGAGCATCGTCCGAGGTGAAGTCATGAGCATTTTCAGCCATTTCCAGCAACGATTCGAAGCAACCCGCCAGGAAGAGTATTCGCTTCAGGAATACCTCGATCTGTGCAAGGAAGACCGGGGCACCTACGCCACTGCAGCCGAACGCCTGTTGATGGCGATCGGTGAGCCTCAGCTGATCGACACCTCGACCGACTCGCGGCTTTCGCGAATCTTCTCCAACAAGGTGATCCGGCGTTATCCCGCGTTCGAAGATTTCCATGGCATGGAAGACTGCATCGACCAAATCGTCTCCTATTTCCGCCATGCCGCGCAGGGGCTCGAAGAGAAGAAGCAGATCCTTTATCTGCTCGGCCCGGTGGGCGGCGGCAAGTCGTCACTCGCTGAAAAGCTCAAGCAGCTGATGGAGAAGGTGCCCTTCTACGCCATCAAGGGCTCGCCGGTTTTCGAGTCGCCGTTGGGCTTGTTCAACCCGGCCGAGGACGCGCAGATCCTCGAGGAGGACTATGGCATCCCGCGCCGCTATCTGAACTCAATCATGTCGCCCTGGGCCACCAAGCGCCTGCAGGAATTCGGGGGCGACATTAGCCAGTTTCGGGTGGTGAAGCTGTATCCCTCGATCCTCAATCAGATCGCCATTGCCAAGACCGAGCCGGGTGATGAGAACAACCAGGACATTTCCGCACTGGTGGGCAAGGTGGATATCCGCAAGCTCGAGGAATTTCCACAGAACGACGCCGACGCCTACAGCTACTCCGGCGCACTCTGCCGTGCCAACCAAGGCATGATGGAATTCGTCGAGATGTTCAAGGCACCGATCAAGGTGCTGCACCCATTGCTGACCGCGACTCAGGAAGGCAATTACAACAGTACCGAAGGCCTCGGCGCGATCCCCTACAACGGCATCCTGCTGGCCCACTCCAACGAGTCGGAATGGCACACCTTCCGCAACAACAAGAACAACGAAGCCTTCATCGACCGCATCTACATCGTCAAGGTGCCGTACTGCCTGCGGGTCACCGATGAGATCAAGATCTACGACAAACTCCTATTCAACAGTTCGTTGTCCAAGGCCCACTGCGCCCCGGATACGCTGAAGATGCTGGCGCAGTTCTCGGTGTTGAGCCGCCTGAAGGAGCCGGAAAACTCCAATATCTACTCGAAGATGCGCGTCTATGACGGCGAGAATCTGAAAGACACCGATCCAAAGGCCAAGTCGATTCAGGAATACCGCGACACCGCCGGCGTCGACGAGGGCATGAATGGCCTGTCGACCCGCTTCGCCTTCAAGATCCTGTCCAAGGTGTTCAACTTCGATCCGCACGAAATAGCAGCCAACCCGGTGCACTTGCTCTATGTGCTGGAGCAGCAGATCGAGCAGGAGCAGTTCCCCGCCGAGGTACGCGAACGTTACCTGCGCTTCATCAAGGAGTATCTGGCGCCGCGTTACGTCGACTTCATCGGCAAGGAAATCCAGACCGCCTATCTCGAGTCGTACAGCGAGTACGGCCAGAACATCTTCGACCGCTACGTGCTCTACGCAGACTTCTGGATTCAGGATCAGGAATACCGCGATCCGGAAACCGGCGAAATCCTCAACCGCATGGCTCTGAACGAGGAGCTGGAGAAGATCGAGAAACCGGCCGGCATCAGCAATCCGAAGGATTTCCGCAACGAGATCGTCAACTTCGTGCTGCGCGCCCGGGCCAACAACAACGGCAAGAACCCATCCTGGCTCAGCTACGAGAAGCTGCGCGTGGTGATCGAGAAGAAAATGTTCTCCAACACCGAGGACCTGTTACCGGTCATCAGCTTCAATGCCAAAGCCAGCAAGGAAGATCAGAAGAAGCACAACGACTTCGTCGTGCGCATGGTCGAGCGAGGCTATACGGAGAAACAGGTTCGCCTGCTTTCGGAATGGTATCTGCGGGTACGGAAATCACAGTAACCCCAAAAGCCGCTCGAAGCTGGAGGCTGAAAGCTGGACGAATGGAGCGGTACTTCGTCCAGCCTCTAGCCTTCAGCCCTCAGCCCGGAGGGCTCGTATGAGCTACGTGATCGACCGTCGCCTGAACGGCAAGAACAAGAGCACGGTGAACCGTCAGCGGTTCCTGCAGCGTTACCGTGGACATATCAAGAAGGCGGTCGAGGAGGCTGTAGGCCGCCGTTCTATCACCGATATGGAGCATGGCGAGCAGATCAGCATCCCCGGTCGCGATATCGATGAGCCGATCCTGCATCACGGTCGTGGCGGGAAACAGACCATCGTGCATCCCGGCAACAAGGAATTCGTCGCTGGAGAACGGATTCCTCGTCCACAGGGCGGCGGTGGCGGCCAGGGCGCTGGCAAGGCCAGCAACAACGGCGAAGGCATGGACGACTTCGTTTTTCAGATCACTCAGGAAGAGTTTCTCGACTTCATGTTCGAGGACCTAGAACTACCCAATCTGGTTAAGCGTCACCTGACCGGCACCGACACCTTCAAGACGGTGCGCGCCGGCATCAGTAACGAGGGCAACCCGTCACGCATCAACATCGTCCGCACGCTGCGCTCAGCGCATGCGCGTCGCATCGCCCTGTCCGGCAGCAGTCGCGCAAAATTGCGCGAGGTGAAAGCCGAGCTGGCTCGATTGAAGCTAGAGGAGCCTGCCAACTTCACCGATATCCAGGCCGCCGAAGAGGAGATCGAGCGACTCAGCGCGCGCATCCATCGCGTGCCCTTCCTCGATACCTTCGACCTCAAGTACAACCTGCTGGTCAAGCATCCCAACCCCAGTTCCAAGGCTGTGATGTTCTGCCTGATGGACGTTTCCGGCTCCATGACCCAGGCGACCAAGGACATCGCCAAGCGCTTCTTTATCCTCCTGTACCTGTTCCTCAAGCGGAACTACGACAAGATCGACGTGGTGTTCATCCGCCATCACACCAGCGCCAAGGAGGTCGATGAAGAGGAGTTTTTCTACTCGCGGGAAACCGGCGGGACCATCGTCTCCAGCGCGCTAAAAATGATGCAGGAGATCATGGCCGAGCGTTATCCGGCCAACGAGTGGAACATCTATGCGGCGCAGGCTTCGGACGGCGACAACTGGAACGATGATTCACCGATATGCCGGGACATCCTGATCAACCAGATCATGCCGTTCGTCCAATACTTCACCTACGTCGAGATCACGCCACGCGAACATCAGGCGCTGTGGTACGAGTACAACCAGGTGGCCGAAGCCTTCGGCGACTCGTTCGCCCAACAGCAACTGGTGACCGCAGGCGACATCTATCCGGTGTTCCGCGAGCTCTTCCAGCGGCGCATGGCTAGCTGAGGTACGCAGCATGAAACGACAGCCCATATCCACCGGCTCGGAATGGACCTTCGACCTGATCCGCACCTACGACCGCGAGATCGGACGTATCGCCGAGCGCTATGCGCTGGATACCTACCCGAACCAGATCGAGGTCATCACCGCCGAGCAGATGATGGACGCCTACGCCTCGGTGGGCATGCCGCTGGGCTACCACCACTGGTCCTACGGCAAGCATTTCCTCAGCACGGAAAAATCTTACACCCGCGGCCAGATGGGGCTGGCCTACGAGATCGTGATCAACTCCGACCCCTGCATCGCCTACCTGATGGAAGAAAACACCATCACCATGCAGGCGCTGGTGATCGCCCATGCCAGCTACGGCCACAACAGTTTCTTCAAGGGCAACTATCTGTTCCGCACTTGGACCGACGCCAGTTCGATCATCGATTACCTCGTGTTTGCCAAGCAGTACATCACCCAATGCGAGGAACGCCACGGCATCGACGCGGTGGAAGACCTGCTCGACTCCTGCCACGCCCTGATGAATTACGGTGTCGATCGCTACAAGCGCCCCTACCCCATCTCCGCCGAAGAGGAGCGGCGTCGCCAGAAGGATCGCGAAGAGCATCTGCAAAGGCAGATCAACGACCTCTGGCGGACCATTCCCAAATTCGGCGAGAAGGATGACGAGCGCCAACGTGACCAGCATTTCCCGGCTGAACCGCAGGAGAACATTCTCTATTTCATCGAGAAACATGCGCCGTTGCTGGAGCCCTGGCAGCGTGAGGTGGTGCGCATCGTGCGTAAAATTGCGCAGTACTTCTACCCGCAGCGCCAGACCCAGGTGATGAATGAGGGCTGGGCGACGTTCTGGCACTACACACTGCTCAACGACCTGTACGACGAGGGGCTAGTGACCGACGGCTTCATGATGGAATTTCTGCAGTCGCACACCAGCGTGATCTATCAACCCGGCTTCGACAGTCCGTATTACAGCGGCATCAACCCCTACACGCTCGGGTTCGCCATGTATCAGGACATCCGCCGGATCTGCGAGAACCCCACCGAGGAAGACAAGCGCTGGTTCCCGGACATCGCTGGCAGCGACTGGCTGACCACGGTGAAATTCGCGATGAACAACTTCAAGGACGAAAGCTTCATCCTGCAATTCCTTTCGCCGAAGGTGATCCGCGATCTCAAGCTGTTCAGCATCCTCGACGACGATCAGAAGGACGAACTACTGGTCCCGGCCATCCACGACGAAAGCGGCTACCACACCATTCGCGAATTGCTGGCAGCGCAGTACAACCTCGGCAATCGCGAACCCAACGTGCAGGTGTGGAGCGTCGATCGTCGCGGTGATCGCTCGCTGACCCTGCGCCATCAACAACACGACCGCAAACCTTTGGGCGGTTCCACCGACGAGATACTCAAGCACCTGCATCGGCTCTGGGGGTTCGACGTTCATCTGCACTCGATGCAAGACGACAAGCTCGTCACCACGCACCACATGCCACCCCGGGTCGAACCGGAGGCCGACAGCAGGTTTCCTGGCATGAACTGACCCCAAGGCCGTGGAGGCTGAACGCACGGGTGGAGGCGACCGAAGCAAGCCTGCTTTTACTTCACGCGTTCAGCTTCAGACGCGCTATCCCCACTGGGCCAACCTTGCCCGCAAGTGCGCCCAGCAGCCTTTCAAACCTCCAAGTAATCCAGAATCCCCTCAGCCGCTTGCCGGCCTTCGAAGATTGCCGTGACCACCAGATCCGAGCCGCGCACCATGTCGCCACCGGCAAAGATCTTCGGATTGCTGGTCTGGTGCTTGAACTCGCTCAGTTCCGGCGCTACGACACGCCCCTGATTGTCGGTCCGGATGTCCTGGCCTTCGAACCAGTCGGCAGGGCTTGGACGGAAGCCGAAGGCGATGACCACCGCATCGGCCGGCAGCACTTCCTCGGAACCGGGGATCGGCTCGGGGCTGCGGCGACCTCGGGCGTCCGGCGCGCCGAGGCGGGTCTCGACCACCTTGACGCCTTCGACCTTGCCTTCGCCGACAATGGCGATAGGCTGGCGATTGAAGAGGAATTTAACGCCCTCTTCCTTGGCATTTTTCACTTCCTTGCGTGAGCCCGGCATGTTCGCCGCGTCACGACGATAGGCGCAGGTCACGCTCTTGGCGCCCTGGCGGATTGAAGTGCGGTTGCAGTCCATCGCGGTGTCGCCGCCGCCGAGCACCACCACCTTTTTGCCTTTCATATCGACGAAGTCTTCCGGCGACTTTTCGAAGCCGAGGTTGCGGTTGACGTTAGCGATCAGGAAGTCCAGCGCATCGTGTACACCCGGCAAGTCTTCGCCGGGGAAACCGCCCTTCATATAGGTGTAGGTGCCCATGCCCATGAACACGGCGTCGTACTCGGCCAGCAGTTGGTCGATGCTGACGTCCTTACCGATTTCGGTATTCAGGCGGAACTCGATACCCATACCCGTGAATATTTCGCGACGACGGCTGAGCACGCTCTTCTCCAGCTTGAATTCGGGGATGCCGAAGGTCAGCAGGCCACCGATTTCCGGATTCTTGTCGAAGACCACCGGTGTCACACCGCTACGCACCAGCACATCGGCACACCCCAGACCGGCCGGGCCGGCGCCGATGATCGCGACCTTCTTGCCGGTCGGTTTGACCTTGGACATGTCCGGGCGCCAACCCATGGCAAAGGCGGTATCGGCGATGTACTTCTCCACCGAGCCGATAGTGACTGCACCAAAACCGTCGTTCAGGGTGCAGGCACCTTCGCACAAACGATCCTGCGGGCAGACGCGCCCACAGACTTCCGGCAGTGTATTGGTCTGATGCGCCAGCTCGGCGGCAGCGAGGATGTTGCCCTCGGAGACCAGCTTGAGCCAGTTGGGAATGTAGTTGTGCACCGGGCACTTCCACTCGCAATACGGGTTGCCGCAACCCAGGCAACGGTGCGCCTGCTCGCAAGCCTGCTGCGGCTTGAAGGGTTCGTAGATCTCGACGAATTCCTTCTTGCGCTGGCGCAGCAGCTTTTTCTTCGGATCCTTGCGCCCGACCTCGATGAACTGGAAGTCGTTGTTCAGACGTTCGCTCATTTCAAAACCCCTTAACGGCAGCGGCGAGCTTCAAGCTGCAAACCGCAAGACAATCACGTGGAACCGGCAAGCCCGTGCTGCTTCCAAATTGCAGCTTGGGGCTCGCCGCTTGCCGCTGCTTCATTGCGGATTCGCGCGGGTGGTCGACAGCAACGATGCCAGGCTGGCCGCCTTCGGCTTGACCAGCCAGAAGCGCCGCAGGTAGTCGTCCAGGTCCTCCAACAGTTCGGCGCCCCATGCACTGCCGGACTCGGCCACGTACTCGCGCAGCACGCCCTGCAGATGGTTGCGATAGGCCTCCATCGCCTCGCCGGTGATCCGCTGCAGATCAATCAGCTCGTTGTTCACCCGGTCGATGAAGCTGTTGTCCATATCCAGCACATAGGCGAAGCCGCCGGTCATGCCCGAGCCGAAGTTGTGCCCGGTCTTGCCAAGCACGCAGACGAAGCCGCCGGTCATGTATTCGCAGCAGTGATCGCCGGTGCCTTCGACGACCGCATGCGCACCGGAGTTGCGCACGGCGAAACGTTCGCCTGCCGTGCCGCTGGCGAACAGCTTGCCGCCGGTCGCGCCATACAGGCAGGTATTGCCAACGATGGCCGACTGTTGCGACTCGAACACGCTGCCCTTCGGCGGGGTCACCACCAGCTTGCCGCCGGTCATGCCCTTGCCGACGTAGTCGTTGGCGTCGCCTTCCAGATACAGGTTCAGACCGCCTGCGTTCCATACACCGAAGCTCTGGCCCGCCGTGCCTTTGAAACGGAAGGTGATGGGCTCACCCTTCATGCCCTGGTTGCCATGCACACGGGCAATTTCACCAGAGACACGCGCACCGATGGAGCGGTCGCAGTTGCAGATTTCCAGCTCGAATTCACCTCCGCTCTTGGCATCGATGGCCGGGCGAGCGAGCTTGACCATCTCTTCCGCTAGCAGACCCTGGTCGAACGGCGGATTCCTCTCCACTTCGCAGAACTGCGGCTTGTCGGCAGAAATGTGATCGCTGCCGAGCAACGGCGTCAGGTCCAGATGGTTCTGCTTGGCAGTCTCGCCTGGCAGCACGTCGAGCAGATCGGTACGCCCGATCAGCTCCTGCAGGCTGCGCACACCCAGGCGCGCCAACCACTCGCGAGTTTCCTCGGCAACAAAGGTGAAGAAGTTGACCACCATGTCGACGGTGCCGATGAAATGGTCCTTGCGCAGCTGATCGTTCTGCGTCGCGACGCCAGTGGCGCAGTTATTCAGGTGGCAGATACGCAGGTATTTACAGCCCAGCGCAATCATCGGCGCGGTACCGAAACCGAAGCTCTCAGCGCCCAGAATGGCTGCCTTGACCACATCCAGGCCGGTCTTCAGGCCACCATCGGTTTGCACCCGGACCTTGCCGCGCAGGTCATTGCCGCGCAGGGTCTGATGGGTTTCGGCCAGGCCGAGCTCCCATGGCGAACCGGCGTAGCGGATGGAGGTCAGCGGTGAGGCGCCGGTACCGCCGTCATAGCCGGAAATGGTGATCAGGTCAGCGTAGGCCTTGGCAACGCCGGCAGCGATGGTGCCGACGCCCGGCTCGGCGACCAGTTTGACCGAGACCAGCGCAGTCGGATTGACCTGCTTGAGGTCGAAGATCAGCTGAGCCAAGTCTTCGATCGAGTAGATGTCGTGATGCGGCGGCGGTGAAATCAACGTGACGCCCGGTACCGCGTAACGTAGCTTGGCGATCAGCCCGTTGACCTTGCCGCCAGGCAGCTGGCCGCCTTCGCCGGGCTTTGCGCCTTGGGCGACCTTGATCTGCAACACTTCGGCGTTGACCAGATACTCCGGAGTGACACCGAAGCGACCTGTCGCCACCTGCTTGATCTTCGAGCTGCGTTCGGTGCCGTAGCGCGCCGGGTCTTCACCACCCTCGCCGGAGTTGGAGCGCGCACCGATGCGGTTCATCGCCGCGGCGATCGCCTCGTGCGCCTCGGGCGACAGCGCGCCGAGCGAGATGCCGGCCGAGTCGAAGCGTTTGAGGATCTGCTCCAGCGGTTCAACCTCTTCGAGCGCAAGCGGCTGCTCCGACACCTTGAGTTTGAGCAGGTCGCGCAGCATGGAAGCCGGACGCTGATCGACCAGCGCGGTGTACTCCTTGAAGCGACCGTAATCGCCCTGCTGCACCGCAACCTGCAGCGCGGCGACCACGTCAGGGTTGTAGGCGTGATATTCACCGCCGTAGACGAACTTCAGCAGACCGCCCTGCTGGATCGGCTTGCGATTGTTCCAGGCCTCCGCCGCGAGCGCTTGCTGTTCGGCTTCCAGATCGGCGAAGCGCGCACCCTTGATACGGCTGGCCACGCCACGGAAGCTGAGGTCGACCACCTCGTCTGCCAATCCTACGGCTTCGAACAATTGGGCGCCGCGATAGGAGGTGATGGTGGAAATACCCATCTTCGAGATGATTTTCAGCAGGCCCTTGGTGATGCCCTTGCGGTAGTGCTTGAACACCTCGTAGAGATCGCCGAGCACTTCGCCGGTGCGGATCAGATCGCTCAAAACCTCGTAGGCGAGGAAAGGGTAGACCGCCGTCGCACCGAAGCCGATCAGCACCGCGAAATGGTGTGGATCGCGCGCGGTGGCAGTCTCCACCAGGATGTTGCAATCGCAGCGTAAGCCGGTCTCGATCAGCCGATGATGCACCGCGCCCACCGCCAGCGAGGCGTGTACCGGCAGCTTGCCGGGCGCGATGTTGCGGTCGCTCAGCACCAGCAGCACCTTGCCGCCGCGCACAGCCTCTTCGGCTTGGTCGGCGATATTGCGCACCGCCGCTTCGAGGCCGAATGACGCTTCATAGTTGAGGTCGATGACCAACCGATCGAAGCCCGGCCGGTCGAGCTCCATGATGGTCCGCCACTTGGCCGGCGAAATCACCGGCGTGGTCAGGATCGCGCGGTTGGCGTGGTCGGCGGTTTCCTCGAAGACGTTGCGCTCGGCACCCAGGCAGGTTTCCAGAGACATCACGATGGCTTCGCGCAGCGGGTCGATCGGCGGGTTGGTGACCTGCGCGAACTGCTGGCGGAAATAGTCGTAGGGCGAACGCACCCGGCGCGACAGCACGGCCATCGGCGTGTCATCGCCCATGGAGCCCACCGCCTCCTGGCCCTGCTCGGCCAGCGGGCGCAGCACCTGGTCACGCTCCTCGAAGGTGACCTGAAACATCTTCATGTACTGCCTGAGCTGGTCGGCATCGTAGAAGGCCGACCCATGATCGTTGTCGTCCAGGGTCGACTGGATGCGCAGCGCGTTCTGACGCAACCACTTCTTATAGGGATGCTGTGACTTCAGGCGGTTGTCGATGTCGTTGGTGTGCAGCACCTGCCCGGTTTGGGTGTCGACGGCGAGGATCTGGCCCGGGCCGACACGCCCCTTGGCGATGACGTCCTCGGGTTTGTAGTCCCACACGCCGACTTCCGACGCCAGCGTAATGTAGCCGTTGGTGGTGGTGACCCAGCGCGCCGGGCGCAGGCCGTTGCGGTCGAGCAGGCAGATCGCGTGACGGCCATCGGTGAGCACCACGCCGGCCGGACCGTCCCAGGCCTCCATGTGCATAGAGTTGTATTCATAGAAGGCGCGCAGGTCCGGGTCCATGGTTTCCATGTTCTGCCAGGCCGGCGGAATGATCATACGCAGGCTGCGGAACAGGTCCATGCCGCCGGTGACCAGCAGCTCCAGCATGTTGTCCATGCTTGACGAGTCGGAGCCGGTACGGTTGACGACCAGCGGATCGAGCGCTTCCAGATCCGGCAGCAATTCGTTGGCGAACTTCAGCCGACGCGCCTGAGCCCAGTTGCGGTTACCGGTGATGGTGTTGATTTCACCGTTGTGGGCCAAAAAGCGGAACGGCTGGGCGAGCGGCCACTGCGGCATCGTGTTAGTGGAAAAGCGCTGATGGAACACGCAAATGGCAGTCTCCAGACGCTCGTCGCCGAGATCGGGATAGAACTGGGCCAGATCGGCCGGCATCATCAGGCCTTTGTAGATGATGTCCTTGTCGGAAAAGCTGCAGACATAGAACTCTCTGTCGCTGGCCAGCGCGACTTCAGCACGCCGGCGCGCGAAGAACAGCTTGATGCCGAAGTCGCGTTCGGAGAGGCCTTCAGCCGAGACGAACACCTGTTGTATACGCGGCAGACGCTCCAACGCCAGACGCCCCAGCACGCTGGTATCGACCGGAACGTCACGCCAGCCAACCAGCGTCAGCCCTTGCGCGGTGATCTGTTCGCTGAAGCAAGCGCGGGCCAGCTCGGCCTTGGCCGCGTCCTGGCTGAGGAAGATCATGCCAACGGCGTAAAGCGCCGGCAGATCCGTATCGAAATGCTGTTTGGCCATGGCGCGCAAGAAGTCATCTGGCTTCTGCATCAACAGGCCGCAGCCGTCACCC
This sequence comes from Pseudomonas sp., assembly GCA_031988485.1. Lineage (GTDB taxonomy): Bacteria > Pseudomonadota > Gammaproteobacteria > Pseudomonadales > Pseudomonadaceae > Stutzerimonas. The sequence continues at coordinate 41,686 of DALZYJ010000021.1, forward strand.
GTTTTACCGTCGGCGTTGATACCGCCTCGGTGAGTCATGCATGTGAGGGATTGAATGGCGGTCTGAAGCAGGTGATGGCTTGCCTCGCCCTGCATGTGAGCGATCAAACCGAAGCCGCAGTTATCCTTGAACTCTTCAGGACGAAAAAGACCTGCTCTCATAGCATTCCACCCAGCTAAATACGTTGTAAATCAACCCCTTACAGACGGCGCACGAAGCCGCCCCGTCATAGATGCGGGCGAAGGGGGAGCAGTTTACAAAGCTGGCTAGAACGACACAATTTTTTTTTGCAAGCCCCAAAAGGGTGCATTGCGCACCTTTTTGGGGCGTATTTTTAGCGGGCCTGAATCTCTTGCTGCACACTGGCGAAACTTCGCGCCCAAGGCTTGCCCGCCTTCAGCGAGGCCGGCAACGTCTTGATGGCCTCCAGTGCCGCATTACGGCTGGAAAAAGAGCCAAAGGTGACCACATACAGCGGCTTGCCGTCATGCTGCTTGACGAAGTACCGGTAGGCTTCGCCGTGCTGTTTCACCAATGCCTGGGCGTTGCTCTGAGTGCGGGTACCCAGTATCTGCACCAGGTAATGGGTCTTGGGCTGGTTGGCATACCAGTTCGCTGTGGAAGGTGGCGCCTCAGGCTTCACGACCACGGGCTGCGCCGGCTCCTTCCGAGGCGCCTTGACGGGCGGAGCAGACACCGCAGCAGGACGCTCGCTCGTCGTGCTATCCACCGGGGCTGGAGCTGGAGCCGGGGCTGGTACGGTATTGCGTAACGGCTCGCTGGCGATTACGGGCTCGTCCTCAATCAGGACCGGTGAAGTATCCGGCTCCAAGCCCCCGGCAGAGGCAAGAGGTTCGCGGACGATTGGCTGATCAGGCTCGGTGAGCTCGGCCGTGGGGCTTTGGGCCTCGGGCGCTCCGGATTCCGCCGAGCCCGACTGGACTACGCTTCCAGTATCGAGCGGTAAGCTGGTCGTGGTTGGAGTCATTGCTTGATCACCGGTATCACGCATGAGCAGCGCAATCACCACGACCAAAACGACCGCCACCAAAGCCAGCAGATGCTTCATCGGCAACGGCAGACTCCAGCCAGCCGACTTCCGCTTTCCCTTGGATTGCTGCATGGCATCAACGAGCTCGTCGCGTGCCGCCTGGTTTATCGCACCCGGCCAGCCACCGGAATTCTCGTGGATTCGCGAAATCTGCTCTTCGCTGAAGCATTCCAGTCCGCTCCCGGCTCCCTCCAGACGCAACGCCAGGTATTCGCGGGTCTCGTCTTCTTCGTAAGGCTGAAGCGCAATCACATGGAAGCGCTCCTCACCCTCGACCAGCGCTTCCAGACGCGCCACCAAACCGTGCTCACCGAATAGAAAGACATGCGGCCTGCCCTCGTGACTCCCCTGAGCCAGTCGCAGCAGTGTTTCGACAGCAGCACCCGTCAGCCGCTCGGCATCGTCAACCAGCAGATAGACCTCCTGCCCGGTAAGTGCCAACTGGATGATCTGCGCCATAACCGAGTCGAAGTCGGCCCGCTGGCTGCCGAGTGCCTGCGCGATCTGCTGCAGGACGAGGTTGGAATCGAGGGTGTCCTGAGGCGATATGACCACGCTTTGAACGGCCTGCTTGTTGCTGCTCGCAACGAGCGCCTGGCGCACCAGTGTCTTGCCGCTCCCTTCCGGCCCCGTCACCACCAACAGCAACTGACTGTAACGGGCCAGATGATGCAACTGCCCCAACACCGGCTTGCGCTGAGCCGGGAAAAACTTGAAGCCTGGTACACGAGCAGCGAAAGGATCGTGACTGAAACCGTAATGGTTCAGGTAGGAATCGTCAGCAGACAAAGTGGTCATGGACATCTCTTAAATGTTCGATTCTTGCGCAAGCGCGTCGTAATTGACGCTCAATGTGGCTTCCAGCACCTCGCGGGGAAAGTCGCCCGTTACTACGGCTTCGCCCAGCCGCTTGAGCAGCACCAATCTCAACTTCCCGTTCAGGACCTTCTTGTCGACCGCCATGTGTTGCAGAAAGTCCGCGGCGTTCATATTGGCCGGAGGCACCACAGGCAGACCAGCGCGCGCCAGCAACCGCACCGCTCGGTCGCGCTCGCTGGCAGATATCCATCCGAGCTGCCGCGACATCTCAAGAGCCATGACCGTACCCGCCGATACGGCTTCACCGTGCAGCCACACGCCGTAGCCCTGATGGGTCTCGATGGCATGTCCGAAGGTATGGCCGAGATTGAGCGTGGCGCGAATGCCCGACTCGCGCTCATCCGCGGCAACCACCTTAGCCTTCGCCGCGCAGGAGCGCCGTATGGCTTCGGTAAGCGCCACCTGATCGAGTTTGCGAAGCGAGTCGATGTTCGCTTCGAGCCATGCCAGGAACGGCTCGTCGCAAATCAGGCCGTACTTGATCACTTCAGCCAGGCCAGCCGACAACTCGCGCGGCGGCAGGGTCGACAAGGTCGTGGTGTCGATCAGCACCGCCTGGGGCTGGTAGAAGGCACCGACCATGTTCTTGCCAAGCGGGTGATTGATACCCGTCTTGCCGCCCACGGACGAATCGACCTGGGATAGCAGTGTCGTCGGGACCTGAATGAAATCGACACCGCGTTGATAGCAGGCAGCAGCGAAACCGGCCATATCGCCGATGACGCCGCCACCCAAGGCGATAACTGTGGTGTTGCGGTCATGCCTGGCCGTCAGCAATCCATCGAAAATCGATTGGAGGGTCTGCCAGTTCTTGTGTGCTTCTCCGTCTGGAAGAACCACAGAAGTGACCGAATAATCAGCGAGACTGCGCGAAAGCCGCTCAAGATAGAGCGGCGCAACGGTATCGTTGGTAACGATCGCAACTTGCTTGCCTCGGATGTGACGGGACAACAGATCACCACGATCAATGAGCTGCGCGCCAATGAATATCGGATAGCTTCGCTCGCCGAGATCGACATGTAGAGTCTGCATAAGGGCCCCACGGTTAAAGGGCGCTAGGATAACGCAGATCGACCCAGGCTTTCACGAGGCGCCAGAGCTTGAAGTTGCCCGATGATTTCCACCACGACCAAGCGTGGCGGACGCTCATCCGTCTGCACCACGATATCCGCGATTTCACGGTACAACGGATCGCGCACGGCCATCAGATTGGTAAGAATTTCGCGGGGATTGGAGGTCTGCAGTAACGGACGGTTGCGGTCCCGAGAGGTGCGGTCGAGCTGTTGCTCCACTGAAGTACAGAGGTAAATCACCCGCCCGCCAGCACATAACACCTGACGATTATCCTCTCGAAGCACCGCACCGCCGCCGGTTGCCAGCACAACGCCGTGCATCTGACACAGATCGCTGATAGCAGCGTGTTCTCTTTCCCGGAAACCCTGCTCACCCTCGACATCGAATATCAGCGGAATGCTGGCACCCGTGCGCTGCTCGATCTCCTTGTCGGAGTCTCGAAAAGGCAGGCGAAGCTCCTTGGCGAGCAAGCGCCCGATGGTGCTTTTGCCGGCTCCCATCGGGCCTACGAGGATGATGTTGGACATTGATTGCTTAGCGACTGGCTTGAATCGCCTGATTATTCATGATCCTAGGCGTGATGAATACCAACAGCTCTGACTTTCTATCCTGGACCAAGTCCCGACGGAAAATCCGACCCACGAATGGCAAATCGCCTAAGAACGGAACCTTGTCGACGGACTTGCTCTGCGTGTTGGAGAACACACCGCCAATTACGATGGTTTCACCATCAGTAACCAATACTTTCGCGTTGACCTCGTTCTTGCGGATCGCAGGAATGCCACCAGTACTAGCGGCCTGAGAGAAGTCAGGCTCATCCTTCGTAACCTTTACTTCCATGATGATACGGTTATCAGGAGTGATTTGCGGAGTCACCTCCAACGACAATGCCGCCTCCTTGAAGGATGTGCTGGTCGCACCGCTGGAGCTGGCTTCCTGATAGGGCACCTCCGAGCCTTTAAGGATCTTTGCTGTTTCCTTGTCAGCAGTAACAACTTTCGGCTGCGAGACGACCTCGCCATTTCCCGTTTTTTCCATGGCAGAAAGCTGAAGATCGAGAATCGCGTTGTTAGTAACGAAGCCCAAACCAATTCCAGACGTTGCGCCGACAGCGCCCAAGTCGACAAAAGGTGTATTCAACGGCACTTCACGAATGCCGGGGAAACGCCCAACTTGCTGAGACGGGATATAGCCTTCGTCACCCGGTTTACCGCTTGCGTTAGGATCATCAGCCACACCAAGTTGACCGTTTTTACCCCAAGCATTCCATTTGTCACCTGCCCAGAGGTTTCCACCCCAACGCACACCGAGGCTCTTGTCATAATCCACGTTGGCTTCGACGATACGCGCCTCGATCATTACTTGACGTACCGGGATATCCAGTTGCGCGACGATACGGCGGAGCTCGTCCAGCCGTTCTTGGGTCTGATAGGCGATGATGTTATTGGTACGGTCGTCAACAGCAATCGAACCACGATCTTCGCTAGATCCATCCGTGTCGGTAACCGATTGAAACAACCGGGCTATATCGGAAGCCTTGGCGTAATTGACTTGCACGACCTCGCGACGAAGCGGTGCCAGTTCGGCGATCTGACGCTGCGATTCCAACTCCTGACGCTCACGTGCAGCGATCTCGTCCGCCGGAGCTACCAGCAACACATTGCCAACCTGACGTTTATCGAGCCCTTTGGTTTTGAGTACCAGATCCAGCGCCTGATCCCACGGCACGTTCTGCAGGCGCAGTGTGATGTTGCCTTGAACGGTATCGCTGGCGACCAGATTGAGATCGGTGAAGTCTGCAATCAACTGAAGAACCGAGCGGACGTCGATGTCCTGGAAATTCAGCGAGAGTTTTTCTCCAGCATAGGTGAAGTGTTCGGCCTTGCGTTTTTCGGCGTCGGCTTCGCTAAGCGGCTTTACGCTGATGGTCAGCTTGTCGTCAGTCTGGTAGGCCAGATAGTCGTAACGGCCGCTGGGCTCGATGGCGATACTTGCGCCCTCGGCCTTGCTGCTGGAATCGACAAACTTGACCGGCGTGGCGAAATCCTGCACATCCAGCCTGACACGAAGCGACTCCGGCAGTTGCGTCTTGGCGAAGGACACGCGGATCTTGCCGCCCTGTTCTTCAATGCTCGGACTAATCGACGGATCTGACAGCGTGATGATGACGTTACCGGCCCCATCTTCCCCGCGACGGAAATCAATATTACTGATCGCCTTGCCGGCAGCCACGGGGCTGGCCGGCTTCGCCTTGATTAGCGGTTCCACCGGAGCGGCCGTTGCAACCGGCGCCGTCCCGCTTTCACCAAGCACGACGAACAGATTGTTTCCGTCAACCCGAGTCGAATAAGGCACCATGGAGGTAAGGTTTACGATAAGCCGCGTACGGCCCTGAGCCTCGACTACGGTCAAGCTGCGGGCATTACCGACACCCAGCTCGTGGTTTTTTGATTTCAGATTGCTGGACACGCCAGGGAGGTCAAGCGCGATGCGCGCCGGCTGATCGAGCGTATAGCCCCGCGGCGTAGGTACTGGTTCATCGAATGCCAGTTTCAGCTCAACGCGATCGCCGGGCAGCGAAGCGACATTGAGGGCGTTGAGGTTCGCAGCCAGCAGCGCGGGCGAAATCATCGCCGCCAGCAGGGACAAGCCGAGACGAGAGAGAGTGGTATTCATAGAAGGATTCCGTTGTGCAGACCGGTAAAGGTTTTCCATTTTTGCCATGACTCAAGAGCGCTCTTTCAAGGTCAGGCTGCGCGGGCGCTCAAGCCAACCACCCTCTCCGTCTGGAACGATTTCGAGCACATCCACTTCGGCTTCGCTGATATCAACGATACGGCCATGGTTGCGCCCCAGATAGTCACCGATCCTGACTCGGTGAACCCCGTCACCACCTTTGATCAAGGCGTATCTGCCGGCATCGTTGGTCAATGTTCCGACCATGACGAAGTTTTCAATATTGAACTCTTCAAGGAACTGCTTGATGCGCGTCTCGTCAGGCCGGATGTCTTTCGACCCTTTCTGCCGCTGAGTCAGATCGATCTTCATTGGCGGCTGGAATGGATGCCGCAGCGATGCCGCGCTATAGGTGAAGGCTTCGTACGGCAGGAACGCCGGCAATGGTTCGATCGTTCCTTTCGGCTTGGCCCGCACTTCATCCATGTAGGCGCGCAGATCCTCGAAGTCACCGCTGACACCACAGCCCGTCAGCAAAACCAGACCCAGACCCAGTACGATATTTCGGGCTCCGTTCATTTCTGCAGCCCCTTGTCGTTGTAGCGATAGGTCTTGGCCAGGATGCTCATGTGCAGCTTGGAAGAAGAATCCTTGTCGAGCGGCTTGATCTCGAAGTCATGCAGGGTGACGATCCGAGGTAGGCTCGCCACGCCACTGACAAAGGTCGCCAGATCGTGATAACCACCGACCACTTTGATCTGTATCGGCAATTCGATGTAGAACTGCTGGGTCACTTCCGGCTGCAGCTTGATCTCTTCGAACTCGAGCCCGCTGCCCAGACCGGTATGCGTGATGTCCTCGAGCAAACCGGGGACTTCGGTGTCGCTGGGCAGCTGGCGCAGCAATGCGCCGAATGATGCTTCCATTTCCACCATCTGTGCCTTGTAAGCCTCGAGATTGGCAGCCTGGAACGCTTTTGACGAGAACTGCTGCTTCAAGGTTTCCTCTTGCGCCTTCTGCTGTTCAAGCCCGGCCTGCAGATCGCTGAGATGAAAGTAATAACCTCCTCCGAGCAACAGAACCATCAGCAGTATCGCAGCAATAACCTTTACCGCAGCGGGCCATGAGCCCAGGTTGTTCATGTCCAGGTCGGAGAGATCAACGCTGCGCAGGCTTTCCAGAGAACTAGCCAGACTCATGGCTTATCTCCTTCGGTAGCTGCGGCCGGCTGCGTCTGCTGCACCGTAAGCTGGAACATGTTCTCCTGATCCACTGCGCCAGCAGTGACAGCCTTCACTTCGGTCAGGTTTGGCGCTTCCAGCCATTCAGATCCATCCAGATTGCGCATCAGGTTAGAAACCCGGTTATTGGATTCCGCGCTGCCCACAATGGAGATGTTCTTGCCGGTCATTTTCAGGCCGGTGAAGTAGACACCATCGGGAAGCGTACGAACCAGTTGATCGAATACCCTGCCAATAATGGGACGATTGCCCTGCAGGTCCTGAATGATCTTCATACGCTCGAGCAATTGCTGCCGACGCTCGCGCAATTCCTTGATCTCGGCGATTCGCGCATCCAGTACGGCGATTTCCTTTCGAACGAAATCGTTTCGTGCGTTCTGTTGCTCGATGGCGTGATTGAAGTATTGGTCCGCGAGGAACAGTAGGCCCACAGCCAGCACAGCGACGCCAACGAGCGAAACCAGAAAGCGCTGCTTGCGCTCTTCGCGAAGCTGCTCTCGCCAGGGTAAAAGGTTGATCCGGGCCATCAGTCGAAACTCCTCAAGGCCAACCCGCAGGCAATCATCAGTGACGGCGCATCGCTAGCCAGCGCGCCTGCGTTGACCTTGCTACTCAAGGTCATATCGGCAAAAGGGTTAGCGACTAAAGTCTGGGTTCCGATCTTCTGCTGAATCAACCGATCCAGGCCGGCGATGGAGGCCGTACCGCCTGCCAGAAGGATGTAATCCACATCGTGGAACTGCCCGGCGGCGAAGAAAAACTGCAGCGAGCGAGAAACTTGCTGAACGACCGCCTCTTTGAACGGCTGCAACACTTCGCTGTCGTAGTCGTCTGGAAGGCCTCCCTGCTTTTTGGCCAGGCCAGCCTCTTCCATCGAAAGGCCGTAGCGGCGTTGGATTTCCTCGGTGAGCTGCCGGCCACCAAATAGCTGTTCGCGTGTATAGATAGTGCGACCGTTGTGCAGCACGCTCAGCGTGGTCATAGTCGCGCCGATATCCACGAGCGCCACCGTCAGCTCATCATGACCAGCGCCCAACTGAGGCGCCAACAGGTTGTATGAGCGCTCCAGGGCATACGCTTCGACATCAACGACCTTGGCCGTCAATCCAGCAAGCGCGAGCGCTGCCTCGCGAATCTCCACATTTTCCTTGCGGCACGCTGCCAGCAGAACCTCCACGCGCCCGGGAGAGCGAGGTGCAGCACCCTGCACCTCGAAGTCGATTGCGACTTCTTCCAGCGGGTACGGGATGTATTGGTCCGCCTCGATCTTCAGCTGGTTTTCCAGATCGTCATCGGACAACCCGGCTTCCATCTCAATGCTCTTGGTGATGACTGCCGAGCCGGACACGGCTACTGCTGCAGACTTGACTCCCGTTTTGGCCTTGGCCAACAAACGAGCCAGCGCCTGACCGACACCTTCGAGTTCAGCAATATTCTTTTCCACCACGGCATTCGCCGGAAGCGGTTCGACCGCATAGGACTCAACCCTATACCGGGAGCCTGAGCGGCTTAATTCTAGTAGCTTGACGGACGTCGAACTAATGTCGATCCCAAGCAGCGTGTTCGCTTTCTTACTGAAGAGCCCTAGCACGGCCGATTTCCTATCTTTATCCGCCACTTACGGATTAATTATGTTTGTCCGCATTAGATAACAGCCTTGACAGAAGCGCAAATGGCTCCTCGGCAAAAAAACCGCTTATAATGTGAACGGTTTTTCCTTTCAGCATCGTCTGCGGCTTACCCCTCATTCCCCACCCTGGATTCATAGAACCCGATGCGTTTTCTGAAGTTTTTCCTATGGTCGTGCCTGGCCATTTTCTGCGGACTTTTGCTCAGCTTAAGTGGCGCTTTTCTGTACCTAAGCCCCAACTTGCCATCTGTCGAATCGCTGCGCAGCATCCAGCTTCAGATACCGTTGCGCGTCTACAGCAATGACAACAAGCTGATCGCCGAGTATGGCGAAATGCGCCGCTCTCCTATTGATTTCGACCAAATACCCAAAGACTTTATAGCCGCGTTGTTGGCCGCCGAAGACGACAACTTCGCTAACCATTATGGCGTCGATGTTTCCAGCCTGATGCGCGCTGCCACGCAATTATTGAAAACCGGTCAGATTCAGACCGGCGGCAGCACTATCACTATGCAGGTGGCAAAGAATTACTTCCTGACCAGCGAGCGGAGCTTTTCGCGCAAGATCAACGAAATACTCCTCGCGCTCCAGATCGAAAGGGAGCTGAGCAAGGACGAAATTCTCGAGCTGTACGTCAACAAGATCTATCTGGGCAATCGCGCCTACGGAATCGAAGCTGCTGCTCACGTCTACTATGGCAAGTCGATCAACGAACTGAGCCTGGCGCAATTGGCCATGATCGCAGGCCTGCCCAAGGCACCTTCAGCTTTCAACCCGCTGGCGAATGCCGAGCGGGCGAAGGAACGGCGTGACTGGATACTAGGACGGATGTATCGGTTGGGAAGAATAGATGAGGCGCGTTACAAGCTCGCATTGGCAGAAGACGTCGACGCTGCCTATCACGGCTCATCGCCCGAGCTCCATGCGCCTTACGTAGCTGAGATGGCACGCGCCGAGATGGTGGGCCGCTTCGGCAGCGCCGCTTACACCGATGGATTTCGCGTTTACACAACCACGACCAGCGAGCGCCAGATCGCCGCCAATGAAGCGCTGACTCAGGGCTTGATCGAGTATGACCAGCGTCACGGCTACCGTGGCCCGGAGGCTCAGCTGGCAGACATCGACCGAGAGGAATGGCTAACGGAACTGGGCACACATCGCAGCCAGTCCGGCCTGCTACCCGCTGTTGTCAGTGGACTATCGAAAGACACCATCAAGGTCATCCTTCGTGACGGCAGCGAGCGGAGCATCGGCTGGGAAAGCATGAAGTGGGCCCGCCCGTTCATCAACAGCAACAGTGTGGGGCCACAACCTAAAGCGCCATCGGACGTCGTCAAGGTCGGTGATGTGATCCGAGTCCGCATCGCGGATGATGAAACGCTGTTCACTCAAGTGCCTCAAGTACAGGGTGCTCTGGTGTCTATCGACCCCCTCGATGGCTCTATCGAAGCATTGACCGGCGGCTTTTCCTTTGGCCAAAGCAACTACAACCGCGCCATCCAGGCCAAGCGCCAACCAGGCTCCAGCTTCAAACCCTTTGTCTACAGCGCAGCACTGGATGCCGGATTCACCCCCGCGACCCTTGTAAACGACTCACCCATCGTATTCGTCGAGGAAGGCGTGGACCGCGTCTGGCGCCCCAAGAATGACAACAACACCTTCCTAGGTCCGATACGCCTGCGCGAAGCCCTGTACAAGTCGCGCAATCTGGTTTCGATTCGCCTGCTGCAAACCCTGGGTCTTCCTTACACGATCGATTACATCAAACGCTTTGGCTTCAAAGCCGAGGACTTGCCGGCGAACCTCTCACTCGCGCTCGGCACTGCAACCTTGACCCCCATGGAAGTCGCCATCGGCTGGACCGCTTTTGCCAATGGCGGTTACAAGATCGAGCCCTACCTGATCGAGCGCATCGAGGATCGAGACGGAAAGACGATTTTCGAAGCCAATCCTGCGCGAGTACCGCAAGGCGGCGCAGCTCAAGCGCAAGATAGCGAAGCTCAAGTGACGACCTATGCTCAGGGCGACACTCCACCGATAGGCAAATCGGAGACAGGCACCCCGCAGCCGCTGTATGCCGAGCAAATCATCGACGAACGCACCGCATACATCATGACCAGTATGCTGCAGGACGTTATCAAGCGCGGCACGGGCCGGAAGGCGCTGGCGATGGGCCGCAATGATATCGCCGGAAAGACAGGCACCACGAACGAGTCCAAAGACAGCTGGTTTTCCGGCTATAACGCCGACATTGTGACCACGGTCTGGGCCGGCTTCGATCAGCCGCAAACGCTCGGTCGCCGAGAGTATGGCGGAACGGTGGCGCTACCCATCTGGATCGACTACATGAGCTCGGTACTAGAAGGCACTCCGGAACATGCACCCGCCGAACCCGAAGGAATTCTGACACTGCGGATCGACCCGAAAAGCGGCCGCGCGGCTTCTCCGGGCACACCGGATGCTTACTTTGAAATCTTCCGAAGTGAGGACTCGCCGCCCAACATGGATGACGAGTTCGCTCCAGGTTCCACGCTGCCCGGCAGCCCGCTACCTGCGTCCGAAGCGGCTCCCATCGACCTGTTCTAACCCGCCAAGATGGTCAGTCGCTGCGGCGGCTGAGCCATCGGCGTCGTCCCTCCTACCTCTGCCATTCTTCTTCCGGTAAAGACAGCGCCAAATAAAAACCCCGACCGAAGCCGGGGTTTTTCATGTTGCAAGCCCCGCCAAAGCGGGCCATGCCAGACCTAGTCAGACATTGAACACGTCATCGACCGATTTGAGCGGGTAGTTCGACGGGTACGGTAGGGTAGCCACGCCACTTTCGATCGCCGCTTTGGCCACCGCATCGGAAACGAGGGTAATCAAGCGTGGATCCATCGGCTTCGGAATGATGTATTCACGACCGAACTGCAGCTGTTCTACGCCATAAGCGGAGGCTATTTCAGCCGGAACCGGAAGTTTGGCCAAGTCTCGCAGCGCCAGTGCGGCAGCGATCTTCATTTCCTCGTTGATGCGCGACGCACGAACGTCCAATGCGCCCCGGAAAATGAACGGGAAGCCCAGCACGTTATTGACCTGGTTCGGGTAATCCGAGCGGCCCGTCGCCATGATCACGTCGGAGCGTGTCGCACGCGCCAGCTCCGGGCTGATCTCAGGATCAGGGTTCGAACAGGCAAATACTACCGGGTTGGCCGCCATGCGATTGAGGCCTTCAGGGCTCAGCAGGTTGGCGCCAGACAAGCCAACGAAAACATCCGCACCGTCGAGCGCATCATCCAGCGTGCGCTTGTCGGTTTCGTGGGCAAACACAGCCTTGTACTGGTTCAGGTCGTCGCGACCTGCATGGATGACGCCCTTGCGGTCGAGCATGAAGATGTTTTCGATCTTCGCACCCATGCTTACCAACAGCTTCATGCAGGAGGTCGCCGCAGCGCCCGCACCCAGGCAGACGATCTTGGCCTGCTCCAGCGTTTTGCCGGCGATCTCAAGCGCATTGAGCATGCCGGCCGCAGTCACGATGGCCGTGCCGTGCTGGTCATCATGGAATACCGGAATGTCGCACTGCTCGATCAACGCGCGTTCGATCTCGAAGCATTCTGGTGCCTTGATATCTTCCAGGTTGATCCCACCGAAGGTGATGGAGATACGCTTGACAGTATCAATGAAGGCCTGCGGGCTTTCCGCATCGACTTCGATGTCGAACACGTCGACGCCGGCAAATCGCTTGAACAGGACGCCCTTGCCTTCCATGACCGGCTTGGATGCCAGTGGCCCAAGGTTTCCCAGACCGAGAATCGCAGTGCCATCGGAAATTACAGCGACCAGATTGCCTTTGCCGGTGTATCGGTAAGCCAGTTCCGGGTCACGGCCAATTTCACGTACCGGCTCCGCTACGCCAGGGCTGTAAGCCAATGCCAGGTCCCGAGCGGTAGAGGTGGGCTTGGTCAACTCGACGCTCAACTTTCCCGGACGGGGTTTAGCGTGATAGTCGAGCGCGGCAGTTTTGAGGTCAGTCATGGGGCATTTCCGCTTATTTTTTCTGGGACAGACAGGTCGCCGAGCATACGCCAAGACGGAAGGCCGTCACAAGCCAGTGGAAAAATCGGGCTGTCAAGGGCTGGGCCTTCGGCTTTTTAGATTTCTAAACCCTTGCCTTACGCGTCGCACGCAAACCCCTCAGGGCAGCGGGGCAAGCATTGATGGATGACTTATTTTCAGCAACCAACGGGCCTGCTGCGACAAATTCGCACGCCCCTTGCGATCGATCACCCAGCCCCTCGCCTCGATCTTCTTGCCAGGCAGTTCCTTCAGTGAATTGCCAAACGCCGCAACGGCACCGTGCGGGATCTGCAGGACCAACGGGCCGTCCAGCTCCAGCCAGACGCCGCCCCGATTCACCTCCAGCCGATCGACGCGCGCGCGGACCAGCGCAAAACCCCCACTGCGCAAACGCTCACTTGTGATTACCGGCGACTGGCGCCATATACCCTCGCCCGCAGACCGAGCCTGCCGCTCTGCGGATCGGTGGCAGTCGGCCAACAGGCTGTTGGGAGCGATAGCGACAAAGAAACCCAGCCCTTCGGCGAGCAGAACAGCTTCCAGATTCTCGCCACGGTCGTTGAACGCATGAGCCAGCAGACGACCATAGTGATCCCGAGCCTGTTGACCGAGGCGCAGATCCACCCATCCGTCACGGGCTTTCACCAGCGCTTGCAATCGCCGCTTGGCGGCGTCCGCGAAAGGCTCGGCGCTGCGACCTTTGCGGCCCATCTCGGGCGCATTCACGCCGATCAGGCGGACGCTGCGTCCATCGACAAGGCGCAACGTATCGCCATCGATGACCGTTGCCACCTTTACGCGTGACAGCGGGCCACTGACAGGACAGAGCGCCTGCGCCTGCAGGCTGAAAATGACACAAACGAAAAAGGCGCCCACCAGGGACGCCTTTTTCAATTGCTCGGAAAACCTCATGGGATTCCCGTCGCGGCGACAGCTTACTTGGCGCCGAACACACCGAAACGCTGCTTGAAGCGGTCGATACGGCCGCCGGTATCCAGCACCTTCTGCTTGCCGGTGTAGAACGGATGGCACTCGGAGCAAACGTCGATGCTCAGATCTTTGCCCAGCGTGGAGCGAGTCTTGATGACGTTGCCGCAGCTGCAAGTGGCGTTGATTTCAACGTAGTTAGGATGGATATCGGCTTTCATGGAAAAATCCTCTAGGACTTGTGCCGCCACCCGACCCTATGTCGAGTACCGCACGGAAGGGCGCGAATAATACCAGAGCCCGATATCGATGCAAGAACAGCTGATCGCCTTGCCGCTACGAGCGTCCGTCAGGGCGCTCTCGACCTGTCGTAGCGCCGTATCGTTTAAGATCGGCCTTCGTCGCCAAGGACTACCGCGTGCCCCAACCCATACTTCGTCTTGCGCTTCCCTCTCCGCTGCGCAGGCTCTTCGACTACCTGCCACCCGCTGGCGCCGCGCACGCATCGCTGCAGCCGGGTATGCGGCTGCGAGTGCCGTTCGGGCGTCGGGAAGTCGTCGGCGTACTGATCGAAGTGGTCGATCATAGCGAGGTTCCCGAGGCGAAGCTGAAGCCGGCGCTGGAGCTGCTCGACGCCTACTCCCCGCTCCCACCCGCGCTTTTCAGGCTGTGCCTGTGGACTGCCCAGTATTATCAGCACAGCCTGGGTGATACGTTCAGCTGGGCACTGCCGGCTCTTTTGCGCCAGGGCGAACCTGCCGAAGCAAGGCAGGAGCGCTTCTGGCATGTCACCAACGGAGCGCGGCCCGAAGACCCTCGCCTCAGCCGAGCGCCCCGCCAGCGCGAGGCATTGAGAACCATCGCCCAGCATCCTCACGGTGTGGCTCATTCGCTGCTGACCCAGCTGCAATTGAGCAAGGACAGCCTCGATCTCCTGCTGCAAAAGGGTTTGCTGCGCGTCGAGACCCGCCGCAGCCACCAGACCCAGAGCCATCAGGGCAGCTGGCTGCTACAGCCAGAGCTGCCCTTGAATCAGGAACAACGTGCCGCGTTCGAAGCCATTCGCGCCGGGCTGGATGGGTTTCAGGTATCGCTGCTGGCTGGCGTCACCGGCAGCGGCAAGACCGAAGTCTATCTGCAGCTGATTCATCAGATACTCAAGGCCGGAAAGCAAGCGCTGGTATTGATTCCCGAAATCAACCTCGGCCCTCAGACCCTGGCGCGCTTCGAAAAGCGCTTCAACGCCCGCATCGCCCTGCTGCACTCCAACGTCAACGATCGCGAGCGCCTGGACGCCTGGCTGGCTGCACGGGACGGCGAGGCGGACATCATCATCGGCACCCGCTCGGCGTTGTTCACGCCGATGAAAAACCCAGGGCTGATCATCCTCGACGAAGAGCATGACGCCTCATATAAGCAGCAGGAAGGCCTGCGCTATCACGCTCGTGATCTGGCGATCGTCAGGGGGCGCCAGGAAAACCTGCCGGTGCTGCTGGGATCGGCAACGCCGTCACTGGAAAGCTTGCACAACGCTCACAGCGGCCGCTACGCCCTGCTGAAACTGACCCGGCGCGCCGGTGGCGCCCAGGCGCCGCGCTTTCTGCGCCTGGATGTAAAAAGCCGTCCGCTGGACTCAGGAATCTCCGGCCCGCTGCAGCAGGCCATGGCCCAGACACTCGCAGCCGGACAGCAGGTGCTGGTATTCCTCAACCGTCGTGGCTTCGCCCCTTCGCTGCTTTGTCACGATTGCGGCTGGCTCAGCCAATGCCCACGCTGCGACGCCAGAATGACCCTGCATCAGCGCCACAACGAGCTGCGCTGCCACCATTGCGGCCACCAGGAACGCCCGCCGCGCAGCTGCCCGGATTGCAACAGTGTCGATCTGCGCCCCGTAGGTACCGGCACCGAACGCGCGGAAGAACGACTGGGGATCATCTTCCCGGATTACCCGGTGCTGCGTATCGACCGCGACAGCACGTCACGCAAGGGCTCGATGGAGCAGTTGCTGGCCACCATCAACCGCGGCGAGCCTTGCGTGCTGGTGGGTACGCAGATGCTCGCCAAGGGTCACCATTTCCCTCGTGTCACGCTGGTCGCCATCCTCGACGCCGATGGTGGGCTGTTCTCGGCAGACTTTCGCGCCAGTGAACGCATGGCGCAGCTGATCGTCCAGGTCGCCGGCCGCGCGGGTCGCGCCGAAGAACCAGGCAAGGTCATCATCCAGACACACCTTGCCGACCATCCGCTGCTGGTCCAACTCACCGAACAAGGCTATTTCGCCTTTGCCGACCAGGCGTTGAGCGAGCGCCGCGCTGCCGGCTTGCCCCCGTTCAGCCATCTGGCGCTGCTACGGGCCGAGGCGACGAAGCCCGGTCAGGCCGAAGCGTTTCTCGACCACGCCTGCCACCAGGCCGAACAGCGTATGGCGCAGCTGGGAATCAGCGGTGTCGAACTACTGGGGCCGGTGCCGGCGCCGATGGAGCGCCGCGCGGGACGCTTCCGCGCCCAGCTGTTGCTGCAGGCCAATGCCCGAGCGCCGCTACATAGATTGATGGGCGCCTGGCTGCCAGAAATCGAGCAACTTCCCACCAGCCGCACGGTGCGCTGGTCACTGGATATCGATCCGATCGATCTTTTTTAAGCTTCAAGCCGCAGGCAGGAATAAGAGCGCCGCCCGCCTTGACGTAGCTCGAAGCGTGTCGCTTGCAGCCGCTTCTAATGGCCTATCGCTTGCCGCTGCTCTTATAATGCACAGTTTTCGACCAAAGCCTTCGGGCCGACCGAGCAAACGATGAAAGACAGCATTCGCCACCTGATCCAGCAAGCCCTTGACCGCCTCACCGCCGAAGGGGTGCTGCCTGAGGGATTGAGTCCGACCATCCAGGTGGAAAACACCCGCGACAAGACTCATGGCGACTTCGCCAGCAACATCGCCATGATGTTGGCCAAACCGGCCGGGATGAAGCCGCGCGACCTGGCCCAGAAGCTCATCGAGACACTGCCGGCTGACAGCAGCGTCAGCAAGGTGGAAATCGCCGGCCCGGGCTTTCTCAACTTCTTTCAGAACAGCGCCGCGCTCGCCCAGCGCCTCGACGCGGCTCTCGCCGACCCGCATCTCTGCGTCAGCAAGGCAGGCCCGAAGCAGCGAGTCGTCATCGATCTCTCGTCGCCTAACCTGGCGAAGGAAATGCACGTCGGCCACCTGCGCTCGACCATCATCGGCGACGCGGTGGCGCGCGTGCTGGAGTTTCTCGGCGACGAGGTGATCCGCCAGAATCACGTCGGCGACTGGGGTACGCAGTTCGGCATGCTGCTCGCTTATCTGGAGGAAAACCCCGCCGCCGCCGAAACCGAACTCTCTGATCTGGAACAGTTCTATCGCGCCGCAAAACAGCGCTTCGACGACTCCGCCGCGTTTGCCGACCGAGCCCGCGAGCTGGTGGTGAAGCTGCAGGCCGGCGACGCCGACTGCCTGCGCCTGTGGAGCCGCTTCAACGAGATTTCCCTGTCGCATTGCCAGAAAGTCTACGACCGCCTGAACGTCAAGCTCACCCCTGACGACGTCAAGGGCGAAAGCGCCTACAACGCCGAGCTGGGCGACATCGTCGAGTCATTGAAAGCCAAGGGGCTTTTGAGCGAAAGCAACGGCGCCCAGTGCGTGTTTCTCGAGGAGTTCAAGAACGCCGAGGGCAACCCGCTCCCGGTCATCGTGCAGAAGGCCGGCGGCGGCTACCTCTATGCCACTACCGACCTGGCATCCATGCGTTACCGCAGCCAACAGCTGAATGCCGACCGCGCTCTGTATTTCGTCGATCAGCGCCAGGCCCTGCATTTCCAGATGGCCTTCGAGGTCGCACGCCGCGCCGGCTTCGTCGACAGCGCCATGCAGCTCGAACACATGGGGTTCGGCACCATGAACGGTGCCGACGGCCGGCCGTTCAAGACCCGTGACGGCGGCACCGTGAAGCTGGTCGACCTGCTCGACGAAGCCGAACAGCGCGCCTATAGCCTGGTGAAAAGCAAGAATCCCGACCTGGAGGAGACAGAGCTCCGCCAGATCGCTCGCGCCGTCGGTATCGGCGCGGTGAAATATGCGGACCTGTCCAAGCACCGCACCAGCGACTACAGCTTCAACTTCGAACAGATGCTCAGCTTCGAAGGCAACACCGCGCCGTATCTGCTCTATGCCTACACCCGCGTGGCCAGCGTGTTTCGCAAGCTTGGCACCGGAATGGACGGGCTGACCGGCGAAATCCAGCTCGAAGCCGAACAGGAACAAGCACTGGGCGCGAAGCTTGCCCAGTTCTCAGAAGTCCTGAATGGTGTCGGCGAGAAAGGCGTCCCGCATGTACTGTGCAGCTACCTGTACGATCTGGCCGGGTTGTTTTCGAGCTTCTACGAACACTGCCCGATACTCACCGCCGAGAGCGAAGCCGCGAAGCGGAGCCGCTTGCGCCTGGCCGCGCTGACCGGCAAGACCCTCAAGCAAGGCCTGGAATTGCTCGGCCTGGAAACCCTGGAGCGGATGTAAGTGGCAACCAGGAAAAAAACCGCCCCCAAGCGCGGGGCGAGTCGCTATCAAGCGCCCGCCAAGAAACCCGTACCCGGCTGGATCTGGCTGGTTTGCGGATTGGTCATTGGCGGCTTCATCACGTTCCTGATGAACCTCGAACCCGGACGGGACGAGATCAAGCGCGCCACGGACACACCCAAGCCCAAGGAACAACCGAAGCGTTCCACGCCGGCACAGGGGCAGCCGGTAAAGCCCAAATACGATTTCTACACACTGCTGCCAGAGTCCGAGGTCATCCTGCCGCCGGAAGCGCCGAAGCCAGAACCGCCCAAGCCGGTGACGCCCGATGAAGCCGCCAAGATCGACACTGCGCGGGCCGAAGCCGCGCTGAACGGCCAGGTACCGCCGCCCCCACCGCTAGTAGCCAAGGCGCCAGTGACCCAGTTCTTCCTGCAGGCCGGCTCGTTCCGCAAGCAGCCGGAAGCAGAAAAGGTCAGGGCTCAGATCATCCTGCTGGGCCAGGATGTGCGCGTCGAGAACGTCACCGTCCGCGACGAGGACTGGTACCGCGTGCTGGTCGGCCCCTTCGCCAACCGCGAACAGCTTGGCCAGGCGCAGAAGACGCTCTCCGCAAGCGGCTACAAAAATCTGTTGCTCCAGCAGCGGCAGGCGCGCTGAGCGCAAACACGAAGGCGGCGCTTATCTAGCGCCGCCAGCCTGACAAACACGCTACTCGCGTAGACCCAATGATGGCTCGAGCACGCCGGCAAATGCAGCCAGCCACGGCATAAGTCGTCAGGCCTCGCGCGGCGCATAAGCGAAGACATCGGCGCGCATCTGCGTCGCGTCCATCCCCGCATCCACCAGCGCATCCAGCGTGCCGTAGATCATTGCCGGCGAACCGCTGGCATAGACATGCACCGGCTTGAGGTCAGAAAAGTCTTGGCAGACGGCTTCGTGCAGCATGCCGCACCGCCCCGGCCAACCGCAGATATCGCTGACCACCTGATTGAGAAACAAATTGGGCATCTGCCGCCACTCATCCCAATGCGGTAGCTGATAGAAATCTTCCGGCCGGCGCACGCCCCAATACAGATGCACTGGATGGGCGAAGCCCTCGGCCCGGCAGTATTCAATCAGGCTGTGCATCTGCGCCATTCCGGTTCCGGCGGCGACCAATACCAGCGGCCCGTCCGGCAACTCGGCCAGATGAGCGTCGCCGAACGGCATCTGCACGCTGACCATCCCCTGGCGCCTGATGAAGTCGAGCAAGCCGATTGTCGACGGCTCACGCGCCAGCACGTGCAGCTCCAGTTCACGCCCGCCCCCGGGTGCGGACGCCAGGGAAAAAGCGCTGAATTCCCCGTCTTCGCGTTTGAGCAGCAGATACTGTCCGGCGTGATAGCGCGGCGGCTTGCCGGCCGGTGCGCGGAGCAGCAGCCGAAACACGTCGCCACCCACATCTTCGCAACTGATCACCTGGCAGCTGAATGTCCGCACCGGCAGCTCGCCGGGGGCCAGCACACCATCCCATAGCAGGACACACTCTTCTTCCGGCTCGGCCAAGCAGGCGAAGACTTCGCCATGATCCTGAGTCTCGCCGCGCTGGCGTACCCGACCGTTGACCAGCAAAGCGGCGCAGACCAGACAATTGCCATTGCGGCACGCCTGCGGACAGTCGTAGCCCAGACGCCGGGCGGCGTCGAGTATCCGCTCGCCCCGCTGGACTTCAAGTACGGCGCCAGAAGGTTGCAGCGTAACTTTCATCTCTACGAAAACCTGAAATAAAGACTACGGGTCATCAGTCGATGCCCAGCTCGGCCCAGAGTTCGTCAACCCGACGCCTGACCGCCTCGTCCTGAACGATGGCACGCCCCCATTCGCGACTGGTCTCGCCTGGCCATTTATGCGTAGCGTCGAGCCCCATCTTGCTGCCCAGGCCGGAGACCGGCGAGGCAAAGTCGAGATAGTCGATGGGCGTGTTCTCGATCATCACGGTATCGCGTTTGGGGTCCATACGCGTGGTGATCGCCCAGATCACGTCGTTCCAGTCACGCGCATTGATGTCGTCGTCGGTCACGATCACGAACTTGGTGTACATGAATTGGCGCAGGAAGCTCCAGACGCCGAGCATCACCCGTTTGGCGTGGCCGGGGTACTGCTTCTTCATGGTCACCACTGCCATGCGATACGAACAGCCCTCGGGCGGTAGGTAGAAGTCAGTGATTTCCGGAAACTGCTTCTGCAGGATCGGCACAAAGACTTCATTGAGCGCCACGCCGAGAATCGCCGGCTCATCCGGTGGCCGCCCGGTGTAGGTGCTGTGATAGATGGCGTCGCGCCGCTTGGTGATGCGCTCGACGGTGAACACCGGAAAGCTGTCCACCTCGTTGTAGTAGCCGGTGTGGTCGCCGTAAGGCCCCTCGTCAGCCATCTCGCCGGGATAGATATGTCCTTCGAGAATGATCTCGGCACCGGCTGGCACCTGCAGGTCACTGCCACGGCACTTAACCAGCTCAGTGCGGCTGCCGCGCAACAGGCCGGCAAAAGCGTATTCGGACAGCGAATCGGGCACTGGCGTTACTGCGCCGAGAATGGTTGCCGGGTCCGCGCCTAGCGCCACGGCCACCGGATAAGGGCGATCCGGATACTTTTCGCACCATTCCCGATAATCCAACGCACCGCCGCGATGGCTGAGCCAGCGCATGATGACCTTGTTACGGCCGATCACCTGCTGACGGTAGATGCCGAGGTTCTGCCGCTCCTTGTTCGGCCCCTTGGTGATGGTCAGGCCCCAGGTGATCAGCGGCGCGGCGTCGCCCGGCCAGCAGGTCTGCACCGGCAACTTGGACAGGTCGACATCGTCGCCCTCCAGTACCACTTCCTGGCAGGGCGCGTCCTTGAGCACCTTGGGCGCCATGCTGATGACCTTCTTGTAGATCGGCAGCTTGTTCCAGGCGTCCTTGAGCCCCCTCGGCGGCTCCGGCTCCTTGAGGAAGGCCAGCAACTTGCCGATCTCGCGCAACTCCGTCACTTCCTCGGCGCCCATTCCCAATGCGACTCGCTTGGGCGTGCCGAAGAGATTGCCGAGCACCGGCATGTCGAAGCCGGTCGGGTTCTCGAACAGCAGTGCCGGCCCCTGCTTGCGCAACGTGCGGTCGCAGATCTCGGTCATTTCCAGAACAGGAGAGACGGCTGTCGAAACGCGCTTGAGTTCACCGCGCTGTTCCAGGCCGCTGATAAAGTCGCGCAAATCGCGATACTGCATGCTTGAGCCTCGCGTGGCCAGCAGGTGTCGGGGCGCAGAGTTTAGCCTTCACGCCAGTAATTCCGAAACCTGCAGACAGACAAAGGCCGGGTTTCCCCGGCCTTGGTGCAACGACCAGACGCTTACTTGCGCTTCATTGACATGAAGAATTCGTCGTTGGTCTTGGTGTCCTTGAGCTTGTCGAGCAGAAATTCGATCGCGGCGCTTTCATCCATCGGATGCAGCAGCTTGCGCAGAATCCAGATGCGCTGCAGCTCTTCCTCGCTGGTCAGCAACTCTTCGCGACGAGTACCCGAACGGTTGATGTTGATGGCCGGGAACACACGTTTCTCGGCGATGCGGCGGTCCAGCTGCAGCTCGAGGTTACCGGTGCCCTTGAATTCCTCGTAGATCACCTCGTCCATCTTCGAGCCGGTTTCCACCAGCGCGGTGGCGAGAATGGTCAGGCTGCCACCTTCCTCGATGTTGCGCGCGGCGCCGAAGAAGCGCTTGGGCTTTTCCAACGCGTGAGCGTCGACACCACCGGTCAACACCTTGCCAGAGCTGGGGATCACGGTGTTGTAGGCGCGCGCCAGACGGGTAATGGAATCGAGCAGGATGACCACATCTTTCTTGTGTTCGACCAGGCGCTTGGCCTTCTCGATCACCATCTCGGCGACCTGCACGTGGCGAGTCGGCGGCTCGTCGAAGGTCGATGCGACCACTTCGCCACGCACGGTGCGCTGCATCTCGGTCACTTCTTCCGGACGCTCGTCGATCAAAAGGACGATCAGGTGGCACTCGGGATTGTTGCGGGTGATGTTGCTGGCAATGTTCTGCAGCATGATGGTCTTGCCCGCTTTCGGCGGGGCGACGATCAGGCCGCGCTGGCCCTTGCCGATCGGTGCACAGAGGTCGATCACCCGGCCGGTCAGGTCTTCGGTGGAGCCGTTGCCGGCTTCCATCGTCAGGCGCTGGTTGGGGAACAGCGGCGTCAGGTTCTCGAACAGGATCTTGTTCTTGGCGTTTTCCGGACGATCGAAGTTGATCGTGTCGACCTTGAGCAGGGCGAAATAGCGCTCGCCTTCTTTCGGCGGACGAATCTTGCCAACGATGGTGTCGCCGGTACGCAAGTTGAAACGGCGGATCTGGCTAGGCGAGACGTAGATGTCGTCAGGGCCGGCGAGGTAGGACGAATCCGCGGAGCGCAGGAAGCCGAAGCCATCCTGAAGAATCTCCAGCACGCCATCACCGGAGATTTCCTCGCCGCTTTTCGCGTGCTTTTTCAGCAGGGAGAAAATCACGTCCTGCTTGCGCGAACGGGCCATGTTGTCGATGCCCATCTGTTCGGCCATTTCCAGCAGTTCGGTGATGGGCTTTTGCTTAAGTTCGGTCAGATTCATAGAGAGAGATCAGGAAGGATGAAGAAAGCGATTAGCTTTATAAGCCGCGCAGCAGAATACGAACAGATTCGTTGTGCTTTATGAGGCTGAAGTGCGTCGGCGACGGCATGCAGAGGGCGACGGAAGAAGCGTCGCGGGGCCGAATTTAGCACCGCGCAGACGAAGCGTCCACCCTGCCTTTAGAAAAAACCCCCGCATTTGCGAGGGCTTTAGAGATAGCCAGGCTTGGCTGACTCAGATGTTGCTGTCGAGAAACGCGGCCAGCTGGGACTTCGACAACGCGCCTACTTTAGTGGCTTCGACGTTACCGTTCTTGAACAACATCAGCGTCGGGATACCGCGAACGCCGTACTTCGGCGGGGTTTCCTGGTTCTCGTCGATGTTCAGCTTGCAGACCTTGAGTCTACCTTCATAGTCTTTGGCGATCTCATCGAGTACCGGAGCGATCATCTTGCACGGGCCACACCACTCGGCCCAGTAATCGACCAGCACAGGGCCGTCTGCCTGAAGCACGTCCTGCTCGAAACTGCTGTCACTGACATTGTTGATGTATTCGCTCATGGATGTTCTCCAGGGTCAAAACCGAAAGTGACGCCATCATAGCCCGGCTTGATGCGGACCGAAAGTCGCAGCCTGTCGCTTGGTCAATCGAGGCATAGAGAGGGTTCTGTAGCCTTGTGGCCGATGATCGGGCGCTGCGGCAGAGCGCTGCGCGTTGGCGGATGCCGGTGATCGTGTCAGGATGTCGGAGTTTTGCACAGAGACCGCGCCATGCCCCCACCAGCCGCCGAAACCTCTCCACTGATCGCCGCCCTCGATCTCGGATCCAACAGTTTCCACATGGTCCTGGCCCGCATCAGTAACGGCGAAATGCGCATCCTCGAGCGGCTCGGTGAGAAGGTCCAACTGGCCGCCGGCATCGATGAGAACCGGATGCTTGACGATGACGCCATGCAGCGCGGTCTCGACTGCCTGCGCCGGTTCGCGCAACTGGTCAATCATTTACCTCAAGGCGCGGTGCGTGTGGTCGGCACCAACGCCCTGCGCGAAGCCCGCAATCGCGCGTCGTTCATTCGCCAGGCCGAGACGATCATCAATCATCAAGTCGAAGTCATTTCGGGCCGCGAAGAAGCGCGACTGATCTACCTCGGCGTTTCGCACACTTTCCCGACGGCCCCCGGTAAGCGGCTGGTCATCGACATCGGCGGTGGCAGCACCGAATTCATCATCGGTGAAGGCTTCGATTCGCTGCTGCGCGAAAGCCTGCAGATGGGCTGCGTGAGTTTCACCCAGCGGTTTTTCCGCGATGGAAAGATCACTGCCGCCCGCTACGCCCAAGCCTATACGGCCGCGCGGCTCGAACTGATGAGCATCGAGCATGGTCTGCGCCGGCTCGGCTGGCAGGATACGGTCGGTGCGTCCGGCACCATCCGCGCCATCGGCCTAGCGGTCAAGGATGCCGGGCTGAGCAATGGCCAGGTCACCAGTGAAGGGCTCGGCTGGCTCAAGCGCAAGCTGTTCAAGCTGGGCGATGTGGACAAGATCGACATGGACGGCATCAAGCCGGATCGCCGAAGCATCTTCCCGGCGGGGCTGGCCATTCTCGAAGCGGCGTTCGATGCGCTGGAGCTCGCCAGCATGGCGCATTCCGAGGGCGCGCTGCGCGAAGGCGTGCTCTATGACCTCATCGGCCGCCATCACCAGGAAGACATTCGCAGCCGCACCCTGAGTTTTCTCATGGAGCGCTATCACGTCGACAACGAGCAGGCGGCGCGGGTCGAGAGCAAGGCGCTAGAGGCATTCGATCAGGTGTCGTCCGACTGGGAACTGGTCGAAGACTGGCATCGCGAGCTGCTGAGCTGGGCGGCCCGCGTACACGAAGTGGGCCTCGATATCGCCCACTATCATTACCACAAGCACGGCGCCTACCTGATCGAGCACTCTGACCTTCCAGGCTTCTCGCGTCAGGATCAGCAAATGCTCGCGCTATTGGTGCGCGGCCATCGCCGCAACATACCGAGGCAGAAGTTCGAAGAGCTGAGTGAGGACGGCGTGAAGCTGACTCGCCTCTGCGTGCTATTGCGGTTCGCCATCCTGTTCCACCACATCCGCGGGCCGCAGCAGGCGCCGGCATTCACGCTCAAGGCCGACGACAACAGCCTCGACGTGGCCTTCCCCAGCGGCTGGCTGGAAAACAATCCGTTGACCCAGGCCGATTTCGCCTTGGAAGCAGAGTGGTTGAAGCGAATCGATTTCACGCTGACGGTACGCTGAACCGGCGCCCGTCACGCGGGCGCGCACCTCAAGCATCGGCGATGCGGCTCAGCGCGCGCTCGGACTGCCCAGGCGTTCCAGCAGAGCGCTCTGCACGTTACGCGGGTTCTGGTTGCCACTCGGACTGTTGCGCACGTAGCCGCCATCGGGCTGCAGCACCCAGCTTTGCGTGTTGTCGGTCAGGAATCCTTCCAGCTCTTTCTTCACCCGCGTGATCAGCTTCTTGCCTTCGACCGGGAAACAAGTCTCGACGCGACGGTCCAGATTACGCTCCATCCAGTCAGCGCTGGACAGGTAGAGCTTTTCGTCGCCACCGTTGAGGAAGTAGAAGACCCGGCTGTGTTCGAGGAAGCGCCCGATGATCGAGCGCACCTGGATATTGTGCGAAACCCCTAGAATCCCCGGACGCAGGCAGCACATGCCCCGCACGATCAGGTCGATGCGCACGCCCGTCTGGCTGGCCTTGTACAGCGCACGGATCATCTTCGGATCGGTCAGCGAGTTGACCTTGAGGATGATGTGCGCAGGCCTGCCTTCGCTGGCGTGCTGAGTCTCCTGCGTGATCATGTCGAGCAATGATTTCTTCAGCGTGAACGGCGCATGCAAGAGCTTTTTCATGCGCATCGTCTTGCCCATGCCGATCAGCTGGCTGAACAGTTTGGAGACGTCTTCGCAAAGCGCATCGTCCGAGGTCAGCAGGCTGTAGTCGGTATACAGCCGCGCGTTGCCAGCGTGGTAGTTGCCGGTGCCCAGATGGGCGTAGCGGCGCAGTTCGCCGTTTTCGCGACGCAGGATCAGCATCATCTTGGCGTGGGTCTTGTAGCCCACCACCCCATAGATGACGACCGCGCCGGCCTGTTGCAGGCGGCTGGCCAGCTGCAGGTTGGACTCCTCGTCGAAACGCGCACGCAGCTCGATCACGGCAGTGACTTCCTTGCCGTTGCGCGCCGCTTCGACCAGCGCATCGACGATTTCCGAATTGGCGCCGGAGCGGTACAGCGTCTGCTTGACCGCCAGCACACAAGGGTCCTTCGCCGCCTCGCGCAATAGGTCGATGACCGGGGTGAACGACTCGAAAGGGTGCAGCAACAGAATGTCCTGCTTGCCAACGACACTGAAGATGTTCTGGCTGTTCTGCAGCAGCTTCGGAATCGCCGGGGTGAAGGGTGCGTATTGCAGCTGCGGATGGCTGTCCATGCCGGTGACACTGAATAGTCGCGTGAGGTTGACCGGTCCGTTGACGCGATACATTTCGCTCTCGCTGAGGCTGAACTGCTTAAGCAGGAAATCGGCCAAGTGCTGCGGGCAGGTATCGGCCACCTCGAGGCGCACCGCATCACCGTAACGCCGCGAAATCAGCTCGCCACGCAGCGCCCGCGCCAGATCCTCCACATCCTCGGTGTCCACCGAGAGGTCGGCGTTGCGCGTCAGGCGGAACTGATAGCAGCCCTTGACCTTCATGCCGTGGAACAGATCGTCCGCGTGCGCGTGGATCATCGACGACAGAAAAACATGGTTGGCCCCTGCTCCACCCACTTCCTCCGGTACACGGATCACTCGCGGCAACAGTCGCGGCGCCGGGATGATCGCCAATCCCGAGTCCCGACCAAAGGCATCGATGCCTTCGAGCTCGACGATGAAGTTCAGGCTCTTGTTGACCAGCAAGGGAAACGGATGCGTCGGGTCCAAACCGATCGGGGTAATGATCGGTGCGATCTCGTCACGGAAATAGCGGCGCACCCAAGTCTTGATCTTGACCGTCCAGTGACGTCGACGAATGAAGCGCACCTGATGCTTCTCCAGCTCGGGCAACAGCACTTCGTTGAGGATCGAATACTGCCGGCTGACCTGCTCGTGAACCAATTCGGAAATCCGCGCCAGCGCCTGATGCGGCTGCAGACCATCGGCGCCGGCCTGCTCGCGGGCGAAGGTCACCTGCTTCTTCAGCCCGGCGACACGAATCTCGAAGAATTCGTCGAGGTTGCTGGAAAAGATCAGCAGGAACTTCAGCCGCTCCAGCAACGGATTGGACTCATCCAGCGCCTGTTCCAGCACACGGATATTGAACTGCAGCTGCGACAACTCACGATGAATGTAGAGGTTGTTGTCGTCCAGGTTGGCCACCGGCTGCGGTGCCGGTGCTGGCGCTTCCTCCGGCACGGCATCCTCGGGCACTGGCGCAGCCATCGCCTCGAGAGGTTGCGCCTCGTTAACGGCAAGCTGCAATTCGCTTTCGCTGAGTCCCTGGTTGGTCATGAATCTGCCTCGAAAGGGCTCAGTGCCCCTGTTTCAATTGTTGTGCGGCTTGTTTGGCGAAGTAGGTCAGGATGCCATCGGCACCGGCACGCTTGAAGGCGGTCAGCGATTCCAGGATTACCGCCTCGCTCAACCAGCCATTCTGGATGGCAGCCTGGTGCATCGCGTATTCGCCACTGACCTGATAGACGAACGTCGGCACGCGGAAGGCATCCTTGACCCGCCAGAGAATGTCGAGATAGGGCATACCCGGCTTGACCATGACCATGTCAGCACCTTCGGCGAGATCGGCACCCACCTCATGCAGCGCCTCGTCACCGTTGGCCGGATCCATTTGATAGGTATTCTTGCTGCCCTTGCCGAGATTGCCGGCCGAGCCCACCGCATCGCGGAACGGGCCATAGTAGGCGCTGGCGTATTTGGCCGAGTAGGCCATGATGCGCACGTTGTGATGCTCGGCCACTTCGAGCGCCTCGCGGATGGCCTGGATACGGCCATCCATCATGTCCGATGGCGCCACGACCTGAGCACCGGCCTCGGCGTGGGAAAGCGCCTGGCGGACCAGCGCATCGACAGTTACATCGTTCTGCACGTAGCCCTGCTCATCCAGAATGCCGTCCTGACCGTGGGTGGTGAACGGGTCGAGCGCGACGTCGGTGATGATCCCCAGCTCCGGGAACCGCTCACGCAACGCGCGCGTGGCACGCTGGGCGATGCCGTCTGGATTCCAGGCTTCGGCCGCGTCCAGGGATTTCTTTTCCAGCGGCGTGACTGGGAACAGCGCCAGTGCAGGAATACCCAGCGCCACCAATTCCTCGGCCTCTTCGAGCAGCAGATCGATGGACAGCCGCTCGACGCCGGGCATCGAGGGCACCTGCTCGCGGCGATTTTCGCCATCGAGAACGAAGACCGGCAGGATCAGGTCGTCCACGCTCACCAGGTTTTCGCGCACCAAGCGCCGGGAAAAGTCGTCACGGCGGTTACGGCGCAGGCGAGTAGCGGGAAACAGTCGATTGGCAGGAACGAAACTCACAACGAACTCCTGGCCCGCAGCACGGGCGAAGATGACGGTTATAGGCCGACTTTATGACTAATTGATGACAGCGCCGTTAAGCGACGTCGCGCGTTGCCCTCATTGTCGCTAGCCAAGGCAGACACGGCCAGTGCTTTGATCAAGCTACCGTCTGGCTGAAGCCCACGCATGGCTCTAGCGCCGACTGAACACCGGTGCAGCGCAGCAATCCAAGGATACGAATGGCATGAGCTTGAAGTTGCGCTCTGGCAGCCTGTATACGGCCAGAAAGCGCGCTTTGAGTCATGCAACGGGTTGCCCTTACCTTGAGCCCCGCCAGGGATTAGCATCGAAGACTTTCGCCCGTCGCCTTCCGGGCTGCTGAATCTGACCAGGAGTATCCCTATGAACAAAAAAGTCGCCGTGATTCTTTCCGGCTGTGGCGTCTACGACGGCTCGGAAATCTACGAGAGCGTCATCACCCTGTTGCGCCTTGACCAGCGCGGCGCGACGGTTCGCTGCTTCGCGCCGAACATCGCGCAGATGCATGTAATCAATCATCTGACCGGCGACGAGATGCCGGAGAGCCGCAACGTACTGATCGAATCCGCCCGCCTGGCCCGCGGCGAGATCAGCGACCTGCGCGAGCTGAACGCGGATGAATTCGATGCGCTGATCATGCCCGGCGGCTTCGGCGCCGCGAAGAACCTTTCCGACTTCGCCACCCAGGGCGCCGCCTGCAAGACGCTTCCGGACGTACTGTCTGCCGCCCAGGCCTTTGCGAAGGCCGGCAAGCCGATCGGGATGATGTGCATTGCGCCCACCATGGCGGCACAGATTTTCGGCGCAGGCGTGGTTTGCACTTTGGGCAGCGACGAGGATCCGGCGGCGGACGCTGCGCGAGAAATGGGCATCGAGCATCAGGCCTGCGAGGTGACCGAACTCGTCGAGGACTCCCGGCACAATCTGGTGACGACCCCTGCCTATATGCTCGCGCAATCGATCAGCGAAGCGGCGTCAGGCATCTACAAACTGGTCGACAGAGTGCTGGAGCTCACCCACAAGTAAGCATCGGCCTCATCTTCTGTCCCGGGTTCAGCAGATGTGTGAAACGTAGCGAGCGAAGATTCGCAGGGACTGGGCGACCACAAAACAGGCGAAAAAGCGGACTGGGCTCGCACGCGAGTTTACGTGCTGTAAATGGGCATTTTGCTCGGACTCGCGTCCGAGCCTGTTTTTAACGCCGCATGACCAAGCGCAGTAGTTTTCACATGACCTGCCAGCTCGGGATTCCGTTCTGCCTATGGCTATGCGGCCAATCGTACCGGCGCTCCCGCCGTCCCTCTGTTCATTCCTGCCTGGCTACGGCAGCTTTGGCCAATCTGACAAAAGGCCGAACTCATGTCCCACAAAGCCGACTCCATCGAAGAGCAGCAACAAGCCGTACGCCAGCTCTTCGAGCGCATGCCGTTCAACGAATATTTGGGCATCGAACTGGGCGAAGTGACGCGCCAGCGCGTGGTGATGCACCTGCCAATGAAGCACGAGCTGGTCGGCAACTTTTTCCATGGCATCCTGCATGGCGGCGTGATCGCCTCCCTGCTCGACGCGGTCGGCGGTGCGATGGCTATGCTCGGCGCCTTCGAAAAGCATCAGCATCTAACCACCGATGAGCGAGCCCTGCGCCTCTCGCGGCTCGGCACCATCGATCTGCGAATCGATTATCTGCGCCCGGGACGAGGCCAACGCTTCAGCGCCAGCGCGACGCTGCTGCGCTCGGGTAACAAGGTCGCCGTGGTGCGCTCCGAGCTATATAACGAGGAAGGCGTACTGGTTGCCGTGGGTACTGGGACTTATCTGTGCGGATAGCTGGAGGCTGGAAAGCGTTCGGTTTACCGTCAGACCATAACGCTTTTTCTTCGAGCTAAAAGTTTCAAGCTGCTTTTCCTCGTCCAGCCTTCAAGCCTCCGGCGCTCCTTATCGGCTTTTCTTCATCAATTGCGTAAGCAACCGATCCAGCGTGTTGGCAAACGCCTGACGATCCCGCTCGCCATAAGCCGCTTGTCCGCCGCCGACCTGCCCCTGTTCACGCAGATCGGTGAACAGGTTGCGCACGGCTAGGCGGTCGCCCATGTTGCGCTCGTCGAACTCGCGACCACGCGGATCGAGGGCCGCCACGCCTTTCTTGACTAGGCGATCGGCCAGCGGTACATCGCTGCAGATTACCAATTCGCCCGGCTGCGCATGCTCGACCAGATAATCGTCCGCGGCATCCGGGCCGCTCGGTACCACGATCAGACGAACACAGGCAAAGGCCGGCTTGATCTGGCTCTGCCCCGCCACCAGCAGGACCTCGAACTTGCGTTTGAGCGCGAACTTGATCAATTGTTCTTTGGCCGCCTTGGGACAGGCATCGGCGTCGACCCACACCCGCAATGGCATGGCAGTAGTCACACCACGGCCCGCCGCACTGTCGCCAGCAATGCCGCCGCGCCGGCGAACATGACGGCAAAGCTGCGATTGACCAGACGCTGCTGACGCGGCGTACGCAACAAGCGCAGCACCTTCGCCGCCAGACCGGTGTAACCCGCCATGACGATCAGATCGACCACCACCATGGTCGCGGCCATGTGCAGGTACTGCATCACCAGATCGCGTTGCGGATCGAGAAACTGAGGCAGCACGGCGAGGATGAACACGATGGCCTTGGGATTGCTGGCATTGACCAGAAAACCCCGTAGCACCAGCGTTAGCGGTCGCCCGATGGGCCGTGGCGCCGCGCTGTCATCGAGCATTTCCGGCACCGCCTGCCACTGCTTCAGCGCGAGCCACAGCAGATAGGCGACACCAAACCATTTGATCAGGCTGAAGGCCAGCGATGAGGTCGCCAGCACCGCGCCGACACCGGCCGCCACCACTGCGATCTGCAACGCCAAGGCGATCTGCAAACCAATGGCGTTCCAGTAGCCGCGCCAAAAGCCGTACTGCAAACCGCAGGACATCGAGGCGATCGCCCCGGCGCCCGGCGACAGGCTGATGACCCAGCAGGCCGCGAAGAACGCAAGCCAGGTTTCGAACGTCATGGTTGATCCTCAAGGCAACGGCTGCATCCGTGGGTGCAACCGGCTGTTCATGATCAGTCCGGCATATCCTTGCCCAGCTTGACCGGCTCTTTGAGCTTGCGATTCATCGCCTTGCGCATGCGGATATTGAGCGCTTCGACCGTCAGCGAGAATGCCATGGCGAAGTACACGTAGCCCTTGGGCACGTGCGCGCCGAAGGCTTCGGCGATCAGCAGGGTGCCGACCACGATCAGGAACGACAACGCGAGAATCTTCAGCGTCGGATGCTTTTCGATGAAGTCGCTGATGGTGCCGGCAGACAGCATCATCACCCCGACAGCGATGACGATCGCGGCGATCATCACCTGCACGTTGTCAACCAGCCCCACCGCCGTGATCACAGAATCCAGCGAGAAGACGATATCGATCACCGCGATCTGCAGAATGATGCCGACGAAGCCAGCCTTGACCGCGCCGCTGGTGGTGCCTTCCTGTTCTTCTTCACCTTCGACGCTGTGCCAGATTTCCATCGTGCTCTTGAACAACAGGAACAGACCGCCAAAGAACAGAATCAGGTCACGCCCGGACACGCCATGGCCGAAGGCCGTGAACAGGTCGTTGGTCAGACGCATGACCCAGGTGATCGACAGTAGCAGCAGAATCCGCGTCCCCATCGCCAGGGCCAGCCCGAAGAACCGGGCCTTGGGCTGCTGGTCCTTCGGCAAGCGGCCCACCAGAATGGAGATGAAGATGATGTTGTCGATGCCGAGGACGATTTCCAGGGCGGTCAGGGTCAGAAACGCGACCCAGATTTCGGGGCTGCTAAGCCATTCCATAACTGCTACTCGTGAGTGCTGTGATTAGACGTCTGGATGTCGGTCCCGCGCCAGCGGCGCACGACCTTCTGAAAGAACAAGCTGTTTGGCACTTGGACGATTGCGCCAGTTCCGTTTTCGGTCACCTCTTCGAGCGTGGTGTAGAGCAGGTTGATATCGGTGACGCGGCCTTTGACGATGGGCTTGTCGAAGCTTTCGACCAGCTCCACCAGGTCACCCAGACGAAAGGGGCCGACGGTCATGATCAGCACGGCGCAGAGCAGGTTCGACAGCACGCTCCAGATGGCAAAGAAAGCGATGGCCGCCACCGCCACGAAACCGGAGAACGCCGTCCAGAGTACCGTCGCCGAGACGCCGAAGCGCTCCAGCACCATGATCAGCGCACCGCCGATGATGAACCAGCGAATGCCGCCACGCAGCGGCAACAACAGCTCCGGCGGCAGCGGATAACGGCTGCCAAGCCGCGTCAAGGCGCGGACCACGAAGCGCTGTAGGGTATAGGCGACCAACAGAATCAGTAAAACCTGCAGGCCGAGCAGCAGCTGGTCTCCCCACTCCCGCGAAAGCGTCGACAACTGCTCGTTCATGTGCCGTTCTCCAGCTGCCCCTGCAAGGTTTCGAGCGCTTCCAGCGCTGTCAGCCAGGCCTCCTCCAGTTCGCCCTCGCGCGCCTTCAGCTCCGCCTGTTTGGCCAGCAGCTCGCGTAACTCATCCTTGCGCGCTACCTCGTAGAGGGCAGAATCACCCAGGCGCTGCTCCAGCAAGGCGAGCCTTTCCTGAATCGCGGCCAGATCCTTTTCGAGCTTGTCCGACTGACGCTTGAGTGGCGCCAGCTGCTGACGCAACGCAGCGGCAGCCTGACGCAGAGCGCGCTTATCGGTCTTGTCTGCGGACGACTCGCTGGCGCTGGTCGGCTGCTGCCGGGCACGGTAATCCACCAGCCACCGCGCATAGTCTTCGAGATCACCGTCGAACGCGACGACTCGCCCATCGGCCACCAGCAGAAACTCATCGGTGGTGCTCTTGAGCAGATGCCGATCGTGCGAGACCACCAGCACGGCGCCCTCGAAGTCCTGCAAGGCCAAGGTCAGCGCCAGGCGCATCTCCAGATCCAGGTGGTTGGTGGGTTCGTCGAGCAGCAGCAGGTTGGGCTTGCCCCAGGCGATCAGCGCCAGCGCCAGACGCGCCTTTTCGCCACCGGAGAAGTTGACGACCGGCTCGTCACAGCGATTGCCCCGAAAATCGAAACCGCCGAGGAAATCACGCAGTACCTGCTCGCGCTCGCCCGAGGCGATGCGCTGCAAATGCAGCAAAGGGCTGGCCTTGTCATCCAGCGCGTCGAGCTGATGCTGGGCAAAATAGCCGATCACCAGATTCTCGCCCCGCTGCAAACGACCGCTCAATGGCTGCAACTCGTTTGCCAAGGTCTTGATCAGCGTCGACTTGCCCGCGCCGTTCGGGCCAAGCAGGCCGATTCGCGCGCCGGGCACCAACTGTAGCTTGACCTTGTCCAGCACCAGTTTCTCGCCGTAGCCGAGGCGGCCTTCGGCCATATCCAGCAAGGGGCTGGAGACCTTGTCCGCCTCGCGGAAAACGAAGTCGAACGGCGAGTCGATATGCGCCGGCGCCAATTGCTCGAGCTTTTCCAGCGCCTTGATCCGGCTCTGCGCCTGGCGCGCCTTGCTCGCCTTGGCCTTGAAGCGGCGGATGAAGTCCTCCATGTGCTCGCGCTGGACCTGCTGCTTCTCGAACGCCTGTTGCTGCTGCGCCAGCCGCTCGGCGCGCGCCCGCTCGAAGGCCGAATAGCCACCGCGATAAAGCGTCAGCTTGCGTTGTTCGACATGCACCACGTTGCCGACCACCTCGTCGAGAAAGTCGCGGTCGTGGGAAATCAGCATCAGCGTGCCGGGGTAGCTCTTCAGCCAGGTTTCGAGCCAGAGGATGGCGTCCAGATCGAGGTGGTTGGTGGGCTCGTCGAGCAAAAGCAGGTCGGACGGGCACATCAGCGCCTGTGCCAGATTCAGGCGCATCCGCCAGCCACCGGAAAAGCTGCTGACCGGAAGGTCCATCTGCTCGCTGGCAAAGCCCAGGCCGGCGAGCAACTTGCGCGCGCGGGCATCAGCGCTGTAACCGTTGGCGTTGTCCAGCTCGGTATGCAGGCGCGCAAGCGCGCTACCGTCATGCGAGGCCTCGGCGGCAACCAGTGCAGCCTGCACGCGACGCAACTCGGTATCGCCATCGAGGACATAATCGACGGCCAGACGATCGAGCGTATCGACTTCCTGGCGCATGTGAGCGATACGCCAGTCCGGCGGCAGCTGGCAGTCGCCACCGTCGGGTGTGAATTCGCCGCGCAACAGTGCGAAGAGGCTGGATTTACCGGCACCATTGGCGCCCACCAGCCCGACCTTCTGGCCAGGGTGCAGGGTCAGCTCGGCGTCTTCCAGCAACCGCTGGGGCCCGCGCTGTAGAGTCAGGTTCTGTAGTCGGATCATAATGGCGGCGGAGTTTATCAGGTCGCCCGGAAATCCATCCGGCTGCTCACGAAAAAAACCGACACCCATGAAGCATGACGATCTCTGGTCTTTCGCCCTCAGCTGCTATCGGCAACCCGGCGTCGAAGCGGTTTGCCTAGAGCTGCAGGCTGCCGGCGCGGATGTCTGTCTGTTGTTGACCGGCGCCTGGCTGGAATACCGCGGTGTCGCCTGTGACGATGCACGGCTGACGCAGCTGAAGAGCCTCAGTGACGACTGGCGAACCGGGGTAGTCGCGCCGCTGCGCAACCTGCGCCAGAGCTGGCGTCAGCGTGCTGCGCTGGACGGCGAGCTGGCGGGGTTGCGTGAGCATGTCAAAGCGCTGGAGCTGGACGCCGAACACATCCAGCTTCAGCGCTTGCAATCAGCGACGCAGCATTGGCCGAAAGGCGGCGAGCCAGCCAATTGGCTGGACCCGCTCTGTGCCGGCCTCAGCGGCGAGAAACTGGCACTACTGGAAGCCTTGCGGCGTGTGGCTGTGTCTCAGCTGGTAACCGGTGGAGATTGAGTGGCGGTTTCGCCCTTGGCGGCCGCCGGCTTGCTGGATGGGCGTCGCGGAGTGCTCGATGCCTTATTCGCAGGCTTTTGGGCCACAGGTGTTTGGGTAGCCGACGCTGGCGCCTGGGCTTTGGCCGGTTCTGCCGCGGCGCTGTCGGTCTTGACGGCTGGTTTGGAGCGGGTCGCCGGACGCGCGGAGGAAACCGTTTTGCCCGCAGCAGGCTTGGCTGCCGCGGCCTTGGCGACGGGCTTGGTTGCCCTGGCTGGCGCCTTGCTGCGCGTCGCTTCAGGCTTGTCCCGTGCGACCAGCGCCTGGGCGGCCGCCTTCTCGACATCGGTGATGCCCTGAGCGAGCTTTATGCTCTGTTCGGCATCGCGCTTCAGCTCCGACAGATAACTCAGCGTTTCACTCTGCCGCGCCTGCAGCACCGCAAGCATGTCGTCCAGCTCTGCCAGCCTGGTACGAGCCTTGCCCTGTGCCTTCGACTTACCCGCCTCACCGGCTTCATCGAGCTTGGCGCGCGCCTTGATGACCTTTTCCTGCGTCCTGCCGCGCTGCTTCTCCAGCTTGGCCAGCAGCACTTCAGCATCCCTCTGCGCCTCGCTGCAGGCTTTTTGTAGATGGGCAACCAGGCTATGGGACAGCTGCTGCAACAGATGCAGCGGCGTGGTGATCGAATTTTTCTTCGCAGGCATGAACATGCCTCCTGATGAGATGGGCGCTGTCATGTTGGACGGCCCGCGCGCTCCGCTACCGGCCGTCGTATGCGATATGACCGCGCTCGCCGGCTGGTATCAGGCCATCGCGGCGGTTTGCTTATGAGCGGTGTGAAGCACCTCGATCAGACAGTCCTCGAGCTCGAAGCGCTCGTGCAACAGCTGCCCCAGACGCTTCAACTCGTCGGGCAGACCCGGGCTATCCAGACAGTCGCCGCTATCGCAGCGGTCGTTGAAAGCCACCGCCACTTCGGTGATGGCTTCGATGCGTGGATAGATCTGCCGAGCAAGGTCGAGGCCGCGCTTGTCACCGAATGCCTCGGCTTCATTGAGCAGCTGCTCGTATATCTCGAAATGTCCGGCCGACACATAGTCGAGCAGGATTTCACAAAATTTCTGCAGGGCGGTGCGACTCGCGACGGCGTTGCCATGCAGCCCATCGAATGCGTTGATCAGTGCGTGGCGTTCCTGCAGCCAGCGGTCGATCAGCAGGTGTACACCTCCCCAGCGTTCCTGGGCGTTTCGACAGCTCTCGAGCATGATGACCTCACTTCCCTAATCGATGATGCTTATTGCGCCTTTCCGAGACGTTTTCTTGTCTTTGGATACCGGCCTGGGTGAGTGGCAGCGAAATCGGCGGAAAACCGTCGCTGCCGGAGCAGACTAAGCTGCGGCGACCGAAGCATCAAGCTGCCTGGATGAAAATCATCCAGGCGAGGCTGACCGGATCGCTTCGCTCTGGTCCATTGACCGTCAAGCGCAGCGATCATTCGCCCGCGCCGACAAAAAGTCTCAGCCACGCCGTAGCAGCTGCCAGAGGCAGAACAGCCCCATCGCGATGAATGCCAGCAAGGTCCATTCGGGGATGCTCATACCCAGCAGCGTCCAGCTGACGTCGGCGCACTCGGCAGTGCCATGAAGCACCAGCCGGGCGATGTCCTGGAAGGGCAGCGCATCCATCATGTACTCGAGGCTGGGCAGGCACGCCGGCAACTGGTCGGCCGGTATGTGCTGCAACCAGATCTGGCGCACGGCCGTGGCACCGCCGGCCACCGCGAACAGCAGCGCCAGGATCGAATAGACACGACGACCGGTTTTGCGCGGCCCATGAATCGCAGCGACAAGGCAGACCAGACCAAAGGCGATCACGCAAACGCGCTGAACGATACATAGCGGGCACGGCGCCAGCCCGACCACATGCTCGAGATACAGCGCAGCGGCCATCATCAGCACGCAGCCGATGAAAGCCAGGAGGAACAGCGAACGTGGGCTGGCCAGATTCATGGCGACTCCGCAGACAGGAAAAGCTCGCTACGGTATTAGCCCGAGCTGCAAGCTGCAAGCCACGGCCGCAGCTATGGCTGCCGACGCCCGCGTTAACCCTGGCCGATCACCGGCAAGCGAGCGCCGTTAGCTCCGTCGATCAAGCCAAGCCCCTCTTGGAACAGGCGATTACTGCGCTCCTGGTCGCCCAGTTGCGCCAGCAGTCGCGCCAGCTCCGCGCAGGTTTGCGCACGATGCTCCAGACGCAGGCTGGCTTCCAGGTAGTCACGCGCCTTGCCCCAGAACTCGTTGCGCAGGCTCAGCCGGCCGAGCGCGAGCAGCAGCTCGGCGTTATCCGGATGGTTCTTCAGCCAGGCCTCGGTTTGTGAAAGCTGGCGCGCCGGGTCGCGTCCGCGAACGCGGCCATAGCGCTCGATCAAGCGATCATCGAACTGACGCTTGAGCGCGGCATGAAGCACTTCTTCGGCCTTCTCTTCCGCGCCCAACCGGCTGAGGCCGTCTGCATAAGCACGCACCAGTACCGGATCGTTGCGCAGCTTGCTGGGGATGGTCTGCCAACGCTGATCGAACGCCTGCCGGCCCTCCTCCCCCGCAGCGGCCGGGACCTGTGCGGCCTGCTCCAGGGCGGCAGTCCACGCCAGCAGTTCCAGTTCGTCCAGCCGAGCCGGGGGCAGCACGCGATGCTTGCGCAGTTCCGGTAGCAGACGGCATAGGGCAGGCCAGTCCTGCAATTGCACGTAGAGTTGCTGAAGCAAGGTCAGCACATAGGGATGACGTGGGTTCTCGTTGTGCAGCGCATTCAGAGACTCGCGCGCCTCAGCGTACTGGCCACGCGCAATCTGCAGCTGAGCCTGGGTAAGCCCGATGGCCAGTCCGGCGCCGGGCTCGCGCTCCCGCGCCTTGCGCAGCAATTCGTCACTTTGTTCGTACTCGCCCAACTCGCTCGCAGCGCGGGCGGCACCGAGATAATGCACCAGCGGTTGCTGATCGTGCTCGGCGGCGGTGCGCAGATGGCCGAGCGCAGGGCTCCATTGACCTTCGGCCAGCTCCCGCAATCCGGCGCGCGAAGCCTTGGTGACACGCCGTGCGTGATGGCGCCGCGACCAGGGATTGACCAGCGCGCCGGACGCATGCAGCAATCCGAGCACCCAGTGAACCACCATGGCCAGCACCCAGAGACAGGCGATCAGCCCGACGAACACCCAGAAGCTCGACTCATAGCGAAAACGGTCATAGCTGATCAGGACGTAGCCGGCGTCTTGGAAAATGGCCCAGCCCAGAAAGCCGGCAATGGCAAGCAGGATGATGAGGACAACGGCCAGACGCTTCATGTGCGCACATCCCCTTCGGCCGCCTGCTCGGCGTCAGCTGGCGGCTCGGCCTCGCTGGCCGGCGCGCCGCGCTCGGGGGTTTCGCCCGGCTCGTTGTCGGAAGCGGATTCGCGCGTTTTCACATAGGCCTGCATCGCCTGCAGGGCGGGGGTCAGGTCCGGCAGCGTGACCGAGACCTGCCGCTTGGCAAGCTCCTCGATACGATCGCGCAGGCCACGGCTCTGGCCGTTCTCTTCGCTGAAGTGATCCTCGATGATCCGAGCGGCCTGCTCCAGCGATTGCCGATAAACCTGCTGGTTGCCATTGAGCACCGCCCACTGGGCCTGCTCGATGGCCAGCGAAAGCGCCAACCGCACCTGTGCCAGACTCTGACCGGCGAGCAGCGGTTTGACGTCGGTGCCTGCGTTGAAGTCGATCCGCACGTAACGCGTCAGCTCGTCCAGCCATCGCCGCCAGCGGCTTTCGCCCTGCGCCTGTGGCTGACCCGGGCCGTTTTCGAACTCCGGAGCCAGGCCGTTGAGCTGATTGGCCTGGCCACGCAGCGCGCCCAATTGCAGGAATAGACCAGTCCGGTCCAGATCCGGCAGGCTGCGCAGCGCCTCTAGGCCTTCCAGCAATTTCTGCCGGGTGCCGTAAGCGCCCGGATCGTCCTGCTTGCGCAGGATCAGATCGGCTTCGGCGATCAGCGACTCGGCACTCTGCACGTCCTGCATGGCCGACAGACGCAACATCGCCATGCGCAGTAGATGCTCGGCTTCCGCCAATCGCCACTGTTCACGGCTCTCACCCAAGACCCGTTCTACCCGCCCCGAGAGGCGCTGCTGGTCGCTTTGCAACTCCGAGAGCAGGCGCCGCCGATCTTCCAGCTGTTGCGCCGAAGGCAATTGCTCCAGCCGTCCGAGACGACTGGCCAGTTGCTGACTACGCGTATCTAGTTGCCGCGCTTGTTCCCGAGTCGCCTGCGCCGCATCGAGCTGCTGGCGCTCCTGCTCGGCGAGCTGCTGGGTCTGCCAGACGCTGTAGCCGCCCGCCGCCAGACCGGCCAGGCCGACCACCAACGCCAGACCGGCCAAACCACGGCCGGGACCGTCGGTTTTCGGCCTGGTGTCTACCGGCTTCTTCGGCGGAATGTCTTGGGTGGGGATGACGGGATCGTTGCCCTTGGGTTGCTTCGCTGCCTTGTCGGAGTCTACTTCGCTCACGTTTCCATCCTTTGCATCAGAAGGCGGGCTCGGGTGTTTCCCGTAGCGCCGCCAGCAAAGCCGCGGTTCCGGCACCGCGACAGTCCACGATTATTCTGGCGCCCAACGTTGCGGCCATTTCGGCTACACGGGGGCTCGGTACGAACAAGGGTAGTTCACACAGCGCGGGCCAGTCGGCGCCCGCCATCTCATGCAGTGACAGCAAACCCTGCCCACTGCTGACCACTACGGCATTCAGCCGTTCCGAACGCAGGGTGTCGAGCAAAATTCCGGCTGGGTAGTCAGGCAGATAGCGTCGATACAGTTCGAGGCGATCAACCTGCGCGCCCCGCTGGCGAAGCGTCTCGGTGAGAAGTTCGCGACCGCCTTCGCCGCGAAGGATCAGAACCCTGGGTTCGGCCACGTCGAGCGCCTCGGCCAGGCGTGGCAGCGCCAGCAATGCCTCGCTGTCGTCTCCCGTACCGGGCCAGCTGGCATCCAGGCCAAAGTCCGTCAGGATCGCACCGGTGGCGGCTCCGACACTGAACCACACCTGGCCGGGCGGCGGCTGCTGCCCGTAGCGCTCGAGCAGCTCTAAACCCAGCCGTGCAGCCGGCTTGCTCACCACTACCACCGCGCAATAACGGTCCAGTTCACGCATCGTCGCGCGTTGCTCGGCTGTTTCCTTCAGCGGCTCGATGGCGAGGAGAGGCAAACTCGCGCTATGGACGCCCACTTCCGACAGCGCTGCCGCCAGGGCGACGCATTCCTCTGCGGGCCGAGTCAGCAGCAGGCGCCAAGCCGTCACGCCTTGCCGGCCTCGCCGTAAACGTCTTGCAGAATCTTCTCCGCGCCCTGGGCCAACAGCGCTTCGGCGACCCGCACGCCCAAGGCCTCGGCATCCGCAGCGGACGCGCGGTCTTCGGCGCGCAGCAGCAGCGTACCGTCCGGCTGCCCGACCAGCCCGCGCAACCACAGCTGATCGCCTTCGAGTACCGCATAGCAGGCGATCGGCACTTGGCAACCGCCGTTCAGATGACGGTTCAGGGCGCGTTCGGCGCTGACCCTGACTGCCGTCTGCGGGTCGTTCAGGCATTGCAGCAATTGGTGCAGTTCGGTATCGCCGGTCCGGCATTCGATGCCGACGGCACCCTGCCCCCCCGCCGGCAGGCTGTCTTCTACGCTGATGCTGGAGCGGATGCGCTCGCCGAAACCGAGGCGGATGAGGCCAGCGGCGGCGAGAATGATGGCGTCATACTCGCCGGCATCGAGCTTGGCCAGACGGGTATTGACGTTGCCGCGCAGGAATTGAATTTTCAGATCGGGCCGCCGTGCTAGCAGCTGCGCCTGTCGACGCAGGCTGGAGGTGCCGACAACCGCGCCGGGCGGCAGCGCATCAAAGTTCTCGTAATGATTGGAGACGAAGGCGTCGCGCGGGTCTTCGCGCTCGCAGATGCAGTACAGACCGAGCCCCTCCGGAAACTCCATCGGCACGTCCTTCATGGAATGCACGGCGATATCCGCCTCGTGCTCCATCAGCGCCGTTTCCAGCTCTTTGACGAACAGACCCTTGCCACCGATTTTTGCCAGCGGCGCATCGAGCAGCTTGTCACCCCGGCTGACCATCGGCACCAGGCTGACGGTCACATCGGGATGCGCGGCTTCAAGGCGCGCCTTGACGTATTCGGCCTGCCACAGGGCCAGAGCACTCTTGCGGGTGGCGATGCGAATTTCGCGAGACATGGGCTAATCCAGAACCAGTGAATTGCCGCGGATGATAACAGGGCCAGCGCCGTCACTGGGTTGGCGGGGATCAAGGGAAGCGGCTGGAGGGTTCAAGCTGCTTTACCCGTCCAGCCTCCGGCGCTTTTATCGGCCTTAGAGGTTTTGCATCAACTTGCGAACCCCCGCGACATGCCGCCGGCTGACCGTCAGCGGCTCGCCTTCGAGGCCCTTGAGGAACAGCTGGAAATGACCAAGCGGAGTGCGCTGCAGGCGCTCTATGCGGTCGCGGTAGACCAGCGCGTTGCGGTGGATACGCACGAAGCGATCGCCGAATTCATCCTCAAGTGCCTTAAGCGGTTCGTCCAGCAGCACTTCGCCGCCTTCGTGGCGCAGCGTGACGTACTTGTGATCGGCGATGAAGTAGATCACCTGAGGCAATGGAATCAGTTCAATGCCTTTACGAGTGCGGGCACTGATGTGGCTGCGAGGCGTACCACCGCTAACCGCGGCGGGCCGTGTCAGGGCGGCAAGCTGAACCCGGTTCGGCCGCTCGGCCTTCTTCAACGCTTCGGCAAGGTGCTCCGGGCGTACCGGCTTGACCAAGTAGCCCACCGCGCTGACCTGGAACGCATCCAGCGCGAATTCATCATGGGCCGTGCAAAAAATCACGGCAGGGGGCGCATCGCGCTCGCACAGCTTGGCTGCGACCTGCAGACCGTCGAGGCCGGGCATACGGATATCCAGCAACACGACATCGGGACGCAGCTCCTCAATCAGGGACAACGCTTCCTCGCCGTTGGCGGCGGAAGGTTCCAGTACACGATAGCCGTCAAGATCACCTACCAGTCGGCTTAGGCGCTCGCGGGCTAGAGGTTCATCATCGACAATCAGAACATTCATATAGATCTGGCTTCCTGCTTTTGTGTCGCACATGGATAGCGTAGACAGATGTGGTAACGGGCGTTGTACCGCTTCACGCTGAGACTCGCTG
Source organism: Pseudomonas sp. (assembly GCA_031988485.1). Classification (GTDB taxonomy): domain Bacteria; phylum Pseudomonadota; class Gammaproteobacteria; order Pseudomonadales; family Pseudomonadaceae; genus Stutzerimonas. The sequence goes on from DALZYJ010000021.1 coordinate 84,086, forward strand.
CGGGACCGAAAAGTGCCGTTAGTCGTGCGTCTATATTGTGCAGCGCCTGCTGTGTTCCGCGAGTTGGCTGCGTTTGAGTGGCTTCATCGAACGGGTTGCTGACCTCAAGCTGAAACACGCCGTCGCTATAATCCGCCGCCACGCTGACCATACCGCCGTCGATGCGGGGCTGGATTCCGTGGATCAGGGCGTTCTCCAGCAGCGGCTGCAGCGTCAATTGCGGGATGAGCAAATCATCCGGAACGCCGTCCACCTGCCACTCCACCTGCAGCCGGTCGCCAAGCCTGTAGCGCTCGATCGACAAGTAGCGGCGCGACAGTTCCAGTTCTTCGCGCCACAGCACCAGCGCGCCGGGGCGCGCCAGGCTGGCACGGAACAGGTCGGACAGATCCAGCACCGCCTGCTCGGCCTTGCCCGGATCGGTCGCCACGAGGCTGGCAATGCTGTTCAGGCTGTTGAACAGGAAATGCGGGCGTATACGCGCCTGCAGCGATTCGATGCGCGACTTGAGCTCGGCCTGCTCCTGCCGCCGCCACTGGCTTTGTAGATAGAAATAGCGCAACAGCAGCCCCGACATGATCAGGCTGATCAGCGCATGGCGCAGATACAGGTTGACCTCGCCGGCCTGGGTCAGCGGCCCGCCCAGTTGGTAGATATCCGCCACCGCGGTGCAAGCCAGCGTCAGCCCGACCACCATCACGCAGCAAGCGAGCCCCGCAGCCCAGGGTGGCAGTCGCGCCAGCAAGGGCCGCAGCTGGCAGGTCAAGCCGGCCGACAGCAGCATCACCCATTGCACGAACAGCGAGGCCAGCGCCAGACGCATCCAGTTGAATCCAGGTTGCATCGGCTCGGCGAGAACGAACACCAACACCAGCAACTCTGCAAGCAGCACCAGGCCGAGCAGCGCTTCCGGCTGGCACAGTTCGGGCACAAAGAAATCATCGACCGGGTCGGCGGAGCGTGGCCGGTCAGGCCTTGTTATTTGCATTGGATCGGATTTCCGCGCAGTCGGGCTGCAGACAGGAGTGGACCGGACGCGCAGTCTGTGCCGCAGCGCCCGTGGCGGCATAGTTTAGGCGAGCCACAACGTACTGAGTCGTGACCCGCTCACGCGTTTACATCGGCACCGATGCGGTCGGTCGTCGGCAAAGACTAAAAAAGTGGACTAAGGTGCCGATAACGGAATTGTGGCATAACAATATCAACCCACCCGTTACCACTGGCTGCCCGTTGCGGCAGGAGGCCCGAGCCATGTTGCTGTTCTCCTCTTTGCGTAGCCGCTTGCTGCGTCCGGTTTTCTTCACCCTGTTCGCCGCCGTCGTGGTTCAGGTCGTGGTGGCCCTTGCGTTGACTCGCAGCACCATCGGCGCGCTCGAACAGGAGATTCGCAAGAACCTGAGCGAGGACGCCGCGCAGTTGCTGGGCGAACTCAAGTCTGCCGACGTCGAAGTACGTAGCGGCATGCTCAACCTGTCCGAGCGCATGAAAGGCGATCTGGCGCAGGGCCTGACACAGCGCCTCACCGATGAACAAACGCAGCTGCAGAATGTTCTTGAGCGCCACCTCAAGCAGTCCGGCGACGATCTAGCCACACTGCTGGCCGGCGTGGCGCCCGCTGCCATTTGGGACAACGATATCCCGGCGCTGACCGAGTTCGTCAGGATGGCTCACCAGAACCCGGCTGTTGTTTTCGTCGTTTACTTCGACGCTGAAGGCAATCAGCTCACCCGTCATCTGAATCGCAACGACCCGCGGGTCAAGGCATTGCTGGAGAAAGGCACCGGTCGGGCCGCTTTCGACAAGGTCCTGTCGGCTGCCGAAAACGATCCGGCGCTGTACCTCGCCAAGACCTCTATTAATCCCAAGGGCGCTGAAATCGGCCGGGTCATTCTGGGCCTGTCCACTTCAGCCGTTAACGCCGAATTAGCGGATTTTGACAGTCGCTTCCAGACGCTGATCGCCGAAACGTCGAGCATGGTCGAAACCGGCCTCGCCGCCACCGCGACCGACAGTGCCAAGGTTCTGGCGACGCGCCTGGCTGCTGCAGCCGACGTAGCGGAAACCATCGACGTCAACAGTCAGAAGACCGTGGAACGCTCGGCGACCACGCTGCTGTGGAAAATCAGCCTCGGGCTCGCGGCAACCGGCGCGCTGCTGCTGATTGCCATCACGTTGGTGCTCGGCCGTCAGGTATTGCGTCGCCTCAGCAAGCTGGTGGCGGCGCTGCGGGGTCTTTCGGATGGCCACGGCGACCTCACCCAGCGGGTCGAAATCCACAGCGCGGACGAAGTGGGCGACATGGCCGACGCGGTCAACCTGTTCCTGGCCAAACTTCAACCTATCGTGCAGGAGGCCCGCACCATCGCGGTCCAGACCGGCGCCGAAATCGACGCACTGGGCAATCGCAGCAATGCCGCGGCGGCTGCCGCCGAGCGTCAACGCGACGAGGTTGCCGGTAGCCTGCAGGCGCTTGCGCAGATGACCAGCCGCGCCCAGCAGGAAAGCGAGGCGATGCAGGCGGCGCTGGAGCAAGTCGCCTCGATCCGCAAGGCGGCGCTCGACAACGAGGCGATTTCGGATCAGCTCGGCAAAACCATCGAGGCGCTCGGCGAAGGCGTACAGGGCAGCGCCGATGTGATCGAGAAACTGGCCAAGCAGAGCGAGCAGATCGAGATGGTGTTGACGGTCATCCAGGGCATCGCCGAACAGACCAACCTGCTTGCACTGAACGCCGCGATCGAAGCGGCCCGCGCTGGCGAGAGCGGGCGCGGTTTTGCCGTCGTCGCCGATGAAGTTCGCGCGCTTGCCAGCAAGACTCAGCAATCGACCGGCGATATCCGCGCGCACATCGAAAGCCTGCAACGAGGCGCCCATGATGCCGTCTCGTCAATCGGCAAGACCGGCAAGACCGGCAAGCAGGCCGACAGCGGTCTGGCCTCGCTGACCGCCAGCCGCGAGTTGCAGCACGCGTTGCAGCAGGCCGTGGCGCAGGTGCATGACGCCATGGACAAGGCGACCCAGGGCGCTGAACGTCAGGCTGACACTGCAGCGGATGTGCGCGAACGCGTGCAGGTGATCATGACCGAGGCCGAACGATCCGCCGAAGCCGTTACCGCCACCGCCGCCAGTGGTCGTGCACTGGGTAATCTGGCGCAACGGCTCGAAGCCAGCCTGGGCCAATTCAAGGCCTGACTCACCCCGAACGGGCCAATCACCCAAGGGCGCTCGGGCGTCCTTCTTTGCCCGCAGCGCTCGGGCAGCGCATTGCCGTGCAAGCGATGAGGCGCCCGCCAACCCTGTTATCATCCGCGTTTTTCCCGCATCCGATTTCAGCGAGCGCATTCATGAGCACCGACAAGACCAACCAGTCCTGGGGCGGCCGCTTCAGCGAGCCCGTCGACGCCTTCGTCGCCCGATTCACCGCCTCCGTCGAGTTCGACAAGCGTCTCTATCGCCACGACATCATGGGCTCCATCGCCCACGCCACTATGCTGGCCAAGGCCGGCGTGCTGAATGATGCCGAACGTGACGAGATCATCGCCAACCTGAAAGACATCCAGGCCGAAATCGAGGCCGGCACCTTCGACTGGCGCGTCGACCTGGAAGACGTGCACATGAACATTGAGGCGCGCCTGACCGATCGCATCGGCGTCACCGGCAAGAAGCTGCACACCGGCCGTTCGCGTAACGATCAGGTCGCCACCGACATCCGCCTATGGCTGCGCGACGAAATCGACACCATCCTCGGCGAAATCACCCGCCTGCAGCAGGGCCTGCTGGGCCTGGCCGAAGCCGAGGCCGACACCATCATGCCGGGCTTCACCCATCTGCAGACCGCCCAACCGGTGACCTTCGGCCACCACCTGCTGGCCTGGTTCGAGATGCTCTCGCGCGACTACGAGCGCCTGGTCGATTGCCGCAAGCGCACCAACCGCATGCCGCTGGGCTCGGCGGCGCTGGCTGGCACCACCTACCCGATTCAGCGCGAAATCACTTGCGAGCTGCTGGGTTTCGAAGCGATCTCCGGCAACTCGCTGGATGGCGTCTCGGATCGCGACTTTGCCATCGAATTCTGCGCCGCCGCCTCGGTGGCGATGATGCATCTGTCGCGCTTCTCCGAAGAGCTGGTGCTGTGGACGTCCGCGCAGTTCCAGTTCATCGACCTGCCCGACCGCTTCTGCACCGGCAGCTCGATCATGCCGCAGAAAAAGAACCCGGACGTGCCGGAACTGGTGCGCGGCAAGACCGGCCGCGTGTTCGGCGCGCTGAGCGGCCTGCTGGTGCTGATGAAAGGCCAGCCGCTGGCCTACAACAAGGACAACCAGGAAGACAAGGAACCGCTGTTCGACGCCGCCGACACCCTGCGCGACAGCCTGCGTGCCTTCGCCGACATGGTCCCGGCGATCCGCCCGAAGCGCGAGATCATGCGCGAGGCGGCGCTGCGCGGCTTCTCCACCGCCACGGACCTGGCCGACTATCTGGTACGCAAGGGCCTGCCGTTCCGCGACTGCCACGAGATCGTCGGTCATGCGGTGAAATATGGCGTCGACAGCGGCAAGGATCTGGCCGAGATGAGCCTGGACGAGCTGCGCCAGTTCAGCGATCAGATCGACGACAACGTCTTCGCCGTGCTGACCCTGGAAGGCTCGGTGAACGCCCGCGACCACATCGGCGGCACCGCGCCGAATCAGGTCCGCGCCGCCGTGCAGCGTGGCAAGGCCCTGCTCGCCAGCCGCTGATTCACGCAACGGAGCGGGTGCCCACCCGCTCCGAACCGGAGATGCGCATGTCGCCGCGCAAACCTCGCCTGCCTTTCGCCAACGAATGGTTTTTCCCCACAGCGGCGCTGTATGCGGCGTTGCTGCTGCCCTGGTCCGTGCTCACCCTGCTCGGCCTGGTTCCCGCATTGCCCGGGCTGGCAACACCAGCCGGTCATGCCCACGAAATGCTCTTCGGTTTCGCCCTGGCCGTGGTGGCCGGCTATCTGCTCGGACCGCAACGCCTGAATTTGACGATCGCGCTGCTGGCCTGCTGGCTTCTCGCACGCCTATGTTTCCTGTTCTGGCCAGGCTCCTGGTTGACCACCGTAGCGAGCGCTGCCTTCGCCGCCGGCCTAACTTGGAAGGTCGTGCCGCGCTTTTTCGGCGCGGCGAAGAAGTGGCGCAACCAGACGGTCGCACCTGTGGTCATCGGTCTTAGCCTGCTCAGCGCCGTCGCCGGCCTAGCGCTCGCACGACCGTTCGCTTCGACGCTGGTGCACGAAGCCCTGCTGCTGCTCGCCCTGCTGATGTTCTTTATGGGTGGGCGCATTCTCGCGCCAGCGATTGCCGGCCACGCACTGAGCCATGGCCGGCCCCAGGACGCGCGGGTGCAACCGCGCATCGAAGGTGCGGTACTGATTCTGCTGATAGTGGCGCTGTTGCTGACTTTGCTCTCGCCCTGGCTGGCCATCGCCAAGTTCACCGGCGGTCTGATGCTGCTAGCTGGCGTGCTCACGATCATCCGCCTGCTACGCTGGCGCCCCTGGCAGTGTCTGGCGCGACCCGATCTGCTGGTCTTGCTACTCGGTTATGCCTGGCTCGCGCTCGGTCTGGTGCTCACCGGCCTGGCCATCGCCGGCCTGCTGCCGCTCACCGCCATGCTACACAGCATCACGGTGGGCGCATTGGGCAGCCTGACCTTCGGCGTGATGGCGCGTACACGGCTGATCTACCGCTTCCGCGATGCCAATGCGCGCCCCTGGATTCACCCGGTCGTGCTGCTGATCAGCCTGGCCGCGCTGGCGCGCATGGCGCCGAGCTTTCCAGGAACGGATCAGCGCCTCTGGCTGCTCGGCGCCGCCGTCTGCTGGTCGCTGGCCTTTCTATCCCTGGCCGTACTGCTGTGGCGGACCCGCGGCGCGCACCCCAAAAGCGGACGGCGAATGTCCGAAGCCGACTGATCCGGAACTCCCCGACGCTAGTCGTGACAGACGTAGGGTCTGATGATGTTTTGTTCGCTCGCGAAAAGGCGCCATAGACCCTAAGACAGGCTCGCAAACGCACCTGTCAGCATCAATCGAGGCCGGCATGACTGATCTACGCACCCTGCTTCTCAACCAGGACACCGGCGGCGGTGAACTCTTCGAGTCGCCGAAGGAGCGTCTGGCGTTCTACCGCGCGGAGATTCATTTCGAGGCCGGCCTGATGGCCGAGCGCACCTCCGCCTATCTGACCTCGCAATCGTTTTTGATGATTGCGTTCGCCTCCTCCATGGCCAACAACAACCCCGACTGGGGCGAATTGTTCCGCTTGGTGGTGCCCTCGGTGCTGGCGGTGCTGGGGCTGATCACTTCGCTGCATGCGATGCCCGGCATCAAGGCCAATTTCGATGTGATCGAACGCTGGCACCAGAAGCAGTCCGAGCTGCTGCAGGTCGAGGGCCGGGTCGGGTTGTTGCCGAATCACGAGTCGGCGCTGTTCGGCGAGGGCAACAGCCCGGTCGGCGGGCATCGCTACAAGAAAAGCCTGCTGTTCTCGCTACGCACGCCGGTGATTTTTTCGCTGGTCTGGGCCATCTTCGGCGTCATGTGCCTGGCGCTGAACTTCACCGACTGATCCAGCAGACGCCGCACACAGCTTGCCCACACCGCAGCCGCGCATGGCAGACTGCAGCCTCCGTCCGGAGACCGCCGATGACCGATCCCAAGCGCCCACGCTTTCGCATCGATGCCGACCGCCAGGCCGCCAGCCGGCGGGTACGCTATGTCGAGACCAACCGACCCGATGACGGCAATTGCACCCTGTGCCAACTGGACGAAGAAAACCCACCGCTACCTGAGAACCGCGCCATGTCCGAACCGCAAGACGATGAAGAAGCCTTCGCCGAGGAAACCCTGATCCAGGCGATCGAAAATCAGCTGGAAGCCGGCGACCCTCCTGCCACCCAGGCCACGTTGAACAAACTGACCCTGGTCGGCTATGAACGCGAAGAGATATTGCAGATGATGGCCCTGGCACTTGCCGACGAGATCCGGCAAATGCTCGAGCAAGACCGTCCGTTCGACCCCGAACGGTACGAAACGCTGCTGCGTAGCCTGCCCGATCTACCTGAATAGCAATCGAGCGCGGCAAGCTTGCGCACAGCATCTACACTTCGCAGAACGAAGCCGATGCCCACTATTCAAGGAGCAAACATGACTTTCACATCCGATGTGATCGCCGAGCTGGAAATCCTTCGCCTGTTCAATCTCGACAACACGCTTGAAGGCCTGAAAGTGCACCATGACGCCGGAAATTCAGCCGTCACCGCAGCCGAGCGCCTGCACGCCAAAGGCCTGACGACCCAGCCAGATGGTGGCTATCTGACCAGTCTCGGCCGCGACGCGGCCGGGCATGCGCAGGGGCTGCTGACCATTCTTTCGCAAACCGTCGCAGCGTGACGATGCCCTTTCGGCGTGGCGCGAACGCCACGCCGTTATCATTCACGGCGGTGGTTTTGGCTCCGACCGACCCCGTGTTACCTTCCCGCGCCTAGCGCCTCGATAATCCAGGTCCGACGATCTTCGACCTTCCCGCACGAACTACCTGAATGACCCGCCACTCGGAAATCCGCCCTGTTCTCGAAGAGGGCATCGACCGCAAGGTACTCAGCGCGCTGCGCGCGCGTTTTCTGACAGTGAACGCCGGTCGTTTGGAGCGCACCCGCCTGGGCATGTCGCCGCGCCAGCAGACGGTGCTCAACCTGATGCCGCTGCTGTTTCACGTCAACCATCCCATCCTGCCGGGCTACGTATCGGCGACCACGCCGGCCGGACTAGCCGGGTTCGAGCCGGATGTCGAAGCGCTGGCGGAGGCGCAGCGCCTAAGCCGTTCGTTTTCCTACAAGCCGCTGCGCGGCCAGCCGCCGCAACCGATCTTCGGCCTGTTTCTCATGGGCAGCCTGGGCACGGTCGCTCAGGACGAACAAAGCGATCTGGATGTCTGGGTCTGCCACGACCCGAATCTCTCGGAACAACAGCGCGGCGAGCTACAACGAAAATGCGAACAACTGCGCGCCTGGGCCGCGACACAGGGCAGCGAGGCGCATTTCTTTCTGGTCGACCCGGTGCGTTTCACCCAGGGCGCGCGCGAAGCGAAACTGACCTCAGACGATTGCGGCACCACCCAGCACTATCTGCTGCTCGACGAGTTCTACCGCACCGCGATCTGGCTCGGCGGCCGCACCCCGCTGTGGTGGCTGGTGCCGGCTTACGAAGAGCATCGATACGGCGACTACGTACACACCCTGCTGGAAAAACGTTTTGTACGCAGCAACGAGGTGCTGGACCTCGGCAGTCTCGCCAGCATTCCGCCCGGCGAGTACCTGGGCGCGGGCCTTTGGCAGCTATACAAAGCCATCGAGTCGCCCTACAAATCGCTGCTCAAGCTGCTGCTGGTGGAGGCATACGCCAGCGAGCATCCGCAGGTGCGCTGCCTGAGCCTGGACTTCAAGCAGGCGGTCTATGCCAATCGTCTGGAACTGGACGAACTGGACCCCTATATCGTCGCCTACCGCCGGATCGAGGCGTATCTCGCCGGGCGCGGCGACCGTGAGCGCTTGGCCCTGTTGCGACGCTGTCTATATCTGAAGATCAACCAGCCCTTGAGCCGCCCGCCGGCCAGCCGCGGCCGCAGCTGGAAGCGCCGCCTGCTCGAACGCCTCACGCATGACTGGCACTGGGACGAGCGTCAATTCGCCCAGCTCGATCACCGCAGTCAATGGAAAACCCGGCAGGTCGATCAGGAGCGGCGTGCCCTGTTCAACGAATTGACCTATGGCTATCGCTTTCTCAGCGAGTTCGCTAAGCACCAGCAGATCGCCAGCTGCGTCGACGGACGCGATTTCGCCGTACTTGGCCGGCGGCTGCATGCGGCCATCGAACGCAAGGCGGGCAAGATCGAGGCAATCAATCTGGGCATTTCGCCGGACATGGCCGAGCACAGCCTGACGCTGGCGCAAGGCTACGACGCTGCCGGCGATATCTCCTGGGCGCTTTATGAAGGTTGTCTGAGCGTCCGGGACGTGGCCAATTACTCGCCCCTGAAGCGCTCGCGGGATCTGGTGCCGCTGCTTGGCTGGTGCCATCGCAACGGCATCGTCGACAGCGCGACCCACGTCGCGCTGCACCCCGGCGACAGCGGGCTGATCGAGGCGGAGCTGTTCTCGCTGCTGACCGACCTGCGCCAGGCGTTTCCAATGCCGCTGCCGGCAGTGGCCGAGCAAGCCTTGCTGACAACAGCCGCGCCAACTCAGGTCCTGCTGCTAGTGAATATAGGTGCCGATCCGTTGCGCAGTGAGCAGTCACCCGGCGAGCGCAACGATCCGCCCGGTTATGGCGATGCACGAGAGAATCTGCTGCTGGGCATCGACCAGCTCAGCCTGAACAGCTGGAATGAGCTGATCGCCAATCGCTACGAGGGCGCGTCGGCGCTTCCCGATTGTTTGCGCGACTATCTCGACGCCCTGCCTGCGAACGGCGTCCGTCCCGGCTTGCAGATACGCTGCCTTGGCAGCCATGCCGGCTTGACCATCGCGCGCCGCCTGGAAACGCTGTTCCTCGATGCGCAGAGCACACTCGACGAAGCGAGCGACAATCGCTACCTGTTGCAGATTCGCCAGCACTTTTACCTGTTCGACCTGACCGCCGGAAATATCCGCCACACCAGGCTGAACGATCTGCGCGCGCTGATCGAACACCTCGGAGAGGCACATCACCGGGACCGGCCGGTACGGGTGGATCGGAATGCGCTGGAGGGCCAGGATCTGCCGCTCATCCTGGCCCAGGCCAGAGCGCAGTGCTTGCAGGTGTTCTATCGCATCCAGGGCGCGATGGCGGAGCTGACGGTGCTGGACGAGTGCAACGCGCTGTGGCGCCAGCAGGTCGCCTATCGCGACGAACAGAGCCTGCTGACTCCGCTGCTGCGCTTCCTGAAATCGATAAGCTACCGCCGCACGACGCAGCTGCCGCTCGAAGAGAGCCGTCTCGCAGCCATGGATATCCTGGTCTACCGGCTACAACAATCTTCGCCGGACTGCCCCTTGGCCCTCGAGCGCAGGGCCGCGCCCCGCGAGGACGCCAGCGACCCGCTCCACGATATTCAGGCAATCATCGAACCCAACGAGCGGGGTCGCTCGCAGGTGACGCTGTATTGCAATCATCAGGAATTTTCCAGCCTGGAATACGGTGCCGAACTGTTCGCCGCGGTGGCCCGCTACATCCTCGGCCAGCGCAGCGCCGCCGAGCGCTATCCCTGCTACATCACCGATCTGGATCTGTCCGGCCTGCACGGCGAAGGGCGAACCCAGACCGTGCAGCATCTGCGCTACAAGGCACAGCTTGAAACCGCGATCAATCAGGCTCTCAAATCGGTCTGATTCGGCGTGGCGATGAGCACGCCACGAAGCGCTTTACAGGTTCACATCACCGGCCGCTTCGGGCTGGTATTCGACCTCCAGCAGCGTGAGCTTGAGAAGCTTGCCGCCGGGCGTCGGCCAGTTGATGTGCTGTCCAACCGTTAGCCCCAGCAAGGCGGTACCTACTGGTGCCAACACCGAAACGGTGCCTTCTTTGCCAGCGTCCTGCGGGAACACCAACGTCAGGTGGTAATCCTTGCCACTGCCCTCTTCGCGGCAATGAACACGAGAGTTCATCGACACCACGCCAGCAGGCAGTTCGCTACGCTCGACCACCTGGGCACGCGACAACTCTTCATCGAGCGCTTCGGCGGCCGGACCATAGTCAGACAGGCTGTTGAGCAGCCGCTCGAGCCGCTGCAGATCAGGTTGGGTGATGATGATAGGCGGTGCGCTGGACATGGTGCCGGATAAGCTCCTGAAAAAAGTAAACGAGTAGAAAAGCAAAACCCCGCCCGAAGGCGGGGTTTTTTAACCTGCGCTCGACCCTATCACAGCCGATTAAATAAGCAAGAGCCTTAGATTAAGGCTGATTGCGGCGCTCCTATATAAGCAGGTGCGCGTTGGGGGCTCACAACTCTTCGAATTCGAGCGCCTCGCCACCCTGCTCCTGCGTGACCCGCGCTAACAACTCGCCGAGGCGCTCGTCGTTGGCGTCGCAAATCCACAGCGACGCAGCCTCGTCATAGTCGAAGTGAAAACCGCCCGAGCGCGCGGCCACCCATAGCTGACGCAACGGCGGCTGGCGGCTGAAGATGAGCTGCGTGCCGTTCTCGAAGCGCACGGTAAGGACGCCACCGGAATTTTCCAGATCGACGTCCATGCCGCTGTGATCGAAAACGTCCTCGATTTCTTCCTGCGCGGCGTCGACAAGATCGTGAAAGCGGGCTTCGCTCAAACTCATGGATCGTTTCCTCGATACGGGTTGTACGGTGACATGGCGGCCACCCACGATGCCGGCGAGCTTAGCAGGCGACCACCGCGTCTAGCGAGCGGCTAGGGTCTGTTGATGTATCGTGCGCGACCGCGCCTTGCCTGGCGAGATTTGGCGCCGCAACGCGGCTCGCAACGAAACGACAACGGACCCTACAGCGACGCTTGCCGCCAAACGCGGCCCGCATAGGCAATCCGGTGGGTGCTGGGTATACTCCGGCCCATCGATTTTTTCCAGGATTACACCCCCATGAAGCGTCTGCTGCTTCCATTCATCGCACTCGCGGTACTCGCTTCCGCGCTCGGCGGCTGCGGCCAGAAAGGCCCGCTGTACCTACCGGATGACGAGGCGACCGTCAAAGAACGTTCCAAAGACCGATTCGAACTGTAAGGAGGCATTTCCATGGAGGCCTTCTCGTACCGCGACGGTCAACTCTTCGCGGAGGGCGTGGCGCTGCCCGCTCTCGCGCAACGCTTCGGCACCCCCACCTACGTCTATTCCCGCGCCCATATCGAGGCCCAGTACCACGCCTATGCCGATGCGTTGAGCGGCATGCCGCATCTGGTCTGCTTCGCGGTCAAGGCGAACTCGAACCTTGGCGTGCTGAACGTGCTGGCCCGCCTCGGTGCCGGCTTCGACATCGTTTCGCGCGGTGAACTGGAACGCGTGTTGGCCGCTGGCGGGCAGCCGGAGCGCATCGTCTTCTCCGGCGTCGGCAAGACCCGCGACGACATGCGCCGTGCGCTGGAAGTCGGCGTGCACTGCTTCAACGTCGAGTCCACCGAAGAGCTCGAACGCCTGCAACTGGTCGCAGCCGAACTCGGTGTGATGGCACCCGTATCGCTGCGGGTCAATCCCGATGTAGATGCCGGCACCCATCCCTACATTTCCACTGGCCTGAAGGAAAACAAGTTCGGCATCGCCATCGCCGATGCCGAAGCGGTCTATGCGCGGGCCCACGCGCTGAGCAACCTCGAAGTCGTCGGCGTCGATTGCCATATCGGCTCGCAGCTGACCACGCTACCGCCCTTCCTCGATGCGCTCGACCGCCTGCTGGCGCTGATCGACCGCCTCGCGGTGAACGGCATCCGTATTCGCCACCTGGATCTGGGTGGCGGCCTTGGTGTTCGCTACCGTGACGAGCAACCGCCGCTGGCAGGCGACTACATCAAGGCCGTGCGGCAGCGTATCGAGGATCGCGATCTGGCGCTGGTGTTCGAGCCAGGCCGCTCCATCGTCGCCAACGCCGGCCTGCTGCTGACCCGCGTGGAATACCTCAAGCACACCGAACACAAGGATTTCGCCATCGTCGACGCGGCGATGAACGACCTGATCCGCCCCGCGTTGTATCAGGCCTGGATGGACGTGGTGCCTGTGCAGCCGCGCAATGGCGAGGTCCGCCATTACGACATCGTCGGGCCGATCTGCGAAACCGGCGATTTCCTGGCCAAGGAGCGTCCGCTGGCCCTGGCCGAAGGCGACCTGCTGGCGATTCGTTCAGCCGGTGCCTACGGCTTCGTCATGAGCTCCAACTACAACACCCGCGGCCGTGCCGCCGAGGTGCTGGTGGATGGCGACCAAGCCTACGAAGTGCGCCGCCGCGAAAGCGTGCAGGAGCTCTACGCCGGCGAAAGCCTGCTGCCTGCCTGAGGCCACGACGATGCTTTTGCGTTTTACCAAGATGCACGGCCTGGGCAACGATTTCATGGTCATCGACCTGATCAGCCAGCACGCGCATATCCAGCCCAAGCACGCCAAGCAATGGGGTGACCGGCATACCGGTATCGGTTTCGACCAGTTGTTGCTGGTCGAGGCGCCGCACAATCCCGATGTGGACTTTCGCTATCGCATCTTCAATTCCGACGGCTCGGAAGTGGAGCAGTGCGGCAACGGTGCGCGCTGCTTCGCGCGTTTCGTGCTGGACAAGCGCCTGACCATGAAGCGCAGGATTCGCGTCGAAACCAAGGGCGGGATCATCGAACTGGACATCCGTCCGGACGGGCAGATCAGCGTCGACATGGGCCCGCCACGGCTGGTTCCGGCCGACATTCCGTTCCAGGCCGACCGTGAAGCGCTGAGCTACCCGCTGGATGTCGACGGACAGCAGCTGGAGATTGCCGCAGTGTCCATGGGCAACCCCCATTCCGTGCTGCGTGTGGACGACATCGACAGCGCGCCGGTGCACGAACTGGGACCGAAGATCGAGCATCACACGCGCTTCCCGCAACGGGTCAATGCGGGCTTTTTGCAAGTCATCGATCGCCAGCACGCCAAACTGCGTGTCTGGGAACGCGGCGCGGGTGAGACCCAGGCCTGCGGAACCGGCGCATGTGCCGCTGCAGTCGCCGCGATTGGCCAGGGCTGGATGGACTCGCCGGTGCAGATCGACCTGCCGGGTGGCCGTCTGTCCATCGAATGGGCAGGCCCAGGGCAGCCGGTTATGATGACCGGCCCCGCCGTTCGCGTTTTTGAAGGACAGGTTCGCCTATGACCGAGCAAAACCAGGATAAGTCGCAACTGCCAGACGCCGAAGCCGTCGCCGCTTATCTGAGTGCTCATCCGGAATTTTTCGTCGACCATGATGAGTTGATCCCCGAACTGCGCATTCCGCACCTGCCGGGAGGCGCCGTCTCGCTGGTCGAGCGACAGGTGAAGCTGCTACGCGAACGTAACATCGAGATGCGCCATCGTCTCTCGCAGCTGATGGACGTGGCCCGCGACAACGACAGATTGTTCGACAAGACCCGCCGGCTGGTTCTGGACCTGCTGGACGCCAACAGCCTGGAAGAGATCATCGGCGCCGTGGACGAAAGCCTGCGGCACGAATTCCAGGTGCCCTATGTCAGCCTGATCCTGTTTAGCGAAGCGCCCTTGCCGGTCGGTCGCAGCGTCACCAGCGCCGAGGCACAGCAAGCCATCGGCGGCCTGCTCGGCGGCGGCAAGACCATCTGCGGCGTGCTGCGCCCGCATGAGCTGGTGTTTCTGTTCGGCGACGAGGAAAGTAAAGAGATCGGCTCGGCGGCGGTGGTCGCGCTCAACCAACAGCAAGGCATCCTGGCGATCGGCAGCCAGGATCCGCAGCACTACAAGAGCTCGCTGGGCACGCTGTTCCTCAGCTATATCGCCGAGGTGCTGACCCGGGTGCTGCCGCATTACTCCGCGCCACTGCGGTCGGTACGCTAAAAAGGCTGGAGGCTGGAGGCTGGAGGCTGGAGGCTGGAGGCTGGAGGCTGGAGGCTGGAG
>DALZYJ010000022.1:0-42411 GCA_031988485.1 Pseudomonas sp.
TCATGGCCTCATCTTCTCAAGAGTTGAGGCCTCCACGAAACCCGGGGCGATTCAATCTCTGATCAATTTTCTCGCTTACTTATCCAGGTGAAGCGACAGTGGGCGGCTTCATGAAAGCCCGGCGGACCCTTTTGTCATCTCGGTTGTATCTTCTTAAGGCTTTCCGAGGCTGTAAATCCTGACGGGATAATCCTGAGCGGTACGGTTTTAATCGCTCTTTGTAACTTTCGGGGCTCGTCATCTCTTCCAGGCCGAAACCGGCGGGGCGCCTTGGTGCCGTCAGCTTTGTGAATCTTCGATTTGGCGATCCGGTGCAGGGTCACCAGATGCCCTCCTCGTTCTTTGTCATTCGCCCTTGGCGCTGCCTATCAGGTATCCCGCTTGACAGACGGCTGCCAACAATCAGCAGCGAGTGGTCTGGGCTCGTCTATCTTCTAAGCTGTCTACCGGCAAGCGTCCATCGAGCGGGCGCTTGCTCTCATCACAATAAGAAGGAATGAAACCACTATGCGTCTGCTTCATCTATCCAAACTGACCCTTGGCGTGGCGATTGTCGCTGCTAGCCATGCCGCCCTCGGCGCTAGCCTCGAAGGCGGTGCGGTCGCGGCTCCTGACGAGTACAGCGCCAGGGTCGCCGCGCAAGTGTTAAAGGAAGGAGGCAACGCGGTGGACGCAGCGGTGGCGACAGCTTTCACGCTCGCTGTTACCTACCCTGAGGCAGGGAATATCGGCGGTGGCGGGTTCATGACGTTGTACATGGACGGCAAGCCTTATTTCCTGGATTACCGTGAAGTCGCGCCCAAGGCGGCGAGCAAGGCCATGTTTCTTGATGACAAGGGCGAGGTGATCGAGAACCTCAGCTTGGTCGGTGCCAAGGCGGCCGGCGTTCCGGGAACTGTATTGGGTATGTGGGAGGCGCATCGGCGTTTTGGCAAGCTGCCTTGGAGTGAACTGATCACACCCGCAGTCGGCTATGCGCGGGAGGGCTTCAAAGTGGCCGATCAGCAGTTCCAGTACCGTGAGGACGCCATCGGGCTATTCAACGGCAAGACCAATTTCAAAGACTATTTCGGCACCATGAGTTCCGGGGCCAACTTCCGCCAGCCAGAGCTGGCCGAGACACTGGAGCGTATCGCCGACCGGGGCGCTGACGAGTTCTACAAAGGCAAGACGGCCGAGCTATTGGTCGCTCAGATGCAGCGTGACGACGGCCTTATCACGAAAGAGGACTTGGCCGACTATCGCATCATGTGGCGCGAGCCGATGCGCGTCGACTGGCAGGGCAACAGCCTCTACACCGCACCGTTACCCAGCTCTGGCGGCATCGCGCTGGCCCAGCTGATTGGCATCAAGGAGCAGCGCGCCGAAGACTTCAAAGCAGTTGAGCTGAACTCGGCGCGCTACATTCACCTGTTGGCGGAAATCGAAAAAAGGGTCTTTGCCGACCGTGCCGATTACCTTGGCGACCCCGATTTTTCCGACGTGCCGGTAGCGAAGCTAATCGCTCCTGATTACTTGAAACAGCGCGCGGCCGAGATCAACCCGTCGGCCATTTCTGCGACCGAAGAGGTGCGTCCGGGTTTGGAGCCACGGCAAACCACGCACTTCTCGATCGTCGATGCCGATGGTAACGCGGTGAGCAATACCTACACTTTGAATTGGGACTTCGGTAGCGGGGTCGTGGTCCAGGGGGCTGGATTCCTGCTCAACGACGAGATGGACGACTTCAGTGCCAAACCGGGTATTGCCAATGCGTTCGGCGTGGTTGGTAGTGATGCCAATGCCATCGAGCCGGGCAAGCGCATGCTTTCATCCATGAGCCCGAGCATTGTCACGCGCGATGGTGAGGTCAGCCTGGTGCTCGGTACCCCCGGCGGCTCGCGGATATTCACGTCGATTTTTCAGGTGCTGAATAACGTCTATGACTTCGATCTTCCCTTGGAGAAAGCCGTGGCTGCACAGCGCGTGCATCACCAGTTATTGCCCAAGGACACCATCTATTACGACGCCTACGCACCGCTGACGGGCGAGGTTGCGGACGAACTGAAGGCCATGGGCTACACGCTTGAAGATCAGGGTTGGTCGATGGGCGATATCCAGGCAATACGGGTTGACGGCAAAACGCTGCAAACCGCATCGGATCCGCGCGGTCGAGGCGTTGGGATGATCGTTAGGCCCTGACCCCAGTCGTTGGACCTTGTGGCTTCGTTTCTCAATCCGGCAGTCCGCTCACCTTGAGCTGAGCGGGCTTGCCGGCTCGATACTGTCAAAACAGCTCCACCAGCCGGAGTGCGATATTCGCCGACGTGCGGACTGCACGAACGAGGTGGGTCTATCTCAAACGTAAGAGTCATCACGACTCAACCGGAGGTAGCCATGAGCATTGATCCACTCGACAGGCCCCACGATCAGCAGCCGGTACCGGGGCAGAGCCAGAATCCGAGCCATACCAATGAGCCGGATTTCGTTACCGATAACCCGGACGTGCAGAGAGGCCCGGGCAATCGCGGCAATCCGGCTGAACGGCCTACCGGTGCGCCAGATGCGGAGATTCCTGACGGTAGCGCGCCAGAAATTTACGATCCGAACGAGCCTGGTCTCGGCAACCCGCTTCCCTGATGCGGCGGTGCTGAAGCTCTGCTCGATCTGGTTTGGTGTGCACCATACAGCCGGAGCGGGGCTGCCGGTTTGTTTGGATGGGTTCGCACGATCAATGACTGCTCATGGCACCGAGCATCATTGAAAATCCCGGCTGCGCACATCCAGCCCTGTCAGTAGCGCTGTGAGATCGCTTAGCCGTCCGGCGATGACATGGCGCACGCCATGAGCCGTCTCCAGGTGGCCATCGATTCGTAGCATCTGCGACTGGATCAATACGCGCCGTTGGCGTTCAGCCAGGTCGCGCCAGACGACGACGTTGATCATGCCGAATTCGTCTTCCAGCGTGACGAAGATGATTCCGCTGGCGGTTTGTGGACGTTGTCGACCGATGACCAGGCCGGCAACGCTGACAGGGCGGCCGTGTTCGATGGCGGCCAGTTCGCGAGAGCTGCGGCAGCGCTTCGCTCTCAATTGATCACGCAACAGCGACAGCGGATGCGGCCCCAGCGTGGTACCCAGCATGGCGTAGTCGGTCAGCAGATCTTCGCCAACCGTGGGTAGCGGCAAAGGGACCGGGGCTGGCTGTTGGGCGGATTGCCCTGCGAATAGCGGCAGTTGCGGCTCGTACCCGGCCACTGCCCAGCGGGCCTGATGGCGATGGCCTGCGAGACCTTTCAGAGCACCGGAGTCAGCCAAGTGTTCGCGGGCACGCATGTCCAGACAGGCACGTGTGCATACATCATCGATATCAGTGAAGGGCCGAATCTGCCGCGCTGCCTCGATGCGTTGCGCATCCACTTCACGAAAACCACGCACCAG
Organism: Pseudomonas sp.; assembly: GCA_031988485.1. GTDB lineage: Bacteria > Pseudomonadota > Gammaproteobacteria > Pseudomonadales > Pseudomonadaceae > Stutzerimonas. The sequence goes on from DALZYJ010000022.1 coordinate 3,421, forward strand.
GCGCAAACCCAGGCGGATCGCCGGTTGCTCGCTGCCGCTCGGCTCCAGGCTGCAATCCCAATCGCTGTGGCGGACATCCACGGACCGGATCTCCACCTTGTGCCGGCGAGCATCCTGAAGAATCTGGTCGGGGTTGTAGAACCCCATGGGCCAACTGTTTATCAGCGCACAGGCATAGGCAGCCGGTTCGTGGCATTTCAGCCAGCTACTGGCGTAGGCGAGCAGGGCGAAGCTGGCAGCATGGGATTCGGGAAAGCCGTAGCTGCCGAATCCTTTGATCTGTTCGAAGATGCGAGCGATGAATTCAGCTTTGTAGCCACGGGCGAGCATGCGTTCGGTCAGCCGTAAGCGATGTGGCTCCAGGCTGCCATGACGTTTCCAGGCTGCCATGGCACGGCGAAGATTGTCGGCCTCGTCCGGGGTGTATTCGGCTGCAACCATCGCCAGATCCATCACCTGTTCCTGGAAAAGCGGCACACCGAGGGTGCGCTTGAAAACCGGCTTCAGTTCTTCGGAAGGATAGTCCTCGGGTTCCTCACCATTGCGCCGGCGTAGGTAGGGGTGAACCATATCGCCCTGAATCGGCCCCGGCCGCACGATGGCGACCTGGATCACCAGATCGTAAAAGGTTCTGGGGCGCAGACGCGGCAGCATCGCCATTTGTGCTCGCGATTCGATCTGGAACACGCCGACGGTATCGGCGCGGCTGATCATGTCGTAGGTGGCTCGGTCTTCCGGAGGTAGGGTAGCTATGGTCCAGCGCGTGCCGCGATAGTGTTCGATCAGGTTGAAGCAGCGGCGTAGCGCACTGAGCATGCCGAGGGCGAGCACGTCGACCTTGAGCAGGCCGACCAGGTCGAGGTCGTCCTTGTCCCACTGGATCACGGTGCGTTCGGCCATGCTGGCGTTTTCGACCGGTACCAGTGTTTCCAGCGAATGTTCGGAAATGACGAAGCCGCCTGGATGCTGGGACAGGTGGCGGGGAAAGCCGATCAATTCTCCCGTCAGTACCAATACCCGGCGCAGCACCGGACTATCGGGATCGAAGCCGGCTTCGCGCAGGCGCTCGTCGTCGGGAACCCGGTCGCTCCAGCGTCCGCAGCAATCGGCCAGTGCATTGATTTGATCCGACGGCAGGCTGAGCGCCTTGGCCACGTCACGCAGTGCACCTGAGGCATGGTAGGTGCTGGCCACGGCGGTCAGCGCTGCGCGATCACGGCCGTAGCGGCGGAATACGTACTGGATGACTTCCTCTCGACGATCATGTTCGAAGTCGACGTCGATATCTGGCGGCTCCTTGCGTTCGCGCGAGAGGAAGCGCTCGAACAGCAGCTTGGTGTGCGCTGGATCGAGTTCTGTGATGCCCAGCACGAAGCACACCGTGGAATTAGCCGCCGAGCCGCGGCCCTGGCAAAGAATTTTGCGCTCACGGGCGAAGCGAACGAGGTCGTGCACTGTGAGGAAGTAACTCTCGTATTCCCGTTCGGCGATCAATTGCAGCTCATGTTCGATCTGTGCGCGGGCCTTCGCCGTTACCCCTTTTGGCCAGCGCTGGCGGATGCCATCCTCGACCAGCTTGCGCAGCCAGGAGGTGGCGTTATGGTCGGTGGGCACCAATTCATGGGGATATTGGTAGCGCAATTGGTCAAGCGCGAACTGGCACCGCTCGGCAATGCGCAGCGTTTCGGCGAGCAGCTCGGGCGGATAGAGCTGGGCCAGATCATCGCGTTGGCGCAGGTGCCGTTCGCCGTTGGGAAACAGATAGCGCCCGGCTTCGGATACCGGCAAGTGATGGCGGATCGCGGTCATGCAGTCCTGCAGAGCACGCCGACCACGGGCGTGCATGTGTACATCGCCGCACGCCACCGCAAGGATATTCAGGCGTGCAGCCAAGGCCTGCCATTGCTCCAGATGCAGCCTGTCGTCTGGCCCACGGTGCAGTTCGATACCCAGCCAGAGGCGCTCGCCAAAGCGTTCGTGCAACCAAAGACCTTCGGCGTCGGCGTCAGCTTGTTGGGCGAGCCAGATGGCCAGCAGTCCATCTACCGGCTCGTTCAGATCTTCGAACAGCAACTGATAGCGACCTTTCTCCGCGCGGCGGCGGGCGCGGGTGATCAGTCGGCAAAGTGCCTGGTAGCCGGTCAGGTTTTCCGCCAGCAAAACTAGCTTCAGTCCGCCCTCGATCTGAACCTCGCTGCCGATGATCAAAGGCAGGCCAACCTCCTTCGAGGCTTGCCAGGCGCGCACGATGCCGGCCAGGGTGCATTCGTCGGTGATGGCCAAGGCGCGGTAACCAAGGCGGACGGCGCGCTCGAACAATTCACGGGCACTGGAGGCGCCCCGTTGAAAGCTGAAGTTGGACAGGCAGTGCAGTTCGGCGTACTCGGCTGTCATGCGAACCAGCCGTGCAACAACAGCGACCCCCCGTCCGTGATCGAACGAAAGGCCCAGCCGCGCTGACCGGTGCGGGTTTCCACCAGGTAATAGTCGCGGCGCACATCGCCGCCGTCCCACCAGCCGGATTCGATTCGCTCGGGGCCAGCAAGAATGCGCAATGAGGCTTCGTGCAGCGGCTTCGATTCGGCCAGCAGCCAGCCGGGGCGAGGTGCATTGCTGAAGGGCGGCTCGTTACGGTCGGCGTGCTGCGGCACCCAGGCGCACTCGGGGCGATGATCGTGGCGAGCGCCGAGTTCCTGCACGGCACCGTCACCCAGCCGGGCACGCAGACGTTCGCGCAGTTGCTCCCAGGGCAGTGATTGCTGTGGGCGTTCTTCGAACAGTTCGCGGTGCGTCGGGGTGAAGGCGGGCAACTCGCGTGCGATCAGGCGTACCGCCAGCACTGGGGCCGGTAGCTGCAGATTTTCCAGGCGTCCTCGAGTGAGTTCGAACAGCATGGCCGGGTCACGCTCGGCGCTGAGCAGGCCGATCGGTATTTGGCTGTCCGCCAGGTTGCGGTGTTCCAGATACAGGGTGAAGCGCTGCACGCCGCTGTCGCGCCCGGCCAGATAGGCAGCGAGATCGGCGGTCAGTCGGCGCAGCGGGAATAGCAATGCCTGATGCGATTCGACTTCGAAGTTCAGTTCGAGACGGGCATCGAACACGTCAGGCGGTCGGTAGAAATCCAGCGCCAGTGATTGATGGCCAAGCAGGGTGTCGATGTGCTTCAGCACCTCGACCGAGAATCGCTGTGCCAGGCCATCGCGTGGCATTTCAATGACCTGCTTGAGGGTGCGAAGGCCCATGCGCCCAAGGGCGGTCGCCACTTCACGCGGCAAGCCGATGCGATCTATTGGCAGGGCGGTCAACACGCCAGGCAGCGTCTGGACGTCTGCTACCGCCAAACCGTCATACGCGTTGGCCAGGACGCGCGCGGCGGCGGGGTTGGGCGCCAGGGTAATGCGATGCTGAAACCCTAGCGCGTTCAACTCTTCGCGCAGGCGTGTTTCCAGACGAGGCCAGGGACCGAACAGGTCGAGGCTGGATTGCACCTCCAACAGCAGGCAGCGCGGATAGTGCAGGCTGACCTGCGAACTGAAGCCGTAGGCCCAGGCGGCGAGAAACTGCTGCCAGCGTTCGATCGATGCCTGGTCATAGTCGGCCGTGGCGAAGGCGCGGGTCAGCGCCTGGGCAGCGATCAGCGATTGTCCTGGCTTGAGGCCCAGAGCCCGTGCGGCGGGATTGACCGCCTGCAGCACGCGACGTTGCGGTGTGCCGCTCAAGAGCGCCAGCGGCGATTTGGCATCGGCTCGGCCTCGCAACACGCCGTCCATGGCCAGTTGAGGCAGCAATATGCAGACCCAGAGCATGCCGAGCTCAGCCCAGCGCCGCAGCGGGAATGGGGAGCGTTCTGGCCAGGCCGCCGCGGCATTTAAGGACGCGCAGTTGCGCCGGTCGATTTTCGAAAACCAAACGCAGCGCGGCTGGCGAAGGATTGGCCTCATCGCGCAACGGGCGATAGGCGAAGGCCAGTGTCTGGCCTGTTTCGGCCGCAACCTGCAGACGGCGCAGAGCGCGATCATCGACCTGTTGCGGCCAGCACAACACCGCACCGCAACTGCCCGAGCGCAGGCATTGTTCGGTGGCCCACAAGGCGTCGCGGCCCTGTGCCTGGATAATGAACAGCTGGCGCAGATCTATGCCAGCAGCCAGCCAGGCCTGGGGATAGGGCACGTGGGGTGGAGCCACCAGCACGACACGCTCGCCTGCAGCGGTGAGACGCGCCAGGGTAGGCCAAAGCAGACGTAACTCGCCGATCCCTGTGGTGGCGAAGAGAATCTCGCTCAGTGCCGATTCAGGCCAGCCGCCCCCCGGCAATATCATGTCCAGAGCAGCATGCCCGGTTGGCTGGGCGTTGGGTGTCAGAACTTTGGTCTGGCCGCGCCAGACGCGGCGCGTATCGATCAGATGGTTGAGGGCGACCACGGACGTCATGGTATGCATATTCCGAATTACTGTATATCAATACAGTATTCTGATCGCCGAACGCAGGTCAAGTTGGAGTGATGAAAGACGCCACTGAAACGCAATGTGCCATCTCATAGTGCAATTGCTTCCAGCGGTCTGCATGCCACCGATCACGATATGCGTACGTATCGATTGCAGCAGATCACCTTTGCTTGTGCTGAAAAAATCAGTCGATTAGGATTCGCGCCCGGGTATGGGGGCAGGCTCGAATGCGTTGCATTCATACCGAATGTTGAAGCCCGGCTCGAAGATGTCCGGGCTTTTTCATGCGCCGGCTCGTAGTAAGGACCGGACCGGTTCCGTCCCTGGTGATCAGGGTGCAAGCTAAGAATGAGAGGATTGCCATGCGCGAACGCTTGTTGGCCGCAGAAAAGGTGAAGGCTATCGAGTGGCGGGACGGGCAGTTGCGTTTGCTTGACCAGCGCAAACTGCCGCTGGAAGAGCTATGGCACACCTATGATTCCGCTGCGGCTGTCGCCAGAGCCATCCGTGAGATGGTTGTACGCGGCGCGTCGGCGATCGGAATCAGTGCGGCGTATGGGCTGGTTCTCGGGCTCAGGGCGCGGCTCGCCGAGGGCGGTGACTGGCGTTCGGCGCTGGAAGATGACTTCAAGGTACTTGCCGACTCACGCCCGACCGCTGTCAACCTGTTCTGGGCGTTGAATCAGATGCGTGAGCGGTTCGATCGTCTGAAGCCGGGAGAAGATCCGCTGACCGCAGCCGAGGCCCAGGCGACCTCCATTCATGACAGCGACCGCGAAGCCAATCTCACCATGGCTCAGTTCGGGGTCGACCTGATCCGCAAGCACCAAGGCAATCCGCAGAACCTGCTCACCCACTGCAATACCGGTGCGCTCGCCACCGGTGGTTTCGGCACCGCCCTCGGCGTGATCCGCGCGGCGCATTTGGAAGGGCTTGTCGAGTGCGTTTATGTCGATGAAACCCGGCCCTGGTTGCAAGGCTCCCGGCTGACCGCATGGGAGTTGGCGGGCGAGGGCGTACCGGTGACGTTGAATGCCGACTCGGCTGCCGCACACTTAATGAAAACGCGCGGCATCACCTGGGTGATCGTCGGGGCCGACCGGATCACCGCCAACGGTGACGTCGCCAACAAGATCGGTACCTATCAACTCGCCGTACTGGCCATGCACCACGGCGTACGGTTCATGGTCGTGGCACCCAGTTCGACCATCGACATGGAGCTGGAGTCTGGCGATGACATTCCCATTGAGGAGCGTGCCGGCAGCGAGTTGCTGGAAGTGAACGGCCAGCGGTTGGCGGCGGAGGCCGATGCCTTCAATCCGGTGTTCGATGTAACCCCGGCGGATCTCATCGATGCCATCGTGACCGAGAAGGGCGTGGTCGAGCGACCAAGCACGGCTAAACTCGCGGCCCTGATGAGCCGCAAGCGATTGCATTAGTACGAAAAGCGGCTGGAGGCTGGACAGCTGGACGGATAGCGCTGGGCGCTCTCGAGTCCTTCAGCGAATGAGCGGGTGGGGGCGATTCGAACGCTTGCTTCGTTAAGCCTCCGGCCTCCAGCGGCCGTCCGCCTTGTGATACCATCCCGCGCTTAATCGCAGGACCCTGCTGACTATAAGGAACCAGGCTTCCATGGGCGAACTGGCCAAAGAAATCCTCCCGGTCAATATCGAAGACGAACTCAAACAGTCCTACCTCGACTACGCCATGAGTGTAATCGTCGGTCGTGCGCTGCCGGATGCGCGCGACGGGCTGAAGCCCGTGCATCGCCGTGTGCTTTTTGCCATGAGTGAGCTGGGTAACGACTGGAACAAGCCGTACAAGAAATCCGCCCGTGTGGTCGGTGACGTCATTGGTAAATACCACCCCCACGGTGATTCTGCGGTCTATGACACCATCGTGCGGATGGCGCAGCCATTCTCGCTGCGCTACCTGTTGGTCGACGGCCAGGGCAACTTCGGCTCCGTCGACGGCGACAGCGCGGCGGCCATGCGATACACCGAAGTGCGCATGGCCAAGCTGGCTCACGAGCTGCTGGCCGATCTGCACAAGGAAACCGTCGACTGGGTGCCCAACTATGACGGCACCGAACAGATCCCGGCGGTCATGCCGACCAAGATCCCGAACCTGCTGGTCAATGGTTCCAGCGGTATCGCGGTGGGCATGGCGACCAATATTCCGCCCCACAACCTGGGCGAAGTCATCGATGGCTGTCTGGCACTGATCGCCAACCCCGATATCAGCATCGATGAACTGATGACGTTTATTCCAGGCCCAGACTTCCCTACTGCCGGCATCATCAATGGCCGCGCTGGGGTCATCGAGGCCTATCGCACTGGTCGCGGACGCATCTACATGCGCGCCCGCTCGACCATCGAAGATATCGACAAAGTCGGCGGTCGCCAGCAGATCGTCATCACCGAGCTGCCGTATCAGCTGAACAAGGCGCGGCTGATCGAAAAGATCGCCGAGCTGGTGAAAGAGAAGAAGCTCGAAGGCATCACCGAGCTGCGCGACGAGTCCGACAAGGACGGCATGCGCGTGGTCATCGAGTTGCGCCGTGGCGAAGTGCCGGAAGTCATCCTCAACAATCTCTATGCCCAGACGCAGCTGCAAAGCGTATTCGGCATCAACGTCGTAGCGCTGGTCGATGGCCAGCCACGGACGCTGAATCTCAAAGAGATGCTGGAAGCCTTCGTTCGCCACCGTCGTGAGGTGGTGACGCGGCGTACGGTTTTCGAACTGCGCAAGGCGCGTGAGCGCGGCCATATCCTCGAAGGCCAGGCGGTCGCGCTGTCCAATATCGATCCGGTGATTGCGCTGATCAAAGCCTCGCCGACGCCGGCCGAAGCCAAGGAAGCGCTGATTGCCACTGCTTGGGAATCCAGTGCCGTAGAGGCCATGGTCGAGCGCGCCGGCGCCGATGCCTGCCGCCCGGAAGACCTCGATCCGCAATACGGGCTGCGCGATGGTCGTTATTATTTGTCGCCGGATCAGGCCCAGGCCATCCTTGATCTGCGTCTGCATCGCCTGACTGGCCTCGAGCACGAGAAGCTGCTGAGTGAGTATCAGGAAATCCTGGCTCAGATCGGCGAGCTGATCCGTATCCTGACCAGCCCCGAGCGCCTGATGGAAGTCATCTGCGAGGAGCTGGAAGGCGTCAAGGCCGAGTTCGGCGATGCGCGCCGTACCGAGATTCTCGAAGCGCGCCTGGACCTGACGCTGGCCGATCTGATCACCGAAGAAGAGCGCGTCGTCACGATTTCCCATGGCGGCTACGCCAAGTCTCAGCCGCTGGCGGCCTATCAGGCACAGCGTCGCGGAGGACGCGGCAAGGCGGCCACCGGTGTGAAGGAAGAGGATTACGTCGAGCATTTGCTGGTCGCCAACAGCCACACCACGCTGCTGCTGTTCTCCAGCAAGGGCAAGGTGTACTGGCTCAAGACTTATGAGATTCCCGAAGCCTCACGTACCTCGCGTGGCCGTCCGCTGGTGAATCTGCTGCCGCTGGATGAAGGCGAGCACATCACCGCGATGCTGCAGGTTGATATCGAGGCTGCGCGTCAGCAGCAGCTGAACGGCGATGACGATATCGAAGACGCGGAAATCATTGGCGAGGCCGATGAAGCGGAAGAGTCGCTCGACGGCGACGAAGCCGACGAGTCGGTGGACGAACCGACCGGTACCTATATCTTCATGGCGACCGCCAAAGGCACCGTGAAGAAAACCCCGCTTTCGCAATTTAGCCGTCCACGTAGCGTCGGCCTGATTGCGCTTGGCCTGGAAGAGGGCGACACGCTGATTGCCGCTGCGGTTACCGACGGTGCGCGTGAAGTCATGCTGTTCTCCGACGGCGGCAAGGTGATTCGCTTCAAGGAGAAGCACGTTCGCACCATGGGTCGTACCGCTCGTGGCGTTCGTGGCATGCGCCTGCCGGAAGGCCAGCGCCTGATCTCCATGCTGATTCCCGAGCCCGATGCGCAGATCCTCACTGCGAGCCTCAACGGCTACGGCAAGCGCACGGTGATCGATGAGTTCCCGCGGCGTGGTCGCGGTGGCCAGGGCGTTATCGCCATGGTCAGCAATGAACGTAATGGGCCGCTGGTCGGCGCGGTACAGGTTCAGTCAGGCGAGGAAATCATGCTGATTTCCGATCAGGGCACGCTGGTCCGTACCCGTGTCGATGAGGTCTCATCGCTGGGCCGTAATACCCAGGGTGTCACGCTGATCAAACTCGGCAAGAACGAACACCTGGTGGGTCTCGAAAGGGTTCAGGAACCCTCCGAAGAGGATGTTCTGGACGATATCGAGGCGGTTCTCGATGACGAGGCGCTGGATAAGGAGATGCCTGTCGTCAGCACCGAGCCCAGCGAGGACGAGCTGCTTGGCGGGGGCGGGGACGTTCCGCCGGAAGTGGTGCCCACCGACGACGAAGACTGATTCGGTAGATGCGACGTCCAAGGGCGTCGCGCGTATTTGATCGGCAAACCCGCTACGGGTGAAGAAAGTGCAAGCGCTGGACCTGAGCGCCTCGGCGACGGGCGGAGCGAGCATGGTATCGACCGTTTTTGAGAGAACGAAGATGAGCAAACGCGCCTTTAATTTCTGTGCCGGTCCGGCCGCGCTCCCCGAAGCCGTGCTGCAACGCGCCCAGGCTGAACTCCTTGACTGGCAGGGTCGTGGCCTGTCGGTGATGGAAATGAGTCACCGCAGCGACGAATACACGGCCATTGCCGAGAAGGCCGAGCAGGACCTGCGCGATTTGCTGAACATTCCCAGCGATTACAAGGTGCTGTTTCTGCAGGGCGGCGCCAGCCAGCAATTCGCTGAAATCCCGTTGAATCTGCTGCCGGAAGATGGCATCGCCGATTACATCGATACGGGCATCTGGTCGCGCAAAGGCATCGAAGAGGCCAAGCGTTTCGGTCGCGTCAATGTCGCGGCCAGCGCCAAGCCCTATGACTATTTCGCGATTCCGGGGCAGAACGAATGGGCGCTCAGCGACAACGCGGCCTATCTGCATTACGCGAGTAACGAAACCATCGGTGGACTGCAGTTCGACTGGACGCCAGAACTGGGCGACACGCCGTTGGTGGTCGACATGTCTTCGGACATTCTCTCGCGTCCCATTGATGTGTCGAAATTCGGTCTGATCTACGCCGGCGCGCAGAAAAACATTGGCCCGTCGGGTCTGGTGGTGGTGATCGTGCGTGAGGACCTGCTCGGTCGCGCGCGTTCCAGTTGCCCGACCATGCTCGATTACAAGATCGCGGCGGACAATGGCTCGATGTACAACACGCCGGCGACCTTTTCCTGGTATCTCTCCGGCCTGGTGTTCGAGTGGCTGAAGGAGCAGGGTGGCGTCGAGGCGATGGAGCAACGCAATCGCGCCAAAAAAGACCTGCTTTACGGCGCGATCGATTCCAGTGACTTCTATTCCAACCCGATTGCCAGCAATGCCCGTTCCTGGATGAACGTTCCCTTCAGGCTGGCCGATGAGAAGCTGGACAAGATTTTCCTGGCCGGAGCCGATGCGCGCGGCCTGCTCAATCTGAAAGGCCATCGCTCGGTCGGTGGCATGCGTGCCTCCATCTATAACGCGGTCGGGCTGGATGCCGTCGAGGCGCTCGTTGCCTACATGCGCGAATTCGAGAAGGAGCACGGCTGATGAGCGATGCCGATCGGCTGAAGGCACTGCGCGTTCGCATCGACAGCCTCGACGAGAGAATTCTCGAACTGATCAGCGAGCGCGCTCGGTGTGCCCAGGACGTGGCCCGCGTCAAAACAGCTTCGCTGGCTGAGGGCGAGGAGGCGATTTTTTATCGTCCCGAGCGTGAAGCCTGGGTGCTCAAGCACATCATGGAGTTGAACAAGGGGCCGCTGGACAACGAGGAAATGGCGCGCCTGTTCCGCGAAATCATGTCCTCCTGTCTGGCGCTGGAGCAGCCGTTGCGAGTCGCCTACCTTGGGCCGGAGGGCACCTTCTCGCAAGCGGCGGCGCTCAAGCATTTCGGCAACTCGGTGATCAGCAAGCCGATGGCGGCTATCGACGAGGTGTTTCGCGAGGTAGTCGCCGGTGCGGTGAACTTCGGCGTGGTACCGGTGGAAAATTCCACCGAAGGCGCTGTCAATCACACGTTGGATAGCTTTCTCGAACACGACATCGTCATCTGCGGCGAGGTCGAGCTGCGTATCCACCATCATTTGCTGGTGGGCGAGACGACCAAGACCGATCGCATTACCCGCATCTATTCTCACGCGCAGTCGCTGGCGCAATGTCGCAAATGGCTGGATGCCCATTATCCGAGCGTCGAGCGTGTGGCCGTATCCAGCAATGCCGATGCGGCCAAGCGTGTGAAGAGCGAGTGGAATTCCGCAGCGATCGCCGGTGACATGGCCGCTCAGCTTTACGGCCTGAGCAAGCTTGCCGAAAAGATCGAGGACCGTCCGGACAACTCCACGCGTTTTTTGATCATTGGTAGTCAGGAAGTACCGCCTACCGGCGATGACAAGACTTCGATCATCGTGTCCATGCGCAACAAGCCTGGCGCTCTGCATGAGTTGTTGATGCCCTTTCATTCGAATGGCATCGACCTGACGCGGATCGAAACCCGTCCTTCGCGCAGTGGAAAATGGACCTATGTATTTTTCATCGACTGCATCGGCCATCATCAGGACCCGCTGATCAAGGACGTTCTGGAGAGGATCGGACGCGAGGCGGTAGCGTTGAAGGTGCTGGGGTCGTATCCCAAGGCGGTACTTTAAAAACAGCTGCAAGCTATAAGCCTCAAGCCGCAAGTGGACGGCGTGGCTCTTTACTTGCAGCTTGAAGCTTGAGGCTTGTAGCTATGTCCTGTGATTTCCTCGCCCTGGCGCAGCCAGGCGTGCAGAAGCTGTCGCCCTATGTCCCCGGTAAGCCCGTTGACGAGTTGGCTCGGGAGCTCGATCTCGATCCGCAGACCATCGTCAAGCTGGCCAGCAATGAAAATCCGCTGGGTCCCAGTCCGAAAGTCATCGCTGCGATCAGAGCGCAGCTCGACGAGTTGACCCGCTATCCCGACGGCAACGGTTTTGTGCTCAAGCAGAAATTGGCCGAGCGATACGGCGTCGATACCTCTCAGGTCACCCTCGGCAACGGCTCCAACGATATTCTCGAGTTGGTCGCTCGGGCCTATCTCGCGCCTGGGCTCAATGCGGTATTCAGTGAGCACGCCTTTGCGGTCTACCCGATTGCTACCCAGGCCGTCGGCGCGCAGGCGAGGGCTGTCCCAGCCAAGCACTGGGGGCACGATCTCGACGCCATGCAGGCGGCTATCGATGAGAATACCCGTGTAGTGTTCATCGCCAACCCCAATAACCCGACTGGCACCTGGTTCGATGCCGACGCGCTCGGCAGCTTCCTCGCCAGTGTTCCGTCGCACGTTCTGGTTGTGCTGGATGAGGCTTATATCGAATACGCAGAGGGTGGCGAGCTGCCGGATGGATTGACCTTTCTGGCTTCGCATCCCAACTTGCTGGTGTCCCGCACCTTCTCCAAGGCCTACGGCCTGGCTGCGTTGCGTGTGGGGTATGCAATCTGTTCGGCGCGGATTGCCGATGTGCTGAATCGTGTTCGCCAGCCATTCAACGTCAACAGCCTCGCCCTTGCCGCCGCCTGCGCCGCGCTTGACGATGCCGAATATCTGTCTCAAAGCAGGGCGTGTAATAGCGCTGGTATGCAGCAGCTCGAGACGGGCTTCAAACAGCTGGGGCTGGACTGGATACCGTCCAGGGGGAACTTCATCGCGGTTGATTTTGGCCGTGACGCCTCGCCGATCAACCAGGCGTTGCTGCGCGATGGCGTTATCGTTCGACCTATGGCTGGCTATGGAATGCCAACTTTTCTTCGTGTGTCGATCGGAACCGAAGCCGAGAACGCACGATTTCTCGACGCCCTGCGCAAGGCTCTCGGGCGTTGAGCCGCGACACTGGATCGACGAGCGCTGACGTCCCTCAGGTACGCCGGCTGGCCGTGATCGGTCTCGGCCTGATTGGTGGCTCGTTCGCTAAAGGGCTGCGTGAGCGTGGGCTGTGTAATGAGGTGGTCGGCTTCGATCTCGATGCCCGTTCTCGCGAGCTTGCCGTCGAACTCGGCGTGGTGGATCGCTGCGCAGATAGCCTTGCAGACGCTTGCCACGGCGCGGACGTGATTCAGTTGGCCGTCCCGATCCTCGCGATGGAACGGCTGCTGGCGGAGCTTGCGACGCTGGATCTCGGAAACGCGGTGCTCACCGATGTAGGCAGCGGCAAGGGCAACGTGGTGCGTTGTGCTCGTGAGCGGTTCGGGCGGATGCCGCCTCGTTTCGTGCCGGGCCATCCGATAGCGGGTTCGGAACAGAGCGGCATTACCGCTGCCGAAAGCACGCTTTTCCGTTGCCACAAGGTGATCCTCACGCCGTTGGAGGACACCGATCCGGCCGCGCTGACGCTTGTCGACGGCTTGTGGCGCGCATTGGGTGCTGATGTTGAGCATATGGATGTTCAGCATCATGACGAAGTGCTTGCAGCGACCAGCCACCTGCCTCACCTGTTGGCGTTTGGTCTGGTGGACTCACTGGCCAAACGCAACGAGAATCTGGAGATTTTCCGTTATGCGGCAGGCGGGTTTCGTGATTTCACCCGTATAGCCGGTAGTGATCCGGTCATGTGGCATGACATCTTCCTCGCCAATCGCGAGGCCGTGCTGCATACCCTCGATGATTTTCGTGCCGACCTCGATGCGCTACGCGCCGCGGTCGATGAAGGAGACGGGCATACGTTGTTGGGCGTGTTCACGCGCGCCAGGGCTGCCCGGGAACATTTCAGCAAAATACTGGCTCGCAGAGCCTATGTGGACGTTATGCATTCCAAAGATCTGATCTTCCTCGCCAACCCTGGCGGCAGCCTGAACGGCACACTTCGAGTACCAGGCGACAAATCCATTTCCCACCGGTCGATCATGCTCGGCTCGCTTGCCGATGGAATCACCGAAGTAGAAGGTTTTCTCGAGGGTGAAGACGCTCTGGCAACTATTCAGGCATTCCGCGACATGGGTGTGGTGATCGAGGGGCCGAATCAGGGGCGCGTGACCGTCCATGGCGTCGGCCTGCATGGCTTGAAGGCTCCGCCAGGCCCAATCTATCTCGGTAATTCCGGGACCTCGATGCGTCTGCTGTCCGGCTTGTTGGCTGCGCAGCCGTTCGACACCACGCTGACCGGTGATGCTTCGCTGTCCAAGCGCCCGATGAATCGCGTCGCAAAACCCCTGCGTGATATGGGGGCAGTGATCGAGACAGCGCCCGAGGGGCGTCCGCCGCTGACCATTCGCGGTGGGCAGAAGCTCTCCGGGATGCATTACGACATGCCGATGGCCAGCGCTCAGGTTAAGTCGTGCCTGTTGCTGGCGGGGCTTTATGCGGCCGGGCGAACCTCCGTGACCGAGCCGGCGCCCACCCGTGACCATACCGAACGAATGCTTCAGGGCTTCGGTTATCCGGTTCTGGTGGAGAGCAGCACCGCTACCGTCGAGCCAGGCCACAAATTGCACGCCACGCAGATCGAAGTGCCTGCGGATATCTCTTCCGCGGCCTTCTTCATGGTCGCTGCCAGTATTGCGGACGGTTCGGATATCACCCTTGAGCACGTTGGGATCAACCCGACGCGTACCGGCGTGATCGATATTCTCAAGCTGATGGGCGCCGATATCGAATTGACCAACCAGCGTGAAGTGGGCGGCGAGCCGGTTGCGGATATTCGGGTGCGTGCCGCTCGGCTCAAGGGTATCGAGATACCAGAAAAACTCGTCCCGCTCGCCATCGATGAATTCCCGGTGCTGTTCGTCGCGGCGGCCTGTGCCGAGGGCCAAACAACTTTGCGTGGTGCCGAAGAGTTGCGGGTAAAGGAGTCCGACCGCATTCAGGTGATGGCCGATGGACTGCAAACGCTCGGCGTGAAGGCTACGCCGACTCCCGATGGGATCATCATCGAAGGCGGCGCTGCCTTCGGCGGTGGTGAGGTCTGGGCACACGGCGATCACCGCATCGCGATGTCCTTTAGTGTCGCTGCGCTTCGCGCTGGCGCTGCGATACGCATCCACGACTGCGCCAACGTCGCCACTTCGTTCCCGAACTTTCTGACGCTGGCTGAGCGGGCTGGCATGCGGGTGGCCGTGGAGGCTGATTCATGATCAGACAGGTTCCAGTCATCACCATCGACGGCCCTAGCGGCTCCGGCAAGGGCACGGTGGCGGCATTGCTAGCGGCAAAACTGGGATGGAATTTTCTCGATTCCGGGGCGCTTTATCGCCTGCTTGCCTTCGCAGCCCGCAACCATGGGGTCGATCTGACCAACGAAGAAGCGCTGAAAGTGCTTGCGGCACATCTTGACGTCCAGTTCGGCGCAGGGGATGGCCATGGCATGCAGATCATTCTCGAAGGAGAGGATGTCACCCACGCGATTCGCAACGAGCAGGTCGGTGCTGGCGCTTCCCAAGTGGCCGCGCTGCCGGTCGTTCGTGATGCACTGCTGCAGCGCCAAAAGGCCTTCCGAGAGCCGCCCGGACTTGTCGCGGATGGGCGGGACATGGGCACCGTAGTCTTTCCGGAAGCCCCGCTGAAGATATTCCTCACCGCCAGCGCTGAGGAAAGGGCGCGCCGACGCTTCCTGCAGTTGAAGGCCAAGGGTGATGATGTTAATCTCGCGAGTCTTCTCGATGAGATACGGGCGCGCGATGAGCGCGATACCCAACGCGAAGTGGCACCACTGAAGCCGGCAGACGATGCGGTACAGCTGGACTCCACCGAGCTTTCCATCGAGCAGGTGCTAGGACAGATTCTGAGCGAAGTTGCCAAGCGCGATTTCGCCTGAAGAGCGACCGCCGAGGTGCGGTCCGACGGTGCTCGTTTAGAGCGCTGTTAACAAGGAGGCATGTGGGAGACCAGATCCAGTCCCGCAGGCCTTTTTTTATATGAATGAACCCACGTTATCTGGGGCGTGGAGATGGGCGGATTCTCGCCCGAAAACAGCAGGAATAAACATGAGCGAAAGCTTTGCAGAACTTTTTGAAGAAAGCCTGAAATCCCTCGACATGCAGCCGGGCGCCATCATCACCGGCATCGTGGTCGACATCGATGGTGACTGGGTCACTGTCCATGCCGGTCTGAAGTCCGAGGGCGTCATCCCGGTCGAGCAGTTCTACAACGAGCAGGGCGAGCTGACCATCAGCGTGGGTGACGAAGTTCACGTGGCGCTGGACGCGGTTGAAGATGGCTTCGGTGAAACCAAGCTGTCCCGCGAAAAAGCCAAGCGTGCCGAGTGCTGGATTGTTCTGGAAGCGGCTTTCGCAGCTGAGGAAGTGGTCAAGGGCGTTATCAACGGTAAGGTTAAGGGCGGCTTCACTGTCGACGTTAACGGCATCCGTGCGTTCCTGCCAGGTTCCCTGGTTGATGTCCGTCCAGTGCGTGATACCACTCATCTGGAAGGCAAAGAACTCGAGTTCAAGGTCATCAAGCTGGACCAGAAGCGCAACAACGTTGTCGTTTCCCGTCGTAGCGTCCTGGAAGCCGAAAACAGTGCTGAGCGCGAAGCTCTGCTGGAATCGCTGCAGGAAGGCCAGCAGGTCAAGGGTATCGTCAAGAACCTCACCGACTACGGCGCATTCGTCGACCTGGGCGGCGTAGACGGCCTGCTACACATCACCGACATGGCCTGGAAGCGCATCAAGCATCCTTCCGAGATCGTCAACGTTGGCGACGAGATCGACGTCAAGGTGCTGAAGTTCGACCGCGAGCGCAACCGCGTTTCCCTGGGTCTGAAGCAGCTGGGCGAAGACCCATGGGTTGCCATCAAGGCCCGTTACCCGGAAAACACCCGCGTCATGGCCAAGGTCACCAACCTCACTGACTACGGCTGCTTCGCCGAGCTGGAAGAAGGCGTTGAAGGCCTGGTGCACGTGTCCGAAATGGACTGGACCAACAAGAACATCCACCCGTCGAAAGTCGTACAGGTCGGCGACGAAGTGGAAGTCATGGTTCTGGACATCGACGAAGAGCGTCGTCGTATTTCCCTGGGCATCAAGCAGTGCAAGTCCAACCCATGGGAAGACTTCTCTGGCCAGTTCAACAAGGGCGACCGTATCTCCGGCACCATCAAGTCGATCACCGATTTCGGTATCTTCATTGGTCTGGACGGCGGCATCGATGGCCTGGTTCACTTGTCCGACATCTCTTGGAACGAAGTCGGTGAAGAAGCCGTACGTCGCTTCAAGAAGGGCGACGAGCTGGACACCGTCATTCTGTCGGTCGATCCAGAGCGTGAGCGCATCTCCTTGGGCATCAAGCAGCTGGAAGACGATCCGTTCTCCAACTACGCTGCTGTCAACGACAAGGGCAGCATCGTTCGTGGCACCGTGAAAGAAGTTGACGCCAAAGGCGCCATCATCGATCTGGGCAACGATATCGAAGCGACCCTGAAGGCGTCCGAAATCAGCCGTGACCGCGTTGAAGACGCGCGCAATGTGCTGAAAGAAGGCGATGAAGTCGAAGCCAAGATCATTAGCATCGACCGCAAGAGCCGCGTCATCAGCCTGTCCATCAAGTCGAAAGACGTCGAGGACGAGAAGGATGCGATGAAGGAACTGCGTACCAAGCAGGACGTAGAACCTTCTGCCGGTCCGACCACCATCGGTGATCTGATCCGCGCACAGATGGAAAACCAGAACTAAGTTCTGTAATCCATAGAAAAGGGCGACTTCGGTCGCCCTTTTTTGTTTCTGTGTCCCGTCCTGAAATAGGTTTACACCTTGCCGGAGAACGCAATGGTGATGGCGCCAAGTAAGCTCGGTGCGATTACACGCTGCTGTTCCGTCCTCAATAAAGGTTTGCGCTTTATTCGCGAGGCTTACGACGGTATTGGTGTGAACGATACAAGCGCATGCGGTGTGCCCGGATATCGAGCTAATCTCGAGCGGTGCCAGCCGCCAGTGCTTGGTTCACTGCCAGCCAACCGGTGACGGCTTCCTCACCGGCTTGTTTGAATGCTCGGTCGAATAAGCGCACCTGCTCCTTCCTGAGGGCCTGTTCCAGCCTGGCGCCTGCCGGGGTGAAGCGCAGCATGCGTTTACGTTTGTCGTCCTCCGCAGCTCTGCTTTCCACCAGATGCATCTCGATGAGCTGCCGCAGCGGTATATTCAGTGCCTGCTTGCTCACGCCGAGGTATCCGAGCAGCTCTTTCATGCTGAGGTCGGGGTAGCTTGCGATGAAGAACAGAATACGGTGATGCACTCGGGATAGTCCGCGGCGCGCGAGCATTTCGTCTGGCTTGGCCGTGAAGGCCTGATAGCCAAGGAAGAAGCTCTCCATGATCTGGCGCTGAATTGTGCTTTTTTTTAGGTCAGGCATATTGACGTATTCGCGAGCGCAGGCGTAATTTCGGTCAAGTAGTTTGACTCATTTCATTCCTCCCTGCATCTGGTGTCCCATGGCCTTCTCCGAACGCGTCGACCGCCTGAAAAGCTCGCTGATCCGTGAAATTCTTGCCGCTGCGCAGCGCCCTGAGGTGATGTCGTTTGCCGGAGGGCTGCCTGCCGAGTCGATGTTGCCGAAGGTTGAGTGGACGCAGATGCCAGTAAGCATGGGTCAGTACGGCATGAGCGAGGGGGAGCCTGAATTGCGCGAAGCCATTGCCTCCGAGGCGCGCTCACTCGGTGTGCACTGCTCGGCGAACCAGGTACTGATCGTCAGCGGCTCCCAGCAGACGCTGGATCTGGCCTCGAAGTTGTTCATCGATCGCGGTACTGAAGTGTTGCTAGAAGCCCCTACTTATTTGGCTGCGTTGCAGGTATTCCAATTGTTCGGTGCCAACTGCCTGGCTGTGCCGCAAGAGTCGGACGGCCCATCGCTGGACGCGCTGCGCCAGCGATTGGAGCAGCACAAGCCGGCTTTTGCTTACCTTATCCCAACTTTTCAGAATCCTTCGGCTGTGCGCTACAGCGAAGAAAAGCGCGACGCGGTCGCAGCGCTGCTCGATGAATTCAAAGTGACCTTGATCGAAGACGAGCCCTACCGCGAACTGGTTTTCGACGAAGGTAACGCCAGGCCCATCGTCAGCCGTATGCGGCAGGCAAGCTGGATATACACCGGCACGGTCTCCAAGACGCTGCTACCGGGATTGCGAGTCGGTTATCTGATCGCGACTCCAGATTTGTTCCCTTATCTGTTGAAGCTGAAGCAGTCAGCCGATCTGCACACCAATCGCATCGGCCAGTGGCAGGCGCTGCAATGGCTCGGCAGCGAGCAGTATCGTTCACACCTGGAAGAATTGCGTGGCTTCTATCGTCAGCGCCGTGATGCCATGCAGGCTGCGCTGATGGACCATTTCACCGATCTTGCCGACTGGCAGATGCCGCAAGGTGGGTTGTTCTTCTGGCTGAAATTGAAGCAGCCATTCGATACCCGAACGCTGCTCGATTCCGCTCTGGCGCAGGATGTAGTGTTTATGCCAGGCGAACCGTTCTTCGTCGACCCCGAGCAGAATCCAGGATATTTACGGCTGAATTTCAGCCATGTCGCGCCGGAGCGTCTCACCGAAGGTGTCCGCCGCCTCGCAGGCGTAATTCGTGAAGCGCTGGTAATCGAAGCGGCGTGAACAGTATTGATGTTTGAATTGCCCGAGAGGAGGAGGCAATGACATACAAGGTCTATGGCGATTATCGGTCCGGCAACTGCTACAAGGTTAAGCTGATGCTGCACCTGCTCGGTCGGGATTACGAGTGGATACCGGTAGATATTCTTCGCGGCGAAAGCCGTGAAGAGTGGTTTCTGAAAAAGAATCCCAACGGCAAGATACCAGTCCTTGAACTGGAAGACGGCTCCTGCCTGTGGGAGTCGAATGCGATTCTGAATTTTCTTGCGGAGGGAACCGAGTTCCTGCCCAAGGATGCGCGTTTGCGCACCCAGGTTCTGCAGTGGCAATTCTTCGAGCAGTACAGCCACGAGCCGTTCATAGCAGTGGCCCGATTCATCAAGGTTTACTTGGGGCTACCTGATGATCGTCTCGATGAATATGCTGCCAAGCAACTGGACGGCTACCATGCGCTGGACGTCATGGAGCAACAGTTACTGCGCACGCCCTATCTCGTTGGTGATCACTACTCGATTGCGGATATCGCGCTGTATGCCTATACGCACGTAGCGGAAGAGGGCGGATTCAAGCTGGAGAAGTACCCGGCAATTTGCGCGTGGCTACAGCGGATTGCCAGTCATCCGCGCCATGTCGGGATGCTCGACTGACAGAAAAGACGAGGAAAGCGACTGGAGGCTTGAGGCTGGACGAAAGGGCAACGGCACACTTACACGCCCTCAAGCCTCAAGCCCAGAAAGCTTGAGTCAGCCTGGCTTTGTTCTATTTGACCAAACCGAGGAATTCGCTACGAGTCGCAGCGTTTTCCCGGAACTCTCCGAGCATGACCGAGGTGACCATCGAGGAGTTCTGCTTCTCGACGCCGCGCATCATCATGCACATGTGCTGGGCTTCGATGACAACAGCCACGCCCCAGGCGCCAGTGACTTGCTGGACCGCCTCGGCAATCTCGCGGGTGAGGTTCTCCTGAATCTGCAGCCGGCGAGCGTACATCTCGACGATACGCGCTACCTTCGAGAGTCCGAGCACCTTGCCGTTGGGCAGGTAGGCAACATGGGCCTTGCCAATGAAGGGAAGCATGTGGTGTTCGCACAAGGAGTACAGCTCGATGTTCTTCACCAGCACCATTTCGCTGTTGTCGGAGCTGAACAGCGCGCCGTTGGTGACTTCTTCCAGCGTCTGCTGGTAACCCTTGCATAGATACTGCATGGCTTTGGCGGCGCGCTTGGGCGTGTCGAGCAATCCCTCGCGGGTGACGTCTTCTCCGAGCTGGCCAAGAATCTCGGTGTAATGTTGTTCCAGTGACATTGAGCTACCTGTCGGGCTTCATGTGAGCGCAAGCGCGAAGGGTAGGGCGCACCCGCCGCGCTGGCAAGGGGAAGGTGAGCTGCAAGCTGCAAGTTTCAAGCTGCAAGAATGGGGCGGCTGCCTCGGTCTCGCATGCTCTATGGCTTGAAGCAGCTTGAAGCAGCTTGAAGCTCTTACTCATCTCTCCCTTCGAGCATGGTGCGTTTGAGCATCACGTAAACAGCCCCGGTGCCGCCATGTCTCGGCACGCATGAGCTAAAACCAAGCACCTGGGCATGCTGACGTAGCCAGGTATTGACGTGGCTTTTGATCAGCGGACGTTTGCGGTCGACGCGGGCGGCCTTGCCATGGGTGACTCGCACGCAGCGAATCTCGAATTTGCAGGCTTCGGCGAGGAAATCCCAGAGCAGCTCGCGGGCTTTTTCGACGCTCAGTCCATGCAGATCCAGGCTGCCTTCGAAGGGGATCTGGCCAGCTTTGAGCTTGCGCATCTGGCTGTCTTGCACACCGTCGCGTGCCCAGTACAGCTCGTCCTCCGCTGCGACGTCGATGACGAACTGATCGGAAAGCCCATCGATGCGGGTTTCGCCGTTGCTGATGACTGCGTTCGCGCGGCGGGTGGCGATCTGTGCCTTGTTGCTGCGTGGTTTGCCGGTGTCGGCGCGGTCGTGTTCGATTGGCTTGACGCCACGAACAGCTGATTTGAATAGAGAAAAGTCGTCGTCTTGCATGGGGCCTCCGCGTTGCAGCGATCTTACCCCAAAGCCTTTGCTTTCAACCTGCCCGAAGCACAGAGGTCAACGCTTCTTCTTCAGCCCAGGGGACAGGCTCAGTCCGCCGGGACCGCGCAATCGGCGCCGCGCGTAGCGCCTGACGAGTAGGCCGATCACCAGCAAAACCAGCCCAAGGACCAAAAACGTCACGGCTTCTTCATATTCGAGCGCCAGGCTGGCGAAGGCTGCATGGCTGCCGAACAGGGATGCCCCACCGACTCCCGCCAGCAGCACGCCGAGAAGGCTCAGCAGCATGCCCAGCATTGCGCCGAGGCGTGCTCCCCAGCTGCGTTGTTCGCGAGGGCGAAGTCGGCGTGCATCGAATCCATCGGTTCGTTTCATTCCGGTTACCTCGTCAGAACAGGCTATGACCGGGCTGGCCCGGTCAGTTTTATTCGCGGTCAGGTAACGCTTACGGCGCGAACGATTACGCCAGTGCTTCTACGTCAGCCACGCAAACCGCGAAGTTGTCCGCGAGGATGGTCATTTCCATGCGATGCACCTGTGCCGCCTCGAGCACACCGTCTCCCATCGGCAGGTCGCGCGTGGCGCAGGCCTTGTCAACGAGGGTGCAGCGGTAACCGTAATCCTTGGCGGCGCGAACCGTGGTGCTCACGCTGGAGTGGGTCATGAAACCGCAGACGATGAGGTCGAGACGGCCATGTTGCTGCAACAATTCGTGCAATTCAGTACCGGCGAAGGCGTTGGGCAAGGTTTTGCCGATCACGGTTTCGCCCGGCAGTGGTGCCGCCTCCGGCATGATCTGGCCGCGCTGGCCCTGCGGGTCGAACAGGCCGCCTGGAATACCCAGGTGATGGACGTGCACAACAGGTGCTCCGACCGCGCGTGCAGTGCTGATCAGGTTCCTGATTTCCTCCAGCGCCGCGCTCAGGTTCGGTAGCGCAAGAGTCCCCGTCCGGTACTCTTCCTGAGCATCAATGACCACAACGGTCGCGTTAGCCAAAGTCGCCGGTGCATAACTGCGGCCACTGAGCTGAAGCATGGTCTGTGGCTTGGACATCACTGACTCCTTGTTTTGAGAGGGGCCTGATTGTGGCGCCAGATGACCGATATGTGAACTGCCCAAGATGATGATTTCACCGGCCGAGTTGCGCAATCCGGCAATAGGGCCATGATCGTCCTATACGATTCGAGAAAGTCGCGAGGCCATCGGCTAAACTCTCGCGCTTTTCAGAAGGAGAGTCGCCGTGGCCGCTTCGCCGTCCCAATTGCGCACTTTGCGCGATTACATTCGCTGGGCAGTCAGCCGCTTTCAGGCCGAACAGCTGTTCTTCGGTCACGGCACGGATAATGCCTGGGATGAGGCGCGCCAACTGGTACTTGGTGCTCTGCATCTGCCCTGGGAAATGGCCGACAGCTATCTCGACTGCCGCCTGGAAGACGATGAGCGGCAACGCTTGAACGACCACCTACATCGGCGGATCGAGGAGCGCGTGCCCACCGCCTACCTGTTGGGGCAAGCCTGGTTCTGCGGGCTGCCATTCATCGTCGACGAGCGCGTGTTGATTCCGCGCTCGCCAATCGGGCAACTGATCGACCGCCGCTTCGAACCCTGGCTGGCGCAGCCCCCCGCTCGGATTCTCGACTTGTGCACCGGCTCCGGTTGCATCGGCATTGCCTGCGCTTATGAGTTTCTCGATGCCGAAGTGGTGCTGGCTGATCTGTCGTTCGAGGCGCTCGAAGTGGCGAACCGCAACATCGAGCATCATGGCTTGGAAGATCGGGTTTATACCGTGCAGAGCGATGGCTTCGACGGGCTACCTGGTCAGCGCTTCGATCTGATCGTATCCAATCCGCCATATGTGGATGCGGAAGACTTCGCCGACATGCCGGACGAATACCATCATGAGCCAGCCTTGGGGCTAGCCTGCGGGGACGATGGGCTGGACCTGGTGCGACGCATGCTGGCCGAGGCGGCTGATCACCTGACCGAAACCGGCACCTTGGTTATCGAGGTGGGCAACAGTCAGGTGCATGTCGAGGCGCTTTATCCCGAAGTGAGCTTTACCTGGCTGGAATTCAGTGAAGGTGGCCATGGCGTATTTCTGCTCGCTGCCAGCCAATGTCGCGAGCATCAGGACCTCTTTCGCGCGCGCCTAAAAGGCTAGTAGGCAGCGCTGCGATGTGGCGCCTCCAGAGCGTCAGCGCGTCGCAATCCAGATCAGCAGCCCGGCCTGGAACAGCGAGAAGGCGATCAGGCAGGCGATGGTGAATCGGAGCGTGCCATCTTCACGGCGAAATTTGTTAAGCCGTTCCTGCAGGTCGCGAATCTTGTTTTCCTGCTCCAGCAGGTTCTGATCGGCCTGCTCCAGCATCGCGGCGGCATCCTTCAGATCGATGACCTGTACCTTTTCCAGATTCCAGTCGGGGCGTAGTGAGCTGGCACGAGGCGCGCTATAGGTTGCCTTGAGCTTGCTGGGCTCCGGATAGAGCACATCGAAGCCCTGGCTCAGCAAGCACTGGTCGCGGCGCAAGCGCATGTCTTCGCCAGTAATGTCCGCGGCGGGGAGGGCGCCGCCCTCGACCAGATAATGTGCCCAGCGCCTCTGCGCCCAAAGCGCACCCTGTGCCAGCAAAAAGCGTCCTATGCCACGGTTAACCGGTTGCAGATGCAGACCGGTGTCGGGACCGAAGCGCAGTTCCTTGGCGCGATGATCCGCCCAGACTTCCAGCGCATTGTGCTTCTTCGACGACACCTGACCCGGCAGTCGAACGAACAGCTTCAGCAAGCTCTGCTGAGGTGTATGCCGCTCGACCTGAGCCAGTTCGACGAACTTCAGCGGCCGCGCACCGGTATCCCGATCGGTCGGAAGTGGCGCCAGGCGCAGCAGCCGGAAACGATCCGGGGCGAGCTCCGCCCAGGGATGCGGCTGCGGCGTTGCTTCCGGCGTTTGGGCCTCGCTGTCGTTGGTTGAGGGCGAGCTGTCGGTCATGTCGGCGTCCATGGGCTCCAGGAGCGAATCATTGCGTGGGCAAGGAGCGTATCGGCCGACGCTCGTCTAACTGGAGGCCGGCAATAAGCCATGCTTGCGTAGGAATTGGCTGATCCGCTCCGTCAACGCATGGGCGATCGGCAGCTCGGGCTGGTTGTAGGAGACTGTCTGGTCGTTGCGACCCATCGGTACGATGCGCAGTACATGGTTCATTCCGGCAATCAGCGCCAACTCGGCGTCCTTTCGGGCGTGCTGCAAGGCTTTGGCATCTTCCTGTTCGACCTGAATGTCATGCGTGCCCTGAATGATCAGTGCCGGCACGGTCGTGTTGGCAAATGCGTCGGCCGGATCCTGGCCGAACAGGGAAATCAGATACGGCTGCACGCTTGGACGAAACAATATCTGCAGCGCATCAGGCACCTGTTCATGTGTTCGTCCCGCCTTGAGTTCATCGATCAGGTAATGCGCGGTTGCCAGCAGCGGTGGCGGCAGGCGGCCCTGGAGCTGTTCACGCAGCAGCAGGTCGATGGGACGACCGCTACCGGCGATGCTGATCAGCGCGTCGGGCTCGGCGACAGGTGTAGCCAGGCTGGCGATCAGCGCGCCCTCGCTGTGCCCGATCAGCACGACAGCAGAGAAGCGCGGGTCGGCTTTCAGCATTCGTGCCCATGCTGCCGCATCCGCAACGTAGCGCTCCACGCTCAGTTGTCGTTCGTCCGGCGCGACCGCCAGGCTCTGCCCGACGCCCCGTTTGTCATAGCGCAAGCTGGCAATGCCGTGTTTGGCCAGCGCTTGTGCCAGCCGCTTCAGGCTGTCGTTGTGGCCCATTGGGCTATTGCCATTGCGGTCGGTGGGCCCCGATCCGGCAATCAGCAGCGCGACCGGGATAGGTTCGGCGCTTTTGGGAAGCAGCAAGGTGCCATGTAGACGACCTTCCGGCACCTGCACCGTAATCGCCTGGTTCAGCAGCGTCTGAGCTTGGATATGTGGAGCAAGCATGGCGAGAAAAACCAGCAGAAAGAGAGTGCGCATGAGTAGGTTCAACCATCGGCGAAGCGGGTTGGATGCGATGCGAAGCGCTTTGGTTCGCCTGTCGACCCTACACGCAGTCACCGAAGCGGTGAAACCTGCGAAGGCTCGGGTATACTTCCGCCCCCTCGTTTAGGTCGATCGCGGAGCGCCCTGCATGTCCGGCAACACATACGGCAAGCTGTTCACCGTCACCACAGCTGGTGAAAGTCACGGTCCTGCGCTGGTCGCGATCGTCGATGGTTGCCCGCCGGGGCTGGAATTGACCGTCGCCGATCTTCAACGCGACCTCGATCGACGCAAGCCCGGCACCAGCCGGCACACGACCCAGCGACAGGAGGCCGACGAGGTCGAGATTCTCTCTGGCGTGTTCGAAGGACGCACCACCGGTTGCCCGATCGGCCTGCTGATCCGCAATACCGACCAGAAGTCCAAGGACTACTCGGCGATCAAGGATCAGTTCCGCCCGGCACACGCCGACTACAGCTACCACCACAAGTATGGGCTACGTGATTACCGCGGCGGTGGTCGCAGCTCGGCGCGTGAAACCGCGATGCGCGTAGCGGCCGGTGCCATCGCCAAGAAATACCTGGCGACCCTCGGCATCCAGGTGCGCGGCTACATGAGCCAGTTGGGACCGATCGAGATCCCCTTCAAGACCTGGGATAGCGTCGAGCAGAACGCGTTCTTCAGCCCCGATCCGGACAAGGTACCGGAGCTCGAGGCTTATATGGATCAATTGCGTCGCGATCAGGATTCGGTCGGCGCGAAGATTTCCGTCGTGGCCGAAGGCGTACCGCCAGGCTTGGGCGAGCCGATCTTCGATCGTCTGGATGCCGATCTGGCCCATGCGCTGATGAGCATCAACGCCGTCAAGGGTGTGGAGATTGGTGCCGGTTTCGCCAGTGTTTCCCAGCGTGGCACCGAGCATCGTGACGAGCTGACCCCTGAGGGCTTCCTTTCCAACAACGCCGGCGGCGTGCTTGGTGGAATTTCCAGCGGCCAGCCGATCATCGCCCATCTGGCGCTCAAGCCGACCTCAAGCATCACCACGCCAGGCCGCTCGATCGACATTGACGGCAACCCGGTCGATGTCATCACTAAAGGCCGCCACGATCCTTGCGTAGGCATTCGCGCCACGCCCATCGCCGAAGCGATGATGGCCATCGTCCTGCTGGACCATCTGTTGCGTCATCGCGGGCAGAACTCCGATGTGCGGGTGACGACTCCGGTGTTGGGACAGCTTTAATCGAAGCCTGCGGCTTAGGGCTAGACGCTGAAGGCTGAACGACTCGCCCCGAGTGCGCGGCTTATCGTCCAGCCTCGAGCCTCCAGCCAATGGTGTCACGTAGATCTTATGAACAGACCGTTACCGTATTGGCGCCTGTCCAGCTTCTATTTCTTTTACTTCGCGCTGCTCGGTTCTGCCGCGCCGTTTCTCGGGCTGTATTTTGATCACCTGGGGTTCAGCGCCGAGCGTATCGGCGAGCTGGTCGCCATTCCCATGCTGATGCGCTGTCTGGCGCCGAACCTCTGGGGCTGGCTGGGCGATGTTACCGGGCAGCGTCTGGCGATCGTTCGCATTGGCGCGCTTTGCACGCTGCTGTCGTTTGGTCTGATCTTCTTCGGCAAGAGCTACGCCTGGCTCGCGCTGGTCATGGCGCTGCATGCGTTCTTCTGGCATGCCGTGCTGCCGCAGTTCGAAGTCATCACGCTGGCGCACCTGCGCGATCAGTCATCGCGCTACAGCCAGGTCCGTCTGTGGGGCAGCATCGGTTTCATCGCGGCGGTGGTGGGGCTTGGTGCACTGTTCGAGCGTCTGACCCTGGATATTTACCCCGTGGCGGTGATGGTGGTCATGGTCGGCATCGTCATCGCCAGCGTCTGGGTGCCCAATGCCGCGCCAGCACAACGACCGGATCTGGTTGAGCAGGGTGGCTTCCTTCGTCAGCTGTGCCGTCCCGGCGTGCTGGCATTCTTTGTCTGTGTTGGCCTGATGCAAGTCAGTCACGGGCCTTACTACACTTTTTTAAGTATTCATCTCGAGTCGCTTGGCTATAGCCGGAGCACCATCGGCCTGTTGTGGGCGTTGGGCGTGGTCGCGGAGATTCTGCTTTTCCTGGTCATGGCTGCGCTGATGGCGCGCTTTTCGTTGCGTCAGGTCTTGATGGCTAGTTTCGTGCTGGCGGCGATACGTTGGCTGCTGCTCGGCACGCTGGCCGATCATCTGAGCGTGCTGCTGATCGCGCAGTTGATGCATGCGGCGACGTTTGGCAGCTTTCATGCGGCGGCGATCCATTTCGTTCAGCGCAGCTTCGGCCACCGTCAGCAAGGGCAAGGACAAGCGCTGTACGCGACGCTGGCGGGCGTCGGCGGAGCGTTGGGCGCGCTTTACTCTGGCTACAGTTGGGCCAGCCTCGGGCCGTTCTGGACCTTTGCCATCGCCAGCCTGGCGGCACTGGCCGCAGCCGTAATCATTGCCATCCCCAGCGGGAGAACGGGGCATGACAGCCACTCGTGAACACTTGTCGCAGGCCACCATCGATGCGGGCCGCGTTCTCTTACCGCACGCAACGCGTGCCCGAATAACCGACGAGAAGCCGGGACAGCACCCGGTTCGGAGACAACCCGCATGAGCATTCTCAGCGTCTACCAGGACACCGCTCCCGAGCTGCCACTCAAGGTGCTCACCCATGTCGAGGATATCGCCGCCACATTGGCTGAGGTTGGCGTGCGTCTCGAACGCTGGCAGGCCAGTGCGCCGCTTGCTGCCGGCGCCAGCTCTGAGGAGGTTCTCGCTACCTATCAGCCGCAGATCGACAGTCTGATGAACGAGCGTGGCTACATCACCGTAGATGTCATCAGCCTGAACAGGGACCACCCGCAGAAGGCCGAGCTGCGAGCCAAGTTTCTTGAGGAACATCGCCAAGCAGCGGATGAGGCGCGCTTCTTCGTCGCTGGTCGTGGGCTTTTCACCCTGCATATCGAAGATAAGGTCTACGCCGTGCTGTGCGAAAAGAACGATCTGATCTCCGTACCCGCCGGAACCCGATATTGGTTCGACATGGGCGAGAGTCCGCACTTCGTCGCCATTCGCCTGTTTAGCAATCCAGAAGGCTGGGTCGCGCAATTTACCGGTAAAGACCTCGCTGGCCGCTTCCCCCGCCTGGAGGATTGATGATGCCGATCAATGCCGTCCTTACCAATATCGAAGGCACAGTGCCGTGAGCTTCGTCTTCGACGTGCTGTTCCCTTATGCCCGCGAGCTTGCCGGCGTAGCGGGAGCCGGGCGCTGCTCGCAAGGCTGGCATGCATACGCCGAGAAGGTGGCGAGCTGAGCGGGCATGAAACCGTTCGTGGCTTCGCCATGATCATCTCGGCCCATTACTGAGCGGGTCGTCTTACTGAACCCTCAAACCCCCCAGGCATCCTAATTACGTACTCACCGTAATTGGAGTCTTGCCATGACCGATGCATTTGGCGGTATTTTCGGCCTGCTCATCCTGGCTCTGGATGTCTGGGCCATCGTCAGCGTGCTGCGCAGCGACGCCACGACTGGCAAAAAGGCAATGTGGGTGTTGCTGATCGTGATCCTGCCGGTGTTGGGCCTGATCATCTGGGGCATCATGGGCCCGCGCGGCAATCGTCCCGACGACAGGTATCTGAGGCCCTAAGCCATGGAAACCTGGAGTGTCCTACTGGCGATGCTAGTGCTGATAGGCGATGTACTGGCTATCGTTCAGGTATGGCGCAGTCGTATCGAGGTGGGGCGAAAGATCATCTGGAGCCTAGTCATCGTGCTGTTGCCAGTCGTGGGGCTGATCATGTGGTTCGTTGCGGCGGGGCATCTTGCCAAGGTCAGGCTGTGACCTTGGCAATTGGCCGGCCCGGTCGGCTTCCGAACCACAGCGATCATTTGCCCTTGACGCCGGCTTGGCGTCCTTTGCTCTCGTTTGCGCCATAGGGATGTCGTAGTCCTGCCAGATATGCACCGCAGCGTAGGCGCGCCAAGGTCGCCATGCCTGCGATCGCGCCAGTAGCTGCTTAGCCGTAATCCCCTC
The DNA here is from genome assembly GCA_031988485.1 of Pseudomonas sp. Lineage (GTDB taxonomy): Bacteria > Pseudomonadota > Gammaproteobacteria > Pseudomonadales > Pseudomonadaceae > Stutzerimonas. Next base: position 32,647 of record DALZYJ010000022.1, read on the forward strand.
GCTTCCCCATAGGGGCGCTTTCAACAGGCCGAGATCGGCGGCGGGAAAGGCGTCCGCTTCGCCAAAGCCTCTCAGGGCAATGTACTCGGCCGTCCAAGGGCCGATGCCCGGCAGCGTACAGAGCCTGCGAACCAGTTCGTCCGCACCGTCCTGCACGTGCAGCTCGAGCGCGCCATCTGCCACCGCCGCCGCCAAGCGCTGCAGTGTCGCGACGCGCTTGCCCGGCATGCCGATATTGTCCAGGCGGGCCTGGGCAATTATTTGCGGGCTGGGGAACAGCTTGAGCAAACCGGGCGCATCGCCGGTCATGGAGCTGGGTAGCTCGTCGCCGAGCCGCTCCACCAGCCGACGCGTGATAGTCACGGCGGCCTTTACCGTCACCTGCTGACCAACGATGGCACGCACGGCCTGTTCGAAGGGATCGAAAACACTGGGCAGGCGTAATCCGGGATTCGCAACGACCAGCGGCCCGAGCTGTGGATCATCGCTGAAATGCCGCGCTACGGCAGCCGGATCGGTGTCGAGATCGAACATCTTGCGCACCCGCGAAACCAGCGTGGGCGCGTGCTCTTCTAACGAATCGCTCAGAGTCAGTTCGATGGCGTCCTGGCCCGGCAACGGCCGCACGCTGATCCAGCCGACACTGCTGTTCACGTGAACGGTACGGCTGTAACTGTAGGCATCCAGCGCTTCGACGCCAGGCAGCAGTCGTAGCGCGAAATGCTGGTGAAACTGTGTCCAGCTCCAGGGAGCAAGGTAGGGCAGATACAGAGGCGTCATGGGCTGACCATAGTCATCGTTGATAGGGTTGTCTTCACCAAATGCGCTTTGAAACCGCTATGGTTCCCCCTGTCATGCGACCAAAGTAGACTGCGTTTTTTGCCAACGGGCGGTCCGTGCGGCCTGCGGGCGACTTGTCTGTTATGCCATCCATCAGGGAGACACCCTATGAGCGACTACCAGGAAACTCTCTACGAGGGATACGGCCAGCGCTTCAGGATTGACAAGGTCCTACATGAGGTGTGCACCGAGCATCAGCATCTGGTTATCTTCGAGAATGCCCGGATGGGGCGCGTCATGGCGCTCGATGGTGTCATCCAGACCACCGAGGCAGACGAGTTCATCTATCACGAAATGCTCAGTCACGTACCGATTCTGGCGCATGGCTTGGCGCGTCGCGTGCTGATCATCGGTGGCGGCGATGGCGGGATGTTGCGTGAAGTCGCCAAGCATCGGGACGTGGAAAGCATCACCATGGTCGAGATCGACGGCACCGTGGTGGAAATGTGCAAGAAATTCCTGCCCGAACACTCGAAAGGCGCCTTCGAGGATCCGCGCCTGACTCTGGTGATCGACGATGGCATGCGCTTCGTTTCGACCACCGAAGAAAGATTCGATGTAATCATTTCCGATTCACCCGATCCCATCGGCCCGGGCGAAGTGCTGTTCTCGGAAAACTTCTACCAGGCCTGCCGTTGCTGCCTCAACGAAGGCGGCATCATGGTCACGCAGAACGGCACGCCTTTCATGCAGCTAACCGAAGTGCAGACCACCGCCAAGCGCATGACTGGCCTGTTCCCCGACTGGCATTTCTATCAGGCGGCGGTACCGACCTACATTGGCGGCGCCATGACCTTCGCCTGGGGTGCCTGCGATTCGGCCAGTCGCAAGCTGACGTTGGATATCCTCAGTCAGCGCTTTGCCGGCAGCGGCATCGTCACCCGCTATTACAACCCGCACATCCATATCGGCGCGTTCGCGCTGCCTCAGTATGTGTTGCAGGCGATCAGTAAACCGAGCAATGACTGACCCTCCGCGTCTTGTAGCCATCCGTTGCTGCAGGGCGCAGGCCCGTCCGGGTATTGTCAAATGAGCGGTATATGGCGTCTGGACCGAACTACTCGGGGCCGCTGAGGCCTATTGTTCATATCGCACGCTTTCCCGTACTTTTCTGCTTGCAGCTATTGGCGGCTGGCGCTAACCAGTCGTTATCCGTAAAGAGGCTGAATCAAGACACGCACCATTTCCCACCGTTCATCCATGAGTGAGAGGAGGTTGTTTTATGAGTGCCACCTTCCATGAGGATGTAAGCAGCAACGTGTTAATGAGGATGAAAGAGGGTGGTTTCGACTTCGCCCGTGTTCATCCGATCGAGTTCTATGCCGTGTTTCCCGATCGTGAATGTGCGTCTGTCGCCGCGAGCCGATTTCGCGGTGAATGCGTCAACGCTCAGATCGCGCCCCGCGAAGACGGCGCCTGGGATCTTCAGGTCAGCAAGGTGATGTACGCCACTTTCGATGGCATCGGTGATTTCGAGCAGGATCTGGAAAACCTGATCGAGCCCCTGGGTGGGGTGGTCGATGGCTGGGGCGTGACCCAGGAGCTCTCCGGCTGTCCCGTCTGACGCCATTTCTCAACCAACGCCGAGCCCGCTTTGCAGTGCCTGGTCCCATGGCGGGACCGGGCCAAACCGGCTTTTCAGAAACTCCAGCAGCAGCCGGCTTCGGGAGTCGGCTTCCCGGGTCAGGCGCAGGGCATAGATGCCGCTTGGCTCAGGCGCTGGCAGCCCGTGTTCACAAAACAGCGGCAGCAATTCGCCACGCAGCAGATGATCGCTGATCAACCACGTTGGCAAATGAGCAATACCCAAACCTGCCACGGTGCCGCAAAGCAGCGCTTCGGCGTTGTTAGCGACCATTCGCAGGCGCCTCGGGCGTAACACCTGTAGTTTGCCGGCATGCTCGAATCGCCACGCGTGGGTCGGCGCCAACGCATCCCAATCCAAACCGTCATGTTCTGGCAGCTCCGCGACCGACACTGGCGTGCCTCGACGCGCCAGATAGTCGGGGCTGGCGCAGACGATGCGCGTCATCGGCGCCAAAGCTGTGGCGACCAATCGTGTTTCGGCCAGGGGGCCGATGCGCAGCACCAGATCGACTTCTCCCAGATGCGCGCCCTGTAAGTCGACGAAGCTGTCGATCAGGCGCAGCTGGATATCGACACCCGGATAGGCTTGTAGAAACGCCGCAAGCGCGGGCGCCAAGTGCCGGCGTCCAAAGGGCGCCGGTGCGTCGATACGGATGCGGCCTTCCGGTGTGCTTTGTAGGGATGTCATCTCGGCGCGTGCCAGGTTCAGTTCATGAACGATGCGCCTGGCACGCTCGGCAAACAGCTGACCGGCGGCGGTGGGCTTGATGGAATGGGTGTTGCGGCTGACCAATTGGCAGTCGAGCGACCGCTCCAGCGAATCGATACGACGCGCGACGGACGAAGGCGTCAGCCCATGCAGGCGGGCCGCGGCTGAAAAGCTGCAGGTATCGATCACATCGAGAAACAGCCTGAATTGATCGGTGAGTGCGTTGGCATCCATGTTCGTTCTCTGCTTTGCATAAATCGCAAAACCATTGTGCGTTTTTGTGCGTGTACCCGCTAGGCGACGATGAGTAGCATGGCAATTTTCATCGGGAAGCGATCATGGACTTCGTCGGGATCGGGCTGAATGTAGTGTTGGGTCTGGTGCTGGGAGCGCTCGGCGGCCTGTTCGGAATAGGTGGCGGGCTAATTGCGATTCCGGTATTGGGCGTATTGTTCGGGCTTGATCAGCAGGTCGCCCAAGGCACCGCGTTGGTCATGGTCGTGCCTAACGTGCTGCTCGCCATCTGGCGTTATCACCAGCGCAACCGCATCGATCCGCGCCACGCCGCGGCGCTGGGTATCGCCAGTTTCCTTTTTGCCATCGCGGGTGCCGGCATCGCGGTTTCGCTCGATGCCGGGCGCATGCGTATCGCCTTTGTAGGTTTTCTCGTCGCCCTGGCCGTCTACACCTTGTTGCGTGTCTTCATCCGCTCGCAGCCGGGGAGCACCGAGTTGCGCCATCCCTGGCCTTGGCTGGGTGTGCTGGGTGCTGGCGCCGGTGCGCTGGGAGGATTGTTCGGTGTTGGCGGTGCGGTGCTTGCCACGCCGGTGCTGACGGCAGTCTTCGGTACGTCGCAGGTCGTGGCGCAGGGGCTGTCACTGTCGTTGGCGGCACCCAGTACCGCGGTAACATTGTTCGCCTATGCCACCCACGGTCAGGTCGATTGGTCGCTGGGTTTGCCGCTTGCCGTTGGCGGACTGCTCAGCATAAGTCTTGGCGTGAAGCTGGCGCATGCACTGCCGGAGCGCCTGTTACGCCTTCTGTTCAGCGGCTTCCTGCTGATGAGTGCGGTAATGCTGGCATTCGAGGTATGACGAAATCCTTGGCGTGCTGGCCAGGCTAGGCGGTGGCCTGGCCCGCTTGCCGTCGTATCTCCCGTCGTGCACTGCGCGCCAACCGGATGGTGAGCAAGACCGCCGCGCAACTCAGGCCGGCAATCAGCCCTTGCCAGAGCCCAGCCGGTCCGCTCGGATCGCCAAACCTGTCGGTGAGGCCCAGCAGGTAGCCTACCGGCAGGCCGATACCCCAATAAGCGAAAAGCGTGAAGATCATCGTCATGCGGGTGTCCTGATACCCGCGTAGCGCGCCGGCTGCGGTGACTTGCACGACGTCGGAAAACTGGAACAGCGCGGCGTAGACGAACAGGCTGGCGGCGACTGCGATTACGGCCGGGTCGGTGGTATAGATGCGGGCGATCTGCTCGCTGAACAGCAGCATGCTGCCCGCCGAGAAGCAGGCATAGACCAGGCTCGATACGATCCCCAAGCCAGCCACGAAGCGCGCATCTCGTGGTGCGTTGCGTCCTAGCGCCTGGCCGATGCGTACGGTGATGGCCATACCCAGCGACAGCGGAATCATGAAGATCAGCGAGGTGAAGTTCAGCGCGATCTGGTGCCCGGCGACGACGGTCGCTCCCAGACTGCCGATCAGCAGCGCGATGACCGAGAAGATGCTGGCCTCGGCAAACACCGCAACGCCGATTGGCACACCGACGGAAAGCAGCCGGCTCAATACGGACCAGTCCGGCCACTCGAAGCGGGAAAAAACTCGGTGCGGTTGGTAGTAGTCGGCGCGTCTGATCCAGAACAGCATGGCCAGCAGCATGAAGCCCATGACCAGCGCAGTGGCCCAGCCGCAACCGACACCGCCCATGGCCGGGAGGCCGAGCTTGCCGTAGATGAAGATGTAGTTGAGCGGGATGTTCAGAGCCAGCGCAAGCAGCCCTACGACCATGCTGGGACGCGTGTGCCCGAGGCCGTCGCTGTAGCAGCGTAATACCTGATACAGGGCCATCGCCGGAAAGCCGCAAGCCACTGCTCTCAAATAGGCCATCGCCGGCTCGATCAACGTCTGCTCGACCTGCAGCAGATGCAGCACCGGTTCGGCATTCCACATCAGCACCGCCAGCAGCGTTCCGATGCCGAAGCCCATCCATAACGCCTGACGGACCAGTGGGCCGATTTGTTCATGCTGCTCGCTGCCGAAGCGCTGTGCGACATTGGGCGTTGTCGCCAGGATGACCCCTGTGAGAAGCAGAAACACAGGCACCCAGATGGAGTTGCCCAACGCCACGGCCGCGAGATCGCGAGGGCTGACGCGCCCGGCCATCAACGTATCGACGAAGCCCATGGCGGTATGCGCCAGTTGAGCGATCATCATGGGCAGGGCAAGAGCGAAGAGGGTGCGCAATTCAACGCGAACCCGTCTGAGTTTCAACTCAGTGGGCATCACAGATGTTTCCGATTGTATACAGAGCCGCCCAGTCTACGCCGTGGGAGGTGCGCTCGGGAAGGCGGCAGAGCGCTTCGGAGAAGTCTAGGGTCTGTTGCCATTTCGTACGCGGCCGCGCCGGAGTCTGTTTTTGCGCGAGGCAAGGCATGAGGAGTGAAGTTTGGTTGTTCCAAATGAACGACGAGAAACGCCGCATCGCGCAAAAACAGGCCCGGCCCGAAGGGTTGCGCGGCAAATCTCGCCATGCGGCGTTGCGGGACTTGGCAAGGGAACCACCATTACCAGCGTCCCGCGCCTTGCGGAACGCCGCCCGGCCTGGCGAGATTTGGCGCAGCAACGCGGCTCGCGACGAAACGGCAACAGACCCTAGAATGGGCGCAACGAAGACGGAGCCTGCCTGATGCGCATCCTTGCTGACGAAAACATTCCATTGGTCGAAGACTTCTTTGCCGAGCATGGCGAGATTCGCCGTATGCCCGGCCGCAGTATTAACAGGGCGTCGCTCGAGCAGGCCGAAGTGCTTCTGGTTCGTTCCGTCACCCGTGTCGATCGCGAACTGCTTGAAGGCAGCGCCGTGCGCTTCGTCGGTACCTGCACCATTGGCACCGATCATCTGGATATCGACTATTTCGAGGAAGCGGGTATCGGCTGGGCAAGCGCGCCGGGCTGCAATGCGCGGGGTGTGGTCGATTACGTGCTCGGCAGTTTGCTGGCATTGGCCGAGCGTGACGGCGCGGAGTTGGCTGATCGCCGATATGGTGTGGTCGGCGCCGGACAGGTGGGCGGCAGGCTGGTGGAAGTGTTGCGTGGTCTGGGCTGGAATGTGCGGGTCTGTGATCCGCTGCGGCAGGCGCGCGAGGTTGGCGAGTTTGTCGGCCTCGATGAAATCCTCGCCGAATGCGACGTCATCAGCCTGCACACGCCGTTGACGCTGAAAGGCGCGCATTCGACGTTTCACCTGCTGAACCAATCCCGTCTGCAACAGCTGCGTCCGGGCGCCTGGCTGATCAATGCGGCTCGCGGGGCGGTCGTCGACAACGCAGCTCTGCGTGAACAACTGACCAAACGGCCCGATATTCAGGCGGTGCTCGACGTCTGGGAAGGGGAACCGCAGGCTGACGTCGAGCTGGCCAGGTTATGCCGGATCGCCACGCCGCACATTGCGGGTTACAGCCTGGACGGCAAGTTGCGCGGAACAGCTCAAATCTACGAGGCGTTCTGCGTTAGCAAAGGGTTGGCACCCACGGTGGACCTGGACGAGCTGATGCCGGACGCACCGTTGCGCGGGCTTTCCTTCAACGCGTCGGCAACGCCCCGTGATGTGCTGGCGACGATCTGCCGAGCGGTTTACGACCCACGCAACGACGACGCTGCGTTTCGCCGAAGCCTGATCGGCGACGAGGAACAACGTCGCAGCGGCTTCGACCTGCTGCGTAAGCAGTACCCGCCGCGCCGTGAAATCGACGGGCTGCACATCGAAATCAACGACACCCAGCCGCAGTTGGAGCAGCTGGTGCGAGCGCTGGGGGCAAGCTTGAAGCGCTGAAGTGGCGGTTGGCATGTTTGCGAGCTGCATCAGGGCGGACGACAGGGCGGATGCATTTTGAGGCCTGCTCCGCTAGCATTACCCGTCCTCTGCTTACCCGCGATGGTGTTATGAGTTATCAGGTTCTAGCCCGTAAATGGCGTCCCCGCTCGTTCCGCGAAATGGTCGGGCAGACGCATGTGCTCAAGGCCCTGATCAACGCGCTCGACAGCCAGCGCCTGCACCATGCCTATCTCTTTACCGGCACCCGTGGGGTGGGTAAGACGACCATCGCGCGAATCATCGCCAAGTGCCTGAACTGCGAAACCGGCGTCAGCTCCACGCCTTGTGGCGAGTGCTCGGTGTGTCGCGAGATCGATGAAGGCCGTTTCGTCGACCTGATCGAGGTCGATGCCGCGAGCCGCACCAAGGTCGAAGACACCCGCGAGCTGCTGGACAACGTGCAGTACGCGCCCAGCCGGGGCCGCTTCAAGGTTTACCTGATCGACGAAGTGCACATGCTCTCGTCGCACTCCTTCAACGCGCTGCTCAAAACGCTCGAAGAACCGCCGCCGCACGTCAAGTTCCTGCTGGCCACCACCGATCCGCAGAAGCTGCCCGTCACCATTCTTTCGCGCTGCCTGCAGTTCTCGCTCAAGAACATGCCGCCCGAGCGCGTGGTCGAGCACCTGAGCCATGTGCTCGGCGCGGAAAACGTACCCTTCGAGCAAGACGCCCTCTGGCTGCTCGGACGCGCCGCCGACGGTTCGATGCGCGATGCCATGAGCCTGACCGATCAGGCGATTGCCTTCGGTGAGGGCAAGGTGCTGGCCGAGGATGTGCGCAGCATGCTCGGCACCCTGGATCACGGTCAGGTTTATGGCGTGTTGCAGGCACTGCTGGAGGGCGATGCTCGCGCCATGCTGGAGGCGGTGCGTCATCTGGCGGAGCAGGGCCCGGATTGGGGCGGCGTGCTGGCCGAAATGCTCAACGTGCTGCACCGTGTCGCCATTGCCCAGGCGCTGCCGGAGGCGGTGGATAACGGCCAGGGCGATCGTGAGCGCGTGCTGACGCTGGCCCAGGCGTTGCCGGCTGAAGACGTACAGTTCTACTACCAGATGGGCCTGATCGGCCGGCGCGATTTGCCGCTGGCGCCGGACCCACGCAGTGGCTTCGAAATGGTCCTGCTGCGCATGCTGGCGTTTCGCCCGGCCGATAGCGACGACGCCCCGCGAATCTCACTAAAGAACTTGGGAATCAGCCCGGCCACGGCTGATTCCAGACCAACCGAGGTGGCCGGCCCAGCAGCATCGGCTGCGCCGGAACCTGAGTCGAGTGTGACGCCGGCCCCACCTGTGCCCGCTACGGCCTCATTGAAACCTGAACCGCAAGCCGCTCCGGCGCTCGCCAGTTCCGCCACGGCTCCTGAAATCAAGCCCGAATTGGCTGCGGAACCTGCCCCTCCGGTCGTCGACCTGCCCTGGAACGAGCCGCCGGCTACGCCGCCGGTAGCGGTGGAAAGCGAGGCGCTCGAGCAGAGAGTCACGCCGATTGGCGAGCCTGAGCATGTCGCCGCGGTCGTCGAGGTGAACGAGCCGGATGATGACGAGCCGCCGCTGACCGATGAGGATTATTTCGAAGTCGAAACCCAGGCCGAAGCCTATCTCGACGGTCTGGATGACCTGACGCCGGAACCACAGTCCGTCGCGCCTGCCCCTGCGGTCGAGCCCGCAACCGGCCTGGCTGCCGAGTGGCTCGATATCTATCTGAAGCTTGGTCTGGGCGGCCTGACCGGCAGCATCGCGGCCAATTGCACGCTGATCTCCGTGGACGACGATCGCTGGCTGATGCACCTGGACCCGGCACAAAGTGCGCTGTTCAACGCGACCCAGCACCGACGCCTTAACGACGCGCTGAATCAATACCACGGGCGCACATTGCGACTGGATATCGAGCTGCAGACGCCGCAACAGGAGACACCTGCTCAGGCCGCTGCGCGACGCCGCGGCGAACGTCAGCGGGCGGCGGAGCAGTCGATCCAGGCAGATCCCGTGGTGCAGCAATTGATGCAACAGTTCGCTGCCGTCATCCGTGACGGTACCATCGAACCCGTAGAACACTCCGAACCCTGATCCGAGGTAGATCCCATGATGAAAGGTGGCATGGCCGGCCTGATGAAGCAGGCGCAGCAGATGCAGGAAAAAATGCAGAAGATGCAGGAAGAATTGGCCAACGCCGAAGTCACCGGCCAGTCCGGCGCCGGTTTGGTCAGCGTCGTGATGAACGGCCGGCACGACGTCAAGCGCGTCAGCCTGGACGACAGCTTGATGCAGGAAGACAAGGAAATCCTCGAAGACCTGATCGCCGCCGCGGTGAACGATGCAGTGCGCAAGATCGAGCAGAACAGCAAGGAAAAGATGGCGGGCATGACTGACGGCATGCAGTTGCCGCCGGGTTTCAAGATGCCGTTCTAAAAGAAGCCATAAGCTTGAAGCTTGAGAAGAGCTTGCAAACCATCCGATTGCCGGCACGCTCTGATCCAGCTTCCAGCTTCCAGCTTCCAGCTTCCAGCTTCCAGCTTCCAGCTTCCAGC
>DALZYJ010000022.1:42511-82875 GCA_031988485.1 Pseudomonas sp.
TCCAGCTTCCAGCTTCCAGCTTCCAGCTTCCAGCTTCCAGCTTCCAGCTTCCAGCCTTCCGCTTTCTCCGAGAAATTCATGAGCTTCAGTCCCCTTATTCGCCAACTCATCGATGCGCTGCGCGTGCTTCCCGGCGTCGGGCAGAAAACCGCTCAGCGCATGGCGCTGCAGATGCTCGAGCGTGACCGAAGCGGCGGGCTGCGTCTGGCGCAGGCGCTTGCACGTGCGATGGAAGAGGTGGGCTATTGCCGGCAATGCCGGACCTTGAGTGAAGATGATCTCTGCCCGCAATGTGCCGACCCGCGTCGGGACGATTCGCTGCTATGCATCGTTCAAAGCCCGGTGGATGTCTTTGCCGTTGAGCAAACCGGCTTTCGAGGCCGCTATTTCGTGCTGAAGGGACACCTTTCGCCGCTCGATGGGCTCGGGCCCGAGGCCATCGGCATTCCCGAATTGCTCGTGCGTGTGGCTGAAGGAAATTTCAGCGAGGCGATATTGGCAACCAATCCGACCGTCGAAGGCGAGGCGACCGCTCATTACATCGCCCAGTTATTGATACCGAAGGGGCTGACGTTAAGCCGCATCGCACACGGCGTGCCGCTTGGCGGCGAGCTTGATCTTGTCGATGGCGGAACGCTTGCTCACGCCATGGCTGGACGAAAGACGATCACGCTCTGATCCTTTGTGCTTGTGCGGCTTATAACGTTGGGTTTAATGCTTATGGCGCTTAACTAGTGCCGTTCCAAAACGACTTCGTGTAAAGTTCTAAGCCTTAATTCCGTTATAACTAAAGTGCATCTAATGCTGACTTTTAGTTATATGGCTACACACTGCCAAGAGCTTGAGGTCGACAATGAAGGCAAAACACTGGCTGGTCCCTACGCTATTGCTGCTGAGCGCTGTTGCGCAGGCTCAGGAAAAATTCAAGGTGGGCTTCATCCGGGTTATGGATGATGCGCAGGCGATGGTTGCCTTCGAAGGCGACCTGTACAAGAAGCACGGTCTGGATGTAGAGCTGGTCGAGTTCAGCTCCGGGACCGATCTGATCAAGGCAATCGTTGGCGGACAGCTGGATACCGGCGTTCTGGGCTTCACCAACGCGGTTGCGTGGGCCTCCAAGGGCGCCGATCTTAAAGTAGTTGGTGGCGCTCAGCAGGGCTATCACTCGATCCTGGTGCGCAACGAAACCGGTATTTCCGACGTCGCTGGCCTCAAGGGCCACAGTCTGGCTTCACAGCGCGAGGGCAGCACCGCCGATTCGGTACTGCGCGGCGTAACGCTAAAATCTGCCGGCCTGCAACCCAGCGATGTAAACATCATGGGTGTCAGCCCGGCGGTTGCGGTGCAGTCGCTGGTGTCTGGTCGGGTCGATGCAGCCTTCCTGTTCGAGCCCTATGACCGCATCGCCCAGCTGGTGGCGCCGGTCAAGCAGATCTACGAGATCGGTGAAGTCTGGCCTTTCCCCTGCATGGTGGTGATCACCTCGGGCGACACCCTGGCCAAGCGCAAGGATGCCGTCTGGAAGTCCCTCGATGCTCAGCGTGATGCTATCGAGCTGCTGAAAAACCAGCCGGCCGAAGCCGCGAAGCTGATCGCTGATTACTTCATCGCCGAACCGACCCTGAAAACGCTGGAGCGTGGCGAGCTGTCGCGTGAAGTGGTGATCGAAGAAGCCATCGCAACCCAGGATTTCACCTCCAAACTGGACGCCGCCGATCTGGCGCGTATTCAGGAGCTGGCCGATATCCTTCAGGAACTGGGTTCACTGAAAACCCGCGACGGCAAGCCGTTCGATACCAGCGCCATTCTGGATCTATCCTGGCAGCAGGCGCGGGAGCTCTGATCGGTTCATCAGTGACCCTTTAACGGCGCTGTTCGCTCATTGCCCGGCCACGTGCCGGGCAGTTTTCATTCTGCCGGCGGTGCCGGTGAAGCTCTTTCAGGTTTTTCATGCAGCTCAGATTTGAAGAAGTAGACAAGCAGTTCGGGCAACTGGAAGTCATCAAGGGTTTCAATGGTGAGTTCGCCCAGGGCGAGCTGGTAGCCTTGGTCGGACCTTCCGGTTGCGGCAAATCGACCCTGCTGCATCTCGTGGCAGGGCTGGAAAACCCCACCGCAGGACGCGTGCTGGCCGATGGCAAGAAGATTCCCGGACCGAGCCCCCGGCGTACGTTGGTGTTCCAGGAACACGCGCTCTATCCCTGGCTGAGCCTGCAAGGCAACGTCGCCATGGCGCTTGAACTGCAGGGCGTGTCCAAAGCGAGTGCTTTCGAGCAGGCGGCAGCCTGGTTGGCTCGGGTAAGTCTTGATGGGTTCGAGCATTACTATCCCCATCAGGTTTCGGGCGGTATGCGCCAGCGCACCGCATTGGCACGGGCCTTCATCGCTAAGCCCGAGGTGTTGCTACTCGATGAGCCTTTTGGCGCGCTGGATGCACTGACCCGCATGGCGCTGCAGGATGTACTGCTGGAACTCATCAATGAGCATCAGCCTACCGTCCTGTTGGTGACTCATGATGTCGACGAGGCGCTGTATCTGGCTGACCATGTGCTGGTGTTCAGCGCACGCCCGGCGCGGGTGTTGAAAACCTTCAATTTCACTCATTGCGAGAAGAGCCACGACCTCACTGCGTTTGCTGCCGAGCGAACCGAGATTCTGCGATTGTTGGGTATCAAGACGGAGGTCGGCCAACCATGAGTCAGCCTCGTCGTTTGACCGGACCGAAGAAACACCTCGCCGTGGTCTTGGCAGTCCTGTTCATCCTCCTGATCTGGCAGGCTGCGGCCTGGAGCCTGCCGTCATTCCTGATGCCGGGTATTCCCACTGTGCTCGAGCGATTGTTCGCCACGGTACAGGAGCCTGAATTCCGCGAAGGCCTGTACGGCAGTATGAGCCGTCTGGGTAGTGGCTATGGCTTTGCATTGCTGTTCGGCATCGGCTTTGGTCTCGTCGGGGGCGTGCTGTTCTTCTTCCGGGAGATCCTGCGTTCGGCCATCGTCATCCTGCAGTCGATTCCCTCGATCGCCTGGGTGCCGCTATTTCTCATCGTCATGGGATTCGGCAATCTGCCGATCATCGTGGTAGTGGCGCTAGCGGCGTTCTTCCCCATGGCGTTGTCGGTGATGAATGCCACCGAAAGCGTACAGCCAGTGCATGTGTCGGCCGCGCGGGTGATGGGTGCGTCGCGCTGGCAGTTGCTGCGCCGCGTCTATCTGCCTGCAGTCATGCCGGAACTGATTACCGGCGCTCAGCTGGCCTTCGGTAACGCCTGGCGGGCGCTGATTTCGGCTGAAATGTTGATCGGCTTCGGGCAGGGATTGGGGCGTTCACTGGCCTATTCCGGCGAGATCGCCGACATGGTCGGGGTGATGATGAATATTTTGGTAATCGCCATTCTTGCCACGCTGATCGATCAGGTGGTGCTGGAAAAATTCAAGCAACGGATGCTTCGCTACCAGTACGTCTGAGGAGGTGCCGTGAAGTCCCACCTGCTGCGGTTGTTGTTCGTGTTGCTGATGCCGGCCGGTGCGTTCGCAGCACCCTTGCAGGCGGTGCTGGTGGGGGATTATCGGCCGCTCAAGGCGACTGAATCGGAGGCGGTTGCCGAAGGGTTCGAAGCGGCCTGGCTTGCCGGCCTGGCTGAGACGTTGGAGAACGGCATCGAGCTCGCGGATGCGCAGGCACAGGCGGATCTGCGCATCGGAGCGATCCACTCGGGAGCGATCTACTACTCGGCCACGATCGCGGCGCTGGCTGCGGCCGAAGCTGGGCCTGCCGGATGGGCCGAGCTTGCCGGCGCTTCTTTCTGCGTTGCAGCCGGAAGCCCTCATGCTGCTACCGTTGTGAGCCGCTTCGGGGGTGTCGCCCGCACTTATTCAAGTGCGGCACAGACGTTGATTGGCTTGAAACTGGGTGAGTGTCAGGCGGTAGTAGCTGACCGGCTACTACTCGAGCAAATCGCTGCGCTGCCGGAATGGCGGCGCTACAACCGGTTGCTGCCTGCGCTGGAAGAGCCTGAGGTGACACTGCGGATCGAGGCGGAGGATGCGGCGCTGCAGCAGCGGATCGAGCGAATCCTTTCAAGCGAGCAGGGGCAAAGGGCACTAGCTGATGTCACTCAGTACTGGATCGACGAAGTAGCATTTCAGGCGTATGTGCTGGCTGACACCCTGGATTGCCACTAATTCGAACGTGTCATTCGGCCTCGATTATTTGCGGCAGGGCCTGGCGCAGTCCGTCGAGCTTGAACGGTGCGCGGACGTGGCCGCGCAGATTGCCATCAGGATCGACGATAGCCAGATTGCCGCTGTGACTGACGCTGTAATCGCCCTCGGTCTGTTGTGCCGCTACGAACGGAAGCCCTAGCGCCTTGGACAGTTTCTGCAACTGCGCCATGTCTCCTGTCAGCCCTTGGAATCCGGCGCGGTAGTAACCTAGATAGGTGCGTAGCACGTCGGGCGTGTCGCGCGCCGGATCGGCAGTGATCAGCACGAGCTGAAGCTGTTCACGAATATCAGAGGGCAATTGGCTGAAGAGCTGGCGCATGTCGCTCAGCGTCGTCGGGCAGATATCCGGGCAAGCGGTAAACCCGAAGAACATGAGGTGCCAGCGCCCGCGAAAAGAATCGGTACTGACGGCCTGGCCTTGCTCGTTGATCAGCCCAAGGGTTGGCAACGGCCGCTCGCGCGGCAGAAGCAGCAGATTGGCCTCGTCGAGCAACGCGTTACGGTCGAGAGCGAACGATGAGGAGCAGACCGTCACCAAGCTCAGCAAAACTGCGGAGCTAATGAGCCTCGTTGCCTGGCGGAACACGATCAGCGCTCGTTCAGCTCGAAGGCGGTGAGAGTGAACGTGGGGATTCCCATGTCCTGCAGTTTGCGCGACCCGCCCAGTTCAGGCAGATCGATGATCGCGGCGGCTTCATGAACCTGAGCACCCATGCGGCGCACCAGTTGCGCAGCGGCAATCAGCGTGCCGCCTGTGGCGATCAAGTCATCCAGCAGCAATACCGAATCACCTTCGCAAAGGCTATCAGCGTGAACTTCCAGGAAGGCCTCGCCGTACTCGGTGCTGTAGGACGCTGCCAGCACGTCGGCTGGAAGCTTACCTTTCTTGCGGAACAGGATCAGCGGTCTGTTCAGTTCGTAGGCGATGATCGAGCCGATGATGAAACCGCGGGCGTCCAGCGCGCCTACATGGCTGAAGTCGGTCTCGACATAGCGTTGAATCAGGCTGTCGGCCACCATGCGCAGCGCCTTGGGTGACTGCAGCAGTGGCGTGATGTCGCGGAATACCACGCCCGGCTTGGGGAAGTCGGGGACCGGGCGTATCAGTGTCTTGATGGCGAATTCGTCGAAAATCATAACGGGCTCTCGCTACTTGGCGTCCGTGTTTTCTAGGCGTCCATGTTTCCGCCCGCCAGGGCGCATAACCGAATCGAATCGAGGATACGAACTTCCTTGCCGTCAGCTTCCAGCAGGCCGTTGGCCTGGCATCGGGTGAACACTCGGGAAACCGTCTCGACCGCCAGACCCAGGTAATTGCCGATCTCATTACGCGACATGGGCAGGCGGAACTGATTGGCGGAAAAGCCGCGCGCGCTGAAGCGGGCCGACAGGTTGATCAGAAAGGTCGCGATGCGCTCGTCGGCACTTTTTTTCGAAAGCAGCAACATCATCTGTTGGTCGTCGCGGATTTCGCGGCTCATGATGCGCATCAGTTGGCGGCGCAACTGCGGCAACATCACGCTGAGTTCATCGAGGCGATCGAATGGAATTTCGCACACCGAGGTCGTTTCAAGCGCTTGGGCGGTGACCGGGTAGGTTTCAGTATCCATCCCGGAAAGGCCCACCAGTTCGCTCGGCAGATGAAAGCCGGTGATCTGTTCTTCGCCGGTGTCGGTGACGCTGAAGGTGCGCAGGGCTCCGGAGCGAATGGCGAACACCGAGCTGAACGGCTCGCCCTGGCGGAACAGCGCTTCTCCTTTCCTCAGCGGACGCCCGCGCTTGACGATCTCGTCCAACGTATCCATGTCCTGCATGTTCAACGAAAGCGGCAAGCACAGACCGGAAAGACTGCAATCCTTGCAATGAGCTTGCGGTTGTCTGCGGACCTTGATCGACTCGGACATCGGTGGTTCCTGAAAAACCTTACGGGACGCGCAAGATTAACCCAGGCCAGCGGCTTAGGCCAATTGGCGCAAGGGTCGCATGCAAGCACGCTCCGGTTATATGGCGCGGGACAAGAGCCGGGCGGGACGAGGCGCGCGATTGTCGAACTGCGTGCAGATCGCGTTGGCCAGCAGGCGTCCGGCCGGCAGGATGACGAGCGCGTCTGCCTTGAGTTGAATGAGCCCGTCGGCAGCCATCGTTTCCAGAGTTGGCCAGCTGTCTTTGAAATAGGTTTTGAAGTCGATCCCGTAGGCGCTTTCGATCTCGTCGTAATGCAATTCGAAATTGCAGATCAACGCCTCGATCACCTGACGCCTGATTCGATCATCCTCGCTGCATCGCAGTCCACGAACTGTGGCCAGCTGCCCTTGATCCAGCATCTGCTGATACAGCGTGATGTCGCTGTGGTTCTGGCAGTACAGATCGCCGATCTGGCTGATCGCCGCAACGCCGAGCCCGATCAGATCGCAGTGGCCATGGGTGGTGTAGCCCTGGACGTTGCGTTGTAGCGTACCGTCCTCCTGCGCCGTCGCCAGCTCGTCATCGGGTAGGGCGAATTGGTCCATACCGATATAGCGGTAGCCGCAGCGGGACAGTTGTTCAACGCACTGTTGCAGCATCGCCAACTGTTCGCTTGGGGTGGGAAGGTCCGCGGCGTTTATTCGCCTCTGCGTCATGTGCCGCTCGGGCAGGTGCAGGTAATTCGAAACGGAAATGCGGTCCGGTTGCAGGGCAATGACAGCATCTACCGTGCGAGCGAAGCGTTCGCGGGTCTGTAGCGGCAGGCCGTAGGCGAGGTCCATGTGCAGCGTGCGGTATTGCAGGGTCCGAGCCGCCTCGATGATGGTCTGGGTCTGCTCGATCGTCTGCGGCCGATTGATGGCGCGTTGCACATTCGGGTCCAGCGCCTGCAAGCCCACGCTTATCCGGTTGAAACCCAGTTCGCGCAACAACCCCATCGTTGGCCAGTCCGCTTTGCGGGGATCGATTTCGATGCTGAAGTCGCCGTGATCGTCGTCCTGCAGGTTGAAGTGTGTACGTAGATACGCCATCAGCTGCCGCATGTCGTCATGGCTGAGAAGGTTTGGCGTACCGCCGCCGATGTGCAGCTGCTCGACGATCTGATGCGGGCCGAGATGGCAGGCGATCAGCTCGATCTCTTTTTCCAGCCGCTGCAGATAAGACTGTATGCGGCTGTGGTCGCTCGTGATGACCTTGTTGCGGTGGCAGTGATAGCAGGCCGTTGCGCAGAACGGTTGATGGAGATGAAGCGAAAGCGGGTGGCTGCCCTGTCGGCTGCGGCGCAAGGCATGCAGCAGATCGAAGGAACTCACGCCGCCGCTGAGCTGGAGCGCCGTTGGATATGACTGATAGCCCGGCCTGGCTTGGCCGTAACGATGGATCAGATCGGCATCCCAGCGAATGGCGTCGAGCATCTTACGGTCTCGGTTTGACTGCGGTGACAGAATTCTAGGGCCGGCGCCTGCGCCTGGACTTGACCTGCATCAAGCAACATCCGACCCTGCGCCAGCGCCAAGACCGGCGGCGCTGGCGGGATTTATTCGCTGGGCCGTGGTCGGATTAGTCAAACTAGGGGCCTCGCTCATCCGCACAGGAGACACACATGCATAGTCGCCAACAAGAGATTGCCGCCGCGCTCAACGTTTGCCCGCCTTTCGATGGGCCGACTGCGATCCAGGCCGATATCGATAGGCGGGTTGCCTTCCTGCAGGCGTGCCTGCGCGATTCAGGCATGAAGACTCTGGTTCTGGGCATCAGCGGCGGCGTCGATTCGACCACCGCCGGTCTGCTCGCCCAGCGTGCGGTAGAAGGCATGCGGGCCGCAGGGGAGGGCGAGGACTACCGCTTCATTGCGGTCCGCCTGCCGTATCAGGTTCAGCATGACGAGGACGAAGCACAGCTGGCGATCGATACGATCAAGCCGGATGAGTGCCATACGGTCAACATCGGCGCTGCGGTGCAGGGGCTGGCGCGCGCGACCGAGGCGCTCGATGACCTGACCCCGGCGAAGCGCGATTTCGTGCAGGGCAATACCAAGGCGCGGATGCGCATGGTGGCGCAGTACACTATTGCCAACGCGAGACAGGGGCTGGTGATCGGCACCGATCATGCGGCCGAAGCGGTGATGGGCTTCTTCACCAAGTTCGGCGACGGCGCCTGTGATCTCACGCCGCTGGCCGGGCTGGTCAAGCATCAGGTGCGAGAGCTGGCTGCCGCGTTAGGTGCGCCCGAGCAGCTGGTCATGAAGGTGCCGACGGCTGATCTCGAAGAACTTTCGCCAGGCAAGCCGGACGAAGATTCCTATGGGGTGAGCTATCAGACTATCGATGCGTTCCTGCAAGGCCTGCCGGTTCCTGAAGAGGCGGCTCGCATCATCGTCGAGACCTACGACAAGTCGGCACACAAGCGGCAGATGCCGAAAGAGCCTGAAAGACGATAAAAGCGCTGGAGGCGGGAGGCTGGACGAAGAGAGACATCGAGACGGAATGCAAACGCCAACTTTCATCCCCACGCTTCGCCTCCAGCCTCCAGCCTCCAGCCTCCAGCCGTTTTTTAATGCCCCATCAACCAGTGCTGATGCGGGCCGGGAAGTGTCCACAAGCCGAACAGGATGACGGTGATTCCACCAAGCGTCCGCACGCCGCGTTTGCGCAGTACGGCGGTGAGTCGTTCGGCGGCCAGGCCGGTCGCCAGAAGTACGGGCCAGGTGCCGATGCCGAATGTCAGCATCAGCAAGGCACTGTCCAGCGCGTCGCCCTGGCTCGCGGCCCATAGCAATGTGCTGTAGACCAGGCCGCATGGCAGCCACCCCCAGAGCGTGCCAAGCAACAGCGCGCGTGACACGCTACGGACCGGCATGAGCCGGCTGGCAAAGGGTTGGATATGGCGCCAGAGGCCGCGTCCCACGGCTTCGACACGCGTCAGTCCACTCCACCAGCCGGCCAGATACAGTCCCATGCTGATCAGCAACAGCGCGGCTACGACCCGCAATGCCATGGCGACCGGGCTGTTTGCGACCGCCCAGCCCGCAAGTCCGATGAGCAGACCTGCACTGGCGTAACTGAGCACCCGTCCCAGGTTGTATGCCAACAGCAAACGCAAGCGTTTGCCGCGCTGTTGTGCCGGGATCGCCATGGTCAGAGCGCCCATCAGGCCGCCGCACATCCCCAGACAATGCCCGCCGCCCAGCAAGCCGAGTACGAATGCCGATACCAGCAGCGGCAATAACTCAGTCACGATCGGATTTATCCTGGGTGCTGCCCTTGTCGGCTTCCTCGATGCCGGCGCGATGCTTGGGGTCTTCCTCGTCGAACAGGATGCTGTGGGCCGGACCGTCCAGATCGTCGTACTGGCCACTGTCGACCGCCCAGAAAAACACCCAGATGGCCAGTGCGACCAGCACCACGGCGACGGGAATCAGAATATAAAGTGCGGCCATAGCGGGCCTCCAGATAGGATTCGGCGGGGCAGCCTTGCAGACGCGAACTATCCTACGCCAGGCAGAAGAGATTGTTGGGGCGCGGATTGAACAGGCAGGCGCGCCAGCCGCAACGCGTTGAGCACCACCACCAGCGAGCTTACCGACATGCCCAGGGCGGCCCACAACGGTGTTACCCAGCCGACGGCGGCGAATGGCAGGATCAGGCCGTTGTACAGGCTCGCCCAGGTGAGGTTTTCAATGATGATGCGACGGCTACGGCGCGCCACGGTGAAGGCTTTTACAAGACTTTCGAGCCGGTTGGTGAGCAGCACGGCATCGGCGCTGGTTTTGGCCAGGTCGGTCGCCGAGCCCATGGCCACGCTGATGTCCGCCGCTGCCAGGACCGGAGCGTCATTGACGCCATCGCCGAGCATCAGCACGCGACGGTCTTCGGCTTGCAGTCGTTGCAGGTGGGCGAGCTTGTCGGTCGGGGTCATGCCGGCGTGAGCGTCTTCGATGCCGAGTTGCCGAGCGATCTCACCGACCATGGGCGAACTGTCGCCGGAGAGCAGTACGGTTTTCCAGCCGCGCTGTTTGCAAGCTTGCAGCAGCGCAGGCGCATCGTCGCGCAGGCGGTCGTCGAGCACCAGCCATGCCAGTGGTTCCTGCGTGTCGCCCAGCAGCAACCACTGGCCCTTGTCACCCGGAATATCGGGCGCGGCGCCTGTATAACCGGCCGCAACGAAACCCGGCTGACCAATACGCAGCGTGCGTCCGGCAAGCGAACCCTGTAGACCCAGACCGGGGAAGCTTTCTACTGCATCGGCGGCCTGTGGCGCACGACCGAACGCCTTGGCGATTGGATGTTCGGAGCGGTTTTCCAGCGCCGCCGCCAGCGCCAGGCAGGCATCGGCATCCAGCTCCGCCAGGGGGCGAACCTCACTCAGCGTCAGGCGTCCTTCGGTGAGGGTGCCGGTCTTGTCGAAGATCACCGTATCGATCTGATTGAGCCCTTCCAAGACATGCCCGCGAGTGAGCAACAGGCCGAGTTTGTGCAATGTTCCGGTGGCGGTGGTCAAGGCGGTCGGCGTGGCCAGCGACAGCGCGCAGGGGCAGGTGGCGACCAGCAAGGCGAGAACGATCCAGAACGCGCGTTGCGGGTCGATCTGCCACCAGACGATGCCGACTACGGCAGCGGTCAGCAGCACGACCAGCAGGAACCACTGGGCGACGCGATCGGCCAGTTCGGCGAGGCGCGGCTTATCCGATTGGGCGCGTTCCAGCAGACCGACGATGGCGGAGAGGCGGGTGTTGTCGCCCAGCGCCTGGACTTCCAGGGTCAGGGCGCCTTCGACATTGAGGGTACCGGCGGTAACCGCATCGCCGATGCTGCGTGGCTGCGGCAGATATTCTCCGGTAAGGACCGATTCGTCGACGCTCGATTGCCCGCTGACGATGCGACCATCGGCGGGAATCAGGGCGCCGGGATGTACCAGCACATAGTCGCCGACCTGCAGTTCGCTCAGCAGAATGCGCGCTGTCTGGCCATCTTCCGTGAGTTTCAGGCAGGACGCCGGTAACAGATTGACCAGCTGCGCGGTCGCTGCGGCGGTGCGTTCGCGTGCGCGGCGTTCGAGAAAGCGCCCGGCGAGCAGGAACAGGGCAAACATGCCCACGGCGTCGAAATACAACTCGCCCTGACCGGTCACCGTCGACCAGATTCCGGCGATATAGGCTCCGCCGATCGCCAGCGATACCGAAACGTCCATGGTCAGGTGGCGGGTGCGCAGATCCCGCAGCGCGCCCTTGAAAAAGTCGGTGCAGCAATAGAAGACGATAGGCGTGGTGAGCACCAGCGCGGTCCAGCGCAGGGTGACGAAGAAGCTTTCCGACAGATCCAGGTTGAATTCCGGCCAGGTCGCCATGGTCGCCATCATCACCTGCATCCACAGCAGCCCGGTCACACCCAGCTGGCGCATGCTGCGGCGGTTTTCCCGGGCGAGCTGTTCCGCCGCCTGATCAGCCTTGTAAGGGTGCGCGGCATAACCGATGCGCCGAAGCTCGGCGAGTAGTTCGCTGAGCGGCAGGCGCGCATCGTTCCAGCGCACCCGCAGACGATGATTGGAAAGATTGAGGTTGGCCTCGGCGACCCCATCGAACCCGCGCAGGTGTTTTTCGATCAGCCAGCCGCAGGCCGCGCAGCTGATGCCTTCGATCATCAGGGAAGTGTCGGCCAGTTCGCCTTCGTGCTGTACGAATGGTTGCTGCACGTCCTTGCGGTCGTAGAGCGCCAGCTCTTCGCTGAGCGCCTGCGGCAGGGCGCCGGGATTGATGGCGGTATCGCTACGATGCAGGTAGTAGCTTTCCAGGCCGCCTTGAACGATGGCTTCCGCGACCGCCTGGCAACCCGGACAGCAAAGCGCCCGCTGCTCATTGAGGATGCGGGCGTGATAGGCACTGCCGGCGGGGACTGGCAGACCGCAGTGAAAGCAGGGAGTTGGGTTCGCCATCGAACGTCAGTAGCTTAGTTCGAGGGTCTGACCGCTCACGATTTCTTTTTCTTCGAACAGACGCCAGTCCTGATCGCCCTCGCGACCGAGCAGCTCGACATAACGCCGACCGGTGATCGGCTCCTGCATCTGCCCTTGGTAGAAGCCATTGCCCTGGGGTTGGAGGACGATGCGGCGATCGCGTTCGGGCTGAGTGGGGGAGAGCAGGTTGAGTACCAATTGCTGGGGCCCGCTATGACCGCTCAGTTGCACTTCGGCCAGACCACGCTCGTCATTGAGCGTCAGCTGCGCTTGTACCTGCAGGCGTTCGGCAAGCTTTTCACGCTCCAGCGATTGATTGATGCCCTTGCCGGCATCGTAATAGTTGTCCGATACCAGTGTGTCGGAGTTGCGGATCGCGATGACCAGCATCGATGTGCCGAGGATCACCGACATCATCAGGATGCCGATGACGAACCAGGCCCAGAATTGCTTGTACCAACGGCTATTTTCAGTGTCGGAAGGTGCGTTCATGTACTACCTGTTCAACGAATGCTGGGGCCGATGAAGCGGCTTTCCGCTTCATCTGCGATTGCGGAATCGTCTGCCGAGCGGATGTGGAAGACGATTTCATTGGTGCTCGAGGGAAGTTGTTCCGGTGCCACCGATAGCTCCACCGGAACCGTGACCAGCTCGCCAGCACCAGCGTGGATCTCGTTGCGGCCTTCGTACTGCAGGCCGTCCAGTCCAGTGGCTTCGATGATGAAGGTCTGCTCGTTCTGGGCCTTGTTCATTACTTTCAACGTGTAGACGTTCTCGATCCGGCCCTGCTCGTTTTCGCGGTAGAGCACGCGGTCCTTGAGTACGTCGAGCTTGACCAGTGCGCGATCCGAAACGGAATAGGCGAACACACTCATCATCGCAATCAGTGCGACGGCATAGCCGATCAGCCGTGGCCGGGCCAGTCGGGTTTTCTGCCCAGACAGATTGTGCTCTGTGGTGTAACTGATCAGGCCGCGCGGATAGTTCATCTTGTCCATGATGGTGTCGCAGGCGTCGATGCAGGCGGCGCAGCCGATGCACTCGACTTGCAGGCCGTCGCGGATGTCGATGCCGGTCGGGCAGACCTGTACGCACATGGTGCAATCAATGCAGTCACCGAGGCCCAGGGCCTTGTAGTCGGCGTCCTTCTTGCGTGGCCCACGTCGCTCGCCACGGCGCGGGTCGTAGGAAACGATCAGCGTGTCCTTGTCGAACATCACGCTCTGGAAGCGGGCGTAGGGACACATGTAGATGCACACCTGCTCGCGCAGGAAACCGGCGTTGCCATAGGTGGCAAGAGTGAAAAAACCGACCCAGAACAGCGCCCAGCCGCCAACTTCCAACGTGAACAGGTCAGGTACCAGTTCGCGAATCGGGGTGAAGTAGCCGACGAAGGTGATGCCGATGGCGAGGGAGACGCCCAGCCAGATGCTGTGCTTGGCCAGCCTGCGGAAGAATTTATTGGCGCTCATTGGCGCCTTGTCGAGCTTCATGCGCTGGTTGCGATCACCTTCGGTGATCTTTTCCGCCCACATGAAAACCCAGGTAAATACGCTCTGGGGGCAGGTGTAGCCACACCAGACACGGCCAGCGAATACGGTGATGAAGAACAGTCCGAACGCACAGATGATCAGTAGTGCGGACAGGAGAATGAAATCCTGCGGCCAGAACGTGGCGCCGAAAATATAGAACTTGCGCTCGGGCAGGTCCCACCAGACGGCCTGACGACCGTTCCAGTTAAGCCATACGGTCCCGAAATAGAGCGCGAACAGCAACGCGCCGCCGACGAGTCGCAGATTGCGGAACAGGCCGGTAAAAGAACGTGTGTAGATTTTTTCGCGAGCGGCGTAGAGGTCGGATGAGGCGTTGACCTTGGCCGGAGGGGTTACATCATGAACGGGGATTTGCTCAGACATCGAATGCGTACCACGGCGGAGGGTGAGTGTCCCGGTCGATACGTGCCGACCGGGATCCTTAGCTGACCTTTTGCAAATGGTACGCCTCGATAGCTCGCATTAGGTGCGACCGTAAGTCGCGCCTATGCGGATCGGATCACTGCTCCGGCTGTTGTTGCGAGAGGCTGTACACATAAGCCGCCAGCAAATGCACTTTGTCGTTGCCAAGGATATGTTCCTGGGCGGGCATGCGACCGTTTCGGCCATAGCGCAGGGTCTGCTGAATCTGACCGAAGCTCGAGCCGTAAAGCCAGACGCTGTCGGTCAGGTTCGGTGCGCCCATGGCTTGGGTGCCTTTGCCCTCGGCTCCATGGCAGGCTACGCAATTGGCAGCGAAGATCTTTTGACCCTGCTCAATATCGGCGTTGATGCCTTCGGGAACATCACGCCCCGAAAGGCTGCGGACGTAGCCGGCCACGTTGCGAATGCCGTCTTCGCCGATCACGTCGCGCCACGCCGGCATGGCAGCCTGACGTCCACCCAGGATGGTGGTCTTGATGGTCTCGGGTGCGCCACCCCACAGCCAGTCGTGATCGGTCAGGTTAGGGAAGCCGTAGGCACCCTTGGCGTCCGAGCCGTGACAAACGGAGCAGTTAGAAGCGAACAGGCGACCACCCATTTTCAGGGCTTGCGGATCTTGAGCCACTTGCTCGACCGGCATCGCTGCGAACTTGGCATAGAGCGGGCCGTATTGTTCGTTCGCCTTGTCGACTTCACGCTGCCATTCCTTGACCTGAGTCCAGCCATCTTCGTAACCGGGCATCACACCTTTCCAATTGCCCAGACCCGGATACAGGACCAGGTAGCCAAGCGCGAAGACCACAGTGGCGACGAACAGCATGAACCACCAGCGCGGGAGCGGGTTGTCGTACTCCTCGATGCCGTCATAGGAATGGCCGACGGTTTCTTCGGTGCTGTCGTGGCGTTGTCCCTTGCGAGTCGCAAGCAGCAGCCAGACCAGTGCCGCAATGGTCCCCAGGCTGAGCAGGGTGATATACCAACTCCAAAACGAGGTCATCTATTTCTTACTCCTGGAAGCTTCTTCATCACGCTTCTTGGCGTCGGGCTCGTCTGCGAAGGGCAGATTGGCGGCTTCATCGAAGCTTTTCTTGCGTTTGCTGCTGTAGGCCCAGAGCACGACACCAACGAAGGCGACGAATACAAGAATGGTGCCCAGACCGCGAAGAGTCCCGATATCCATAGCGCGTTACCGTTTGTTGGTGAGTGCGGTGCCAAGTACTTGCAGGTAGGCGACGAGGGCATCCATTTCGGTTTTGCCCTTGACCGCGTCCTTCGCACCGGCGATGTCTTCTTCGGTGTACGGCACGCCTACGCTGCGCAAGGCTTCCATCTTCTTGGCGGTATGCTTTCCGTCGAGGCTGTGCTCAACCAGCCAGGGGTAAGAAGGCATCTTCGATTCCGGTACCACGTTGCGCGGGTTGTAGAGGTGCGCGCGATGCCAGTCATCGGAGTAGCGGCCGCCAACACGGGCCAGATCCGGGCCGGTACGCTTGGAGCCCCACAGGAACGGGTGATCGTAGACGCTTTCGCCGGCGACCGAGTAATGGCCGTAGCGCTCGGTCTCGGCGCGGAACGGACGGACCATTTGCGAATGGCAACCGACGCAGCCTTCGCGGATGTACAGGTCGCGCCCTTCGAGCTGCAGCGCGGTATAGGGCTTCATGCCTTCCACCGGCTCGTTCACCACGTCCTGGAAGAACAGCGGAACGATCTGGGTCAGACCACCAATGCTCACCGCGAGGATCATGAACAGGGTCAGCAGACCGATGTTCTTTTCGAGTATTTCGTGATTCTTCATTTAACGGTTCCTCAGGCGATCTGCGCGGCGGCTTCGAATTCAGCCGGCTTGGCGGCACGCACGGTACGCCAGGTGTTGTAAGCCATCAGCAGCATGCCGGCGAGGAAGAATGCACCGCCCAGCGCCCGAACGATGAAGCCCGGGTGGCTGGCTTCCAACGCTTCGACGAAGGAGTAGGTGAGGGTGCCGTCTTCGTTGATCGCACGCCACATCAGACCCTGAGTGATGCCGTTGACCCACATCGAGGCGATGTAAAGTACGGTACCGATGGTGGCCAGCCAGAAGTGTGCGTTGATCAGGCCGATGCTGTGCATCTGCTCGCGAGCGAAAACCTTCGGAATCAGGTGGTACATGGAGCCGATGGTGATCATCGCTACCCAGCCGAGGGCGCCGGCGTGTACGTGGCCGATGGTCCAGTCGGTGTAGTGGGACAGCGCGTTGACGGTCTTGATGGCCATCATCGGACCTTCGAAGGTCGACATGCCGTAGAACGCCAGGGAGACGACCAGGAAGCGCAGGATCGGGTCGGTGCGCAGCTTATGCCAGGCGCCGGAGAGCGTCATCATGCCGTTGATCATGCCGCCCCAGCTTGGTGCCAGCAGGATGACCGACATCACCATGCCCAGGCTCTGCGCCCAGTCAGGCAGCGCGGTGTAGTGCAGGTGGTGAGGACCGGCCCAGATGTACAGGGTGATCAGTGCCCAGAAGTGGACGATGGACAGACGATAGGAGTAGACCGGACGGCCCGCCTGCTTCGGAACGAAGTAATACATCATGCCCAGGAAGCCGGTGGTCAGGAAGAAACCGACCGCGTTGTGACCGTACCACCACTGCACCATGGCATCGGTCGCACCCGAATAGATCGAGTAGGACTTGAACCAGGAGACCGGGATTTCCAGGTTGTTGACGATGTGCAACATCGCCGTGACCAGGATGAAACCGCCGAAGAACCAGTTGCCCACATAAATGTGCTTGGCCTTGCGCTTCATGATGGTGCCGAAAAACACCGTTGCGTAGCTGATCCAGACGATGGCCAGCAGGATATCAATCGGCCATTCCAGCTCGGCGTATTCCTTGGAGCTGGTGAAGCCCAGCGGCAGGGTGATCACCGCCAGAACGATGACCGCTTGCCAGCCCCAGAAGGTGAATGCCGCCAGGCCATCGGAAAACAGACGTGTCTGCGACGTCCGCTGGGCCACGTATAGGGATGTTGCCATCAGGGCGCAGCCGCCAAAGGCGAAAATCACCAGATTGGTGTGCAACGGACGTAGGCGGCCAAAGCTGGCCCAGGGCAAATCGAAGTTGAGTGACGGCCACACCAACTGCGAGGCGATAAGCACGCCCATACCCATCCCAATGATTCCCCACACCACCGTCATGATGGCGAATTGGCGAATCACCTTGTAGTTATATGCAGTCTCACTTATTGCTGTGCTCATGCAAGGCTTCCACGCTAAATGGCATTTCAGGGGGCAAAAACGGCGGCAAGTATGGAGAAAGGAGGGGGGCAATGCAATCGAGGCCCAGGCCATCTCGTGCCGTTCAGACCCTGATTCCAAGCGTTTTCCATGCTCTTTGCAGGGTCGTTTCACATCATGCCGATGTGATGAATCGAGGGCTTCGCCTTGTAGTTCTGCGGGGGTTCGGCGAGTGGGGAGGAATATAGAAGCAGGCGGGCTGAAGGGCAAACGGGGAAGGGGGCGAGCGGTCTGCGACAGAGCGTCGCACGGACGTTTTTTAACGCAAAGCTTGATTCGAAACAGGGCGATATCGAAATACCGCCCTGTCGTGATTCATTGCTTTGCCAGGCGTTCCGGCTGTAGCGACAGACTGTAAACGTAAGCGGCCAGCAAGTGCACCTTGTCGTTGCCCAGGTACTGCTCCTGCGCCGGCATCTGGCCGTTGCGACCGTGACGAATGGTCTGCTGCAGTTGCGGCAAGCTGGAACCGTAGATCCAGCCGGCGGGGTTGGTCAGGTTAGGCGCGCCGAGTACGGCCATGCCTTCACCGTTCGCCCCATGGCAGACCGAACAGGTCTGGCTATACACCTGAGCGCCAGCGGCGACATCCGCGCCGGTGCCTTCAGGCAGCGAGAGGCCGGCGAGGTTGGCGCGCACATAAGCCGCGACGTTCTTCACGCCCTCTTCACCGATGACCTGCCCCCAGGCCGGCATCGCCGCAACACGACCATGGAGAATGGAGGCCTTGATGGTTTCAGCGTCGCCGCCCCAGCGCCAGTCGTTGTCGGCGAGATTGGGGAAGCCGTTCGCGCCCTTGGCGTCTGAGCCATGGCAGACCGAGCAGTAGTTGGCGAACAGGCGTCCACCGATCTTCAGGGCGCGCTCGTCCTGGGCGACCTGCTCGACGCCCATGGCCGAGTACGTGGCAAAGATAGGGCCGAACTTGGCATCGGCCTGGTCAACTTCGCGCTGCCACTGCCGTTCCTGTGTCCAGCCATCTTCGTAACCGGGGAAAAAGCCTTTCCAGTTGCCCAGGCCCGGATAGATGATCAGGTACAGAATGCCGAACACCAGGGTGCCGATGAACAGCCAGAACCACCACTTAGGCAGTGGGTTGTCGTATTCCTCGATGCCATCGAAGGAATGCCCCATGGTCTGGTCGGTAGTACCGGCCGATTCACCCTTGCGGGTGGCGAAGATCAGCCAGAACAGCGCGACGATGGTCCCCAGCGTCAGCAGGGCGATGTAAACACTCCAGAATGTGCTCATGTGCTACTCCTGGACAGCCGAGCCACTCCGGCTGTCCGCGATTTATGTCTCGGCGGCTGCCGGTGCAGCGCCGCTTTTCGAGGGTTCAGCGCTTGTTGGTCAGCGCGGTGCCCAGAACCTGGAGATACGCCACTATGGCGTCCATCTCGGTTTTGCCCTTGACGGCGTCCTTGGCTCCGGCGAGATCGTCCTCGGTGTAGGGCACGCCCAAGGTGCGCAACGCCGACATCTTCTTGGCGGTGTCCGTGCCATCAAGGGTGTTTTCCACCAGCCACGGATAAGACGGCATCTTCGATTCCGGTACCACGTTGCGCGGGTTGTAGAGGTGCGCGCGGTGCCAGTCATCGGAGTAACGGCCGCCGACGCGGGCCAGGTCTGGGCCGGTACGCTTGGAACCCCACAGGAAGGGATGGTCGTAGACGCTTTCACCGGCGACCGAGTAGTGGCCGTAGCGCTCGGTCTCGGCGCGGAACGGACGGATCATCTGCGAATGGCAGCCAACGCAGCCTTCCTTGATATAGATGTCGCGGCCTTCGAGCTGCAGCGCCGTGTAGGGCTTCATGCCTTCCACCGGCTCGTTGACCACATCCTGGAAGAACAGCGGGACGATTTGCGTCAGGCCGCCGATGCTCACCGCGAGGATCATGAACAGGGTGAGCAGGCCGACGTTCTTCTCGAGTTTTTCATGACTCTTCATAGCTCGGCTCCTCAGGCGATCTGCGCAGCGGCTTCGAATTCAGCCGGTTTGGCGGCGCGCACGGTGCGCCAGGTGTTGTAGGCCATCAGCAACATGCCGGCGAAGAAGATCGCGCCCCCGATCAGGCGGATCACGAAGCCCGGATGGCTGGCTTCGAGCGCTTCGACGAAGGAGTAGGTGAGCGTGCCGTCTTCGTTGATCGCGCGCCACATCAGGCCTTGCGCGATGCCGTTGACCCACATCGAGGCGATGTAGAGCACGGTGCCGATGGTGGCCAGCCAGAAATGCGAGTTGATCAGGCCAATGCTGTGCATTTGCGGCCGGCCGAACACCTTCGGAATCAGGTGGTACAGCGCGCCGATGGACACCATGGCAACCCAGCCGAGGGCGCCGGCGTGTACGTGGCCGATGGTCCAGTCGGTGTAGTGGGACAGTGCGTTGACGGTCTTGATCGCCATCATCGGACCTTCGAAGGTCGACATGCCGTAGAACGCCAGGGACACCACCAGGAAGCGCAGGATCGGGTCGCTGCGCAGCTTATGCCAGGCGCCGGAGAGGGTCATCATGCCGTTGATCATGCCGCCCCAGCTCGGTGCCAGCAGAATCAGCGACATCACCATGCCCAGACTTTGCGCCCAGTCCGGCAGGGCGGTGTAGTGCAGGTGATGCGGGCCGGCCCAGATATAAACGGTGATCAGCGCCCAGAAATGCACGATCGACAGGCGGTAGGAATACACCGGGCGCTCGGCCTGCTTGGGCACGAAGTAGTACATGATTCCGAGGAAGCCTGCGGTCAGGAAGAAGCCCACGGCGTTGTGCCCGTACCACCACTGCACCATGGCGTCGGTCGCGCCGGCATACAGCGAATAGGACTTCATCGCCGTGACCGGGATTTCCAGGTTGTTGACTACATGCAGGATCGCCACGGTCAGGATGAACCCGCCGAAGAACCAGTTGCCGACGTAGATGTGCTTGACCTTGCGCGTTGCCAGCGTGCCGAAGAATACGATCGCGTAGGACACCCAGACGATGGTGATCAGAATGTCGATCGGCCATTCCAGCTCGGCGTATTCCTTGGAGCTGGTAAAGCCCAGCGGCAGGCTGATCGCCGCGAGCAGGATCACCAGTTGCCAGCCCCAGAAGGTGAACGCGGCCAACTTGGGCGCGAACAGCGTGGCCTGGCAGGTGCGCTGGACAGAATAATAGGAGGTTGCGAACAATGCGCAGCCACCGAAGGCGAAAATCACCGCGTTGGTGTGCAAGGGTCGCAAGCGCCCGAAGCTGGTCCAGGGCAGGTCGAAGTTGAGTGCGGGCCAGGCAAGCTGTGCTGCGATGAAAACGCCGAGCCCCATCCCGACGATTCCCCACACCACCGTCATGATGGCGAATTGGCGGACCACCTTATAGTCGTAGGCGGTACTGGTTGCTGTGTTCATGTATGGGCTTCCATCCACGGTAGTGAGCATGTTTTTCGTTGCGGTGAGCAGACGTTTCTTTCACTGAAAAGCGGGGGCAAGGATGGGCAAAGGGCAAATGGCCGGTATTGACGCCGGTCAATACTCGAAGGGCGATGAGATTCCACTTATCCGGGCCGACCGCCCGCGGGACGAGGTGTGTTCCAGCCTGATTCTGGCGCACGGCGCGGGCGCGCCGATGGACAGTCCGTTCATGCAGCAAATGACCGAACGGCTTCTGGCACGCGGCGTTGCGGTCTTTCGTTTCGAGTTCGCCTACATGGCCGAGCGCCGCACGACCGGGCGCAAACGTCCGCCCAATCCACAAGCGCAGTTGCTGCAGCAGTGGCGTGCGGTGTACAGATCGGTGCGACAGCAAACCGCAGGCCGCCTGGCGATAGGAGGCAAGTCGATGGGAGGCAGGATGGCCAGTCTGCTGGCCGATGAACTGGAAGCCGATGCGCTGGTGTGCCTGGGTTATCCGTTCTACGCCACCGGCAAGCCGGACAAGCCCCGCGTGGCGCATCTTGCCGACTTGCGCACGCCGACGCTGATCGTCCAGGGCGAGCGCGATGCTCTGGGCGACCGGGAAACGGTTGGCGGTTATGTGCTATCGCCGGCGATTCGCCTCCACTGGCTCGCGGCTGCGGACCATGACCTCAAGCCGCTGAAGCGGTCGGGGCTGACCCACGAACAGCACCTGGACAACGCAGCGGATGAGGCCGCGGCGTTTCTGTGTAATCCATAGCGCCGCCCGAGGGTGTTTGGCTTCGCAAGGACTCGGCGTCCCCCTCGCTCCTCTGGGGCTGCGGGGTTCGCTTAGGCTAGAAGAACGCCGCACCCCGGTACAGGAATGCGGCGTTTCGCCTGATTGAACGGTATTACCGTAGGGCCGAACTTGTTCGGCCTTCTCAATCTTTGGCCGAATGAATTCGGCCCTACGTTCAGCTGAAACGGACAGACCCTAGATAGCAAAACGCCCGTGGCGGCACGGGCGTCATGCGATACCAGCTTCGCTCAGCGATTGAAGCGTTCTACCAGGCTGTATTGCGAGCGGGCCGTGTTGGCCAGATCCTCGGAAAGCAGCGCCGAGCTGTTCGCATCGCCCGTCGTCTGCTCCGCGAGGCGCGCGATATTGCTGACGTTCTGGCTGATCTCATCCGCTACCGCGCTCTGCTGTTCGGTCGCCGAGGCGATCTGCGAGGTCATGTCGATGATGCTTTCCATCGCCGTGCTGATGCCTGCGAGCGCCTTGTCCGCGTCGACCACCTGCTCCACGCCACGGCTTGCCTGCACGCGACCTTGTTCGGTGGTTTCGACCGCATGCCGTGCCTGCATCTGAAGTTTTTCGATCAACTGATGGATCTGACCTGTGGCGGCAGCGGTGCGCTGGGCCAGTTGGCGAACCTCGTCGGCGACCACCGCGAAACCGCGTCCGCTTTCCCCGGCGCGCGCTGCTTCGATGGCCGCGTTGAGGGCCAGCAGGTTGGTCTGGTCGGCGATGCTCTTGATCACATCGACTACGGTGCCGATGTCTTCGCTGTTCTGTGCCAGCGCGGACACCGCATCGCCGGTTTCCGTTACGGCCTGGGCCAGCAGCTCGATGGCTTTGCGCGTCTGCGCGCCGATTTCACGGCCATGGGCGGTGAGCTGGCTGGCTTGTTCCGTGGCTCCGGCGGTCATGGCGACGTTGCTGGCGACTTCCTGGGTCGTTGCGGCCATCTGGTTGATGGCAGCGGCGACCTGCTCGGTCTCGTGGTGCTGACGAGCCAGCCCATCGGAACAACTGTGCGCGAGCTCGTCGGACCGCTTGGCCTGTTGCTGCAGTTGCACGGCACTGTCCTGCAGGCGAGTCAGGCAGGTTTTCAGCCGCGCATGCTCGCTGAGCATTGCCATCTCAAGCCGGGCTTCGACGCCCTGACTGTCGGTGTACATCCGCGCGATCAGCGGATCGCTCATGGACTGTTCGGCCAGATGCACCAGGCGGTTCACCCCACGCATCTGCCAATGGCGTCCGGCCAGGCCCAGCGGTACCGACAGCAGTGCAGCCAGTGCGAAGCCCCATGCGTGATTGAGCCAGAAACCGACCATGAAGCCGATCTGGCTGGTCAGGATGAACGGCAGCCAGTTGATCAACAGCGGCAGCCACTTCTCTCGTTGTGGCACCCCGCCTTTGCCGGCACTCAGCCGGGCATAGAGCGCCTCGGCCCGCTGTATCTGTTCGGTAGTGGGTTTGGTGCGGACCGATTCATAGCCAATCACGTTGCGCTGCATGTCCAACACAGGCGTCACGTAGGCATTGACCCAATAATGGTCGCCGTTCTTGCGCCGGTTCTTGATGATGCCCATCCACGGCTTGCTGTCCTTGAGCGTCGCCCACATATGCGCGAATACAGCGGAAGGGACGTCCGGATGACGGATGAGGTTATGCGGGGAGCCGATCAGTTCACCGCGATCGAAGCCGCTGACTTCGGCAAAGATGTCGTTGCAGTAGCTGATCTTGCCTTTCAGATCTGTCGTGGAAATCAGCCGTTGCTGGTCGGGGAATGCGTATTCGCGTTGAGTGACGGGTTGGTTATTTCGCATGAGGTACGCCTGGCAAATTCGAGATGGCTTGCGTGCTTCTAATTGTTATCGGTCGTTTGACCGTGCTGTTTGGCTTAACGGCACGTAAACCGATTAGTTGAGAGTTAAATGGTCACCGCAAAATAAAACGCCCGCCGCAGCAATACTGCGAGCGGGCGTTGCGCTGGTGTACAGACTCAGGCTTCGATCAACTGCCTTAACACGTAATGCAGAATGCCGCCGGCCTTGAAGTACTGGACCTCGTTCAGGGTATCGATACGGCAGAGCACCTGGAAGTTATCCCGTGAGCCGTCCGCGCGCTCCACGTCCACGGTCAATATCTGGCGCGGTTTGATGTCCACACCGAGACCGCGAATGGAAAGTTTCTCGTTACCGGTCAGGCCCAGCGTTTGCCGGGTCTGCTCGCCCACGAACTGCAGCGCCAGCACGCCCATGCCGATCAGGTTCGAGCGATGGATGCGCTCGAAGCTTTCAGCGATCACGGCTTTCACGCCGAGCAGGTTGGTGCCCTTGGCTGCCCAGTCCCGGCTGGAACCGGTGCCGTATTCCTTGCCTGCGATGACCACCAGCGGCACGCCTTCTGCCTGATAGCGCATCGCGGCGTCGTAGATCGACATCCGCTCACCGCCCGGCTGGTACAGCGTATTGCCGCCTTCTTCGCCGCCGAGCATTTCGTTCTTGATCCGGATGTTGGCGAAGGTGCCGCGCATCATCACTTCGTGGTTGCCACGGCGCGAGCCGTAGGAGTTGAAATCTTCCGGCTGTACACCGAGCTGCTGCAGATACACGCCTGCCGGTGAGCTGGCCTTGATGTTGCCGGCCGGCGAGATGTGGTCGGTGGTGATCGAGTCGCCAAACAACGCCAGGATGCGTGCATTCTCGACATCCTTCGGTGGTGCCGGCGGTTGGCCGATGTCTTCGAAGAACGGCGGGTTCTGCACGTAGCTGGA
Source organism: Pseudomonas sp. (assembly GCA_031988485.1). Lineage (GTDB taxonomy): Bacteria > Pseudomonadota > Gammaproteobacteria > Pseudomonadales > Pseudomonadaceae > Stutzerimonas. The sequence goes on from DALZYJ010000022.1 coordinate 66,845, forward strand.
GGTGTTGTTCCACTCGTAGGTATCGCCTGCGGTCACCGCGATGGACTGCCAATGTTCGTCGCCGCTGAAGACGTCCGAATAGCGGGAGCGGAACATCTGCCCATCGATCTTGCTGACCGCTTCGTTTACCTCCGCGCTGGTCGGCCAGATGTCCTTGAGGTAGACCGGCTGGTTCTGCTCGTCGTAGCCCAGCGGGTCCTTGTCCATGTTGATTCGCGTGGTGCCGGCAAGCGCGAAGGCCACCACCAGCGGCGGCGAGGCCAGCCAGTTGGCCTTGACCAGCGGATGCACGCGGCCTTCGAAGTTGCGGTTGCCGGAGAGCACCGAGGAGACGATCAAATCGTTGTCGGTGACCGCCTGGCCAATGGCCTCGGGCAGCGGTCCGGAGTTGCCGATGCAGGTGGTACAGCCATAACCAACAAGATTGAAGCCGAGCTGATCCAGGTAAGTGGTCAGGCCGGCGCGCTCCAGATAATCGGTGACCACCTTGGAGCCGGGCGCGAGCGAGGATTTGACCCACGGCGCGCGCTTCAGGCCGCGCTCGAGCGCCTTCTTCGCCACCAGTCCGGCGGCCATCAGTACGTTGGGGTTGGAGGTGTTGGTGCAGGAGGTAATCGCTGCGATGACCACAGCGCCATGCTTGAGGCCGAAGTCCTCGCCGGCCACCGGTACTGAACTGCCGGCCTGCTGGATCTTGCCACTGGTTTCCAGCAACAGATCGAAGCTGGCGCCGATATCTCCCAGCGAAACCCTGTCCTGCGGGCGCTTAGGGCCGGCGAGGGAAGGCTGCACCTGGCTCAAATCGAGTTCCAGTGTGGCGGTGAACACCGGATCCGGCGAATTGCTGTCGCGCCACATGCCTTGGGCCTTGCTGTAGGCCTCGACCAACGCGATGCGGTCCTCGTCGCGCCCGGTCAGGCGCAGATAATCGATGGTGATCTGGTCGACCGGAAAGAAGCCGCAGGTGGCGCCATATTCCGGCGCCATGTTGCCGATGGTGGCGCGGTCGGCGAGGGGAAGGTTGTCCAGGCCGGGGCCGAAGAATTCGACGAACTTGCCCACCACACCATGCTTGCGCAGCATCTGGGTGACGGTGAGCACCAGGTCAGTGGCGGTCACGCCTTCGTTGAGCTTGCCGGTCAGGCGCATGCCGACCACTTCCGGAATCAGCATCGACACGGGCTGGCCGAGCATCGCCGCCTCGGCCTCGATGCCGCCGACGCCCCAGCCCAGCACGCCGAGGCCGTTGATCATGGTGGTGTGTGAATCGGTGCCGACCAGGGTGTCCGGATAGGCGATGGTTTCGCCGTCTTCCTCTTTGGTCCACACCACCTGGCCCAGGTATTCGAGGTTGACCTGGTGGCAGATGCCGGTGCCCGGCGGCACCACGCGGAAATTGTCGAAGGCCTGCTGGCCCCAGCGCAGGAACTCATAGCGTTCGCCGTTGCGCTGCATTTCGATTTCGACGTTCTGCTCGAACGCCCGATCACTGCCAAAACGGTCCACCATCACCGAATGGTCAATCACCAGATCCACCGGCGAAAGCGGGTTGATGCGCTGAGGGTCGCCGCCCGCGCGGGACACGGCATCGCGCATGGCCGTCAGGTCGACGACGGCCGGCACGCCGGTGAAATCCTGCATAAGCACCCGCGCGGGGCGGTACTGGATTTCGCGCTCGGAGGTGTGCGTCTTCAGCCAGACGGCCAGCGAGGTGAAGTCATCGGCACGCACGGTGACGTTGTCCTCCCAGCGCAGCAAATTCTCCAGCAGCACCTTGAGCGATGTTGGCAAGCGGCTGATATCGCCCAGCTGTTTCGCGGCCTCGGGCAAGCTGTAGTAGTGATAGGTCTTGCCGTTAACCTCCAGGCTGCGGCGGCAGTTCAAGCTGTCCAGGGATCGCATTCGTCTCTCCTTTTTGCCCGCACGGTCGGGCTTACTGGATGGGAAGCGTATGTTGACGCTAGCTTCTGGCGGCGTGTTTCGCCACGGAGCGTGCCGCAGACCTGTGTCTGCGGCAGTTGAATCTTGCTTGGCATTGCATCTGCCTGAAGGGCTGTAGATCGGACTTTATCGATCCCAGCTATCTGTTCTGGACCGGAGCACAGAGCCTGGGGTTCCCCTCTCGGCTATCATGTGCGGCTTTGGTCGCAGAGCGCTAGCGCGCCGATGTGCCGTTGCGCTGACTACAGGACGTACCATGAAAACACTGCTGCTGCATTGCCGGCCGGGCTTTGAGAACGAAGTCTGTGCAGAAATCAGTGATCAAGCCGCACGCCTCGATGTGGCGGGCTATGCCAGGGCGAAACCGGACAGCGCCTGCGCTGAATTCATTTGTAGCGAGGAAAATGGTGCGGAGCGGCTGATGCACGGTGCACGCTTCGCGCGGCTGATCTTCCCTCGACAATGGGCTCGAGGCGATTATCTGGCGCTGCCGGAAACTGATCGGATCAGCGTGCTGCTCGGCCGTCTCAAATCCTATCCGGTCTGCGCAAGCCTCTGGCTGGAAGTGCTGGACACCAACGACGGCAAGGAGCTGTCGACCTTCTGCCGCAAGTTCGAGGCGCCGTTGCGCAAGGCGCTGACGAAAGCGGGTCGATTGAGCGTGGGCGGTGACGGTCCGCGTTTGCTACTGACATTCAAAAGTGGTCGCGAAGTTTTCCTTGGTATCGCTGAGGCAGATAACAGCGCCATGTGGCCGATGGGTATCCCGCGTCTGAAATTCCCGCGGCAGGCGCCGAGCCGGTCGACGTTGAAGCTGGAAGAGGCCTGGCATCATTTCATCCCACGTGAGCAGTGGGATGATCGCCTGGCGGCAGGCATGACTGCCGTGGATCTGGGCGCTTCGCCGGGTGGTTGGACCTGGCAGTTGGTCAACCGTGACATCGAGGTGATGGCCGTGGATAACGGCCCGATGAACGAAGCGTTGCTCGAGTCGGGGCTTGTTGGCCATTACCGGGCCGATGGCTTCGCCTTTCGCCCCAAGCGTGCGGTGGATTGGATGGTCTGCGATATCGTCGAGAAACCCGCAAAAAATGCCGCTTTGCTGGAGACCTGGATTGGCGAAGGCCTGTGTCGCGAAGCGGTGGTTAACCTCAAGCTGCCGATGAAACAACGCTATGCCGAGGTGAAACGTTTGCTGGAACGCATTGCCGATGGGCTTGCCGAACGAGGGGTGAAAGCGAGCATCGGCTGCAAGCAGCTTTACCATGACCGCGAAGAAGTGACTTGCCATCTGCGTCGGCTGTGACGCTTGGCCAAGTGACCACGCGATCTGTCTGGGCGACAATGCCGACCTGTTTTTAGGGAGTTTGTGATGTCTCAATCTGTTGAACTGTCCGCCGACGCGGTGCTCGATGCCAGCGGCCTCAACTGCCCCGAGCCGGTGATGATGCTGCACAACAAGGTGCGCGGCCTGGGCGGCGGCGAGTTGCTCAAGGTCATCGCGACCGATCCGTCTACCCAGCGCGATATCCCGAAATTCTGCGTGTTTCTCGGTCATGAGCTGGTCGGCCAGCAGGCCGAAGAGGGGACCTACCTCTACTGGATTCGCAAGAAAACCGATTGACCGCGTCGCCTGGGCCCGAGTCCGCCGAACGGTGATGCAGCCCTTCGAGCCAGGCTGATGGGTTACACCCATCCTACTGGCGCCTCCGTAGGATGGGTGTAACCCATCAATCACCGCTCCACGTTGATGCCAGCCGTAGGATGGGGGCAACCCATCAAAACCACCGCTCCGCGTTGCCCTGATTCGAGATATAAGCGAGTCATTCGCTCAAATACAGGGCGGCAAAAACGCCAGCTGCAGCCCGATGAACGCCGTCGAAAGCGCCGCGATGAAGTGAATACCCGAGGCGACCCGGGTGACGAATACCTGACGTTCGTCGAGGTCATGGGGTGGCTGCGACAGCTTCCAGGAGCGGCGCCCCAGCCACAGCAACACAACGACCACCAGCAGGGTAGCCAGGCCGAAACTGACGTTCAGCCAGTTGAATATCCCGAGCCTGGGATCGGGCGGTGCGATCGAGCAGACCACCGCATGCGAGCCGTACATCGTGGCGAACCAGATGCTCCAGATGATCAGGCCGAAGGGGATCTGTATCGGATGAAACACTGACGTGCGGCGGTAACTCATCAGGCACCTCCCCACGCCGACGGGAACAGCACGATCGCCGCGTAGGCGCTCCAGACCACGCCCAGGTTGTAGTACCAGAGCTGCTCGACGACCACCGGCTCGTACGGCGCCATCTCACCCACATAACCGTGATGCACCCGCAGCATCTGCAGCAGCGTACAGATGGTCGCCAGCCCGCAATGGATCAGGCTGTAGGCGAGGATCACAAAGATCACCGCGTCGTGGGCGGTCTCGGTTACATGCAAGTTGGCGCTCAGCAACACCCATAACAAGGTGCCGAATTGCGCCACACCGATGACTGTCACCACACCCAGATTGCCTATCAGGCCGCTGGTGTTGCCACGGCGCAGCCGCGCCGGAATGACGCGCATCCACAGCGTACCGAGGGTCAGCAGAACGGCACTGGCAAGCATCAGCCACCCATTCAATTGCGACTGCTCCGGCACCTGCCATTGCGGCGAGACGGTCCACAGATAGAACCAGCCGAACAGCAGCGACAGATACAACGTGCCGTTGGCCAGCAGGGTAACCCCCATGCCCCAGAGCCCCGGGCCGTCGAAGGTGCGCGAATGCAGCGGCGGCTCGCCGGGCTGGGTGCGTGCGTCCGGCGCGGCGGCGGGATGCGCGCCGTTTTCCCAGGACCAGCGGAATAGCACGATCAAGGTCAGGACCGTCGCGAAGAGCGCCACCCAGTAGACCTTGTTCAGCAGGCTCAGGCAGAGCGCGCCGAGAAACACCGAGGCCACGAAGGGCAGCCAGCTGTTGCCGGGCAGATGAACGATTTCACGCACCTTGCCTGACAAGGGATCGACGCCCCAGGTTTCCCGCCGGCCATGGTCGATGGTGGTCAGCGCGTGTTCGCCACGGGCGATGCTGTCGGGAAGGTCCAGGTCCTTCCACAGTGGGTGGCGATCATCGATATCCGGCAGGCTGACGAAGTTGTACGGGCTGGGCGGCAGGCTGGTAGCCCATTCCAGCGTGTCGGCATTCCAGGGGTTCTTCTTCGCCGGCAGGCCGAAGCGGAAATGCAGCAGGATATCCAGCAGGATGGTGCCGATGCCGATGGCCATGATGAAGCTGCCGATCGACGAGACCAGGTTGGGTATGTCCCAGCCCAGCCCGGTGTCATAGGTGTAGACCCGGCGCGGCATGCCGATCAGGCCGGTCCAGTGCATGATCAAGAAGGTGGTGTTGAACCCGATGAACACCAGCCAGAAGCCCCAGCGGCCCAGGCGCACCGAGGGCATGCGGCCGGAGAAATGCGGCAGCCAGTAATAGAGCCCGGCCATCAACGGAAAGAACATACCGCCCACCAGCACGTAATGCATGTGCGCGACGACGAAGTGGGTGTCGTGAACCTGCCAGTCGAAGGGCACCAGCGCCACCATCACGCCGGTCAGACCGCCGCAGACGAAGACGATCAAAAATCCCACCAGCCAGAGCATCGGCACGTGATACACCGGCTTGCCCAGCCACAGCGTCGCGATCCAGGCGAAAATCTGCACCCCGGTGGGGATCGCCACCAACATGCTAGCTGCCGAGAAGAAGCCCAATGCCAGCGCCGGAATGCCCACCGTGAACATGTGGTGAACCCAAAGCCCGAAGCTGAGAAAGCCGGTGGTCAGAACGCCCAGCACGACCCATCGATAGCCCACCAGCGGACGCTGGCAGAACACCGGCAACAGCGTCGAGACGATGCCCGCGCCGGGCAAAAAGATGATGTAGACCTCCGGATGGCCGAACAGCCAGAACAGGTGCTGCCAGAGTACCGGGTCGCCGCCCTTGGCCGTGTCGAAGAAGGGCAGGCCGGCGGCGCGCTCCAGTTCCAGCAGAATGCTGCCCAGGATCAGTGGCGGAAAACCGATGACGATCATCACCGCCATCACCAGGATGTACCAGGCGTAGATCGGCATCTTGTGCAGCGCCATGCCGTTGGCGCGGGTGCGCAGGATCGACACCACCAGCTCGACGCCCGCGCTCACCGCCGAAATCTCCACGAAGGTGATGCCCAGCAGCCAGAAGTCCGAATTCACGCCCGGCATGTGCGAGGCACTGGACAACGGCGTGTACATGAACCAGCCCGCCTTGGGCGCCACGCCGAGAAACACGCTGGACAGCAGGATGATGCCGCCGAACAGGTAACAGAAGTAACCAAGGGCCGAGAGCCGGGGAAAGACCAGATCCCGCGCGCCGAGCATCTTGGGAATCAGATAGACCGCCAGCCCTTCCATCATCGGCACGGCGAACAGGAACATCATCACCGAGCCGTGCATGGTGAAGACCTGGTTATAGACGTCCGGCTCCATCAGTACGTAGCCCGGCATGGCGAGCTGCGTGCGGATCAGCATCGCCATCAGCCCGCCGATCAGGAAGAACACACCGCCAGTGACCATGAAGCGCAGGCCGATGCTGGTGTGGTTGACGATTGTCAGTGCACGCCAGCCGCGCGGGTTGCCCCAGACTTCGTTGAACTGATCATGAAGCTGATCCGGGTCGGTAGAAGGGGCGCTGCCCCTGAACGAAGCATTCATGGAGCGAGCGTCTCCAGCCAATCGGCAATCTGGTCGAGGGTTTCTGGCGCAACGTCATCATGGGCCGGCATGCCGTTACCGAACTTGAGCGACTTGTGTTCGCGCAACCAGCGGCGCAGGCCTTCGCTGTCGTTTTCGATCACTCCGGCGCCCAGTGTCGGGCGGCTGGCCAGGTCGGTCAGGTCCGGCGCGCGGCTACCTTCGGTAATTCCGGCGACGCGATGGCACTGGCCGCAGCGTTCATCGAAGACCTGGCCGGCCGCACCGGGCGCGCGCTGCGCGAAGCTAAGGTTTTCCCGTGCGGCGATCCAGGCGTCGAAATCCTCGGTGGTCTGGGCCTCGACGTGGAGTTTCATGCGGGTGTGCTGAAGGCCGCAGAACTCCGAGCACTGCCCGTGAAAAATTCCGGCGTGCCCGGCCTCGATGCGAATGACGTTGGTTCGGCCGGGCAGCATGTCCATCTTGCCGCCGAGCCGAGGCACCCAGAACGAGTGGATGACGTCCGCGCTGGTGACGTGCACGTCTATCAGGCGACCGGCCGGGATGATCAATTGATTGGCTGTAGTGACGCCGCTGTCGGGGTAGTGGACTTCCCACCACCATTGATGGCCGGTGATTTCCACCTTCAGCGGTTGCTCGCCGTCCACGGGAAGCGGAATCATGCCGCGGCCGGTGGGGATGCCAAATATCAACAGCACGACGATGCTCACGCTTGGCAGCACGACACCGCCGCCGATGATCCACCAGCGATTGATTCGCATCGCCTGTTCCTGGCTGGTCTGGCGTGGCTTGCGTACCAGCGCGTAGATCCAGATCGCGCTGACCACCACCAGCACCAAGGTGGCGAAGGCGAACATGCCCCACCAGACACTGGCCACCTGCCTTGCCATCGGGCTGGCCGGGTGGAGCGCGGACAGTGGGCCACCGCACGCGGCCAATAAAGGAACTGCCAGCGCCAGCGTGGTCCATTTCAAGAGGCTGCCGGCTCGTTCGGCGCGTTCCCCTTTATGCTGCTGGAGTGCCGGATGGCCAATGACCCAAGTTCTATTCACAGTCGCGCCGCGATCGCCGGGCATCCCCTGCATCCGATGCTGATCCATTTCCCGGTGGCGGCCCTGATCGGCCTGTTGCCGGTCGATCTCGCCCATATCTGGACGCTCGATGAGTTCTGGGGGCGTGCCGGGCTCTGGCTCGCCGGTGTCGGCGCGCTGGGCGGCTGGGTCGCGAGCATCTTCGGTCTGATCGATCTGCTCACGGTGCGCGAGATCCGTCAGAAGATCACCGCCTGGTGCCACGCGATCCTGGCGGTGATGATGCTTTCGCTGGCTTCGCTCAACTGGCTGCTGCGCTTCCAGAGCGAGGGGAACAACATGCATCTTTGGGCGCTGTACCTGTCGGCGATCACAGCCGCATTGATCTCGCTGGCCGCCTATTTGGGGGGGCGGCTGGTCTATGAGCATGCCGTTGGGGTCGATCTGGACAAGATCTGATCCGGGCTGCTGTCGATTAGGCTTGAATCGTTCGGTCATGGGCGCCATTCGGGTCGATCGAGCGGTTGAGTCACGGGCTAAAAGGGCTTGGCCAGTACCAGCCAGAGCGTCGCGATCGTGAACGTTGCGATGGCTAAGCCGAGAATCCGGCAACGCGTGGTCACGCTGCGTTCCGGCGTGCGTTCAATTTGCAGCACGAGCACCCCGCAAAGGGCATGACACAGAACCATGCCCGCCACGGTGGTGAGCTTGACGATCAGCCAGCCAGCCATGATGCCGTCGCGCAGAAACAGGGCCGTACCCGAGCCGATGGCGATCAGCGCCGCCGGCGTGCCGACGAGGTTGAACACCATGCGCGTGAGATGGGCATGGTCGCGGTAGAAAAGCGCGTCGCTACGTTTGGTGCCGGCAGATATCAGCGCCGGCAGATACAGGAGAGTGCCGCACCAGCACAGCAGACTCGCGAAATGCAGCAGTTTGAGCAGGGGCATTCGCGTCTCCATCCGGGCCCGCGGCTAAGTCAAAGGCTGTGACAACCCTCGACCAAGGCGGTTCGGATGGATGGCGGCGCGGGTGTTTACCGCAATGTGACGAGGACGGCTGGATTGCCTGCCGCGTACAAATTTGCGATCAGCTTTCGACGCCGCGCTTGGTTCGGTTGAAAAGCTGACTGCCGCAGCGGCTGCAAAAGGCTGCATTGGGTTCATGGCTGATCTTTTCGCACGTCGGGCAGCGGTGTTGCAGGCTGTCAGCGCGCATCGCTGTTGCCAGTTCGGCGGTGAAAATGCCAGTGGGAACGGCAATGATCGAGTAACCCGTGATCATCACCAGCGTGGCCACCGCCTTACCCAGTGCCGTGTGCGGGACCATATCGCCGAAGCCCACCGTGGTAAGCGTCACCACCGCCCAATAAATACTCATTGGGATACTCGTGAAGCCATTCTCAGGCCCCTCGATGACATACATGAGCGTGCCGTAGATCAGCACCATGGTGGTAACGCTGAGCAGGAAGACGATGATCTTCTGCTTGCTGCCACGTAGCGCGACCAGCAGAAAGTTGGCCTGGCTCAGATACTGCGTCAGCTTGAGCACGCGGAACACCCGCAACATCCGAATCGCGCGCACCACGATTAGATACTGTGCGTCAGGCAGCAACAGCGCGATGAATGCCGGCAGTACCGATAGCAAGTCGATCGCACCGTAGAAACTGAAGATGTATTTGCGTGGCTCAGGGTGACAATAGATGCGCACCAAGTATTCGATCGCGAAGATGGCGGTAAAGAACCACTCCAGCCAGGCCAACAACGCGCCGTGCTGCTCGCGGTAGATGGCTATGCTATCGAGCATCACCACCACCAGGCTCGCGAAGATGAAGCCGAGCAGCCATGTATCGAAGCGCTTGCCTGCCGATGTATTGGTGAAAAAAATGATGACGTAGAGGCGCTCGCGCCAGCCCATCGATCGGAGAGCGTCGTTGTCCATCTGTATAGGCTCCGCTAAGTCGGTGTGAGCGAAATTATCCTGGTGTTCGAGCCGGGCAAACAAAACATCGTTGCGCCACGGTTACATAAAAAGTGCCAGGTATCGCAACACGCCGAGTAAATGCGCGTGACGGGACGTTGCAGGCATTCCTGGCGATCTCGCTCCGGCAACCATTTAGCTCCGCACCTTTGCCACGCGTCACGTTCCGACATAGTCTTAGCCGTGCGCATCAAGTGTTTGGAGAGCGACATGCCAGATTCACAGTTGGTCGATCCCTTCGGCCGACGCATCACCTACCTGAGACTGTCGGTTACCGATCGTTGCGACTTCCGTTGCACCTATTGCATGAGCGAGGACATGGTCTTCGCGCCGCGTGCGCAGATTCTTACGCTGGAAGAGCTGTACGCCGTGGCCGATGCGTTCATCGGTCTGGGTGTCAAACGCATCCGCGTGACCGGTGGCGAACCGCTGGTGCGCAAGGGTCTGCCGAGCTTGCTGGCGCGCTTGGGTGCGCGTGAAGAACTGGAAGATCTGGCCATCACCACCAACGGCTCGCAGCTGCCGACCTTAGCGCCGGTGCTACGTGATGCGGGTGTCAAACGCCTCAATATCAGCCTCGATTCGCTCAAGCGCGAACGCTTCGCCGAGCTCACTCGGCGCGACAAGCTCGACCAGGTCATTGAGGGCATCGAAGCCGCGCGTAAGGCCGGTTTCCGTCGGATCAAGCTCAACAGCGTGATTCAAAAAGGCCGCAATGACGACGAAGTGCTCGATCTGGTGAACTTTGCGGTGGAGCGCGGGCTGGACATCAGCTTCATCGAAGAAATGCCGCTCGGCAATATCTCTAGCCATGAGCGTGAAATTACCTTTTGCTCCAGCGAGGAAGTGCGCGAACGCATCGAGGTGGGCCATCAGCTGATACGCAGCAGTCATACCACCGGTGGCCCGTCGCGCTATTGGCAGGTTGCCGGTAGCGAAACCCAGGTTGGCTTCATCTCGCCGCACAGCAACAACTTCTGCGGTAGCTGCAACCGTGTTCGCGTCACGGCTGAAGGCAAGCTGGTGCTCTGCCTCGGCCATGAAGGCGCACTGGACCTCAAGAGCCTGATGCGCAGCCACCCGGGCGACAGCGAACGGCTGCGTCAGGCGCTGGTCGACGCCCTGCAACTCAAACCGGAAAAACATGAGTTCCGTACCGACGAGCAAGTGCAGGTTGTGCGCTTCATGAGCATGACCGGCGGTTGAAACGAGCTGTAAGCGAAGCTCCAGTGAAGTAATGCCGCAGGGTGGGCTTCTTCAGCCCCCAGCTACACAGATATCAGGCCACACCAGAACGGAGCTCGCGTTGATCGCCGCGATGTTCGCCTGTACCGCGTACGCATCGCCGCCATTGGTGGGCTGAAGCCCACCCTACATTGCCGGGCCTCAAGAGCTTTATGCGCTGCTACTCCGTAGGGTGGGCTTCAGCCCACCAGGCAAGAAACTCCAGGTCACGCCGAAACGGAGCTAGCATCCCGCAAGCTTGACGGTCTCACCCACGCTCCGACTCATGTCGGTTGTTATTGCCAACGAAATGCTCGCGGCATCGTTGGTGGGTGAAGCCCACCCTACATCGGCATCGCATGAGTCCGTCCCGTAGGGTGGCCGGACGGCGCTGCGCTTCAGCCCACCAGATATCCCAAAGCACACCGAAACTGCGCATCCATCCCCGCGATGGCCGTAAGGCAGCATGATAAACTCCGCCGTTTTCGCGCCAGCACCCACTCGATGCCAGGAATCCCGATGTTCACGGCGACTCTGCTTGTTCGTCTAACGCTGACTGCCACGGATAGGCCCGCATGCGTCTGAAAAACATCAAGCTCGCCGGCTTCAAATCCTTTGTCGACCCCACCACGGTCAGCTTCCCCAGCAACATGGCGGCGGTCGTCGGGCCGAACGGTTGCGGCAAGTCCAATATCATCGATGCCGTGCGTTGGGTGATGGGTGAAAGCTCTGCAAAGAATCTTCGCGGCGAGTCGATGACTGACGTCATCTTTAACGGCTCCAACACGCGCAAACCAGTGACTCAAGCCAGCATCGAGCTGATCTTCGATAACTCCGACGGCACGCTGACCGGCGAATACGCAGCCTTCGCCGAAATCTCCATCCGCCGCCGCGTAACACGCGATGCGCAGAACACCTATTTCCTCAACGGCGTGAAATGTCGCCGCCGCGACATCACCGATATCTTCCTCGGCACCGGCCTGGGGCCGCGCAGTTACTCGATCATCGAGCAGGGCATGATCTCCAAGCTGATCGAGGCCAAGCCTGAGGACCTGCGTAACTTTATCGAGGAAGCCGCCGGCATCTCCAAATACAAGGAGCGCCGCCGTGAAACCGAGAACCGCATTCGCCGCACCCATGAAAACCTGGCGCGCCTGACCGATCTGCGCGAAGAGTTGGAGCGGCAGCTCGAACGTTTGCACCGCCAGGCGCAGTCCGCCGAGAAATACCAGGAATACAAGGCCGAAGAGCGTCAGCTCAAAGCGCAATTGTCGGCGTTGCGTTGGCAAGCGTTGAACGAGCAGGTCGGTCAGCGCGAGCAAGTGATCGGTGATCAGGAGGTCGGTTTCGAGGCGCTGGTCGCCGAGCAGCGCAACGCGGACGCCAGCATCGAGCGGCTGCGTGACGGCCATCACGAGCTATCTGAGCGCTTCAACCTCGTTCAGGGGCGCTTCTATTCGGTCGGTAGCGATATCGCCCGCGTCGAGCAGAGCATCCAGCACGGACAGCAGCGTTTGCGACAGCTACAGGACGATCTGCGCGAAGCCGAACAGGCGAGGCTGGAAACTGAGTCACACCTGGGGCACGACCGCACCTTGCTCGCGACGCTGGGTGAAGAATTGGCCATGCTCGAACCCGAGCAGGAAATGGCTGGCGCGGCGGCCGAAGAAACCGCTGCCCGACTCGAAGAAGCCGACGTCGCGATGCAGCACTGGCAGGAGCAATGGGAGCGCTTCAACCAGCAAAGTGCCGAGCCACGCCGCGCGGCCGAGGTGCAGCAGTCGCGTATCCAGCAGCTCGAACAATCACTGGAACGCCTGAGCGAGCGCCAGCGTCGCCTGGAAGACGAGCGCACCTTGTTGGCCGGCGATCCGGAGGATGCTGCGGTAGCAGAGCTTGGCGAACAACTGGCCGTCAGTGAGTTGAGTCTGGAAGAGCTGGTCGCTGCGCAAGAGCAGACCGATCAGCAACTCGAACATATACGTGGGCAGCTGCAACAGGCCGCTCAGGCCGAGCAACAGGCGCAGGGAGAACTGCAGCGGCTCAACGGTCGCATCGCGTCGCTGGAAGCCCTTCAACAGGCTGCGATGGATCCAGGCAAAGGCGTCTCCGAGTGGCTGCGCGAGCAGGGGCTCGATGAGCGTCCGCGCCTCGCTGAAGGGCTGCGCGTCGAGCCGGGCTGGGAGCTGGCGGTCGAAACCGTGCTGGGTGCGGACTTGCAGGCGGTACTGCTGGATCACTTCGACGGCCTCGATCTGGGCGGCTTCGAGCAGGGCGATCTCCGCTTGCTCAGCCCGGCGCAGGGCGGCGGGGGCAGGGCCAACAGCTTGCTGGATAAGGTCGAGTCAGCTGCTGATTTGTCGCCGTGGCTGGGGCGGGTGCGTCCGGTGGACGATCTTGATCAGGCGCTGGCTGCACGTGGTTCGCTCGGTGAGGGGGAAAGCCTGATCAGCCGTGACGGCTACTGGGTTGGTCGACATTTTTTGCGAGTGCAGCGGGCCGGGGAGGCCGAGTCCGGGCTGCTGGCGCGTGGTCAGGAGCTGGAGCGCCTGCAGGCCGAGCGTGATGAGCGCGAACAAAGCCTGGAATTGCAGGGCGAGCGGCTCGGCCAGTTTCGTGAAACTCAACGTGACCTGGAAGAGCGCCGCGAACAGCAACGTCGTCAGCATCAGGACCTGTCCCGCCAGCAGAGCGAGCTGAATGCTCGGTTGTCCGCCAGCCAGGCCAAGCTGGAGCAGCTGCGCCTGCGTCGCACTCGCCTGGATGAAGAGCTTGCCGAACTGTCCGAGCAGCGGGCGTTGGAAACCGAACAGCTGGGCGAGGCCCGTTTGCATCTGCAGGACGCCCTCGACGCGATGGCTGCGGATACAGAGCAACGCGAAACACTGTTGGCGAGCCGCGACGGTATTCGCGAATCCCTCGACCGGGTTCGTCAGGAGGCTCGCCAGCACAAGGACCACGCGCACCAGTTGGCCATACGAGTCGGTTCGCTGAAAGCGCAGCATGATTCGACTCGCCATGCCTTGGAACGCCTCGAACAGCAGTTCGAGCGTGCCGTGGAGCGTCGCGAGCAGCTCAGCCTGAACCTGGAGGAGGGTGAGGCGCCGCTCGACGAATTGCGTATGAAGCTCGAAGAGCTGCTGGAGCGGCGCATGGGTGTCGAGGACGAACTCAAGCTGGCGCGTCTGGCGCTCGAAGATGCCGACCGTGAACTGCGCGATGTCGAAAAGCGCCGCACCCAGGCCGAACAGCAGGCGCAGCTGCTACGCGGCCAGCTCGAACAGCAACGCATGGAATGGCAAGCACTCAGCGTTCGACGCAAGGCCTTGCAGGACCAGCTGCACGAAGATGGCTTCGATCTGCATGGCGTGCTCGCGACGCTGCCTGCTGGGGCAGAGGAAGCGGGGTGGGAGGCCGAACTCGAACGCATGGCCGCTCGCATCCAGCGTCTCGGTCCGATCAACCTCGCAGCGATCGACGAATATCAGCAGCAGTCCGAGCGCAAGCGCTATCTCGATGCGCAGAACGACGATCTCACCGAGGCGCTGGATACGCTGGAGAACGTCATCCGCAAGATCGACAAGGAAACCCGCAACCGCTTCAAGGAAACCTTCGACCAGATCAATGGCGGCCTGCAGGCGCTTTTTCCCAAGGTTTTCGGTGGCGGCAGCGCTTATCTGGAACTTACCGGGGAAGATTTACTCGATACCGGGGTGGCGATCATGGCGCGGCCGCCGGGCAAGAAGAACAGCACCATCCACCTGTTGTCAGGTGGCGAAAAAGCACTGACCGCTCTGGCGCTGGTGTTTGCGATCTTTCAGCTCAACCCGGCGCCGTTCTGCATGCTTGATGAAGTGGACGCACCCCTGGACGATGCCAACGTCGGGCGCTATGCGCGGCTGGTGAAAGAGATGTCCGAAAAGGTGCAGTTCATCTACATCACGCACAACAAGATTGCGATGGAAATGGCAGACCAGCTGATGGGCGTGACCATGCATGAACCGGGTTGCTCAAGGCTGGTGGCCGTCGATGTGGAGCAGGCGGTTGCGCTCGCGGAGGCTTGAGGTGCGCTAGTTTCGGGGCATTTGAGGGAAACGGAGACTAACAAAAGAGCGGCGTCGGGCGGTGCACATCTACCGTTCGTCGTGCTAGTTTAGAGCGCAATTTTTGCGATGCGCAGATGAGCCTGTTCAGCGGCTGTGAATCTGCGTCTTTATCATCGATTTCAGGGGTTTAAGCATTAATGGATATCGGTCTGCGCGAGTGGCTGATCCTCATCGGCATCATTGTTATCGCCGGCATTCTTTTCGATGGCTGGCGCCGGATGCGCGGTAGTAAAGGCAAGTTGAAATTCAAGCTGGACCGCAATATCGCCAACAGTTTCCCTGATGAAGGCGACTCCAACGAACTGCTGGGGCCGCCGCGCGTCGTTAGCCGTGACAACGAGCCATCGTTGGACGAAGCGGATCTCCCGTCGATGAGCGCGCGCGAAACAGGTAAACGTCGCACCAGCGAACCCCAGCAGGGCGACCTGCACTTCAGCAGTGATGAGCCGGTTCCCACGTTGCTCGAGCCCGTAGCTGGCGATGAGGCAGAAGTGAGCGAGTTCGGTCATGAGCTGCCACCGGTCGAAGAGGTGCTGGTCATCAACGTGATTTCCCGCGACCCGCACGGCTTCCGTGGTCCGGCGTTGTTGCAGAATATTCTGGAAAGCGGCCTGCGTTTCGGCGAAATGGATATCTTCCACCGCCACGAAAGCATGGCGGGTAATGGCGAGGTACTGTTTTCCATGGCCAACGCCGTCAAGCCCGGCACGTTCGATCTGGACGACATCGACCACTTCACCACCCCGGCTGTGAGCTTCTTTCTCGGCCTGCCAGGCCCACGCCATCCCAAGCAGGCCTTCGACGTGATGGTCGCCGCCGCTCGCAAACTGTCCTCGGAACTGAACGGCGAGCTGAAAGACGATCAGCGCAGCGTATTGACCGCGCAGACCATCGAGCACTACCGCCAGCGCATCGTCGAGTACGAACGCCGGCAAATGACCATCAAGCGTTAACTCTAAGAAGCTAGACGAGCCCGTAGATACCGTCTTACCCCCTTAGCGAGCAAGAGCCAGTTTTGGGTCAAAAG
>DALZYJ010000023.1:0-67363 GCA_031988485.1 Pseudomonas sp.
GGTACAGCCGACCGCCTGGCTGCCACTAAACCTACTTTTTCAACAGAATCGGCCGATTGCTGCCGGTCAGGTCAATACAAAGCGGCTGTGCCATAGGAGCAGCGGTGGCCGAATGCAGCCTTTCAATTGCTGCTAGTGTCATATGAATGATGCGCCAGTGGCGGCGCACGGAGAACGCATCAATGATTTCTGCGGAAACTCGCACCCGCAAGGCGCAGCCTGCACCAAGTACGCCGACGGAATATCTTCTACGAGGTTACTCCGGTCAGCTCAGTCAGGTCATGGTTTACAGGCTGGTTGCTGAAGGCTTTACCCTGAGAGACGTGCAGGACATGCTTTCGAGTTCTAATCTGTATTCAAAGAAGGAGGTTCTGGCCCGCATCTTGGGCAAGTCCATTAGGACGATTCGGCGTCAGGGAAGGAGTAAAGGGCAGGTACGTCTTAATTCCTATCAGAGCGCGGTGGCATTCCAGTACGCGACGGTTCTAGAGCACGCGGTCGATGTTTTTGGTACCCAGAGGCTGGCTGAGGAATGGCTTGGTCGCACGTGTAGGTACCTCGACGGCGACATACCGCTAGATGTCATAGATAACCCGCTGGGGTTCCAGGCTGTAAAGGTTTACCTAGAGGGAATTAAGTACGGGACTTATCAGTAGGGTTCGCTCCGCTGAGCTGATTCATGGTGCGCTTGTTGGTTACACCGGTTGTTAATGAGATCCGGTTCGTACCGCCCAGCATAGACGGGGTATCAGTCAGCACTGATGGTAACGCCGCGATGAGTAGCAAAACTACGCGGCGCTTTCGGGTTGCTAACTGAGAAGGTATACAAATCCAATCAATCTTTAGCCTGCCATCTCAGTCTCGCCCTACGGATGAAACTGGCGGATACACCCAAGCGTTCTGCTAAAACACCGTCAGAGGTCTTGCCAAACTCGGCTGCCAGCGCAGGAGAAATTTCCGGATATGGCTTTTCAAACGCTTTTATCCCCAGCTCTTTTCGTTTTTCTTTAACCGGATAGTTACTAACTTTTAGCCTATCGGCTAGCTCGTAGTCGGACATAGTCCCAAGAAGCGCTATCGTATGCTCGTTCCAGATACCCTCAAGCGGTTGGAACCTTGGCCGAATAGGCTTCGGCTCGGGAATACCAAGCCCAGTTCTAGCCTCCTTAATACTTTTTGCGGGAATACCAAGGTCTCTGGATAGGCTGTAGTCCGTCTGTACTGCCAGCCGCTCAACCAGCGATTGTGTAGGTTCGAGCTTGAAGCAGAATTCGGCGATATCGTTGGCCTTTCGATACCGGCGGACGGTAGTTGCTCCCACCCCAAACCTCCTGGAAATTTCTCGATCGCTGAGCAGGCCGGCGTGGGCTTTCCAATCGTCATCTTTATACATGCTGCACTTCCTCCATTTTGAGCAGGCGAGAAATACGCTGCCCTTATGAGGTAGTGCTCGGTGCATGGGCACCGAATCCAGTGGGATATGCCCAAACACCGAGATATTTCCGAATAATGCTGCGGGAGTAACAAACGGTTCTAGTGCTCGATGGGCGTGCGGGCCCTGTTTTTGGGGCTCTAGAGCAACGTTGCTTGGCTGCCACGCAGTGCTCAGCCCGCGCATGCGCGAAATGCGTATGAAAAGGGCGCATGGCCTTGGCGGCTGTTCGGCATATCGACCTAGTTTTTCCGCGCATGCGCGGAAAAACGTAGGTGTGGAGCTAGGGATGGTCTGAAGTAGACCTGTATCCCGGCTGGCTTCACCCATAGTTCAAGTCAGATCGATTTTGCCAAATCAGAAGTATTTTTCAGGGTTTCCCTGACATGCCCCGTGAATCGGGGACTTCGGCTAACCACTGTTAGTTAGTACCCCAACGAGAGGACTAGCTAATGCCGAATTTACCAAGCCACCCTACGAACGAAGACCAGCCACATGCAGGTTCCGACGTCCCGTATGAAAAACTGCTAGAGCTGGCTGCAGGATTCGGGCGTGACGTCGGCGTCATTGCCGACATCCTGGGATTTCTAGATGCTCACCCGCTGCTGATTGATTTCCCCCGAATTACTCAGGGGTTGATGAACGCGCTGAATGAGATGGAAAAGCCACCGGTTCTGATCGTCGGTGATGTTGATCTCCTGATCTGGCGGGATGAATGTCGCTGGATAATTTCAAACAGGAGCAATCCGCAATTCATCTCAGTCCTGGGGCCTCGCTATTATTTCGGAGACGAGACGCGTAGACGTAATCCCATCATTGGGCAGGGCGTCCAGGATCACGCGTTCCCGTATGCAATGTTATGGCATGAGCCCGCCGATGTTGATGGCGCGCCAGATTATTACCGGCTGGTAGGCCAGCTATTAGTGGCGTATCAGCAGAGCTCTGGTGCATCGGGACTGCGTGGACAGAAATACAATGCATATCTCAAGTTGCGTACGCTTTGCGCGCAGGAACTACTGACCGTCCCTGCAGAGCTAAATATTTGGTCTAGCCCAGCCATATTTATGCAGAGCTGCACAGTTTTCGATCCCAGTATTTCAGTCGACGTCCATGCTGAGCACTTTCCTGCTGTTACCCGGCTAGTTCGTTATTGCGGGGGCGATCAGCCACCTGAGCGTCGTGGCGGCGGTGGTAATTATCGACGCGGGATGCCAAGCCGCACCGGATTAGGTGTGCTAGTAAGTCAAGGGATAACCAAGTTCCCTCTGGATGATCCGGACGATCCCGATCTACTGCCAGGCCATATTAGTTTTGTTGTTCCACGGCTAGACCATGATCTTGACGAGGAGTTGCCCGACGGCGAAATCACGGCGCCAGATGATATCTGTTTGATCGATACCGGCGGCGAGGTGAGGCCATTTGTCGCCGAGTTGCTCAGTCATCAGGGCATCCTCGCCCATATTGCGCGTGGTCGGCAGTTCCTGCCGTTCGGATACAACTCGCTGACTTTGCCCGAGCTAGCAAATTTACTGTTTAGCGTCACTGACGAGTTTTTGCATTGCCGGGAGCGGTTCCGCACAGCGCCACTATCGGAGCAAGTAGGAATCCGTACGCGCATGGAGGCGCTGCTTGCGCTTCACCTCATGTTGTGGTTCGGGCGGTCGCTCGAGGATTGCAAAAAGTTACAGATCGCTGAACGGGATTCGCGTCCGCGCGGGGCCTTAGAGCTTATTCCTGCTAACGGCATGGGGTATGCGGAATTCAGGTTCTTTGCACCGGCGCCCGATTATGCAGCAGAGGAGCAACTGCCCCGTGGGGCGGTTCGAAAGGCAGGATCCGCAGTCTCGGTACCGGATATGGTGGGAGCGGCAACGTTAGTGTTGGGAGTACGAGAGCTGGCATCGGCGAGTGGATCGGCTGTATTCGCCTGCAAAGTTAAGGAGATTGAGCGCGAGGTCCAAGTCTTGTTGAATGAGCTTGGGGGTGGGGACCCTCGCTATACAGTCCACAAAGTAAGATCCTATTTACATCGCCAAATAATCACCGACACGCATGATGTGGTTGCGGCCACGATGCTGTCTGGACTTCCTTGTCTGTCGGCCAATACTGCCCTTTATTACACCCAATACAGCGCCAACTATCTACGAGGCCTCTATTGTCAGTCAGTACGAAACGTACTGACGGCAATCTACGGCACCGTGGGTTTGGAGGCGCCAGTTACTAACGTCACTACGTCCTCAGAGGTGGCAGTTGGAGCCCGCAACTGCCTAAGGCTTAGCAGCGTGAAAAGCAACCTTGACGCGTTGCTTGTCGTACTGCGTAAACGGCCCCAAAAAAATATTCAAGAGCTGGTTCGTTGGCACAACTGCCTGACACTCTGGACCGTTCAAATGTTTTTGATGGCGACTGCATGCCGAGCCATCCGCAATCCGCTAAAAGCAGTGGATGAGTTTGAACCGCGTAGTAGCCACGGCGCACTGGGCGATAAAGGCTCAGATGACGGTCACATGAGCCGTCTGGTGGTGATGCCTGACCTACTGCGTCGACAGCTGCAGGCCTACAAAGCGCACTGCTTTGCAATTAGCGCTCAGCTCAAATTCCGCCTTCCCGCAGAGACGCCTCCTACAGCCGGATTCTTTCTGCGGTCCGCTGATGATGGCCGCCTTTCCTACGACGAAATTCGTCCGCTGCATATCAGTGCAGTAATGCGCCAGGTTGTCGGTTTTACACCCCATCCAGTAAACGGTTTTCGCAAGCTCCTAAGGACAGAACTCGCCGAGCGCGGATGCCCGCCTGAAACCCTTGCTGCATTCATGGGGCACTGGCTGCATGGCGAGGCGCCCCAAGAGATGTTCTCAAGCTTTTGCCCTGGCGCATATGTTCATAGCCTCCATGCGTATTTATTGCCGCTGATGAGAGATCTCGGTTGGATGGTTCGCAACAGCCACCTAGTTAAGGGGGCTAAATGACCATTTCGACCCTGTCCGAGGAGATGCTGTCAGCAATTTGGAGCCCTGAAAAATACGATCCAGAGTGGAAGAGCGAATTTCTCCAGACGCTCAAGGAGCGCTGCAGAGACTCCAACAATGTCATCGGAGAATGGCTCTGCGGTAAACGTTCGCTGAGAAATTTCCCTGTCGAAAAGATGCGGGAGCTTGAGAATCAGCTTGAAAGCTCGACACTACGCAACACTCTGCGTGACGTGACAAGCCGAGCGCGACGATATAACCCGAGCTTGCCTCTTGCCCACATAGCGATCGACACGCGGCGTCCTGCCAATCCGATCAATCCAGACCTGTATACAGCACAGAACATCTCGGCCAGTCGAGACGTGATTGATTCGTTGGAACGGGTGCTCAGACACGATCTTGAGCAACTCACCCCTCAATGCCGGGTTGGGCTACTCCTGCTGAGCGCCGCCTATTACGGCGCGCTGATGGACATTCCGCAGCTAACCGCGCTGACCGCGCTTGATGTAGGCCAGATTATTTGGGTATCTGGGATACCTGAGTTCCGACTGATGCTCTCAATCCGCGGGCAACCCGAGGCTGAGAGTCGGCAGTGGTTCCCAGATCCAACAACACTGGCACTGATGTCCCGTTGCGCTCCAGATCTACGCGAGATAAGGCCATATCTGTCGAAGAAGGATGCCAAACTGCATTGTATTCAGGCGGTATTGGCCGTAGGACGAGTATGTAGTTTGAACCAGCCGGCCTCTCTGGGGCGTTTGTTTGAACTGCTGCGTATCCAACGTCAAACACAGCTACCGCAGCTGTTGATCAATTACACCATGAGATACGGCTATGTAACGCATTCTGTCCTAGCGGACTCATGGAGGCATCTGCATGGGGACAGATCGTATTCAAATCATGAAGAAAAAAGCAAACGTAAAAAGCACCGGTTTGGTAGGCCGGAACAACGAGTTCCGGGATGGCTGACGACGTTATGTCGGCAGGTCCGTAGAGGACGGGTTTCGGTACTCGAGGTTGAGCAGTTACCTACGACGGTAGAAGAATTGATCACCGGTTGGGCATCGTTTCTGCTTCATGGCCGCTCGTTCTATGGCAACCCTTTGCAATCCAAAACGGTTGCCAACTATGTTAGAGACGTCGGTATAGGATTGGACAATTTGCTGTCTGTTGGGTCGATTCTAGATGTTCCGCCGGACGCGCTGGAGGAGCTGTATGAGTCGCTGCTTGAGGCACAGCCCACAGCCCCAATGAGGAGAAACTTAGCCAAAGGCCTGCTTGAGTTTCATGGATACCTACAAAACAGGTTCTCATATCCACCGATCAGCCCCTATGCCGCATTGGGGATTGGGAAGACGCCTCAGTTCGTCGATGCCCAGATCATTAGTGAAGAGCAGTATCGTCAGGTACTGCGTGACTTGGCTACTGGCCCGTTGAGCCATCGTTCACCGCGTCTCGCTATGGTCGCGCAGGGCATGGTTATTTTCGGATATAGACTGGGGTTGCGTCGCAATGAGTCGTTGAAGTTACTCCGCCGTGATCTGCAGTTACCTGCACTTGCAGCTACACGTGCAGCCGCAGTGAGGAGACGGCATCCGAACCTGAAGCCGCTGACGCATGAGCAAATATCCGCGCTTCGTCTTCCTGCGGCCCTGCATATTCGCCCGCACTCTCAGCGTGCGCTCAAAACGCGCAATTCAACGCGTACGCTGCCGCTCCATGTGTTGCTTGAGCCAGATGAGCTGCAGTTGATTGAGGGTCTAGCGCGGTCGCGTGATGAGGAAGAGAAGAGGAGTCCATATTCGGAATTTCTGTTCTGTATCCCAGAGCTGCAGACACGATGGGTTTCCGAATCCAGCTTGTTACCCGCGATCCATGTCTCCCTTCGCCGAATTACGGGATGCAGCGATATGCACTATCACCACCTGCGGCACTCGGCTGCAACATGGTTGACGTTCAAGCTGGCCGCCTCAGCGTTAGGGGCGTGCGAGAAGGCTAGACTTATTTTCGGTGAGCAGCCGCAGACGATGGCGTGGTTGCTGGACGCAGAGAGGTTAAATAGTGCGTTTTTCCATTCCCAAGAAGCTGCCACCCGGCGTGTAATCCACATCACCAGCGCTGTGCTTGGACATGCGAGCCCCAAGACGTCGCTGCTGCACTATGTTCACTGCATGTCTTGGCTATCGGCATTGTGCTGGCAATGGGAGCCGAAGTTTTGGCCGCCTGGCCATGTGATTGCGAAAATTGCCCGAGTCAGCCTGCCGAATAAGCCGGACGATCTAGCTGCGCCAGGGCTGCCAGCAGAAATTCGCCATATGCAGCGAATCATCGGTCGTATCGGGGTATATAAGCGCAGTAATCGACGCAGAGTCAGCTACCCGTTGCTTCGCATAGAATTAAATGGCGAAGGGTGGGCTCTGACAAGGATAAATGAAATCTCGTCCATGCTCGCATACCAAGCGTACGCGGAAGCATCCGGACAGTCGGTCAACATGGACTGGGTAGAGTTTTCCGATGCGGATCGATCGGCCATGCTGGAGCGGGCAAGGTATATCCGCCAGCTTGGTAAGCACCGCCTTAGCGGTTCGGCGACATGCGACCCGAACGGTAAAGTTGAGCTGGTGCCCAGGCCGCCCAGACATGGAGGTTTAGCTGGGGTAGCTGCCTACGCTGACCGACTCTACCTATTGCTTGACGGCAGATATAAGGCAAAAACTAACAGGGTGCTGGATGATTTCGTCGAGCGCTGCTGGGCGAGCGATACGACGCTACGATTCTACTCTGGGCAGGATGAGCAGAGCGTACGAGAGTACCTATGGGTGCTGTCTGAGCTGCGCATTCCTTCCGCCGATATTGAGTTCATCATTTACGATGAGCGCACGCCCAAGCGAACCAAAAGCCTTTGGCGAAAAGCGTTGAGAGCGCCCCGCTTGAAGTTTATAGAGCAGGTGCCCGAGAACAGGCTTGTTGAGAATACGCACCTGGGGATCCGCGCTAGGCTACGCCTTACAGGTGCGGGTTTCTCTGATCGGGAAAGGAACCATCACTCCGGCGCAGCACTGCGCTACCTCTTCCTGATGGCTTCGATCGACTGGCATTTCAGAGCATGAACAAGGGCATCTAGCCCTCCGGATCATCCTGCAGTTCCAGCAACTCACCCACCTCACAATTCAGGTACTGGCAGATCGTCTCCAGGTCCTTGAGCTCCACCCGTTGCGCGGTCTCGTGATAGAGCCGCGTAAGGGTTCCGCGGTTGATCCCCGTATCCCTAACCACGTCACTTATCTTCAATTTCCGCTCACCGAGTAGGCGAGATAAATGGCACTTGACCATCTCAATCTCCAAAAAATGATCTTCTAGAGATCATCTTGAGCTTGCAAAGCCCAAAATGAACGTTATATTGATCTTTAGGAGATCATTATGAGTCTTCAAGAGCTCATAAGAATCCGCTGTAGTTCAATTTAGCAGAGAGGGCATTGCTATGTCTCACACCTATCTGACCACCGAGGAGCTGGCCACGCGTATGAAGTACGACGTGCGTACCATCCGTAACCGCCTTAAGGACACGGTACTGCTCGAAGGCATCCATTACTTCCGCCCGTTTGGTGGTCGAAAGATCCTGTTCATTTGGGAAGCTATCGAAAAGGACATGCAGAAGTATTCCCGCACCTCCAGTTTGATACCTATGGCCGGCGGAGGCATTTGCCATGGGTAAGATTCGTGCCCGTGCCGACAACGAGAAGTTGTTCTTCGACTTTACTTATCTGGACAAACGCTGCCGTGAGCAAACCACGCTGCCTGATACGCCTGCTAACCGAAAAAAGCTGGAGAAGATCCTTGAGCGCATAGAGGCGGAAATCACCCTCGGCTGCTTCAACTACGCCACCTACTTCCCTCAAAGCAGCAAAGTACAAGAGATCAGTCGGCTGCAGGCTGGCTGTGCATCGCTGAAAGCACCACTGTTCAAGGATTTTGCCGAATTGTGGTTTGAGGAGATGAGGGTCGAGTGGCGTGATACGCACGCCAAAACCGTGCGCCTTACCCTTGATAAGCATTTGTTGCCTGAGTTCGGCAAAAAAGAGGTCAGCGCCATCACCAAAGCAGAACTTCTGTCATTCCGCTCGGCACTCGGCAAAGTCCCCGGGCAGAAAGGTCAGAGTCTGACAGCGACGCGAATCAACCACATCATGACGCCATTGCGCATGATCCTTAGTGAGGCAGCTGACCGCTTCGAGTTTACCTCGCCATATCTCAACATCAAATCGCTGAAAGTTCCCAAGACAGACGTGGAGCCCTTCACCCTGGATGAAGTGCTGCAGATCCTCAGCGAAGTGCGTGAAGACTTCCGAAACTACTACACCGTGCGCTTTTTCACCGGCATGCGGACAGCCGAAGTTGATGGTCTGCAATGGAAGTATGTCGACTTTCAGCGGCGGCAGATTCTGATCCGTGAAACCTGGGTGGGCGGCAAGCTCGACTACACCAAGAACGACGGCTCACAGCGTGAGATCGATATGTCCGAGCCGGTTTATCAGGCGCTCGTCGGCCAGCGCAAGAAGACCGGTAGCGGGCAGTTCGTCTTTTGCACCCGCGAAGGTACGCCGCACGCATACCGCAACATCAACGACCGGGTTTGGTACCCGCTGCTGCGGCACCTGGGGTTGCGCAGGCGGCGTCCCTACCAAACCCGTCATACGGCCGCGACCCTCTGGCTGGCTGCAGGCGAAAACCCGGAGTGGATCGCCAGGCAGATGGGACACACCACCACCGAGATGCTGTTCCGCGTCTATTCGCGCTATGTCCCCAACCTGACTCGCCGTGATGGCAGTGCCTTCGACAACCTGATCAAAGCCAATCTCAAGGCCTGAGGAGCTTCCACATGAAACTGATCAAACGTGACAACGTGACCCCTCTGCATCCATCGATGGAGGCTCGCGAGCATAAGTACCTCAAGCATCTGGCTTCAGCCATGAGTCACTACCTCGAGAACCCCCATGGCACTGAGCTTATTTGCATCCTGGGCTCCGGCTACGAGAAGGATAACCGGCATGCCCTCGAAACCTGGGTCGCCTACCACCGCAATGAAGTTTTCGAGAAGCGCCTGGAGGGTCGTAGCCCGCTGGATTACTTGATCGAAAAGCTTGAATGCCTGCTGATTAGCTGAACCCACGAAGGGGCCGAAAAGGCCCCTTTGTTTTACCCCTGTGCAAAGCATGGAGGGGTATCGTGAACCAGAAAAACGAAAGCGGACCCAGGTGGGAGGCTCCAATGAAAATCACAGCGATAGAGCAGACCGAATCGGTCGGTCAATGATGTCTGTGCGACGTCTGTGGCGATAGCACGCGCGTTGACGGGTATGGATTGCAGTACGGCACGCTTCGCGCCAGTTGGGGTTATGGCTCGACCCACGATGGCGAGCGCTACGAGATCCATCTGTGCGAGCCCTGTTTTTTCGGAACGATCTCCGGCCTCAGGCGAGAGCATATGGTGAACTTCATGTTCAGCGATGAGCAGCAAGACCTCAATGATTTTGGGCGCGTTACTCGCGATGACTTCTTCAACGATGGAGACAGTTCACCTCCTGATTTCTGTCGTTACTGCATCTTTGGCCGAGCCAGAATTTGCGCGAACAATTAGGCGCTTTATCTCGGGACGCCAAAACGCACTACTGCCAGCAGGTATGGCAGTCGATTACTGCAATCGAAAGGGCTGCTATCGGCCAAATACCGCGTTGAGGCTTTATAGGTATCTATGAACGAAGGGCGACTCACCTCGAGGCCATCACTCTCCCTTCCTCGGTCATCACGGCACCTGTCTAGACGCTAGTTGCTGAACCGGGCGAAATCCTGGAGATGGCTACTCACTCGTGCGGAAGCAGCTCGCAACCGACAGCTGGGGGCGTCGGAATTTTATTTTTGTCGCTTGGCTTCTCCGGGCTTGAATTCCGACTTAGCGACCTTATCTGATCTCAAAGAGCCAGTACGCATCAGTGCTCCTGATGTTTCAAGGAGGGCTTCATGGGAAAACAAGAAAAAGCCACTGTCGCGACCGGTCGCTATGACACCGACGAAGTGACAAAGCGTGTTGTTTGGACTCAGGCTGCAGGCCATTGTGAACTGTGCGGCACCGATCTCATGTACGACTACCGTGCAGGTAAGCCCATGAAATGGGGCGAGGTAGCACACATTCTGCCAGCTAGCCCAAAGGGCCCGCGGGGTCGATCTGACCATGACGAAACCACGGCCGCGTCGCTTACCAACGACCCAGCCAATCTTATGCTTCTCTGCCCTGGCTGCCATGACAAAATTGATCGGGATGCTGATGGATATCCAGAAAGCGATCTTAGCGGCCTGCACCAAGCGTACCTGGAGCGAGTTCGGCTGGCGGCAACCACTCCTGATGGTGGAAGAGCGATTCCAGTAATTGTCCAAAGCCAGCATTTCGCAACGAACAACGACATCCCCGTTCGTGATCTGTTGGTGGCAATGTCCTCAGAGGGACTGACTGCATTCGATCATCCCATCAAGATCACGTTTCCGGCCCCGAGCCATCGTGGCAGGGATGCTCACTATTGGCAGAGCATCAAGGACAACATTCAACACGAATTAGATCGGCAGCTAAAGCGCCGTGGAGGAGCCTACGGTGATGCTCCTGCGCTGGCCGTAGTGGGCGTGGCAGACATCCCTGCGCTGATCATGCTGGGGCAGTCCTTAGGTGATCGATCCAAGCGCCTGCTTTTCTCGTTCAACCGCGAACACCAACTACGTTGGCCTGACCAGTCAGCCGAACCTCCCGAGTTTGTGTTCACCCCGCCATTGGATGGGGAAGGCCCGCTGGCTCTGGTGTTGTCTATCTCCGCGCAGGTCCCAGCTCGCGATGTCGAAGAGGCACTACCTACTGCGCGTATCGCTGAGCTGAGCATCCCAATGCCTAGCTATGCGATGGTTCAGAACCGTCGAGTGATACACGCGTTTCGCGACGCTCTACAAACACACTTGAGCCGGCTTGAGGCCATGACTGCAGACACAATCCATGTGTTTGCGGCGATTCCCGCTGCTTTGGCAATTGAGTTCGGGGCCTTGCTTATTACGCAACACCAACACACTTACCTGATTTTAGATCGAGATAAAGACAACCAAAACAGGTTCACGCCAACACTACAGTTGGGCTACCAAGCCCAGGAGGTTCGTTGATGTCCATGAGCAATGAACAGACCAAGCGCGGAAGCTGGGAACACTTTCTGCTCCGCGCCGCGAAGGAGATCTCACTGTCAGAGGCACAGTACGAGAAGATCAACGACCGATACTCCCAGCTTGAGAAGATCCTCAACGCTTCCGACAATCCACTACTGGCGGAGGCGCACATTTTTGTCCAAGGCTCCATGCGCCTGAAGACTACGATCAAGCCCGTTTCTGGCGCCCCAAAGGATCTGTACACCATCGACGCGGACGCCATTATTTGGCTCCCTCATGCCCAGGGTGCTGGAGCTCGAGAGGTTCTGGATGCCATTGAGGAACGTTTCAAGGCTGGCAGCCGTGTCCAGGAGGAAATCAAGCAACTACGCCGAGGCATCCGGATCGTCTATGCGGACGAAAACCCCGGATTCCACATCGATGTCACGCCAGCACGTGCCATCAGTGGAAATTCTCAAGGCAATGGCGAAGGTAAGCTGGAAGTACCGGATCGGGAAACTGGGTGGAAGGCGAGCAGCCCGATTCCCTATTCCAACTGGCTGCAAGTGGCTTCGAAGCAGGCGATTTCGCTGGAAAATCTTGTCGTCGCGAAAAGCGAGCGCGCCTATGATGCGGCAACACAGGCCCCGTTACCGGAGTACGACGAGTATCTCGATCAGGATCCGCTGCGGGCGACGATCAAACTGCTAAAACGGCACCGTGATGAATGGGCCATCCGCACAAAAAATGCGAGCCACCGCCCCATTTCAGCAGTCATCACAACCCTAGCTACTCACGCCTATCTTGATGTGGCAAAAGAGTCTCAATCGACACCGGTTCGCCCGCTGGATGCGATTCTTGAGATCGTTCGAAGGATGCCGAATCACATCAAACGCCTGGGTAATGAGTGCTTTGTCTGCAACCCCGCCGACAGCGGTGAAAACTTCGCGGAGAAGTGGAATAGACCGAGCGAGGGACATCTCTATCGCCGTGCATTCCAGGAGTGGCATGAGAGTGCAGGCGCATCCGTATCTATGGGGCTTGAGAGCATGTCCGCAGAGTCCTTTGCTGAGGAAGTCAAAACTAACTTTGGCATGGGATCAGCGTTCATCGCAGCAGTGAATAATGAAATTCCCCCTCACTGGACGATGCCTGGCCGGCCTGATGGCACCACCCGAAACGCCACGTTAATGGGCACCATGTTTGGCGGCGTGAGCGGGACCGCGAGCTCTCAAGAGGATGTGAAGCCGGTTGGGCGTCTTGGTTGATCAGACGGATACGTCTCTGCAGCGTGGTGTAGCCGCGCTGCGAGGTGCTCTTGGCGAAGATGCCGCACACGCACTGCTTCAGCCTGCGGTCGCTCGGACCGGTGAAGCTGCGAGCTACTACTTTCCTCTGCCAGTTGACTATACGGGCACCGAGCGGCGGCTACGCATCAGCTTTCCCAAAAATTTCCCCCGCGGTGGGTTGAGGCTTACGGTCGAGCCCTCGCCATGGCTTGTATGGCCTCACGCTATGGAAGTCGGGCTCTGCCTGCATGGTTTCCAGGAGCGCCCAGTGATGGGCACCCCTGAATATGTGGTGTCGGATAGCCTGGCGCGGTTAGGCAAGATCGTAAATTTGTCCCGGATGGGTTCATGTGCGGCTACCCGGGATGCCGAATTTCGTCGCGAAATCACATCGTACTGGTCTAGGCAGCAAGGGCTATCTCTACAGAACCTTATCCTTTTGGATCGCCCTCAAGCTGCCTCGAAGCTGTATGCCCTTAGCGATCCTCGACAAACGTTACCATCTGGCCAAGAAACAGTCTGGCTCGCCACGGATCTGGCATCCCTGAAAAGACACTGCCGGCGGACGATTGGCCGATCTCCAAGGATGCGAGCACCGGAGACCCCAGGTTTCTACGCAAAGCTTCGGAGCTATCCGGACCTGCATCTTCCCGCCCCTGAGCTACTGCTCACATGGCTCTTGCCGCATCTTGCTCCTAATGACAGAACGCAGCTGGTGGCTTGGTTCAATGAGCGTGGCTCACTGCCCAGCCGCTGGATCGCTTTGGAGCTACCCGGGGATGCCAGCGCCCCAATCTACTGCCTGAACGTTCGCGCATACGGCCCACAGCTGGATCGAGGATCGAGCTTTTACCTGCGATCAGCGCGGCGTCGGCCTGCAGTTGCAGTCAATCATCCCCCAGTTCTGATCCGAGCAACGACGATAGATGTGCTGGATCGGACAGAGATTTTGTCCCGTGACCTCAGTGGCGTGGCGCAGAAACTAGAAGGGGCTCGCGTCGTTTGCGTTGGGGTAGGTTCATTGGGTAGCACCGTTGCCCTACAGTTGGCGCGTTCGGGTGTTGGTCATCTGACACTCATTGACCCGGACCACTTGGTCTCGGCAAATCTTGGCAGACATGTGCTCGGTGCCGATGATCTCGGTCTCCCCAAGGCCGAAGCGCTTCAGGAAAAAATTCGCAAAGACCTGCCCACTACGGAGGTCGCGGCGTTCGCCACCTTCGCCGAAGTTGTGATGTACAAGAATCCCGAGGTTTTTGATAAAGCGGATCTGGTAGTGGTTACTACCGCGGACTGGCAGTCGGAGGTGGCGCTATGGGGGGCCAAGTCGAATGGCACCTCCTGGGGTTTACTCCAGGCCTGGAGTGAGCCTCATACACAGGTGGGGCATGTGCTCCTTGCACCATCTGGTGCATTCGATGCTCGGGGCCTATTTACAGACAACGGTGATTTTAAGCACAAGTTCACCGAGTGGCCGGAAGGTGGGGTCGTCGCCCTTCCCGCCTGCGGGGAGAGTTTCATCCCAGGAGGCTCACTTGGGATGGTGAACGTTGCTTCGATGGTTTCTCAAGCTGCATTACGAGTGTTGAGTGGCAACATCGGAAGCCCGAGCTGGGTCAGCAGCATCAATAGACCTGATGACGTGGTTACGCTGGGAGGTAACTACCTCGGTCCTGCGCTACCTGCCGGAATGCAGCAGGCCCAGCTGGAGCGCGATTGGCCGGAAGCATCGGAGAGAAGTAAATGACGACGATCGCTTGGAAATGGACCTGGCCCGGGCTAAACACTCCTCTGTTGGTATCGCAGGAGGTTGCGAGCCTGCTGGAGAGCTACAGACAGAAGCACTTTGATGTAGAGCGTGGAGGGCAGCTATTCGTCGACCCCTCAGGTGCTGCCGGATTGGTACTGGCCTTGGCGACTCCTCCTCATAAAGATGATCGGGCTGGTAGGACCTGGCTGGATTTAAATGCTCGTCGCTGTCGAAAGGAAATTGAGCAGGCTAACGCCGCAGGTCTCCGCCTGGTGGGGTACTGGCATACGCACCCACAAAGCATCCCCATGATCTCCCCCGCTGATATCGGGAGCTTTTCCAGGTTCGCCGCGTACTACACCCGACAGCTGCCGCACCCGCTGGCCATCATCGTGGGCAAGTCCAGCAGCCACGAAGGCATAAAGGCTTGGTCTTTCAGGGATGGGCGTTATGTTGAAGCCGTCTGGGGCAGTTGGCCAGGTTAGTGGTTACGTGCCTCTGCCAGCATGAGAGCGAAAAGCTCCCCCTGGAATCGTGCGTCGTCCAACGCATTATGGTTGGGTGCGCTTTGGGGGTTGAAACGAGCGGTCATTTGGGAGGATTTAGTTTCCCTCCAGCGGCATCCGGTAACACCCATGTAATACGCCTTCATGTCGAGTGCGGAGAACCCAAAGGGGTTCGTCCCAGAATACTTGTGGAAGTAGTAGTTGATGAACGACCAGTCAAACGGGGCATTCAGCCCCACGAAAACGACTTTCTGATCTGCCGAACATACCTGGTTCAACCATTGCTCCAGCTTGAGCATCGCCGTTTGTGGGGCTAGCCCTTCGTTTTCGAGCCTGGTGAGGTCAAGGCCAGTTACGGCGACAGCCTCCGGATCGTGTTGTAGGCCGTCTGGCTGGAGCTCGAGATAGATTGACTGAGCGGGCTCAGAGACGACGCAAGCGCCGATGGAAAGCAGGCTATAGATGCCTGGCACCGGCCCCGAAGTCTCGACATCGACAGAAACATAAAGCTCATCGCTCATTATCTTGCTCCATATATTTCGAACAGTATGCTGGGAGTTGAACAAGGCTAACACCCCCAACTCGATGGAGAAGTAGTCGTCGTGGATAACGCTCGTGACTGTGTGACCAAGGCATTTGTTGAGGCCGAAGACCTCAAGCTGTTGGCAGTAGTGGACACCTATGGCTACCAGTGCACCGGCTGTGAAACTCAGGCTTTCCCGCGGTCCTACCGCCCGGAAAACCTATTGCGCGCTCACTTTCAGATTCGCGACCCTCATGGCCCAGATTGTGAGACGGAGAAAGAAAGCAAAGTTATAGCCCAGGGCAAGCGCGGCAGTGTCCAAAGGGAGCTAGAGAACTTCCCAGGCTTATCTCCTGCCCGCTTGCAACTGATTGATACTCGAATAATCGCCGACCCCGGATTGCCTCGCACAGAGCAACAAACACAGAGCGTGGGTCGGCAGGACACTATGGGCAACACAGCTCGCAGAGAAGGACGGCGCGCTGCAAATAGTATTCGCCCGATTTGCCGTGCTTTTTTGCGCTTTCCCTACGATCGGCACCTTTCGCTCGAGGTCCCCGGCGTTACTCCAACTACGTATCAAACGGCCTTCAAGAAACTTCGTTCGGAAGGATTGGAGCGGTTCGCCCAAGCGCGTGTTTTCTATGGCGAGTTGGCATGGTCTCAGGCCGTGGAGTCGCCCGAACACCTGACCATTTCGCTCAATGCGGGAGAGTGGAAAGATGAAAAGCTTACGCCCTATCAGGTGATCGTCCATTGGCTGGAATGGTCCGCGGTTGCACGCGGACGGCTCAAGAATGAGCTGGAAGTAGCCCGAAAAGAGGGGATGGAAGCCAAAAAAGCGAAGAAGGGATCCCGCAGCTATCTCTTTTTCATTGGTAACCAAGACACAAATAGCCCTGCGCTGTTCCATGTGCTGGACCATAGGCTTATTTGCACCTTACACGACGAACTCATGTTTCCGTCGAAGAAGGCAGTTGGGACGTCTGCAGCGTAACTACTGAATTAGCTCTGGATTGATGGTCCCCACAGCCTGAAAAGGTTATGGGATGCCCAGCTGCCCTGAGAATACCGACGCTTTCGACATAGCGCAGTACAGATTGCCCATCGCTCCAGCGTCAGAGCCTTCAAATCTCAGCCAGAAACCCGGGAAACCAAGATCTAGCTCACTCCCAATAGCCATGAGGAAGGAATCCATGGCGGTAGCCGCTTTAGGTTGGAGTTTCCTAATGCCACCCGGGAGGCTGCTTGATGGTTCTACCTGTCGCTTCTAGCCGTAAACGGAGCGCGCAAATCAGGCGGTCAGGTAATTCATTCTGGGCCTAGCTGATCTGGCTAGTAATCATGACATCGCCAAGGCTTGGTGATGCCTTTCGCCGTGCGGCACGATTTAGGCACAGAATTGGCACAACCAGAAAATCACCCGAGAAATAGCCTTGAGGGCAGTACTCATTCGAGCTTGTCGGTAGGTATGCAGGGGGAGTGTTGCGAGGAGAGGCGATTCTGGGCTCGTATCGCCGAAGCTTTTCAGGAAAAGCGTTTGAATCAAGGTGATATGGCGCACCAGGCGGGATTCGAACCCACGACCCCCGCCTTCGGAGGGCGGTACTCTATCCAGCTGAGCTACTGGTGCGTATGTGTTGCGGCGGCCTATTTGACCACTAGCTGACGCCCTTCTCAACTCGACGAGTATTGCCTTCGGAGGGCAGTACTCTATCCAGCTGAGCTACGGATGCGTTGCGGGGGGCAATCATACGCATGTCTTCTGCGGTCGTCCATGGCGCTTCGGCGGGCGTTTGGGCGTGGGTGGAGCGAAGTCGCGATGGCGTGTCGGGCCATCAGGCTGATCTATCAGGCGTTAGTTTTTTTGAACATGGTGTTGCCGCGCTTGGCTACACAGCTCTAGGATTCGTTCGAGATATCAAACGGTGCGTGCCCCGGCAGGAACCATGAAGTTGCCTTTCGCTCTGACAGAGGTCAGGCGGTGCCCGCTGCGATCGCCCTTTCGGCCAGATGGCCCTGGTCCATTTCCCGGCAGCACTGCCGGCTCGAAGGAGACTGCCATGCAACTCAACGATACCGCTCTGTTCCGTCAGCAAGCTTATATAGATGGCAGCTGGCAGGACGCCGATGGCGGGCAGACGATCAAGGTGAACAACCCGGCCAGCGGTGAAATCCTCGGTACGGTGCCGAAGATGGGCGCCGCCGAAACCCGCCGTGCCATCGAGGCGGCCGAGCGCGCGCTGCCGGCCTGGCGTGACCTGACTGCCAAGGAGCGTTCGCAAAAGCTGCGGCGCTGGTTCGAGCTGATCATGGAGAATCAGGACGATCTGGGCCGGCTGATGACGCTGGAGCAGGGCAAGCCGTTGGCTGAGTCCAAGGGCGAGATCGCCTATGCCGCATCCTTTATCGAGTGGTTCGCCGAAGAGGCCAAGCGCATCTATGGCGACACCATTCCTGGGCATCAAAAAGACAAGCGCATCATCGTCATCAAGCAGCCGATAGGCGTCACCGCCGCTATCACGCCGTGGAATTTCCCGGCGGCAATGATCACCCGCAAGGCCGGCCCGGCCCTCGCGGCGGGTTGCACCATGGTGGTCAAACCCGCCAGCCAGACGCCGTTTTCCGCGCTGGCACTGGCCGAGTTGGCCGAGCGCGCCGGCATTCCCAAGGGCGTGTTCAGTGTTATCACCGGTTCGGCGGGCGACATCGGCGACGAGCTGACCGCTAACCCGACGGTGCGCAAGATTACCTTTACTGGCTCCACTGAAGTCGGCGCCAAGCTGATGGCTCAGTGCGCACCGGGCATCAAGAAGGTCTCGCTGGAACTGGGCGGCAACGCACCGTTCCTGGTGTTCGACGATGCCGATCTCGATGAGGCGGTGAAGGGCGCAATGCAGTCCAAATACCGTAACGCCGGGCAGACCTGCGTCTGCGTCAACCGCATCTATGTGCAGAACGGTGTGTACGACGAGTTCGCCAAGAAATTCCAGGCCGCGGTGGAGAAACTGAAAGTCGGCAATGGGCTGGAAGAGGGCACCGACATCGGCCCGCTGATCGACGATCGCGCCGCGGCCAAGGTCAAGGAGCACATTGAGGACGCCGTCGCCAATGGCGCCAAGGTGCTCACCGGCGGCAAGGCGCACCAGATGGGCGGCAGCTATTTCGAGCCGACATTGATGGTCAACGTGCCGCACGGCGCCAAGGTGGCCAAAGAAGAAACCTTCGGGCCGCTGGCGCCGCTGTTCCGCTTCGAGGATGAAGCTGAGGGCATCGCCCTGGCCAACGACACCGAGTTCGGCTTGGCCGCGTACTTTTACGCCCGTGACCTGGGCCGCGTGTTCCGCGTGGCCGAGGCCATCGAGTCGGGGATGATCGGCATCAACACCGGGATGATCTCCACTGAGGTAGCGCCGTTTGGCGGCGTGAAGTCATCCGGATTGGGGCGCGAAGGCTCGAAGTACGGCATCGAGGATTACCTGGAGATCAAGTACCTCTGCCTGGGGCTGTAAAACTAAGCGGTATCACGAGGAGCCAGTTCCCGTTCGGGGCTGGCTCCTTTTCGTTTATGGCGGCTTATCCCGCTGGTCAATATCTCGAGCTGGCGGCACCCAGTGGCGGTTTTGTCTGCTGTCATCAGCAGGTCGCGTTGACGCGTGAGTCTCGCTGGCGCATCGATCAGGTGCGAAAACAGGCGAAAAGACCACGCCCGGTGCGCTAGACAGTTATGGCGGTTGCCAACTGAAGCGATTATCACCAGTCTCTCGACATGCAGAAATGAGTCTATTATTCTGCTGTGCGAAACAAAGTTCCGTGAAATAACAAATCCAATTCATCATTTCACAAGCGGAGGCCTGCCATGACGGATGTCGTACGGCTCGAACTTCAGGGCGAGATTGCTCTGATCACGGTCAACAACCCCCCGGTCAACGCGCTCGGCCATGCCGTGCGTCAAGGGCTGCTGCAGGCCTTTCAAAGCGCCGATGCGGATCCGCAAGTTCGCGCCGTGGTGCTGGTCTGCGAGGGCAACACCTTTATCGCTGGTGCTGACATCAAGGAATTCGGCAAGCCGCCGCAGGCGCCGAGCCTGCCGGAGGTGATCGAGGTCATCGAGGGCAGCAGCAAGCCGAGTGTCGCGGTCATTCACGGCACCGCGTTGGGTGGCGGATTGGAAGTCGCGCTGGGCTGCCACTATCGGATCGCTCGCCGGGACGCCAAGGTCGGCCTGCCCGAAGTGAAGCTGGGCTTGCTGCCAGGGGCTGGCGGCACCCAGCGTCTGCCGCGTCTGGCCGGGGTCGCCAAGGCGCTGGATATGATCGTCAGTGGCACGCCGATCGGTGCGGCCGAGGCCGTCGAGCATCATATCGTCGACGAACTGTTCGAGGGCGATGTGACCGAAGCCGGCCTGGCCTACGCCCATCGCATGGTCGAAGAAGGCCGCGCCCCGCGCCGCAGCGGCGAGCAGACCCGCGGCCTGGAAGGCGCCGATAACGAGGCGCTGATCCGCGCCAAGCATGCCGAGGTGGCCAAGCGCATGCCCGGGCTGTTTTCGCCGCTGCGTTGCATCGCTGCGGTCGAGGCGGCGACCAAGCTGCCGCTGGCCGAGGGCCTCAAGCGCGAGCGCGAGCTGTTCGTCGAGTGCCTGAACTCGCCGCAACGTGGCGCGCTGATTCACTCCTTCTTCGCCGAGCGCCAGGCGAGCAAGATCAACGATCTGCCGGCCGACGTAAAACCGCGCGCGATCAAGAGCGCCGCGGTCATTGGCGGCGGCACTATGGGCGTGGGCATCGCCCTGTGCTTCGCCAACGCCGGCGTGCCGGTGAAGCTGTTGGAGATCAACGACGAGGCCCTGCAGCGCGGCCTGCAGCGTGCCCGCGACACCTATGCCGCCAGCGTCAAACGCGGCAGCCTGACTGTTGATGCGATGGAAAAGCGCCTCAAACTGGTCGAAGGCGTCACCGATTACAGCGCGTTGGCTGACGTCGACGTGGTGGTCGAGGCGGTGTTCGAAGAAATGGGCGTCAAGCAGAAGGTCTTCGAGCAGCTCGATGCCGTGTGCAAGCCCGGGGCGATTCTCGCGTCCAATACCTCATCGCTGGACTTGGATGCCATCGCGGCCTTCACCAAGCGTCCTGAGGATGTGGTCGGCCTGCACTTCTTCAGTCCGGCCAACGTCATGCGCCTGCTGGAAGTGGTGCGCGGCGAGAAGACCAGCCATGAGGTGCTGGCCACCGCCATGGCCATCGGTAAGCAGCTGAAGAAGGTCTCGGTGGTGGTTGGCGTCTGCGACGGCTTCGTCGGCAACCGCATGGTCTTCCAGTACGGCCGCGAGGCGGAATTCCTGCTGGAAGAAGGCGCCACGCCAGGGCAGGTCGACGGCGCGTTGCGCAACTTCGGCATGGCCATGGGGCCGTTCGCCATGCGCGACCTGTCGGGCCTCGATATCGGCCAGGCGATCCGCAAGCGTCAGCGCGCTGACCTGCCGGCCGATCGCGATTTCCCGACCGTGTCGGACAAACTTTGCGAAGCCGGCATGCTCGGGCAGAAGACCGGCGCTGGCTACTACCGCTACGAGCCGGGCAACCGCACGCCGCTGGAGAATCCGGAACTCGCGCCTATGCTCGAAGCAGCCTCGCGGGAAAAGGGCATCGAGCGCCGCGAGCTGGACGAGCAGTACATTGTCGAGCGGACCATTTATGCGCTGGTCAACGAGGGCGCGAAGATTCTCGAGGAGG
Source organism: Pseudomonas sp. (assembly GCA_031988485.1). Lineage (GTDB taxonomy): Bacteria > Pseudomonadota > Gammaproteobacteria > Pseudomonadales > Pseudomonadaceae > Stutzerimonas. The sequence continues at coordinate 21,377 of DALZYJ010000023.1, forward strand.
GCATCGCCCAGCGTTCCAGCGACATCGACGTCATCTACCTCAACGGTTACGGCTTCCCGGCCTTCCGTGGCGGGCCGATGTACTACGCCGACAGCGTCGGCCTGGACAAGGTGCTGGCGCGGGTCAAGGAGCTGCATGCACGTTGCGGCGACTGGTGGAAGCCGGCACCGCTACTGGAAAAACTGGCCGCCGAAGGCCGCACTTTCACCGAATGGCAGGCCGGACAATGAGCGCCGCCCGCCTGCACTCTGCTGAACGGACATCGAGGATCCATCCATGAACGTCAACTACACGGCCGAAGAGCTCGCCTTCCGCGACGAAGTGCGCGCCTTCCTGACCAATGAGCTGCCCGCGGACATCGCCACCAAGGTCAAGCTCGGCAAGCACATGTCCAAGGAAGACCATCAGCGCTGGCAGCAGATCCTGGTCAAGCGCGGCTGGTACGCGCCAGGCTGGCCGGTGGAGCTGGGCGGCACCACCTGGGGCCCAGTGGAAAAGCACATCTTCGACGAAGAGTGTGCCGCCTTCGGTGCGCCGCGCAGCGTGCCGTTCGGCGTCAACATGGTCGCGCCGGTGATCATCAAGTTCGGCACCCAGCAGCAGAAGGACCATTACCTGCCGCGCATCCTCTCCGGTGAAGACTGGTGGTGCCAGGGCTATTCCGAGCCCGGCGCCGGTTCCGATCTGGCGAGTCTGAAGACCCGCGCCGTGCGCGACGGCGACCACTACGTCGTCAACGGCCAGAAGACCTGGACCACCCTTGGCCAGCACGCCAACATGATCTTCTGCCTGGTGCGCACCGACCCTGAAGCGCAGCAGCAGCGCGGCATCAGCTTTCTCTTGATCGATATGACCACGCCGGGCATCAGCGTGCGGCCGATCATCACCCTGGACGGCGACCACGAGGTCAACGAAGTCTTCTTCGACAACGTCCGCGTGCCGGTGGAAAACCTCGTCGGCCAAGAGAACCAGGGCTGGACCTGCGCCAAGTACCTGCTGACCCACGAGCGCACCGGCCTCGCCGGTATCGGCGCCTCCAAGGCGGCGCTGGCGCACCTCAAGCGCATCGCTATGAAAGAAGTCTGCGACGGCAAGCCGATGCTCGAAGACCCGCTGTTCCGTGCCCAGGTCGCCGAAGTCGAAATGCAACTGATGGCGATCGAAATGAGCACCCTGCGTATCCTCGCGGCGGCGAAAGAGGGCGGCGTGCCCGGCGCCGAGTCCTCGATCCTCAAGGTCAAGGGCACCGAGATCCGCCAGGCCATCACCCACCTGCTGCGCAAGGTTATCGGCCCGTACGCGTTGCCGTTCCTTGAAGAGGAAATGCAGCTGGACTATGACGGCGAGCTGCTGCACGCCGACTACAGCGCGGCGCTGGCCGGCGACTACTTCAACATGCGCAAGCTGTCGATCTTCGGCGGCTCCAACGAAATCCAGAAGAACATCGTCTCGAAGATGATTCTCGAGCTGTAAGGAGGCACCGCAATGGACTTCAAACTGACTGAAGAGCAGCAAATGCTGCAGGACACCGCGGCGCGCCTGGTGCGCGACGCCTACCCGTTCGAGCAGCGCGAGAAATTCAGCGAGTCGGAACTGGGCTTCTCCGCTGAGTTCTGGTCGCAGCTGGGCGAGCTGGGCCTCACTGCCGTGCCGTTCGCCGAAGAGATCGGCGGCTTTGGCGGCGGCGGCGTGGAAACCATGCTGGTGATGACCGAGCTGGGCCGCGGCCTGACGCTGGAGCCTTACCTGCAATCGGTGATCTTCGCTGGCGGGCTGCTCAATCAGCTGGGCAGAGAGGCGCAGAAGCAGGACCTGCTGCCTCAGGTAGCGGCCGGCTCGCTGCAGTTGGCGGTGGCTTTCGACGAGCCGCAGAGCCACTACAACCTCAACGATGTGCAGACCAAGGCCGAGGCGGTCGATGGCGGCTATCGGCTGTCCGGGTGCAAGGCCGTGGTGATCGGCGGGCACAGCGCCGGGCAGATCATCGTTTCTGCGCGCACCGCTGGCGACAGCCGTGATGAGGCCGGCATCAGCCTGTTCCTCGTCGATCCGAATGCCCAGGGTGTCAGCCGTCGGGTCTACCCGACCATCGACGGGCGCAAGGGCTGCGAGCTGTTCCTCGACAACGTTCAGGTGGGTGCAGACGCGGTGCTCGGCGAAATCGGCAATGCGCTCCCGGCGCTGCGCTACCAGCAGGGCCGCGCCATCGCCGCGCAGTGCGCCGATGCCTTGGGCAGTATGGACGAGGCCTGCAAGCTGACCCTCGATTACCTGAAGACACGCAAGCAGTTCGGTGTGCCGATCGGCAAGTTCCAGGTCCTGCAGCACCGCATGGTCGACATGCAGACCGAGCTGGAGCAGGCCACCAGCATGGCGATCCTCGCCGCGACCTTCGCCGATGGCGAAGACAACGACGACCGTAGTCGCATCATCGCCGCCGCCAAATACATCTGCACCCGCGCCGCACGTAAGGTCGCCGAAGAAGCGATCCAGCTGCACGGCGGCATCGGCATGACCTGGGAATACAACCTCGCCCACCACGCCAAGCGTCTGGTGATGATCGCCCATCAGTTCGGTGACGATGACCATCATCTGAAGGCGTATGCGAAGTTGATGCAGGTGGCGTAAGCCGCAAATTGCTGTACATGGAACCGGGCCATTGGCCCGGTTTTCTTTATCAAGCCAACAGCTGCCAATTTGTGGGCTGAAGCCCCGCCCTACGGCACTGAGTTCGCACAATACACAGAAGGTGCAAAACCATACGGTAGGGTGGGCTTCAGCCCACCAGCGAGCCATTGGCGGGGCTGATCGGAGCGCGCCCCGCATCCTGCGAAAGCGCTTTCGTCGCTCTTGTAGGGCTGGGCGACGTTCCGCTTCAGCCCACCGTCACGGGCACCAAGGTGGGCTGAAGCCCACCCTACCGCTGAACGTTGCGGCGGCCATCGCAGAACTTCCACCGGCCCGAGTCATATCCCCGTCATGCCCGTTGGGCGGCAGGTTCATTCGCTAACCCGTCGCCATCCAGGCAACTTGATCAGGCGGGGCTGGCCGCGCCGGCGTTCTGTGGCTTCCATTCCTGCAAACGATCCAGGCTGCCGCGATAGTGCTTGAGGCCCAGGCCGAGCAGGATCATGGCGCCGACCAGGGCGATGCCGGTGACGATCAGCAGCGAGTAGCGCAGGGCGTTGTCGTCGCCGAAGACGAAGTCGGTACCCAGCGCCACCGCGGTCGGGCCGATGCCGAGGCCGACCATGGTGATGACGAACAGGTACACCGCCGAGGCCTGGCCGCGCATGGAGTTGGGCATGATTTCCTGGATCGCCGCCGGGCCGACGCCAAAGGGCATGGCGATGGTGAAGACATGCAGGGCGATCAGGGCCAGCGCCAACTCGCCGCTGCCAGCGAGATAGGCAAAATTGAGCGGCAAGGTCAGCGCGGCGGAGATGATGCCCACGCGCAGCGGCGCGTCGCGATAACCGCGGCGGTGCAGCAGATCGGACAGCCGCCCGCCGGCGATGATGCCCAGCGAGCCGGCCACCGCCACCACCGAGCCATAAAGCACGCCGACGTCGCTGGCCGACCAGCCGTAGGTGCGAATGAAGAAGGTCGGTATCCACGCCGAACTGCCATAGGCCGCGAAGGCCAGGCAGGCGAAGCCGAAGTTGTGGCAGAGCACGGTGCGACGGTTCAGTTTGATGTAGCCGGCCACTTCGCTCAGCGGCACCTCGACCCCGGCGCCGACACCCTTGCGCGACGGTTCGCGGATCAGCAACAGTACGGCGGTGAACAGCACTCCGGCCGCACCGAGCACGAGGAAGATCAACTGCCACGGGCGGACCATGCCGATGATCGGCAGCAGCACATCGCCCTGCGCCGAGGCGAACTTGACCACCAGTCCGCCGAGCAGAAAGGCCAGGCCCGAGCCGATGTAGATGCCCATCGAGTAGACGCTCATCGCGGTGCCGCGCAGCTTGGGCGGGAAGCTGTCGGCGATCAGCGAGTAGGCCGAGGGCGACAGCGCGGCCTCGCCGACGCCCACGCCGATGCGGAACGCCAGGAACTGCCAGAAGGTCCGTGCGGTGCCGCACAGTGCGGTCATCAGGCTCCAGATCAGCACGCCAACGGCGATGATGCCGCGCCGGCTCTTGCGATCGGCCAGGCGTCCGATGGGCACGCCGCAGATGGTGTAGAACACCGCGAAGGAGAAGCCCATCAGCAGGCTCATATGGGTGTCGGTGATGTCCAGGTCGCGGCGGATCGGTTCGACCAGCAGGTTGAGAATCTGCCGGTCGACGAAGGATAGGACGTAGGCGAGCATCAGGATCGCGACCGTTATCCAGGCACGAGTGCTCGAGGGGTAGCCATTATTGTTGTTGTCCATGGCAGGCTCCGAGTTGAGGGGCGGCTGTAATCAGCCCGCTTTTCAATGTCGTCGCAGTTCTGCCATTCGGCAAGTTCGATAAGTGCTATATATGTTTCGAAATGTGGTTGTATTGTTCCGCACTGCAAAACTATCTGCCGCGTTAAGCCACTGAATGGTTTTTCTCGGGCTTCAGCTCTGGCAATAGCCAGCGTAACCACAACGTGGGTGCGAAGGACTTGCGGAAGAAACCGAAATGGCCGATGCGCTCGGCGCCGATATCGCTCGGCGCGATCCGGCGCAGGCTTTTCGGCGCGGAGGTATAGAAGCCGTGCAACGACTCGGTGTTGCGTGCCGACATCATCTCGTCGTCGGTGAACGACAGCGATGTCAGTGGCGTCCGCACGGCATCGAAGGCGCGACGCACCGGCTCGCCCTCGACGCCGACCAGATAGTCCGGATGCAGGCACCAGCGGCGCCACTGGCGGATCACGCCCGCCGGCAGGTCGCCGACCGCGCCGATGCGGCCACCCGGGAAATACCCGGTCAGCGCAGTGAGCAGCGGCGCCACACCGTGCCAGAGCAACCAGGCCTTGCGCCGGATCTGCGGGCTGTTTTCGCGCCAATAACCGCTGCCGGCCGCGATAGTGACGATACGGGTAAGGCGTTCATGGCCCTTCACCAAGGGCAGGATCTGCGCGCCGACGCTATGGCCGATCCAGTACAGCGGCAGATCGCCGGCCGCCTCGGCGACTTCTGCCAGTACTGCGCTGCCGTCATGGCGGGCCCAGTCGAGCACGTCCACGTCGAGCTGGCGCAGTGGAACCTGGCGGGACAGGCCCATGCCGAGGTAGTCGAAGGTCACCGCGAGGAAGCCCTGCTCAGCGAGCCAGCCGGCGAAATCAGCATAGAAGCGCTGCTTGACGCCCATCGCCGGTGCGATCAGCACGGCGCCGCGTGGCGTGCCGGCCGGATGAAACCAATAGCTGGACAGCTGATGGCCGTTGCCGTTGTCGATGGTGCGTGCCTCAGCCTGTATCGTCGCCATGTTTGTTCTCCGTCTTTTCGTATGGCCTGGATCGGTGCAGTATACGAACGGCAGAAAGTAATTCTAGAAAAATATTCTAGCTGGAGTCCGGATGGCCCGTAGTAGCCGCAAACAGGAAATCCTTCAGGCCGCGCTGGCCTGCTTTACCGAACATGGCGTTGAAGCCACCACCATCGAGATGATCCGCGATCGCTCCGGCGCCAGCATCGGCAGCCTCTATCATCATTTCGGCAATCGCGAGCGGATCATCGCCGCGCTTTATCTTGAAGGCATCGGTGAGTACGCCGCGCTGTTGGAAGCAGGGCTGATCGAAACGCTGGATGCCGAAGCCTGCATCAAGCTGTTCGTCACCTGCTATATCGACTGGGTGGTGGCGAATCCGAACTGGGCGCGCTTCGTCCTGCACAACCGTGGGCGGGTCGAGGCGGGCGAAATGGGTGAACGGTTGCGCGAGGTCAACCAGGCCCACGGCGAGCGGGTCGGTGCGATCCTGCGCCGCCACCGTGAAAGCGGCGCCTTTCGCCGAATGCCGGGCGACTGCTTTCTAGCGGTAGTGATCGGACCCTGTCACGACATGGCGCGCAATTGGCTGGCCGGGCGTTCGCGCACCGCCCTGGCCGATTGTCGCGAGCTGCTCGCCGAGATTGCCTGGGCGAGCGTCAAAGTCTAGTGGCTTGACCGCGCGTTCAAACGCCGAGGCTTTCGATATCGCGAGCGAGCATTTCCAGCTGGTGCGCCAGCGAACCCCTGAGGGTTTCTTCGCTGAGTTGGAATGACGGGGCGCCGCAGGTCAGCGCCATGACGCTGCCATCAGCTAGATGCAGCGGTACGCCAGCGGCTTTGACGTTGCGGTCCCAGTCACCGAGAGACAGGCAGAAGCCATGCTGGCGGAATTCCTCGAAGGAGACTTCCAGCGACTGCTGCATCGCTGGCCAATCTTCGCCGTATTTGGTTTCCAGCGCCGCCATCAGATGCTCGCGTTCCTTTTCCGGCGTGGCCGCGAGAAAGGCCCGACCCGCTGCGGTGGTGGCCAGCGGCAGGCGCACGCCGGCGTCCATGCGCAGCGTCGATACCTCGGCGGGGCGGCAATTTTCGACGTAGATCATCGACAGTCGATCACGGCAGGTCAGGCCGACGGAGGTATTGGTGCGACGGGAAAACTCGTCCATGTACGGCTTGGCCAACTGACGCACGCGCAGATTGGACACATAGGCATAACCCAGGGCCAGCACGCCGGAGTCGAGTTGATACTTCTCCAGCTGCTGCGAGTAGCTGAGGTAGCCGAGCTTGGTCAGGGTGTAGGTCATGCGCGACACCGTGGGCTTGGGTAGCCCAGTAATACGTGCGATGTCCTGATTGCCCATCACCACCGAACCGTGGGTGAAGGCACGCAACACATCCAGCCCGCGAGACAGGGCCTCGACGAACTTGCGGTCCTTGGGGTTCTCGATGTCTTCAGCGTCGCTCATGGTGATGTCGGTTCTTTCTGTTGGTGGCAGCGGGCGCGAACGATAGCAGATCGCCCTGACGGCTGGCAGTGCGCTCAGCCCGCTTGCTGTGGGTGACTTTGTTTCATGGTAGACGAATAAATCGATCTTGTATTTTGCAGAGCAAAACAAAGGTTCGCTTTTGTGCTTAGTCTGAGCAGCTGCGGTGAGTCTTTAAGGAAGGTGGCAGCAATCCTGTCGTAACTCCGGTACTGCGAGAGCGCTAGATAGCCAGGCGACGAACGGCGCCTCTGCGCATGCCGTTAGTAGTCGGCCCGCCAGCTTTTGAGGCTGCATGCCCGGCACGGAAAAGTCACGCCGCGCTTGTTGCTCGGGGGGCTTTCTGATATAAAGCAGCGCTCTTTTCTAGGGGCCCGGTTTCTTCGCTTGCCGCGTAGCCGGTAAGACCCCAACGAAACGTGGCGCTGAGCGCCAAAAGACAAGTGAATTCAAGCGGCCAACCCATGCCGGGTTGGGCATGTGGTTTTAGAGGGCTGAGGCATGTCGAGAGTCTGTCAAGTTACCGGTAAGGGTCCGGTAACCGGGAACAACATTTCCCACGCGAACAACAAAACCCGTCGTCGTTTTCTTCCGAACCTGCAGCATCATCGCTTCTGGGTCGAGTCCGAGAACCGCTTCGTACGTCTGCGCCTGACCGCCAAGGGCATGCGCGTTATCGACAAGCGCGGCATCGACGCCGTTCTGGCTGAACTCCGCGCTCGCGGCGAAAAGGTTTAAGGAGAACTATCATGCGTGACCTGATCCGTTTGGTGTCCAGCGCCGGTACCGGCCACTTCTACACCACCGACAAGAACAAGCGCACCACCCCCGACAAGATCGAAATCAAGAAGTACGATCCTGTCGTGCGCAAGCACGTGATGTACAAGGAAGCCAAGATCAAGTAATTGATCGGCCCTTGAAGAAAAACCCGCCACTGGCGGGTTTTTTCGTTTCTGGGGTGTCGTGTTGTTCAGGCGACTGGAAGAGGTAAAAAGCTTTTCGCCCCGAGGGCGGGCCTCCTACAAGGGCAGCAAGCCCCCGCCGTACCGTTTTGGTGGGAAGAGCGCCCTCGCGGCGAATGCAGGCGCTAGTCTGCGGGAAAGCAAAGCTTCGCGCCGGGGCGGCGCTCTCACAAGCGGTAGTCGATGAACACCGAATTCAGTGGAGCGCCCCTGGCAAGCGGCGGCTATTCGCTGGGCGTCTGTCAGGCAGCCTTGCGGATCGCATCGGCGAGGCGTTCGATCATCGCGTCGATGTGTTCGCGCTCGACGATCAGCGCTGGCGACAGGGCGATGGTGTCGCCGCTGGCACGGGCCAGCAGGCCATCCTCGAAACACTGGAGGAACACCTCGTAGCCACGCTTGCCAACGCCGTCGGCATGAGGGGCGAACTGAACGCCGCCAACCAGACCCACGGTGCGGATGTCGGTCACGTTCGGCAGCCCTTGCAGGCTGAACAGCGCATCCTGCCAGTAGCTCTCCATCTCAATCGCTTTCTGGAACAGGTTTTCCCGCTGGTAGACCTCCAGAGTCGCCAGGGCGGCGGCGCAGGCGACCGGGTGGCCGGAATAGGTGTAGCCGTGGAAAAACTCGATGACGCTTTCCGGCCCATGCATGAAGGCGTCGTGGATCTTCTCGTCGACCAGCACCGCACCCATGGGAATGGCGCCGTTGGTCAGGCCCTTGGCGCAGGTGATGATGTCCGGCGTGACGCCCCAGCGCTGGGCGGCGAAGGCGTCGCCGACGCGGCCGAACCCGGTGATCACCTCGTCGAAGATCAACAGGATGCCGTGCTTGGCGGTAATTTCGCGCAGGCGTTGCAGATAGCCCACAGGTGGCAGAATTACCCCCGCCGAGCCGGACATGGGTTCGACGATCACCGCCGCGATGTTTTCCGCGCCATGCAGCGTGACCAGCCGCTCCAGCTCATCAGCTTTTTCGACGCCATGCTCTGGCAGCCCGCGCATGAACGCGTTGCGCTGCAGATCGAGCGTATGCGGCAGATGATCGACGCCCGGTAGCAGCGAATTGCCGAATGCCTTGCGGTTGTTGCCCATGCCGCCGACCGAGATACCGCCGAAGCCGACGCCGTGGTACGCCAGCTCACGACCGATCAGCCGGGTGCGGCTGCCCTGGCCGATGGCGCGCTGGTAGGCCAGGGCGATTTTCAGTGCGGTGTCGGCCGATTCCGAGCCGGAGTTGGTGAAGAACACCCGATTCAGTCCTGCCGGGCTGATCTGCGTCAGCCGCTCGGCCAGCTCGAACGGCAGCGGATGGCCCATCTGGAAGGTCGGCGCGAAATCCATGTTGGCGATCTGCCGGCTTACCGCCTCGGTGATTTCCCGGCGCCCATGGCCGGCGTTGCAGCACCAGAGCCCGGCCGTCCCATCGATCACCTGGCGCCCGTCGCTGTCGGTGTAGTACATGCCTTCGGCACGTTCCAGCAGGCGCGGGCTGCCCTTGAATTGGCGGTTGGCGGTGAAGGGCATCCAGAAATGCTCGGCGGATGCAGCGGGGTGCAGATCATTGGCCATGACTACCTCCGGGAGGACAGTATTGACGACTATGCTGTAATTCAACGCTACTGCAGACCACAGCGGTTTCGCGAGTCTATGTTTAATAAAACGAACAAAACAAGGCGAAAACCGCTTCCGCGTAAAAAATATTGATAGCCCCGGCGCCGCTGGTTTAGGGTGCCTTTCTTAATTGTTCGACTGTTACCGAGGACGCTCCATGACCACCCTGACATTCGCCGATTGGCAACAGCGTGCCCGCGACCTGCGCATTGAAGGCCGGGCCTTCATCCAGGGCGAATACACCGCGCCCAGTGCTGCGGCCAGCTTCGATTGCATCAGTCCGGTCGATGGTCGCGTGCTGGCGCAGGTGGCGAGCTGCGATGAAGCCGATGCCGACCGCGCGGTGCTCAGTGCGCGGATGGCCTTCGAATCGGGTGTCTGGTCGCGCATGGCGCCGGCCAAGCGCAAGGCGGTGATGATCCGTTTCGCTAACCTGCTGGAAGCCAACGCCGAGGAGCTCGCGCTGCTGGAAACATTGGACATGGGCAAGCCGATCAGCGATGCGCTGGCGGTGGATGTGCCAGGCGCGGCGCGGGCGCTGCGCTGGTCCGGCGAGGCGATCGACAAGATCTACGACGAGGTGGCAGCGACGCCGCACGACCAGCTCGGCCTGGTCACGCGCGAGCCGGTCGGCGTGGTGGCGGCCATCGTGCCGTGGAACTTCCCGTTGATGATGGCTTGCTGGAAGCTCGGTCCGGCGCTGGCCACCGGCAATTCGGTGGTGCTCAAGCCCTCCGAGAAGTCGCCACTGAGTGCGATCCGCATGGCGCAATTGGCCATCGAGGCGGGCATTCCGGCCGGTGTGCTCAACGTGCTGCCAGGCTACGGCCACACCGTGGGCAAGGCGCTGGCGCTGCACATGGACGTCGATACGCTGGTGTTTACCGGTTCTACGCGGGTCGCCAAGCAATTGATGATCTATGCCGGCGAATCGAACATGAAACGCGTCTGGCTGGAGGCGGGCGGCAAGAGCCCGAACATCGTCTTCGCCGACGCGCCGGACCTGGCTGCTGCGGCGCGCTCGGCCGCGGGCGCCATCGCCTTCAACCAGGGGGAGGTGTGCACCGCCGGCTCGCGTCTACTGGTGGAGAGTTCGGTCAAGGAGCGCTTCCTGCCCATGGTGGTCGAGGCGCTCAAAGGCTGGAAACCGGGCAACCCGCTGGACCCGGCGACCAATGTCGGCGCGCTGGTCGATACCCAGCAGCTCGATACCGTGCTCGGCTACATCGAAGCCGGGCGCAACGATGGCGCTCAGGTGCTGATCGGCGGGCAGCGGACGCTGGAAGAAACTGGTGGACTCTACGTCGAGCCGACCATCTTCGATGGCGTCAGCAACGCGATGAAGATCGCCCAGGAGGAAATCTTCGGCCCGGTGCTGTCGGTGATCACCTTCGATACGGCGGCCGAAGCCGTGACCATCGCCAACGACACCCCGTACGGCCTCGCTGCTGCGGTGTGGACAGCGGACCTGTCCAAGGCGCACCTGACGGCCAAGGCGCTGCGGGCCGGCAGCGTCTGGGTCAATCAGTATGACGGCGGCGACATGACCGCGCCCTTTGGCGGCTTCAAGCAGTCGGGTAACGGCCGCGACAAGTCGCTGCATGCCTTCGACAAGTACACCGAGCTGAAGGCCACCTGGATAAAGCTGTAAAGGCATCGACAAGCTTCAAGCTGCAAGCGACAAGTGGAAGCAAGAGCGGAAAGCCGGGTGCTTGCTTGCAGCTTGAAGCTGCGCTACTGCCCCCACCGCCCGCTGCGGCGCATCGCGCCCCAGTGGTGCTTGCGCCGCGAGAACCATTGCCAGAGCCCACGGCAGCGCCAGAGGGTGTTCAGCTGGCGATAGCCGACGTTCTCCAGCACGGCCATGAGAAATAGCTGCAGCATGTCGCGACGGCGCTCGTAGACGCGAAACGACAGGGTTTCCAGCAGCAGGCCATTGACCGACAGCAGAATGCCCATGCCGATGGCTACCAGCAGGAAGGCCGCCAGCGCCGTATAGGACACCGCACCGAGCGCGAACCCGCCGATCATGAAGGCGTAGCCGACCTGTTCGATCAACGGGCCCAGCCATTCGAACAAATCCATGAACGGCCACGCCAGCCAGCCCGGCGCGCCGCCGCGCAGGCCGAAGGCCAGGCGCAGGTCCAGCCAATGGCGGCCTTGCAAGCTGATGGCGCGGACGTCGCTGGTGATCAGCTGCTGCTCTTCGACGGCTTCTTCCTCGCCGACCGTCAGGCGCAGGCCGGCATAGTTCAGCCCGGCATAGTAGTAATCCAGCGCCAGATCGTGGCCGATCGGCGTGCCGGCGTTGGCCACATCGGTGATGTTCAAGGTGTAGCCGGCGCGCCACAAGCCCCATTAACGCTCGGCGGCAAGGGCCAGGCGATCGACCCGAGTGGTCTCGTATTCGGTGCGGCGAATGCTGGCGGCACCGAGAAAGCCCGCCGGCAGGCTTCGCTGCAGGCGCACATCGGCGTGCCACTCGGACAGGAAATAGGGCGACGGCTGATAGCCGATCTCCGATTGCAACGTCCAGTGCTCGTCCAGCGGGATCACCGCGCCGGCCTCGACGCCCTGGTCCCATTTACCGAAGCGTTGTTCACGCAGCAGCGCGCCGTACCAGCCGAGGCCTTCCGGTTGCGTCGAGGCGTAATCCAGACGCTGGCTGCGCCAGTTGTCGAAGTCGCTGTCCAGCCAGTCCTGGTGGGCCGACAGTTGGAGTTCATGACGGCGCTGCGCCGGCGCGCTGGCGGCCGGTGTGACTGCGGCCACTGGCGAGGTCAGCACAGCGCGCGCCTGTTGCATGACCTGCTGAACGCCGGCGTAATCCGGCGCGATTTCTGCGGCACGTTCGAGCGAGACCAGCGCCGCCTGCGGACGCCCGGCCCAGAGCAGTGCCTGACCCTGGCCGAGCAGATAGTCGGCATTGCCCGGCTCGCGTTGCAGCAGCTCCTCGTAAAGCGGCAGCGCCTGCTCGGGATTGCCTTGCCAGGCAAGCACGCGCGCCAGCAGAAATTGCGCTTCGCTGTCGTCGGGCTGGCGAGCCAGATGCGCCTGCAGCGTCGCAGCGGCAGCGTTGAACTGTTGCGCTTCGACCTGACGCTGGGCCGTGGCCAGGTCGGCGCTCGCCAGCGATGGCAGCAGGCAAGCGGCCAGCAGCAGGGCCAGGCGTCTCATCGTGGACTCCGCAGCAAACGACGGATGCGTGCCAGCAATTCCTCGGGCTGGAACGGCTTGGTCACGTAATCATCAGCGCCCAGTTCCAACGCCCGGACGATGTCCACTTCGCGCGCCTTGGCCGTCAGCATCAGCACCGGCACGCCCTCCCAGCCAGGCTGCGCGCGCAGCCGTTCGACCAGCTCGAGGCCGTCGTGGTAGGGCAGCATGATGTCCATCAGGGTGAGGTCGGGTGATGTTGATCCGCTGATTTTTTCGATGGCCTGACGGCCATCGGCGGCATGGTCGACGATAAAACCGTGCCGCTCGAGCATGAAACGGATCAGAAAGGCGATGTCCTCTTCATCCTCCACCATCAGAATGCGCTGGGCGCCAGGATCACTCATGCGTTGACCTCGTTGGAATCGGGCGTCTGGCCGGGCCAGTGTTGCAGCATGTGCTGGATCAGGTTGGCCAGCTCGTGGCCGTCGTGGCGCGATTTGACCAACTGGTGCATCGCCAGGCGGCTGTCATGCACAGGCGAATCCAGCGCGGAAAAGATGATGACCGGCGGCGGTGGCACGGTCTGCGCCAGTTGGTCGAACAGCTCGCTGCCGTTACCGTCGGGGAGCATCAGGTCGATGATCGCCAGGTCATAGCGGTGCGCGGCGATCCGCGCGCGGGCTTCAGTCAGAGTCGCGGCGCCTTGCAGGTCAATGTCCAGCGGCGCGATCTGCCGTGCCAGTAACTCGCGCAAATCCTCGTCATCCTCGACGTGCAGTATCCGGGCGCGCGCGTTGCCGTTATTCAGGCAGGCGCGCACCACATCCAGCACCCGTGACGGGTCGATCGGCTTGTGCAGCCAGTCGACCACGCCCACCGCGCCGCCGCGTAGCGCACCATCATCACCGGCGCGCCGCTGGGGTTGCAGGCTGACGATCAGCACCGGCAGGTGGCGATAGACGCTCTGGCTGCGCAGCTCCTGAAGAAAGGCAATGCCGTTCTCGTCGCTCAGCCCGGGGCTTAGGGTCAATGCCTGGACGCGGTATTCGGCCAGTAGATCGCGGGCCTGGGCGGCGGTCTTGGCGATCAACGTCGAGTAGCCATGTTGCTGCAGGACATTAGCCAGCTGTTCGGCGGCCGGCGCATCGGGTTCGAGTATCAGGATGCGGGCGGCTGAGCGTTGCGCAACGGCGGCCGGCAGCGCTTGCAGTTCTGTCGGTGGGCTCGCTGGCTGTTCTGAAGGCAAGGGTAGGCGTAGCCAGAACCGCGTGCCCTGGCCCTCCTGCGAGTCGAAGCCGATCTGTCCTTGCATCTGTTGCACCAGCGAACGGGTAATCGCCAGCCCCAGCCCGGTACCGCCGCGTTTGCGCGTATCGGAGGAATCGGCCTGGGCGAATCGCTCGAATATGCGCGAGCGGAAGTTTTCCGGAATGCCCTGGCCCTGATCCTGAATACCGATCTCCAGGTTGTCGCCATCGCTGCGCAGGTCGACGCTAACCGTGCCGCCGCGCGGTGAATGCTTGATGGCGTTGGACAGCAGATTGGCCATGACCTGGGTGAACCTGTCCGGATCGACGATCGCTTCGACCGGCCCGTCGTGGTCCGGCGCCGCGAGCCGCAGATCGACGTCATAGTCGTCGCCGTATGGCTTGAGGTCCACCAGGGCCTGCTCGATCAGCGCGCGCACATCGCAGCGGCTGAAGTGGAACGACAGGTGTCCGGCTTCGAGCTTTTCGATGTCGAGAATGTCGTTGATCAGGCGTACCAGCCGTTCGCTGTTCTTGTGCGCGATATCCAACAGAGGTTGTGCGCTTTCACCGATCTGGCCGCCCACGCCGCCGACCAACATGCCCAGCGCGCCGCGAATGGCGGTCAGCGGCGTGCGCAATTCATGGCTGACCGTGGAAATGAACTCCCCCTTCATCTGCTCCACGCGCCGGCGCAGCGAAATGTCGACCGCCACGGTGACGATATGGCAAGCGCCATTGGTCATCGTCATGGGCCGCTTGACTACCTGCACCCAGCGCTCCTGGCCATGCACATCGGCGATGTTCACATCGGTGGTGCGTAGCTCGCCGCTGCCGTCTAGCAGTTCGGCTTCCCCCTGCAATAGTGGCAGCAGGAGCTGCGCGCCGGGGATTTCGTCGATCTGGCGTTGCTCGATGGCATCGGGAGTCAGATCGAGCAGAGCGGCAAAAGCGCGGTTGCAGAGCACGAAACGGCCCTGCTCGTCGCGTACGAAAATCAGGCTCTCGTTGGTGTCGGCGACCCGTCGCATATAGGCCTTGCGGTCCTCGAGCGTCTCCCGGCTACGCTGCAGTTCGGTGATGTCGCGGGCGATGGCCAGGTGATCGCCAAGCCCGGTGGGCACCAGCCGCACCTCGAATATCCGTTTGCGCTCAAGTTCGCACCAGGTCGTATGGCGCAGCGTCCGGGTGTCGTCCGTCTGCGGCAACCCGGCCAGTAGCGGTTCGATTGCCGCAAGGGATGGGCCGCGGTTGTCGTTCGTCTGCGACAGGGTCGATACCCGATGCTCGTCGTCGATGGCGTAGAGGCTGTCCGGAATGGCCTGCAGCAGCGCACCCAGACGCGCCTCGCCAGCCTGCGCCTTGACGGCCAATGCCTGGCGCAGCCGCAGATTGCGCTGAACCGACCCCATCGCGGCGAGAAACAGGATGGCCACCAGCAGGCTGCCGATCAGCGCGAATTGCCGGTTGCGGTCGATGGTCTCGGCCACGGCGCGGTTGCCCTCGGCGAGGCGTTGCCGCTCGTGCTCTTCCACCGCGGTGAGCAATACACGGAGCTGGTCCATGATCTCTTTGCCGCCCGCCTGCCGAAGATGTTCGGCGGCGGCTTGCAGGCCGGACTCACGGCGCGACTGGACGTTTTCGGCGGCGATCATTAGCCGATCGGCCATTCTTTCATCGAGCCGGTCGAACCATGGGGTGTCGGGATAGGCGTGATCGTTGGCCAGCTGCTGCAAGGTGCGGCGATGCTGCTCCAGCTGCATCAGGCCGCGCTCGTAGGGTTCCAGATAGGCGGGCACGCCGGTCAGGACAAAGCCACGCGCGCCGGTTTCGATGTCCAGCAGGGACGACAGGATCGCCTGGGTGGCCGTGATGATTTCCAGGCTGTGGTTGACCGACCGGTTGGCTTCCAACAGCGCTTCCTGACTGCGCTTGCCTTGCCAGCCGAGCGCGACGAGCAGGAGGAAGGCGACTAGAAAAGCGAGCGAATGCCAACTTGTCGCGGGCTTTGCAGGCAAAGCGGAACTCCTTTGGCGAGGACGGTTGTGTCGCTGTATGGCGTATGGGTGTACCGCATTCGGCGAGAATACCCAGCCGCCCGTTCCAGGCAGTGTAGTTAGTCGATCTCGATGCAGCGGTTCGTCTGCTGGCCCGGCTCACTTCGGCCGGGCGGTTTCGATCCGGTTGCGGCCGTTGTGCTTGGCGGTATAAAGCGCCTGGTCGGCCTGCTCGAGTAAGGCGCTGGCCCTGGCGTGGCCATCGGTCGCGCTAATGCCGGCGCTGAGGGTGACGTTGAAGGTCTGCTCGCCCGCATGGAAGCGCAGTTCCGCGAAGCGCTGGCGGATCTCATCGAAAATCCGCCTCGCCTGTTCGGCCGTGCAATTGGGCAGGACGGCGACGAACTCCTCGCCGCCGTAGCGGCCAATGCTGTCGATTCGCCGTAGCCGCTGATGCATCAGGTTGGCCAGCGAGCGGATCACGTTGTCGCCGGCGGCATGGCCGTACTGGTCGTTCACCTGCTTGAAATGATCCAGATCGAGCATCACCACGCTGGCCGGGTCGCCGCTGCGCAAGGAGCGCTCCACTTCCATGGCGACGTGCTCCTTGATGTCGGCGTGCTTGAGCAATCCGGTCAGGCTGTCACGCGAAAGCGCTGTGCTCAGCGAGCGCGCGCGCTGGGCATGGGAGAACACGGCGGCGATCAGCGCGTTGTCGCTGATGGGCTTGGTGATGAAGTCGTCACCGGCCTTGAGCAGGGCCGCCATCTGTCGGTTGACGTCGGTTTCGGCCGACAGATAGATGATGGTCACCCGCAGCCATTCATCGTTCAGGCGGACAATTTGCGCCAGCTCCGGCCCCGAGAACTCGGGCATGTTGACGTCGAGCAGCAGGATTTCCGGGTTGAAGGTGCGCATGACCTCGAACAGCTCGCCGGGATCGGTCAGCGTCTGAACGCGCATTTGCGAGTTGCGCAGGACCAGGCTGTAGCGCGCGGCCAGGTCGGCGTCATCGTCGATGATGAGCACGCGATAGGGCTCGTTCAGCTGCAGATTGAGGCAGCTTTCCAGGCGATTCTCCAGCCGCGTGACGTCCACGGGCCGCGTGAAATAGCCCTTGGCACCGGCCCGTACCGCGGCCAGCTGGCTATCGAAGTCGTCGCGATGGTCAATCACCAGCAGCGGCAGCGGTGATACCAGGGTCTGTTGTAGCGCGCTCATCTGATCGATTTCGCCGTCGTGCCGGCTGACGATGATGGCGTCCGGCAGCTGGCCGTTCATGGCCGTCTGCAACAGCGTGATGTCCTGAAACAGCAGCACCTCGTAGCCGAAGTTGCCGAGGGTCTGGCTCATCTCCTGACCGGCTGCGGAATCGCTCTCGAGCAGGTAGATGCGGTGCGCAGCCGGCGGTTCGCTCGCTTCAGGCCGGTCGAGCGCCGTGTCGGCCGAGTCGCTGACTGGCACGTCGTGGGCCAGCTGGCGAACCGCCTGGATGAAGTCGGCGAGCAGCTGCGGCTCAGGGGCGGCGACTTGCAGCCAATCGTCCGCACGCTGTTCGAGCAAGCGCGACCGCTGCCCCAGCGCGGAGAATCCGAAGGTACCTGCTGTGCCGGCAAGGCGATGCAAGCGTTCATGCAGATCGAGCACCCGTTGCCGGCGCTGCTCCGGCTCGCTGGCCTGCGCCAGTTGTTCGACGAGGCGGCCGAATTCCGCCAGTTCCTCGCTCAGGCGTTCGGCGAATTTCTCGTTCAGGGCCTGCAATTGGTTTTTCAGCGCTTCGCGGGCGCTGTCACTCATATTCGGCATTCCAGACTTCTTTTAATTGTGTGGCCAGTTTGAGGGGGTCGAAGGGCTTTCTCAGCAGCTTGCGCACGCCCAGTTGGCGCAGCTCGGCCGCGCTCGCCGGCTCATCCTGCTGTCCGGTCAGCAACACGACCGGCGTGTGTTGCAGGTCGACCGATGACGAGAGCTGGCGCAGCAGCTCCAGGCCGCTCATCTGCGGCAGCATCACGTCGAGCAGGATCATGTCCGGCGCGAACTCCCGGGCGCGTGCCAGCGCGTCCTGCGCCGAGGCGCAGCTGAGCACTTCGAAACCGCCGAGTTTCTCCAGGGCGATGCGGGTCACCACCTGAATGGACGGTACGTCCTCGACGTGAAGAATCCGCTGCAACGGCCTCATGGCTGATCATCCGGCAGCGGTTGGCAAGGCAACTCGAACCAAAAACAGGCGCCTGCGCCGGGAATCGAGTCGAATCCGATGCGTCCATGCATATGCTCAATCAACTCCTTACTGATGGCCAGGCCAAGGCCGGTGCCGCCTTGCTGGCGGGTGTCCGATGAGTCCGCTTGCGCGAACTTGCTGAATATTCGCTCGCGAAAGGACTCGGCGATCCCCGGCCCCTTGTCGCGCACGCTGACACGCACCTGTCCGGTCTCGACCGTTTCGGCCCATAGCTCGATGGCTTCACCTGCCGGCGAGAACTTGGCGGCATTGGACAGCAGGTTGCTCAGCACCTGCTCCAGACGCATCGTGTCGACTTCGATCGACACGCCCGGGCAACGCCCCAGCTCGATACCGACGGTGTAGCGCTCGGCGTAGCCCAGGTTGCTGCGCAGCGCCTGCTCCAGCAGCGGCCGCAGCGGCTGCCACTGCATCTCGAAACGCATCTTGCCGGCGGTGAGCTTGTCGATGTCCAGCAGGTCGTCGATCAGCGCGCTCAGGCGCAGGCTGTTCTGATGGGCGATGTCCAGCAGCTCGTTCAGGTGCTCGGGCACTTCGCCGACGATTTCGCCGCAGATCAGCCCCAGCGAGGCGGTGATGGAGGTCAGCGGCGTGCGCAGCTCATGGCTGACGGTCGAGACGAAGTCGCGCTGCAGTATTTCGATCCGCTTGCGTTCGGTGATGTCGTGCAGCACCACCACCGCGCCGTTCTGCTGGCCGTCGGAGGCGAACATCGGATCAGCGTTAGCCAGCACGTATCGGGTCGTGCCCTGCACCACGATGGTCATTTCCAGGTTGCGGATACGCTCGCCGCGCAGCGCGCGCATCAGCGGGACTTCCTCCGGCTTCAGCAGCGTCACGCCGTCTGCCTCATAGAGGTGGTAGTACGCCGGCCACTGCTGTGGTGACAGCTGCGCCGCGTCCAGCCCGTGCCAGAGCCGCGCGGTGTCGTTGAATAGCGTCAGGTTGCCTTCGGCGTCGCAGGCCACCACGCCCTCGGACAGCGCCTGGAGCAGGCGCCGGTTCATTTCCTGGTGCTTGTCCAGTTCGGCCTGCTCGGCCTTGCGCTGGGTGATGTCGGTTACCAGGCCGTGCCAGAGCACCGAGCCATCGGCCTGACGCATCGGCGTCGCACGTGCTTCGACCCAGATGATGCCTTTGCGCGGGTGGTCGATGCGGTGTTCGAAGTGCCAGGGCGTCAGGGTGGCGGCAGCGTTTCGGATACTCGCCAGCACGTGCACTCGGTCGCCCAGATGAACCCGGCTGTAGATCGGCGCGATGCTCGCTGCCATGTCCGCGACGCTCAGCCCGTAGATGTCTTCGAGGCCTTCGCTGAGATAGGGAAACGAGCTGTCGCCGTCGGGACGCCAGCAGAACTGGAACAGCAGCCCCGGCACCTGTGCGGCGATCTGTTGCAGACGCAGCTGCAGATGCTCCTGATGGGCCAGGTCGTAGGCGCTGACGATGTAACCGCGCAGCAGCTCGTGTTCGTCATGGATCGCCGAAACGTTCAGCAACACCGGCAGGCTATTGCCATTGCGATGCAGCAGGCGCCACTCGCGCATCTCGCGCCGTCCTTCGGAGAGCGGCGCGGTCAGCACGGCGAATCCCGGCTCGATGGTCTCGCCCAGCTCATTGCTGAGGATGGCCGCACGGCGCACCAAGGCCTCGATAGGGAAAAGCGTCGAGGTAAGAGGGCGGTCGATCAGCATCTGCTCGGAATAACCGAACAAGCGCTCAGCCGTTGGGTTGGCGCCTGAAATGTGTCCGTCAGCGGTGGTCACCACCATCGCGCTGGCGGCGCTGTTCAGCAATGCCTGGTGCAGTGCCGCCTGCTCGGCGTAGCGGTGCGCCTGCTGGCGCTCTTCGAACAGGCGCATGATCTGCCGACTCAGGCGCAGCAAGGCATCGCGCTGCCCTTCATCGAGCTGGCGCGGCTGCCGATCGATCACGCACAGGGTACCGAGGCTGTAACCATCCGGCGTGATCAGCGGTGCGCCGGCGTAGAAGCGGATGTATGGCTCGCCGGTCACCAGCGGGTTGTCGCGAAAACGCTGGTCCAGCTGCGCGTCGGTGACCTCGAAAATGTCGCTGCCTTCGATGGTGTAGGTGCAGAACGAGATGTCTCGCGGGGTTTCGCTGACGTCCAGGCCGAAACGGCTCTTGAACCACTGGCGGTGGTCGTCGACCAGCGAGATCAGCGCGATCGGGGTGTTGCAGATATAGGAGGCCAGCTGGGTGTAGTCGTCGAAGGCGGCTTCGTCCGGCGTGTCGAGTATCTCGTAGCGCAGCAGCGCGGCGAGTCGAGACAACTCGCGCGGTGGCGAGCCTGCCGGCATCGCTTTCGATGGCTTCATCTGGCTGGCCTGTCTCACGGGCGCGGGGGCTGGACGCCGTCGCTTCATGCGCGGCCCGAATCCCAAATTGCGCGAATCTGACTGGCCAGGCGCATCGGATCGAAGGGTTTGATGATTACGTCACGCGCGCCGAGCTGGCGCAGATGCTCTATCTCCCCCGGCTGGACCTTGGCGGTCATGAAGGCGACCGGCACCTGCGATAAATCGATCCGCTCGCTGAGCCGGGACAGGGTTTCGGCACCGCCCATGCCGGGCATCATCACGTCCAGCAGGATGAAGTGCGGATCGAATTCCTCGACCTCTTCGAGCGCTTGCAGACCGGACGAACAGGAGCGCACCTGATAGCCGCCAACGGCTTCCAGCGCGACTTTAGTCACCGCTTGTATGGAAGGATCGTCCTCGACGTGGAGTATCCGTTTCAGTTCGGTCATGCGATGCCTCCGTCGGCCGGTGCGCCTTGCGAACGATCAGGTAAACAGTGTGCCAGCTTGGCGCGGCGTAATCTAAAGATAGCCTGTCATCACGCGTCCTGGAGCGGCAATTCGAACCAGAAGCAGGCCCCCTGGCCGAGTTCGGAATCGAAGCCGATGCGTCCGTGCATGTGCTCGATCAATTCCTTGCTGATCGCCAGGCCCAGGCCGGTACCGCCTTTCTGGCGGGTGTCGGAGGAATCGGCCTGGGAAAACTTCTGGAAGATCCGCTGCCGAAACGTCTGCGCAATGCCCGGACCAACATCGCGGACGTTCACGCGGACATGATCGCCGCGACGCTCACTGCTCAAGACTACGACTTCATCAGCGGGCGAGAATTTCGCCGCATTGGAAAGCAGGTTCGCCAGCACCTGTTGCAGGCGGTGCTCATCGACCGACACTTGCACGGCCACCTGCTCGCCCATTTCCAGGCGCACCCGGTGTTGATCGGCGTAACCCTGATTCGAGCGCAGCGACTGATCGAGCAGCGGCGTCAGCGGTTGCGTTTGCAGCTGGATATTCATTTGGCCGGCGATCAGCTTTTCCATGTCCAGCAGGTCGTCGATCAACAAGCCGAGGCGCTGGCTGTTCTGCTGCGCAATACCGAGCAACTGCCCGATCGCTGGTGGGACCTCACCGACCGCGCCGCCGGTGATCAGCCCTAGCGCACCGGAAATCGAGGTCAGCGGTGTGCGCAGTTCGTGGCTGACGATGGAAACGAACTCGCTCTTCATCTGCTCGATGCGCTTGCGCTCGGTGATATCGCGTACCAGACCGATGAACTTGCGCTCGCCCCGGTGGCTGATTTCCGAGACGCGCAATTCGATGGTGAACAGCTCGCCGTTGCGGCGCACTCCCTGCAGTTCGCGGTTCTGCTCCAGGCTACGGCCTTCGCCCCGGCGCTCGTAGTCTTCGAGATAACCGTCGTGGGCGGCGCGGTGCGGCTCGGGCATGAGCATCGACAGGTTGCGCCCGAGCACTTCCTCTTCGCTATAGCCGAAGGTGCGCTCGGCGGCGTGGTTGAAGGTTTCGATCAGGCCACGCTGGTTGATGATGATGATCGCGTCGACGACATTGGCGATCAGCAGGCGCACGTAGCCTTCACGCTCGTTGGCTTCGCGCTCGGCCAGGGCACGGGCGCTGACATCCCAGATAAAGCCGTCGTACCACAGCAGCCGACCTTCGGCGTCGCGCAGTGCGCGGCTGTTCTCCTGTACCCAGAGCGTTTCGCCGCGCGCGTTGACCAGCCGGTAGGTGCGCTCGAAATGGTCCGCTTCGCCGCCTTGCAGGACAGCGCGATCGTCCGGGTGGATCAGACTGCTGAACTGGCGCGTGCCGGGGGCGAGGAAGTCGCTGGCGGGGTAGCCGGTCAGCCGCTCTATACCGTCGCTGAGGTAGCGAATGGTGCGATCGGTATCGCCGTCACGCCGGTAGACCACGCCCGGCAGGTTGCTGACCATGCTGCGGAAACGGCTTTCGCTTTCACTGAGCGCAATGGCGGTATTCATGACGGGCGTGATGTCGGCGATGAAGCCATGCCAGAGCACCGAGCCGTCACGCAGGCGCTCGGCGGTCGCCCTGATTTCGACCCAGATCAGACCTTTTTCGCGATGGTTGATCCGGTAGCGCGTGGAACCGCCGCCCAGGTTGGCCGCCGAGCGCTCTATCGCGGCGCGCAACTTCGGGCGGTCCGGGTCATGCACGACGGCGAAGGCAAGGCGCGCGTCTTCGATCAGTTGCTCGGGCTCTATTCCGTAGAGTTCGCGCGACCCCTCGCTGGCATAGAGCACACTGTAGGCGCCTTCCGGCGAGCGCTTGAGCTGATAGACCATGCCGGGTAGCAGGCTGGCGATCTTCTGCCCGCGTTCGAGCAGGCGCTTGCGGTTGCGCTCCTGCTGGGACGAGCGAATGCGATGGATGCGCTGAACGATGCCACGGCGATGAAGCATGAAGGCCAGGACCAGCAGCAGCGCTTCGGCTATCAGCCAGGCCAGCCCCCACTTGATCAGGTTGCGGCGGTCGGCCTGCTGTTGCTCCCGCAAGGCCTGGGTGATGTCTCGCCAGACCAGCGCAACGGCCATGGGCCCACGCTCTGGATTGTGTACGGCCCGGATGTCGTGCAACGGAACCTGATTGAGCACGAAACTGCGGCCCTCGGATTCGAGCAGGCGCAGCGTCTGTGCCGATCCCGGCATCGGCAATGAACGCTGTTGCGCCCACTGCAGGATCTGCGGTGCCGAATGGGTGTCGAGCAGCCAGCCGGGAAGGCCTTGCAACTGGACCCCGACCGGACGCGTCCAGAGCACTTCTTCCAGCTCACGGCGGTTTACCAATAGCCCCAGCCCGGCGTTCAACTGGTCACCCAGCTCGGTCAGATCGGGAAGGATGCCAAATCCCACTTCGAGGGCGCCGATCACTTCGCTTTCGGCGCTGCTGCTGGCGCGGATCGGCACGACGGCCCGGTTGCCTGCGCTGCGCCGGCCGATATCCAGCCCGGAAACGATCCGGCCATGGGTCAATGCCTGGTAAATCAATGGGCGACGGTCGGCGACCGCATCGCCGAACACGTCTGGATCCTGCATCCGCAGCAGCGCCAAGCCTGCCTTGCCTACGTACAGCTGGAGCACCAGTGCGCCGTGGGCCTGCATGGTCGCCCAGGTAGGCGAGAGGGAGCTGGACAATTGCGTGCGAATACGGGACAGCTGCGGACCGTCCCACTGGGCGCCAGCCTTCATGGCGCGGTCAGCCTGGCGGACCAGGCGAAGCGTTTCCGGGCCGGCACTCAATGTACTGGCGATCAAGCGCGCCTGTTCTTCCAGACCCTGCTGAGCGCTGCGCAACGCCAGCGCCTGGAGTTCGCCCTGCTGCGCCGTCTGCAACGTCCAGACGGCATCGCGCGCCTGGTGGTCATTGATGGCGAGCCCTCCGAACATTAGCGCGAGGACCAGGCTGCCGATGCCCAGTATCCATCGCGGGTCGGTGGGGTGAAGAAAGGTTTTCATGATTGATCTGAGCACCGTACTGCGTGGGCGTGCTGCGACGCGCTACTTCCGGACCTGAGGCGGCTCCGGAAAGAGGGGATAAGCAAATAGTGGCGCAATGCTACAACCGTTGCCGGGCGTATGGGACCCCCGCTGTATCGACCACGTTGGCTTTTTCTGTCAGATGCTGAAATGAAAAATAACCGCTGAACGACAGACGGGCGCTTACCGGCGCAAACTGAGTTGGATAATGTCGGCCGGTCCCGTATTGCGATCGGCAACTCTACACCGCGAGGCTTCAACACTATGTGGTACACCGGCTTTCTCGACCTCTCGGCCTGGCAGGTAGTGGTGGTGACGTTGCTTCTGACTCACGTGACCATCGTTGCCGTCACGGTTTATCTGCACCGCTACTCAGCACACCGCTCGCTCGAACTGAACGCGGGCCTCAAGCACTTCTTCCGTTTCTGGCTGTGGCTGACCACGGCGATGAACACCCGCGAGTGGACCGCCATCCACCGCAAGCACCACGCGAAATGCGAAACCCCGGACGACCCGCACAGCCCGGTGCAGAAGGGTTTGGGCACGGTGCTGCGGCGCGGTGCCGAGCTGTACATGGTGGAAGCCAAGAACGAAGACACTCTGCGCATCTACGGCAAGAACTGCCCCGACGACTGGATCGAGCGCAACCTTTATTCGCGTTTCCCCAACCTGGGCATCGTGCTGATGCTCGGTCTCGATCTGGCGCTGTTCGGCGTCATCGGCCTGACCGTCTGGGCGGTGCAGATGATCTGGATCCCGCTCTGGGCCGCCGGGGTGGTCAACGGGCTGGGGCATGCCGTGGGCTATCGCAACTTCGAGTGTCGCGACGCGGCCACCAACCTGGTGCCTTGGGGCATCCTCATCGGTGGCGAGGAGCTGCATAACAATCACCACACCTATCCGAACTCGGCCAAATTGTCGGTGCGCAAGTGGGAGTTCGACATGGGCTGGGCCTGGATCAAGCTGTTCAGCCTGCTCGGCTTGGCGAAGGTCAACCGCACCGCGCCGATTGCCCATCGCGTTACGCCCAAGCATCAGCTGGACATGGACAGCGCCATGGCGATCCTAAACAACCGGTTCCAGATCATGGCGCAGTACCGCAAGCTGGTGATCAAGCCGCTGGTGCGCCTGGAACTGCAACGCGCCGATGCATCGGTGCGCCACCAGTTCCGCCGTGCAAAGCGGTTGCTGTCGCGCGAACCGAGCCTGTTGCAGCATGAGCAACAGGCGCGTATCGAGGTAATCCTCGAACAGAGCCAGTCGCTGCGGGTGATCTACGAACAGCGCCTGGCCCTGCAGCAGATCTGGACCCGCACGAGCGCCAACGGCCACGAGATGCTGGCGGCGATCAAGCAGTGGGTGCAAAACGCCGAAGCCAGCGGAATCCAGTCGCTGCGCGAGTTCGCCGAGCATCTGCGAACCTATTCACTTCGACCCGCAGTCGCCCATGGTTGACCGTTGATCGGTGCAATTAGCGGCAGCTGCGGCAACTGGAACTTTGCTCGATCCCTTCTCTCTGAACTGCTGAAAAGGGCCTGCTAGTGTCGTTGCGAGCGCGACGATACCCCGTTGTTCCGGCCCCGAGACTAAGGCGACAGCTGCTCTGAGGGCCAATTCCCCCGGTACCTGGCGCTCTTTTGGGGAACGCAGGTATGAGTCTGGCGAAGCAAGGCGACACGGGAGTTGGCATCTTGCCCCCGACTGAAGGGCAGATGCTGATGGCGTTGATGCATGCCCGGGCCGAAGTCGAGCGCCTGAGCGAGCGCGAGCAGCTCTTCAGCACGCTGATGGGTGCGGTCAACGCAGTACTCTGGGCGTATGACTCGCAGGCTCAGCGCATGGTCTACGTCAGCCCGGCCTATGAGCAGATATTCGGTCGTTCGGCTGCATTGCTGCTGTCGGATTTCAATGAGTGGCGCAACAGCGTCTACCCGGATGATCTGGAACAGGCGCAGCAGGGATTGGCCGATGTGCTCGAAAAGGGCGCCATCGAAGTGCGCGAGTACCGCATCATCCGTGGCGATGGGCAATTGCGCTGGCTAAGCGACAAATGCTTCATCGCCCGTAACGTCGACAGCTCGCACGGGCCGATCATCGTTGGCATCGCCGAAGACATTACCGACAAGAAGCAGCTCGAAGGTGAACTGCAGCGCCTGGCGACCGTCGACGTCCTGACTCAGAGCAGCAACCGCCGTTACTTTTTCGAGTGCGCCAAGCGCGAATTCGATCTGGCCCGGCAGTACGCCACTGCGCTGGCGTTCCAGCTGCTGGACATCGACGACTTCAAGCGAATCAACGATACCCATGGTCACCAGATGGGCGATCAGGTGTTGCAGCGCGTCGCCGAATGCGGTGCGTCCGTGCTGCGTCGCGGCGATCTGTTCGGTCGCATTGGTGGTGAAGAATTCGCCTTGCTGCTGCCGGGCTGCCAGCCAGACCTTGCCGAGCAGATTGCCGAGCGCCTGCAGCGGGAGGTGCAGCGGCTGGTGTTCACCACGGCCGGCGGTCAGCGCTTCGGCGTCACCATCAGCCTCGGCGTGACCTGCCTTCGGGTCGGCGATCCGGATCTCGGCGCGCTGTTCGCCCGAGCCGATGCGGCCATGTACACCGCCAAGCGCATGGGCAAGAACCAGGTGGTCATGGCCTGAGCTGGCCGTTCAATTGCCTTGAGGGGTGAGCTGCTGCGCCAGTTGCTCCATCTGCTGTTTGAACTCGTCGCACTTGGCCTGCCGCTCGGATGCCGGGATGCTGTCCCACTTCGCTCTGCTCTGTGTGATGCCGTCATCGAAGCCCTTGTCGAAGCTGGCCGCATCCATGCCGTTGCGCGTCAGATGGTCCTTCTGCTGCTGCCTGTGCTCGGCCAGCTGTGTGTCTGTATATCCGCCACAGACTTCTGCCACGACCTGCATCGAACCGCCCAGCTTTGCCAGCTGGGTATTCATGGTCGCCAGTGGATTTTCCTGCGCCAGGCTCGAAAGGCTGACCAGCATGGCGGCGCCGGCAAGGGACAGGGTTCGCAGCATAGGGAAGGGCATATTCGCTCCTGATTATTGTTTTTAAGGTGTTCGGATTGGCCAAGGCGGCCTCGGGATCGTTGGGTTGCCGTTTGCGTCATTCGTTCCGATTGGCCGCGTTTCGTGCTTATCGGAGGGTTTCATGCAGCGCGATCGCGCCCTGGATGGCCTGATCGTTGGTGATGCCCTGCATGCTTTCGACCTTCTGCAACGCTATGCCGCCTGCGGCGGCGATGATGGTCACCCTGCCGACCACTACCTGAGGACCGACGATGCCCAGTTGTTCTGAGGGGACCAGCTTCTTGCTCATGTCCACGACAAAACCGCCGATTTCTTCGACTCTGGGGTCGTCATACACCATGCCCATCTGTCGCAGCATCGCTTCGTCCGGGGGCACCTCATCGACAGAAATACCGACCGACAAGCCACCTCCCTTGACTATTTCGAAGGCATTCCCGCTCGTCATTTCCTCGGATAGCCAGGTGCAACTGACACCGTAGACGGACACATTGTCGTATCGGCCATCGCCTTCCTCTTCGACCGGCACCAGACCTTCGACCAGCGGGCCAAGCGTCGCCGCGATCCGGTCACAGCCGGGAAGCTGCTCCAGCGTCGGCACGACGTAGCCAGCCTGCGGGCCAGCTCCAGGTCCGCTGTCGTCATCGCAACCGCTGATGACAAGGACGAGGGCCAGCAGAGCCGTCAGGGCGGAACGAGGCATAGGCACGCAAACAGTCCTTTTTCGGAGCGCTGTGGTTGGCATGGAGGCTAGCCGTTGCGATCGCCGCCATGCGGGAAGCCCCAACTCTAGACCAGATCGTTCGGCTTTCAAGTCGCGAGGTCGGACGGCGCGTGCGTCAGGGTGCCTTGCGGTAGATGTCATCGAAGCGAACATTGATACCGCCGCAGTGGCTGTTGTCGGCCACCACAAGGTTCGCTGCAACGTGCTGCAGGGTGACACGGCAGGCATATTCTTCCTCACCCTCGACGATGCGAAGCAGATCGCCGGAGGGCTGTGCCTGACCTTCGAAGGCACCCAGGTGAACAACCGGCTCGCCATAGCTGTTCACGCCGCCTTGCCAGACCGCCTCGCCTACAGCCACAAGCGGCCCGTTGGGCGAGGCGCGAGAAATGACGATGCTGTTGTCGCCGGCAATGGGCAGCCAGCGACCGATCCAGTCCTGTGCTGCGGGAGGCGTCGAAGCGGTGCCGATTGCAAGATTGCGTGCCGGCAGCCAGCCCACGAATTCGCGCGTTTCGCCGAAATACCAGACGCAGGCCCAGCCATCGGACTGGTTGCCGACCAGGAGTTTGTCGCCGTCCACGAGATAGGCCTTGCGTATGCAGGATTCATCTTGGGGGCAGCCAACGGCGTCATCCCTGAAGTGCACCCGCGAGTTGGCGTCAGCAATAACCTCCGCGGGTTGTACCTGACCGGCAAATGCCGGGAAGAAGCCGTTGCGGCAGGAATAGGCTTCGATTGCCTGCACCGATGGCGCCAGCAGTAAGCACAGCAAAAAGGCTTTGTATTGCACGGCCTGCAGGCTCCTTCAGACTGGCCGCCCGTGCCGGGGCACGGACGACGCGGGTGCGTTATGCAGGTGTCTGGCTCGATGCTGCCGGTTGCTGCTGGGTGATGCAGTGGATATTGCCGCCGCCGAGCAGAATCTCCCGGCCGGGCACCATTACCACCTGATGATCGGGGAAGACCCGGCGGAGTATGGCTTCTGCTTCGGCGTCCATCGGGTCGTCGAACGACGGCGCGATGATGCCGCCGTTGACGATCAGGAAGTTCACGTAGCTGCCGGCCAGGCGAATCGACGGATCGCGCGGCTGACTGCCGATCAGCGGCACGACGCCGGCGCACTCCTGTTCGGTGGCATGCAGCGGGCCGGGGATCGGCATCTTGTGCACCACGAGCTTGCGGTCCCAGGCATCACGAGCCTGCTCCAGCACGTGCATGGCCGCCTGGCAGCGCTCGTAGTTAGGGTCGCCGCGGTCATCGGTCCAGGCCAGCAGCACTTCGCCGGGACGCACGAAGCAGCAGAAGTTGTCGACGTGGCCGTCGGTTTCGTCGTTGTACAGCCCGTGCGGCAGCCAGATGACCTTGTCGATCGCCAGATAGTCGGCCAGCACCGCTTCGATTTCCTCGCGGGACAGGTGCGGGTTGCGATTGCGGTTGAGCAGGCACTCTTCCGTGGTGATCAGCGTGCCTTCGCCGTCGACGTGAATCGAACCGCCTTCCAGTACGAAACCCTCGGTGCGGTAGCGGTCGCAGCGCTCGATTTCGAGGACCTTGCGCGCTACTTCGTCGTCCCGTTGCCAGTCGTTGTACAGCCCGCCCTCGTGGCCGCCCCAGGCGTTGAACGTCCAGTCGACACCGCGCAGGCCACCCTTGCCGTTGACCAGGAAGGTTGGACCGGTATCGCGGACCCAGGCGTCGTCGCTGCTGATTTCCACCAGCCGAATGCGCGGGTCGTCGAGCTGCGCCCGTGCCGTCAGGTACTGCTCGGCCGTGGCGCAGACGGTGACTGGTTCGAAGCGCGCGATGGCCTTGGCCACGGCGGTAAAGGCCGCTTGCGCCGGCGTCCCCTGGTCGCGCCAGTTGTCCGGACGCTGCGGCCAGACCATCCAGGTCTGGCTGTGTGGCGCCCATTCGGCGGGCATGTGGAAGTCGTCGGCGCGCGGCGTGGTGGTCAGTGTGGTCATCGTTCTACCTGGCAAGGACGGCAATTTTCGAGGCCGGGATGCAATCGGCCATTTATCAGAGGCGAAATATCTGACCATGGCGGACAGGATTCAGCCGCAACGAGGCGGGCGGCTGAATCATCTGCCGATCAAAGGCCGGGCTCAGGACTCCAGCGAGCCGTCCAGCGTCTTGATCGAGCTGTACAGGTTTGGGCGGCGGTCACGGAATACCCCCCAAGCGCTGCGGATGTGCTCCAGCTTGTCCAGGTCGAATTCATGCACCAGCACGCCTTCGCTGGTCTCGTCCATTTCCTCGACCTTGGCACCGAACTGGTCGGCGATGAAGGAGGAGCCGTAGAAGGTGATGTCGTAGCCGTCCTGCTCCTCGGTGCCGACGCGGTTGCTAGCGATCAGCGGCATCAGGTTGGCGCCGGCGTGGCCCTGCTGCACGCGCTGCCAGTGGTCGCGTGAGGTGATGTTCGGATCATGCGGTTCGCTGCCAATGGCGGTGGGGTAGAACAGCAGTTCGGCACCCATCAGCGCCATGCTGCGGGCGGTTTCAGGGAACCACTGGTCCCAGCAGATGGCCACCCCGATCTTCGCGTAGCGAGTGTTCCAGACCTTGAAGCCGGTGTCGCCGGGATTGAAGTAATACTTCTCGTGGTAGCCGGGGCCGTCCGGGATGTGGCTCTTGCGGTAGACGCCCAGCAGCTTGCCATCAGCGTCGATGATGGCGATGGAGTTGAAGCGCGCGCGGCCGGCCTGCTCGAAGAAGCTGATCGGCAGCACCACTTGCAGCTCGGCGGCAATCTTCTGGAAATGCTGGATCGCCGGATTGTCTTCGACGCTGGTAGCCAGCTGCAGATATTCGGGGTTGGGCTTCTGGCAGAAGTAGGGAGTTTCGAACAGCTCCTGGATCAGGATCACCTGCGCGCCCTTGGCGGCGGCTTCACGAACCAGCTTCTCGGCGTTGGCGATGTTCGCCTGGCGATCCCAGGAACAGGCCATCTGGGTGGCAGCAACGGTAACGGTACGGGACATGGCGGCCTCGCGGAATTGGGGCGTTTAGAAATGGAGTGGATTTTAGGCGGGAAGTTTGGAAAAGACGATAAAGGCGAATGAGCCGATAAACGCGCTGGAGGCTGGAGGGCTAGACGAAAACAGGGCTGCATTGGTGGGCTTCAGCCCACCCTACAGATCTGCACCGGTGCTTTTTCGTCCAGCCTCCGCCTCCAGCGCTCTTGTCGTCTGTCCGCTGTTAAACCGTATGCAGATACCAGTTGTATTCCAGATCGGAAATCGAATGCTCGAACTCAGCCAGCTCGCTTTCCTTGCACGCGACAAAGATGTCGATGTACTCCGGGCTGATGTAGCGGGCCATGATTTCGTTGTCGTCCAGCTCGCGCAGAGCGTCGCGCAGGTTGGATGGCAGGCTCGGCTCGACCTGCTCGTAGGAATTGCCCTCGATCGGCTGATCGGGTGCGATCTTATTGGTCAAGCCGTGATGGACGCCGGCGAGAACACTGGCCAGCAGCAGATAAGGGTTGGCGTCCGCCCCGGCGACGCGATGTTCGATCCGCACGGCGTCCGGGCTGTCGGTCGGTACGCGTAGCGCGACGGTGCGGTTGTCCAGGCCCCAACACGGTGCATTCGGTACGTAGAACTGAGCGCCGAAGCGGCGGTAGGAGTTGACGTTGGGGCAGAGGAAGGCCATCGAGGCCGCCATGGTCTGCTGAATGCCGCCGATGGCGTGGCGCAGGGTTTCGCTTTCCAACGGATTGTCAGTGGCGAAAATATTGTTGCCATTCTTGTCGAGCAGCGAAATGTGCACGTGCAGCCCGTTCCCGGCCTGGCCCGGGTAGGGCTTGGCCATGAAAGTAGTATCCATCTCGTGGTCGTAGGCGATGTTCTTGATCAAACGCTTGAGCAACACGGCGTAATCGCAGGCCTTGATCGGGTCGGCGACATGATGGAGGTTGACCTCGAACTGCGCCGGGGCGCTTTCCTTGACGATGGCGTCAGCGGGAATGCCCTGTTCCTTGGCCCCTTCGAGGATGTCCTGCAGGCAGTCAACGTATTCGTCCAGATCGTCGATCAGGTAGACCTGGGTCGACTGCGGACGCTTGCCTGAAATAGGCGAGCGCGGCGGCTGCGGCCGGCCGTTGATGTTCTCCTGATCGATCAGATAGAACTCCAGCTCGAAGGCCGCGCAGATGGTCAGGCCCAGCTCATCGAATTTGCTGACCACCTTGCGCAGCACCTCGCGCGGGTCGGCGAAGAAGGGCGCGCCGTCGCGCTCGTGCATGGTCATCAGCAGCTGCGCGGTAGGGCGCTTCTGCCAGGGTTCGTTGCTCAGGGTGTTGGGAATGGGGAAGCAGGTCCGGTCCGAATCGCCGATGTCCATCCCCAGGCCGCTGCTTTCCACGGTGATGCCATTGATGTCGAGGGCGAAAAGCGAGGCGGGGAGGTTGATGCCTTTTTCGTACACCTTGTGCAGGCTGGCGCGTTCGATGCGCTTGCCGCGCACCACGCCGTTCATGTCGGCGATCAGCAGGTCGACGTATTGGACCTCCGGGTGTTCTTTCAGAAACGCGTTCGCTTCATTGAGCTGAACGGCACGCGGCGGAGGAAGCATGATGAAAACACCTTAATTGTTAAAAATTTCAATCATCAAACAACATGACTTGGAGTCAATCGGAAAGCCTAGTCGCTGTCAATAGTGCGTGGAAATGCCCCATGAATGCCCATTGACGGCGGTTTTGGGGCGCTGCCAAAAAATATTTCTCGGCGCTGCGGTTGCTTTCAGAAGGACATTTGCTCGGCTATTGTCTATAAAAATGAACAAGACTACTCTCCGACGAGCACCCATCTGCAGAGACGAGTATCACATGCCTCGTGTGCCATTGATCGGCGTTTCCGCCTGTACCAGGCAGATAGGCCACCACAGCTTCCATATAGCCGGTGACAAATACCTGCGTGCCGCAGCAGTCGCCGGCGTGCCTCTGGTCATCCCCGCGTTGGGTGACCTGATCGATCCAGCAGCACTACTCGATAGCGTAGACGGCCTGCTCTTCACTGGCTCGCCATCGAACGTCGAACCTCATCATTATGGTGGTTCAGCCAGTGCCGAAGGCACACCACACGACCCTTCCCGTGACCAGCTGACCCTGCCGCTGATCCGCGCAGCGGTGGCAGCGGGGGTTCCGGTATTCGGCGTCTGCCGTGGCTTTCAGGAAATGAACGTGGCGTTCGGCGGCAGCCTGCATCAGAAGGTGCACGAAGCCGGCCCCTATGCCGATCATCGCGAGCGCGCCGAAGACCCAGTGGACATCCAGTATGGGCTCAGCCATCCGCTGCATGTGCAGCCCGGTGGCCTGCTGGAGCGTCTCGGATTGCCGGCGCATATGGAAGTCAATTCGGTGCACGGCCAGGGCGTCGAGCGCCTTGGCGAAGGGCTGCGCATCGAGGCATTGGCGCCGGATGGGCTGATCGAGGCATTTTCCGTCGAGGCGGCACAGACCTTCGCGCTCGGCGTGCAATGGCATCCTGAATGGAAGGTGCACGAGCACCCTCATTACCTGGCCTTGTTCGAGGGTTTTGCCCGTGCATGCCGGGAACGCGCGGGACGGCGCTGAGCGCAGGCCGGTCCGGCGCTCGTTTCATCAACTCTGAGGTCATCATGACTAGCAAGCTCGACCAGCTCACCGGCTGGCTCAAAGAACGCAAGATTACGGAAGTGGAATGCCTGATCAGCGACCTGACCGGCATCGCCCGCGGCAAGATTTCACCGACCAACAAGTTCCTCGACGAGCGCGGCATGCGCCTGCCCGAAAGCGTGCTGCTGCAGACCGTCACCGGCGACTACGTCGAGGACGACATCTACTACGAGCTGCTCGATCCGGCGGACATCGACATGTTCTGCCGTCCCGACGCCGACGCGGTGTTCCTGGTGCCCTGGGCCATCGAGCCGACCGCGCAGGTGATCCATGACACCTACGACAAGATGGGCAACCCCATCGAGATCTCGCCGCGCAATATCTTGAAGCGTGTGCTGAAGATGTATGCCGATCGCGGCTGGCAGCCCATCGTCGCGCCGGAGATGGAGTTCTACCTGACCAAGCGCTGCGAAGACCCGGACCTGCCGTTCCAGCCACCCATTGGCCGTTCTGGACGTCAGGAGACCGGCCGCCAATCGTTCTCCATCGACGCGGCCAACGAATTCGACCCGCTGTTCGAAGACATGTACGACTGGTGCGAGGCGCAGGGCCTGGATCTGGACACGCTGATCCACGAGGAAGGCACCGCGCAGATGGAAATCAACTTCCGTCACGGCGAGGCGCTGCACCTGGCCGACCAGATACTGGTGTTCAAGCGCACCATGCGCGAGGCGGCGCTCAAGCACAACGTCGCTGCCACCTTCATGGCCAAGCCGATGACCGGCGAGCCGGGCAGCGCCATGCACCTGCACCAGAGCGTGGTAGATATCGAAACCGGGCGCAACGTATTCTCCAACGCCGATGGCTCCATGAGCCAGCTGTTCCTGCACCACGTCGGCGGCTTGCAGAAATACATTCCCGAACTGCTGCCGATGTTCGCGCCCAACGTCAATTCGTTCCGTCGGTTCCTGCCCGACACCTCGGCGCCAGTGAACGTCGAATGGGGCGAGGAAAACCGCACCGTGGGTCTGCGCGTGCCGGATTCCGATCCGCAAAACCGCCGTGTCGAGAACCGTCTACCGGGGGCCGACGCCAATCCTTATCTAGCCATCGCCGCCAGCCTGCTGTGCGGTTATATCGGTATGGTCGAAGGGTTGAACCCAAGCCCGCCGGTCAAGGGCCGCGGCTACGAGCGCCGCAACCTGCGCCTGCCGCTGACCCTGGAAGCCGCGCTGGAGCGCATGGAAAGCTGCCGCGAGCTGAACAAGTACCTGAGCCCGAAATTCATCACCGGCTACGTCGCGGTCAAGCGCGCCGAGCAGGAGAACTATCACCGGGTGATCAGCTCGTGGGAGCGGGAATTTTTGATGTTGTCGGTATAGGCGGAAAAGCCGATAGAAGCGCTGGAGGCTGGAGGCTGGAGGCAGAGCAGGGAGCAGGGAGCCACGCCATAGCAAGCTCCTTCTCCCCTCTGGGGAGAGGGTTGGGGTGAGGGGTGTTTGCAACGGCAAGCACCATAAAACCATTTGAAATGAGGTGACTGATGAGCGATTCGCAAACCCTGCAATGGCAAGCCCTGAGCCGCGACCACCATCTGCCGCCGTTCACCGACTTCAAGGCGCTCAATGCCAAGGGTACGCGCATCATTACCCGTGGCGAGGGCGTTTATCTGTGGGATAGCGAAGGCCACAAGATCCTTGATGCCATGGCCGGGCTCTGGTGCGTCAACCTGGGCTATGGGCGTGAAGAGCTGGTCGAGGCGGCGACCCACCAGATGCGCGAGCTGCCGTACTACAACCTGTTTTTCCAGACCGCCCACCCCCCAGCTCTGGCGCTGGCCAAGGCGATTGCCGAGATTGCGCCGGGGGGCATGAATCACGTGTTCTTCACCGGCTCGGGTTCGGAGGCCAACGACACCGTGCTGCGCATGGTGCGCCATTACTGGGCGATCAAGGGGCAGCCGCAGAAGAAGGTCGTGATCGGGCGCTGGAACGGTTATCACGGCTCGACCATCGCCGGCGCCAGCCTCGGTGGCATGAAGGCCATGCACGAGCAGAGCGACGGTCCGATCCCAGGTATCGAACACATCGACCAGCCGTACTGGTTCGGTGAAGGCGGCGATCTCGATCCGCAAGAGTTCGGTGTGCGTGTCGCGCAGCAGCTTGAGGACAAAATCCGTGAAGTGGGCGAAGACAAGGTCGCCGCCTTCATCGCCGAGCCGATCCAAGGTGCTGGCGGTGTGATCATCCCGCCAGACAGCTACTGGCCGAAGATCCGCGAAATTCTCGACCGCTACGACATCCTGCTCATTGCCGATGAAGTCATCTGCGGCTTCGGCCGCACCGGCGAATGGTTCGGCAGCGATTACTACGGCAATGCGCCGGATCTGATGCCCATCGCCAAGGGCCTGACCTCCGGTTACCTGCCCATGGGCGGCGTGGTGGTGCGCGACGAAGTGGTGCACACGCTCAACGAGGGCGGCGAGTTCTACCACGGCTTCACCTACTCGGGGCACCCGGTGGCCGCCGCTGTGGCGCTGGAAAACATCCGCATCATGCGCGAAGAGAAAATCGTCGAGCGGGTCAAGACGAAGACGGCACCCTATTTGCAATCTCGCTGGCGTGAGCTGGTCGAGCACCCGCTGGTCGGCGAGGCGCGTGGCGTCGGCATGCTCGGCGCGCTGGAGCTGGTGAAGAACAAGAAAACTCGCGAGCGTTTCGCCGATCCGGGCGTGGGCATGCTCTGTCGCGAGCATTGCTTCCGCAACGGTTTGGTGATGCGCGCGGTGGGCGACACCATGATCATTTCGCCGCCGCTGGTAATAAACGAAGAACAGATCGATGAATTGATCGGCAAGGTGCGGTTGTGCCTGGACGCAACTGCCAAAGACGCGTTGGGCTGAGCAATGGGCAAGCGGGCATGAACGCCTTACGGAGAAATGAAACTCGCGTTCGGGCTGTTGAAAAACAGCCATTGACCTTGCCAGACTGCGCGCGTGCTCAGGCCTGACTTACCGAGGGGTGTGTCGATGCCGGCACAGCCTAACAGGCCCGTCAAAACGTATGCGAGGCAGGCAAGATAAGGCAAAAACAGCCGAAGAAGCGGAGTTTACAAGTTGTAAATGAGCGTTCTGACTGGGTTCGCAACCGAGGCTGTTTTTAACGATATTGCCAACGCAGGTGGTTTTTGACGGCCTGTTTAGCTGTCCAGGTGCAATGAGGCCGGCTTCGATCGCCGCTCAGCGTGACCTGTCTTTAGCCAATACATGACAACAACAGGAGCTGCACGGATGAAACCCTTTGCCAAGACCCTACTCGCGATGACGCTGGCAGGTGCCGTCGCTGGCGCTGCGCAGGCTGACGACAAGGTGCTGCACGTTTTCAACTGGTCCGATTACATTGCCGAAGACACCCTGGAGAATTTCACCAAGGAAACCGGTATCAAGGTCGTTTACGACGTTTTCGACAGCAACGAAGTGCTCGAAGCCAAGCTGTTGGCTGGCAGCTCCGGCTATGACGTAGTGGTGCCGTCGAACCCCTTCCTGGCCAAGCAGATCAAGGCGGGTGTGTTCCAGAAGCTCGACAAGACCAAACTGTCGAATTGGGAAAACCTCGACAAGGATCTGCTCAAGGCCCTGCAGCCAAGCGACCCGGGCAACCTGTATTCGGTCCCCTACATGTGGGGCACCATCGGCATCGGCTACAACGCCGAAAAGGTCAAGGCGGTACTCGGCGAAGACGCTCCGGTGGATTCCTGGGATCTGGTCTTCAAGCCCGAGAACATGGAAAAG
Source organism: Pseudomonas sp. (assembly GCA_031988485.1). Lineage (GTDB taxonomy): Bacteria > Pseudomonadota > Gammaproteobacteria > Pseudomonadales > Pseudomonadaceae > Stutzerimonas. The sequence goes on from DALZYJ010000023.1 coordinate 58,469, forward strand.
CTGAAAGCCTGTGGCGTGTCCTTCCTCGACTCGCCGACCGAAATCCTGCCGGCGGCACTGCACTATCTCGGCCATGCCCCGGACAGCACCAAGTCCGATGAGCTGAAGAAGGCCGAGAAACTGCTCATGCAGATCCGCCCGAACGTGGCCTACTTCCACTCTTCCAAATACATCTCGGATCTGGCCAACGGCAACGTCTGCGTCGCCATCGGCTATTCCGGCGACATCTACCAGGCCAAAGCGCGTGCCGTGGAAGCCGGCGACAAGGTCAAGGTCAGTTACAACATTCCGAAGGAAGGCGCGGGCACCTTCTTCGACATGCTGGCCATTCCGGCCGATGCGAAGAATGTCGAGAGCGCGCATGCGTTTCTCAACTACCTGATGAAGCCGGAGGTGATGGCGTCGATCACCGACTACGTCCAGTTCCCCAACGGCAACGCAGCGGCGACTCCACTGGTGGATGAGGCTATCCGCACCGATCAGGGTATCTATCCGAGCCAGGCGGTGCTGCAGAAGCTCTATACCTTCCCGGACCTGGATTCGAAGACCCAGCGGACCATGACCCGCAGCTGGACCAAGATCAAATCCGGGCGTTGATTGGGGCGCGCTCAGGGCGGCTTTTGCGGCCGACCTGAGCGCTGTTCCGGGGCTTTATGGGGGGAACGCCATGCACGCAAGCGCATTTTCTGGCCGATACGCCTCGTGCGTGATTCCTATCCAAAGGGCCGGTACGCACACGAGTTGCATTCTACCAGTTGATTTTTAGAGGTTTTTCCAATAAACAGCCCGCCTTTCGCCCACTGTGGCTGGCGCGGTCTGTAACAAGAGGACAGTCCCATGCACTCGACACTGAAGTCGCTCATCATCGCTGTTGCCGTTGGCGGCTCCGCCTCTGCGCAGGCCGCCACCGTCCATATCTACAACTGGTCGGATTACATCGGCGAGACGACACTGGAAGCGTTCGAGAAGGAGACCGGCATCAAGCCCGTCTACGATGTCTTCGATTCCAACGAAACCCTGGAAGGCAAGCTGCTCGCCGGTCGCACCGGCTATGACGTGGTGGTGCCGTCCAACCATTTCCTCGGCAAGCAGATTCGCGCCGGCGCGTTCCGCGAGCTGGACAAGAGCAAGCTGCCGAACTGGGACAACCTCGACCCGGCGCTACTCAAGCAACTGCAGAAGAACGACCCCGGCAACGCCTATGCGGCGCCTTATCTCTGGGGCACCAACGGTATTGGTTACAACGTCGAGAAGGTCACCGCCGCGCTGGGAGTCGAGAAGGTGGATTCCTGGGCCGTGCTGTTCGAGCCGGAAAACGCCAAGAAGCTGGCCGGCTGCGGGATCGCCTTCCTCGACTCGGCCGACGAGATGATCCCGGCGATGCTCAACTACATGGGGCTCGATCCCAACAGCGAAAATCCGGACGATTACGCCAAGGCCGAAGCCAAGCTGCTGGAAGTGCGCCCCTACGTGCGCTATTTCCACTCCTCCAAATACGTGTCCGATCTGGCCAATGGCAATATCTGTATCGCCGCCGGCTTCTCCGGCGACGTCTTCCAGGCCGCGGCCCGTGCCGACGAGGCGGGCAAGGGCATTGACATCGCTTATTCGATTCCCAAGGAAGGCGGCAACCTTTGGTTCGACATGCTGGCCATCCCCTCCGATGCGCAACACGTCGACGAGGCTCATGCGTTCATCAACTACTTGTTGAAGCCCGAGGTCATCGCGCAAGTCAGCGACTATGTGGGCTATGCCAACCCCAACGTTAAAGCTGACGAGCTGATGGATCAGGAAGTACGCAACGATCCCGCCGTCTATCCGTCTCAAGAAGTGCTGGACCGGCTGTATGTCTCCGCCGAGTTGCCGCAAAAAGTGCTGCGCTTGAAAACGCGCAGCTGGACCAAGGTGAAGTCCGGCCAGTAACAGCCGGCGATGGCCACGGGCGCGGCGGGTCGTTAATGCCGCGCTACTCGAATCGATACCACCCGGCATTGTCCGGGCCACTTTCTTTCAATCGGGAGTTCGCGCATGGCCGTTGCCTCCAGCGCCTACAAAAAGGCCCTCACCGGAGAGAGCCAGAGCAAGCAGGTGCTGCTGAAGATCGACCGCGTCACCAAGAAGTTCGACGAAACGGTGGCAGTCGATGATGTCTCGCTGAGCATCCATCAGGGCGAAATCTTCGCGCTGCTCGGTGGCTCGGGCTCGGGTAAATCAACCCTGCTGCGCATGCTGGCGGGCTTCGAACAGCCGACCGAAGGGCGAATCTTCCTCGACGGCCAGGACATCACCGACATGCCGCCGTACGAGCGGCCGATCAACATGATGTTCCAGTCCTACGCGCTGTTCCCGCATATGACCGTCGCACAGAACATCGCCTTCGGCCTGAAACAGGACAGCTTGTCCAAGGACGAAGTGCAGACGCGGGTCGAGGAAATGCTGACGCTGGTGCAGATGACCCAGTACGCCAAGCGCAAGCCGCATCAGCTTTCAGGCGGCCAGCGTCAACGCGTGGCGTTGGCCCGTTCGCTGGCCAAGCGGCCCAAGCTGCTGCTGCTCGACGAGCCCATGGGTGCGCTGGACAAAAAGCTGCGCTCGCGGATGCAGCTGGAACTGGTGCAGATCATCGAGCGCGTCGGCGTGACCTGCGTGATGGTCACCCACGACCAGGAAGAGGCCATGACCATGGCCGAGCGCATCGCCATCATGCACCTGGGCTGGATCGCGCAGGTCGGCAGTCCGATGGATATCTACGAAACCCCGGCGAGCCGCCTGGTCTGCGAGTTCATCGGCAACGTCAACCTGTTCGACGGCGAGCTGATCGAGGACGTGGGCGACCATGCCGTCATTGCCAGCCCGGAACTGGAGAACCCGATCTACGTCGGCCACGGCATCAGCACCCGCGCCCAGGACAAGCAGATCACCTACGCGTTGCGTCCCGAGAAAATGCTGATCGGCACCGAGCTGCCGGAATTGCAACGGCCCGGCTACAACTGGGCGAAAGGGATCGTGCACGACATCGCCTATCTCGGCGGGCACTCGGTGTACTACATCAAACTGCCGTCGGGACATCTGGTTCAGGCGTTCCTCGCCAATTCCGAGCGTCACGTGAAATGGCCGACATGGGATGAGGAGATTTACGTCTACTGGTGGGACGACAGCGGCGTGGTGCTGCAGGCATGAGCCGCTCACGCTTGAATACCGGGCGCCGACTGGTCATCGGCGTACCCTTCCTGTGGCTGTTCCTGTTCTTCCTGCTGCCGTTCGCCATCGTGCTGAAGATCAGCTTCTCCGAGGCGGATGTGGCAATCCCGCCGTATACGGATGTCTTCGCCTACGCCGACCAGCAGCTGCAGGTGTTGATCAACCTGGGCAATTACATCTTCCTCAGCGAAGACGACTTGTACTGGGCCGCCTATGCCGGCTCGCTGAAGATTGCCTTCGTCAGCACGCTGCTGTGCCTGTTGATCGGCTATCCGATGGCCTACGCCATCGCGCGGGCGCGAAAGGACCTGCAGACCGTGCTGCTGCTGCTGATCATGATGCCGACCTGGACGGCGATCCTGATCCGCGTCTACGCCTGGATGGGCATTCTCAGCAGCAATGGTCTGCTCAACAGCCTGCTGCTGGGGTTGGGCCTGATCGACACGCCGTTGAAGATCCTCAACACCGATCTGGCTGTGTATATCGGTGTGGTCTATTCCTATCTGCCGTTCATGATCCTGCCGCTCTACGCCAACCTGGTGAAGCACGACCTCAGCCTGCTCGAAGCCGCCTCGGATCTGGGCGCGCGCAACCTCACCAGTTTCTGGAAGATCACCGTACCGCTGTCGAAGAACGGCATCATTGCCGGCTGCATGCTGGTGTTCATTCCGGTGGTGGGCGAGTTCGTCATCCCCGAACTGCTCGGCGGCCCCGAGACGCTGATGATCGGCAAGGTGCTCTGGCAGGAGTTCTTCAACAACCGCGACTGGCCGGTGGCTTCGGCGCTGGCGGTGGTGATGCTGGCTATCCTGCTGGTACCGATCATCCTGTTCAACCGCAACCAGGCCAAAGAGCTGGAGGGCAAGCTATGACGGTTGTACAGCTCTCCGTAGGATGGGTGCCAACCCATCAGCCCGTGGCGATGGGTTATCACCCATCCTACGTGCGGTGTGGCGGCTTTATTGCACGGGCGCTAGGGGCGACGGGGCATCATCGATCCGCCGTGTGGCCTGACGGCTCCGTAGGATGGGTGCCAACCCATCAATCCGGGGCGGCGGATGCAAACCTGCCGCAACGGACCGAATCAGCGGAGAGCCGGCCATGAAACGCTACAGCTTTTCCAACCTGATCCTGGTGCTCGGGCTGCTGTTCATCTACCTGCCGATGGTCATCCTGGTCATCTACTCGTTCAACGACTCGCGCCTGGTGACGGTGTGGGGCGGTTGGTCGGTGAAGTGGTACGTCGGCCTGCTGGACAACAGTCAGCTGATGGGGGCGGTGATGCGTTCGCTGGAAATCGCCCTGTACACCGCCATCGCCGCGGTGGCGCTCGGCACCATGGCGGCCTTCGTACTCACGCGCATCCCGGTGTTCCGCGGCCGCACGCTGTTCGGCGGGCTGGTCACGGCGCCGCTGGTGATGCCCGAGGTTATTACTGGTCTGTCGTTGCTGCTGCTGTTCGTCGCCATGGCGCAACTGGTGGGCTGGCCTGCGCAACGGGGCATCGTGACCATCTGGATTGCGCACACCACCTTCTGCTCGGCGTATGTCGCGGTGGTGGTGATGGCGCGCCTGCGCGAGCTTGATCAATCCATCGAGGAAGCGGCGATGGACCTCGGCGCGCGGCCCTGGAAGGTGTTCTTCCTGATCACCATGCCGATGATCGCGCCGTCGCTGGCCGCCGGCGGCATGCTCTCGTTCGCGCTGTCGCTGGATGATCTGGTGCTCGCCAGCTTCGTCTCCGGCCCCGGCTCGACCACGCTGCCGATGGAAATCTTCTCCGCCGTGCGTTTGGGCGTGAAGCCGGAAATCAACGCGGTAGCCAGTCTGATCTTGCTGGTGGTGTCGTTCGCGACCTTTATCGCCTGGTACGCCAGCCGCCGTGCCGAAAAGCGCCGCGTTCGCGCCATGCGTCAGGCGATGGATGAAACCACCATGCAGAACTGGCGGCCGACGGTCACCAATACCGTGGCCGTACCGCCTTCGGCGCACAGCTGACGCAGCGGCTATCCGGCGCGCCTGATTGATCTGGCGCGCCGGCTCGCGCTAACGGCCGAGGCCGGATGCGGGCATGGATACCCCTAGTCATTCGTTCCAGTCACAAAAGCAGGCCACCGCCAGCGAGTGCGTCGCGCGTACCTCGCGGCCAGCCAGTACGGCTTCGAGAATGGGCTCGACGAAGCTGTTGTCCGAGCTGCATATGGCGCCTTCACTGTAGGGGCCGATGTAAGCGAGCCGGCCTCGAGTGTCCCAGATGGCCACCGCCGGGCTGGCCGGCAGCCGCCCGGCGCCGTCGAGATTGCCGAGCGGTTTCAGCGCCGCCAGTTGCTGCGGCAGGCGGCCGCTGCTGCCGGGTTTCTGCACCGCATAGAACTCGACGCCCGCGCCGGCAAAGCGCTTCAGCAGCTCCTGCAGATGCTGCTGGTTGCCGACGTTGCAGGGGCAGCCGGGATCCCAGAAATGCACGAAGCGCACCGGGCCAGGTCCCTGCAGCTCCGCTGGCAGCTGTAGCGCATCTCCTGAGAACAGCTCGGCGCGCTCGCCTTCGAAGGTGCGCAGATAGCGCGCCTCGAACCACCAGAAGGCCGCCAGCATGGCACCGCCCCAGAGCAAGGCGATGAATGCTGCGATCAGATATTTGTGGCGTATGGACATGGGGGCGCTCATGTGTGGGGGCGTCAGCTTGCCACGTCGCGCCGCAGAGCTGAATATCGCCGTCAATTCGAGCCAGAAAACCCGTCATGTCTTCGCGAATCGATCCCGACGCCCTGCGTGCTCAGCTGCGCCCCATCAGTCACGGTGCCGAGCTGGGCGCCGATGCCCGTTTCTACCAGTCCTACTACGGCCTGGACCTGCCTCATCACCGCAACATCCAGCGACGGCTTGGCTGCATTGCGGTGCATGGTTACGAGGTGGCCGTGCAGGCCTGGTACCCCGAGCAGCCGGTGGCGACGCTGCTGATTCTGCACGGCTATTACGACCACATGGGGCTCTACCGGCACGTAGTGGATTGGGGCCTGCGGATGGGCTTCGCCGTGCTGGCCTGCGATCTGCCGGGGCACGGGCTGTCCAGCGGGCCGCGCGCCAGCATCAACGAGTTCGATGAGTATCAGGCGGTACTGCGCGGCCTGCTACGCGAGGCCGCCGAGCTGAAGCTGCCGCAGCCCTGGCATTTGCTGGGGCAGAGCACCGGAGCGGCGATCGTGCTGGACTATCTGCTGGGCGAGCCGGAGCATCGGGGCCGCGGCATTCTGCTGGCACCGCTGGTGCGTCCGCGTGCCTGGGGTTGGTCCCGCTTCAGTTACGAGGTGGTGCGCCGCTTCGTCAAACAGATCCCCCGGCGCTTCAGCGAAAACTCGGGCGATCCGGCTTTTCTTCAGTTCATCCAGTCGAGCGATCCGCTGCAGCCCAACATTCTGCCGACCGCCTGGGTCGGCGCGCTGTCGCGTTGGATACCACGCATCGAGGGGGCGCCGCCGAGTTGCCACAGCCCGATCATCGTCCAAGGCGAGGCGGACATGACCGTCGACTGGCAGCACAACCTGCCGATTCTCGAAGGCAAATTCACCGCCCCGGAGATTCTGCGTCTACCGGAGGCGCGTCATCATCTGGTCAACGAGCGCGAAGCGCTGCGCCACGAGTATTTCGACTTTCTCAGTGAGCGACTGAGGTAGAGGCTTGCGCCTGGACGCCGGTATCGGCCGCCAGCCCGGCGCGCAGTGCCTTTAGCGCGGCTTGGTAGTAGGTCTGGCCGGCTTGCGATTGAGCGAAGTCGACGAACTGCTCCAGCTCGATGTCTTCAAGGTCGCGATAGATATACAGCAAGGTATTGTCCAGATCGCTCTCGACTTGCTGCTGCAGGCGCTCGCGCTGGCTGTCCAGCAGCCCCTGTGTCTGACCGTCGCCGAGCAGGCCGGGAATCATCTGGCTGAGGCTGTCGGCCGCGACACCGGCCAGCGCCAGGCTGACTTCGGCGCCCGCTTCGGCCGCCGGTAATGCCTGGGCCAGATGGCGGATCAGCAGCTGTCGATTGCTGCCGGCCTCCATGCGCGGCAGGCCATTTTCGTAGCGGGCGAGCTGTTCGCGACGGCCTGCCAGGGTCTCCGCCGAAACCACCTTGCGGCCCAGTGCTGACTGGAAGAAATCCAGCGCGGGCTGCGGATCGGACAGATGCTGCCGCAGTGCGCGCTTGGCGCGGCGGTCGATAGCATCAACGGCGAAGCGCTGGTTGCTGTTGGTAACCAGCGCCTGGTAGACCGCCGGCGGCAGGCTGTTCTTGTAGCGTTGCTGCGCGGCTGTCAGCGCGTCGGAAAAGTTGGCGCGTTGTTCGGTCCAGCCCGCCGCTTCGTAAAGTTCATCGTAGCCATCGGCCCAGACGTTCAGGCTGAAGGCAAGCAAGACACAAGCAATAAGGGCGCGCATGGAAGCTCCTATGTGACGGCGGTTTATTTTCGGCGTCGCAACCCGGGCTTGTCGAGCAGCGAAAGCGCTGCTGCTAGACTCAGCGGCTGTTCCCTGCGAGCCGCAAAGGCCGAAGGGAGCGGCCATCAGACCCTTTGGAGTCACATCCTTGCCGTTCTCTACCATCATCGACGACCTCGCCACGCGCGGCTGGTCGTTGCAGAGTGCTTTCCTTTCCAGTGATGTGACCCGCCAGTTGGCCGAGGAGTGCCGCAGACGCTATGCCGAAGGGACGCTGGAGCCGGCCGGGGTCGGGCGCGGTGGGGAACAGGCGGTGCGCGAAGGCATTCGCGGTGACCATATCCACTGGCTGGAAGAAGGGCAGGCGGACGTCTGCGACGCTTATTTGGAGCTGATGGACGCGCTGCGGCAGACGCTCAATCGCGAGTTGTTCCTCGGCCTGGAGGAATTTGAATGCCACTTCGCGCTGTATCCGCCTGGCGCCTTCTATCAGACGCATCTGGATCGCTTCCGCGATGACGACAGCCGTTGCGTCAGTGCCGTGCTCTATTTGAATCCGGATTGGCAGGCGGTTGATGGCGGTGAGCTGCGCTTGTATCTGGCCGATGAGTCGAGCCTGGATATCCCGCCGCAGGCCGGCAATCTGCTGGTGTTTCTATCGGGTGATTTCCCGCATGAGGTGCTGGTTACGCAGGCCGACCGGCTTTCGCTCACCGGTTGGTTCCGGCGTCGGCCGGCGGATGTGTTGGCGCTCTAGCGTGAAAAGGTTTTTCGCGTTTCGTGGGGCATGGTTGCTTGACGCTGAACTGGTAAGTTTGAGTGGTACTGTCAGCCCGTTTAGACTTGCACCAGGGCGATTACCGAGTGTGCTGACACTTCAGGTTTCGCCCCTGCTGGGCGAGTCCCTTTTTCTTGTTTGGCCAAGAAAAAGGAACCAAAAAGAAGGCCACCCCAACATCCGGGTTTTGCTCCGCAAAACTTCCCTCGCTCCGGTGCTGCTCCGGGGCCCGGCTTACAAGGGCCATCCATGGCCCTTTAAGCCTCTCGCGGCATCCATGCCGCTCGTCCCCTGCGCAACACCTCCACTCGGCCTCCTGAAGGGGACCGGGTCCGAGTCGCCTGGAAAATAGTTAATGCTTGCTTTGCCTCGCTTTGCTTTGGCTCCTTTTGCACAAACCAACAGACGACACCAAACGCCCCGTCAGTAGGGTGAGCGGAATCGTTGCGCAGAGGGGCGAGCCGCAGGACGCGGCGAGAGTCGTAAAGGGCCAT
>DALZYJ010000024.1:0-54265 GCA_031988485.1 Pseudomonas sp.
CCCGGCGGCAGTGGCCGAGCGTCCGGCCGCGGTTGGCCCCAGCTCAGTCAGCATTGGTGCCCATCAGCCTGATGCCCTTGCCGAAGCGCGCCAGGCCCTCGCTCAAGGCGAGCATCAGCGGGCGATCAGTCAGTTGCAGGCATTGAATCAGGCTCAACCGAAGAATCCTGAAATCAGCCGCTGGCTGGCTCGCGCCTATCTCGCTGCCGGGGATACCGCCGCGTTGCTGGCGTGGTTGCCGGCGCAGTTGGAGACGCGGCCGTTCGATGCGGAGCTGCGCGAGCTGTTGGCGCGCGGCCAGCTGCAAGCTGGCGACATGGCCGCCGCCATCGCCACGCTGCAGCAAAACGCCCCCGAACTGCAACGCAACGTCGCCTATCACGCGCTGCTTGCGGCTCTGTACCAACAGGTCGGCGACTGGGCCGCGAGTGCCGCGACCTATCGTCGGCTGATCGCCGTGCGACCGACTCAGGGCGCATGGCAGCTCGGCTTGGCCATCGCGCTGGAACAACTCGATCAGTCGCCGCTGGCCGCCCGGCATTATCGCCTCGCAGTGCGTGGGCAGGGCCTGGATGGCAGTGCGCGCCAGTTTGCCGCCGAACGCGCCGACTCCCTGGGAGGAACGAAATGACTCAGGATCTTCGCCAGCGCAAGATTCGCCTCGGTGACCTGCTGGTCCAGGCCGGGCTGATCAGCGAGACGCAGTTGCAGCTCGCCCTGCAGGACCAGAAGCGCACCGGCTCGAAGCTCGGCCGCACCGTGCTCGACCTCGGTTTTATCGACGAGGGCCGGCTGCTCAGAGCGCTGTCCGAACAGCTGCAGATCCCCTTCGTCGAACTCAAGCACTACAAGTTCGACAATCAGTTGACGCAGAGCCTGCCCGAGGCCGTGGCCCGGCGCTTCCGCGTGATCGTGCTGTCGCGCCAGGGCGATGGCTTGCTGGTCGGCATGACCGATCCGCTCGACCTCTTCGCCCAGGACGAGATGGAGCGTCTGCTCGGCAAGCGCGTCCACCCGGCCGTGGTCCGTGAAAGCGAGTTGCTCGGCGCGCTGGATCAGCTTTACCGACGCACCAGCCAGATCGCCTCGCTGGCCGGCGAACTGGAAGGCGAGCTGCAGGAGAGCGACTTCGACCTGTCGCGTCTGGGCGCCGAGAGCAACAGCGACGCACCGGTGGTGCGTCTGCTGCAAACGTTGTTCGAAGACGCCGTGCAAATGAAGGCCTCGGACATCCATATCGAGCCGGACGAAGGCATGGTGCGCATCCGCCAGCGGATCGACGGCGTGCTCAACGAACAGGTCATGAAGGAGCAGCGCGTCGCCTCGGCGCTGGTCATGCGCCTGAAGATCATGTCCGGCCTGGATATCTCCGAGAAACGCCTGCCGCAGGACGGCCGCTTCAATATCCGCGTAAAGAACCGCAACCTCGACGTGCGGGTTTCCACCATGCCGGTGCAGTTCGGCGAATCGGTGGTGATGCGTCTGCTCGACCAGAGCGGCGCCATGTTCCAGCTCGACGGTACCGGCATGCCGCCGGCCATGCTCGAACGTTTTCGCCGGATGCTGCAACGCCCGCATGGCATGGTGCTGGTCACCGGCCCGACCGGCTCGGGTAAGACCACCACGCTCTACGCCGGACTGTCGGAGCTGAACAGCCCTGAAAACAAGATCATCACCGTGGAAGACCCGGTGGAATATCGCCTGCCGCGGGTCAACCAGGTGCAGGTCAACAGCAAGATTGAGCTGACCTTCGCCCGCGTGCTGCGCGCCGCCCTGCGTCAGGACCCGGACATCGTGCTGGTGGGCGAGATCCGTGACCAGGAAACCGCCGAGATCGCCCTGCGCGCCGCGCTCACCGGTCACCTGGTACTTTCCACGTTGCACACCAACGACGCCCTGACCTCGGCCATGCGCCTGATCGACATGGGCGTCGAGCCGTTCCTGGTCGCCACCGCGCTCAACGCCGTGCTGGCGCAGCGCCTGATCCGTCGCGTGTGCGAGAACTGCATCGAGGATCATCAGCCCGATCCTCGCCAGCTTTCCTGGCTGGAAAGCCTGTACGGCGAGTCGCTGGCGGAGGTGCAGTTCAGGCATGGCAGCGGTTGCCATCACTGCCATAACTCCGGTTACAGCGGACGGATTGGCGTCTACGAATTGCTCGAACTCGACGAGCCGATGATCGCCGCCCTGCGCCGCGGCGATCCCCAGGGCTTCGCCGAAGCCGCGCGCCGGCAGCCGCACTACCGACCACTGGCCGCCAGCGCGCTGGACTACGCCATCGCCGGCGTCACCACCGTGGAAGAAGTGCTCAAAGTCTGCGCCACCCTGGCGGATGATGAGGTGAGCGCGTGATGCGCCGCCTCGCTCCCTTTGTAGAAGCCAGCTTGCTGGCGAACCGGGAAGGCACGGACTTGGTTGTTCGCGAGCAAGCTCGCCCCTACACGGCTACGCGCCTTCTGGGAGCACCTCATTTTCATACCCGCACGAACGCTCCCTCGCCCCTTTGGGGAGAGGGCTGGGGTGAGGGGGCTTTTCAGCAATACGCCGCCACCGCTGCTGGAGCACTCGCCTGATGCCCGCCTTCCGCTACACCGGTCGCAACGCTCAGGGCGCCAAGGTCAGCGGCTCGCTCGAGGGCGCCAGCTCCGACTCGGTCGCAAGCGAGCTGCTGTCGAAGCAGATCACCCCGCTCACCATCGAAGCCGAGCAGACCCGCAGCGGTGAAGATGCATTGGCCATGCTGCGGCAAAAGTTGCGCCGCAAGCGCGTCGACCTCGACGAGCTCATCATCTTTGCCCGCCAGATGTACAGCCTGACCAAGGCCGGCGTACCCATCATCCGCGCCATCGGCGGCCTGGCCGAATCCAATCGCAATCTCTACTTTCGGGAAATTCTGCAGGATGTGCGCGCCAGCCTGGAGAGCGGCCTGTCCATGGCCGTGGCGCTGAATGCGCACCCCAAGGTCTTCAACAACCTGTTCGTCAGCATGATCAGCGTCGGCGAGAACACCGGCCAGCTCGATCAGGCCTTCAAACAGCTGTCCGCCTACCTGGAGCTGGAGCGCGAAACCCGCAAGCGCATCAAGCAGGCCACCCGTTATCCGATCTTCGTGATGGTCGCCATGGGCGTGGCGCTGGGCGTCATCAACCTGCTGGTGATCCCTGCGTTCGCCAAGGTCTTCGCGCAGTTTCACGCCCAATTGCCCTGGGCCACGCGGGTGCTGATCGGCACCTCCAACTTCATGCGCGACTGGTGGTGGCTGCTGCTGCTCTGCATCGTCGGCGGGCTCTACGCCTTCTTCAAATGGATCGAGACCGATGCCGGCGCGTTGAAATGGGACCGCATCAAACTGCGCCTGCCCATCGTCGGTGGCATCTTCGAGCGCATCGCCCTGGCGCGCTTCACCCGCACCTTCGCGATGATGTACCGCGCTGGAGTGCCGCTGCTGCAGACCCTGTCGATCAACAGCGCCAGCGTCGGCAACCGCCACATCGGCAAGGCCATTCTCTCCATTCGCGAAAGCGTCGAGCGCGGCGAAGCCCTGACGCGCTCGGCCTACAACTCTGGCCTGTTTACCCCGCTGGTGCTGCAGATGATGGCCGTGGGTGAAGAAACCGGCGCGCTGGACGACCTGTTCATCGAGGTCGCCGACTTCTACGAACAAGAGGTGGATTACGACCTCAAACAGTTAGCGGACGCCATCGAGCCGATCCTTATCGTGGCGATGGGCGTCATGGTGCTGGTTCTGGCATTGGGCGTGTTTCTGCCCATGTGGGAATTGGGTAGCGCGGCGCAGGGGAGGGGCTGATGAAAAAGGCGACGAACAGTCATCTGCCGGTCAGCCATTGCGCATGGTAATTGCAGATGCCAATGAAGACGAGGGCGACATGACGACAATCCGACAATCAAGGCTCAATGGTACGCAGGCGGGCTTCACCATGATCGAACTGGTCGTGGTGATCGCCATCCTTGGCATCCTCGCCGCCGTGGCGCTGCCGCACTTCATGGATTCGACCAAGGATGCACACCGCGCCACGGTGCGCAGCGCTGGCGGCGCCTTCACTTCGGCGGTGTCTCTGTTGCGCGGCCAGTACGAACTCAACCGCAACGGCGGGAGCAATGCCTGTATCGCCAGTAATTGTCAGATAAATGTCGCCGGTTACGGCAACGGCACGGTCGACGTCAACGCCGCTGGCTGGCCGGTCGGCACCGAACGCACCGGCACGCCGGGTGCCAATACGAACATGACCGCCGACGAATGCCGTCGGCTCTGGGGCAACCTGCTACAGGCCTCGGCCCCCAGCGTGACCGGCGACGGCGCACCATTCACCGCCACGGCCAACGGCACGCGATGCCAGTTTCGCTACAACCTCGATGGCGCCGACGACGTCATCGAGTACAACGCCAACACAGGCGAAGTCTTCGTCACCTTTAACTAAACGCAAAACCTAAACGCAAAACGGGAGCGACAACCATGAAGAAACAACAAAGCGGCTTCACGATGATCGAGCTGATCATGGTGATCGTGATTCTGGGGATCTTGGCGGCGTTTGCGTTGCCGAGGTTTGTAGATTTAGGTGCAGATGCTCGTGCAGCAATCGTTCAGGGAGCTCATGGATCGGTGAAATCTGCTGCCGCTCTCACTCATTCCTCGTGGCTAGCAAAAGGAGACGCCACCGCCACTGCCGTTACGGCCGAAGGCCAATCTATTACCATGATAGCGACGAGCGGCTATCCGGCAGCCAGTTCTATTGCAGTAGCTGCAGGTATCAGTACTGACGATTTTGATATTGACACCACTACGACTCAAGGCACGGCGATTATCAGCCCTGACGGCGTAGCTACCCCTGCGAATTGTAATGTGACCTATACCGAGCCGGCTGCCTCCTCGAATGCTGCACCGACAATTGCCGTTACCGTGACTGATTGTAACTAAGCGTTGTATTGCAGGGCGCAACCCGCCAATACCAAAAACCCGCCGAGGCTACTGCTCGGCGGGTTTCATTCGCCCGCGTATGAGCAGCCTTTGACTATGCGCACCCCCCAAAGCGGTTTCACGATCGTCGAGCTCGTCATGGTCATCATGATCATCGGCATCCTCGCCGCCGTGGTGGGGCCGCGTTTTTTTGACAGGCAGGTGTTCAATGAGCGCCTGTTCTTCGAAGAAACGGTTACGTCCGTGCGCTATGCCCAGAAGCTGGCGCTCGCCAGCGGTTGCCTGACACAGGTCAGCCTGAATACCGACGGTTATCTGCTGCGGCGGGCAGCCAGTTGTACCTCGGGCGCATTCGACGCCGAGGTGCAGGGGCCGGATGGCCAGCTTCCTTTCGCCAACACCGTCCCCGCCGGGGTCGCGGTGTCGGCGACCAATTTCCCCGTGGTGTTCGACTCGCTCGGACGCCCGTCGACTGCGGCGAGCGCCAGGGTCGGCTCCTTTTCCATGCAGGTGAATGGCGAAACCGGCTTGGTGGAGGTTGCGCCATGACGCCCGGCACCGTTGCGCCTGCGCACACTGCCATCGCCCGGGCAGGCGACTCGTGACTGGCCCGCGTAACGTCCGTCAGCAGGGCATGACCCTGGTCGAGCTGGTGATCACCATCGTGATCGTCGGGCTCTGCGCAGCGGCCCTGTATTCCGCGATGGCATCGATCATGGGCCGTTCGGCCGATCCGTTGTTGCGCCAGCAGAGCCTGGTGCTCGCCGAAGCCTACCTGGAAGAAATCCAGCTACAGGCGTTCACCGTTCTTCCGCAGCCGGCGTGCAACCCGGCCCGCACCTGCTTCAACGACGTGCGCGACTATCACGGCCTCTCCGATTCGCCGCCGCGCAACGCTTTCGGCTCGCCGTTGACGGAACTGGCGAACTACCGGGTACAGGTCGCCGTGAACGGACCTACGGCCTGGAATGGCCAGCAGGCGCTGCGCATCGATGTCACGGTGACAGATCCGGCCGGCCAGCCGTTGTCCCTCGCCGGCATGCGCACCTGTTATGGCGAAACCAATGCGGCCGGCGCGAGCATTTGCCCATGAGCCATGCGCGCGGTTTTACCCTTGTCGAACTGATCATGGTCATTGCCTTGGCCGGGGTGGTCGCGGTGATGGTCAGCGTCCTGTTCGCCCGTCCGATGGAAGGTTTCGTGGCGCAGAGTCGCCGAGCCGAACTGGTCGATCTCGGTGCCGGCGCGCTGAACCGCATGGCACGCGACGTGCGGCTTGCCGTGCCCAATTCCCTGCGGGTCTCAGCGGACGGCCAGGCGCTGGAGCTGCTGCTCATCCACAGCGCGGCGCGCTACCGGCCCAATCGCAACGA
Organism: Pseudomonas sp.; assembly: GCA_031988485.1. Classification (GTDB taxonomy): domain Bacteria; phylum Pseudomonadota; class Gammaproteobacteria; order Pseudomonadales; family Pseudomonadaceae; genus Stutzerimonas. The sequence continues at coordinate 6,310 of DALZYJ010000024.1, forward strand.
TAGCGACGGGCTGCGCTTCGCTTCCGCCTCTGCGGGCACTTGCGGCAGTACCACGACCGGCGGCCGCTGCGACAGCGTGCAGTTACTCGACCCGAATCTGGACCCGACCGGAGCGCGCTGGCTGGTGATGTACAACGTCGGGGCCGTATCGGCGGGTAACCCTACCGCCGGTGCAAACGTATGGGCGGGCGGCAATCCCGGGGTGATCACACCGTCGAGCGTGTCCATCACCCGTCTGGCCAACCCGCCGGCAGGTGAAACGCATCTGGCGCTCGGCAACCTGCCGACCGGCGGTTTTCGCTTCGCCTTAGCCTCGCCGCAGCGGCGGCTGTACTTCGCCGAGCGGGTCGTCGGTTACCGGTGCCGGAACGGTCAACTGCTGCGCTACAGCTATACCGACATTCTTGCTGCACTGCCCGCACAGCCGCCGGCAGGCTCCAACCCGCAGCCGATCGCGGCTTCGGTGAATTCATGCAACTTCGCCTATCAGCCCGGCACCACGCAGCGCGGCGGTTTGCTGACGCTGACGCTCGGCATCGAGCAGGACGGCGAGCGGATGAGGCTACTGCAACAGGTTCATGTCGATAATGCGCCCTGACTTCCGCACCGCCCGTCGCACGCGAGGCTTTGGCTTGGTGGCTGCGCTGTTCCTGATGATCATCGTGACGCTGGTGATCCTGGCGATGGCTCGGCTGTCGTCCAGCCAGCACGGCACGGTCAGCCTGTCCATCCAGCAGGCCCGCGCCTATCAAGCCGCTCGCGCTGGGCTGGAGTGGGGCATCGCGCGGGCGTTGAATGCCGGCACTTGCGGAGCCGGCACGCCGAGCCTGGCCGGTGGCAATCTGTCCGAATTCACTGTCGCGGTGAACTGCACCGCTCGTAGTTACACCGACGGCGCTGACGCCGTCACGATCTACCGGCTGACTGCGACCGCGCAAAACGGCGCGCCGGACGGCCGGCCGGATTACGCCTACCGCCAATTGACCGCCGTAGTGGAGCGTTAAGTTGAAACGAGCACGCGTGACGGATCGTTCTCTGGCAATTACATGCCGCCTTGCGCTGCTGGGGTTGCTTTTCATGGCGAATCAGGCGATGGCCGTCAGCTATTCGGAGAGTAATCCGCCGCCTTGCAGCGGCACATGGAGCGCCAGCAGCGGTAACAGCGTTTACACCTGTTCAGGCCGTGTCACGCTGAAAAGTGGCGACTCGGTTACTACGACCCGCGGCGTCACACTCAAGGCGACGGGGTTCTCCATTGCCGGATCAACCATCGGTAGCAGCAGCGCACCGATTACTATCGAGGCCGGTTGGGAAGGTATCACCACCACTGGTACATCCAGATTTAGCGCTTCGGTCTCGTCCAGCGGCACTGTGTCGTTAGGAACCGCGGCCATTGCCGGCAGCCTGACCAGCAATAGCTCGATCACCATGGCCGGCGGCAGCGTTGGAGGTAACATCAGTTCTACATCGAACCCGGTTCAGCTCACTAACGTATCTGTGAGCGGGAGCGTGACCGCGGGCGGAAAGATTACCCTGACCGGCGGATCTGTTACCGGACTGGTCAACAGCAATTGCTGCGACGTGATAACCAACGGGACTAATCTGCAAGGCGGAGCCCGCTCAGGCTCTTCATCACTTTCGATTACCGGCGGTACCATTCAAGGGGATTTTTCCTCCGTTAATAACCCCGCCACATTTAGCAACGTGACCATGGTTTCCGGGACGGTGGTGGCTGGGGCGATTTCCTTTTCCGGGAGCGCCGTAGGCTCGTCTGCTTCGTCAGTGACGATGACGTCTCGCTACAACGCGATCAGCTTGTCCGGATCGCAGGTGTACGGCGACCTTACGGCGCCCGATACTTCCACGGTAAACGTGACCAACGGCAGCGCCGTATACGGGACCTGCCGGCCGAACTCGACGCCCGCCAACGCCTGTCGACCGGCGAACCAGCTGGTGCTTGCCTGGAACCTCGACGAAGGCGCCTGGACCGGCGCCGCAGGCGAGGTCAAGGATGAGAGCGGCAACAACATCGTTGGCACTGCGATCGGCGGTGCCAGTACTGCCAGCATCAACCCGGCATTGCCAGCGGTGGGCAATCAGGGCACCTGCCGCTACGGCAGCTTCGCTCCCAGCTCCAGCCAATACGTGCAGGCACCGCATAATGCCTTGCTTACCCTGCAGAGCAGCTTCACCATCGGTGTCTGGGTCAAGCCGCTCAGCCTGCCGTCCAGCGGGCTGATGAGCATCCTCTCGAAAGACGAAAACTACGAGTTCCACCTGCGTCCCGATGGCACCGTCAACTGGTGGTGGCAGACCAGCAGCCCCAGCGCGACCCGCGAGTTCAACAGCACACAGAAGATCACGGTGGGGCAGTGGAATCACATCGCGATTCGCTATACGGCCTCGCAGCAGCGTATTTACATCAACGGCAGCCTGGCCGGACAGGCGAGTCTCAGCGGAACGCCGCTGGCCAATAACGATCCGTTGCAGTTAGGCTGGGATCAACTCGCGGGCCGGCACTTCAACGGCAACATCGATGAGCTGCGAATTTATCGCGGTGCGCTGAGCGACGGCGAAATCGCCGCGCTGGCGACCGAGCGGCATACCTGCCAGGTAGCAATGCAATGTGTGAATGACAGCTTCAATACGCTTGGCAGCGACTGGGTGACCTCCAGCAGCGGAGCGACTCCCTACACGCCAACGGTGGTCGATGGCCGCCTGCGTCTGACCAGCAACCAGAACAACGTGGCGACCGCTACCGCGCTGCAGCGTGTGTTCCCCGCCGCCGGTAACTTTCTGCAGATTCAGTTCAAGTACTACGCGTACAACGGCAGCGCGGCGGATGGCATCGCCGTGATCCTGTCCGACGCGTCGGTCACCCCTCAGCCGGGCGGCTATGGCGGCTCGCTCGGCTATGCCCAACTCAATGGCACGCCCGGTTTTGCCGGCGGCTGGTTGGGTGTCGGCGTGGACGAATTCGGCAACTTTTCTAGTAACGGTGAAGGGCGCCAGCTCGGGCCGGGGCGCCAGGTGGACTCGGTGTCCCTGCGCGGTTCGGGCAGCGGCACGGCCGATTACCGTTATCTACGGGGCACCGGCACGCTGACTCCAAGCATTGACAGCCCCAGCAGTAGAACCGCAGCGCCTGGACATACCTATCGGATTACCGTCGATGCGCGAACCACGGGTAAAGGCCTGGTAACGGTCGAGCGGGATACGGGCAGCGGTTTCGTAGTGCTGCCGAACCTCAATGGGTTCGATGTTTTCACCGATTCACGCCAGCGGGGGCTGCCCGAGCAGGGCTTCTACCTTTCGCTCACAGGCTCTACTGGGGCTTCGACGAATATTCATGAGATCGACGATTTCCAGGTGTGCGCGAACCAGATCGATACGGTGGCTCAACAGATTCATCACTTCGATCTGAGCTACTCCACGCCCTCGCTAACCTGCAACCCACAGGACGTCACCATCAGGGCCTGCTTGAATGCCGACTGTTCAAAGCTCTATACCGATGACGTGACGGTCGCGCTCACTGCGAACGGCGCCGTTTGGCATGTAGTCGACAGCAAACTGACGTTCAGCGGTGGCGTCGGTAAAGCGAAAGTCCAGGCGACACGGATAGGGGAATCGACCATCGGCGTTGGCAGTTCCACACCGCCGGCGCTGTCGTTCAGCACCACGACCTGCTCGACGCCGGGCTGCAAGCTGATGGGCGTCGAAAGCGGGTTCGTGTTCGACGTGCCAACGCTGATAGCCAACAAGCCGCAGGCCATATCGGTGCGGGCGGTCAAGGTTGCTCCGGGAGATCCGCAGACTTGCGTGGCCGGCTTCGCGGGTGGGAACAAAACCATAGGTTTCAATGCCACCTATGAGAATCCGGCCACCGGAACCCGCTCGGTGAGCGTCAATGGCGAGTCGGTCAGAACCACGATCAAGAGCGCTGCAACGACTTACACACCCGTATCTCTGAGATTCGATTCCGAGGCCAAGGCGTCCATGACCGTGAACTATTCGGATGCTGGGATGATGAACCTCAACGCCTACTACGCCCCGACCGATGGCAACGAGAATTTGTTGGTGATGCGAGGGTCTGATTCCTTCCTCAGCAAGCCCTACGGGATCCATATCGAGACGGATATTGATAAGCGCGCAGCGGCAGCGCGGTGCAATGAGGCAACGATCGCCGGTTGCCCGGTTTTCGTTGCCGCAGGCGATCAGTTCCCGGTCCGGTTCAGGGCTGTGGGATGGGACACGGATGAGCTGCGAACGGCGGAGGCGCTGAAGAACAACATTTCCACGCCGAACTTCTCGCTGAGCCACCAGAGCGGGGCCTTTAAGCTGGAGCAGAGTCTCGTTGCCCCCGACCCCGAAAAGGGGGGGGATCCCGGTGTGCTTGGCATGAAGACATACGACCATGCCCTTGGCGAAATCAGCACGGTAGCCGGCCAAACCATTTCCGAAGTGGGCATCTTTCAGTTGACGACTAGCCTCAACCAGAACGTCAACTATTTCGGCGAGGCGGTCGATGGCGGCACGAGCAACCTGATTGGGCGTTTCATACCGGCAAGGTTGGGTGTGACAGCCGAGGCGAGTCTTGCCCCCAGTTGCGGTACGGCCTTCAGCTACCAAGGCCAGCCCATGGGATTTGTGCCTGGCTTCGAGCCGCATGCCACGGTGACGGCTTACAACCGCGCAGGCGGAACAACGACCAATTATGACCGAGCGCCGTTCTGGCGGCTCGGTACTCCAGCGCGCGAGCCGTACCGCTCCATTGTCGTAGGCAAGCCAGCACTGAATGGGCGCCTGCTTACCAGCGGGACCGCGAACATGGCCGTAGTAGGGGCTGACAACGGCGACGGCGCCCGTTTGTACCGCTGGACCGGAGAGCAGCTCACCTATGCGCCGGCTGTCAGCCCTTCGTCGGACGACCTACCTTTTACTGCCGCTGTGGAGCAGACGTTCACTGCCGCAGGCCTGACGGATGCGGACGGCGCCTGTCATACCGCCGCGGGTGGTGGCAGCTGCCAGCCCTTTACTTATCCCTTCAAGCCGGGCAGCGAGGTGCGGCTCGGACGGCTGAAGGTGGGCAATGCGCACGGCTCCGAATTGCACGGGCTCGACTTGCCCATCACGGTCGAGAGCTGGAAGGCGATAGGAGCAGGGGCGACTTTTCTGCCTGAAGGTGAGGACTCATGCACCACAGGAGCATCGCTGGGCCAGGTTTCGCTGAGAAATTTCACCGGCAATCTTGCTCAGGGAAACACTGCCGGCGACATCGGCGCTCTAAATGGCGGACTGGGGCTGATTTCGCTGAGTGCCCCTGGGCAGGGTAAGCATGGGTCCGCTCAGGTCGCCCTGCCGGCCACGCCCAACTGGCTGCTGTACGACTGGAACGGTGATGGCGCTCGGGAAGAACCCAGCGGCCTTGCCACGTTCGGCATCTTCGAGGGACCCAAACCTTTGATTTTCCGCCGTGAGCTTTATCGGGGGATGTAGCCGGGTGGTAGACGGTTTTCCTTGCGTAAGTGCTTTCAATTCTCAGCGGAAACCGGTCTCCCGTTGGGCGCGTATCGCCAGCACGAACACCGTGTCGATCTGCTCTGCGTAGCGGTAAAGCGCGACGTAGCCGTGGGAGCTTTTCCGATTACGAGTTCACGATTCTTTCCAGTGGCAGTACGTCCGATTAAAGGTTGTGCTGCAGGATGTCGATCGCTGAGATGATTTCGCGGATTCGAGTCTGCGGGTTTGGCAGCGAATTTTCGGAAAGATGAAGCACTGCCGTTCGATGTCATCGGCCGGTTCTGGTGCCAGTTCGATTTGGGTCACGCTCAGAGCACCAGTTTCCGGGCTGCAGGGCGCGTGGGGTGTTCACCTTTGGCGCTGTCTTCGAGGTAGCGCCGCATATCCGCCCAGGCAATGGTTTCACCTGTTTCAAGGATATGGGTGTAACGCTGGGTTGCGGTTTCGTCGAAGTCACGGCGGAGCGCTTCCTGCTCGGCCTTTTCTTCAATGGCTTGCAGGATAAAAGCATGTGTGCTGGTGCCGGTGCGGCTGGCTGCCTCACGGACGCGCTCTTTGAGTTCTTCTGACATACGGATGGTCGTGGTTGACATGGCATCTCCGATACTGGAGAAAAAGTAGCGCACCTGCGCTACAAGCTGCCATTTACTTCAAAGCATAGAGCTGCTCAGTTGAGTAGCCCTTCCGTCGGTATAAAAGAGGGGATTCCCCGGCCTGCCTGTACCGAGGTCCCCGAAACTGGCTGAGTGAGTCTATGCATCGCATATGCCAGTTTCGTGTCCGGTAGCTGCAGTCAGCCGATTGGAGGCTGCGTTCGGCATGGCCTGCATTCGCTGGGTTCCGGGTGGCGCTATCGGGCTAGGGCGGCTGCCTTACTTCGCTCGTATTGCACGAATAGCGTGCAGCGGCACGTTATTCGTGCACTTATGGCGCAGTCAGTTCTGTTCCGGCCAGACACGTAGCGGGGCGCCTTCGGCTGGCCAGAAACGCAGCTGATCGATTTTCGATACATCCCAGCGCTCGACCCGCGAGAGCAACTCCAGGAATTGCTGCTCCTGCTTCATGATGTGCTCGGCGCACAGCTTGCGCGTGCTGCCCACTTCGCTGAAACGGATCTGCTGGCCGTCGAGCTGGTAATTGGCGAACCAGTGATTGCAGCCGGCGTTGCCGTAGGCGCGGTCTTCGCTGAAGGTCAGCGAGACCGGGTTGCGGCCTACCACGGCGTCGTCGCCAATCCATTCGGCGATATAGGTGACGTCATGCTGCAGGGTGAGCGGGTCGACCGAGCAGCCGGCGACAGACAATGCGGCAAGGCCGGCGAAGATGAGTTTTTTCATTATTTGGCCCCCCGGCAGGACGGGCACAGGTGACGACCGTTGTCGTTCGTCCAGCCCAATTCGCTGATCCGTGCTTCCGCCGCCGGCGCGCGGGCGGCTTCGCCTTTGGCGGCATCGACTGCGAATTCGAAATCCAACTGTTTACCGCAAGCGTCGCAATCGACCTGCCAGTTGATGATCGCCAGCTCACGAAACACCGGACCGCTGGCCACGGCCATCCACTGGCCCGGCGGATTGATCAGGTGCCGAACCTTGTCGACGGTCAGGCGCTGGGAGAGCTCTCGACTGCCTTTGAGCGTGACGATGAGCACGTCGCCCGTGCGGATATTGCCGCCGTTACCCGTGACCTGATAGCGGCCCGGTGCCAAAGCGCGGCATTCGGTCAGGGTGTGTGCGGGGTTGAGCAGGTTGTAACGGAAATCGTGTTCGGCCATGACTCGCGATCGATTGGAAGGTTGCGGTGGGCGGCAATGCTAGCACGGCCGGGGGAAAGCAACTTCAAGCTGCAGGTAAAGGCCAAAGACGATAAAAGCGCTGGAAGCTGGAAAGCTGGAGGAAAAGGCGGATTGCACGACCCTGTTTTGGGGGATCCGATGGGCAGGTCACAGGCAACCACAGGGCGACGGCGGGTGTGGCACTCGCCTCTGTGGTGCTTGATTGCCGGCTCGTCGGGTCGGTGAAGCGTGACCCGCCCTGCGTGGGTTGCACGATTTCCTTATGGCCGTGGATCGGCGAAGGCCTCTTTGAGGAAGCGCTGCATGTCGGCCCAGGAACGCTCGTCCGCGGCCTTGTTGTACGCCACGTCGACGCCTTTTTCCTGGAACTTGTCGGCGCCGGGGTTGGTGAAGCCGTGCTTGGCGCCGGGCAGGTTGACGAAGCGGTAGTCGGCGCCGGCTTTGACCATCTCGGTATTCAGCGCTGCGACGTCATCGGCGCTGACCATGCTGTCTGCGCTGCCGTGTTCGACCAGCACGCGCGCCTTGACGCTACCGGGCGTGGCGCGCGTTTCGGTGGCCAGTGCCCCGTGGAAGCTGACGACACCGGCGAGCGGCGCGCCCTGGCGTGCCATGTCCAGCACCACCTTGCCACCGAAGCAGTAGCCGACTGCGGCGAGATTGGCGGTGTCGGTGTGCTGTTGCTGTTTGAGCAGGTCCAAGCCGGCATTGAAGCGTCCCTTGGCGGCGTCCGCATCGGCCAGCGCGGCCTTCATGAAGCTCATGGCGTCCTTGGGATGCTCGGTGTTCTTGCCTTCGCCATACATGTCGATCGCCAGTGCGCTGTAGCCCAGTTCGGCGAGGTCGCGGGCGCGGCTTTTGGCGTAGTCGTTGAGGCCCCACCATTCATGTACCACCACGACGCCTGGGCGCTTGCCTTCGATGGCGTCGTCGTAGGCGTAATAGCCAACCATCTGGGTGCCGTCAGCGGCGGTATAGGGAATTTCCTGAGTCTGGATTTCGGCTTGAGCGGCGAAACTGGCGGCCATAAGCAGGACGAGCAGGGAGTAGCGCATCGGTATTTCCTTCTTGTTCGAATGGTGACGAGGGCAGAGGAAGGATAGCAGCAGCTATCCTGGCTGCGCCGCAGGACCGGGCACGTTCGGCCCTGCGGTACGCCAGCGTCGGATTATGCCTTCAAGTCGTAGGATTCAATGCTTCGGCCATCCGACCTGCAAACGTGACGCCGTCGTAGGTCGAACGCACGGCCCGACGAGCGGAGCCAACGTGGATGTAAAAAGCGACATCTATCCTACGCTTTCGTCCAGCCTCCAGCCTCCAGCCTCCAGCCTCCAGCCTCCAGCCTCCAGCCTCCAGCGTCTTTGCCTTTGCGCCTTACCAGCCTGGCACGCCATGCATGTCCGGCAACCGGTGGGCGATGCCCTTGTGGCAATCGATACAGGTGGCTTCGCCGTTGGCCAAAGCAGTGGAGTGGAACTGCGAGGCACGCGCGGATTGACGTGTGAGATCCATGAAGTCGAAGTCGTGGCAGTTACGGCACTCCAGCGAGTCATTGGCCTTCAGACGACGCCATTCACGCTCGGCCATTTCACGGCGCATGCCGAGGAATTTCTCCCGGGTATTGATGGTGCCGAAGATCTTGCCCCAGACCTCCTTGGACGCCTGCATCTTGCGCGCGATCTTGTCCGTCCATTCATGCGGCACGTGGCAGTCCGGGCAGGTGGCGCGTACGCCTGAGCGGTTGGTGTAGTGGATGGTGTCCTTAATTTCCATGTACACGTTGTTTTCCATCTCGTGGCAGGAAATACAGAAGGTTTCGGTGTTGGTCGCCTCCAGCGCGGTGTTGAATCCGCCCCAGAAAACGATCCCGGCGATGAATCCGCCGAGCGTCAACGCGCCCAGGCTGTAATGCACGCTCGGGCGGCGCAGGACCATCCAGTACTTCTTGAGAAACGACAGTATCGACTTCATCCAGGCGTCCTCACTGTTCGTTCTGTTTGTTTTCGTGATAGAGCAGCTCGTCGATGTTCTCGAAGTCGTTCTGCACCAGCGGTTTCACGTCGTGCTGCACCACGTGGCATTGGGTGCAGAAGTAGCGACGAGGGGCGACGGTGCCCAGCGTCTGGCCATCGCGATCGGCAAAATGGGTGATGCTGATCATTGGCGCCTGGGTGCGCGCGCTGTTGGCGCGGCTGTGGCACGACAGGCATTTATTGCTGTTCTTGTCGATTTGATAGCCGCGAATGGTGTGCGGAATGGTCGGCGGCTGCTCGGGGTAGTTGCGCTCGCGCTTGAGGTCCTTGTTTTCCTCGTCCCTGAGGGGCGGCGGGGTGAATTCCTGGGTGATGGTGCCGCCTGGACGCCGGCCGTCCGGCGCGGGGGCGTCCAGTGGGTAGTCCTGCTCGGCGGCGATGGCCAGACCAAACACCGCGAGGAGCGTCAAAGGCAGTAAGCGAAATTTCATGGCGACTCTCCTCAGGCGATGCTGACCACTTCGATTTTCACGGCGCATTTCTTGTAGTCGGTTTGCTTGGAGATCGGGTCGGTGGCGTCCAGGGTGACCTTGTTGATCAGCTTGTTGGCGTCGAAGAACGGCACAAAGATCAGTCCCTTTGGCGGCTTGTTGCGCCCTCGGGTTTCGATACGACCCTGCATCTCGCCGCGCCGGCTGATGATCTTGACCACGCTGCCACGGCGCGCCTTGAGGTCGCGTGCATCGTCGGGATGCATGTACACCAGCGCGTCGGGAACCGCCTGGTGAAGCTCGTCGACGCGCTGGGTCATGCTGCCGGTGTGCCAGTGCTCCAATACGCGGCCGGTGCTGAGCCAGAACGGGTAATCCGCGTCGGGTATCTCGGCCGGGACCTCGTAGGGCAGGGCGAAGATGATCGCCTTCTTGTCCGGATAACCGTAGAACTGCACGCCCGTGCCTTTCTCGACGTAGGTGTCGTAGCCCTCACGGTAGCGCCAGCGGGTTTCCTTGCCGTCTACCACGGGCCAGCGCAGGCCGCGCTCCTGGTGATAGCGATCAAAATCCGCCAGATCGTGGCCATGGCCCCGACCAAACTGGGCGTATTCCTCGAACAGGCCTTTCTGCACGTAGAAGCCGTAGTCCTCCGACTCCTGGTTGCGATAGCCCTCTTCAATATCCGAAGTGGGGAAGCGATCGACCTGGCCGTTCTTGAACAGCACATCGAAAAGCGTCTTGCCTTTGAGATCCGGCGCCTTGGCGAGCAGCTCGGCGGGCCATACCTCATCGGTAGTGAAGCGTTTGGAAAACTCCATCAGCTGCCACAGGTCCGAGCGTGCCTCGCCTGGCGCGCTGACCAGCTGATGCCAGAAGTGGGTGCGGCGTTCGGCGTTACCGTAGGCGCCTTCCTTTTCCACCCACATGGCGGCGGGCAGGATCAGGTCGGCCGCCTGCGCGGAAACGGTGGGGTACACGTCGGAAACGACGATGAAAGTCTCAGGGTTCCGCCAGCCCGGCAGTACCTCCTGCATGATGTTCGGCCCGGCCTGCATGTTGTTGGTGGCCTGGGTCCAGTAGACCTTGAGCCCGCCGTCCTTCAGTTCGCGGCTCTGTTGCACGGCATGGAAGCCGGGCTTTTCCTGAATCGTGCCTTCGGGCAGTTTCCAGATTTTTTCGGTGGTGGCGCGGTGCTTCGGATTGGTCACCACCATGTCCGCCGGCAGGCGGTGGGAGAAGGTGCCGACTTCTCGCGCGGTGCCGCACGCCGAGGGTTGGCCGGTGAGCGAGAAGGGGCTGTTGCCCGGCTCGCTGATCTTTCCGGTGAGCAGGTGGATGTTGTAGATCATGTTGTTCGCCCAGACCCCGCGGGTGTGCTGGTTGAAGCCCATGGTCCAGAACGACATCACCTTGGTTTTCGGGTCGGCATACAGCTCGGCCAGCGCTTTCAGTCGCACCTCAGGTACGCCCGATTCCTTGGCGGCGTGCTCGAGGGTGTAGGGTTTGAGGAACTCGGCGTAGTCCTCGAAGCTGATATCGGTCCAGCTGGCCGCTACTGCGGCGTTCTCGGCCTTCAACTCACGCGGATCGGTAGGGCGCAGGCCGTAGCCGATGTTGGTGGCGCCCTTGGCGAACCGGGTGTGGTTCTTGATGAAGTCCTGATTGACTGCACCGCTTTGGATGATGTGGTTGGCGATGTAGTTGAGGATCACCAAATCGGTCTGCGGATTGAACACCATCGGGATGTCCGCCAGATCGAAGCTGCGGTGCTCGAAGGTCGACATTACCGCGACCTTGACGTGGGGCGCGCTCAGCCGTCGATCGGTGACGCGAGTCCAGAGCACCGGGTGCATCTCGGCCATGTTCGAGCCCCAGAGCACGAAGGCGTCGGCCGCTTCGATGTCGTCATAGCAACCCATGGGCTCGTCCATGCCGAAGGTGCGCATGAAGCCCACTGCCGCCGACGCCATGCAATGTCGGGCGTTGGGGTCGAGGTTGTTCGAGCGAAAGCCCGCTTTCATCAACTTGTTGGCCGCGTAGCCTTCCCACACGGTCCACTGGCCGGAGCCGAACATGCCCACCGCGCTCGGGCCGCTTTCCCTTAGCGCCGCCTTGTATTTCTCCTCCATGACATCGAAGGCCTGCTCCCAGCTGACCGGCTGGAATTCGCCCTGCTTGTCGTACTTGCCGTCCTTCATGCGCAGCAGTGGCTGCGTCAGACGATCCGAGCCGTACATGATCTTGGACAGGAAATAGCCCTTGACGCAGTTGATGCCGCGATTGACCTCGGCCTTCACGTCGCCATGGGTGGCCACGACACGATCACCGGCAGTCGCCACCATCACACCGCAACCGGTACCGCAGAAGCGGCAGGGCGCCTTATGCCATTTTAGGTTGGTGACCTCGGGATTGGTGATCAGATTGGTCGCGCTGGTGGCGATCGGCAGTCCCGCCACGCTGGCCGCTATGGCTGCAGCGTTGGCTTTGGCGAATTGACGTCGTGTGAGGCTCATTCCGGCTCTCCTTCGGGTGAGAGGAGTTCGTGGTAAATCAGGGCGGCGTTGAAAACGCCGGGCATTTGTTGGATATGACTGATGGTGTCGAGAATCCGGCTTTCATGCTCGGCTTCGATGACCACGACCAGCTTCCCCGCTGCACTTTCTTGATGCAGTTCGATTCCGGGCAGCAGCACCAGGTTTCGTTTCACGGCTTCCAGCAGCTCAGGGCGGCAATGCACTAGCAGACTGGCAATATGCAGGGCGTCGTTCATTTTTCTGGTAAGGCTCCGCCTGCAAGAACATTGCAAGCTAAAAGTGGATATCGACGGTGCGTGTGTTTGGTAATCAGGTCGGAGGGCCGGGTGGTCCGAATACGACCAACTGGCTTATCCAAACGATGAAGCCATACCCGGCGACGATCGCGACGCTAAGCAGGGGGAACAGGAAGACCAGCAAAAATACGAACAGCCGTGTTTCGTCCGGCTTGCTGACTGGGGTGGGATCGGTGTCGTGCGGCACTGCGGTCACCTTTTTCTTCGACTGTTGTAGGGAGTCTAGGAAGCGCCAACAGCTTATTCAAAGTCACCCATCGTCAAACGGGCGTTTATAAGCTTTATTCGCACTTCTTTTGACCTGGCTCAACCATAAGGTTCGGACGCAAAGCAGCGTTGCGTCATTGAGCGATAAACGGCCGGAACGAAGAGGCGTTATTCACGCTTGTTTTTTGCGATCGTGGTGGGGAGTTTGAATATCTGGCGCACCTGCAATGCGGTTAGACAGGACAGCGGGCGCTACGGCTGCTGGCGGGCGGGACGGGTCGCAGTAGCGATCACTCGACCCGTTGTTCGCCGCTGAAAACCAGCGTGGCACGGCAGCTGCGACAGAAATAACGACGGCCCTTGCGGACCAGGGAATGGCGCTGCGGCGTGAACGGAAAATCCTGATCGGGGCAGGTGCAACGATAGATATAACGGGTGACCTGGCGGCGGCTGACTTCGTAACTGTGGCAGCGATCCGGGACCAGTTCGTACACCCCACGCATGACCAGCTGCCACTCTTCGCCGTGCGGGCGAATACGACCGCCGAACATCTGATGTGCAATCAAATGCGCGACCTCATGGGCGACGGTCTGCTTGAGGAAGTGTTCGCGGTTTTCCTGGTACAGCTGGGGATTGAAGCGCAGCAGGTTGCTGTCGAGGTGCGCAACGCCGGCCTTTTGTCCGCGCAACTTGAAGCTGACGACTGGACGTTTAAAGCGACGGGTGAAAAAGGCCTCGGCCTGCTGATAGCAGGCCTCGACACGGGCATGGAGCTGTTCGGGCATAAGGGCCTCCGAAGAAGCCCGGAATTATGCCGCAAAGCAGCTCGGCGACAACCATTCAGAGACCGCCGGGCTCCTCCTGCGGACGGTTCTCTTGGGTGCCGTAGCTCTGATTCTGCTCCACGGTGCGCTCGTAGTTCGGTTCGAGCGACAGTGTCCAGAACAGAATCATGCTGACCAGCACCGTCACCAGCACAAGCAGGGCGACGCCCCAGATCGTGCTCGCATATAAAAAGCTCTGCGAACTGCGCTGACGCATGAAGGCCGGCAGACCGGTGAACAGCAGGTACGTGGAGTAGATGCCGGCGATCAGCAGCACGATGGCGGCGAACCAGCGGTTCGGGTAGAGCCCGCAAACGCCTGCCACCAGAAAGGGCGTGATCACATAGGCGATGAAGCCGATGCACTGGTTCAGACTTGGCCGTACTTCGAAGGCCCGCGCCATCCAGCGCACGAAGACGCCCATGATCACGGTGCCGACGACGATGGTGATGTACAGCAGCAGGCAGAGCTGGAACGCACTGCCGAAATCGAGCCTTACCCGCTCCGCATCCACCAGGCTCCAGCCAACCAGCGTGACCCCAATGAACAGGCACACGCTCGGGATCAGCGAGAGCAACAACAAATGCATCAGGTAATGCAGGCCGTGAGCGTCTTCCTTCTGGCGAATGGATTCCCAGGCTCGATCCGGCCGGGTGAATAAGCTGATGAATTCTGGGGTCATGGAGCCTCCTGATACCGTGCTTGAGCCGCTGTCATGGATATAGACGTCACAGCGGCGCAGGGATTCAGCAGGTTTTTCGGCTTCAATCTGTCGCGTCGGATAGGTTCGGGCACGCAAAAGCTTCAAGCCCCGTAGTGCGGGGCTTGAAGCTCGGGCTACTCAGCGAATGTAAATCGGCCCCACGCCCATGCCCCACATGATCACCGAGAGCGCGATGATCGCCACCAGCACGACCAGCCCAACGGCCAATACGGAGCTGGAAAACAGGAAGCCTTCATCGGATGGGATATTCATGAACGTCGGCAAGCCGACATAGAGCAGATAAGTCGTGTAGCAGATCGCAGCCGTGCCGACGACCATGCCTAGCCATATGTGCGGGTAGAGCGCGGCCAGACCACCAACGAAAAGCGGCGTTGCGGTGTAGGCGGCGAATACGATGCACTGGATCAGGGTCGGGTTGGCATCGTAGGTGCGTGACATCCAGTGAATGAAACCACCCATCACCGCAACGCCGGCCAGCATCGCCAGGTAAGACAGAAGGGTGAGTTGGAAGGCGCTGCTTTCGGTGAGTTTTACGGCGTCCCCACCGCCGATGCTCCAACCGAACTGGGTGGTACCGATGAAGGCGGAAATGGCTGGTATCGCAGCCAGCACCAACACCTGTCCGAGATGCAGATGTCCTACTTCGCGTTCTTCTCCGGTGATCTCCTGCCATTCCTGGCCAGGGTGAGCGAATAAACCCCAAACGTGATTGATCATGCCAGCGTCTCCTCGGTTTTGGAGGGTCGCTTCGCCTGGCGTGCCGTCAGTTGGACGGGCGTGCGACCTTAAGTCGCAGTATAGGAATTTGACGGTACGGCGCACCCGTCTGGTTAGAGCGTTTGGGAGCTATGAGTTCAGCGGTAATAGCGTTGCAATATTTCCATCGCCAGATTGATTGACTGGATGCGCGTGGTGCTGCCGCCACGGTCCGGATGATGAATGCTCACTAACTGGCGGTAACGGCGTTTGATCGCGTGCAGCGTCAGCGAGGCGCCTTCCTGATCCAGCTCGAACAGCTCAAGCGCCGCCTGCTTCTGCTCCGGGTTCCAGCTTTCGCTCCGCTCGTCGATATCGTCGCCACGCATCCGCGACCAGAAACTCGCCAGCAGGCGCTCCACTTCGCCTTCGTCGGTGTCACGCAGGTTGGTCATGTCCAGGTAATACTCGCGCAGCGGATCGTTTCCGATGACGCCGGCGACCCCTGGCACGTAGGGCTGAAGCTGGACACATAAAGGCGAAATCTGGAGATTGTGGCGATTCTCGCCCCAGAGCTGATCGCGCAGGCGGTACAGCGCATTGAAGACGAGAAAGTGCGTACGGAACAGCACCAGCTTGTCGAGCAACGGGAGGTTGGGGATATGCGTGCTGTGACGGGCCTTCAGCTGCTGGATCAGCTGGTACTCACTGCAGCCCTCCGGCTGTTCGCAAAGCAGCACGAAAATCTGCTCAGCCAGGTCCATCTCGGGTTCGAAGTCGTTGGTCATGCGGGCAAGCCTAGCAGCCAGCGGTGCGAAGCGTTGGATGGATGGGGTAGGGCGCGCCGCAGTTTGCGCGTAAAATGCGCGCCTTTTCGCATTCCACCGGACTCCTCACATGGGCAACCTCTCGGTCAACCAGAACAAACTGCAGAAGCGCCTGCGCCGTCTCGCCGGCGAGGCCGTTACGGATTTCAACATGATCGAGGATGGCGACAAGGTCATGGTCTGCCTGTCCGGTGGCAAGGACAGCTACACCATGCTCGACGTGCTGTTGTACCTGCAGAAGGTCGCGCCGATCCGCTTCGAAATCGTCGCCGTGAACATGGACCAGAAGCAGCCGGGCTTTCCTGAGCACGTGCTGCCCGAGTACTTGAAGTCCATCGGCGTCGACTATCACATTGTCGAGAAGGACACCTACTCGGTGGTCAAGGAGAAGATCCCGGAAGGCAAGACCACCTGTTCACTGTGCTCACGCCTGCGCCGCGGCACGCTGTACACCTTCGCCGACGAGATCGGTGCGACCAAGATGGCCCTGGGGCACCACCGCGACGACATCCTGGAAACCTTCTTCCTCAACATGTTCTACGGCGGCACGCTGAAAGCCATGCCACCCAAGCTGCTCTCCGATGACGGCCGCAACGTGGTGATTCGCCCGCTGGCCTATTGCAGCGAGGCGGATATCGAAGCCTATTCGCAGATGAAGGAATTCCCGATCATCCCGTGCAACCTGTGCGGCTCGCAGGAAAATCTGCAGCGTCAGGTGGTCAAGGAGATGCTGCAAGAATGGGAGCGCAAATCTCCGGGCCGCGTCGAGATCATGTTCCGCGCCCTGCAGAACGTGGTGCCGTCGCAACTGGCCGACCGCAACCTGTTCGACTTCACCAGCCTGCGCATCGACGACAGCGCGACGCCACGCTTTCTCGACGTGATGAGTCTATAGGGCGGAGCAGGGTGAGCCGGGCAGCGCCCCATTTCAGTTTCGTAGGGTGGGCTTCAGCCCACGGGGTGTTTCATGACCCTGGTGGTGGCTTGAGGCCCATTGCGGCATTCGAATGGTGGGCTGAAGCCCACCCTACCGGTGTAAGCGTCAGCTACGAGCTTGCAGTTATGTAGGGTGGGCCGGGCGGCGCTCCGCTTCAGCTCACCACAGCGCAGGCGAGCTGAAAAAAGGAAGCCTCCGTCCCACCCAGCGAACTTGCGGCAAGCAGCTCGCAGCAGTAAGGTAAACGCCATTCAGGAGTTCGACATGTCCCTCAGCCTCGCTTCCCTTTCTCACATAAATGCCGGTACTGCACGCGCCGCGCAATTGCGTGGCCAGGTGATCGCGGCTGATGGTTATTACTTTGGGTATTGGTTTAGCCACGAGCGCGCCTGATACCCCACAGGCGCCCAGCAAACAGGGTCGCCACCAGACAGTTTTCGAAACCCCCGGTCGGCCACCCGATCGGGGGTTTTGTTTTTTCCGGCCAGAAAAGGCCACACGCACCGAGGACACCACCATGTACAGCTACCGCAACGACTACCGCACCTACCGCTATGACTGGCGATTTAGCCGCTTCACCGCCGCCGCCCCGACACCTATAGACCGAACACTTCGCTAGCGCCGGCGCGGCACAGAAGCCGCGCCGGCCAAAGGACCGCCAGATCATGAACGCACCGATTTCCGCTCAGCTCGCCAACGCCAACCCTGTCTCCAGCCCAGCCAGACGCAGCGCTCATCCGTTGCCCAGCCCCGCCTTGTTACGCCAACGCCTGCCGCTCAGTGCAGCGCTCGCCGAGCGTATCCATACCGACCGCAACGCCATTCGCGCCGTGCTCGATGGCAGCGACCCGCGCCTGCTCGTCGTGGTTGGACCTTGCTCGCTGCACGACCCCGTATCTGCCCGTGAATACGCCGAACGCCTCGCTGGCATGGCGTCGCAGGTCGATGACCACTTGCTGCTCGTGATGCGTGCCTATGTCGAGAAGCCACGAACCACGGTCGGCTGGAAAGGCCTGGTCTACGATCCCCATCTGGATGGCAGCGGCGACATGGCTGAAGGCCTGCGCCTGTCGCGGCGCCTGATGCTGGATATTCTCGAGACCGGCCTGCCGATCGCCACCGAACTGCTGCAGCCGCTGGCCGCAGGGTACTTCGACGATCTGCTTGGCTGGGCGGCCATCGGTGCACGCACCAGTGAATCGCAAATTCATCGCGAGTTGGTGAGCGGGCTCGATCTGCCGGTGGGCTTCAAGAACGGTACTGACGGCAGTTTGGACATCGCCTGTGATGCCATGCGCTCGGCCGCCCACCAACATCAGCACTTCGGTATCGATGATCTCGGGCATCCGGCGCTGCTGCAGACCCACGGGAATCCCGATTCCCATCTGGTGCTGCGTGGCGGACACGCTGGCCCGAACTACGACGAAAAGAGTGTCGCCGTGGCTCGTGACACATTGCAGCGCCAAGGCATATCGCCGCGGATCATGGTCGATTGCAGTCATGCCAACAGCGGCAAGAATCCGTTGCGTCAGCCGGCGGTGTTGAATGCAGTTATCGATCAGCGCCTGGCTGGCGAGTCGAGCCTGCGTGGCGTGATGCTCGAAAGCCATTTGTTCGACGGATGCCAGCCGTTGTCAGGCGAGCTGCGCTATGGCGTTTCGATCACCGATGGCTGTCTGGGCTGGATGGAAACCGAGCGCCTGCTGCGCGACGCGGCCGAGCGACTACGGGATTGAGGTACGCCTTCTGATTGTCGGATTACGCCTTCGGCTAATCCAACCTACGAAAGCTGCAACGTGCAGAAGTAGGATGGAATCGCCGAAGGCGCTTCCGTCGTTTACCGCGAATCTTTAGTTGCAGGCCAAACCAGCAGGCCCCGGCTGCTTTTTTACTTGCAGCTCGTGGCTTGCAGCTTGCAGCTGCTATCGGCAACCTGTGTCGCTGCTGTTTTCGGACCGAGATAACCATGCATGACTACAAATGGCTGCACGAATACTGCCTCAATCGTTTCGGCTCCGCCGCCGCGCTAGAAAGCCGACTACCCCGGCCGAGTGGTCCCGATGAGCTGCGCGCCATTTCCGACGATCGCTACTTGTCGCTGATCAGCCTGCGAATCTTTCGCGCCGGCCTCAAGCACAGCCTGGTGGATGCCAAGTGGCCGGCCTTCGAAGAGGTGTTCTTCCGCTTCGATCCGGAAAAGCTGGTGCTCATGGGCGGCGAGCACATCGAGCGATTGATGCAGGACGCACGAATCATTCGTCACCTCGGCAAGCTCAAGAGCGTGCCGCGCAATGCCCAGTTCGTCCTCGACGTGGCGAAGGAGCACGGCAGTTTCGGCAACCTCATCGCCGATTGGCCGGCGACCGATATCGTCAGCCTCTGGCGTTATCTGGCCAAGCATGGCACCCAGCTTGGCGGCTTGTCCGCGCCGCGCCTGCTGCGCATGGCCGGCAAGGACACCTTCATTCCCAGTAATGACGTGGTGGCTGCGCTCAAGGCGCAGAAGGTGGTCGATAAAGTGCCGAGTAGCCAACGCGACCAGGCGGCAGTGCAGGCCGTGTTCAACCAGTGGCATGACCAGAGCGGCCGGCCCATGTGTCAGCTGTCGGCTATGCTGGCGTTTACCGTCAACCATTAAGCCGCTGCGATGGGCGTCGAGGTGCGTTGCGCGGACTATCAGGAGCTATGCCTGCCGGACTATATAAAGGAGGCTGGAAGTGAACGGGGCCATGCGGCAAGTCGCCGACGCGTTACGACAAGCCGAGCGCATTCTGATCATCACCGGCGCCGGGCTCTCTGCCGATTCCGGTTTGCCTACCTACCGGGGCGTGGGCGGGCTTTACAACGATCGCACCGAAGATGGCTTGCCGATCGAAACAGCACTGTCCGGCCCGATGCTCCGGCTCGATCCGGCGCTGTGCTGGAAATACCTGGCTGAAATCGGTCGCGCCTGCATTGCGGCGAAACCCAACGCCGGCCATGCCGCTATCGCTGAACTGCAGCGACGCAAGCCCAACTGCTGGGTGCTGACGCAGAACATCGACGGCTATCACCGCGAGGCGGGCAGCCCGCCGCAGCGCCTGATTGAGATCCACGGGACGCTCGGCCATCTCTATTGCATGAGTTGTGGGGAGCCGAGCAAGGAATTGACGGAACATCTGGCCCGGCCACTACCGCCTCTTTGTGCGTGCGGCGGTGTGCTGCGACCGCCAGTCGTGTTGTTCGACGAAATGCTGCCGGAGTCGGCGCTGACACGGCTACATGAAGAGTCAGCGAAGGGCTTCGATGCGGTGATTGCGGTGGGCACTTCGGCCAGCTTCGCGTATATCGTCGAGCCGCTTTTACGGGCACGCCATAGCGGCGGTTTCACGGCGCAGATCGACCCGGCTGCCAGCGAACTGTCGTTGATGGTGGATGTACATGTCGCGGCGGGCGCATCAGACGTTTTGCCACAGTTAGTTCGTCACATTTTTCCCAATTGAATTTGATCATCGCGGCTTGGGCAGGCATAGTCACGCCACTTTCGATTTCCCCGACGCCTGTCCTATGCGCCAACGTTTCGCATCCCTGTTGCCTTTTGCCCTGATCACGCTGCTGACGGCTTGCGCCGTCCAGCCTGAACAGAGCGACAGCGCGCTAACGCTGGAAGGCTTCAAGTTCGACTTCTCCAACGCGATATCCGAGCCGGACGCCAGCGTTCAGGCCGGATCGACCGAGCCCACAGAGCAGCAACTTCGAGAGCTTGCCGACGACGAGAGCTACAAGCTGCCGGCGCTCGCCGATAGCGTGCTCGAACGTGGTTTCACGCTGGTCGGTACGCCTTATCGCTATGGCGGTAGCTCGACCAGAACGGGTTTCGATTGTAGCGGCTTCGTCGGTTTCGTCTTTCGCAAGGAAGTCGGTCTTGAGCTGCCACGCTCCACCCGCGAAATGATCAAGGTCGATGCACCGAAGGTTGCACGTAGCGAGCTGGAGCCGGGCGATCTGGTTTTCTTCAACAATCGCGGCCGTGGCCGGGTTAGCCATGCTGGTATCTATATCGGCGACGACCAGTTCATTCATTCATCCAGCACCCGCAGTGGTGGCGTGCGGGTGGATAGTCTGAACGACAAGTACTGGCGGGCCAGCTTCATGCAAGCCAAGCGTGTACTCGCGCTTGCCAGCGATTCGACGTCCATTCCCACTCATCACTGAACGGCGGGCCGGACGGCGTCGGAGTTGCATCCTCGGGCGTATGCCGGCAGAGTGATGGCTCTTACGCCTGGACTGCTCTGTCATGCCGCTTCCGGCCCGTCTCGCGATCGTTCTGTTAACGGCTCTTTTGCTGAGCGCCTGCGCCAATCGGTCATCGATTGAACCGGTAGTAACAGTTCCTGTAATGGCGCCGCCGCCCGTGTCGGGTGCGGCGGAAGATGTCCTGTTCACCGCCCTGGGGCTGGTCGGCACGCCTTATCGCTATGGCGGCAATACGCCTGACAGCGGTTTCGATTGCAGTGGCCTGATCGGCTATGTGTTCCGTGGCGCGGCCGGGCTTTCATTGCCGCGCACCACGCGTGAAATGAGCAGCGTAGGCGGCTCTGCGATCAGGCAAGATGCCTTGCAAGCGGGCGATCTGCTGTTCTTCGCCACCAACGGCGGTCGCGGTGTCAGCCATGCGGCCATCTATGTCGGCGAAGGGCGTTTCGTCCACGCACCGTCCAGTGGCGGAACGGTGCGGCTGGATAGCCTTTCCGACCGCTACTGGCAGAAGACTTACCTCAGCGCCAAGCGCATCCTCGACAGCGAGCAGCTGGCTCGCAATCCCTGAGTTTCGAAGTGCCTGGTCGAATGTAGCGGCCTTGGTCATTTAGATGTATTCGCGCGCTGGTTCGACAGTCTGAGAGGAGCTGAGCATGCCGCCCATTGTTCGCCTGCCAGACCCTCCCCAAGTGTGCGAGCTGTGCCAGCGCGAGGTGCCATTGACCCGCCATCATCTGATTCCCAAAGCGTTGCACGGCAAAACCTATATACGTAAGCGTTTCGCCCGCGAAGAACGCATCACTGCCACGCTGTGGGTATGTCGGCCCTGCCATAACCAGATCCACCGCCTGTTCAGCGAGAAGGATCTGGCGCTCACCTATAACAGCCGAGAGGCACTGCTCGCCGATCCACAATTGCGCACCTTCGTCGATTGGCTGGCCCGCAAACCGGCCGGATTCGTTCCACGGCACTGATCGTTCTATCTGCGCAGCGACCTACCAGTGCAGATTGAAGTGCGAGCCCAGCACGAAGCGATCATCCAGCAGGTCCCAGCGTTCGACGCAGGCCTTCTTGTCGGCACCGGGATGCAGCTTCAAACGATTGAACGAGTTCGGCGAAGTGCCGCGCACCCGTGATGAAAGCGTGGTGCCGGCCTGCACCATCCAGATCTCCCGCGATAGTCCGGGATACTGCTTGGACAGCGGCAACACATAGGGCAGGTGGATATGCCCGCCCATCACCAGGTCCAGTCCGTGATCGGCCCAGCGGTGCAACGCGTCGTCGGCGTTGTGTTGCAGATTACTCAGATCGCTCAATTTCATCGCCCCGAAAGGCTGGTGCGCGACCACGATGCGCAGCTTGTTCGGATCGGCCTGCTGCAGTCGCCGCATCACGGCTTGCACCTGCTCCTCGGTCACCAGACCGTCCTTGTGCCGCCGTGGGTGCGTGGTGTTGAGGCCGATGATCAGCGCTTCGTCGTTCTCGAAGGTGGGCTCGAGATCGTCTCCAAAATGCCGGCGATAGTTGCGGTACGGCATCAGAAAGCGCGCGAAAACGTTATACAGCGGAATGTCGTGGTTGCCCGGGATCACCAGTTTTTCGGCAATGCCATGGCCGTGCAGGCGCTGGACGAATGCCTGCGCTGCGGCGAACTGCCCGGCTCTGGCGCGCTGGGTGATGTCGCCCGAGAAGATCAGCAGATCGGCGCGATGCTCGCGCACGTGGTCTTCCATGGCTTGCACCACCGTCGGTTGCTCGGTGCCGAAATGAGTGTCGGAGATCTGCACGATGGTCGTCATGTGGCTGGCGTCTTCTCGTTGGGGATGCCGAATTAATGGGCACGTTATCGCATTCGAAGCCGTTAACGGCCCGGCGTTCCGGTAAAAATCCGGATCGCACCCGGAAGCGCCCGCGACAATGCTTTCAGTTGCGCTGCGCAGGGCCTTGGACTAACCTCCGCGTCGCTTCAGGTGCCACTGGTTTAATGCCAGTGGTGAAACAGGGAAGCCGGTCCAGTCGCAACGACGATTCCGGCGCTGCCCCCGCAACGGTAGGCGAGACAGGACACCGCTCACAGCCACTGTGCCACAGGCATGGGAAGGCGACGGTTTCCGGATGCAAGGCATCCGCTCGCAAGCCCGGAGACCGGCCTGTCGCATTCCACGGCAGTGCGGCGGGCGCTGATCGGGGTGCGGCTGCCTGCACCTGCACCTCTTTCACTTTCTCCGTCTGCCTTTATCGACTGTATGTCGTGCGGCGGGCACGACGGAGAATATCCATCCAATGCGCAATTCCCTTCCCCTGGCCGCGGTGCTGCTGGGCCTTCCTTCGTGTGTCCTGGCCGATCACGGCGATGCCTTGCTGTTGGGCCAGCAGGTGATTACCGCCAGCCGG
This sequence comes from Pseudomonas sp., assembly GCA_031988485.1. Lineage (GTDB taxonomy): Bacteria > Pseudomonadota > Gammaproteobacteria > Pseudomonadales > Pseudomonadaceae > Stutzerimonas. The sequence goes on from DALZYJ010000024.1 coordinate 29,767, forward strand.
ACCGGCCATTCGCCGGTGTCCATCGCTTCCAGCAGCCTTATTACTCGTGACGAGATCGAACGCCAGCAGGCCGGCAGTGTGCCGGAGCTGCTGCAACGCCTGGCTGGGGTCAGCGTCACCAGCAACGGCGGGCGCGGCAAGAGCACCTCGGTGTCCATTCGCGGCACCAGCGACAAGCACGTGCTGGTGCTGATCGATGGCGTCCGGGTCGGCTCGGCCACCTCTGGCAGCGCCGCGTTGCAGAGCATCCCGGTGGAGCAGATCGAACGCATCGAGATCGTCCGCGGGCCGCGTTCCAGTCTGTACGGTTCGGAAGCCATGGGCGGGGTGATCCAGATTTTCACCCGTCGCGGTGGCGCCGAGGGCTTCAAGCCTTACTTCTCGGTAGGTGCCGGTTCGCGTTCGAGCTACACCGGCTCGGCTGGCCTGGCCGGCAGCCACGGCAACGGCTGGTTCAACCTCGGCGTGGCCAGCGAGTCCACCGACGGCATCAATGCCCGTGCCTATCGCGGCACTGCACCCAAAGCCTTCGAACCAGATGCCGACGGCTACCGCGAACTGTCTGCGCAGCTGCGCGCCGGTTATCGCTTCGACAACGGGCTGGAGCTGGACGGCAGCTGGCTGCAGAGCGAAAACCACAGCGATTTCGACACGCGCTCGACCAGCGGCGCCACCGGTCGTGATGCCTATAGCGACGGTTCTCTGCAGGCGCTCAGCGGCCGTGCACGTTTCTCGCCGCTGGCTTTCTGGGATATCACCCTGCAGGCCGGGCACAGCGAGGACCTGAGCGACAACTTTCAGGATGACCGCTTCTATTCGCGTTTCGATACTCGCCGCGACAGCCTGAGCTGGCAGAACGACCTGCGTTTCGGCGAGGCGCAGGTGCTGAGCCTCGGCATGGACTACCAGGCCGACCGCATCGACAGCAGCGACGACTATGCCGAGGACAGCCGCTACAACAAGGGCTACTTCGTCCAGTATCAGGCCGCCTTCGGCCGCCACGGCGTGCAGGCCGGCCTGCGCCGCGACGACGATGAGTTCTTCGGTTCGCACGATACCGGCAGCCTGGGCTACAGCTTCGACCTGAGCGACGCGCTGACCCTGACCGCCGCCTACGGCACCGCCTATCGCGCACCGACCTTCAACGACCTGTACTACCCGACCAGCGCCTTTACCGCCGGCAACCCGGACGTCAAGCCGGAGGAATCGGAAAGCTACGAGATCGGCATACGCGGCAGCCACAGCTGGGGCGAGTGGAGCGTCAGCGGCTATGAAAACCAGATCGAGGACCTGATCGTCTGGGCAGGGACTAGCCCCATGCGCCCGGAAAACGTCGACGTGGCGCGCATTCGTGGCATCGAGACCACCGTTGCCACCGTGCTGGCCGGCTGGGATGTGAACGCCAATCTAACCTTTATGGACCCACAGGACCGCAGCAAGGCCAACCACGGCCACCTGCTGCAACGCCGCGCCAAGCGCCAGTTCAACCTGGATCTGGATCGCCAGTTCGGCGCCATCGGGCTGGGCGCGTCGCTGTATGCGGCAAGCGAGCGCTTCGACAAGGCGAGTAATTCCGAGGAGTCGCGCATGCCCGGTTACGCCCTGGTGGATCTGCGCAGCGAATACCGCTTCGACGAAGCCTGGCGCCTGCAGGTCAAGCTGGCGAACCTGTTCGACCGCGACTACGAAACCACCCAGACCTACGAACAACCTGGCCGCGCGGTGTACTTCACCGTCCGCTACCAGGCCATCTGACCGACAACCCAAAGGAGAACACCATGCACGTCCTGTCCACACGCGCCCAGTTGGCAATAGGCGCCGCGCTGATCCTGCTGATGGCCATGACCCGTGGCCAACACTTCGCCAGCGTCGAGAACCTCCCCAGCGCCAGTTGGTCGATCTTCTTCCTGGCCGGCTTCTACCTGCGCCCGCGCGGGGTGTTCGTGCTGCTGTTCGCCGTGGCGTCCGTGCTGGATTTCGGCTCCCTAGCCAGCGGCGCCATCAGCGACTGGTGCCTGTCGCCGGCCTACTGGGCGCTGGTGCCGGCTTACGGCAGCCTGTGGCTGGCCGGGCGGCTGTTCGCCGGCTGGCAGCGTGACGATCTGCGCAGCTTGGCCGTGCTGGCGTTGACGCTGCTGGTCGCGGGTTTCGTCGCCTACCTGATCTCCGGCGGGGCGTTCTACTTCTTCTCCGGCCGCTATCCGGAGCCGACCCTGGCCGGCTTCCTGCCGCGCATCGCCCAGTACGTGCCGCGTCACCTGGGCAACCTTGCGTTCTACGTCGGCACGGCGCTGGTGCTGCATGTCGGTATCGTTTCGGCGCTACGCCTGATGCGTGCGCGGGAGGTGCATTGATGGACGACCGCGACGCACGACACAAGGCGCGCATGCAGCGCAAGAAAGCGGTGGTCGACGCGAAGATCGCCGAGGCCCAGGACGAGTACGGCCTGCTGCTGGTGCACACCGGCAACGGCAAGGGCAAGAGCAGCTCGGCCTTCGGCATGGTCGCCCGCGCGCTGGGCCACGGTATCAAGGTCGGCGTGGTGCAGTTCATCAAGGGCGCAGCCAGCACGGGGGAGGAAAACTTCTTCCGGCGCTTTCCCGATGAGGTGCGCTATCACGTGATGGGCGAGGGCTTCACCTGGGAAACCCAGGATCGCCAGCGCGACATCGCCAAGGCTCGCGAAGCCTGGAGCGTCGCGGCCGAGCTGCTGGCCGATCCGGAGATTGGGCTGGTGGTGCTGGACGAGCTGAACATCGCGCTCAAGTACGGCTATCTGGAACTCGACCCGGTGCTCGCCGATATCGAGTCGCGCCCCATGTTGCAGCATGTGGTAGTGACCGGTCGCGGCGCGCCGCCCGGGCTGATCGAGGCGGCCGATACGGTGACTGAAATGAGTCTGATCAAACATGCCTTCAAGGCTGGGGTTAAGGCGCAGAAGGGCGTCGAATTCTGATGCCTGCATGCAAGGCGTTCACGATGACGTTTGTTTCATCTACCCGCGTTGTCGGTGGATGGATGAAACGTCTTCCCTACGGTGATCGGAGGCCGCGATGAATAGCAGAAGCTGCCCCGCACTGCTGATAGCCGCACCCGCGTCAGGCCAAGGCAAGACCACCGTCACGGCCGGCCTGGCACGCCTGCATACCCGGCTGGGCAAACGCGTGCGGGTGTTCAAGTGCGGTCCGGACTTTCTCGATCCGATGGTGCTTGCGCGTGCCAGCGGTCATCCGGTCTATCAGCTCGATCTGTGGATGGTCGGCGAAGCCGAGAGCCGGCGGCTGCTGTGGGAAGCGGCGGGCGAGGCCGACCTGATTCTGATCGAAGGGGTGATGGGGCTGTTCGACGGCACCCCATCGGCTGCCGATCTGGCCCGGCACTTCGGTATTCCGGTATTGGCGGTTATAGACGGTTCGGCCATGGCGCAGACGTTCGGCGCGCTGGCGCACGGCCTGGCCAGCTATCAGCCGGACCTGCCATTTGCCGGCGTGCTCGCTAATCGGGTGGGCAGTAGCCGGCATGGCGAGATTCTGCGGGACTGCTTGCCGGAGCGGATCGGCTGGTTCGGCGCCTTGCCGCGCAGTGAGTCGGTGGGCCTGCCGAGTCGGCATCTGGGCCTGGTGCAGGCTCAGGAACTGGCGGATCTGGATGCCCGGCTCGATGCGGCTGCCGATGCGCTGGCGGCGAGTGCGGATAGCGAGTTGCCGGCGCCGGTCAGTTTCCCACCGCCGGAGCCCTTGAGGGTGCCGCCGCTATTGCAGGGCGTGCGCATCGGCGTTGCGCGCGATGCCGCTTTCGCTTTCGTCTATCAGGCCAATCTCGATCTGCTTGAGGCGCTTGGCGCCGAGCTGCTGTTTTTTTCTCCGCTGCATTTTTCAAAACTGCCCGCGGTAGACAGCCTGTACCTGCCGGGTGGCTATCCCGAGCTGCATCTGGCCACCTTGGCTCGCAATCGCGCCATGGGCGAGGCGATCCAGGCGCATCACGCAGCGGGCAAACCGATCCTCGCCGAATGCGGCGGCATGCTCTATCTGCTCGACGGGCTGACCGACCAGGCCGGTACGCGCGAGGACATGCTCGGTCTGCTACCTGGCCAGGCGCGGATGCAAAAGCGCCTGACCGCGCTGGCGCTGCAGGAAACCGCACTGCCGGAAGGGCGCCTGCGCGGCCACACCTTTCATCATTCTTCGCTCGAAACAGCCATGCAGCCCATCGCGCAGGGCGAATGTCCGAACTACAAACGCACCGCCGAAGCGGTCTATCGGCAGGGTCGGCTGACAGCGTCTTATATCCACTTCTATATGCCGTCCGATCCCCAAGCGGCTGCGGCGTTGTTCAAGCCATGAGCGAGCACGCCTTCACCGAGGCGCAGCGCGCCGGCGTCTACCGCGCCATCGCCGAACGACGCGACATGCGCCATTTCAGCGGCGGCGAGATAGCGCCTGAACTGCTCGCACGATTGCTGGAAGCCGCGCATCAGGCGCCCAGCGTCGGCTTGATGCAACCCTGGCGGTTCATCCGCATTCGTCGCGCCGAGCTGCGTTCGGCCATCGCCGAGCTGGTCGAGCAGGAACGTGTGCTGACCGCCGAGGCGTTGGGTGAGCGTGGCCGTGAATTCATGCAGTTGAAGGTCGAGGGCATCAAGGATTGCGCCGAACTGCTGGTCGTCGCGTTGATGGAAGGGCGCGACACTCACATATTCGGCCGTCGCACGCTGCCGCAGATGGACCTGGCCTCGGCGGCCTGCGCCATCCAGAACCTCTGGCTCGCCGCGCGGGCGGAAGGGCTGGGAATGGGCTGGGTGTCATTGTTCGATCCACAAGCGCTGGCCGAACTGCTGCAGATGCCGACCGGAGCCGAGCCGATGGCGGTGATCTGTCTCGGGGCGGTCGATGAATTTTATCCGGCGCCGATGTTGGCGCTGCAAGGCTGGACGCAACCTCGGCCGCTGCACGAATTGCTGTTCGAAGACGGCTGGGAGGAACAGCCTTGAGCGTGGCCCTGAGTTGCCTCGCCGGAGTCTGCCTGGATGCACTGCTGGGCGAGCCTCGTCGCAGCCATCCGCTGGTGATCTTCGGCCGGCTGGCTGACAGATTGGAACAGCACTTCAACGGTCCGGGCGGTCGCGGCTGGCGTAGCCATGGCGTCACGGCCTGGTGCCTCGCGGTGTTGCCACTGACCGTCATCGCCTGGCTGTTGAGTCTGTTGCCAGGCATTGGCTGGCTGATCGAAATCCTGCTGTTATACCTCGCGCTCGGCCTGCGCAGCCTGGGCGAGCACCTGATGCCGGTGGCGCTCGCGCTGCGCAGTGGCGACCTGCCCGCGGCGCGGCGACGGGTAGGTTTCATCGTCAGCCGCGATACCGGCGTACTGGACGAGCAGGGCGTGGCTCGTGCGGCGACCGAATCGGCGCTGGAGAACGGTAGCGATGCAGTGTTTGCAGCGCTGTTCTGGTTCGCGATTGCCGGTGCGCCTGGTGTCGTGTTGTACCGTCTGAGCAATACGCTGGATGCCATGTGGGGCTATCGAACCGAACGCTTCGAACGTTTCGGCTGGGCCGCCGCGCGCATCGATGACGCGCTCAATTTCATCCCCGCCAGACTGGTCGCGCTGACCTACGCCGTGTTGGGCCAGACGCGCGCAGCCTGGCGCTGCTGGCGTCAACAGGCACCCTTGTGGGACAGCCCCAACGCCGGGCCGGTGATGGCCGCGGGTGCCGGCGCGTTGGGTGTGTCGCTGGGCGGGCCGGCGATCTATCACGATGTGCTGCATCAGCGTCCAGTCCTGGGCGAGGGCGAAGCGCCCGGCGCGCGCGATATCGAGCGCGCATTGGATATGGTCTGGGCTGGCGTCGGGCTCTGGTTGTTGGCATTGCTGCTGGGAGGCTGGCTGCATGCTTGAACATGGCGGACGGCTGCGGGCAGCGGCGCGCGATCTCGCTATCCCGTTGACGGACTGGCTCGACCTGTCCACCGGTATTGCACCTTATGGCTTCGAGCTGCCGCCCGTTCCGGCGGATGCATGGCGTCGTCTACCAGAAGACGAGGATGAGCTGGAAGCCGTCGCACGTGACTATTACGGCGCCTCCTCGCTGCTGCCGGTCGCCGGCTCGCAAGCCGCAATCCAGATGCTGCCGCGGCTGCGTCGGCATGCGCAGGTCGGCATCGTTTCGCCCTGTTATGGCGAGCACGCCGAGGCGTGGCGTCGCGAAGGGCATCGCGTCAGCGAGTTCAGCGAAGGGGCCGTACCGCGGACGCTCGATCAGCTCGACGTCCTGGTGGTGGTCAATCCGAACAATCCCACCGGGCGCCTGTTACCGCCCGAACAACTACTCGACTGGCATGCGCGGCTGACGGCGCGCGGCGGTTGGCTGGTGGTTGACGAGGCGTTTATGGACCCGACGCCCGAGCACAGCCTGGCGTCCTACGGCCACCTGCCGGGGCTGATCGTGTTGCGCTCGTTCGGTAAATTCTTCTCCATGGCCGGCGCGCGGCTCGGCTTCGTTCTGGCTGAAACCGAGCTTTTGCGCGCGTTGGGCGATGCATTGGGCCCCTGGCCGATCACCGGACCGTCGCGGTTTATCGGTACGGCATTTCTCGCCGACCGAGAAGGGCAACATCGGCAGCGTGGGCGGCTCCTGACCGACAGTGCGCGGCTGGCGGGGCTGCTGACAATCAGTGGCCTGCCCCCCACGGGTGGTTGCGATCTGTTTCAGTGGGTCGTAACCGAAGAGGCGGATCTGCTGTACGAATTCCTTGCCTGTCAGGGCATTCTCGTTCGCCGTTTTCACTATCCGCCGAGCCTGCGTTTCGGTCTGCCCGCAGACGAGCTGGGCTGGTCTCGCCTGGCCCGCGCACTGGCTTGCTATCAGGAGATTCGCGCATGAGCACGCTGATGGTTCAGGGCACCACATCCGATGCCGGCAAGAGCACATTGGTGACCGCGCTGTGTCGTTGGCTTCGCCGACAAGGCGTGTCCGTAGCGCCGTTCAAGCCACAGAACATGGCACTCAACAGCGCTGTCACTGCCGAAGGCGGGGAAATCGGACGCGCCCAGGCGGTCCAGGCGCAGGCCGCCGGACTGGCGCCGCACACCGACATGAACCCGGTGCTGCTCAAGCCCAACAGCGATATCGGCGCGCAGGTGATCATTCACGGCCGCGCCGTCAGCAACATGGACGCCGTGGCGTACCACGACTACAAACATGTGGCGATGGATGCGGTGCTCCAATCGCATCGGCGCCTCGGTGCGACGTATCAGGTGGTCATGGTCGAAGGCGCCGGCTCGCCTGCGGAGATCAATCTGCGCGCCAACGACATCGCCAACATGGGCTTCGCCGAGGCGGTGGATTGCCCGGTCATTCTCATTGCCGATATCGACAAGGGCGGTGTCTTCGCCCATCTGGTCGGCACGCTGGAACTGCTCAGCCCGAGCGAGCAGGCGCGGGTGCGGGGCTTCGTGATCAACCGCTTTCGCGGCGATATCGCGCTGTTGCAGCCGGGGCTGGACTGGCTCGAACAACGGACCGGCAAGCCGGTTCTTGGTGTGTTGCCCTATCTGATGGACTTCCATCTGGAGGCCGAAGACGCGATCGACGTGCGCCAGTCCGCTAAAGCCGAGCAGACCCTGACAGTGGTAGTGCCGGTGCTGCCGCGTATCAGCAACCATACCGACTTCGATCCGCTGCGCCTGCACCCGCAGGTCGATCTGCGTTTCGTCGGCCCCGGCCAGGCGATCCCCGGCGCCGATCTGATCATCCTGCCGGGTTCCAAGAGCGTCCGCGCCGACCTCGCCTGGTTGCGCGAGAACGCATGGGAGGCGGCGATCGGACGTCATCTACGCTACGGCGGCAAGGTGCTCGGGATCTGCGGTGGGCTGCAGATGCTCGGCGAGTGCATCGCCGATCCCCTTGGGCTCGAAGGCGCGGTGGGGCAGAGCGATGGGCTCGGGTTGCTGGCGTTGTCGACCGAACTGGCCGCTGAGAAACAATTGCGCAACGTGCACGGGCGACTCTGTCTGGGCGATGCCGACGTCTGCGGCTACGAGATTCACGCGGGCGTCAGCAGTGGCCCGGCACTCGAGCGAGCCGCTGTGCAACTCGACGACGGCCGAATGGATGGCGCTCTCAGCGAGGACGGTCAGGTACTCGGCACCTATCTGCATGGTTTGTTCGAGTCGCCTGCGGCCTGCGAAGCGCTGTTGCGTTGGGCCGGGCTGGAAAACGCGCAGCGGGTGGATTATCACGCGCTGCGCGAACGGGATATCGAGCGCTTGGCCGACCTGGTCGAGGCGCATCTGGATACCCATTTCTTGCGTGAGCTTTGCGGTGTTTGACGGCTGCCGTTGCGTGTTGAACCTCGGCCATATTCGGCGGGTTGCACCCCCTACAAAGATCCGACCGATCGAGGAAAACTGAAAATGCTCGAACTAATCCTCGGCGGTGCCCGATCCGGCAAGAGCCGGCTGGCCGAGCGTCTGGCCAGCGAATCTGGCCTGTCGGTCACTTATATCGCCACCAGCCAGCCACTGGATGGCGAGATGAGCGAACGTATCGCCCACCACCGCGCGCGGCGGCCAATGGACTGGGCACTGGTGGAGGAGCCGCTGACGCTGGCCGCGGTGCTGCGCGAACACGCTGGCGCTGATCGATGCCTGCTGGTGGATTGCCTGACTCTATGGCTGACCAACCTGCTGATGCTGGGCGATCCGGCGCGTCTGGCCGAAGAACGCGACGCGCTGCTCGAATGTCTGGCGGAGTTGCCGGGGCGCGTACTGCTGGTCAGTAACGAAACCGGACTGGGCGTGGTACCGCTGGGTGAGCTGAGCCGGCGGTATGTGGATGAGGCCGGCTGGCTGCACCAGGCGCTGGCCGAACGCTGCGAGCGGGTGGTGTTCACCGTCGCGGGCCTGCCCATGATTTTGAAAGGGCATCATCTGAATGGAGAGCTGCTGTGACCGAACACTGGTGGCAAGCGCCTTGCCGTGCCCTGGATGAGCGCGCGCGCCAGGCAGCGCTGGCGCGTGATGCGCAGCTGACCAAGCCGGGTGGTGCATTGGGTCGTATCGATGCGCTGGTGCCGCAGTTGGCTGCATTGCGAGGGCACGAGCGTCCGAGCCTGGACTCGGTCTGGATCAGTGTTTTCGCGGGCGATCATGGTGTCGCCGCAGAAGGCATCTCCGCGTATCCGCAATCGGTGACCGGGCAGATGCTCGCCAACTTCGTCAACGGCGGCGCTGCGATCAGCGTGCTGGCCCGTCAGCTCGGCGCGAGGCTGGAAGTGGTCGACCTGGGAACCGCTTCGCCGGTCGGGCCCTTGCCCGGCGTGCGCCATCTGGCACTGGGTGCGGGCACGGCAAACTTCGCCGAGGCGCCGGCGATGAGCATGGAAGTCTGTCTACAGGCGATGCAGGTCGGGCGCGACAGCGCAATACGTGCAAACGGGGAACAGTCTGCACTGTTCATTGGCGGGGAAATGGGCATCGGCAATACCACCACCGCAGCCGCTCTGGCCTGCGCACTGTTGGAGTTTGAACCACGCGATCTGGCTGGACCTGGCACGGGCCTGAATGCGGCCGGTGTGGCGTACAAATGCGCCGTGATCGAGCGCGCATTGGCGCTGCACGCCGGTCGTCACGACACCCTGGGCTGGATGCAGCGCGTGGGTGGGTTCGAGCTGGCGGCGCTGACCGGCGCCTATCTGGCCTGCGCTCAGCAGGGCATCGTGGTGCTGGTGGACGGCTTTATCTGCAGCGTGGCGGCGCTTTGCGCGGTGCGTCTGAATCCCGCTTGTCGCGACTGGCTGCTATTCGCCCATCGCTCGGCCGAGCCCGGCCACTTGGCGGTGCTGGAAGCGCTCGACGCCCGGCCTTTGCTCGACCTCGGCCTGCGGCTGGGTGAGGGGAGTGGCGCCGCGCTGGCCGTGCCTCTGCTGCGGCTCGCGTGCGCGTTGCACGCGGAGATGGCGACCTTTGGCGAAGCGGCCGTCGCCGGGCAGAGCGCATGAGCGTGCATCTGGACATGCTGCGTCACGGCGAGACGGTTTCTGGTGGCGGCTTTCGCGGGCGGCTGGACGACGCTCTTACGGAGTTTGGTTGGTTACAGATGCGCCAAGCGGTCGTCGGTGCCGGGCCTTGGGATCGGATCATCAGCTCTCCCTTGCGTCGCTGCGCGGCCTTCGCCGTGGAATGCGCTGAGCAACGTGAGTTGCCGTTGGAGTTCGAACGCGACCTGCGCGAACTCGATTTTGGCGACTGGGAAGGGCGTACGGCTGCCGAGCTGATGGTCGATCACAGCGATGCCCTGGGTCGCTTCTGGAACGATCCCTACGGCTTTACGCCGCCCGGTGGGGAGCGGTTGATCGATTTCGAGGCACGTGTGCTGACGGTGATCGAGCGAATCACCGACCGTTTCGCCCGCGAGCGCATCTTGCTGATCACCCATGCCGGCGTGATGCGCCTGTTGTTGGCCGAGGCGCGAGGTCTGCCGCGCGGGCAACTGCTGCAGGTCGAGGTGAGCCACGGCGCAATGTGCGGGCTGAAAACCGGCTTCGCCGACGCCACGCTCTGGCTGGAAGAAGCATGCAGCCCTTTCTGATCGCGCTGCAGTTTCTCACCAGCCTGCCGGTGCGACTGAGCGGCATGCCCGCACCGCAGGCAGTTGGCCGATCGCTGCTGCATTACCCGCTGGTGGGGTTGTTGCTGGGTTTGATTCTCTGGCTTGGCAGTCTCGCAATCGAAGGCGCCGCGCTGCCGCTGCAGGCGGCATTGGTGCTGGCAGCCTGGGTGGCACTCACTGGCGCGCTGCACCTCGATGGCCTGGCCGACAGCGCCGATGCCTGGCTCGGTGGTTTCGGCGATCGGGCGCGCACCCTCGCGATCATGAAGGACCCACGCAGCGGTCCGGTTGCCGTGGTGGTTCTGGTGTTGCTGCTGTTGCTCAAGTTCGCCGCGCTCTGGGTACTGCTCGGCGCGGATGAGCGGATGGCCCTGCTGCTGGCACCGTTGCTTGGTCGCGGCGCGTTGCTCGGGTTGTTTCTGACGACCCCTTACGTGCGTCCTGGTGGCCTCGGCCAGGCACTGGCCGAGCACCTTCCGCGTGCCTCTGTTCGCATCGTTCTGCTCGCGGTCATGATTGTCTGCCTGGCGCTGGGCACGAGCGGTTGGCTGACGCTGATGGTCAGTCTCGCCATCGGCGTGCTGGCGCGGCAGGCCATGAGCCGGCGCATCGGCGGCACCACCGGCGACACGGCCGGGGCGCTGTTGGAGCTAGTGGAGTGCAGCGTACTGATTGCGCTGGCGCTACGGATCTGAGCCGAAGGCAATCACCGGCCTGTCATCCGATGTGCTTCAGTCCACGGCGATGATGACGTGCGACGCCTTGATCAGCGCCGTGCAGGGTTGCCCGAGCGCCAGGCCCAGCTCCTCGGCGCTCTCGTTGGTAACGACGGCGCCCAGGGTGCGATTGCCGGGCAACAGCAACTTGACGTCGCAGCTCACCGCGCCGGGCGTCAGGGCGGTGATGGTGCCGGTCAGACGGTTGCGGGCACTGATCTTTACCGCCGGGTCGGGCGAGAGCAGCACGAAGCTGGCCTTGATCAGGGCTATCGCGGTCTTGCCGGGCACCAGGTGAAGTTCGTCGATGCTGTCGTTGGTCAACGTAGCGGTAATGGTCTGGCCTTCACCGATATCGAGGCTCAGGCTGCCGTTCACCGCACCTTTTTCGACATGGGTAATGCGGCCGCGAAACTGGTTGCGTGCGCTGGTTTTCATGGCGATTGCCCGAAGTAGTTTGTCGATGTCGTCGAAGCCTTCGATGCCCTGTGCGACCTGGGCGAGAAAGCGCTCGTACTCCTGCTGCATGCGCTGCCAGACGTGCAGCATCTCGCGGCCGAAGTCGGTCAGCTGAGTGCCGCCGCCGTTGGCGCCGCCAACTGCCCTGACTACCAGTGGCCGTTCCGACAGGTTGTTCATTGTATCCACCGCATCCCAGGCGGCCTTGTAGCTGAGGTTGATGGCTTTGGCCGCGCGGGTGATCGAGCCGGTCGCGTCGATCTGCTCCAGTAGTTCGATGCGTTTGCCGCCGAGATATCCCTTCTCGCCACGGTTGAACCAGAGTTGTCCGTTGATGCGCAATGGAGCGAGCGCTGAATCGTTCATGTTGGGCTCCCGATAAGCTGCCGGACATTCTGTCCGTCGTTATCTAGGTTTGTATACGACGAACACGAACGGCTTGACCCTTTTGCTGCGCTGAAGCCGGCGTTGCCGGTCGGGCAGCCGGGGCGTAGCGTGTCGCCATCCCGTCTGGAGATTTGCCATGAGAATCTATCTAGTCGCCGCTTCACTCGCTTTGTCACTGCTGGCCGGCCAAGCAGCGGCGGATCAGTGCCCGGCCTTGCTGCAGCATGAACTGCCGAAACTGCGCTCCAAGGACACCATCGATCTGTGTCAGCAGTTCCAGGGCAAGGCGCTGGTGGTCGTCAATACCGCCAGTCACTGCGGCTTCACGCCGCAGTTCAAAGGGCTCGAAGCGTTGTATCAGCGTTATAAGGACGATGGGCTGGCGGTGCTTGGCGTGCCGTCCGATGATTTCTTTCAGGAAGCGGACGATGCCGCCGAGACGGCCGAAGTCTGCTACGTCAATTACGGCGTGACGTTCGCCATGGCGCAGACACAACCCGTGCGGGGCAGCGATGCAATACCGCTGTTCAAGGAATTGGCCGAGCAGGCTGGCAGGGCGCCACGCTGGAACTTCTATAAGTACGTGGTGGATCGCAACGGCAAGGTGGTCGACTACTTTTCCAGCAAGGTGAAGCCGGACGATCCGAAGCTGATCGCTGCGGTGGAAAAGGCGCTGGGTAAGTAGCGGGAGAAGCCCCGGCCGAGCGGCCGGGGCGGGTGCATCAGAAGCGGTAGCTCAGAGCAGCGCCGAAGCCGTGGGCGCTGTTTTCGTAGGTGGCGTTGTAGGACGCTTGGCGGATCTTGGTGTCCTCTTCCCACAGATAGGAGTAGGCCAGATCAACCGTCATATCGTCTGTCGGATTCCATGCCAGACCGAAGCTAACCGCCGTACGGTCGCCGGTCGGGATGCGTGGCGAGCGGTGGGTGTTGTTGGTCGGGCTTTGATCCAAGGCTACGCCAGTACGCAAGGTCCATTCCTTGTTCAGCTTGTAAGCAGCGCCGAGGGCGTAGGACCAGGTGTCGTGCCAGTCTTGTTCTTCGGAAATAGTGCTAAAGCTGGCGGAAGCTGGACCCGCCGGTACGCCTTGGTTTTCCACAACGATCGATTCGAGACGGCTCCAGCGGGTCAGCATGGCGCCGCCATAGATTGTCCATTGTTCGTTGAGCTCGTGAGTGAGCGAAAAGTCGATTGACTCAGGCGTTTCGAGATCCAGGGAAGCATCGTACTTGCCGTACGCCCCGACGAAGGCCAGGGTCGGATCATTTCCTGATACACGAGTGTCGCCTTCCAGTGTGTAGTCCACCTTGGAGTGGTAAGTCACGCCCACACGCGTGTGCGGGCTGAACTCGTACAGCACGCCGACGTTGAAACCAAGAGCCGTATCGTCACCTTTGATCTTGACGCGGCTGTCTGCAGTAGCACCGGCGGTTACAGGAGGGACGGCACTTTCTAGCTGTCCATCGATCCGGTTGATCGTCGGGCCAAAGCCAACCGACAACTTGTCATTGAAGCGATAGCTGACGGTAGGCTGCACGGTGATGACCCGCACTTCGCTGTAGTCGCCGTGATAGCGACCAGAGAATCCGCCTTCATAATCGGTGATAAGGCCGAAGGGGACGTAAACGCCAACACCAACCGCCCATTTCTCGTCCAGCGGCTTGACGTAATAGCCCATCGGGACGGCAGTGAACGGCACCATATCGCCGTCGTTGCTGCCTGGTGCGCCACTAGTGTTCTTGATATCCGTCTTGGCATTGATCGCCGCCATCCCAAAGCTCACTTCCTCGCGCTTGAGGCGCGACATGCCGGCAGGGTTGCCGAACAGGGTGGTGGCGTCATCGGCAGAAGAGGAGCGGCCGGCAAAGGAGGTGCCCATGCCACTGATGCTCTGCTCGTTAAGGGCGAAACCGGCGGCCATGGCCTGAGTGGAAAGGGCGCCCACGGCTACAGCGATCGCGGTCTTCAACCAAGTTGTTTTCATTGTTCTACTCCAGAGGAAAAAGCGCTCGGACCCTATCAAGCTTCTCTGATCCGTCGCAAACGAAAGAGTGCAATTTTTCGTAAAGCACGACGATCGGCGGCGATAAGCGGGCGATTTTTCACTAAAACCAATCAGGCAAATTGTGACCGGCCGGACTGCTCGGTTTGTCGTCAGGCGACAGGTCGCTGCGGAACAGTGATCCACTCGCTCCATGACCCAGGATAAAGCCTGGCCAGCGGATAGCCGGCCAGGCACAAAGCAAACAGGTTATGGCATGCCGTTACGCCGGAGCCGCAATACGCAACTAACTCGTCGGCCGGTCGTTCGGTGAGTTGCTGGCTGAAACGCGCGCGCAACTGATCGGGCGGGAGGAAGCGCCCGTCGGCATCGAGATTTTCGGTGAAAGGCACGCAGGCGGCGCCGGGAATATGGCCGGCAACCGGATCGATTGGTTCGACTTCGCCAAGAAAGCGCGGGAGTGCACGGGCATCGATCAGGGTCAGGTTCGGCGTTTCAAGGGTGCCGGACAGCGTCGCGGCGTCGATTGTCAGGTTGTCATCGGGTTGCCCATGGAAGTTGCCCGCCATTGGCGATGGCACTTCTTGCTCCACTGGCAGACCGGCGTCGCACCAGGCCCGATAGCCGCCGTCGAGCAGGTACACGCCATCACGCTTGCCTAGCCATGCGAGAAGCCACCAGGCCCGAGCGGCGAAGGCGCCGGGTCCGTCGTCATAGAGCACGATTTCGCTGTCGTCGTTCAAACCCAGCGCCCTGAGCGTTGCGACCAGATCCGCAGGACGCGGCAGCGGGTGCCGGCCGGTTACACCCAGTACGATCTCTCCAGACAGGTCGCGTTCGAGATCGGCATGGCGGGCGCCGGGAATATGCGCATCGGCGTAGCTGCGTTCGCCGTATTTCGGGTCGTCCAGTGCAAAGCGGCAATCGAGGATGCGCAGTGCGGGTTCGGGCAGGCGCGCGGCCAGTTGGTTGGCGCTGATCAGTTGGGCAAGCGGCATGGCGGGGCTCCGTAAAGTGTTCGCGAAACGTTAGCACGCGAATGGGTGGCGGATGAGCAGGACGCGGCGCGACTTCAGCGATATATACTGCGCGCCTTTCGACCAGGCGTCCGGTCGCGAGCCGAATAACAAGGAGGGCCTAGTGGCCATCGAAACTCAATGGGTGCTGGATGACGCGCACCTGGCCCGTCTGTGTGGCGAGTGGCGCCAGCTGCCTTACGTGGCGGTAGATACCGAGTTCATGCGGGTCGATACTTTTTACCCGATTGCCGCGCTTTTGCAGGTTGGCGACGGGCGTTGCGCCTATCTGATCGACCCGCTACGGATAACCGATTGGAGTGCATTTGCCGGGTTGCTGGAAGACCCGGCCGTGGTGAAGGTCCTGCATGCCTGCAGTGAAGACCTGGAAGTGTTTTGGCGCCTGACCAACAGTTTGCCGACCCCGCTGTTCGATACGCAGCTCGCCGCCGGCTACCTGAACATCGGCTTCTCCATGGGTTATTCGCGCCTGGTGCAGAGCGTGTTGAACATCGAACTGCCCAAGGGCGAAACGCGCTCCGACTGGCTCCAGCGACCGTTGAGCGAGATGCAGATCCGCTATGCCGCCGAAGATGCGCAGCATCTGGCCGAGCTGTACGAGGCGCTGCAGCCGAGGCTGTCCGATGACAAGCGCGCCTGGGTGATTGAAGACGGCGCCGAACTGGTCGCCAATCTGCAGCGTGAAACGGATCCTGATGAAGCCTATCGCGACGTCAAGCAGGCCTGGCGTCTCAAGCCCCGACAACTCGCGGTGCTGCGCGTGCTGACCGCTTGGCGAGAGCGTCAGGCGCGCGCGCGCAATCAACCGCGCAACCGGGTGTTGCGTGAGCACAGCCTGTGGCCGTTGGCGCGTACCCAGCCGACCGATCTGGTGAGCCTTGCGCGCATCGACGACATGCACCCGCGCACCGTGCGCCAGGATGGCGAAACCCTGCTTGAGCTGATTCGCACCGGCGCTGCAACGCCTGAGCAGGATTGGCCCGAGCCGTTGCCGGAACCGCTGCCGTTGGAGGTGTCCGGGCTGTTGAAGAAACTGCGCGCGGTTGGTCAGCGCGAAGCTCTCGCGCTCGATATCGCACCTGAACTGATGCTGCGCAAGAAGGTGCTCGAAGCCTTGTTGAAAAGCGGCTATCCGAATGGACCTTATGAACTGCCTGACTCATTGCGCGGTTGGCGTCGCGAGCGAATGGGCCAAGCTCTTCTCGACGTGCTGGAAGAAAAGCAATGAAACGCATCTGCTCTATATATAGAAGTACCCGCAAGAACGAAATGTACCTGTACGTCGAGCGCAGCGAGGCGCTAGCACGTGTGCCGGAAGCCTTGCTGGCCGCCTTCGGCCCGCCGCAGCATGCCTTCGATCTCGTCCTGACGCCGGAGCGCAAGTTGGCCCGGGAAGATATCGCGACGGTACTCGATAACCTGGAAAAACAGGGTTACCACCTGCAGATGCCGCCGCCTGAGGAGGAATACATCGAGCACCTGCCCGAAGAGCTGCTGCGCCGCAACGATCCTGTTTAAGCATTGCGTGCGGCTACCGTCCGGTGAGCCGCTCCGTGCGTCCGAGCTTGGCCAGTTGCACCGCAATGGCTAGACTTCGCGCCTTTATTCGAGGTGGCAATTTTCATGGCGGCAAAAGTCGAACCCTTCTGGAAGCGCAAAACCCTCGCCGAGCTGGACGCGGCCGAGTGGGAGTCGCTGTGCGACGGCTGCGGCTTGTGCTGCCTGCAGAAGCTCGAAGACGAGGAGGACGGCAGCGTCTACTACACCCGCATCGCCTGCAAATTGCTCGATCTGAAAACCTGCCGTTGCACGAACTACCCCAACCGACGCGCCAGCGTGCCTGATTGCATTCAGCTGACCGCAGCGGATGCCGCACAATTCAAGTGGCTGCCGCCCACTTGCGGCTACCGACTCGTGGCCGAGGGCAAGGACCTCCCGCTCTGGCATCATCTGGTTTGCGGCGACCCGGATGCGGTGCATGCGGAGCGGATTTCGCAGTCCGGGCGGATGATCGCTGAGGGCTCCGTCGCCGAGGACGACTGGGAAGATCACCTGATTTTCCGAGCCGGTTGAATCTCCGTCCGGGCGCGTCGTCATAGCACTGAACTCAACCTGGAGTCGCCCGATGTCCCTTCGTCAGTTACCGCTGCTTGCTGTCCTGTTGTTGTCGTTCGTCACCACGGCGCACGCTGCCAAGCGCGTCGATATCGACTACAACGTCAAGTTCGTTCCCGAGCAGGATATGGCGGAGGTCGAGCTGCTTGTAGAGGACGGCAGCGTTATCCGATACATCGATTTCAACCTGGGCGATGAAGGGCTTTACAGCGGTTTCGAGAGCAATCCTGAGGGCCGCTGGGAGGAGGGGGACGGACGGGGCGTCTGGCGACCCGCCTCCGGTAAGGCGCGGCTGAGCTATAAGGTCAAGGTCAGTCATCAGCGCAAGAGCGGACGCTTCGATGCGCGGATGACGGACGACTGGGTTTTGATGCGCGGTGACGATCTGGTGCCTGCCGGCCGCATGGACAGTCAGGATGGCGTCAAGTTGATTTCCCGCCTGCGCATCGAGCTTCCGGAAGGGTGGAAGAGCGTCGAAACGGGTTGGCCGCGCATCGGCAAGAACCGCTTTCGCATCGACAATCACGAACGTCTTTTCGATCGTCCGACCGGTTGGATTCTTGCCGGCAAGCTCGGCAGTCGTCGGGCCAGGCTCGGTGAAACCGACGTAACGGTCGCCGGCCCGGTGGGCGAGGGGCTGCGGCGGATGGATATTCTTACGCTACTCACCTTCGTCTGGCCTGAGGTGCAGAACGTGTTCCCACGTGATCCGAAGAAGCTGCTGATCGTCGGCGCCGGGGATCCCATGTGGCGGGGCGGGTTGTCCGGTCCGAACTCCTTGTTCATGCACGCCGATCGGCCGCTGGTCAGCGAAAACGGCACCAGCTCGCTGGTGCACGAGTTGGTCCATGTGTTCAGCCGTATCTCCGATGCCGACCGCAGTGACTGGATCAGCGAAGGGCTCGCCGAGTACTACGCGATCGAACTGATGCGCAGGGCGGGCGGTATAAGTGAGGATCGCTACCAGCGGGTGCGTGAACATCTGACCAAGTGGAGTCGCAAAGTCACAAGTCTGCGGACTGAACAGTCCAGTGGTCCCATCACGGCCAGAGCGGTGTTGCTGTTGCAGGAGCTCGACCGCGAGATCCGGCAGCGCACCAAGAACCGGCATTCGCTGGACGACGTCGCACGCGGCCTGATGCGTCTCGACAAGGCCACTACCAAAGACTTCATCGATATCACCGAAACCATGCTAGGCGGTGCCTCGAGCGTGCTGGACACTCGTCTGTTGCGTTGAGGCGCGCGGGGCGCATCTGCACCGATGACTCAATCAAGGAATTGCCATGAGCCTGATCGATCTACGCAGCGATACGGTTACCCAGCCGACGATAGGTATGCGCGACGCCATGCTGAGCGCGCCCACTGGAGACGACGTTTACGGCGAAGATCCGACAGTCCGACAGCTGGAGCAGGCCCTCGCGACGCAGCTGGGCATGCAAGGGGGATTGTTCGTACCCAGCGGCACCATGAGTAATCTCTTGGCGCTCATGTCCCACTGCGAACGCGGCGATGAATATGTCACCGGCCAGCTGGCGCATACCTATAAATACGAGGCGGGTGGCGCCGCGGTGCTCGGTTCCATCCAGCCTCAACCGATCGAGATCGAAGCTGACGGCTCGCTGGACCTGGAGCGGGTCGCGGCGGTGATCAAGCCGGACGACTTCCACTTCGCCCGGACACGCTTGCTGGCCCTGGAAAACACCATGCAGGGCAAGGTCCTACCGCTCGAATACCTGGCCAAGGCCAGAGCGTTCACCCGCGAGCGACGATTGGCGCTGCACCTCGACGGTGCCCGGCTGTTCAACGCTGTGGTGAAGTTGGGATGTACCGCGCAGGACATTAGTCGTCATTTCGACTCGGTATCGGTGTGCCTGTCGAAGGGGCTGGGTGCTCCGGTCGGCTCGGTGCTTTGCGGTGACGAGGCGTTCATTGACAAGGCGCGGCGACTGCGCAAGATGGTCGGTGGCGGTATGCGTCAAGCCGGTGTGCTGGCGGCGGCTGGACTCTACGCGCTCGAACATCAGGTGCAGCGCCTGGAGCAGGATCACCGACACGCAGCTGCTATCGCTGAAGGGCTGCAATCACTGGGTTACGTGGTCGAGCCGGTGCAGACGAACATGGTCTACGTGCAGATGGGCGACCGTGCGGCGGCGCTAAAGGCTTTTTCGGCGGAGCGCGGCGCCATTCTTACAGCCGCGCCACGGCTGCGAATGGTGACGCATCTGGATGTGCGGCCCGAACACATTGAACCGATCATCGAGTGCTTCGCCGCTTTCGCCAGAGCATAGATCCGAATTGCTGTCGAATAGCTTGATTCAATCTCATTTATCCTCTATGCGCGCGGCGTTGGCCCGATATAATGCGGCCCTTTGCCGGCTATCCGTTTGGATAGTTGCGAACCGGCCCCGGGTGCCGCCTCGCCGTGTCGTTTTGCAGCCGTTCGGCCGCTGTCTTCTGGAAGAAATCTATGAAAAGCGCAGAAATCCGTGAAGCCTTCCTCCGCTTCTTCGAAGAGAAGGGTCACACTCGCGTGGCCTCCAGTTCGCTGATTCCGGCGAACGACCCGACCCTGTTGTTCACCAATGCAGGCATGAACCAGTTCAAGGACTGCTTCCTAGGCCTGGAGAAGCGCGCCTACACCCGCGCCACCACCAGCCAGAAATGCGTGCGTGCCGGCGGCAAGCACAACGACCTGGAGAACGTCGGCTATACCGCGCGCCACCACACCTTCTTCGAGATGCTTGGCAACTTCAGCTTCGGCGACTATTTCAAGCGCGATGCCATCACCTACGCCTGGGAATTCCTGACCTCGCCCAAGTGGCTGAACCTACCGGCCGAGAAACTCTGGGTCACCGTCTACGCCAGCGATGACGAGGCCTACGACATCTGGACCAAGGAAGTCGGCGTACCGGCCGAACGCATGGTGCGCATCGGCGACAACAAGGGCGCGCCTTACGCTTCGGACAACTTTTGGGCGATGGGCGACACCGGTCCCTGTGGCCCCTGCACCGAAATCTTCTTCGACCACGGCGAGCACATCTGGGGCGGCCCGCCCGGCTCGCCGGAAGAAGATGGCGATCGCTACATCGAAATCTGGAACAACGTGTTCATGCAGTTCAACCGCACCGCGGATGGCGTGATGCATCCGTTGCCGGCACCGAGCGTCGATACCGGCATGGGCCTGGAGCGCATCAGCGCGGTGCTACAACACGTCAATTCCAACTACGAGATCGACCTGTTCCAGAGTCTGCTGAATGCGGCTGCCGAGGCTATCGGCTGCGCCAATGAAGCGCAGGCTTCACTCAAGGTGGTTGCCGACCATATCCGCTCCTGCGGCTTCCTCATTGCCGATGGCGTGACGCCGTCCAACGAAGGCCGCGGCTACGTGCTGCGCCGCATCGTTCGTCGCGCCTGCCGCCATGGCAACAAGCTGGGCGCCAAGGGCAGCTTCTTCTACAAGATCGTCGCGGCGCTGGTCGCCGAGATGGGCGAGGCCTTCCCCGAACTGAAACAGCAGCAGGCGCACATCGAACGCGTGCTCAAGACCGAGGAAGAGCAGTTCGCCAAGACTTTGGAACAGGGCCTGAAGATTCTCGAGCAGGACTTGGCCGAGCTGAAGGGCAGCGTCATCCCCGGCGAGGTGATCTTCAAGCTCTATGACACCTATGGCTTCCCGGTGGACCTCACCGGCGATATCGCACGTGAACGCGAGCTGACGCTGGACGAGGAAGGCTTCGAGCGTGAGATGGAAGCTCAGCGCGAGCGCGCACGGTCGGCCAGTGCTTTTGGCATGGACTACAACAGCCTGGTCAAGGTCGAGGGCGAAACGCGCTTTACCGGCTATCTCGGGACCTCAGGCAGCGGCAAGGTGTTGGCGTTGTTCAAGGAAGGCATGGCCGTACAAAGCCTGTCGGCGGGCGAGGAGGGCGTGGTCGTCCTCGACGAGACGCCGTTCTATGCCGAATCCGGCGGGCAGATAGGTGACTGCGGTTACCTGTCAACGGAGGGGTTGCGCTTCGATGTGCGCGATACCAACAAGGCAGGCGGTGCGTTTCTGCATCACGGCATTCTCGACAGCGGCAGCTTGCAGATCGGCGCAACTGTCGAGGCCACTGTCGACGCGTCGGTTCGTCAGGCCACGGCGCTGAACCATTCCGCGACGCACCTGCTGCATGCGGCGCTGCGGCAGATTCTGGGCGAGCACGTCAGTCAGAAAGGCTCGCTGGTTGATAGTCAGCGTCTACGCTTCGACTTCAGCCATTTCGAGGCGATCAAGCCTGAGCAACTCAAGGCGCTGGAAGACAAGGTGAACGCTGAGATCCGCGGCAACTCGGTCGTTGAAATCGAAGAAACCGACATCGAGACGGCGAAGGGTAAAGGGGCCATGGCCCTGTTCGGCGAGAAGTACGGCGATCAGGTGCGGGTATTGAGCATGGGCGGAGGCTTTTCCGTCGAGCTCTGTGGTGGCACCCACGTCAATCGCACCGGCGACATCGGGTTGTTCAAAATCACCAGCGAAGGCGGTGTTGCTGCGGGTGTGCGGCGTATCGAAGCAGTCACCGGCGAACAGGCGCTGGCGTATCTGAACGGCGCGGAAGATCAGCTGAAAGAAGCTGCAGCGCTGGTCAAGGGTAGTCGCGAAAATCTGCTGGATAAGCTGGGTGCGATGCTGGAACGCAATCGCCAACTGGAAAAAGAACTCGAACAGCTCAAAGCCAAGGCCGCCAGCGCAACCGGTAATGACCTTGCCGGATCCGCTGTCGATGTGAAGGGCGTGAAGACGTTGTCCGCTCGTGTCGATGGCTTGGATGGCAAGGCATTGCTGGCATTGGTCGATCAGTTGAAGAACAAACTTGGCAGCGGCGTGATTTTGCTCGGCGGCGTACAGGACGGAAAGGTCGTGTTGGTGGCTGGCGTGACGCAGGATCTTACCGGCCGTTTGAAGGCGGGCGATCTGATGAAGCAGGCGGCTGCGGTTGTCGGTGGCAAGGGTGGCGGCCGCCCTGACATGGCGCAAGGTGGCGGCAGCGACGCGGGGCGGCTCGATGAGGCGCTGGCACTCGCGAACGCATTCGTAGAGCAAGGTTTGTAACCGGGGCGGCCTCAAGCTGCTCTGCACTTTGGCCAATGCATGAAACGTAACGGGCAAGGCATCGCAAGCCGGGCAGGCCGCTGCCCGCACGCAATAAGCGATACTTTGAGTAGGCAGGTTATTTAATGAGCGCCCGTGACGGGCTTAGGCGGCGATGAAATGGCTTTGATCGTACAGAAGTTTGGAGGTACCTCGGTGGGCTCCGTCGAGCGCATCGAACAGGTGGCGGCGAAGGTCAAGAAATTCCGCGAAAACGGCGACGATATCGTCGTGGTGGTTTCAGCCATGAGCGGCGAAACCAATCGCCTGATCGATCTGGCCAAACAGATCAGCGAGCAGCCCGTGGCCCGCGAACTGGATGTGATGGTGTCGACCGGAGAGCAGGTCACCATCGCTCTGCTGGCGATGGCGTTGATCAAGATTGGCGTACCGGCTGTGTCCTACACCGGCAGCCAGGTGCGTATTCTCACCGACAGTGCGCATACCAAGGCACGCATTCTCCAGATCGACTCGCAAAACATTCAAAAGGAACTCAAGGCCGGCCGTGTGGTGGTGGTTGCAGGCTTCCAGGGCGTGGATGAGAACGGAAACATCACCACGCTCGGGCGTGGCGGTTCGGATACGACCGGTGTCGCGCTGGCGGCTGCGCTGAAGGCTGATGAGTGCCAGATATACACCGACGTCGACGGTGTCTACACGACCGATCCACGTGTGGTCGCCAAGGCTCAGCGCCTGAACAAGATCACCTTCGAAGAAATGCTCGAGATGGCGAGTCTTGGCTCCAAGGTGCTGCAGATTCGTGCCGTGGAGTTTGCCGGAAAATACAGCGTGCCGTTGCGCGTGCTGCACAGCTTTCAGGAGGGTCCGGGAACCCTCATTACACTTGATGAAGAGGAATCCATGGAACAGCCCATCATCTCCGGCATCGCTTTCAATCGTGACGAAGCCAAGCTGACCATTCGTGGTGTGCCGGATACGCCCGGGATAGCCTTCAAGATTCTCGGTCCGATCAGCTCGGCCAATGTCGAGGTCGACATGATCGTGCAGAACGTCGCGCACGATAACACCACGGATTTCACCTTCACCGTCCACCGGAACGACTACCATAACGCGCAGCATGTGCTCGAAGGCATTGCGCGGGACATGGGCGCACGGGAAGTCATCGGCGATGTCGATATCGCCAAGGTGTCGATAGTCGGCGTTGGCATGCGCTCGCATGCGGGCGTCGCCAGCCGGATGTTCGAGGCGCTGGCGAAGGAAAACATCAATATCCAGATGATCTCCACTTCGGAAATCAAGGTTTCGGTTGTGATCGAGGAGAAGTACCTGGAGCTGGCGGTGCGGGCGCTGCATACCGCGTTCGAACTGGACGCTCCGAGCGCAAAAGGAGATTGATTCGACGAAATTGCATTAATTTGCACCTTCTGTCGATTCGAATGCACCAAATGGAACTTTCGAGTCGTTTTTGCTGGTCAATAGCTGGTGAAAGGCTCTAGGGTCGATGTCTCACGGAACATTATCCGTTTTTATCTTTGCAGACTGTTTACTGAATTGAATCCGTTTTAAGGAGAAAGGAATGCTGATTCTGACTCGCCGGGTCGGAGAGACCCTGATGGTGGGTGACGATGTGACTGTCACTGTGCTGGGTGTCAAGGGAAATCAAGTGCGCATTGGAGTGAATGCACCCAAAGAGGTAGCGGTGCATCGTGAGGAGATTTACCAACGGATCCAGAAAGAGAAAGATCAAGAACCAAGCCATTAATATTTATGTGATTTTTGGCTTTGCAAGCGGGGTAAAGATGGGTATCATGCGCCCCGTGTTGCGGAGAGGTGGCCGAGTGGCCGAAGGCGCTCCCCTGCTAAGGGAGTACATCTCAAAAGGGTGTCGGGGGTTCGAATCCCCCCCTCTCCGCCATTTTGCATAGTTAGGTAGTGAGTTTGTTTTAGTTGTTTAGTTTGATGCGCAATCATTGAATTAAGAGCTTGACCGATAAAATCACGAATCTATAATGCGCACCTTTAGTGCACTCATAGCTCAGCTGGATAGAGTACTCGGCTACGAACCGAGCGGTCGGAGG
>DALZYJ010000025.1:0-53631 GCA_031988485.1 Pseudomonas sp.
GTCGGGAACTATCAGCCCAAATGGCCTGATAGTCGAGATACAAGGGTGGGCTTCAGCCCACCGGAGCCGAATTTCACCGAGAACACATTCGGTGGCTGAAGCCCACCCTGCGGCCCACCGCCACCGCCACCGCCACCGCCACCGCCACCGCCACCGCCACCACGGACCACGGCCTGCCTGATGATGGGTGGGTATGCCTGTCGGGGGTGCCTTGCGCTATACTTCGCGGCTTTCTTTGGCCGGGCACGCTGACCGGTCCGCAAGATCATTCGCAGACGAGCCACGCGGGTTTCCGACGTGGCTCGTTGGTTCTTGTTGCGCCAAATGGCGCAGAACTAGAGGCACGACGATGACCGCACTGGTAGGCGTGATCATGGGCTCCAAGTCCGACTGGTCCACCTTGAGCCACACCGCCGAGATGCTGGAAAAGCTCGGCATTCCGCACGAAGTCACCGTGGTGTCCGCGCACCGCACGCCCGATCTGCTGTTCCAGTACGCCGAGCAGGCGGAAGAACGGGGGCTGCGGGTGATCATTGCCGGTGCCGGCGGCGCGGCGCACCTGCCGGGCATGTGTGCGGCCAAGACGCATCTGCCGGTGCTGGGCGTACCGGTGCAATCCTCGATGCTCTCCGGTGTCGATTCGCTGCTGTCGATCGTGCAGATGCCCGCAGGTGTGCCGGTCGCTACCTTGGCCATCGGCAAGGCGGGTGCGGTCAACGCGGCCCTGCTGTCGGCCAGCATCATCGGCCATGAATTTCCGGAATATCACGCCGCGCTGAAGAAGTTCCGCGACGAACAGACCCAGACCGTGCTCGATAATCCGGACCCGAGGATCGCATAAATGAAAATAGGCGTGATCGGTGGCGGCCAGCTCGGCCGCATGCTCGCCCTGGCGGGGACGCCGCTGGGCATGAATTTCGCCTTTCTCGACCCGGCGCCAGATGCCTGCGCGGCGGCCTTGGGCGAGCATCTGCGCGCCGACTACGGCGATCAGGATCATCTGCGCCAATTGGCCGACGAAGTGGATCTGGTGACGTTCGAGTTCGAGAGCGTGCCGGCCGAAACCGTTGCCTTCCTGTCGCAGTTCGTGCCGGTCTACCCGAGCGCCGAGGCGCTGCGTATCGCCCGTGATCGCTGGTTCGAGAAATCCATGTTCAAGGATCTCGACATCCCCACGCCGGCGTTCGCCGATATCCAGTCCCAGGCCGATCTCGACGCCGCCGCGGCCAGCATCGGCCTGCCGGCGGTGCTCAAGACCCGCACTCTGGGTTACGACGGCAAGGGCCAGAAGGTGCTGCGCAAGCCGGCCGATGTCACCCATGCTTTCGCCGAGCTGGGCAGCGTGCCCTGCATCCTCGAAGGTTTCGTGCCGTTCAGTGGCGAGGTGTCGTTGATCGCCGTACGCGCTCGCGACGGCGAGACATGCTTCTATCCGCTGGTCCACAACACGCATGAAAACGGCATCCTGCGGTTGTCGGTAGCCAGCAGCAATCATCCGCTGCAGTCGCTGGCCGAGGATTACGCCGCGCGCGTGCTGACAGAGCTGGATTATGTCGGCGTGCTGGCCTTCGAGTTCTTCGAGGTGGACGGCGGCCTCAAGGCCAATGAAATCGCGCCGCGCGTACACAACTCCGGTCACTGGACCATCGAAGGCGCCGAGTGCAGCCAGTTCGAAAACCACCTGCGCGCCGTGACCGGCCTGCCGCTGGGCTCGACGGCGAAGCTGGGTGAAAGCGCCATGCTCAACTTCATCGGCGAGGTGCCGCCGGTGGCGAAAGTCATCGCCGTCGAGGATTGCCACCTGCACCACTATGGCAAGGCGTTCAAGGCCGGACGCAAGGTCGGCCATGCAACGCTGCGCTGTCCGGACCGCTCCACCCTGGATCGGCAGATCACCGCCGTCGAGTCGCTGA
Organism: Pseudomonas sp.; assembly: GCA_031988485.1. Classification (GTDB taxonomy): domain Bacteria; phylum Pseudomonadota; class Gammaproteobacteria; order Pseudomonadales; family Pseudomonadaceae; genus Stutzerimonas. The sequence continues at coordinate 1,914 of DALZYJ010000025.1, forward strand.
TCGACCGCGACTGATCACCGGCCGTCTGGCTTGCACGATCTGGCGTCGAACTGCGCCGTCCGTCCCCGGTCCGAAGATACGTAACGCGTATTTTTCGGACTTGGGAGACTGCCAATGGGCATCATCGGAACCATCATCATCGGCCTGATCGTAGGCCTCATCGCACGCTTCCTGAAGCCCGGCAACGACAGCATGGGCTGGATCATGACCATCCTGCTGGGTATCGGCGGTTCGCTGCTCGCCACCTATGGCGGCCAGGCGCTCGGCCTGTACGAAGCGGGCGAAGGTGCCGGCTTTATCGGTGCGGTGGTCGGTGCGATCATCCTGCTGGTGATCTACGGCATGGTTACCAGCCGTAAACACTGATCCGTCCGGGGCCGCGCCTCTGGCGGCCCCAATCTTCAGCACCCTCGGTTCCCATGCGCTCGATCATCCTGCCTCTTCTGCTGTGCCTCGCAACCTCCGTTCATGCGGCCCCGGCCGAATTCGACTGGCTCGAGCTGATGCCGGCCGAAGACCGCAAAGCGTTGGAGGACATGCCGGAGATCGAGCATGACTCGCCTGAAGCCGACGGTTTCAGCGATCAAGGCGGCCTGAAGCAAGGGCGCGGCTTGCCCGAAGTGATGTATTCAGCCAAGACGGTGGCGTCACTGAACGGCCAGCAGATCCGCCTCGGCGGTTATCCGGTGCCGCTGGAAACAGACGCCAAGGGCCGCAGCACCGAGTTCTTTCTGGTGCCCTATCCGGGTGCGTGCATCCATGTGCCGCCGCCACCGCCCAATCAGATCGTGCTGGTTCGCTACCCGGCCGGCATCCTGCTGGAAGACATCTATTCGCCACTTTGGGTGGACGGCACGCTGGGGATCGAACCGGTCAGCAATGATCTGGCCGATGCGGCATACGCGCTAGCCGCCGCAAACGTGGTGCTGGTGGACGAAAACAACTTTTGAACGAGGCCAATGCCAGTGGCTGTGAATCAGGGGCAACGCCAGGCTTTTCGCGAACTCGCCGCAGAGACCGAAGGCATCGATGTCGAGGTGTATCAGCGCTTCGACAAGGACCCGCTCGAACCCATCATCGGCCTGGGCGACGCCGATGCGCCGATCGCCTTCTTCGGGCGCGATCCGGGGAGGGAGGAAGTTCGCTATGGCGAACCGTTCATCGGCAGCGGCGGACAGCTGGTGCGCAAGGTGCTTTACCGGCATCTGCACGGCGAAGAGATGCCTGACTTCGAAGCCGGGCGTGCGCTTGGCTCGCGTTTCTTCTGGATCAACACCGTGCCGTACAAGCCGATCGGCAACAAGGCTTGGTCGATGAAGGTCAAGCGACGCTTCCACCCGTTGATGCGCCAGTTGCTGATAGAAAGCTGGCACGGCGAGGCGATCATCACCCTGGGTCGCGAAGCGTTTCTCTGGTTCGGTATCGATCAGCCCATCGAGGTACGCCAGCGCCTCGAGCAGTTCTGGCAGAGCGAGGAGCGTTTCAGCACGTCTTTTGAGGTTGAGTTGCAAGCAGCGGACGGTGCGCAGCGCGCCTTCAGGCTCTACCCCTTGCCGCATCCGTCACCGCTGAACCAGACCTGGTTCAAGCGGTTTCCGGCGTTGTTGGAGAGTCGCCTGCGGCAACTGGAGGACTAGAGCGGCTCGCTACCGATCGACACCGCAAGGGTATGGCTGGCGCCCGCACCGACGACAACCCGGTCATCCATGGCGTTGGCGGTTTCGATACAGGCCATGCGCTGCCAGGCATCGTCGGCGAACTGCGACAGGCGCTGCGCCTTGGCGATCCAGGGGTTCCAGAGGATGGCCGAGCGCGAACCCTGGGTGTGCAGAGTGATTCGACGGTTCAGCAGTGGATCGCGCAGGCTCAGTGTCGGCGGCAGGTCCAGGTAGATGCGGTCTGTCTCGCCCTCATAGCGGAGGTCGCCCTGCTGCTGGCGATGCTGCCAGTTTTCCAGGGTGTCGATATAGCGAGCGCCATCCAGGCCTTCCACGGACACCTGATGGATATCGCCAACGGCAAAATAGGTGTGTAGCGCCTGGCTGAGAGCGACGGGCCGATCGCCCAGATTGCGGCTGATCAGTGCGATATGCAGGCGCTCGTCGAGGCGGATCTGCAGCGTCAGTTCGACCCTGTGGGGCCAGCCGGATAACGTACCTTGCGCTTGCGGGCAAACGAATTCGAGGAGGGCGGTGTCGCCTTCGCTGCGCTGTTGTTCCAGCCGCCAGTCCAGGCCGCGTACCAGTCCGTGAAAGGGCGCTTCGGCTTCGCTCTGATACATCGCCCGCACATCTTCGCGGTTGCGCCCCAGATCGCCGAACCATGGCCAGCAAATCGGCACGCCGCCGCGCACCGACTGGCCTTGCTGGAAGGCGGCCTCTTCGCTGAGCCAGATGATCGGCGGCGTATCGCCCCGGCGGTAGCTGAGAATCTGCGCACCTTGTTCGGCGACCAGCAGTTCGTCGTCGCCACGGCGGATGCGCCAGCAGGCGAGTTGGTCTTTTTCGATGCGTTGGATGTCGACGGGCATGGGCGCTCTCGTGGTTGGCTCGGGGTTAGCGTCTGACCGCACGGATAGAGCGGGATTCAGCAGCGCATGCCTCGTCGCGCGCTGGCGAAGAGGCATGCGTGGAGTTCAACGCCCCTGGCAGGCGTCCACCCGCAACCAGCGCTCCAGTAGCTTGAAGCCCTGCATCAGCACGAAGGCAATGATCAGATAGATCAGGCCGGCGGTGAGGAACATTTCTTCGTGCAAATAGGTGCGCGCGGCGATCTTGCGGGCCATGCCGGTCAGTTCCAGCAGGGTGATGGTGCTCGCCAGGGCGCTGGCCTTGAGCATCAGGATCACTTCGTTGCTGTAGGCCGGCAGACCGATGCGCGCAGCCCTCGGCAAGATGATGTTCCACAGCGCCTGGCGACGGGACATGCCCAGCGCCCGTGCGGCTTCGACTTCGCCGGCCGGCACGTTCTGAATTGCGCCGCGCAGAATCTCGGCGATATAGGCGGCGGTATGCAGCGTCATGGTGATGATCGCGCACCAGTACGGATCACGCAGGAACGGCCAAAGCGCGCTCTGGCGCACGACCTCGAATTGCGCCATGCCGTAATAGACGAGAAACAGCTGCACCAGCAGCGGCGTGCCCCGAAAGAAGAAGATGTACCCGTAAGGCAGCGCCCGCACCACGAGCAGGCGCGAGGACCGTGCGATGCCCAGCGGCAGCGCAAGGATCAGCCCGGCAACGACTGACACGCCGACCAGTTGCAGGGTCAGCCAGGCGCCCTCGATGAAGCTCGGCAGCCACTTGATGAACAATTCCCAGCTCATGCGGCACTCCTGACAAAGCCGCGTCCGGCGCGTTTTTCGAGAAAGTACATGCCGGTCATGGCGATGACGGTCAGGCCGAGGTAGATGAATGCGGCGACGACGAAGAAGGTGAAGGGCTCCTTGCTGGCGGTCACGGCGATCTGGGAGCGACGCATGATTTCTTCCAGGCCAATCACCGATACCAGCGCGGTGTCTTTCATCAGAATCATGAACAGATTGCCCAGGCCGGGCAGGGCCAGGCGCCACATCTGCGGCAGGATCAGCCGCATGAAAATCCGCCGTTTGCCCAGGCCCAGCGCCAGTCCTGCCTCGCGATGGCCTTTGGGAATCGCCAGCAAGGCGCCACGGAAGACCTCGGTGGCATAAGCGCCAAAACACAGGCCGAGGGCGATGGTGCCGGCGACGAATGGGCTGAGGGCGAGATTCTCGATGCCGAAGATCTCGCCGATGCCACGCACCAGGCCAATGGTGCCGAAATAGATCAGCAGCACCCAGAGCAGTTCGGGGACGCCGCGAACGATGGTCGAGTAGGTGCCGCCAATCCAGCGCAGTGCGGCGAAAGGAGACGTCTTGGCGAGTGCGCCAAGCAGCCCGAGCACAAGGCCCAAGGCGAGGGCCGCAAGGGCCAGCTGAATGGTCATCCAGGTGCCGGCGATCAACGCCGGACCGAATCCATGAAGGTCGGGAATCATATGGGCTCAAACACCAAAGCCCGACCTACCAGATCTGGCGGTCGGGCTTCGGTTCAGACGAATCAGTAAATGTTGAAAGGGAAGTACTTGGCGTTGAGTTTCTCGTAAGTGCCGTCAGCGATGATTTCTTCCAGCGCCTTGTTCAGCTTCTCACGCAGTTCGTCGTTGCCCTTGCGCACGGCCATGGCGATCTTGTCGTCGTCGAATACCGGCTCGCCCTTGAATTCGAAGTTCTTGCCGGCGTCGCTCTTGAGCCATTCCCACTGCACGAAGGAGTCAGCGAGGATGCCGTCGACGCGGCCGGACGCCAGATCGAGATAGGCGTTTTCCTGGGTGTCGTAGAGTTTGATGTCGACAACATCATCCATGTTGTCTTCCAGCCAGGTGCCGGCGATGGTTGCGCGCTGGGCGCCGATCACCTTGCCGTCCAGGTAGTCCTTGTCGGTCTTGAAGTCCACCGACTTGGGCGCCACGAACTGCAGCTTGTTGGTGTAGTAGTGGTCGGTGAAATCGACAGCGTTCTTGCGTTCCTCGGTGATCGACATGGAGGCAGCGAGAAAGTCGAATTTGCCGGCGTTCAGCGCGGGAATGATGCCGTCCCAATCGGAGGTCACCACTTCGCATTCCACTTCCATTTTGGCGCACAGGGCATGGGCGACGTCGAGGTCGAAGCCCACCACTTGACCGCTGGCGTCGATCAGGTTGAACGGAGGGTAGGCGCCTTCGGTGCCAATGCGCAGCTTGTCAGCGGCAAAGGCATTGGCGCCGAGCATCAGGGTGGCGGCGGCAGTCAGCAGAATCTTCTTATAGCTTTTCATGCGGTGTTGCTCCATTAGCGATGACTGGACATGAACTGTTTACAGCGTGCCGATTGGGGGTTGTCGAACACCTGCTCCGGCGTTCCTTGCTCTTCGACCAGGCCCTGATGGAGGAAGACCACCTCACTGGATACCTGTTTGGCGAAGTTCATTTCATGGGTGACCAGCAGCATGGTGCGACCCTCTTCGGCCAGCGACCGAATCACTGCAAGCACTTCTTGTACCATTTCCGGATCGAGTGCCGAGGTCGGCTCATCGAACAGGATTACCTTGGGCTGCATCGCCAGCGTGCGCGCGATGGCGGCCCGCTGCTGTTGGCCGCCGGAAAGCTGGTTCGGGTAGACGTGACGTTTGTCGGCAATGCCGACCTTGGCCAGCAGCGCCTCGGCAACTTCGGTGGCTTCGGCCTTGCTCTGGCCGAGCACTCGGCGCGGTGCTTCGATGATATTGTCGAGCACGCTCATGTGCGGCCAGAGGTTGAAGTTTTGGAACACGAAGCCGAGCTTGCTGCGCATCAGATTGATCTGCTTGGCGTCCGCAGCCACCAGGTCGCCGTCTTTGGCGCGCTTGAGGCGCAACTGTTCCCCGGCGACGAGAATTTCGCCTTCATTGGGGTTTTCCAACAGATTGATGCAGCGCAGAAACGTCGATTTTCCGGAGCCGGATGAGCCGAGGATTGAGATCACATCGCCGTCGCGCGCAGTTAACGAGATGCCCTTGAGTACTTCCAGATCGCCGTAACGCTTGTGCAGGTTGCGAATTTCCAGGGCGGGTATGGCCTCAGCCATTGAGCTTCCTCTTCTCGGACCAGCGCTGTGCCTGGTCTTTTCTGTGTAAATTGCGCTCCGGCCGACTGCTCGCCTTCCTGGCGAGGCGCAAACCTAGCATGGGCCGGGTCATGCGCCAAGCGCGGCGCCATCGCCAGAAACGTGACCCTTCGGTCATCGTTCGGACGCAGGCGTCTGGGTGGCCAGGCGAATGGCCCTGTATCTATATAGATGAACTTCTTTCGTTTTGCCGCCTCATGGCGTGGGTTTCGGCGCGTCGGGTTCGTTGCTGAGCATTTCGTCGTGCTCGCTCATCTTCCACGGCAGGCTGCCGGGCGAGATATGCAGGAAGTTCAGGTACTTCTCGAACTGGTCGAGGATGTCGCTGATGATGTCCTGCTGGTCGTAGCCGTAGACGTCATAGGACTGCCCACCGCGACGCAGGAAGACCTCGGCGCGGTAGTACTGCTCGTTGGTGTCCGGGTCCTCGGTGAGCACGAAGGACGGCATGGCGTAGCCGACCAGGCGAACCTCGTAGACGAAGTCGACCTGATCCTCCTTGATCACTTCCAGATAGACCCGCGAATTGTGCTCGTCGCTATGTACCTCGGCCGGCCAATCCTGCTCGGCCAGCGCGCGTTGCACCCGGCGCATGCCCTTGATGACGCTGGTGGCGATGAAGTTTTCCGTCTCTTCGCGGCTGGGGAAGTTGACCAGTCCGGCCAGCCGCTTCTTCCACAGCCCCGGCCCGGCATTGCTGGCCAGCCGGCTGCCGTGCATGTGGCTCTGCAGGCTGACTTCGTGATGGCCCTCGATCACCAGCGCCCGCCACATGCCCAGCGCCGCGATGATCATGATGATGGCGAACGGCAACGCGCTAGTGATCGCCATGGTCTGCAGTGCGCTCAGCCCGCCGGCCACCAGCAGGGCGATGGCGACGAGGCCTGCGGTGGTCGCCCAGAACACCCGTTGCCAGACCGGTGTCTGCGCCACGCCGCCAGCGGCCAGCGAATCGATCACAAGCGCGCCGGAGTCGGCCGAAGTAACGAAGAAGGTGGCGATCAGCACTACGGCAACGAATGAGGTGATGGAGCTCAGCGGCAGGTGCTCGAAGAGCTTGAACAGCGCGATGGCATGGTCGCTCTGCACCTGACCAATCAGCTCGGTATAGCCCTCGACCATGATCAGGTGCAGCGCGGTGTCACCGAAGATCGAGAACCAGAGGAAGGTAAATATCGTCGGCACGAACATCACGCCGAAGACGAACTGGCGGATGGTCCGTCCTCGGCTGATCTTGGCGATGAACAGGCCCACGAACGGCGACCAGGCGATGGTCCAGCCGAAGATGAACAGCGTCCAATTGCCGATCCAGTCGCTGCGCGTGTAGGCCTGCAGGTTGAAGGTGCGCTCGATGATGTTGTTCAGGTAGCTGCCGGTGTTCTGCAGAAAGGTTTCCAGAATGAAGATGGTCGGCCCCACGGCGAACACGAACAGCATCAGCGTGATGGCCAGGGCCATGTTCAGCAGCGACAGGTTCTTGATGCCCTTGTCCATCCCGGCCACCACCGAGCAGGTGGCCAGCGCCGTGATCAACACGATGGAAATAATCTGCACCGTGGTGCTGACGGGGATCTGCGGCCACAGGTAATTCAGGCCCGCGTTGATCTGGGTGACCGACAGGCCGAGAGTGGTGGCAATGCCGAACAGCGTGCCGAGGATGGCGAACACGTCCACCACATGCCCGATAGGGCCGTGGATGCGTTCGCCGATGATCGGATACAGCGCCGAGCGCATCGACAGCGGCAGGCCGTGGCGGAACGAGAAATAGGCCAGCACCAGCCCCGTCAGGCCGTAGATCGCCCAGATGTGAAAGCCCCAATGGAAGAAGGCGATCTGCATTGCCTGTTTGGCGGCGTCCACCGTTTCCGGCGCGCCGGCCGGGGGCGTGGAAAAATGCAGCACTGGCTCGGCGACGCCGAAGAACAGCAGCGCGATGCCATAGCCGGCAGAAAACAACATGGCGAACCAGGCCGGGAAGCTGTACTGCGGCTCGGCATGGTCCGGCCCGAGCTTGATGTTGCCCCATTTCGTCAGCGCGATGCCGACGACGAACACCAGGAAGAAGGCCACCGCCAGCATGTAGAACCAGCCGAACGAGCGGGTGATGAAGGCCAGCGTCGAGCTGAACACTTCATTGGCCAGTTCGGGATTACTGATCGTGCCGATCACCAGCAGCAGCGTGACCACCACGGCTGGGATGAACACGGGGAAAAGGATGATGGCTTTGGGGAGTTTCTTCTCTGCTTCCATATGTCCTTCTGTTCTTGGCTGATCGAGGGGACGGAAACGCGCTATGGCTCCGAGATGAAAAGTGTTGACTGAAGGGTAGACGGCGTTTGGTCGCCGATTACTCACAGAAAAGGAAGATTGATCCAGCTTCTGCCCGGACGTGTCAGGTCGTGCGGCTATTAAGGCATCGTCCCGGAGCGGTCGCCGTCCGGTTTTTTGGGGCGCCTCGGGCGGCTCAGTAAGCCGGTTCCAGCTGATGGCGACGGAGGATTTCCGGTACGGTGCCGTCGGCAATAAGCGCGTCCAGTGCTTGCTCGAATGCCTGGAACTGCGCCTCGCTGATCCGTTTGCGCGATAGGCCGATGCCGTAGGAAACCGACGTCAGCTCGCCGGCCTCACGGAGCTCATCGAGCTGCTCTTCCTGGATCAGATGCCAGGCCACATCCTGATTGAGAACCGCCACACCCTGTTCACCGAAGCGCCCCGACTCCAGCATGCGCAACAGGCGGCGATTACTGGCGGTCAGGTGCATTTCTACCCCGGCAACCGGTTTGAGTAGCTCGGAGAGCACGTACGAGGTGCCCGACGGGCCGTAGACGCCGACAAGCCGGCCAGCCAGATCGGCAGGCTGGCTGTACAGGAAACCGCTGTCTGCGTGAGTGAATACGGCGTAGCGCGAAGTGACCAGCTTGCGGGTGAAATGAAATTCGCGCTCGCGCTGTGGCGAGCGAACCATGGCGAAGATGCCGTCGACTTTGCCCGCTTCGGCCAGGTGCAGGGCGCGCTGCCAGGGATGGAGCGCGACCGGGCAATTGAGCTGCATACGGTCGCAGGCCGCTTGCACGATTTCCACCAGCGGACCGCCGACCAAGCCATCACTGAGCTGGAGCGGGCTGCCGGCGGCGCGGCTGAACGGCGGAAAGTCCTCGGTGACGAAGCTCCACTGTTCGGCATTCGCCTGGGTAGCAAGGATGAATAGGGCTGTCAGTAAAGCTGAATGAAACAGTCGCACCGCTTTTGCTCCTGCTGGGTTGGCCATCCGTAGCGTTTCAACCTGCGTGTCGAGAGTATCCATAGTTCCGCTGGATCGCCAGTTCACTGAGTTCATGACAGCAGCGTAGGGTGCTACAGCTCGATACCGGTTCGGCTGTCCGATGATTGCGGGTGAAAAGGGAAACGGCAGACCGGCAGACGTAGAGCCACGCGGGCTTGCTTTAATATATGGAGATTCATATATTCGCCTGCCCATATGTTCTGGTCTTCCCATGACGCCTCCCGCGCTATTCAAATGTCTGTCCGATGAAACCCGAGTGCGGGCCGCTTTGTTGGTTGTTCAGGAGGGCGAGCTTTGCGTTTGCGAGCTCGTCTGCGCCCTGGATGACAGCCAGCCGAAAGTGTCCCGCCATCTTGCCCAGCTGCGTGCCTGCGGCCTGTTGGTGGATCGGCGCCAGGGGCAGTGGGTCTACTACAGGCTCAATCCGGACCTGCCATCCTGGGTTCGTGAAGTCCTCCAGGCGACGCTACAAGCCAACGCCGAATGGTTGAAGCAGGATCGAGCCCGGCTCGAACGAATGGGCGACCGCCCGGTCCGCGCCGCTTCTTGTTGCTGAGCCGGGAGCGCCAGTCGTCATGCTTATCGCAGCCGCCATTTTCATCTTCACCATCGTTCTGGTTATCTGGCAGCCCCGTGGACTCGGGGTCGGCTGGAGCGCGTCCCTGGGTGCGGTCGCCGCGCTGCTGACCGGCGTCGTCACGCTGGCCGACATTCCCACTGTGTGGGGCATCGTCTGGAACGCCACAGCGACTTTTATCGCGATCATCGTCATTTGCCTGCTTCTCGATGAGGCCGGATTCTTCGAGTGGGCCGCGCTCCATGTCGCGCGCTGGGCCAAGGGGCAGGGGAGCCGCTTGTTTGCCTTCACGGTTCTTCTCGGAGCCGCCGTCTCGGCCGTATTCGCCAACGATGGTGCGGCGCTCATCCTGACGCCCATCGTGGTTTCGATGCTGGTCGCCTTGCGCTTCTCGGCAGCGTCCACGCTGGCCTTCGTCATGGCGGCCGGCTTCATTGCCGATACCGCCAGTTTGCCGCTGGTCGTTTCCAACCTGGTGAACATCGTCACGGCTGATTATTTCAATCTGGGCTTCAGCGAGTACGCGGCCGTGATGGTTCCCATCAACGCCGTCAGTGTGACGGCGACGCTGATCGTCCTCTGGTTGTTCTTTCGGCGTGATGTTCCGGCGACCTATGACCTGGCGTTGCTGAAGGCTCCCGATATGGCCATTCGCGATCGGGCAACTTTCCGGGTCGGTTGGTGCGTGCTCGTCGCGCTCCTGGTCGGTCTGTTCGCGCTCGAGCCGCTGGGCATACCCATAAGCGCCGTTGCGGCGGCCTGCGCGATGGTGCTGTTCGTGGTCGCTGCTCGCGGGCACGTGATTTCGACCCGACGGGTGCTGCGAGAGGCGCCGTGGCAGGTGGTCGTCTTCTCGCTGGGCATGTACCTCGTCGTTTACGGCCTGAAGAACGAAGGGCTTACCGACTACCTGACGGCCGCGCTGAATCACCTGGCCGGCTACGGCGTCTGGGGCGCTGCGCTGGGCACCGGGTTCCTGACGGCGGGCCTGTCTTCGGTCATGAACAATTTGCCCACCGTGCTGGTCGGCGCCCTGTCGATCCAGGCGACGAATACGGGCGGTGCTGTGCGTGAGGCGATGATCTACGCCAACGTCATTGGTTGCGACCTGGGGCCGAAGATCACACCCATCGGTAGCTTGGCCACGCTCCTCTGGCTCCATGTGCTGAGCCGCAAAGGCATCCGCGTGACCTGGGGTTACTACTTCAAGGTCGGCGTCGTTCTTACTTTGCCGGTCCTGTTTATCACCCTGTCCGCCCTGGCCATCAGGCTGGTCATTTAAATCGTCCCTCAACACCAAGGAGTTGTCGTGAAAGTTCTGTTCATGTGTACGGCCAATAGCTGCCGAAGCATTCTGTCCGAAGCCATGTTCAACCACCTCGCTCCAAGCGGTTTCGAGGCTGTGAGCGCCGGGAGTATCCCCAAGGGACAGGTTCTGCCGCGCACGCTGGTAACACTCCGCGAGGCTGGGCTCTCGACCGAGGGGCTGGCCAGCAAGGGCAACGAAGCCTTCGAGGACAGCCCACCCGATATTGTTATCACCGTTTGCGGCAAAGCCGCAGGAGAGCCGTGTCCGGTTTACTTCGGTCCGGGCCTGAAAGCCCACTGGGGCCTGGAAGACCCGTCCGACGTACAGGGTGATGAAGCGCAAATCAGCGCAGCCTTCCATAACACCCTGGCGCGCATCGAGGCCCGTTGCCGTGCTTTCCTGGCGCTGCCCTTCGAGCGGCTGGGCCGGGACGAACTGAAGCGCGAACTTGACCGCATCGGCAACCTGTAACCTGGAGAGCGCCATGATCCACGATCTTCCCAACCTCGACGATGCGCTGGTGCGCAACGACGACACCGGCACGCATAAGCCGCGCATCCTTCTTCTGTACGGCTCGAACCGCCCTCGTTCCTTTAGTCGTCTGCTGGTCGAAGAAGCCGCCCGCCTGCTGGAGCACTTCGGCGCCGAGACGCGCATCTTCAACCCATCCGGGCTGCCGCTGCCCGACGACGCGCCGGTAGAGCATCCCAAGGTTCAGGAACTGTTGCAGCTCATGCAGTGGTCGGAGGGGCAGGTATGGTGCTCGCCGGAGCGACACGGCGCGATGTCAGCGGTCTTCAAAGCGCAGATCGACTGGGTTCCGCTGGCCATGGGCGCGGTGCGCCCGACGCAGGGCAAGACCCTGGCGGTCATGCAGGTCTGCGGCGGCTCGCAATCGTTCAATGCGGTCAACCAGCTCCGCGTCCTGGGGCGATGGATGCGGATGTTCACCATCCCCAACCAATCGTCGGTGCCAAAGGCTTATCTGGAATTCGACGAACAGGACCGGATGAAGGCATCGCCCTACTACGATCGAGTCGTGGATGTGATGGAGGAGCTGATGAGGTTCACCATCCTGCTGCGGGACCGACCGGAGCTCGTGGATCGGTATTCGGAGCGAAAGGAATCGGCTGAGCAGCTCTCCAAGCGGGTCGATCAGCGATCGATCTGACTATGAGTGCATACCGGGGCGCCGAGCTCGTCTTCCGTAGGGATGAATTGGGCTCGGTGGCAGACGTAATAGCTCTAGCGCTCCGGTGTCTTCGACTGAGTGAACGCCATAAGCCATCGATACGCTATCCAAAACGAAGAAACCCCTGAGACCTCGCGGAATCAGGGGTTTACTTGAATAGTGGTGCAGGGACGGAATCGAACCGTTCGGTACAGGCGGCTAACTTGCTGGTGTCTGGTGGTTTGATAACGCAGACATGCCCCCAAATATGCCCCCAAAAAATTAAGTGCTCCGCTTCTGCGGCTATCTTTCCCGACCAACGCCAAGCAAAACCGGCGGCAGTAGTGGCAGAATGGTTCACGCACCGTGTGTTGTTTGCCGGCGCTCCAATCATTACTAAGCAAGGAAGCAACCATGGGCTACCTAGTCCTCACTCGCAAGGAAGGCGAGCACATCACCCTCCGCGTATCACCCGGCACCGATGCAGAAGATCTACTGGCCCAACTGCTGCTGGATGGCATCACCGTGCGCGTCGGACATATGAGTGGCAGTCAGGTAAAGATTGGCATTGAAGCGCCGATAGATCTTCAGATACTGCGGGGCGAGCTTGAAGAGGCGTGAGCCCAATTGAACCTTTCTATAGCAGGCGCAAGTCAACACAGGGATTCAAGGTGGACATCAACATTACCGCGATAGAGCGCCACGTTCGATTGTTCGCCGGGCCGGTGGCTGTTGTGACTCTCGGCATAGTGGTGATGCTTGCGGCTGGCCAATGGCCGCCAGTTTCGCCGATGCTATCTGGTCTCAAGGCTATCGCGGATAAGGCTAGTCTCGCCGGGGCCGTTGCCGCTTCGATCGGTTGCCTTTGGGGAGCCTGGCGCCTATGGCTGCTGCACCGATGGGAAACCGGCTCGCTTGACGGTGGTTGCTACAACTGCGCCGGACCAATGAAACATCTGTCTGGCCGGTACGGCAACTACAGCAAGTGCTTCATGTGCGGGAGCAAGCGCGAGGGTCACCATTGACGGGAGTTGGGACTTCCACACCTTCAGAATCATTTATGGCGCTTGGCCAGCCGCTTATCGCGTCGCTGTAGCTGGAAAAGCAGGCTGTACGTATGACCAGCTACCAATGATGGCACTCCGGTAGTAGCGTGCTTTGCATACATCAATGCGAGAATGAGTATGGAACCTCTATCGTCGGCTACCGCAGCGCTAGCCTCTATTGTTGGTTTGATCGGCCAATTCAAAGCAAGCCGGGACAGTGAGCGTGGCAAAGACTACGACGAGTTTGTCCAGTGGCTCGCAGAAACCCGGCATGATGAGCTTCGATCTCTAATAGAGGCGAACCAGCTCACGGCTATCAGCCTCAAGGCCATTCTCAATCAAAGCAATCAAGTACTCGACGCAAGCCTGCGAAAAATCGATGAGGCCATTGCGTCGTTTTCAACGACGGTTGCAGGCTTTGACCAGCTAGGAAAAAGCCTGCACCCCAACTCAGTTCTATCTGATCAGGCTATTAGCATTCTTCGGCAAACTGACTGCTTAGATGCTAGCAAAATTCTTTTGGTGGAGGACTGGGACGGAAGCAACTTGATGGTTCTCGATGGCAATGGGGGAGATATCGAGATCGAGCAAAATCGATTTTTAGAAAGCGACCTGGATCAGCTTGTTTCCTTGAATCTGCTGATCCTCGGGCGCAATTCTCAGGGCAACCGGATTTGGACCTTCACTAGGGCCGCGTCGGAACTGCTCAAGGCACTCGATTAGTGTTCTGCCTGTGATGTCGTCGAAGAATCATGGCTTTAGCGGTGAGTGCGGCCGAACTTTCGTGCTGCCTGCGCCAGCTCCCGCAGCGCATCTGGCGCTCCGCTGACCGTCACCGGAGCACTGCTGCCGATACTGATATCAATCGACCCTACGTGCTGAGGGCTGGCCGGCTGCATGCTCGACACCGCGCCGATAACTCCACCATCCGCAAGGCGTGGGATGCTCGGCGGCAAGATACCCTGGTTAAGCATGTTCAGAAGTGGCAATCCCAGCTTGCGAACGGCTGCAGCTCTAATCATGTATTCACCGTTTGAGCCGTACATCAGAATGCTGTCGCTGGTTCCGGTGCCAGGGCCTCGAACAAGACCGCCAGTAGCATACGAGCCTGTCGCTCCGTTGCCCCAGCTGCCTGTACCTGGCGAATCTGGAACGGCCGGCACGTCTGAATTGACGACGACGTTCAAAGGTATCGTCAGCCTGCCTTTGAGATCAGCCGCCAGTTCATCGATCAGCTTTTTAATGGTGGTCGCATCGGCGTCGGAATACTCAAAGCCCACCTTCACCTTCGGCATATTGTCGATTTTCGTCTTGAGCGAATCGATGCTGCCGCCGATCTGGTCGATATTCTGTTGCGCCTGATTTTGCTGCAGGTCGTTGGCCGCCAGCGCGATGCCTTGAAGCTCCTCCTTGATTCCGACAAAGCCATACGTATTCACGCCGGCGGCTTCGAGCTGTTCCAGAATCGAGAGGGCTTGGCGAGCCTGCGCAAGTGCTTGATCGCCGTCCTTGTTTCCAAGCGCCTGCTTCGCCCCGTATTTGAGATCCATCGCACCGGCAAACGAAGGGTCACCGGTTGCCCCCGCTCGGGTTTTGGCGATGGAGGTGGAGAACTCCTCCTCGATCTTCAAACGATCGGCTTTCAATCGTGTCATCGCGGTGTTTGCCGCTTTCTGCGCCTTCTCCTCCGATACGAGGTTGTCCTTCAGGCTTTTCAAACTCTCGCCTTTGAGCGTAGCCATCCGCGCGTTGTGTGCCTGCTCTTCGGCGGAGATCTCCTGATTGGCTCCCTTACGACTTTCGAGCCGATTGCGCAGCGACTGGATCTGTCTCCGCGTTTGTCGCTCCTCGGCATCAATCGACTCTTCGGTGATTCCTCGCAGCTGCATCGCTAACCGCTCAAACCAGTTACCGTTGCGCAAATTTTCGCGCTGGCTGTTCAGCTCCCGCAGATTGTTGATGAGCAGGGAGATCTCCGTATTAATTCCGCCCACGGTCTGCTTCTCATCGCGGAAGTGGTCTAGGAATTCTCCACTCGATACCTTGCTCATCGCAGCGGCAAGATCGTTCATTGCCTGAGTCGCTTTCTGCGATGCTCCGGTCATTTGATCAAACGCGCCGACCATATCCACCGCAGCGTTCGAAAGCTGCTGCCCGGCAGACCCGAAGGTGTCGCCCATCTGGGCAGCCTCCTGCGATAGTTTCGGCAGCTGCTCAAGCAAGGCGCTCGATACAACTTCGGTCGTGAGTTCGCCGGCTGCGGCCATTTCGCGAAGCTTGCCTACTGGAACGCCAATGGAGTCAGCCAGGGCTTGCATTAGCCGCGGGGCGGCCTCGGCCACGCTGTTGAATTCCTCGCCCCTGAATGCTCCGGCGCCGAGCGCTTGGGAGAACTGCGTGATTGCGCTCTCTGATTCAGCGGCCGATGCGCCAGAGATCCGCAGCGCCTTGGTCATCGCCTCGGTAATCTTTGCGACGTCATCCTGGCTACGCCCGGCCTCACGGAGTGCTGGAGTCAGGCGGGCATACAGCTGCGTGACGGCGGTGATGGATGCGCCATTCTCGTTCGCAATGCGGCGAACATCTTCCAGCGCTTTGTTGAATTCCTCTTGCGAGCCTGTGGTGAGTCTCAGGCGGGCCTGTAGCTGGGTGCTTTGGTCTGCAAGGTTTGCGAATCCCTTCGCCGTCCCTACGACCGCAGCGCCGGTCAACAGCGTGTACAACGCTTTGCCGTTCGCCGTCATCCGCTTGCTCATCGTCTCGAGCTGGCTGTTGACCTCATCGAACGCACGCTTTGAGTTGTTCTTCCCGTCGATGACAAGCTGTACATTGGCTTTACTCATTGGACGGTGCCTCCGTGCAAATCGGCGCTGATGGTCTTGGCCATTTCGCGGTAGATCGATCTTGCTTGCTCGTCTCCCGCCAGCGCGCGCTCAATGATCGCGATGTGCTCACGATGGCCTTTGAGGGTGTGCTCAAGCAGCGCGTCGAGGTGGTTTTCTGCTAACTCTGCGATGTTCATGACTACCTCAGATTTTCAAATATGAATTTTGACGGTGTGAAAATTTGGCTCCCCCCGTCGTTCGGGGCCGTGGTCCGACCAGACTTTCGATCCCCCCTCGGGGTCAGTACTGCGGATCCACGAATGGCGGATTTGTGCGCAGCCGTTCCAACGCTTCGGCTGGTGTCAGCCCGTCGGCGAGCAGCGCCTCGATCTCTCTGCTCAAGCGCATCCGCTCCTCTACTTGGCGAAGCAATGCACGGCTGTGCGCGATCTGATTAAGCGCGCGTTGGATGGGCTTTGGCAGGTGTTCGTTATTGCTCATGGGTATCTCTCCGTTGATGTGAAAAGGCCCGCGCTTGGCGGGCCTGGTGCGCGATCACCCTGGGCTAAAGGAGTAACGAAATCCTCAAGGCTCGCGCTGCTGCGGTTTCACGGCACTCACAGCTAATCCGCTCGGTTACCCAAGGCTTCGGGATTAAGGGGCTACCGCGTCGGTGAGGCTGACCAGCAGGTTTGCGCTTGGGGCGTATACGGCCAGACCGGCGCGGAGTTCGGCCAGGATGGTCACCAGGTTGCGTCGGAAGTTGTTGCCGTCGTGCCGGCTGGCTTCGACGGTTACTTCCTGGCGATCGAGCAGGGCGAGGGTGGTGGTATCCAGCACCAGCGCTTTGCCGGCCGGCATCGATACCGTAACCACTACCGGGACACCCCAAAGGCTCGCCGGCGATGGGTCGCGCGGGCTGCCGAGAACGTACTGGCCGTTACCGGTTTCGGCGCGCTCGCTGGCGATGGTGAACCAGTCGCCCGGATTCATAACCACTACGTTCGGAGTCCAGCCCCGCGCCTTCAGAGAGGTAACCGCCTCGCCGACGCGATCGGCAGGATGCTCCATGGCGGACACCATCGGCAGAACTTGGCCGACCAGTCCTTCGATTTCTCCCGGTCCGCCGGCGCCATTGATCAATTCGCGCTCGAGCTTCTGACGGACTCCAGTGCTCATCAACAGACTGATCTGCCCTTCGAGCTGGGTGTTGTCATCGAGCACCTGCTTGCTCGCCGGAATCCAGGCGGCAATGGTCGCGATCTCGGCGCGCTCAAGCGTGGTTGGCAGATCGCCTTCGCTCTTCTCTGCACCCTCGACACGCTGGTAGTCGGCGCCACTCAGGAAGTCATCGAGGTGCACATAGTCGTAGCTGTTGCCTTCCACCGGCTGAATCGGCAGCACGTCGAGCAGAGTGAGCGGCGGTGTCGGTACGCCAACGATGCCAGGGGCGCGCTGCGGTGCGGTCGGGAAGGTGGTGGTGTTTGCATCGCCGCGGTCAGGATTGGTCAGTACTGCCTTGATCCCTTCCTGCTGTGTGATTCGACCGCTAGTTTTCTGGCCGGCCTGGATTGCCGCGATGCCATCTGAATGGGCAACGTGTGCAGCGATGCGGCTGTTGTTATTGCCGGACTCTTTCTTGGCAGATGGGAAACCGCTGCCGACCGCTTTCTGTTCCAGCTCCAGCAGACGAGCGCCGAATTCAGACTGCAGGTTCTTGGATTGGTCGATGACTTCTTTGTGGGCGTGCAGCGTCTCATTGTGGTTTTTCAGGACGGCGGCCATCTGGCCGATATCATTATCCATCTCGGTCATTTCCTGGGTGATGGTGGCGAGGGTGCGAGGATCGTTAGTGGCGGCTGATCCGCCGGACGCGACTTGGGCGCGAAGCCGATCCCAGCGCGATTGATGGCCATGGGTACTCATCGGAGTAGCTCCGGTATATGCGTTAGGGGGTGGCCGCCAGCGCCCGGCATGACGGCAGAGGAAGCCAGCGCGCGGCGTGGCTTAGGAGATAGCGCCCGGCGTATCTGCTATGTCGGCCAATCTACGCGCGCACTCGCCGAGGGTCTGCGTCGAACTTGGGCGTCATGCGACCGTTTCCGTCGCGAAGCGGCGTATGTCGTCGATCTTGTAGAACCTGCGATTGCCGCGGCGCACATAGGGCAAAGGAGCCTGGCCGGCAGCAGCGAGCCGGCGCAGGTAGGACGGGGCATAGCCCAGCAGTTCAGCAGTGACTGGTTCGGGCACCAGACCGCCGAGCAAAGGGACGACACCTAACCGCTCTAGGTGCGCGCGGATCTCGGTTTCGATGAGGTCGGTCATAGCTCCACCTCTGCGTCTGGCCAAATGCGCCTGGCACTCGCCAGCGCCTCGGCATGGGTCATAGGCTCGCCGGTCATGCGGAAGGGTCGATGGCCTGGAACCGATACCTGCCAATAGCGGCGCCGCTCGGCTCCGTCATTCGCGGCAAGCTCGGCCAGCAGTTCCAGGCGGTGGGCTCGAACGTACCGGCGAACGTCGTCGGTGATGCCTGACTTCGGCGTGACGAAAACCCGGTTGCCTCGTCGCGTCGCCTTCAGTCCATGGCTGTGTAGGAAATCGATTGCAGCAGCCATCAGATTTCCTCCCCTTCTTCGTCTTCGACACAGGCTTCCAGCTGTACCTGCTTTCTATCCGCGACAACGCGACAACCCGCATCATCCGGGGCTTTCAGCGTTTTTTTATCCGCGACAGATTCATCCCGTGTCGCGGATGAAATATCGCTACAGCCCGCGTCGTTGCTGGGTTGTCGCGTTGTCGCGGATACAAGGGTGGGTATGGCGGAGAGGTAACGGTCCCAGGCCTCAAGGAAGTCGCTTCGCTCGTAACCTTTCTTGTTGATTGCCCCGATGCGGATGTCCTTCGACTTGATCCCGAACTCACCAAGCTTTGTAGAAAGCTGACGCGGGCTCATCGGCTTGCCCCGGTTCCAGGTGACCCACGGCGCTTCCTCATCTTCAACAAGAGCCTCCAGCAGAGCAGCACTGAAAACCTTCGCTGCATGCTTCGCATCGAACACGGTCTTGATATCGGTGAGCAGCTCAACGCCAACGCTGGGCGAATCGTCCTCGACGTCGTGAAGTTTCCTCGCTGCCTGCCTGGCAATCGTGGGCCACTCACCACCAGCCGCCTCAGCGATGGCAAGCAGCGGTTCCCAGCAATCATTGGCGCGGTCATTGAGCCCCTTGATCGTCTCCGGCCGGGCCTTGCCGATCTGCTCGGCGTTGTCTTCAGCGAAGCGCATCATTCGCGACCGCAGGTTGGCCCAGAGGTCAGGGTCGGAGTGACGCAGGACTTCAACCTGCTCACCCGGTAGGCGTCGGCGGAGCCGCAACGGGATGCTGCGGTCGGCCAGGGTGTCAGCGATCTTTCCGATGCCGCATAGGGCTTTCGCTCCCCAGACGCGAAACGGCGTGGGCATGTGATCGTCACCCACGCAGCGAATAACGACTGCGCTGTCACGAGTGAAGCCGGCGTTCAGGATGCCCCGCGCCTCTTCATTGTCGCGAAGGAACGCATCCACCTCATCGATCATCAACGTGGGTGACCAAAGCTCAATGGAGCGAAACAGCGCAGCGGAGGCGATGTTCGAAACCTGAAGCTTGCGGTTCACCAGGTTGCCCAAAGTGGTGAGCATGATCGACTTGCCGCACCGCTTTTCCGGGGCGGTGATGTTGGCAATCGGTGCGACCTGTACTGAGTCAATCAGCCAAGTGAAGGTCGCCCAGAGCGCTGCAGCCTGAATCGTCGCGTCGTCGGCAATCACATGCCGCTTGATGGCGTGACTGATCTCATCAAGCAGTTCGGAGCCGTCTACTGGATATGGCCACGGGCTGACTTCGGCAAATATCCCGCCGCCCATTGACCCTTTCTCTTCGTCGTCCTGCGCGGTGAGCCGATCAAAGTCCACCATGGAGAGGGCTTTGGTTTCCTTCACCTGCTGGCGCAGCCGTGCCCAGGCTGCTGGATCCTTTGAGCGGATGCGCTTCAGCTCAGCAAGCACAGTGGGCTCATACAGCGCACCGGCATCCTTCGCCAGTCGTTTCACTGCGTCTTCGATTGGCTTTTTTGTATTCAAGGCAACGACCTTTCCGTCATTCATGGTCGGCGCTCCATCTCTGAAGGTCGTTGAAGTCCGTGAGCTCGATCGGCGCGCCATCTGGCCATTCAGGGAAAGCAACCTCGGCGCCGATGGCGATGGCCGCGGCAGTTGCTGCACTCCGGCCGGGGTTGCCTTCGGTCTGACGATCGTCGTCGCCAGCAATCACGATCTGGAGAGCAGTGCCGTGCTTGCGGCGTAGGGCTTGCGCGACTGGCTTCAAGTTGCCCGCGTTCATCGCGCAGGCAACCGCGGCACCTGTTTGCGCATGGATGGTGGCGCCAGTAGCCCAGCCCTCACACACGTACAGGGGCAGCCCTTGTTCAAGCGTGCCGATAGGCGAATAGGCTCCCTTGACGCGACCGCCTGACAGGAATCGCTTGGCCCCGTCCGCGGCGATCCGCTGCAGGTTGCACAGCGCGCCACCGACATAGAGAGGAACAAGCAGAACATCACCTAACTGGCGCAGGCGGTAGCCAGCAACACCCTTGGCCGCGAGGTATGGATGGTCTGCACAGGCCGGCCGGGCATCGCTCCAGAGCCGTGCTGCGTAGTCAGCTGCAGCGGCTTGGCGGCGCGCCTGATCGGCCTCGCGCTGGCTCTTGGCGTGCTCGATGCGCTGGCGAATCAGATCCGCCTCGAGGTGATCCGAAGGCTTGCGGCTGCTCCAGTTGTGCCAGGTGCCTGCGTCCTTCCAACTACCGAACGCACCGGATGCGATGCCGTCCAGAAACAGCACGTACCAACCGTTGAGCGCCCCTGGCTTATCGCCTGGTACTCGAAAGCGATGGATTGCGCCGTCTGGCTCAGGAAGCCAATCCAGTTGCCCAAAAGCGGCCTGCAGGGCGTCTCTAAATGCGAGTTCGGGTTTATTCAGGCAAGCCGATCCCGTCAGCGCACGGGCGCCGTTTTGAATTTTCATGGATTAGCCCTCGCGCTTTAGAGCGTCGCGCTTCAGTTGGATAGCGGTGCCGGTGTCAGCCAGGTTGGCGATCAGCGTTCCGAGGCTCTCGAGCAACCAGCCAACATCAGTTGCGGCTTCTTCGCTGAGGCCGGTTTCGCCGTTGGACGCAGTACAGGCCAGCAGATTGCCGATACCGGAGATGCCGTGCGCAAGATTCATGACGTACTGGTCACAAGCCCGGCCGGCTTGCGCGAGCTCATCCGGTTTCATAGTCCGCTCGATGGCTTCAACGTTTGGCAGCAGGTCATTCCAAGTAGGTACGCGGTTAGGAGTGCTCATTGGGCTGCCTCCGCTTGATCAAGCTCACCTTTAAGGCGTGTCTGCTCGCGCTCAAGGTAGTTCGTGCAATCGTCGGCGAGGTACTGCCCAAGGCTGGCCAAATCCAGCGCCTTGTAGCCTTTGCCGTGCTTGATATCGGTGTGAATGGCGACCATCAGGGCTGAAAGCCAGCGGGCGTGCTCCTTGCCGTAGCCCACGGTTTCGATGGCGTCATCGGCGATCACGGATGGAGTCAGATGGATGCTCATACGGCACCCCCAACTTTCAAAGCTCCATCGGAAAGGTGGGATTTCCCCTCATTTAAATCCCTCAGATCTGAGGTGTTTAAACGTCCTTCAAGCTGGCGAGCGCGGTCTGTGCAAATGTGATCCTGAGACACATTTAAATACCCTGAATCAGGGGTATTTGACCGACCTTCCAGAGCGCGAGCGCGGGCCATCGCTTCGTTGTAACGCCGAAGGCGAACGGACAGAGATGAGTTAGCGCGCAGGGCAGCGAAGGCGCGGGCCTTCCAAGCGGCAGCGTGAGATTTGGACGGATTGAGGCCGAGGGTGGTGCGCATGGATGTAGCTCCTATACCGATTGAGGAGCTGCCACGAATCGTCGCCAAACGAATTAGGGTGGCAGCTGTACGCGGGTTGGCGAACCGGGGGCATAGGAACCCGGCAGACCTTTCGGTCTCCCACGCACAGCCGCCATAAATCGGCATTGCGGGCACAAAAAAAGCGCCTGCAATGAGAACTGGGGCGCTGGTGCGCCTATACCTGATCGAGTCGCCAAACCCGGTCGCTGAATTTGCAGCGACCCGCGAACCATAACGCCAGCCTCTTGAGGTTGCAAGCACCATCTCGCCGGTTAGCCGTTCATTATTGGTCATGGGCAAGGCCTTCCGTATCAATCGGCAACTTCAACTGCTCTCGCAGATTGGCGACGTGCTGATACACACCAGGTTTGTCGTAGCGCCAGTGAGCTAGCCGGCGCCCAGACTTGCTCGCTTCCTCCTTGCGGGCCGCCAGCACTTGGCAGGCGTTGCCATACCGGGCTTCGCGGAAAGCTATCACCAGGCTGACTTTCAGGACTCTTACCTTTTTGGTGTTCCGGCTGTAGGTCAGCAGCAGATAAGCCTGGTCCTCGTTGAGCAGGGAGAACTCTTCCGGGCGTCCGCCTTTCGATCCAGCCGGAGGTTTCCCGATTTCAAATCGGAGTACTCCTAGCTCTTCGAAGTCTGATTTGTAGTCGCGGATCAGCCTCATCGAGCTTTCGTGCTGATTGCCTAGTTGCTCGGCAATCACCCGGCTGTCTACCCGCTGTTCGCCCTGGTGCTGTACTAGGTTAACCACGCTCATGCAGCCACCTCGCGCTCAGCAATTTGTGCTTCGCACCAGGCGAGTACTTCTGCCTCGACCCAAGCAACTGATTTAGGCCCAAGGATGACTTGAGCGGGAAAGGTATTGGCGGCGATCCGGCGGTAAATTTCGGATGTGGAAAGGCTGGTGTGATCCTTCACCTTGGCCAGCTTGATGAAGCGGTGGGGGAGTTGAGCGGGGGTGGTTTGCTTTGCCATCGTCTGCGCCTCCTTGGGCGATGTGGGGAGCGATGGCTAAAGCGTGGCGGCTGGGTTATCCACAGAACAGGTAACCCGTTGCGCTAAACGGGTTACCTCTTTGTGAGAATAGCAGGCGCCTTTATCGCGCAAGCCCCGCAGCGATGGGCCTTGCAATAGGTCACCCCTTTCTTCTTGAAGAAGGCACAGCGCCCCCTTGCTTGCGGCTCTCTGGAGTCAGGAAGCTGCGGAACGCCTTGAATTTGAACTCTCCAGGCTCTGCCCCATCGGCAGCTCTGAGCCACTTCCTAATGTGGTCCCCTGTGCCGCGGCGTGAGTCCGACATGATTCCTTTGGTTCCGTATTGAGTCAGTTCGATCCAGCATGTGAGCAGCTGCCGACCAACAGGCGGTGACTCGGGATTGCACGGATCCATGAACTCCAACAACCCAGCGCTGATTTCTAGTTGTTGCTCAAGATAAGCAGCATCTGCTGAAACTTCATCTAGTCGTCGTTGAACTGAGTTTTTCTGCTCAATGAGCTCGAGAAATTGTTCGCTTTGAATCTTCAGCTCTGCGTCCCTTGCTCGTAACAGCAGCTCGGCTCGAATAGCCCTTTCCTCTGCTGCTTGGCGAGCAATCGACTCTCTTCCTGCTGCGTCCTGAGCTTTTCTCTGGCTATTTTGGTGCCCAAGCAAGGTATGAAGATTTTCAAGACCGTCGCGAGATAGCGGGGCGGGCTGATCGAGGTGTGCGGGGTTGCCGTTCGCTTGCCGGACTATAGAAACTTGCTGATTAGCTGCAGGAGCGCTGACAAGGGAAACTAGCCCAAGCCGCTCTCTTGCCGCCTCTGCCTGCCGATCTACCCAATCCTTATTGACCAACACCCTGCAGGATTCGACAGTTAATTCCGGGGTCTCGAATAAAACCGGAACATACCTGCCAGTGGCTGCGCTGAAGTAGCTAGCTACCTGACCATAGGTTATCGCTGGCCAAGCGTTCTGGGCTTTCCCATCTGCGAACCGAATGGTTGCAGGATTGAATTCCGCATCAGGGCTCAGCACCGAGGCAAGCTGCCGAGATATCTGATCAAGCAGCTGGACGTTCTGCTGCTTTAGTGATCGACACGCCATCTCTAGCGTCACGAATTTGTTTTCTGACTCCATGCCTTCCCCCGGCCGGCCAACCCCTATAAATCGGCATGGCCAGGCGGATGGGAAGTCCGCTTTCACTCCGTCGAGCTAGGCCAGCCAAAAGCGATCTCTGTATAAAAACACAGTGATGGCCTGAGTATAGTGGCGCTCGGTTGGGATGTGTTGAGAATAATCAGGCTTTGCGCTTGATGCTCACCACGTTGGCGCCAGCACATAGCGCATCTATCGAATCGGCGCAGGCTTGCATCATTTCCCGGCGTTGCTCGAGATAGGTGGCGTGGTTGTAGGTGTCGCGGATCTCGTCGTTGTCGCCGTGGGCAAGCTGGCGTTCGATCCAGTCGCGGTTATAGCCGCGGCCGTTCAGTTCGGTGCTCAGAAGGTGCCGGAACCCGTGGCCGGTCTGACGTCCTTCATAACCTGCGATGCGCAGCGCCTTGTTTATCGTGTTCTCCGACATTGGCCGGTCGGGGTTCTGCTGGCCAGCGAATACCAACGGGTAATCGCCCGTGATTTCCTTGAGCTGACGCAGGATGGCAACGGCCTGGTGGGGCAGGGGAACCACATGTGGTCGGCGGGCTTTCATCCGCGCTTTCGGAATCGTCCATGTTGCGCTGTCGAGGTCGAACTCGGCCCAGGGCGCTTGCCTAAGCTCGCCAGGGCGAACGGCTGTCAGCACCAGCAGGCGAATGGCGCAGCGGGTCAGGACGTTGATGTTGGCCGCCTTGATGCTGCTGAGCAGTTCGGGGAGTTCGGCGAAAGCAACGTGCGGATGGTGCCGGGTGGCTTTTGGCGGCGCCGCTACTACGTCCAGGTCGGTGGCCGGGTTGGCTTCGACCACACCCTTCGCCAGGCCGAACCGGAATATCTGGTGTAGCCACTGGCGGATCTTGGCTGCGGCATTCAACGTGCCCCGCGCTTCGACCTTGCGCACCAGGTCCACCAATTCAGGGCGGGTGATGGTTTTCACCGGCCGAGACCCGATGCCGGGTATCAGGTCGTTCTCCATGTACAGCTTGGCCTTGTAGGCGGTGCTTTCTGCCCAGCGTGGCGCGTTGTAGCTGTACCACTCTCGCGCCAGTGTTTCGAAGGTCACGCCATCGACCCGCTGGGCTTGCTTAGCAGCTTTTCTCTCTGCGCTGGGATCAACCCCAAGGGCGAGCAGTTCGCGAGCCTCGGAGCGCCGCTGGCGGGCCTGCTGCAAAGATACGGAGGGATAGGCGCCAAGCGCGAGGCGTTTCTCTTTATCCCCGTGCCGGTACTTGAGGCGCCATAGTTTCGAGCCGGTGGCGGTTACTTCGAGGTACAGCCCCTGGCCGTCGGAGAGCTTGTAGGGTTTCTCTTTCGGCTTGGCCACCTTGATGGCGCTATCTGTTAGAGGCGAGGCAATCCGTGGCATGGGGCATCTCGTAGGGGCATAAATTTGACCGAACCGGCCATGCCCCAAAGAATGCCCCTAAACATTCGGGCTTACAAGAGAAGGGTTGGGAATTGCAGACAACAAAAAACCCGCGCTAGGCGGGCTTCTTGTGGGCTTTCGGGTGGTTTTGGCACCACCTGAAATTAATAGATGGTGCCCAGGGACGGAATCGAACCGCCGACACGGGGATTTTCAATCCCCTGCTCTACCGACTGAGCTACCTGGGCAACGGGGCGCTATTAGACGGATTTGGCTTTTGCCTGTCAAGCGCGACCGCGAAAATATTTAGTCAGAACGGGCGTTTAGCGTTGTGATGGTTCCGAAACCGATCCGGGCTGCGGATATCGCAGCGGAGCGAGCAAGGCGCGTGCGGTGCTCGCCGGGTGCTGCGGATTATTCACTCGGCGGTACGTAGCCTTCGGCTTGGGCGTAATCCTCGCCGGAAAAGAACTTGTCCATTTCCGCTTGTAGGAACTTGCGGTCTTCGGCGTTCATCATGTTTAGCCTGCGTTCGTTGATCAGCATGGTCTGGTGCTTCTGCCAGTCGTCCCAGGCCTTCTTCGACACGTTGTTGTAGATGTCTTCGCCTTTCTGACCCGGATACGGCGGGCGGTCGAGGCCTGGAAGTTCTTCTTTGTACTTGCGGCAGTTCACGGTGCGGGTCATGGCATCTCTCCTGCGTTCAATTCGGCGGCGGCGCGCTTGAGCAGCGTCTTTACCGGGGCGGCGAGCCCCAGGCGTGGCGGGGTGGCGAGGTTATACCAGAGCCAGTCCGCCTCGGCCACGGCGTGTGCCTCGGACTTGACTCTGATCAGCCAGGGCTCGATGGCGAGCTGAAAATGGCTGAAAGTGTGCGTCAGGCCGGGCAGTTCACGGCGCTGTTGCAACTGCAGGGCGTGGCGTTCGGCGAGCGGGCCGAGTGCGGTCAGGTCATCCAGTTCCGGCAAGCTCCAAAGCCCGCCCCAGAGGCCCGTCGACGGGCGGCGATAGAGCAGTATCGCGCCTTCATGGTTGGCCAGTAACGGCATCAAGGTGCGCTTCTGCGGTAGCGCCTTGCGCGGTTTGGGTGCGGGAAAATCCGTTTCGCGGCTGAGCAGATGGGCGCGGCAACCGGCCTTCAACGGGCAAAGCAGGCAACTGGGTTTGCTGCGCGTGCAGAGCGTCGCGCCCAGATCCATCATCGCTTGGGTGTAGTTGTTTACCCGTGTTTGTGGGGTCAGGCGCTCGGCCACTTCCCACAATTGCCTGGCTACTTTCGGCTCGCCCGGATAGCCATCCTGCGCGACGTAGCGGGCCAGCACGCGCTTGACGTTGCCGTCGAGGATCGGCGCGCGCAGTTCCATGCTCAGGCTGGCGATGGCGCCTGCGGTGGAGCGACCGATACCGGGAAGCTCGGTGAGCTGATCCACGCACCGCGGAAACTCGCCGCCATGCTCGGCGACGATCAACTTGGCGGTCTTGTGCAGGTTGCGAGCGCGACTGTAGTAGCCGAGGCCGGTCCACAGATGGAGCACTTCATCTTCTGCCGCGCTGGCCAGCGCCTGCACCGTGGGCAGTGCATCCATGAAGCGATCGAAATAGCCGAGCACGGTGCTGACCTGAGTCTGCTGCAGCATGATCTCCGAGACCCAGACGCGATACGGCGTGATGCCTTGTTGCCAGGGCAGATCCTTGCGGCCGTGGCGGTCGTACCAGTCGAGTACGGCCGCGCCGAAGTGTTCGTCACTCAACACGTACGGGTTCATCGGTTGAACAGGCCTTTCAGTGCGTCTTTCAGTTCAGGGCTGACCTTGTCGCCGAGCTTCTCTTCGATGGTTTCGTTGAGCTTTTCCCCGGCGAGGCGGGCGGCGATCTTGCCGAGGCCGTCCTTGTCGAAGCGGCAGGCCTTGGCGCCCAGTTCCAGCGGACCACGGCAGCGCAGTGGCCACTCGATGCCGACGTAGCGTTCGTTGACCGCGCAGGCCGGGTCGGGCATCTCTCCCTTGTCACCCTCGATGACGATGCCGACGCGATAATCCATGCCCAGCACGCGCAGATCGACGTCGCCGTTGCCGTTTACCGTCAGGCCGGGAATGCTGGCCTTCAGGTCCGGGTTGCTGGCCATGCCGTCGCGCAGGGTCAGGTTGCCCCTGAGTTCGCGGAAGGGCGTGTCTTTGCTGCGCGGATCGCTGGTCAGCGGTTTGCGGTTCAGCGTGGAGATGGCGCGGCAGAGCTGCTGTTCGAGGTTGGCGTCGACCAGGATGCCGTTGTCGATGATGAAGCCGATCTTGCCGTTGAGGTTGTCGATCCAGGCCTTCTGGCTGTTGCCTTGACTGCGAATGTCGCTGTCCAGATTGAGCAGGCCCTTGACCACCACTTTTTCGCCCTGGCTTTGCAGCAGGCGCTCGACGGGGACGCGAGCGAAGCGGGTCTGAGCGGTTATCAGCGGTATTTGCGGGCGTACATCGAGGCTGGCTGAGGCCTCCACGCGGCCGTTGTAATAGCCGCCGCGGAGCTCTTCCAGGGTCAGCAGGCCGGCGGCGCTGCGTGCCCGGAGCGCGAAGTTGTCGAGCGGCAGTTTCATCGCGGTGAGGCTGCCGATATTCAGGTTGATTCGAGTATCCAGACGACGCAGCGTGGCGATCGGTAGGACGGATACTTCGCTCCAGGCGTGCTGGGTGGGTTTGTCCGGCAACGGTGTGGTGCCGCTACCGATCACGGCGGCTTCGGTGGCTTCTACCTCGCTCTGACGAGCGGCGCTGGCAGCGTTCTCCTTGCTCGGCGGCGGCAGGTAGCGGTCGAGATTCAGCTGATCACCCTTGATATCGACGCGCAGGGCCTGCCTGGAGAAATCGCTGATGCCGATCTGGCCGCTGAAGGTGCTGCCGTCCAGTTTCAATGCGAGCTCTTCAAAGGTCAGGCTGGTCGAGGTGCCGGCCAGGCGGGTCACCAGTTCGGCCTTGCCCAGGGCTGAACTGTCGGCCATGGACGGAAGTTGCTGGCCAATGCCTTCGAGGAATTCGCGTAGATTGAGCTCGGCGATTGACAGCGTACCGGCGAGCTTCGGCTGCTCCCGCAGGTCGCGCACCTTCAACTCGCCGAGGCCGCGCAGTTGGTTGGCGGTGAACTTGAGGCTGGTCCATTCGGCGATATCAGCCGCCAGGTCGACCAACAGCTGCCCTTGGGCGCTGAAAGAGAGCGTCTTGCCCGCCAGCGGTTCGCCCGAGGCTTCGCCGCTCAGGCGCAGGTTTTCCAGTTGATAGCGCTGCAGTTCGTTATCGAAGCGCAGGGCGCCCTGCAATTCGGTGCGCGCGCGCATCACCGGCTTGTTGCTGCCGAAGAAGGCGTTGAGCTTGACCGGAATCGAGGTGGCTTCACGAATGGCGCCGGTGCTCAGGTCGATGCCTTCGGCGCTGAATTGCTGGCCGCTTTGCGCATCGTGGTAGGTCACTCGGGCATCGCTGATCGTCAGGCTATCGATATCCAGTTGCAGCGGACGCCTCTGCTTTTCGGCTCGCTGCTCCTCATCCGGGGTCGCGGGCTGTTCCTGCGGAGCAGGCTCGCCGGGTTGCGCTTGGTCGCCGGCTGGCTGGCCGACGCCTTCCCAGTTGCTCCTGCCGTTTTCGTCGCGGGCAAGGATCAGGTTGAGGCCGTTGAGCGTGATATCGCTCATCTCTACTTCGCGGCTGAACAGCGGCAGTACCCGGACCGAAAGGCCGAGCATGCGCAGGTCGGCGAATGGCTGCTCTGGTGTACGCACGCTGGCCAGGGTGGTGTCGTGCAGTTCCAGGCCGAGCCAAGGGAACAGGCTCCAGCCGATGTCGCCGGCGATGTTCAGCTCCAGCCCGGCCTTGTCACGAGCAAGCGCGCGGATCTCATCCTTGTAATCGTTGGGATCGAACAGATGGGTCAGGGCAAAGCCCAGTGCGACGAGGAGCAGCAGCAACCCGAGGATTACCAGGCCCAGGATCTTGCCGAGCGCTTTCATGACAGGTCCTTTGTTTGGGTATTTCAAAAGCAGCGAGTATAGCGTCACGCGCCTCGGCTTTCGCCGCAGCTGGCGTTGGAGTGGCTGACTGCGCCTGGGTTCCGGTGGTCAGTTGGCGTTAGATGGAATCCAGCGGCAGATGCGCCCTGGCGGCCAGTGCCTGGGATTCCAGCTGCTCTTTGGGCGCGGCCAGCCGCAAGTCCGCTCCGGCTTCCCGGGCCAGGCGCATGCTTTCCTCGAGGATCCGTTTGCCGACGCCGCGGCGGCGGGTGATCTTGCGCACGCAGAGATGCGACAAGCGCCAATGCGACGTGCCGCGCTGCAGCAGGGCGGCTCCGAGCAGGCGATCGTTGAAACGGCCGGCGATCAGGCTGCGATCGGCCAGCCCTGCCTCGATCAGAGCCGTGGCATCGGCGTAGGGCGCCAACAGCCAGTCCGGGGCGTCGGCAAAGATTTTCGCAAGATCGATGCGATCCTGCGGGCTGGGCTCGGTGAGGGCTTCGACGAATACGGGCATGCTGACCTGACGCGCTGAATGAATGCCGGCAAGCATAACCGTGCCGGGTTTTCAGCGCACGACGGCACGCAGGCGCGGCCGATGGGCTGCTCGTCGAGCGTTTGGCCTGTTGCGCCCGTCCAGTTATGGGAGGCCGGTCCGGCCGAGCCGCCGCTCGCGTAGCCCCGGGGCAGGGTTTGAGCCTATAATGCGGACCTTTTTTAGCCCCACGATCAGCGGAGCTGTCGATGTCCGAACGTACGGCATGCGTAGAGCGCAACACCCTGGAAACCCAGGTCAAGGCCACCATTAACCTGGACGGCACCGGCAAGGCCCGTTTCGCCATTGGCGTGCCCTTTCTCGAGCACATGCTCGATCAGATCGCCCGTCACGGTCTGATCGACCTGGATATCGAATGCCAGGGCGACCTGCACATCGATGATCACCATACCGTGGAGGACGTCGGCATCACCCTTGGCCAGGCGTTTGCCAAGGCCGTCGGCGACAAGAAAGGCATGACCCGTTATGGCCATTCCTACGTGCCGCTGGACGAAGCGCTGTCGCGCGTGGTGATCGACTTTTCCGGTCGTCCGGGCCTGACCATGAACGTGCCCTATACCCGCGCCACCGTGGGCGGTTTCGATGTCGACCTGTTCCAGGAATTCTTCCAGGGCTTCGTCAACCACGCGCTGGTGACGCTGCATATCGACACCCTGCGCGGCACCAACACCCATCACCAGATCGAAACCGTGTTCAAGGCCTTCGGTCGCGCGCTGCGCATGGCGCTGACGCTGGACGAGCGCATGGCCGGTCAGATGCCGTCGACCAAGGGTTGCCTGTAATGCAGACCGTTGCTGTCATCGATTACGGCATGGGCAACCTGCACTCGGTCGCCAAGGCGCTGGAACACGTCGGCGCCGGCAAGGTGCTGGTGACCAGCGATGCGCAGGTCATCCGGGAAGCCGACCGCGTGGTATTTCCCGGCGTCGGTGCGATCCGCGACTGCATGGCCGAAATCCGCCGTCTGGGCTTCGACGAGCTGGTGCGCGAGGTCAGCATCGACCGTCCTTTCCTCGGCATCTGCGTCGGCATGCAGGCGCTGATGGAGCGCAGCGAGGAGAACGGCGGAGTCGATTGCATCGGTCTGTTCCCCGGCCAGGTGCGCTTCTTCGGCAAGGATCTGCAGGAAGACGGCGAGCGCCTCAAAGTGCCGCACATGGGCTGGAACGAGGTCAAGCAGGCGATAGACCATCCGCTCTGGCACGGTATTCCCGATCAGGCGCGCTTCTACTTCGTGCATAGCTATTACATCGAGGCCGGCAATCCGCGCCATGTGGTCGGTCGCGGCCATTACGGCAAGGACTTTGCCGCCGCATTGGCCGAGGGCTCACGCTTCGCTGCGCAGTTCCACCCCGAAAAAAGCCATACCCATGGCCTGCAGCTGCTGCAGAATTTCGCCGCCTGGGATGGCCGCTGGTAATGAGCCGGGCCAAGCACAAGGCGCCGGTGTTGATGCTTGATTCCGCTCAGGAGCAGGCCGCACAGCAGCTCATCAAGCGCTTTCTGGAAGATCGTTTCGAACTTGAGCTGGGCTCGTTCGAGGCGCAGGAGGTGCTTGATCTGTTTGCTCGCGAGATTGCTCCGCTCTATTACAACAAAGCGATTTTCGACGTGCAGACGCACCTGAAGGACAGGTTCGAAAGCATCGAAAGCGACTTGTGGGCGCTCGAGAAGAGCAGCTGAGAGCTCCAAGCTCCAAGCTGCAAGAGAACAGATACGCATGCTTGCAGCTTGTGGCTTGCAGCTTGCCGCTCTTTTGACGAAGGAAAAAGTATGCTGATTATTCCCGCGATCGATCTGAAAGACGGCGCCTGCGTGCGTCTGCGTCAGGGCCTGATGGATGACGCCACGGTGTTCTCCGACGACCCGGTGGCCATGGCCGCCAAATGGGTCGGGGCCGGTTGCCGCCGCTTGCATCTGGTCGATCTCAACGGTGCCTTCGAAGGCCAGCCGGTCAATGGCGAAGTGGTCACCGCGATCGCCAAGCGCTATCCGAATCTGCCGATCCAGATCGGCGGCGGCATTCGTTCGCTGGAAACCATCGAGCATTACGTGCGCGCCGGCGTCAGCTACGTGATCATCGGCACCAAGGCGGTCAAGCAGCCGGAGTTCGTCGGCGAGGCTTGTCGGGCGTTTCCGGGCAAAGTGATCGTCGGTCTGGATGCCAAAGACGGTTTCGTCGCCACCGACGGCTGGGCCGAAGTATCCAGCGTGCAGGCCGTGGATCTGGCCCGCCGCTTCGAGGCCGATGGCGTCTCGGCGATCGTCTACACCGACATTGCCAAGGACGGCATGATGCAGGGCTGCAACGTCGAGGCGACCGTGGC
Organism: Pseudomonas sp.; assembly: GCA_031988485.1. Classification (GTDB taxonomy): domain Bacteria; phylum Pseudomonadota; class Gammaproteobacteria; order Pseudomonadales; family Pseudomonadaceae; genus Stutzerimonas. Next base: position 34,134 of record DALZYJ010000025.1, read on the forward strand.
TCTGGCCAACGCCAGCAAGATTCCGGTAATCGCCTCCGGCGGCATCCACAACATCGGCGATATCCAGAAGCTGCTCGACACCAACACGCCCGGCATCATCGGCGCCATTACCGGCCGCGCGATCTACGAGGGCACGCTGGATGTGGCCGAGGCGCAGGCGCTCTGCGATCTCAAGTTCAAAGACGAATAACGGCGCTTGAGGCTGGAGGCTGGACGATGATCGAGCTGCCTTTTCGTCCAGCCTTCAGCCTCTGGCCTCCAGCGATCATGTATTTAGCGGTATAGGTGGAAACTCCAAGATGGCTTTGGCAAAACGCATCATCCCCTGCCTCGACGTGGACAATGGCCGCGTGGTCAAGGGCGTCCAGTTCGAGAACATCCGCGATGCTGGTGATCCGGTGGAGATCGCCCGTCGTTACGACGAGCAGGGTGCCGACGAGATCACCTTTCTCGACATCACCGCCAGCGTCGACAACCGCGACACCACATTGCACACCGTCGAGCGCATGGCCAGCCAGGTATTCATTCCGCTAACCGTCGGCGGCGGCGTGCGCACCGTGCAGGACATCCGAAATCTGCTCAACGCCGGCGCGGACAAGGTCTCGATCAATACCGCTGCGGTATTCACGCCGGAATTCGTCGGCGAGGCGGCCGACCGGTTCGGCTCGCAATGCATCGTCGTCGCTATCGATGCGAAGAAAGTGTCCAAGCCGGGCGAAACGCCGCGCTGGGAAATTTTCACCCATGGCGGACGCAAGCCCACAGGGCTGGACGCGGTGCTCTGGGCGCAGAAGATGGAGGCGCTGGGCGCTGGCGAAATCCTGCTGACCAGCATGGATCAGGATGGCGTCAAGAGCGGCTACGACCTCGGTGTCACTCGGGCCATCAGCGAAGCCGTGCAGATTCCGGTGATCGCATCCGGTGGCGTCGGCAATCTGCAGCATCTGGCTGATGGCATTATCGAAGGCAAGGCCGACGCGGTACTGGCGGCCAGCATCTTCCACTTCGGCGAATACACCGTGCCGGAAGCAAAAGCCTATATGGCCAGTTGCGGCATCGTGATGCGTTAAGCCTGCCGCCGATTCGCACACAAACGAGACTTCAGGGACATCAGGCCATCGCGCCGATAATCAAGGAATTAATGCCATGTTGAAATTCACGCTTCTTGCTCTGGCGACCAGTTTGGTATTGGGCGCTGCTACCGTCCAAGCCGCGCCGGAGCAGATCGATCTGCTCACCGAGAATTTTCCGCCTTACAACATGGCCGTCGATGGCAAGAACTTCGCCCGTGACGAGAACATCAAGGGCATTGCCGCAGACGTCATCCGCGAGATGTTCCAGCGTGCCGGCATCGATTACACCCTGACCTTGCGCTTCCCTTGGGAGCGAATCTACAAGATGGCGTTGGAAACGCCTGGCTATGGCGTGTTCGTGACGGCCCGGCTGCCCGAGCGTGAAGAGCTGTTCAAATGGGTAGGCCCTATCGGGCCGGATGACTGGGTGTTGCTGGCGCGAGCCGACAGCACCATCCAGGTCGACAGTCTCGAGCAGGCCGGGCAGTACCGGATCGGCGCTTACAAGGGTGATGCCATCGCCGAGCATCTCGTTGCTCAGGGGCTGCGGCCGACCCTGGCGCTACGTGACCAGATCAACGTCGAGAAGCTACAGAATGGCGCCATCGACCTCTGGGCGACAGGTGATCCGGCGGGGCGCTTCCTGGCGAAGCAGCAGGGCGTGACCGGCCTCAAGCGGGTGCTGCGTTTCGACAGTGCTGAACTGTACCTGGCGTTGAACCGGCAGGTCTCCGATGAAACGGTCGAGAAGTTGCAGGCCGCTCTGGATCAGATGCGTGCCGATGGCACGATCGACACCATCAGCGGCCGGTATCTCTGACCGGCATATCTAGCAGGCCGTTGAAAAACGTAGGCGAGGCAGGCAAGGCAAGGCAAAAGCGGCCGAAAAAAGCGCAGTTTAGGTGTTCTAAATGAGCATTTTGAGGCTGTTTTTAACGCGGCATTGCCAACGCAGGTAGTTTTTCAATGGCCTGCTAGCTGCTGCATCCCGTCCAATATTTCTGCAATGCATCCCGCGGCGTTCTCAAAGAACGCCGCGCGGTTTCCAGCACCCGATCCGCTTCCTCAAGCAATTTCCATGCGGTTCAGCGTCACAGGTGCCTGTGATGGCTTAATGATGTCTCGTTTTGTGCGGCTCGTCCCATTTCGGTGACGGGCTCCGTGCGTCTGGTTCACCCGTTGCTACACCTATAGGTGGCGCCTGTTATCTGCCCGGCGCGCCGCCTGAGTATTTGCAGACATGGGGAAGAACCGATGGGACGAAATCTGGTGGCTGGTCTGTTGTTGCTCATGGCCGTCTCGGCCAATGCGGCGTTGCCAGCCGACTACAAGATGGTGGTGCTGACGGAAAATTTCCCACCGTTCAACATGGCCGCAGACGGCAGGAACTACGCAGCGGATCGCAACGTCAGCGGGATCAACGCCGACATCGTGCGTGAGATGTTCAAGCGTGCCGAGATCGATTACAGCCTCACGCTGCGCTTCCCGTGGGAGCGCATCTACAACCAGGTGCTGGAAAAGCCGGATCAGGGGTTGTTCTCCACCACCTATACGCCGGAGCGCGAACCGTTGTTCAAGTGGGTTGGACCGCTCGCGAGCACCGGCTGGGTGCTGCTCGCTCCGCCCGGCAGCCCGTTACGCCTGAGTTCGCTCGAGCAGGCCCGTCACTATCGGATCGGCGCCTATCAGGATGATGCAGTCAGCCAGCATCTGGAGAGTCAGGGTTTCGAACCGATCAACTCGCTGCGTGACCAGGCGAACATCGGCAAGTTGCTCAAGGGGCAGATCGATCTGTGGGCGACGGCCGATCCGGTCGGCCCTTATCTGGCCAAGCAGGAAGGGGTCAGCGGGTTGGTGACGGCGTTGCGGTTCAACGATGCGCAGCTGTTTCTCGCGCTCAACAAGCAGACGCCGGACGATGTGGTGGCGCGGCTGCAAAAGGCGCTGGACGAGATGCGGAACGACGGCTCCATCGACGCCATCATGCGTCGTTATCTCTGACCCGAGACGCCGGCAATAACATCAGCGATAAATTCCACCTGTGCCGTGTGCCGCCATTGCACGGTTGCCACGGGTAGCGATCATCTGGCCGATATCCACCCAGTCGATCCCCTGCGCCTGCAAGCGCGGCAGTTCGCGCTCCAGCAACGCCAGCGTGCTGGAATGCGGGTGGCCGATGATCACCACCGAACCCTGTTTGCGCGCAAGCGCCAGGGCTGCGTCGAACTGCGCCGCAACGGCGTGAGGGCTGGGGTCGTCGTCGAGAAAGATGTCACGCGACAGGCTGGCCAAACCGATTCGCTGAGCGGTGGCGGCTGCGACCGTTCCTGCATGGGTGCGACTATCGAGAAAGAACAGATGGCGCTGCTGCAGCTCGTTCATCAAGAACGTCATAGGCTCCGATCGAGCGGTCATCAGGCTGCCCATATGGTTGTTTACGCCGCTGGCATGGGGCACTTTCGCCAGTGCGCTGTTCAGGCGATTCGCCAGCTCCGTCGACTCCAGCGGCGGCTGCCAGGCGTAGGGGCCACCGGCGGGAGCCATGGGTAGATGCAGCATGACCGTCTTGCCTGCCGCGTGCGCTCGTTCGGCCAGTGACGTGGCGTGACGGCTGTCCGGCAGGATTGCCATGGCCACCGGGCCGGGCAATGCCAGAACACGACCGTCACGAGCTGCGTTCTGGCCGAGATCATCCATCACCAAGGCCAACTTTGGCATTCGCGAAAGGGTTGCCAGACGCTCCGAGGCGTCTGCCGCATCCGTGCTCGGAGCGCCGATTACCAGCAGCGGTGTAAAGAATCCCAGCAGTAGAAAGGCAAGCCGGTTCACCCTATTGGCCGCGAGTGAGGTTCAACCCCTTGAGCAGATTCAATGCCTGGCCGAGCTGGAAGTCGTCATCCTGGGGGCGCGGTGAGTCGCTGGCGATCTGGGTGCTGGTGGGGCGTTCCGGGCCGCCATTGCCGTTGCCCAGATGCCCGGCCAGATCCGCCTCGCGTACCCCTTCGGCCGCCTGTTCGCGGGTGAGTTTGGCGCGGGCTACCTGAATATCCGGCTCGATGCCCTGGGCCTGGATGGAACGGCCATTCGGTGTGTAATAGAGCGCCGTGGTGAGCTTCAGCGCGCGGTCGTTGTTCAGCGGTAGCACGGTTTGCACGGAGCCCTTGCCGAAGCTGTCGGTGCCCATGACCACTCCGCGCTTCTGGTCCTGCAGGGCGCCAGCGACGATTTCCGATGCCGAGGCGCTGCCGCCGTTGATCAACACCACCAGCGAAACGCCCTCGCTGGCATCGGCCGGATCGGCATTGAAACGCAGCTCGGAATTGGCGATACGGCCTTTGGTATAGACGATCAGGCCGTCGGTAAGGAAGTGATCGGAAACTTCCACCGCCGCCTGCAAAACGCCGCCGGGGTTGTTGCGCAGGTCAAGCACCAGGCCGTTGAGCTTCTTGCCGTTTTCCTTGCGCAGGCGCGCCAGGGCCTTGCCGACTTCCTCACCGGTATTGATCTGGAACTGGGTGACGCGCAGGTAGCCGTAGCCGGGCTCGAGCAGCTGGCTTTTCACGCTGGTGACCTTGATCACCGCGCGGGTGAGTTTGACCGTGAAGGGCTGGCCGCCCTCACGCACCAATGACAGGGAGATATCGCTGCCCGGTTTGCCGCGCATCATGCCGACGGCGTCCATCATCGACATGCCCTTGGTGGGCTTGTTGTCGATCTTGACGATAAGATCGCCCGCCTCGATGCCGGCCTTGGATGCCGGGGTGTCATCGATGGGCGATACCACCTTGATGAAGCCGTCCTCCATCCCGACCTCGATTCCCAGGCCACCGAACTCGCCGCTGGTGCTTTCCTGCAGTTCGGCGAAAGCCTCGGGTTCCAGGTAGGCGGAATGCGGATCGAGGTTGCTGAGCATGCCCTTGATGGCGTTTTCCAGCAGGGTCTTGTCGTCGACCGGTTCGACATAGGCCGCCTTTATCCGGTCCAGCACCTCGGCGAAGGTGCGCAACTCGTCCAGCGGCAGCGGCGCCTTGCTCGCCGAACTGCCCAGCGAGATGGGCTCCGGCAGCTCTGCCGGCGGTTGCTGGGCCCAGGCGCTACCGTACATCCCCAGCATGAGGGCCAGGGTCAGGGCGGATGGTTGGGCGAAACGGCGCAGGTGCAGCATGTCTGACTCCAGTGTGAGGGCGCGCAGCCGGCTTATCCTTGCGCGCGGCACCATTGTGCCGGATCGCTTGGTCGACCCTGTTGGCGAATAGCGAAATACAGTGCGGCGGCTTCCTGCCCGCCACTGCTTCCTACGGTGGCGATCGGGTCGCCTGCCTGGACGATATCTCCGGCGTCGCGCAGCAGGCTCTGGTTGTGGCCGTACAGGCTCAGGTAGCCATTGCCGTGATCGAGGATCACCAGCAGGCCTGCACCGCGCAACCAATCGGCAAATACCACTCGACCGCCATGCACGGCGCGCACTTGAGTGCCCAGGGCGGCGCCGATCAGCACGCCGTCCCATTTGGTTCGAGCATCGCCGCCGCGCGGAGTGCCGTAGCGGGCGACCAATCGTCCATCTACTGGCCAGGGTAGCTTGCCCTTGGCATTGGCGAAGGGGCCGCCAAAATTGCCACCGGCACTCGAAACCGTGGGGCCGGACGCCGCTGGAGCCGCGTTACCGGATTGCTGGCGTCGTGATTGTTCCTCGCGGGCCAGTGCAAGGGCGCGCTGACGTGCCTGTTCGGCTTCACGGGCCTGGCGCGCCAGGGTTTCTTCGATGGTCTTGAGGACGCGTTCGAGCTGCGCCTGTTCCTGTTTGCGAGCCTTGAGCTTCTGGTCACGGGTGGAATGGTCGCGGTCGAGCTTGGCCAGCGCCAGCTGGCGCTCCTTGCGTACTTCGGCGAGCTGGGCGCGGCGTTCCTTCAGTCCGTCCTGTTGCTCGGCCAGGGTCGCCTGCTGCGCTTGGATTCCAGCCTCGACGTTAGCCAACTGGCTGAGCGTTTCGTTGAAGTTGGCGACCTGCTCGAAGCGCGCTTTGCTCAGATAATCGTAATAGGTCAGGGTGCGGCTGAATTTTTCCGGGTTCTGCTGGTTGAGCAGGAGCTTCAGGTATTCCTGGCGACCGCTCTGATACGCCGCCCGCGCCTGGATGCCGATCAGTCGTTGCTGTTCGATGCGTGCGCCTTCGAGGGTGGTCTTTTCGTCGTTGAGGCGTTCCAGTTCCGCTTCGCTGCGGTCGATTTCCTGTTGCAGCGAGTCGACCTGCTGCTCCAGGTCGCCCATCTCGCTTTCGGTGGTTTGCAGTTGCTTCTGGACGGCGGATTTTTCCTGCTCGATCTGCTTGAGCAGCTTCTGCAGTTCGGCTACGTCTTGGCGAGCGGCTTCGATCTGTTTGCGAGCGTCGGCGCGCTCGTCCGCCATGGCCGAACCAAGCAGGCAGAAAAGCGCGAATGCGAGAAAAATACGAGGCATGAGAGGGTGTAACCGAGCGATCGACGACCGCCGTAGTATGCCTAAAAAAGCAGCTACAAGCTTCAAGCCGCAAGCTTCAAGTAAAAGCACAAAAGCTAGACAGTGCTTCATCGGCCTTTACTGATTCGCTTGCAGCTTGCAGCTATCAACCGAGTTCGACAATCGAGCGTCCGGTCATCTCCGCCGGTACCGGCAGGCCCAGCAGCGTCAGCATGGTCGGGGCCACATCGGCGAGCACGCCGCCTTCGCGAATCCTCAGGTTGCGCTTGCCGTAGTAAATGAAAGGCACCGGCTCGCAGGTATGGGCCGTGTGCGCCTGGCCGGTCATGGCATCTTCCATCTGCTCGACATTGCCGTGGTCAGCGGTGATCAGCGCCTCGCCGCCTACCTTGTCCAGCGCTTCGACGATGCGACCGATGCATTTGTCCAGGCATTCGACGGCTTTCACCGCGGCATCGAACACGCCGGTATGGCCGACCATGTCGCCGTTGGCGTAGTTGACGATGATCACGTCGTGGCGCTGGTTTTCGATGGCATCGACGATGCGATCGGTCACCTCGGGTGCGCTCATTTCCGGCTGCAGGTCATAGGTGGCGACTTGTGGCGATGGAATGAGAATGCGCTCTTCGCCTGCGAAGGGCTCTTCACGGCCGCCGGAAAAGAAGAAAGTGACGTGCGCGTATTTCTCGGTCTCGGCGATGCGCAGCTGGGTCTTGCCGTTGTTCGCCAGGTATTCGCCCAGCACGTTGGTCAGGGCTTCCGGCGCGAAGGCCGCCGGTGCGGGAATGCTCGCGGCGTACTGGGTGAGCATGACGAAACCGGCCAGCTGCGGTACCCGGGCGCGCTGGAACGCGTCGAAGCCGGGCTCGACGAAACAGCGGGTCAGTTCGCGGGCGCGGTCGGCGCGGAAATTCATGAACACCACGGCGTCACCGTCTTCCACGCGGACCGGCTCGCCAATGCCGGTGGCTTTGACGAACTCGTCGCTTTCGCCGCGCTCGTAGGCGGCGATCAGGCCGTCCACCGCGTAGTCGGAGCGGTAAGCGGCGGCGCCCTCGACGATCAGGTTGTAAGCCTGCTCGACGCGATCCCAGCGGTTGTCTCGATCCATGGCGAAATAGCGGCCAATCAGGCTGGCGATGCGGCCCTTGCCCAGGCGGGTGAAGGTGGCTTGCAACAGTTCGATCGAATGCTGCGCGCTTTTCGGCGGGGTGTCGCGGCCGTCGAGGAATGCGTGCAGGTAGATCTTCTCGGCGCCGCGCTTGGCCGCCAGCTCGGCCATCGCGACCAGATGATCCTGATGGCTATGGACGCCGCCGTCGGAGAGCAGCCCGAGGATATGCACCGCTTTGCCAGCCGCCACGGCTTTGTCGACCGCAGCGCAAATGTTCGCGTTGTCGAAGAAGTCGCCGCCGCGGATGGATTTGGTCACGCGGGTAAAATCCTGGTACACCACGCGGCCCGCGCCCAGATTCATGTGGCCCACCTCGGAGTTGCCCATTTGGCCGTCCGGAAGCCCGACGTCCATGCCGCTGCCGGAAATCAATCCGTGCGGCTGGGTCGCGCACAAGCGGTCATAGACGGGTTTGTTGGCGGCGTGGATGGCGTTGAATTCCGGGCTGTCGCTATGTCCGAAGCCGTCGAGAATCATCAATACGAGGGGTTTGGGCGCGGCGGGCATCTACTTGGCTCCTTGTATGAGGGCGCAAAAATGGCGGCCAGTCTACTGATTGGCCGGTTTATGGTCACGATTGCAATCCATTGGAGTGACTGCGCTCGGTTATGCAGCGTTGATGAATACTCATTGCAAGGCTGCGCGATAAACCTTTGCTCACGAAGCCGCCATTGGGCCGGCATGGAGCTGACAATCAAGAGCCGTTGCGTCCGGTGTAGCCGCCGCGTGCGACATTTTCCAGCGGCCGGCAGCAGGGTTCAGCCGGGGAGAGGGGCTGTGTATACTGGCCCGCATTTTATCCTCCGGGTACCCTTTTGATGGTCGCTAACCTGATTGAATTTGTCTCTAACCACTATGTTCTGGTCAGCATCTTTCTAGTGCTGCTGGTCCTTCTAGCCGTCACCGAGGCGCGAAAAGGCGGTAAAAGCCTTAGCAACCGGGAGTTGACCGGTCTGGTCAACCGTGACGAAGGCGTCGTGTTGGACGTGCGAGCGAAGAAGGAGTTCGATGCCGGTCACATCGTCGATTCATTGAACATTCCCTATGAGAAGCTGGTCAGCCGAGTGGGCGAGCTGGAAAAGCACAAGGCCAAGATGATCGTCGTCGTCGATGCCATGGGCCAGCACGCCGGAACGGCCTGCCGTGAGTTGCAGAAGGCAGGCTTCAATGCCGCCAAGCTGTCCGGAGGAATTTCCAGCTGGCGCGGCGAGAATCTGCCAGTGGTCAAGTAACTATGCCTAAAGTCGTCATCTATACCACCGCCTGGTGTCCGTTCTGCATTCGAGCCAAGGGGCTGCTCGATCGCAAGGGCGTCAGTTACGAGGAAATTGCCGTCGACGGCAAACCCGCGTTGCGCTCGGAAATGGCAAGCAAGGCCGGACGCACCTCTGTTCCGCAGATATGGATAGGCGATGCGCATGTCGGCGGCTGCGATGAGCTGCACGCGCTTGAGCGAGCAGGGCGGCTGGATCCGATGCTGCAGGGATGATCCGATACCACGCCTGTCGGGCGGTCGACCCGCATCGATGTCGACAGGACGATTACCAACACGACATGCACAACAAGAAGGTTTCACATGACTGAACAAGCAAACAATGGCGCAGCGGCTGGTCAGGAAGAGCAGGGCGCGCAGTTTTCCCTGCAGCGGATCTATGTCCGTGACCTGTCCTTCGAAGCGCCCAAGAGCCCTGAAATCTTCCGTCAGGAATGGAATCCGAGCGTCGCGCTGGACCTGAACACCAAGCAGAAGTCACTCGAAAACGACTTCCATGAGGTTGTGCTGACGCTGTCAGTGACCGTCAAGACCGGCGAAGAAGTGGCCTTCATCGCCGAGGTTCAACAGGCCGGCATTTTCCTGATCAAGGGCCTCGAAGCCCAGGCCATGAGTCACACCCTGGGCGCGTTCTGCCCGAATATCCTGTTCCCCTATGCCCGTGAGGCGCTGGACAATCTGGTCACGCGCGGCTCGTTCCCTGCGCTGATGCTGGCGCCGGTGAACTTCGATGCGCTTTACGCTCAGGAAATGGCGCGCATGCAGCAGGGCGGCGACGCTCCGGTTACCGCTCATTAAATGGCAGCGGCAAGCTTCGAGAACGTCGAGAGCAAAAAGCTTGGTAGCGAATCAGCATCGGTTTCAACGCTGATTCGCTTGCAGCTTGCAGCTTGCAGCTTGCAGCTTGCAGCTTGCAGCTTGCAGCTTGCAGCTTCGCTTAGCGGACCTTCACGACCAGCTTGCCCACGGCCTTGCGCTGGGCCAGGGTATTGATCGCATCAGCGGTTTGCTCCAGCGCGAATGTCTGCGAAACCAGCGGCTTGAGCTTGCCTTCGGCATGCCAGGCGAACAGTTGACGGAAATTGGCCGCGTTGTCGTGCGGCTGGCGCTGAGCGAAGCTGCCCCAGAACACCCCGATCAGCGAAGCACCCTTGAGCAGCGGTAGATTCGCGGGCAGTGAAGGGATATCTCCTGCGGCAAACCCGACCACTAGCATTCGACCGTTCCAGGCAATGCTGCGGAAAGCCTCTTCGAACAGCTTGCCGCCTACGGGGTCGTAGATCACGTCCACGCCTTGCCCGCCAGTAAGCTCTTTCAGGCGATCCTTGAGGCTGGCCTCGGTGTAATTGATTAGCTCATCGGCGCCGGCTTTTTTTGCGATTTCGAGCTTCTCGGCAGTCGAGGCGGCCGCGATGACCTTCGCCCCCATCGCCTTGCCGATCTCCACGGCCGCCAATCCGACGCCGCCGGATGCGCCCAGTACCAGAAGTGTCTCGCCAGGTTGCAGGTTGGCGCGCTGAGTCAGTGCGTGCATCGAGGTGCCGTAGGTCATGCTGAAAGCTGCCGCCGTCTCGAAATCCATCTCTGAAGGAATCGGCAATACGTTGTTGCCAGGCACGGCAACCTGCTCGGCAAAGCTGCCCCAGCCTGTCAGGCCCATGACGCGGTCACCGACCTTCAGATGGGTGACCTTCTCGCCGACGGCAGCGACAACACCTGCGGCTTCGCCACCTGGCGAAAACGGAAACGGCGGTTTGAACTGATATTTGCCTTCGATCATCAGCGTATCCGGGAAATTGACGCCGGCGGCATGCACGTCGAGTAGTACATCGCCTTTTTTGATCTGCGGGCTGGCGGCCTCTTCGATGACGAGGTTTTCGGCCGGGCCGAACTCTTTGCACAGAACAGCTTTCATCAGGTTTCCTTTTTGTCGTTTGGATGAGCGTGGCCGTTTAGATGTGGGATCAGTCTAGAAGTCTGCCCGCGTGGTGCAATGAGCATGGTCCGCCCTGATGGCGATACATAAGGCCAGGCTTGGGTCTGTGCCAGGCACTGGTTATGCTGACGGCGTATCCCTTGGAGTAACCCCCGTGACGCGCATTCTTTCTGTAGTTCTCGCTCTTTGCATGGCGCTGCCGGCGCTTGCGGAAACATCCGAAGCCGACGCCGAAGCGGCGGCGGTGAAAACCATTTATTACGCGCTGGTGCCCGCGTTGGTAGGTAACTACGGCTCTGATGGCAGGCTGAAGTATTACAAGGCCGATATTGCGTTGCGTGTCAGCGGCGCCGAGGCAGAAGCCAAGGTCAAGCATCACGAGCCATTGATCCGCAACCAGTTGGTGACGCTGTTTTCACAGCAGACCGATGCCAGCCTCTCGACGGTCGAGGCCAAGGAAGCCCTTCGCCAGGAAGCGCTTAAGCAGGTGCAAAACGTGCTCACGCAGGAAGAAGGCAAGCCGCTGGTGGACGACCTGCTGTTCAATAACCTGATCGTTCAATAGCCGCGCCGTAAAAGAGGGCCGTCTGGCTCAGCGCATCGCCAGGATGGCTTGCCACTCGTTCTCGCTGACCCGCATCACCGAAAGCCGGCTGCCCTTCTGCACCAGCGGCATTTGCGCGAGCGCCGGTTCGGCCTTCAGTCGAGGCAGCGTAAGCGTGGCGGCGAAGCATTCGACGAAGCCTACATCGACGGCGCTCCAAGAATTCTTCGCCTCGCTGGCCTTAGCGTCGAAGTAAGGGCTCTGCGAGTCGAGCGCGGTCGGGTCTGGGTAGGCCGCGCGCGTAATGCTGCCGATGCCAGCGATGCCTGGCGTTGCACAGCTTGAGTGATAGAAAAAGAAATAGTCTCCTTCGGCCATCTGTCGCAGGAAGTTGCGGGCCTGATAGTTGCGCACGCCATCCCAGCGCCCCGTGCCCAGTCGCTGCAGATCCTGGATTGAAAACTCATCGGGTTCGGACTTCATCAGCCAGTACGGCATGGTCTTTGCTCGCGGTTAATTTCGTACGGAAGGGTTCTTGACGCCATTCCCCGACAACCGGTCGCAACGCGGTTTGCGCTGCACCTATGCTTGACGGAGAATGCCGCGCTTGAGATTGGCACCGTTGAGTCCGAAAACCAAAACGATACGGGCTCGACGGCAATTGTTCGCCTGGCAGGGGGAGGCGAAATCTATGAAACGCAAACCAGATATTCTTTGGGTCCTGGTGCTGATTTTCGGTCTCGGCGTCGTAACTACGGGCTATACCCAGGGATTATGGGAACGATCGGATGACAGTTCTTCCATGGTGCCGATCAGCCACTCGCAACAGCTCAAGCGCTGACTCGATGGCCGCATGGACGCGGTCTTGATACCGTTTCAACTCCTTTCACTTACTTCGCATACCAGCCCTGGTCTGTCACCGTCGCTTGCAGCGGCACATCCCAGCTCGCAAGGGGCAGCCGGTCAACCTTCTGACATTCATGGGCGAGACCCAGTAGCGTCGGTTTGTGACCTTTTTTGCGCCTGCTGCGATACGCCAGGCTGCGATCGTAAAAGCCGCCCCCCATTCCCAGGCGCCCGCCCTGTTCGTCGAACCCTACCAATGGCATCAGCACCAGGTCGAGCGTCCAGATCGGTCGCTGCCGTGCGGGCCGAAAAGCTGGCTCGGCGATGCCGAAACGGTTCGGCTTCAAATGTTCGTTCGGCATGATGCGCTGAAAGGCCATACGGGTACGGGGCCAGGCATTCAAGACGGGTAGATAAGTCGCCTTGCCGCGCCGTTGCGCTTCCAGCAGAAGCGCGCGGGGGTCGATTTCGCCATCGTTGGGCAGATAAAGCGCGATGTAGCGGGCGCGGCGAAAAAGAGGGTGCTGGGCCAGCTGTCGATAGAGATTCTTCGCCGCCCGGCGTTGCTGGAAGGGCGAGAGCTGTCGGCGCGCTTGCCGCAGTTGGCGTCGCAGCGCCGGGCGCGAAAGGCCGTTGGCTACGATCATGAAATAAGGCTCCCCAGCACGCCGCTGCCCGCGTAGGCCCTTGAACCCGAGAGTTCAAGGTGGCGACTACAGAGTACCTTAAGGCTTTCCGTCAGGCGGACATGCACACCGGCACTACGTGTAGCCTCCATGGTGTTGCTTATCGGGAGAGGGTCATCGCCGACTGGCGAACATGCCAGGGAGTTGCCGGGATTATAACTCAATCTGCCTGCCGTTCATCGGTTGTCAGAAGGGTTTGGATCGGCGGCCAATGCACTGTCGACCCGTTCCAGCAAGACACGCACATGTTCACGCGCGCTATTGGCTTCCGCATCGAGGCGATCATGCTTGTGCAGCAGTTCGTGAGTAATGTTGAGCGCGGCCATCACGGCGACGCGGTCGGCGCCGATGACTTTGCCGCTGCTGCGAATTTCGCGCATCTTGCGGTCAAGATAATGGGCGGCGCCTTCAAGGTTGCTGCGTTCTTCGGGCGGGCAGGAAATGCAATATTCCTTATCCAGGATGTGCACGGTAACGGTGTTCGGCTGGGTCATGAGTCCTGCTCCAGGGCTTTCAGGCGCGAAATCATCGCTTCGACCTTCACCCGTGCCATTTCGTTCTTTTCGATCAGATGTGCGCGCTCTTCGCGCCATCCCTGCTCGCTGTGCAGCAGTAACTGATTCTGCGCCTTGAGCTGCTCCATGCGCTGAATCAGCTGTTCCAGCTTGGCAGTCAGCAATTTCAGGTCGGCGTCTTCCATGGGATTCCCGGGTTGAATGGCGCGAGCATTGGGCAGTCCGGCTTCGATGGTCTTGGCTCGTGTGCCGATGCTAGGATACGAGGCCTTCATTCTAGTCATTAGCGCCGCTGCGCGCCTAGCCGCCATGTCCATTCAGAACTCGCCGTACGCTGCTTTCGCCACTTTGCTGGCCAACAGCGCTCAACCTGTCACACCCGCCGAACTGCACGGCTTTCTACTCGGGCGCAGCTGCGCCGGTGCCGGCTTCGATGCCGAAGCCTGGCTGGCCGATGTCGCCGAATTGCTGGACTCCGCTCCCGAAGAGCCGGTGCGCCAGGCGCTCATTGGCTTGCAGGAAATGGTCAAAGGCGAGCTCGCCGGCGACGATATCGCCATCGTTTTGCTGCTGCCGTCGGACGATGCGCCACTCGCCGAGCGCGCGCTTGCTCTGGGGCAGTGGTGCCAGAGCTTCCTGTCTGGCTTCGGCCTGGTCGCCGGTGATCGCGCGCTAAGTGGCGAGGCCATGGAGGTCCTGCAGGATCTGGCCGCGATCGCGCAGATCCAGGATTCACTGGACGAGTCCGAAGAGGGCGAGAGCGATTACATGGAAGTCATGGAGTACCTGCGCGTGGCGCCGCTGCTGCTGTTCACCGAGTGCGCCAAGCCCGTGCCGCCGACACCCAAGCCTTCCCTGCATTGAGGACCCATCCGCCCATGACCCGCATCCCGAAATCGGAATACGCCCGCCGGCGCAAGGTGCTGATGGCGGAGATGGAGCCTAACAGCATCGCGATCTTACCGGCCGCGCCGATGTACATTCGCAACCGCGACGTCGAGCATATCTACCGTCAGGACAGCGATTTTCAGTACCTCTCGGGATTTCCCGAGCCGGAGGCGGTGATTGCGCTGATCCCAGGGCGCGAGCATGGCGAATACGTGCTGTTCTGTCGCGAGCGCGACCCGGCTCGCGAGTTGTGGGACGGTTTGCGGGCCGGCCAGGATGGCGCCATCGCTGAATACGGCGCGGACGATGCCTTCCCCATCGGTGATATCGACGAGATTCTGCCTGGTCTCATAGAAGGCCGTTCGCGCGTCTATTACGCCATTGGCAGCAATCAGGAGTTCGATCACCGCTTGATGGAATGGATCAACACTATCCGCTCCAAGGCCCGCCAGGGCGCACAGCCGCCAAACGAGTTCGTCGCCCTCGATCATCTGCTGCACGATCTGCGTCTGTACAAGTCGGCCAACGAAGTGAAGGTGATGAAGCGCGCTGCGGAAATCTCCGCCCACGCCCATATTCGCGCCATGCAGGCCAGCCGTGCCGGCCTTTACGAATACCATCTGGAAGCAGAGCTGGATTACGAATTCCGCAAGGGCGGGGCGAAGATGCCGGCGTACGGCTCGATCGTTGCGGCCGGCAAGAACGCCTGCATCCTGCATTACCGCGAGAACGATGCCGCGCTCAAGGACGGCGATCTGGTGCTGATCGACGCTGGCTGCGAAATCGATTGCTATGCCAGCGACATCACCCGGACCTTTCCGGTCAATGGCCGCTTTTCGCCCGAACAGAAGGCGATCTACGAGCTGGTGCTGGCAGCCAACGAAGAGGCCTTCAAGCACATCGCGCCCGGCAGGCACTGGAACGAGGCGCACGAGGCGACCGTCCAGGTCATCACCGCCGGGCTGGTCGAGTTGGGGCTGCTTGAAGGCGATGTCGATGAGTTGATCGCCGCCGAAGCCTACAAGCCGTTTTACATGCACCGCGCCGGCCACTGGCTGGGCATGGACGTACATGATGTCGGCGACTACAAGGTCGGTGGCGAGTGGCGCGTGCTCGAGCCCGGCATGGCGATGACCGTCGAGCCGGGCATCTATATCGCCGCCGACAATCAGGACGTGGCGAAGAAATGGCGCGGCATCGGCGTACGCATCGAAGATGACGTGGTGGTGACTCGCACCGGTTGCGAAATCCTCACCGGTGGCGTTCCCAAATCCGTCGCCGAAATCGAGCAATTGATGGCGGCTGCCGTCGAGGTCGCTTAACCATGAGCGCGCTGGCGATCATTGGTGGCGGGCTGGTCGGTGCCAGCCTGGCATTGGCGCTGCAAAAAGGCGCGAAGGCGCGCGGCTGGTCGATCGAGCTGATCGAGCCGTTCGAGCCGGGCAGCGAATATCAGCCAAGCTACGATGCGCGCTCGACGGCGCTGTCCTACGGCACCCGGCTGATCTATCAGCGCCTGGGCGTCTGGGAGCAGATTGCCCAGCGTGCCGAACCCATCGTCCAGATCCAGGTTTCCGACCGCGGCCGCGCCGGCGCTACCCGGCTCGATGCCAAGACCGAGCAGGTGCCGGCCCTGGGCTACGTGGTGGAAAACGCCTGGATCGGGCATTGCCTGTGGCAGGCGCTGGACGATGAGGTCGTGGTTCGCCGCTGCCCGGCCGAGGTCGAACGCATGCAGCCGGTGGTCGATGGTTTTCGCCTGAATCTGACCGACGGCAAGCAGCTCGACTGCGATCTGGCGGTGCTAGCCGATGGCGGTCGATCGGCGTTGCGCGAGCAGCTCGGCATCGAAATCAAACGCACTCCCTACGGTCAGACGGCGCTGATCGCCAACGTGACGCCGGGCAAACCCCATGGCGGGCAAGCGTTCGAGCGCTTCACCGACGAAGGCCCGATGGCGCTATTGCCGCTGCAAGACAATCGCTGCGCCCTGATCTGGACGCGCCCGGAACAGGACGCGGCACGCCTGGTCGCGCTTCCCGAAGCGGAATTTCTTGGCGAACTGCAGCAGGCGTTCGGCTATCGCCTGGGTGGTTTTCAGCAGGTCGGAGCACGGCATCTCTACCCGCTGGAGTTGATCGAGGCCCAGGAGCAGGTTCGCTCCAGCCTGGTCGTCTTGGGTAACGCCGCTCACAGCTTGCATCCGATCGCCGGACAGGGCTACAACCTGTCGCTGCGGGACACCGAAGCGTTGGCGGCCGCGTTGTTGGCTAGCCCGGCACGTCTGGGCGACCTGGCCGTACTGCAGGCTTATCACCGGCAGCAGCGTGCGGATCAGTGGCTGACCGTGGGCTTTTCCGATCGGGTGACCCAGCTGTTCGGTGATTCGGCAAGCCTGTCCATTGCCGGGCGCAATCTTGGTCTGCTGGGGCTGGATCTGTTGCCGCCGGCCAAGACTTGGTTCGCGCGGCAGGCAATGGGCTTGGGCGTGCGCGAACGCTGAGCCTTGGCGAAGCCGGCAGGTCAATCCTCACGAATCAGCCGCCGGCGATGCGCGCGAACCGGCACGCAGACCCACTTAGACATGCCGCAAGCCACAGGCTCGGCGCCCAGGAGAGCACTCATGCAAGCGGACCTCATCATCGTTGGCGCCGGGATGGTTGGCAGCACCTTGGCGCTGGCGCTGCAAGACGCTGGTCTCTCGATCAAACTGATCGATGCCGGCCCGCTGGACGTCCAGCCGTTCATGTCAGCCGATCCCTTCGAGCCGCGTGTCAGCGCGTTGTCCGCCGCTAGCCAGCGGATTTTCGAACGCGTTGGCGCCTGGCCAGGGATTGTCGAACGCCGCGTCAGTCCCTACCGCGACATGCATGTCTGGGATGGCTCCGGCACTGGCCAGATCCACTTTTCCGCGGCGTCGGTGCATGCCGAAGTGCTCGGCCACATCGTCGAGAATCGTGTGGTCCAGGATGCGTTGCTGGATGCCTTGAAAGGCTGCGATTCGGTCGAACTGATTTGCGCGCGTCTGGAGCAGCTGCACCAGACCGAAAGCGGCTGGACCCTGACCCTCGACGATGGGCAACAGCTCAGCGCCAGTCTGGTGGTCGCGGCCGACGGCGCCAATTCTGCGGTCCGCCGTCTGGCTGGCTGCGAAACCCGTGAATGGGATTACCTGCATCACGCCATCGTGACCAGCGTGCGCTGTGCCGAGCCCAATCAGCAGACCGCCTGGCAGCGCTTCACCGACGACGGCCCGCTGGCATTCTTGCCGCTGCAGCGTGATGGCGATGAGCATTGGTGCTCGATCGTCTGGTCGGTCACCGAAGACGAGGCGCAGCGCTTGATGACGCTGGACGACGAGGGTTTTCGTCAGGCGCTCGGGCGGGCGTTCGAATATCGCCTGGGCGAAGTGCTGGAGGTCGATCCACGCTTGTGCATTCCGCTGCGTCAGCGGCACGCCAAGCGCTATGTGCAGCCTGGTCTGGCACTGATCGGCGACGCCGCGCACACCATTCACCCGCTGGCGGGGCAGGGCGTCAATCTCGGTCTGCTCGATGCAGCGGTGCTGGCTGAAGTGCTGCTCTCAGCAATAGGGCGCGGAGCGCCGCTGGGCGATCCGCGTGTACTGGCCCGTTTCGAGCGGCGCCGAATGCCGCACAACCTGAGCATGATGGCGGCGATGGAGGGCTTCGAGCGGC
This sequence comes from Pseudomonas sp., assembly GCA_031988485.1. GTDB lineage: Bacteria > Pseudomonadota > Gammaproteobacteria > Pseudomonadales > Pseudomonadaceae > Stutzerimonas. Next base: position 52,224 of record DALZYJ010000025.1, read on the forward strand.
TTTTCCAGTCCGATAGTTTGCCGCTGCGCTGGCTACGTAACGCCGGATTGAAAGGCATTCAGGCGCTTCCCGAAGCCAAGGCGATGTTAGTGCGCCAGGCCCTGGGCTTGAGCGGAGATCTGCCGGATCTGGCGCGGTTGTGATCGATGGCTCGCTCTGATCCAGAGTAATGGCACGAATTGTCGCGTTGAGAAAGCAAATGACATTCACTACTATTTGCCCCTCTTTCACGGATACAAGGGGCATGACCCATGCAGGCACGCAAAGGTTTACTCGCCGCTCTGACGCTCACCGTGCTGTCAGGCGCTGTGCACGCTGCCGATGAAGTAGTGGTTTACTCCTCGCGGATCGACGAACTGATCAAGCCCGTTTTCGATGCGTACACGGCCAAAACAGGCGTCAACGTCAAGTTCATTACCGACAAGGAAGCTCCGCTGATGGCCCGCATCAAGGCCGAAGGCGAAAATACCCCGGCCGACCTGTTGCTGACGGTGGACGGCGGCAACCTGTGGCAGGCCGAACAAATGGGTATCCTGCAACCGCTTAAGTCACAAGTGATAAAAGACAATATTCCTGCCCAGTACCGTTCCTCTACCGATGCCTGGACTGGCCTGTCGCTGCGCGCGCGGACCATCGTCTATTCCCCCGAGCGGGTCGAAGAGGGCGAGCTGACCACCTACGAAGCGCTGGCGGACGAGCGCTGGGAGGGCCGCCTGTGCCTGCGCACCAGCAAGAAGGTCTATAACCAGTCGCTGACGGCAACCCTGATCGAAACCCACGGTGCCGCGAAGACCGAAGAGATTATCAAGGCTTGGGTGAACAATCTGGCCACCGATGTCTTCGCCGATGACAACGCCGTGATTCAGGCGGTCGACGCGGGGCAATGCGATGTGGGTATCGTCAATAGCTACTATTACGGCCGCCTGCACACGCAGAATCCGGGCCTGAGAGCCAAGCTGTTCTGGCCGAATCAGGAGGATCGCGGGGTTCACGTCAATCTATCCGGCATTGGTCTGACCAAACATGCACCGCACCCGGAAGCTGCGCAAAAGCTGGTGGAGTGGATGACAACGCCCGAGGCACAGAGCATCTTTGCCGACACCAACATGGAATTCCCGGCTAACCCGAATGTGGAGCCATCGGCGGAGGTCGCTGCGTGGGGCGATTTCAAAGCGGACACCATTCCGGTCGAAGTCGCTGGCAAGCGTCAGGCTGAAGCCATCATGCTGATGGACCGTGCGGGTTGGAGGTAAAAACAGCGGCAAACCCATAAGCGGCAAGCCACAGGCCGCAAGCTTCAAGTAAAAGCGCAAAAAGCTTGGCGGTCTTTGGACAAAAGCCCCGAGACTAATCCAGCTTGCAGCTTGCAGCTTGCAGCTTGCAGCTTGCAGCTTGCAGCTTGCAGCTT
>DALZYJ010000026.1:0-47428 GCA_031988485.1 Pseudomonas sp.
GAGCAATTTTGCCAACGGCATGGGGAGTTCGCTACTTTTTCAACAGAATCGGCCAGAAGCGGACGTTCAGACCTCATGGGTCATGAGTAAGGGTGTAAACCCGGCTTCTACAAGCTGCTGACCAGATGCCCGCCGTCGACTGCAATGGTGCTTCCAGTCACAAATGCTCCTGCCTCGCTCGCCAGCAGCAGGAATGGGCCTTCCAGCTCAGTCAGATTACCCAGACGGCGCATGGGTACCGTCTGACGGATGTAGGCCTGGCCTTTCTCACTGTCGAAGTAGGCATCGTTCATTTCGGTCTTGAAATAGCCAGGGGCGATCGCATTGACGCGAATGTTGTTGCGCGCAAGATCGAGGGCTAGCGACTGCGTCAGTTGCACCACCCCTGCCTTGGCAGTGCTGTAGTGGCTGTAGCCGCTGCCAGCCCGCAATCCAAGGATTGAAGCGATGTTTATGATGCTGCCAGGCTTGCCTGCTTTCACCAGACGCTGACCAGCACATTGGGCCACTCGCCATACTCCGTCCAGGTTGGTCGAGAGCATCGAGCGCCAGTCTTCTTCACTGATCTCTAAAGCTCGTTGGCCATTGCCGATTCCGGCGTTATTGAGCACCACGTCGACCACGCCGAAGGATGCTTCGGCGGCATCGAAGGCTGCCTCGACGCTAGCGCGGTTTGTGACGTCGATAGCCACGCTGAGTGCCTTGCTGTTATCAAATTCGATGTCGGCTTGCACCTCGGCAAGGCGCTCGACGCGCCGCGCAGCGAGCACCACGCGGGCACCTGCCCGACCCGCTATGCGCGCCAGATGTGCGCCAATGCCACTGGATGCACCGGTAACTAGAACTACCTTCCCGTCTAGGGAAAATCTGTGCGGCGCGCTCATTGGAACACCTCGAACAGGCCGGCGGCTCCCATACCACCGCCGACGCACATTGTGACCACCACGTACTTCACGCCGCGTCGACGGCCTTCCAGCAGGGCGTGGCCTACCATGCGCGCACCGCTCATGCCGTAGGGGTGGCCGATGGCAATAGCGCCACCGTTGACGTTCAGCTTGGCCGGGTCGATGTTGAGCGTCTGCGCGCTGTACAGCACCTGGCAGGCGAAGGCTTCGTTGAGCTCCCACAGGCCGATGTCATCGACGCTCAGGCCATGCTGCTTGAGTAGTTTCGGTACGGCGAACACGGGGCCGATGCCCATTTCCTCCGGGGCCAGACCGGCCACAGCGATTCCGCGGTAGGCACCCAGTGGTTCTAGGTTGCGTTGCTCGGCCAAGCGCGCGTCCATCAGTACGCAGGCGCTGGCCCCATCGGACAGTTGGCTGGCGTTACCGGCGGTGATGCAGCCGCCTTCGATGACCGGCTTGAGCTTGGTCAGGTCTTCTAGCGCGGTTTGCGGACGGTTGCCTTCGTCGAGATGCAGTGTCACCTCCTCGAAGCTGACTGCGCCGGAGGCCTTGTCTACCACCTGCTTGGTCGCGGTGACCGGGACGATCTCGTTGGCGAACAGGCCGGACTGTTGAGCGGCGGCGATACGCTGCTGGGACTGCAGTGAGTAGGCATCTTGCGCTTCACGGCTGATGCCATAACGCTGGGCGACGAGTTCGGCGGTCTGCAGCATGGGCATGTAAGCGTGCTCAGCATGACGCATTACCTGCTCGTCGCGCTCGGTAATGGACCATTCCATGTGGCGGTTCTGTACCAGGCTGATTTGCTCCTGACCTGCACCAATAGTGACGGCCATGCCATCGAAGGTGATTTGCTTGGCGGCGGTGGCGATGGCCATCAGGCCGGAGGCACATTGGCGATCCATGGTTTGGCCGCCGACTGATAGTGGCAGGCCTGAGGCCAGCGCGGTCATGCGACCAAGGTTCCAACCTGCGGTACCACCAGGCATGGCGGTACCGATTACAAGATCCTCAATTTCGGCGGCTTCGATACCAGCACGCTCGACGGCGGCACGAATCGCGTAGCTGGCCATGCTTGGCGACTTGAGGTTGTTGAAGGCGCCACGGAACGCCTTGGCAATTGGGGTGCGGGCGGTGGAGAGAATGACAGCTTCTTTCATGGTGATATCTCGTGTGCTTATTGGGAGCTCTCCCACTCCGGGAGTGGGCCTGGGAGAGGCGATGCGTGGTCGACCTCACACTTAGCGCCACTCGCAGAGCGAGAGGGGGAAATCAGATCTTCTCGATATGGGCCTTACCAGCGGCGACAAGGCGCTCTAGCAGTGGTGCTGGTTGGAACCACATTTCGCCGTAGTGACCGAGCTCGTGGCGGTAGTGCTGGATACCGGCGAGCACCTTGTCCAGACCTATCTGCTCGGCGTAGTGCATCGGGCCACCGAGGTGGGCTGGGAAGCCGTAGCCGTTGATCCACACTAAGTCGATGTCGCTGGCGCGCAGGGCGATGCCCTCATCCAGTAGTTGGATGCCTTCGTTAATCAGCATGAACAGGCAGCGGTCATGGATTTCTTGGTCATCGATGGGGTGGCGGGCAATTGCCAGCTCGCCGGCCAGGCGCTCGGCCAGAGCGACCACCTCGTAATCATCCTGGCGGCTGCGACCCTCGTAGCGGTAGAAGCCTCGTCCGGTTTTCTGACCGTAGCGGCCAAGTGCATAGAGTTCGTCGCCGAGGCGGCAGTAGCTTGCGTCATGGGCGATGGCCGTGCGGTTGGCTTCGCGAACCAGGAAGTTCACGTCGATTCCGGCGAGATCCAGCATGCTGAATACGCCCATGCTCAGATCCAGGTCGGTGAGAACCTTGTCTACCTGTGTCGGTGTTGCGCCCTCCAGAACCAGACGGTGAGCTTCACGTGCGTAAGGTTCGAGCATGCGGTTGCCGATGAACCCAAAGCAGACCCTGGAAACCACCGGCAGCTTGCCGATGCGCTTGGCGATCTTCATGGTGCTGAGCAGCACATCTGGCGCTGTGGCTTCCGCTCGCACCACTTCAAGCAGACGCATGACATTGGCCGGACTGAAGAAGTGCAGGCCGATCACGTCCTGCGGGCGCTTGGTCACCCTTGCGATCTGGTCGACGTCGAGCGATGAGGTGTTGGTGGCGAGAATGGCTCCTGGCTTGCACACCTGGTCGAGGGTGCGGAAGACCTGCTGCTTGATCTCCAGTTTTTCGAACACCGCTTCGATGACCAGGTCGGCGTCGGCAAGGTCGGCGTAGTCCAGGGTGCCGAACAGCAGCTCCATGCGCTGCTCCAGCTGCTCGGTGGTCAACTTGCCGCGTCGAACACTGGTCTCGTAGTTCTGGCGGATCTGCGCCAGGCCACGCTCCAGCGCCGCGGGCTGGAGTTCGAGCAGGGCTACCGGGATACCGGCGTTGGCGAAATTCATGGCGATACCGCCGCCCATGGTACCTGCGCCTATTACTGCAACCCGGTCGATCTGGCGCAGTGAAGTGTCGGCCGTTATGCCTGGAATGCGCGCGGACTCGCGCTCGGCAAAAAATACATGGCGCAGCGCTTTGGACTGGGCGGACGCTTCTGCTCGCTTGAACAGCTCCAGCTCATGGGCCAGACCATCCTCCAACTGCAGGCAAGTTGAAGCTTCCAGTGCAGAGAGCACCAGTCTCGGGGCCTGGCGGCTCTTCCAGCGTGGCTTGTGCTCGGTTTTATAGCGGATGAAAAAGTCGTACGGCAGGCCCTCGGCAGGTTCCGGCCAGGCTGCTGCCGGCTGCGCCGGGGCAGTGCCGGCGATCAGTTCGCGGGCGTAAGTACGCGCCTCATCCAGCAACCGCTCAGCACTGCTGGCAACACGGTCGAGGATGCCCAATGTACGTGCCTGCGCCGCACCTACGTGGTCGCCCGAAAGAATCAGATTCAAGGCCGACTCTGCGCCAATAAGCCGTGGTAGCCGCTGAGTGCCGCCCGCGCCGGGAAGCAGCCCCAAATGGATCTCTGGCAAGCCCACTCGTGTGCCCGGCTCGCCAATCCGGTATCCGCAAGCGAGTGCCAGTTCTAGCCCACCGCCCAGGGCAAATTTACCGATGGCGGCGATCAGCGGTTTGCCGATCTGGCTGAGTCGTACCAGCGTGCTAGGCAGATCCGGCTCCGCGAAGGAGGCGTCGGTAGCGAATTCGCCAATGTCAGCTCCGGCGCAAAATAGACCATGCTCGCCGAACAGGATGATGGCTTGTACCTGGGCGTCAGCGGCGGCGCGCTCACAGGCCTCACGGATGGCGGCACGTAGTGGCTGGCCGAGTGCGTTGACCGGCGGGCTGGCCAGCCCGATCAGGGCCAGGCCATCCTCGATGTGGTAATGAATCAGATCGCTCATGTTGAGGTACTTGTGTCGTGATAAGGGATCAGAACCAGGCGTTCTGCATGTCATGGGCAAGGCGGTTGCCGGCACTGAGCAGGCGGGCCTGGCTGTCCAGCCCGGCCAGTTCCCAGTCCATGCAGTAGCGTGCGGCGTGCAGCTTGCCTTGGTAGAAGTCGGCTTCGCTCCCGACGGCGCCCGTGTCCAACGCCCGGCTGGCGACCAAAGCCTGGCGTAGCCAGATCCAGCCAATCACTACCCGGCCGAACAGGTCGAGATAAGCAGTAGCGTTGGATAGGCCGAGGTTGGCATCAGCGGCGATCTGCGCCTGCAGCTCCGGGGTGATCCGTTCAAGGATCCCCACCGCGTCGCCGAGGACGGCGGCCAGCGGTGCACAGCGGCTGTCGCCGGAGGCCTCGGTCAGGCTAGTGCGGACGGCGACAAGGAACAGTCGGTAGCCCTTGCCGCCGCGCTGACCGAGCTTGCGACCGAGCAAGTCGAGGCCGTGGATTCCCTCGGTGCCCTCGTGGATCGGGTTCAGACGGTTGTCGCGGTAATACTGCTCCAGCGGGTATTCGCGAATGTAGCCGGAACCCCCAAGAATCTGGATACCGAGGTCGGAGGCGATTACTCCATATTTAGACGGGTAGGACTTGACCATCGGGATCAGCAGGTCGAGCAGCTCGCCGGCGTCTTCGCGGGCGCTTTGCTCGGGCGCAGTGTGAGCGTCCTCGAATAGGCTGCTGGCATACAGGCACAGCGCCAGGCTGCCCTCGGCATAGACCTTCTGCTGCAGCAGCATACGCCGCACATCGGCGTGCTCGACGATACGCACCTGCGACGCCAGCGGATCCTTGCTGCTCGGCAGGCGGCCCTGCGGACGCTCGCGGGCGTAATCGAGGGCGTGGATATAGCTCTGGTAGGCCAGCGCCGATGCGCCCAGGGCCACGCCAATACGCGCCTCGTTCATCATCTGAAACATGTAGACCAGGCCCTTATTGGCTTCGCCCACCAGGTAACCGACCGCGCCGCCCTTCTCGCCGAAGCTGAGTACGGTGGAGGTTGTGTTGCGGTAGCCCATCTTGTGCAGCAGGCCTGCCAACGCGACGTCGTTGCGAGCGCCAATGGTGCCGTCTTCGTCGACCAGAAACTTCGGCACTAGGAACAGCGAGATACCCTTGACCCCGGCCGGTGCACCCTCGATGCGTGCCAGTACCATATGCACGATGTTGTCGGTCAGCTCGTGATCGCCGCCGGAGATAAACATCTTCTGGCCGAACACTCGGTAGCTACCGTCCTCGGCCGGGTGCGCGGTGGTGCGGATGTCGCCAAGCGCCGAGCCCTGGCCCGGTTCGGTCAGGGCCATGGTGCCACTGTAGCGGCCGTCCAGCATCGGCGGCAGAAAGCGTTGGCGCAGCGCCTCGCTAGCGAAGCTCTTGACCAGGTTGGCCGAGCCGATGGTGAGGAAGGAGTAACCGGCGCTGGCGATGTTGGCGGCGTTGAAATAGGCCATGCAGGTGCGCAGCAGCACTTCAGGTAACTGTAGGCCCCCGTCCTCGACATCATGGTGGGCCGCATGGAAACCGGCTGCAGCGAGGGCATCCCAGGCGGCCTTGGTTTCCGGGATCAGGGTGACTTTCTCGCCGTCGAAGGTCGGTTCGTTGGCGTCACCCTTGTGGTTGTGCGGGGCCAGGTAGTTGGCGGCGATACTGCGTGCGGTAGACAGCGTGGCGTCGAACACCGCACGGTCATGATCGGCATATCGTGGACGCTGTAAGAGGGCTTCGGTGTCGAGCATCTCGTAGAGCTGGAAGCTCAATTCACGTTCATTGAGCAGCTTCTCGGTCATTGCATTCTCGTCAGGCAGGAAACTAGGCCAGCGTTGTAGCAAAGGGCCGGGAGCCGACGCGTCAAACCATGGGTGGAAATGGGGGTGGATTTTTCTTCAAGGGGGTGGAGCAGGCCGCCTCAATCGCCCAGCTTCAGCCGGTGGGCTGTGTGGATCGCGCTTTCTCGATCAGACACATTGAGTTTGCGGAACAGATTGTTGATATGGGTTTTCACTGTGCTCAGGCTGACGTAAAGGCTGTCGGCAATGTGCTGGTTGGTCTGGCCGCGAATCATGCGTTGTAATACATCCTGCTCACGGCGGGTGAGGGGTTCATCTAAAGGCTGGGCGGCGCCCTCGGAACCACTCTGTGGCCGGGATAGCAAAAGTTCTACAGCCGGTAGCGGTTGCAGTAGACCCAGTTGTCGACGGATCTGTGGATTGAGCAATTGGCGGAACAACTCGGTGAATAGTTCGCTCTCGAACTGAAGCAGTTGTCCGTAGCCATGTCGTGCCGCCAGTTGCACGGCCTGCTCTAGGCTGCTCAGTGCCGCCTCTTGATCACCCTGATCGCGACACAACGCAGAGTTGAGCAACCATAATTCGAGCAGTAGCCGTTGGTTGCTCTCCACTTCAGCCTGCTCGCGCAGGATCTCCACAACCTGAAGAGCCTGGGTAAGCTCACCTTGGTGGCGTTGCACCCAGGCATATGCCAGCCATTCTTCAGGCATCATCTCTGTACCGTACTGCCTACGGCACCATTGCCACTCCTCCAGCCAGGTGCGGATGAACGCTTGGTCGTGCTCCGCAACGGCCAACCTTACCTGGCATGCGCCCACTTGCCGGTACAGGGCGAACAGCTTGAACTGTTTGGCCAGGCGCCGAGCTTCGTCCCAGCGGTGGCGAGCAAGTTCGGACTTGCCGGCAGCCATAAGACTGAAGGCCTGGAGGTGAAGTACCCATGGCAGGCCCGCGCTGTGCGGAAAGTCGAGGGCAATCGCCTCGGCCTGGCTCAGATCTAGCTCCGCCTGATCCAGACGATTTTGTTGCAGCAACACGCTGCACAAGCCTAGGTGGAGGAATAGGTCATAGAACGAGTGGGGTGCGCCTGTGGATATACCCGCCCCCTGGAAGCGGGCACTGGCTTTTCCGATCTCTCCTTGCAACACCTCAATCTGCCCGAGCAGAAGCTGCAGCATATTCGTATAGCCACTAAAACCTAATGCCTCGAACTCCGAAAGCGCCTGGTGCGCCGACGTGTTGGCCTGCTTCAAATGACCAAGGGCGAACAAGCAGTTCGCTTGATTGAACAGCAGCACCGCAGTCGCCGCACTAGGCGTTGGGTACTGCTGCCGTGCGCGCTCCACCAGCTTCAGACCGTAGTTAAAGTTGCCCCCCAGTACCGCCAGCCGGCTGCGTAGGAAAGCGAGGGTCTGATGCACTCGCTCTGGGCGGCGTTCGGGTATTTCATTTCGCAGGATCAGGCGTTTGAGCCGCCGCAGGCAGCCGCTTGCTTGGCTGATATCGTTCGTAACGATGACCGCACTGGCTTCGGTTACTGCCAGAGTGAAATGCTCGGGGGAGTTCTCGTCTGGCACGTCAGCAAGGAAATCGACGATGCCGTTGACCTCACCCTCACGGAGCATATTAAAGCTGTGCTGCTCTAGAGCGGCCAGCAAGCCGTTGAAGTCGCGGGCACGCCCTAACTGGTAGACCCCCTCCGTGTAATAGCGCCGAGCCAGCAACCAGTCTGCTGCGCGTCGATGCAGCTGATTTAGTAGGTTCGGATCCTGGCGCTCAAGGGATTGGTAGAGCGTGCGGCGCAACAGTGGATGCAGCCGGAAGACCAGACCTTCGCCTTTGCGCTGCTGCACAAACAGATCCTGTCGTTGCAGCTGACGAATGAGTTGTTCAGCGTTTTCCAACCCGCTGATATAGGCGGCCAGGCTGGCGTCAAATGCGCTCACCACTGACAGGCGCGAGAGAAATTGCAACAGTCGTGGCTTCAGATGCCTAAGGATTTCCTCTTGAAAAAACTGCGCTGTTTGGGCAAAGGCATGCCGCGTCAGAAAGTGCAGAGCATCAGTATTGTTGAAGTCCGAGATCTTGGCGCCGGAGTAGGTGGACAAGCCAAACAGAATGCCGCTGATCCAGCCCTCGGTACCTGCTCGCAACAGGTAGATGAGATCGCCATTCAGGGTTTGCCCGCGGGCGCTCGCCAGCGCGTTGATCTCGCTGCTATCCAGAGCCAGGTCATTCAAATCCAATACCTGCAAACGCTGGTCGCGATACAGGTGACTGAGTGACACCACGGGTTCGCCTTCACATGCCGCTATCAGGTGCAGGCTTTTCGGCGGATGTCGAAGGAGCTCTTCGAGATAGGCACAGGCCGTTGGAGAGCGCAGCAGATGGAGATCATCTAGAACTAGCGAGAGGGGGGCATCCAGGTGCTCAAGATGGTTGCTGATAAGCGTCCATAAGCCGGGCTCGTCTGCACGACCGAGCAAACCCTCAGGTATGGGTAGTTCGAAGGCATGGCACCACTGTACGAGCAGATTGAGCGGCTGATTGTCAGTGCTATCGAAGCGGTACCAGATCCAGGGTTGGTTCAGGTTAGCTATGTGCTGCGCGAGCAGCGTGCTTTTCCCGTAACCCATCGGCGCTTTGACCAGGCTCAGCAATACACCTTTGTGAGCGGCACTCTCCAAGCGTTTCAGCAATGAGCCACGTGTGAAGCTCATAGGTGGCATCGGTTGGGGGCGGAGCTTGTTTCGCTTGGGGGGATATTGGCTCATCGCAGCTCACATCGCTAATCGGAATGCCGCCTCATCCCTTTTTTCGGAACGGCACTCACATCGTTGGATCTGCCCTACGATCCTATCTAGGAAACGCCCTGGCGCTTACTACGTATGGCTTGTTGATAGTCGGACGCGAGTTGCTCGCGTTCTGCCGTCATTGCCGGAGACATGGTGCCTTCAGTGGAGTGAGCATCTACCGGCTCACCACAGACCTTGCAGATGAACCCCAGCTCCAACTCATGCCCATGGTCTTTGTGATGCAGGGTGAGTGGCGGCTGGTCATCACTCCAAGGTCCGTTCCATTTATCTCCCCATTGCTTCAACGCAATGACTACAGGCCAGAGCTCCTTGCCCTTGCTGGTGAGCCGGTACTCGTAGCGCGCGGGTGATTGCTGATAAGCGACGCGCTTGATAATTCCGGCCTCTGCCAGGTCGGCTAGGCGCAAGGTGAGCGAGCGCGGCGACATCCCGGTCTGCGCCTGCAGACCGTCGAAGCGCATGTTCGCCAGAAATAGCTCTCTGAGAATCACAAAGGACCAAGCGTCTGTGAGCTCGGAACTGGATCTTGCTATCGAACAATACCGGTCGGCCAACGTACTTCTTTTCATGAATAGCCCTGCATCACGGCGCTTTACCTGTTCGACTATAGAAAATATAGTCACTTCCAGCAACCGCATTCGGTTGCGTTGTTGAGCGAAGTCTAGGGTGGCGCCCAAGCGAGCGGAAGGCTGCAGGCGGCCGCCCTGGCCCTGAACCGGTACGGAGTTAGAGACGTGAACAACACAGCCAGCACGAACGAAGCCTTGGTAAACATCCTGATTGAAGCCGAGGACTTCGAAAGCTATGGAGGCTGGGTTCTCGACTCCCAGTTTGAGACCGTGATGGGCTCGCCCTATCTACTTGCTCATGGCCTTGGCAGACCTGTCGGCGATGCCACAACGACAATCAACGTCGAGCACGAAGGTGAATACGAAGTGTGGGTGCGAGCGAAAGACTGGGTGCCGTCGTACCACCCCGGCCGCTTCACTCTCTCGATCAACGATGTAGTGCTGGATACCGAGTTTGGTGCCAATGACCAAGACTGGTCTTGGCAATCAGCCGGTAAGGTCTCATTGGCCAAGGGACCGACAAAGCTGGCACTCCATGACCTCACTGGTTTTGATGGTCGCTGTGATGCGATCTACCTATCTGCCGACGGTGTTGCTCCACCCAACGAGGTCAACGCTGCCAGTCTTGCCTGGCGCAAGGCACTTCGGGGCTTGCCGGAGCAGCCACTGGAAGCCGGCCACTACGATGTCGTCGTGGTGGGCGGTGGTATCTCTGGCTGTGCTGCCGCGTTAACTGCGGCTCGCCTCGGTCAGCGCGTTGCCCTGATCCATGATCGGCCTGTGCTCGGAGGTAACGCCAGTAACGAAATCGGCCTGATGCCTCGAGGCTCACAAGGCGCGCTGCTGAAGGAGCTTTCGCAACGCTCGGCCAATGGTGACATAGCGGCGCTGTCGCTCCTGGAAGCCGAGCCGACGGCCACAGTCTTCCTCGGCCACCGAATCGTCAGCGTGGAAAAAGAGGGCACGAACATCACCGCCGTGCAAGCCGTCCAGGCTCGCGGTGGCCACGAGCGCAGAATCACCGGCGCCGTCTTCATCGATACCAGCGGTACAGCCATCCTCGGCGTGCTGGCCGGCGCACTGACACTGTTTGGCCGGGAGTCCCGCGCAGAATTCGACGAACCCTATGCGCCTGAAGTCGGCGATGACATGCACCATGGCAATACGCTGTTCTTCCGCACGCGCATGGCTGATCACCCGGTTTCATTCCCGGAAGTCCCTTGGGCAATCGAAGTGTCCAAGGATTACGCGAACCTGAGCGGCCAGCTGTTGGAGGCCGGTGTAGAGAATGCACCAGGGCCCCAGGCCGGGGGGAACCCGAGCACCCCGGAGTTCCGTTTCGGTAGCAAAGCCGATGTCTTCCCAGCCACCCACTTCTGGGAATACGGCCAATGGCTCGACCCCTACACCAATGGTGAGCTGATCCGCGATTACCTGATGCGGGCACTCTACGGCACGTTCTCGAACGTCAAGAATCTCGAGCCGGAAAACTACGCCAACCTCGAGTTCGAATGGATGGCGTTCGTTGCAGCACAAGGCGAGTTCCGACGTTACCGCGGCGACTATGTGCTTTCGGAAAATGACATCCGTAACCACACCAGCTTCCCCGATGCACTGGTCCCCAATGACGGAGCCTTCTGCATTCACTGCGCGTGGGGACCAGGCGAGGGCAAATACGATTTCCGCCTGAAAGACTGGATCTGGGACATGCGCGACAAGCAGGCGTATGGCATTCCATTCCGTTGCCTGTACTCGGCCAACATCGACAACCTGCTGATGGCCGGCAAGCACATCAGTGTCACGCACGTCGCCGGATCTTCGACCAAGACCATGGGTAATGGCTCTCAGCATGGCATTGCCGTTGGTGCAGCTGCCTATCTATGCAATCAGCACGAGGTAACTCCACGGGACCTCTACAACCACCACCTTGGGGAGCTGAAGAACCTGGTGGATCAGCTGACCGCATGTGATCACGAGCACCCACCCAAGTGACGCTCGGTTAATCACCACAAGTGCCTCGACTTCAGGCGAGCTCTCACTGCAGGCCAGCACACCCTGTGCCTGCGATAGAGACAACGACTGGCCAAAGAAACCGGAATAGGCAAAGCCCAACAAACCCAAGGAATCAATCATGCCTGATGAGCTTATTAAGACCGACTCGAGCGGCGGAATCCTAACTGTCACGCTCGCACGCTCTGACAAGAAAAATGCGCTGATCGATAGCATGTATGGCGCAATGGCAGATGCGCTTGAGGCAGCGGAGAACGATCCGAGTATTCGAGTCGTGCTACTCCAAAGCGAGGGCGATATGTTCACCGCCGGCAACGATGTCGGTGAATTTGCTGCCGCGGAGCCGGGGTCATCTCTGAATGAGCAGAACGTCGGGCGCTTCCTTCGCGCGCTGGCCAACTCCAGTCTTCCGCTGGTTGCTGCTGTGCAAGGAAGGGCTGTAGGGGTAGGCACTACTTTGCTGCTGCACTGCGACTTTATCTTGCTCGCGGATAACGCGCTGCTCTCTGCTCCCTTCGTCAATCTCGCTCTCGTACCAGAGGCCGCCTCGAGCCTACTGATGCCTGCCAGAGTTGGTTATGTCCGAGCCTTCGAACTGTTTGCACTGGGTGAGTCAGTGGACGCTCGAACGGCTGTCGAGTGGGGGCTGGCAAACCGCGTTGTTGCACTGAACAGCCTTCATGCCGAGGCGCGCACCGTGGCCGAACGGATCGCCAGACAACCAGCCGGATCGCTGATCGCAACCAAAAGACTGATGCGTGATCCGGCTGCTCTCACGGCGCGTATGTTCGTTGAGAACGAGGTCTTCAGCAGGCGCCTTCAAACGGCCGAGGCTCGTGAAGCATTCAGTGCATTTGCCGAGCGCCGAGCGCCAGATTTCCTGAAGCTCAGCACCTCTTAAACCGAGTTTTTACCGCAGACCGGATCGCCCGTGTCTGCGGTAAAGGCAACAACCGCCCTACATACAAACGAACTTAGCCAACAGCGCCAAGGAGCCAATCATGCCCAACTTGTATTACGATCAACATACGACTGCATTGCTGCTGATCGATCCCTACAACGATTTTCTATCGGAGGAAGGGAAGGTCTGGCCCTTCATTCGAGAGGTCGCAGAAGAGGTCGATCTGCTCAATAACCTGCGCACCATCGACAAGGCCGTCCGTGAGACCGGGATCCAGGTGGTGGTGGTTCCACATCGTCGCTGGCAGGCAGGGGACTACGAGTGCTGGTGTCACCCCAACCCAACTCAGCAAATGATGATGAAGCGGCCCATTTTCGTGAAAGGCGAATGGGGTAGCGAGTGGCATCCAGACTTCGCTCCGAAACCTGGTGACATCGTGGTCCAGGAACACTGGGCGCAGAGTGGTTTTGCCAACACCGACCTTGATTTCCGGCTGAAGCAACGAGGCATCAGCAAGGTCATCGTCGTCGGCTTGCTTGCCAATACTTGCGTGGAGTCGACCGCACGTTACGCCATGGAGCTGGGTTATCACGTGACCCTGGTACGCGATGCTACGGCGGCCTTCAAACGAGAAATGATGACGGCGGCCCATGAGCTGAATGGGCCGACCTATGCCCATGAGATCGTCAAAACCAGCGAGCTCATTGGAGCGATGCAGAAGACCACCTGAACCAGGCAGTCCTGGTGCTCGGCTCAATCAGGCGCATCCACCAGGCCGCAGCATGCTCCTGCTACCGACACAGCGTCGGTAGCAGCGCTTGGTTCATCGGACTTGGAGAAGCGATTTTCGGTGGGCACGACCACGCAATGCGCCGCCGATCGAGCCAAGCACGCCACCGGCGATGACGTTGATGATTAGGAGCACGCTCAACTCTGGCAGGGGAAGCAAGGCCGGCGCTTCCGACAGCCAATCACCCAGGGCTATGCCCGATGCGAACAGGGAGGCTCCGACTACAACTCGAAGCATTCCGCTCACTGCCCTCTTGTGCTCATAGCCCGCTGCGATCCCTCCCGCAACACTGGCCAAGATAAGGGCAAAGTACAAATACAGTGACCATGAAAGTGAATAGCCAGTAATAACGCCAAATAGAATTGGCATAACTACTACGGCAATAATCTGGATCACCACGGGTTGGTCCGCTAACAACTTTATCTTGCTCATAGCTCGCATTCTTCTCTGATTGGAATTGTTTTCCGGCCTTGGCCGTTGAGATCGTGCAATTGCTTGTTCGGCATACCCCGCTTTTACGTTTCACCACCTCCTTCATCCCATCATCAAAAGTGATTAGCCACTAACCATCTTCAAAATGGTGTCCTGCGCGATGCAAATCCGAGCGCGTGAGACGCGCCCTCATAAGGCTATCCATTTCAATAGGTTGGACCCTTCGGTCACAGGAGGAAGCCACGCATCAGGCCCGCTTCCAGCCGGCCCAGCTAGCGGCACAACCTGTTGGAGTTTCCTCTACCATTTGACCTTACTCCAACGTTGGAATAGATTCCAACAAAACAAGAACGAGGGTCAGCTCATGTCTAGCTGGAATCTTCAAATGCGCACCAAAGGCCCATGCCTCATGGAATCAGCCACGGCTAGCCGCATCGCCGCGGCTCAGGTATCCGCCATTTCAGGCTCTACGTGGCTAGCGCTCGGGGCCCTCTTGATGGCTGCAACGGTCCATCTTGCGGCTCAAAACCTGACCTCATTGCCCCCTGAATCGCCCACCGAGCTACCAGGTGCTGAGCAATCGAGTGCCCGGACGGTTGAGCAGCAATCACTGATCGTGGCGCTGAAGAACAAAGTCGATTCAGTACGAACTTTTTATCTTCTTTATCAAGTACAGCAGAGCACTGCGCTGGCCTCTAAAAGCTCTGCCGCAAAACTCTATAAGTCTCTGCCCTGACTTATATGCTGCGGCATTAATTAAACCCAGAAAGTTACTAATACGGCGCGAGATTAATACCGCTAGGGAATGGCGCGAGTTACCACGCACCCAGTAGTCGCTTGTTCATAACACAACAACAAAAGGCAAAACCGATGAATAAAGTAATACTCTCAACGCTCTGTGTGGCGGCGGGGCTAACACTTCAAACAGCTCTAGCGGCAGTACCTGCTGATCAGGTTGCGAGACTCGGAAAGGATCTGACGCCGATGGGCTCGGAGAAGGCCGGAAACGCAGCCGGCACCATTCCCGAGTGGCATGGTGGGCTGTCGAAGGACGCGGGCAAAGAAAGCGCCGATGGCTTCCTGGATAACCCGTACGAAAGCGAAAAGCCGCTGTTCACCATTACCGCTCAGAATCTGGAGCAGTACAAAGCCCAGCTCTCCGCCGGCCAGCTAGCCATGTTTCAGCGTTACCCTGAGACATACCGGATGCCTGTCTACACCAGCCATCGAACCACTGCGTTGCCTGACCGTCTCTACGACCTGATCAAGACCAGTGCTTCGAAAACTGAGGCTATCGAAGGTGGCAACGGCCTCAAGAATTTCTCTGACACGCGCTACTACGCGTTTCCGATCCCGCAGAACGGCCTCGAAGTCATCTGGAACCACATCACGCGCTACCGCGGGGGCACCATTCGTCGGAACGTAATTCAAGTGGCGCCGCAGCCGGGCGGCGATTACTCCATCGTGCGCTTTGAAGACACCGTCGGATTCCCTGATGGCCTCAAGGATGTCGAAAAGTCTGCCGCTGATAACATGCTCCTCTACTACACCCAGAAAGTAACTGCTCCGCCACGGCTCGCCGGTAACGTGTTGCTGGTTCACGAGTCCATCGACCAGGTTCGCCAACCTCGAATGGCCTGGCAGTACAACGCTGGTCAGCGCCGCGTACGTCGTGCACCACAAGTTGCTTACGACGGCCCAGGTACAGCAACCGATGGCCTCTCTACTGTCGACAACTTCGACATGTATAACGGAGCGCCTAATCGCTACGACTGGAAGCTCGTTGGTAAAAAAGAGCTTTATATTCCCTACAACAACTTCAAGCTTGAATCACCCTCGCTGAAGTACAGCGATATCATCAAGGCCGGGCATCCAAACCAAGATTTGGCTCGATATGAGCTCCATCGAGTTTGGGAAGTAGAAGCAAATCTAAAAGCCTCTGAACGTCACGTTTATGCGAAGCGCCGTTTCTATATTGATGAAGACTCTTGGCAAGTTGCGCTTTCTGAGCAGTACGACGCCCGCGGTCAGTTGTGGCGTGTCGGTGAGGCAATGCTGTCGCAGCAATATCGTGCCCAAGTACCCATCTATGCGTTCGAGACCCTGAACGACCTGATTGCCGGGCGCTACGTGGCAGTTGGCCTGAAGAACGAGGAAAAGCACGGCGTGATATTTGGCGATGCCATGTCCGCTAAAGAGTTCACCCCAAGCGCTCTGCGAAACTCCGGCGTTCGATAAGCAAAGTCGGTGCGGGCTAACTACGCCTGCACCCATACCCTGCCGATTTTTAACACCTGTTGTCGCAAGACAGCAGAAAAGCATATTCGGAGCTAATAATGACAAAAGAAATCAGCCCCATCGCTTTTAAATTGATTTATGTCTCTGTCGGCTTTGCCGCCAGCATCATGATTTCCCTGGATGCAAAAGCAGTTAATTTCAATATTGGTGATATCGAAGGGCAGTTCGATTCGTCGCTCTCCATCGGTGCAAGCTGGGGAACTGCCAAGCCTGATAAAGACCTGATTGGCATGGCCAACGGTGGCAATGGCTTTACCCAAACCAACGATGATGGGCGGATCAACTTCAAGCGGGGCGAGACCTTCTCGAAAATCTTCAAAGGCATCCACGATCTAGAGCTGAAATACAGCGACTTTGGTGTCTTTGCGAGGGGTAAGTGTAGCGACCTGCATTTGAAAACGTCTCGACCTGCAATCATCGCTGTTTTCGACCAGGACTAACTGCGAATGACCGACCCGGCCAACCAGCATTGATTGCGAATGAACCAGCATTGATCCGCGCCGACCTGCGTTCCATCATCGCCAGCCAGGATTAGCTGCGAATACAGCGGGGCTTATTTCGCGCAGCCAAGCATTGGCCTATAAACCTCCACCTCGGAATTTCTGTCACATTACGAGCCTGATGCACCCTTTGCATGTCTTAGAATAAATGACGGGTTAAGTGACTGATTTTGACGCCTGGGCCTTTCTCGCGCACGCTGTCACTTAATCGAACGTATATGTGACAGGTGCAGAGATGTTGATCGGCTACATGCGGGTATCGAAAGCGGACGGATCTCAGTCCACCAATTTACAACGCGATGTGCTCGTCGCCGCTGGTGTCAACCCTGCACACCTTTACGAGGATCTGGCCTCAGGTAGGCGTGATGATCGGCCAGGACTGGCTAGCTGCCTTAAGGCGCTTCGTGGAGGGGATACGCTGATCGTGTGGAAGCTCGATCGACTTGGCCGCGATTTGCGCCATCTGATCAACACCGTGCACGATCTGACTGCTCGTGGCGTGGGATTGAAGGTCTTGACCGGTCACGGTGCCGCGGTCGACACAACGACTGCCGCTGGCAAGCTTGTGTTCGGAATTTTTGCTGCGTTGGCCGAGTTTGAGCGTGAGTTGATTTCCGAGCGGACAGTTGCCGGGCTCGTCTCGGCGCGTGCGCGTGGCCGGAAAGGTGGCCGACCGTTCAAGATGACTGCTGCCAAGCTGCGCCTGGCTATGGCGGCCATGGGGCAGCCGGAAACCAAGGTGGGTGATCTGTGTGAAGAGCTGGGCATCACCCGGCAGACACTCTACCGGCATGTTTCTCCCACGGGAGGCCTGCGGCCGGACGGCATGAAGCTGCTACCTGGCGTTAACCAATGACCGGGCTCGGGCAACCCTGAAAAGATGGTCGTTGTAGTCGCTCAGTGCGTGGTTCGGCGCATTCGAAGTAGCTGCTCTCAGAAGTTCTCCAGAAAGACATCCATCTCGTTCTGAGTGACGTTTCGCCTGAAGGCCCCAATGGATTGGGCCGTGGTTTCAGCAGGGCCTGGGGTCTGGGGAGCAACGGAACAGAAAGTGAACTTAACCCGCGCCTCCCCGCCAACCCTTGTGGCGTCTGTTGCGTTCGAAAAAACTACCGTTTTATGAAACCGTTTCCGCTATCGCGAGGAAAGTCACCAACACCCGAAAATTAGCGCAATAAACCCGTCTCACGAATCAAAGTTCGTTAATTCTCAACCGCTGACGAGTAAAACGAACTCTAATTCGGCTTACGTTGGTTTCAGGTCCATTGCTCCCGGAACCCCTAGCCCTCGTCCTGGATCTGCGCACGACTCAGGAAATCACCCTGCAGTTACCCACCGCCCGAGTAAGGGGACGATAGAGAAAACGGAAAAAATCGTAGGCTCCCCTACAAAATCCCCATTGTCACGCTGAACTCCCGCATAGCAGGGGAGTTCATCGGTGCTGTGTCATCCGATAATTTTGGGGCAGGCGCGTGTGCCACAAGATTTTTTCAGGAAAGAGGTTGCACACAGGTAGCCTATTTGGCCGGCAGAGACAGCGTGCCTCAGAATGAGCGGCAGAAAGGCTTTTTCGAAGAGGCGCTGCGCATCGGGCTGAGCACGCCGCTGTGCAGTGTTGCCGGGTTCAGCTACGAAGAGGGCTATCAAGGGGCGCTGGCCATGCGCAATGCCGAGGTCATCCCCGACGGGATTTTCTGCATCAATGACCTGGTGGCTTTTGGGGCTATCGATGCCATCCGTTATGAGTGGAAACTTCGAGTGCCCGAGGACGTGCAGATAATCGGTTACGACAACATTCCGATGACCGCTTGGCGAAGCCACAACATTACGACATTCGACCAAAACATGACCGAGCTGGTTGCGGGGGCTTGTTCAAGGCTACAAGGGATGACTCAAGCCGAAAGTCGGTTGATAGTCGTCTAGCCGATGCTCGCCAGTCCAAGAGTCGTACCGCGCTCGACTATCTTGGGCTGCACCGTGACCGCGTGCCTATGTGGCAATTCGTCCACAAGCGCCAATTAGACCGCAGCGCCCATGTCGATCGCTGAAAATCAGGCGCTGCGGTTTACCAGCTTAAGAGGGGCGGCACTGCGCTGTTGAGCCAAGTATCGAGTGCAACAAACCCGTAGGAATGAGGAGAAGTTCATCACCTCATCGCGCGCTTTGGTGATCTCC
The DNA here is from genome assembly GCA_031988485.1 of Pseudomonas sp. Lineage (GTDB taxonomy): Bacteria > Pseudomonadota > Gammaproteobacteria > Pseudomonadales > Pseudomonadaceae > Stutzerimonas. The sequence goes on from DALZYJ010000026.1 coordinate 18,615, forward strand.
TCAAAGAGATTGGTGATCATCTGGTTGGTGGTCAGGCCTTCCCCGGCGGCCATCTCTGTGAGGATGTCCCAAAACTGGTTTTCCAGTCGCAGAGTCGTGATCACGCCGTGTATGCGCAACGAGCGTGACCGAGACTCATACAGTATTGGATCGGCTTTAATATACAGCTCGCACATTTTGAGGCCCTACCCGGTAAAAGCTGGATTATTTCCCTCTTCAGGTAAAAAGGGGTAATAGGCCAATACTACACTTGGCGTTCCAGTCAGGTTGCAGTGTTGCCTCCCCAACAGATTCATTTTGAAATCCAGGCAATGACCGCTGCCAGGTCCTCCGGGCTGCAATCCATGCATAGCCCACGAGGCGGCATCACGTTCAGCCCTTCGGTGACGTTTTTGAGCAGTACATCCGGGCCCTTGTCCAGGCGAGGTTTCCAAGCGGCTTGATCACCCTTTTTGGGCGCTATAGGCAATTGTCCATTGTGACACATGGCACATGACCGATTGAAAACTGCCTCCGGCTCTTGAGCCGCATGGGCACTCGATATCACGAGTAAAAAGGCAGCTGCCAGAATCTTGTTCATCGTTGATCTCACCCATTGTTTTTATTTTCGACACACCCTCTCGGACCCTCACTACCCATTCGTAATCAATGAGAGCGCAGGGTAGTCACGAGCCCGCAGAGGCATGCTTGTTGACGGACTAAAAGTCGTTTTTCCATTCGCGCAACGATTGCAAACAGGCGGCTGGCGTTTCAATGCTCGCCTGCGCATGGTTTTGCGACGCCGCCCGAACAGCTGGGACAGACGTTCGTAGAAACGGATTGGTGGCCTTTTCCAGGCCAATCGCCGAGGGCAAGGTGCATGCCCCACGAGCCCGTGTTGACACAACCTCCAGCAAACGATCGGCTATCTGTTTGTTGTCGGGCTCTACAGCCTGAGCGAAGTGCAGGTTCCCCAACGTATATTCATGCGCGCAATAGACGCGCGTGGCGTCGGGCAATGCCGCCAGCCGTTCCAGGGAGTCAAGCATCTGCTCGGCGGTTCCCTCAAATAGTCGGCCACATCCAGCAGCAAATAGTGTGTCGCCACTGAACAGGGTTAGTTCATCCGGCAGGAAAAAGGCGACATGATCCAAGGTGTGTCCTGGTACGGCCATGACCCGCACGGTACGTCCGAGCACCTTGACCTCATCACTGTCGCCCACGACCAGGTCCAGACCTGGAATTGACGCCTGTGCCGGCCCGATCACCCTGACGTTGTGCTGCCGTTTGAGCTCATCAATGCCGCCGACATGGTCGCTATGGTGATGTGTGACCAACACATCACCAAGCGTCCATTGCGGATGCTCGTTCAACCAGTCGATGACAGGTTGTGCATCACCTGGATCGACGACTGCACAGCGCTTCTCCTCCTGGTTGAGCAGCAGCCAAATGTAATTGTCGGTGAAAGCCCTCAACTCTCGGACCTCCAAGCCGCCTGAATTTTGTGCTGTCATGCTGCCTTGGCCTTGAGGGCTTCGGCAATATAGTCGGCTTGTCGAATGGCCAGACTTACGATTGTTAGTGTCGGATTCTCCGCGCCGCTGGTGGTGAACTGGCTCCCGTCTGAGATGAACAGGTTAGGCACCTCATGGCACTGTCCGTGTTTATTGCAGACACCATCCGCCTCTTTGAGACTCATGCGACACGTGCCCATGTTATGAGTGGAAGGGTAAGGCGGAACCCGGTGTGTCTTAAGCGCGCCAACCGCTTCGTATACTGCACTGCCTTGCTTGAAGGCGTGTTCACGCATGGCAATGTCATTGGGATGGTCGTCGTAGTGAACGTTGGCCACTGGTATCCCGAAACGATCCTTGGTGTTATCGCTCAATGTGATGCGATTGCTCTCGCGAGGCATGTCTTCGCCCACCAGCCACATGGCGGCAAGATGAGTGTAATTGTCCATGACACTGGTAAAATCTCTGCCCCAGGCACCAGGATTGAAAAATGCCGCCATGAACGATGGCCCGAGAGAGACGGTTTCCATTTCGTAGCCGCCGACAAAGCCGCGATCAGGATTGAAATGCACTTCGTCACTGATCAGGCCCGCCATGATCGTGCCTCGGTAGAAGTGCACAGGATCGCTGAACTCGGCGAAAACGGAGCCGGTGGTGTGCCGCATGTAATGCTTGCCGACCATGCCTGATCCGTTGGCCAGTCCGTGCGGAAACAATGTGCTGGAGGAGTTCAAGAGCAATCTAGGTGTTTCAATTGCGTTGCCCGCTATCGCGATGACGCGGCCTTTCTGCCGGTGCAATTGACCCTTGGCATCAGCGTATACAACGGCGCTGGCACGTCCTTTGGCATCATGTTCGATACGAACCGCATGGGCTTGCGTTCGCAATTCAAGCTTGCCGGTCGCTTCGGCGGCTGGAATCTCAGTGTAGAGCGTTGACCACTTCGCCCCCATTTTGCAGCCTTGAAAGCAGAAGCCTAGCTGCATGCATTGCGCGCGTCCTGCACGGGCACGGCTGTTGATGGCCATGCGTCCGGTCGAGCAATGTTTATAACCGAGCTTCATCGCACCGTTGTACATCACTTGGAAGTTGTTGTTGCCGGGCAGTCCAGGAATGTCGTTGGTGCGAGTGACGCCCATCTTGTCCTCGGCAAGGGTGTAATAGGGCTCCAGCTCAGCCAAGGTCAATGGCCAATCCAGCAGGTTGGCGCCTTTCACTTCGCCGTAAGTCTCTCGTGCCCGAAACTCGTGTTCTTGTAAGCGGATGCTGGCTCCGGCCCAGTGAGTGGTGGTGCCACCCACCGTTTTGCAGATCCACGCGGGTAGATTGGGAAAGTCCTTCGCAATCTGCCAAGAGCCCGACGTGGTGCGGGTATCGCCCCAGGACAGCTGTTGAAACGAAGGCCATTCATCATTGATGAAGGTCGCCGAAGATTGACGCTCACCCGCTTCGAGGAGAACGACCGGTACACCCTTTTGGCACAACTCGTTGGCGAGGGTCCCGCCACCCGCACCGGAACCTATGATTACTACTACGGAATCATCGTCAAAACTGTAGGTTGTCATGCTCGTCACTCCTCAAGAAAAAGCGCTGGGGCTGGCGTCTGCTGGAGCGGCAGGCAGCCACTTCAGATCATTGAAGCCACGCATCAGATATCCGCCTTTAGGAAAGGAGGCGCCTTCGTAACCGAAATGCTGGTAAGCCAGCTCGTTGCTGTATAGCGAATTGGCCGCGGTGCTTCTGACCAGGATGAAAAAGTCGGAATGTTGAATGTCTTCAAGCAAGGCGACTTGTCTGTTTTCATCGAGACTTGACCAATGACCACCCGCCAGTCGATCCAGGTCGGACAGACCTTTAGCAAGCAGGGGGAGCACGGAGGGATCGGTGGATGCTCGTTCGTCGAGCGCCTTTACGGCAAAGGCGTAGACAGCATCTTCCATCCGGTCATGGGGGTAGATACGGCGGATCACCAGCAGTAACTTCGCCGCAACATCGCTGTTCAGGGTATTCATTTCCATGGCCCATGAGTGGCTGGGAGCCAGAAGGGCGATGGGGCCGGAGCTGAATATGAGCGTGCCCAGCAACAACCCACCGCTTCCTTGCAGAAAACGGCGACGGTTGATCTTTACATCTTGCATGAAATATCTCCTTTTTATTTTTATAAGGAGTGACAGCGTCACGGTCGAATCATGGAGTGAGGTCTGACGGGAGAGGTAAGAACGGGTTACTACACCAGACCAATCCAATCAGGCGCTTGCTTTAAGAAATCATTCGCATTGCAAAGTAAAACCATCTTGAGGGGTCTGAGCTGGCAGGTGCCCTAGCCATCGATATTTCGGTGCTCGAACGCTCTATTGGTAGTGACCGCCCCGTTGCAGTACTTCGATTTTGTACCCATCGGGATCCTGAATAAAAAAGAATCGTGCGAGCAAAACGCCGTCTCGTTTAAATTCCTTGATAGGGGCCGGTGACAAATTCAGATCCAGCAGCCGATTGAATTGCTGGTCCAGGTCCTCGACGACAAAGGCAGCATGACCGTAGCCGCTGCCATGGGTGTACTCGCTTTGTCCCTTGTTCCAGGTCAGTTCGATTTCTGCGCCGCTCTCGAAATCTCGCAGGTAGACCAGGGAAAAATCGTCGAAGTCCAGGCGATGAGTTTCTTTCAGCCCAAACACTTCCTGATAGAACTTCATGGATTGGTCGAGGTTGCCCACGCGAATCATGCTATGAATAAATTTTGCCATTCCATCTACCTGCGTTTTTTCGTCATTCTTGGATTTTGGGTCAAGCACATTCGACTTCATGATGAGGCGAACATGACCCGGGTGGGTAATAGAGGGTTACTACGTTTTTACAGGGGCGCAGAATTTCTGCGCCCCTTGAAAATGATCATGAGTGGAGCTGGGAAATACGACTGATGTAGGTTTGGACATAGGCGTCGAGCTCGCCTATGGAGGCTCGCTCAAGCGCTTGCTGATGCAGCCTTGAGGTGACGCTCAGCGCCTCCAGATTCGACTGTTCGTGGCCGGCCAGGCCCTTGAAGTATTCGGCGTGCTGTTTGCTCTGAACAAGGCCGAACCGCGCCAGGCTCGATTTTCGTTTTCGCAGCGCCTCCAGCACCTGTGCCGAAGGTGTCAGGGTGCAGTTTTCGACCTTGTCTCGCTGTGATTGGACGGCCTCGGTATGGAGGTCGCCAGCCTGGCTACGATCCAGCAATGAGGCGAGTGGCTGAATGCTCTCCAGCAAGTCGAAAGCCCAGGATTTCAATTCGATGTTCTGTCCTTCCCTCAGCAGTTGCAGCCCAGGTCGACGACCTTCTTTGGCGACCTTGAGGAAATTCCGATCGGCATGCAGTTGCTCATCTCTGCCCAGTCGCGGACTGTCCTGCAGCGCGCAAAACAACAGAAACGCATCGAGAAAGCGCATTTGGACAAGATCCATGCCCGCTGGCATAAATGGATTGATATCCAGGCAGCGCACTTCCACGTATTGAATGCCTCGTGACAACAACGCCTGAAGCGGTCTTTCGCCGATATCTGTCACACGTTTGGGGCGGATACTGGAGTAGAACTCGTTTTCAATCTGCAGTGTGTGAGTGCTCAGCTGCACCCGTTCGCCCGCCTGGTGAGTCCCCATTTCCTCATAGCCTGGATGGGGAGTGGAGACCGCACGGCGTAACATTTCTATGTAATTGCCAAGGGTGTCATAACTCGGATTGAGATCGGATTGGGCTCTGCTCTGATAACCCAGATCGCTCATGCGCAGGCTGGTGGCAAAGGGCAGGTGGAGGGTGTGCTCATCAAACCGTTCGAGTGCGTGGGCGCTTCCCTTGAGAAAGCTGGACTCCACCGCTGGAGAGGCGCCGAACAAATACATCAGCAACCAGCTGTAGCGTTTGAAATTACGAATCAGGGCGATATAGCACGCTGACTGATAATCCTGCAGGTCCTGTGTATCACCTTCCTCCCGCTGCAGAAGCGCGAAGAGCGCTTCGGGCATCGAGAAGTTGTAATGAATGCCGGCAATGCACTGCATTTTTTTGCCATAGCGCAAGGCCAATCCTTTGCGGTAAAGATATTTCAACTGCCCTGTATGTGAAGTGCCGTAGAAGGCGATCGGTATGTTTTCTTCTTCCGGGAGGGGGCATGGCATGGACAGGCTCCACAAATATTCCCTTTCAAGGTTGCTGCAAGCGAATCGGTGGATTTGCTCCAGGCAGGCCAAGGACTCCACTGCCCCCGGCATGGCCGGAGTGATGAATTCCAGCAAGGATTCGGAGTAGTCGGTGGTTATCTGCGGATGGGTAAGTGCCGAACCCAGTGCGACAGGGTGCGGTGTCAGTGCAAGGAGTCCCTCGCAATCCACGCGCAAACATTCGCGCTCAATCCCTCTCAGGCATTGACTCAACAGGTCGTAATGGGCCGATTGCGCCAGCAGCCTTTGTCGACGAAACAGAAGAGCACTCAAGGGTCATTCCTGCGCGCACAGTTGGGTTGATGGGACCGGTTGCTCTGCTGTTCCGGGCTTTTTTTGGGTCACTCGATCCACCAGATACACCAGGCCGTGATAATCGATCCCGCCATGCTGGCTCAGGCCGATTTCGCAGGTGCGGCTGGTGGAAATGCCTTCGCTGCACTGCTGCACCGCATCCTTCAGCGTGCGGAGCGAGTGGGCGTTCAGCTCAGGGGTGGTGAAGCCCTTGTCGCCGGAAAACCCGCAACAATGAATGCCTTCGGGGATGACCACGTTGTTGCTGCATTTGCGCGCCAGATCGATCAGCGCCTGGCTTTCCCCAAGGTGCTGGGTGCTGCAGGTGACATGCACCGCGATGGGCGTTTCCTGTGGCGTGAACTGCAGTCGATCCATCAGGTGCGTACGAATGAAGCGCACCGGGTCGTACAGGTCCAGGCGCACACCGCTCAGGTCTTGGGCCAGGCGCAAGGTGCAGGAGCTGGTGTCGCAGTAGATCGGGTCGAGTCCGCCACGGCTGGCATGCAGCAGGGCGCCGATCAGTTCCTGGCGTTTGTGTTCGGCCTGTTCGGCATAACCCTTGGAGGCGAACGGCTGGCCGCAGCAGAGGTTGTCCAGGTTGTCCGGGAAGACCACCTGGTAACCGGCTTTTTCCAGCAGGCCACGGGTCTTGTCGTACAGCGACATCTGTTCCTTGTCGCCCGCCGCCGGCCCCATGGCCCGTGAAACGCATGCGGCCAGGTACACCACGCGCGGGCGTTTGTCGGTCACTGCCGGGCTGAAGCGAATGGCTTTTTCCGGCTGCGGCATGGCGTTGGTCCATTGCGGGACCTGGCCCTTGGACAAACGCGTCAAGGTCGCCGACAACTTCGCCAGGCGCGGCGCACCCAGCAACATCCGTGCGCCATTGGCCACGTGCAGGGTGAAACGCGCACCTTGCAGCGCCGTGGCGAAATTTCCTTCCAGCCAGTTGGCGGTTTTCCTATGGGTGGCGTGCTGGCCGCGAAGCTTTTTCACCAGCTCGCCGGTGTTGATGCCCACAGGGCAACGCTGGGCACAAAGACCGGTGGCGGCGCAGGTATCGATGCCCTGGTATTCGTAGGCCGCTTCGAGTTCGCGGGTATCGACCCCGGCGCGTTTTTTCGCCTGGATGTCACGCCAGATCACGATGCGCTGGCGCGGGCTCAGGGTCAGGCCCTTGGAGGGGCAGACCGGTTCGCAGAAGCCGCATTCGATGCACTTGTCGACGATCTCGTCGGCGGCCGGCAGCGGTTTCAGATGCTTGAGGTGGATCTGCGGGTCTTCGCTGAGCACCACGTCCGGATTGAGAATGCCGTTGGGGTCGAGCAGGCGCTTGAGCTGCCACATCAATTGGTAGGCGTCGCTGCCCCATTCCAGTTCGACGAAGGGCGCCATGTTGCGGCCGGTGCCGTGCTCGGCCTTGAGCGAACCGCCGAACTCCACAGCCACCAGTTGCGCCACGTCGTCCATGAACGCCTGGTAGCGGGCGACTTCTTGCGGGTTGTTGAAGCCCTGGGTGAAGACGAAGTGCAGATTGCCTTCCAGTGCATGTCCGAAAAGGATTGCTTCGTCGTAGTGGTGTTTGTCGAACAACTCGATCAGCCGGTTCACGCCGATGGCCAGTTGTTCCACCGGGAAGGTCACGTCTTCGATGATCACCGTGGTCCCGGTTTTGCGCACCGCGCCGACGGCGGGGAAGGTGTCCTTGCGGATCGCCCAGAGCCGGGCGTTTTCCAGCGGGTCTTCGGTGAAATCGACTTGCTTCTCCACCGGAAACGAGGAAAGCGACGCCATGATCTGCGCCAGTTGTTCCTGCAACAACGAGGACGATGCGGCGCGGGATTCGATCAGCAGGGCGCAGGCATTGTTCGACAGCTGTTGTACGAAAGCGGGCATGCCGGGCTTGTCCTGCACCGAGCGCAGGCTGCGGCGGTCCAGCAGTTCAACCGCTGACACCGGTTGGCTTTTCAGCACGGTGACGGCGTTGCAGCAGGTTTCCACATCCGGGAATACGATTAGCGCCGAGGCCTTGTTCGGGTGATCGATCACCGTGTCGTAGGTCACTGAACTGATGAAACCGAGAGTACCTTCTGAACCTACGAGCAGATGACTGAGAATATCCACTGGATCATCGAAGTCCACCAGGGCGTTGAGTGACAGGCCAGTGGTGTTTTTCAGACGGTACTTGTGACGAATTTTCGCGGCCAAGGCTGAGTTGTTACGGGTCTGTTGCCCAAGAAGAGCCAGGCGCCCCAGCAGATCGCGATGGCTCTCATGAAATGCTGTACGACTCAGTGCATTTTCTGTGTCTACAAGCGTCCCGTCAGCCAGGACAAATCGAATTCCGGCAAGTGTGTTGTAAGTATTCTGAGCGGTGCCACAACACATGCCGCTGGAGTTGTTGGCGACAATGCCGCCGATCTTGCACGCATTGATAGACGCCGGGTCTGGGCCGATTTTTCGTCCAAAAGGTGCCAGCCAGGCATTGGCTTGAGCGCCAATAACGCCAGTTTGCAATCGAATCTGCGCTCCCTGCCTGCGAATCTCTCGATCGTTCCAATTGTCCCCGAGCACTATCAGCACCGAGTCGCTGATAGCCTGGCCTGACAAACTGGTGCCAGCAGCCCTGAATGTCACAGCCACACCATCTGCTTTAGCCAATTTGAGGAGCTGAATGACTTCATCTTCGGACTCTACTCGAATCACCAGTTTTGGGATTAGTCGGTAGAAGCTGGCATCCGTGCCGAAAGCCAAGGTGGACAGTTCGTCATCGAATCGCCGCGCATGCGGAATTATTGTATTTACAGCTTCACGAAATCTGATGGGCAGACTCACAGATCCTCCGGCGAGGTGAGGGCAGGGCATGACTCATCTCAATGGAAACAAGACCCATTGGAGAGCCGGCCTGCATTTTTTGTGATTGTTGTATCGATTTTTGATCGCATTGCTTGGAGCACCTGGCCTTTGGCTGACTTAGGTTTGAACACGGTAATTAACCGGCTCTGGAGCGATTGAAAGGGCGATTTCAGGCAGGGTCATGATCCATATTGCAAATCATGCCGGTATCGTGGGAAGTGAGGGTAATAGCCTGGTACTACTGCGAATTACGTGTTCGGGGGCTCAACCTATCTTGTTGAAAACTTGATGGATGTAGTAATCAGAGCGCCCATCTCTGGGCACTCCTGTCAAACGGCGGTCAAAGCCACGCTTTGATTTGAGTACAGACAGCTTGAGTTGAAATGCCATAGCGATCATGCAACGTCGGCAGGGCGCCTGCATCGAGGAACGCGTCGGGCAAGGCGATCTGCCTGAAGGTTGGCATTACCCCGTTGCGCAGCAGCACCCCGGCGACGGCCTCGCCGAGGCCACCAATGATCGAGCTGTTTTCTGCGGTGACCACCAGTCGACCTGACTTCCTTGCCTCGGCAAGAATGGTCTGCTCATCCAGCGGTTTGATCGTCGGTACGTGCAGCACGGCGACATCGACGCCGTCCGCTTGCAGTTCCTTGCCCACCTGTGGGGCAGCAACTCGCCAATCTCGCTTGCCCGCTGCGTTGGCAGGCGCGTAAGTACGTCCTTCAGATAGGCATACGGATCATGCCCGTTGAGCCGAGCCGACTGGATCAAACTCATGATCGCAGCCGCACGTTTACGAAGTGCCCGCATAGCATGTGCGAGTGGTGGCGCTCGTGCTCCTGACCTACAAAGGTCCTCCCGCCGTCAGCCCATGAGTCCGCAGCAACGAGGGCTCCTCATTTGTGCAATTGACTTCTGATATTCGGTGCAATCGACTTCTGAAAATGACACGTTCTGTGCAGCCGGCTCCTGAAATTGACATCCAACATCAGCTTCCAACTTTCAGTATCCGTCTACACTGAGCTATCGCTGAATAGTTGGACAACACCATGTTGATTGGATACACCCGCGTCTCGACCGACGACCAACTCCTCGATTTGCAACGCGATGCGTTGGAGAAAGCGGGCTGTGAACGCCTCTTCGAGGACACCGCCAGTGGTGCCAAGGCCGAGCGCGTGGAGCTGACCGCCTTGCTATCCACGTTGCGCCGGGGCGACACCGTGGTGATTTGGCGCCTGGATCGCCTCGGCCGCTCGCTGAAGGACCTGATCCGATTGGTCGAGCAGCTGGACGCCGCCGGCGTTGGCCTGCGCAGCTTGCAGGAGAATATCGACACCGCCTCAATTGGAGGCCGCTTGGTGTATCACCTGTTCGGCGCCTTGGCCGAGTTCGAGCGCAACCTGATCCGCGAACGCACCCAAGCCGGCGTGTCCGCTGCGCGGGCTCGCGGACGCAAGGGCGGGCGCAAGAAACGGCTCGATCCGGCCAAGCAAGAACTGGCCCTGCGCCTCTATCACGAGCGGCAACACACCGTGGCGGAAATTTGCCGGATGATGGGCATCGGTCGCTCAACGCTCTACAACTATCTCACCGATGCCGAGCGCGATGCCCAGCGGGCGGCGTAAGACCATCCCGGCCGATTCGCTGATGCAGTTGCGGCAACGGCTCGACCGCTTGCCGAAAAAAAGCCCGGAACGGATCGCCCAAGTGGCCGCGATAGCCGAGTTGTACGGCGTGTCGCCAAGCACCGTATACCGGGCGCTGAATCTCATCCATAAACCCCATGCGGCTCATCGGGCCGATTACGGCAAGCCGCGTGTGCTGCAGCAAGCCGAGCTGGAGCGCTACTGCGAGCTGATCGCTGCGCTGAAACTGCGAACCACCAATAAGCAAGGAAGGCACCTGTCCACCCGCCGCGCCATCGAGCTGCTGGAAGACTATGGGGTGGAAACTGAGCAAGGCTTGGTCAAGGCGCCCAAAGGGGTGCTGACCCGCAGCACGGTGAACGAATACCTCAGCCGCTGGCATCTAGATCAATCCCGCCTATTGCGGCAGCCTCCTGCCACGCGCTTTCAGGCGACGCACAGCAACGACTGTTGGCAGTTCGAACTCTCGCCCTCCGACCTCAAGCACATCGACAAGCCGGACTGGATCGACCCGGCCAGGGGCGAGCCGACGCTGATGCTGTTCAGCGTGGTGGACGACCGCAGCGGCGTGGCCTATCAGGAATACCACTGCGTGTATGGCGAGGATGCGGAGTCGGCGCTGCGCTTCCTGTTCAACGCCATGGCGCCGAAAGCGGACCCTACCTTTCCCTTCCAGGGCCGTCCCAAGCTGATCTACTTGGACAACGGCCCGGTGGCCAAGCGCCGCGTCTTCCAGAACGTCATGCAGGCGCTGGGCATTGAATGGAAAACACACATCCCCGCCGGCAAGGATGGCACCCGCACCACGGCCCGCTCGAAAGGCAAGGTGGAGCGACCCTTTCGCACCGTGAAGGAAGCCCATGAGACGCTGTATCACTTCCACAAGCCGGAAACTGAAGCGCAGGCCAACGAATGGTTGCTGCGTTACCTGGTGCGCACCTACAACACCCAGGATCATCGCGCTGAACCGCATTCACGGATCGATGACTGGCTGGCCAACTTGCCTGCCGAGGGCCTGCGCGAGATGTGCACCTGGGAGCAGTTCTGCCGCTTCGCCCGCGAGCCGGAGCGGCGCAAGGTCGGCGTCGATGCGCGAGTCAGCATCGACGGTACGGCCTACGAGGTGGAGCCCGATATGGCCGGCGAAACCGTGATGTTGCTCTGGGGCTTGTTCGATGACGAACTCTATGCCGAGTTCGAGGGCGAGCGCTTCGGACCTTATTACCCGGTTTCCGGCCCCATTCCGCTGCATCGTTACCGCGCCTTCAAGCGTGGCAAGGCGGATGAGCGATCGGTTCGCATTCGCTCGCTGGCCGACCAACTGGGCCTGCCCATCGCCGCCTTGGCCGGGGACGATGTGCGGCGGACGCCGCCGGCCGTTCCCGTGTCGTTGCCCCGCCAACCCTTCGATGCCGAGGCACATGAGTACCGGTTTCCCAGCGTCATCGCCGCCAAACTGGCCATCGCCGATGATCTGGCGCAGCCGTTGGCTAAGCTCTCAGCCGACGACCAAGCCTTCATCCATCAGGTGCTGAGCGAAACCCTCATAAGGTGCATCGTACTGGAGCGCGTGCGGGGCTACTTCCGCCACAAGAAAACAGGAGAAGAACATGCGGGCTGAAGTGATGCAGCACTACGGACTGACGTTGCCACTGAACCAGGCCGGATACTTTGAAACCGCCCACCATCAACAGTTGATCAAGGACATCAAGGGGGCAATCTTCGAAGGACGGCTGATTGCCCTGTGCGGTGTCATCGGCAGCGGTAAGACCGTGATGCTGCGCCGGCTGCAACAAGCAATGGAGGAGGAAAAGAAGATCACGGTTTCGAAATCACTGGCCATCGAGAAGCACAGCATCAAGTTGGCCACCTTCATCGCCGCGCTCTTCTACGACCTTTCCACCGAGAAACAGGTACGCATCCCGACCCAGGGCGAAAAACGGGAGCGTGACCTGCGCGAGTTGGTGAGGAAGAACAAGCGCCCGGTCGCCCTGTTCGTCGATGAGGCGCATGATCTCAACGGCCACACCCTGACCGGCCTGAAGCGCTTGATGGAGTTAGTCGAGGACGGCGACGGTCGGCTGTCCATTGTATTGGCCGGGCACCCCAAGCTGCGTAACGACCTGCGCCGACCGACGATGGAGGAAATCGGCTACCGCACCGACATTTTCTCGCTCGACGGCATCACTGGTAGCCAGCGGGAATATATTCATTGGTTGCTGGATACCTGTACGGCGGGAAAGGTCGAATCCGAGTCGATCCTGACTGAAGATGCCATTGATTTGCTCGCCACCAAGCTACGCACACCCCTGCAAATCCAACTGCATCTTAGTTTGGCCCTGGAGGCCGGCTACCTGACCGGTGAGAAGCCCGTGTCGGCAGAACTCGTGCACTCAGTGTTGTCCCGTCAACTGGATGACCTGGAGCCGACTCTCACGCGCCACGGCTACCGCCTTAAGGAACTGGTGGAGCAGTTCGACGCCAAGCCCACCGAGATCAAGGCGTTGTTCAGCAATACGCTCGACCCAGCGCGGGCCGTCGAGCTGCGCGACAAGATGCTGGCAGCGGGCTTGCCGATTTGAGCCCCATTATTTGCAGCTAATCCTGGCTGGCGATGATGGAATGCAGGTCGGTACGGATCAAAGCTGGTTCATTCGCAATCAATGCTGGTTGGCCGGGTCGGTCATTCGCAGTTAGTCCTGGTCGAAAACAGCGATGATTGCAGGTCGAGACGTTTTCAAATGCAGGTCGCTACAGGTAAGTACTGGTACGACTTCGAGCTGAAAGACGAGGATCGTCTTTTCAAGGACATCAGCGACCACAACCGCAAGGAAGGCGCGAAGTCTTCGGGGGCCCAGGTGCTGGATGCCTTCGTCTATCACAACCATCTGCTGTTCGATAACCCAGGCACAGTACGCCTCGGCAAGCAGGTCGTGAGCTGGGGTGAGAGCACCTTTATCGGCAACTCCATCAACTCGATCAACCCAATCGACGTGTCTGCTTTCCGCCGCCCTGGGGCAGAGATCAAAGAGGGGCTGATCCCGGTGAACATGTTCTTCATGTCCCAGGGGATCACCGACAATCTGTCCGCTGACGCCTTCGTGCAGCTGGAGTGGGACCAGACGGTTCTGGATAACTGCGGAACGTTCTTCTCCGTCACGGACGTGGTGCAGGATGGCTGTGACGGCAACTACCACATCCTCGATCCCGACACGATCGCGCAACTCCAGGCCGCCTCGGCAGCAGGGCTGCTCCCAGGCGTTACTGTCGAGCAGGAAGGACTGGTTGTTCCTCGTGGCCCGGATCGCGATGCCAGGGACTCGGGCCAGTGGGGTCTCTCGCTGCGCTGGCAGGGTGATGAAGCTGAGTACGCAGCCTACGTGATGAACTATCACAGCCGCCTGCACATCGTCAGCACGCAGACAGCGAACAGCCAGGGCGTGCTGGATAGCCTGGCTGCAGCAGCTGGTCCATTGGGCCTGAACGCTGCCCAGCCCATGCTGTTGGGCCGGGGTAATTACTTCCTGGAGTACCCGGAAGACATCCGCCTCTACGGTGTTAGTTTCTCCACCACGCTGCCTACCGGGACCGCCTGGAGTGGTGAGATCAGCTACCGCCCCAACATGCCTCTGCAGGTCAACACTGTCGACCTTACTGCCCACCTGGTCACTGATGTCGTCAACCCATTCGTTGCGAGCGGCTTCGATCCAGCTGTGGCGCTGGCGCAAGCGAGCAAGGACTATCACGGGTACCAGCGCAAAGAGGTCACCCAGGCGCAATCGACCTTCATTCACTTCTTCGACCAGGCGATGGGTGCTGACCGCGTCACTCTGATCGGCGAAGTAGGCATCACCCGTATCGGTGCCATGACTGATGATTTCGACAATCGCTTCGGCCGGGACTCCATCTATGGCGCTCCTGAAACCGCTCAGGCAGCACAGCGCTATGGCTCCCATGGCTTCTACACCACCAATTCCTGGGGCTATCGCGCACGCGCTATCTGGGACTTCAACAACGTGATTGCCGGCGTGAATATCAAGCCGAACCTGGCCTGGTCTCACGATGTGGAAGGTAACGGCCCGGTGTTCACTGAAGGAACCAAGGCGGCTAGCGTGGGCATCGACGCGGAGTACCTGAATGCGTACACCGCGAGCCTTAGCTACACGAACTTCTTCGGCGGGGACTACAACACCAACAGCGATCGTGACTTCGTGGCGCTGAGCGTTGGGGTGAACTTCTAGTTCAACGAGGGCTTCTGAACCGGCGTGTCGGCACATTCAAAGTGCCGATACGCCAAGTCAGAGGGAGGAGTGAACGCAGCTTCTGCTTAGAGCTAGCCGACAGGCGAAACTACTGGAAGGTTGGTTCCCGAACCCATGATCACCAACGCTGCTTTGACCAGCGATTCACGGCTTATGCCGGTGGGCTTGAGGGCATCATCCCGCAGAGCCAGGCTCAGTACGCCATTCATCATTGACCACGTCGCGTAGGCCGCACTTTCGGGTTCCAGATTGGGGTTGGCCCAGCCACCCTTGATGCCATCCCGAATTATTGCGGTCAGGTGAGCGACCTGCTCGTGAGCCATAGCGCCGATACGAGCGATCGCCTCTGGCTCTTCTGGTGGATTGGCCAGAATCCGGAATTGGTAAGGGCGTTCGAAGGCGAAGCCAACATATGCCTCACAGATGCGCGAAGCGCGCTCCATGGGCGTCCCCTTGCCGTCGTATGCACGATCCACATACCGACGGTTCTCCTCCATTGCCCGTTCGGCAATAGCCACCAGCAGCGCAGGCTTTCCTCCCACACGGTTGTAAACCGTCTGCAGAGAGACATCCGCTCTTCTTGCGACTTCGTCAGCTGAAACCGCCGCCGCTCCACCTTCAATCAGGAGCTCTTCAGCGATCTCAATGAGATTTCGACGCATATCTGCGGCGCGGCGTTGGGTGCGAGTAAGGGTAGCTGTCGTCATTTGTTGACTGTAACACGCCCTGAGATTAGAGTTAAATCCAACGTTGGAGTCACTTACAAGCAATCTAATAACAATAGCGAAATCTAGGTACGTCCCATGCTACGTCTCGACGTCGAGTTTCCTTCCGAAGGCTCCAAATGCAGCGCCTGGCTGTATCTCCCGCAATCCGAAACCCCATCGCCCATTATCGTCATGGCCCACGGTTTAGGCAGCGTCCGAGGGATGCGACTAGATGCCTATGCCGAGCGTTTTTCCGAGCTTGGTTACGCCTGCCTGGTATTTGATTATCGGCATTTCGGCGACAGCGAGGGGATGCCCCGCCAGCTCCTGGATGTGAAGAAGCAGCTTCAGGACTGGAGGGCCGCGGTGGCCTATGCCCGGACTCAGAAAGGCGTGAATGGGCGGAAGGTGATTCTGTGGGGGACGTCCTTCAGTGGCGGCCACGTGCTCTCAACTGCCGCTGAGGATATGCAAGTCGCAGCGGTCGTTTCGCAGTGCCCATTCACCGATGGCGTGGCCTCCAGCAAGGGCGTTGATCCGATAACGTCACTCAAGATCTCCGGCAAAGCGATCAAGGACCTGATCGGCTCTTGGTTCGGCTTGGCCCCAGTGATGATCCCTACCGCCGGGCCGCCTGGCTCCATCGCAATGATGACTGCGCACGATTGTGAAAGCGGCTACCTCCAACTGGTGCCTACTGACAGCGCGACGAGTTTCCCCAACTACGTGGCGGCTCGAATTGCCCTGAAGATCATGGCGTACGCGCCAGGGCGAAAGACTTCAAAAATCATCTGCCCCGTTCTGTTCTGTCTCTGCGAGACCGACACAGTGGCCCCGTATGAGGCCAGCTACTACCACGCCCGAAAAGCTCCTCGCGGCGAGATCAAGATCTACACAGAAGGTCACTTCGATATCTACGTGGGCTCTGCATTCGAACGGGTCATCCAGGACCAAATCGAATTCATCCAGCGTGTCGTACCTCTGAACTAAGGAAATTTGAATGTCTGGCTACTCTCTCGACGGTCGTGTTGTCGCTATCACAGGATCTACCGGCGGGCTCGGATCTGCGGTTTGCCGAGCGCTCATTGCTAAGGGCGCTCGCCTTGCACTGTTCGATATGAATTTGGATGCGGTGCAGGAACAGGCAAAAGAGCTAGGTACTAGCGCCCACGGCTGGGAAGTGAACGTCCGCTCCATGGAAAGCATTCAGACCGCGATGGACGAAGCCGCGAAGCTATTCGGCGGCATCGACATCGTGATCGCCGGCGCTGGTATCACAGCGTTTGAGCCTCTCGTTTGCGGCGATCCAAATACC
Organism: Pseudomonas sp.; assembly: GCA_031988485.1. Taxonomy (GTDB): domain Bacteria; phylum Pseudomonadota; class Gammaproteobacteria; order Pseudomonadales; family Pseudomonadaceae; genus Stutzerimonas. The sequence continues at coordinate 35,385 of DALZYJ010000026.1, forward strand.
TTTGATCGCGTTATCGACATCAACGTCAACGGGGTCTGGCGCACCTTCCGAGCGGGCGTGGAGCACGTAGTCAAACGCAAGGGCTACCTGATGGCGATCTCCTCGATGGCTGCCTTCAGTCAATCGCCACTTCAAGCGTCATACACCGGCAGCAAGGCTGCTGTGTGGGCCATCTGCAACAGCATCCGATTGGAGCTTCGGCATATGGACGTAGGCGTGGGTAGCGTGCACCCGACCTTCTTCCACACACCGATGATGGACCAGGCCTTCAACAGCGGCGCTGGCAACAAAATCTGGAAGGGCAACAAGTCAGGCATCTTCAAGATGGTGGCGCTGGAAGAGGTTGTCAGCGGCATCATCGGCGGCATCGAAAAACGCTCTGACATGGTCTTCGTACCCAAGAGCAACTCCTTGGTAGCCCATGCTCCCCGCTTCTTCCGAAAAGTCGTCGAGAGCCGGGAATACAAAGACCATGAGGTGGCCGCAATGATCATGGCAGCGAAGCAAGAAGCTGCCGCAAGGTGAGATGAGTTTTTACGCTGGATGCCTCATTTGTGAGGGTGAGAGGCACCCGGCTTTTTTACGCTGCAGTACTCGATAGAACCCCTGTTCCTTCCCCTATTGCACTGGCTATCCAGCGCCGCGTCAGCGCTGTGGGCTAGCCGCTGGTCAATCCTGCCTCTCCCAGCTCGCACCACTACCTCAGCCAAGTATTTCGCATCGCAAGCGCTCTAGGACGCTAGTCGTCTGTGTTTGGGTTTCTGCTTTTGAAGGGCCTGGCTGGCCAGCAGCCTGTCAGCAGGCATGCCAGTTACACCAGCGCTACAAAATTAGCATTTACTCTAACAGTGGAGTCGGTTACAACGTTGGAATAAAGAACAATTCCAATAAATAGCGTTAGGTCACGACATGCATCGTCTTGGCATCTGCCCCCAGATCAATACGCGGATCAGCACAGCGCTGGTCGACGCCTCATCTCAAGTACTCGCCTTCGAATCCACTGGGCGCGCCTTCGTTGGCTGCGTCCGGGTTCCGCTCGTTCCGAGCAAATAACAAAAAGCAGGAGATATCCGATGAGTGAGATAACCGCCGCAGCCATGAGCATTTTTGCCGCCATGGCAGAAGCCCCTCTGGTCCCTCGTGAGCATGCCCGTGAAGCAATTCTGCTTCTGGAGTCTGACCTGCCCTGGGTCAACCTGCCGGATGGCTCGAAGATCCAGCTCCTGCATGTGGATCTGAACCAGAACCTGTGGATCACCAGAAATCGGATGAAACCTGGTTTTGGCGTCAACACCCACTATCACACCGGCCCTGTTTTCGCCGTCACGCTGAGCGGGGAGTGGTTCTACAAAGAGTACGCGGACAAGGTGAACAAGGCCGGCGCCTACCTGTTCGAGCCAGCCCACTCGCTTCACACCTTGTGTGTGGCCGAGGACGCCAAAGAGGACGCCGATGTTTGGTTCGCCATTTTCGGCAGCAACATCGACATCGATGACGAGGGCAACGTCATCAACATCCTCGATGCCAAGAAGATGCTGACTGGGTATCGCGCCTTGTGTGCCGCTCAAGGCCAGACCTGTGAACGACTGATTGTGGTCGGTGAGTAAACGCGCAGCAGCTCAATCGCCTCAACCAGGCGAGCAGCCGGTGTCTGCTCGCCGCCTACAAACTTGAGAGGTCATCAATGACTACATGGATTAAGGGCGCCCCCAAGGTCGCATTCATTTCGGGCGCCGGCAGTGGCATTGGCCTGCAGATCGCGAAAGCACTTTTGTCTGATGGCGCGAGCCTGGCTCTGTTCGATCTTCGGGTTGACGATGCCGTTCTGGAATCCCTGCGCCGCGGTTGCTGCAGGCAAGGCCAGCGCGTCGAAGTTTTCACCGTCGATATCTCGCAGGCTGCTTCCGTGGACGCCGCAATCGACGCCGCGGTCGGGAGCTTTGGTGCGCCTGACTTTGCCTTCAACTCCGCCGGCATCCTCCGTACCGCTCTCTTCACAGAGCTGCCAGCAGAGACCTTTGAGCTGGTTATCCGCATCAACCTCATCGGTAGTCGGAACTTCGCTGCCGGGATCCTTCGCTACATGAAACCAGGTGGGCATCTGGCTCTGGTTGCATCTCTGGCAGGCATCATCGGCGGCTATACCCAGGCTGCGTACGGCGCCTCCAAATTTGGTGTTGTTGGTCTCGCTGAGGTGCTGCGACTGGAGCAGAAACCCTGTGGCATCGACGTCTCTGTGATTTGCCCTGGTGAGATCTCCACGCCTCTGCTGGATCACGAACGCCAACACGGCAGCAAGGTTACCGAGGCACTCAATGCCACCGCCGGCGTGCTCACCGTTGAGCAAGCGGTAGCTGGGATTCTGCAAGGCCTCCGCAAGCGCGAGTTCATGATCACACCAGGCTTCAAAGCTCGATTCCTGCGTGGCATGGCCCGGAAAGCCAGCGGCTTAATGCGTTGGATGACCGACAAAACGCTGGCAGGCGCCTTGGCCGACGAGCAGAAAAGACTGCGCAAGCTGGATCAGAAATCGGCTTGACCTCCCCACACCCCATCCAGCTGCTGCTGGCCACCATCTTCGGGGCCGCAGCACTGATGACACTCCATACGTATTCAAAGGACTTTGGCCATGCAACGTCTTGATGTTCAGTTTTTGTCTGGCGGTAGCCGCTGCGATGCCTGGCTGTATCTGCCGGAATCGAAGCGTCCCGCTCCGATCATCGTCATGGCTCACGGCCTTGGAAGCACGCGCTCGATGGGTCTCGATAACTATGCGCAGCGCTTTTCCATGCTCGGTTACGCCTGCTTGGTTTTCGACTACCGGCACTTCGGTGGAAGCGAGGGCGAACCCAGGCAATTGCTGGACGTGAACAAGCAGCTCCAAGACTGGAAGGCAGCTGTGGCGTTTGCGAGAACCCGTAGTGACGTGAACACGAACAAGGTCATTCTGTGGGGGACGTCATTTAGCGGTGGCCATGTCATCGCGACTGCAGCAGAAGACCAGAAGATTTCTGCTGTGATTTCGCAATGCCCCTTCACTGACGGCATGGCATCCAGCATGGCCGTTCCGCCGCTGACGTCCATGAAGGTGACCATGCGTGCACTCAGAGACAAGATTGGCTCCTGGCTCGGCACTGCACCGGTGACCATTGCGCTTGCTGGCAAGCCTGGCACTACCGCGATGATGTCTGCGCCTGATTGCGAGGACGGTTACCTCAACCTGGTTCCGGAGTCAGAAGCCAAGCGATTCCCCAACTATGTTGCAGCTCGCATCGCACTTCAGATCCTGACTTACTTCCCTGGTCGAAAAACCCCGAACCTGAATTGCCCAGTGCTTTTCTGCGTTTGCGAGACCGACACGGTAGCGCCCGCAAAGGCAACCCTTCGCCACGCTCGCAGGGCGCCGCAAGGTGAGATCAAGCGCTACAACGAAGGGCACTTCGACATCTACACCGGCACTGCATTTGAGAGAACGATCGGAGATCAAATCGATTTTCTCCAGCGAGCAGTTCCACTGAGTTGATTCTTTCTGTCCATCAAATGGGCAGGCCTTGATCTGAGGCCAGCCCATCGGACTATCGATCAAGGCCACGAAGTCTGATTGCGCACTCTGGACGGCAGCTTCTGGCCGATAGCGACGGTCTTGTTCGACCGCCGCTATCCTCGTCAGACCTCGGTCTGTTCAGCCATCTCAAGAGCATCGTCTACCTCGATCCCAAGATACCTGACGGTGCTTTCCAGCTTAGTGTGGCCCAGTAGCAGCTGTATGGCCCTGAGGTTCTTTGTCCTGCGGTAGATAAGCGACGCCTTGGTTCGCCTCATCGTGTGGGTGCCGTATACGGCCGGATCGAGACCGATAGCTGTTACCCAGGCTTTGACGATTCGAGCGTATTGCCTTGTGGATAGGTGGTCTGAGGTATGCAGTCGGCTTGGGAAAAGATAATTTTCACCCCGTAGCTGTGCCTGATGTATCCACGCCTCTAGCGCCGCTCGAGTTTGTTCAGTGATCTCAAACTGTACCGGACGCTGGGTTTTCTGCTGCATTACGATGGCCCGTGCCGACACGTGCACCCCGTGGGCTATGTCCCGTACGCGAAGCTTTGTTAAGTCACAGGCCCGAAGCTTGCTGTCGATGGCTAAGTCAAACAGAGCGAGATCCCGAGTTTTCTCTCCGATCTGGAGCCTGACTCGGATAGCCCAAATATCTCTGAGTCTAAGCGGTGCTTTCTGTCCGACTAGCTTTCCTTTATTCCAAGGTTGGTTGCGCTGGGTATTGACGGTTTTCATGGATTGCCCTCCTCGTGCGGGAAGCCAAGAGTGAGCCGTCATGGCGACGGTCGCTAACCTACCCAAGCCCGCCAATCATTACCGGCAAAAAGCCGGCTACGGCCGGTAATGAGCGAGCGCAGCCCTTGTAGTAGGCGAACGGATTGGAAAAGCCGGAGCGCTAATACGCGACGCAAAGGGTGGCTCGCGTGCGTCATGAGAAGCGAGAACTGAGAACCGTGCGGATCAGGCCTCATGACTGAGTGATAGGATCGGGGTGCCATCGAGCCAGCCCAAACAACCATGCAGCCAACCTCTCTTGCCGCACCCATCGATTCCGTGTCAACCGAGCTCTACGGCATTACCGCGATCACTCACTCCAAAGGCGCAAAAGCCTGGAGAGTGACCCTGTTTCGAGACGGTCGAAAAGTCATCGATAAGGAGTTCCCGCATCTGACGCACGGCGGCGAGGCTTCAGCGCTGCAGAAAGCCCAGGCCTGCCGTGACGAAACCATGCTCAAGCACCCACCGAGACACAGCCGTGAGGTGCGCCAAAAGGTTCGCAAGACCAACACGAGTGGCCACCCTGGGGTCACGCGTTATCGCATGGGTAGGTACTGGTACTGGGTCGCACAGACCAAACGTCGCGACGGTAAACCGATCAAGAAGTCGTTTCGAGTCGACCTGTATGGCGAACAGGAGGCGAAAGCCCTTGCGATTGCCGAACGCGAGCGTCAGCTTGCGGAGATTGATCATCGCGTCTTTCGCTCAGCGCGAGGCGAGCAGCATTACGACAGGCTGGTCAGCAACGCTCGCCTAAGTACCTCGTAATCCGCTAGGCGTTTGGCCAACGGTCTTGTGTGGTTCCCCACCGAATTTGATCTGTGTCTTGTTTCAAAACTGTTTCTTGTCCAAACGTGATTTGTGCACGAGGGTGTGCAAGAACCTGCCATTGCTTTGCGGCTAGCCTTCGCGCCTTGGATAAGTCGTCATGCTGGCTGCGGCCGGCCATGTGCAGGAAGCAGAGGAAACAGGATGTTCTCACCGGCCAACCAGAAGCAATTTGCGCTCAAGATCCTTGGCGTCCAGCATGATTTTCAGGTGCTCACGTTCAAAGGGCGCGAGAGCCTTAACAGTCCCTATGCCTTTGACATTGAGCTGATCAGCGAACACCCCGACTTCGATTACCTCGGACTGCGAAACAAGTCCGCTTTCCTTGAGATTGGACCCGGAGGAGCGGGCTTTCATGGCCTGCTCTACAGCGCAGCCCAGGGCGAATCTGGCAAGCGCATGACACGCTATCGTGTGTGCTTGGTGCCACATTTGCAGTACTTGGCCCACCGCCACAATCAGCGGATCTTTCAGCACTTGACCGTGCCAAGCATTATCGCAGCGGTGTTACAGGAGCACGGCATTCTGGCCAACACGTTCCGCTTTACGCTGTCCGGTGAGTACCTGCCGCGGGAGTACTGCGTCCAGTACGACGAGAGCGATCTGCACTTTCTGAATCGCCTGTGTGAGGAAGAGGGTATTCACTACCACTTCGAGCACGCCCAGACAGAACACGTGATGATATTTGGTGACGACCAGACGGTCTTTCCGGAGCTTGGTGCAGCGACCTACCAGCAGGACAGCGGCATGGTGGCAGACCATCAGGTGGTGCGTGCGTTTTCTGCTCAAGCCAACACCCGCACCTCGCGTGTGGCACGGCGTGACTACAACTTCGAAACGCCGCGCGTGGTTATGCACGCGGGACACTCCCATCAGCAGACACCAGAGCTGGAGGACTACGATTATCCAGGGCGGTTCATGGACCGTACTCAGGGAAAGCACCTGAGTCGCCGCGCTACGGAGCGCCATCTGGCCGATCAGCATATCGCCGAAGGCCGAAGCGACATCGCGGGGCTGCGCAGCGGCCACTTAATGCCGTTGGCCTGCCATCCTCGACCGGACTGGAATGAGCTGTGGCTGCTCACCGATGTGTTGCATGAGGGCAAGCAACCCCAGGTTCTGGAAGAATCCGTGACATTAACGGTGAGCGGGGGGGATGACTTTCAGCAGGGCTACCGCAACGCATTTGTGGCAACTCCCTGGTCCGCGATCTACCGACCACCGCTACGCCATTTCAAACGAACCATCAGTGGGAGCCAGACTGCCTGCGTCACGGGGCCCGAGGGTGAAGAGATCCACTGCGACCGATATGGCCGTGTCCGCGTCCAGTTTCACTGGGACCGTGATGGTCAGCGGGACGACAAAACCAGTTGCTGGTTAAGAGTCTCCAGCAGTTGGGCGGGCGGGCAGTACGGCGGCATTGCGATTCCTCGCGTCGGCATGGAAGTCCTGGTGACCTTCCTTGAGGGCGATCCCGATCAGCCCTTGATCACCGGTTGCCTGTACCACGCTGCCAACGAGGTGCCCTACGAACTCCCGACGCATAAGACCCGTACCGTTTTCAAAACCTTAAGCTCACCCGGTGGCGGCGGTTACAACGAGCTACGCATCGAGGACCGTAAGGGCGAAGAGCAGATCTTCATCCATGCCCAGCGCGACTGGGATGAGAATATCGAGAACGACCAACATGTTCGCGTCGGCCACGAGCGACACGATACGGTCGAAGCCAATAGCTACACCGAGCTGCGCAACGAGGAGCACCGCACTACGTTCCTTGATCGTAAAGTTCAGCTCAAGGCCAGCGACCACCTGACGGTAGCCAATGATCAGCACACCAAGATCGGTACCGGACAGTACGTCCAGATCGGCAAGGAGTTTCATCTTTCGACTGGGCAAAAGGTGGTCATCGACGCAGGAGCCGAGCTGACCATCCAGGCCGGTGGCAGCTTTATCAAGCTCGATCCGGGTGGTGTGACCATCGTCGGACCACAGGTAAGGATCAACTCGGGTGGCGCACCGGGGAAGGGGGCAGGCGCCCACCCCATCCTGCCGGTAAACAGCGAGCCGGTAGACCCCGGTGCCGGCCCTGGTACGACCGTCAATTTCTATCGCACCCAGGCACTGGCCGGTCATCTGTTGGTCGAGAAAAACTGCAGCCTGTGCGCCCAGGGCACCTGCGAGGTGCACGCCTATGTTTAAGGTTTCCGGGATCCAGCCCATCGCCATGCCTTTCGACTCGGCAGCAGGGGACGCAGAGGGCCGCTGCTTCGTCATCCTCGACGGCGCCTTCGATGAAGACCTCGCCATGCAGGTTTACCTCAAGGCCCACGATGGTGCGCCGACCTGGTATCCCTTGGTCGTCGATACGCCCTACGCAGAGCTCTACAAGGTCAGCCCCTGTCTCGTCGAGTGCGAGGATCAACCCCAGCTGCTCGACTACGCATCGGCCATGCTTAACCAACTCGATGCGGGTTGCGTGCTGTGGCTTGAAGACGGTGTGCATCCGGACCAGGCGGCCGCGCACTGCCGCAGTTTGCTGAGCGCCCGGGACGAGCGTAACCAGGAACGCTTCTTTCGCTTCTTCGAACCACGTTGGCTTGAGCCCCTGTTTACCGTCATGTCGCCCCAGGAAGCCTCTAGCTTTCTAGGTCCATTCACCGCTATGGCGTGGCGCAACGAGCGCGGCTGGCGACAGGTGACGCGGTTCGGTCAATGGAGCGGCGTGATCAGGGATCGTGGATGGTTTTGGCTTGACGACGAGCGCCAAGCGCAGCTCAGCCAGGCGCGCCTGCCGATGATTGCTGCACAGCTCTCCAGCGATTACCTGCCTCATCATCCGGCCGCCACCGAAGAGCATGTTCATGCCGCACTCATCGAGGCTGGACAGTGGGGTTTCGACGACCTGGCATCCCAGGAGCGGTGGTTGCGTCTGGATCTGCAGGTTCCCGCCGGCACACTTTCTTCCCCCTCGGCCCACCAGATACTGACCCGCCAGGACCTCGCCAAGGGCGAGAAGCTCGACGCGCTCGAGCAAACGACTGCATAAGGAACATGCACCATGACTACTAACGCTTACATCGTCCGTGCAGGCGATACGCTCGGTTCGATTGCCAAGGCTCATGCCACAAGCCCGGCCGATATCCAGGCCGCCAACCCCATCATCAAGGATCGGGACAAGATCCAGGCCGGCTGGAAGCTCAGCATTCCCGGCGAGGCAACGCCAGCCAGTGCACCGACATCCAAGCCACAGGCCACACAGGCAAAACCCGCCGCGGCGCTTCCGCCAGCCAAGCATGCCGGCGACACCAGCAGTGCCGCCGTAAAAAGCGCGCCGCCGTGTGCCGACGAGCTCGTGGATGTGGTGCACTTCACAGCGGACGCTGATCGCCTGTTCGTACTGACCGAGGCTCAGGCCAAGGAGCTCAAGACCGAGGTCGACTTGGTCCAAAAGCTGATGGACGAGTTCCACGGCATCGTCAGCGCAGCCACCGCAGCGCCCTGCAAAAAAACCACCAGCAATCCGGAGGCAGCGTGCACCTGCACCCGGTGCAAGAAGGCTGAATGGGCCAAGAAGGCCTGTGAGGTGGGGTTGCTCGAACCGGGCATAATCAAGCCACCCGCCGAGCCAACCTTGAACAAACAGGATGATATCCGGGGGCAGCTCGGTGAGCTCAAAGAGGCTCGTGACTTTTTCAAAGAATATGGATTGCTAAGCGCAGCGGGAGAGCGGCACTACTCCAACCTGCTGGAGGGCAATTGGCACAAGCTGTGCGCCAAGAAGGTTGCGCAGATCGATGCGGAAATCGCGACGCTGCAGGCCAAGCTGAAACCTGCGGACGTGCAAGACGGCGAAATTTTCGCCGGCGGTGGGAAGCCAGACCAGAACAACCGCTATGCGAGCAAGCGAACATTCGAAGCTAGCGCAGGCAAGAAAGTCAGCCATCATATCCGTGAGGTGATCATCCTCAGTCGACCTGACCGACGTTACTACGTGACAGCGCGGTTCCTCGAGCGAGTGACAAATATCTGGAAGCACGAGGCAAGCGCAAAGATTCTGCGTGAGAAACCCTTTAGTCCCGCCATGGCCAAGGAGCTCTTCGAGGATATCAAGAAAGCCATCGGCGAAAGCGCGAAGGCCGGCCCGCTGGGTAAGGTCGAGGCGAAGCTTGCGACCATCAAGACCAAGGAAGATCATCCCCTCAACGCACTGCGACAGGAGTTGTTCAAGGCCGAAACGACTCAGACCGACGGTGACCGCTACGCCGCTTCGGCGGAAGCGCAGGCCCTGCGATTTGCAGCCAGCGCCAGCGCCGGCCTAAAAGGCTTCAACCCGGCCAAGGGCGAGATCGACGTTGGCGTTAAATGCGAAGCGACCTTTTCGCTAGCCGAGGGTAAAATCACCACGACGACCTATTTTCCCTCGCGCGCTGGCAGCACCCTGCAGATCAGCTACCGAAACTCGGTTGGCCAGCCCGTAAGGCATTCGTTTGGCAGCTTCCGCCTGAACGGTAGCCTAGAATTGTCATGCTTCGCCGGTACCAAGGGCAGCCTCGAGGGGGGCGTCAAGACGGGGAAGGGATCCGCTGAAGGACCCTCCGGCGCCCTAGCGCTGCTTGGCACACCCTCGGTCGACGCGAGTAAAGCCGGCGGCCGTGTCGGCTTGAAAGCAGAAGGTTTCGCCGGAGCCGAAGCCGGTGGCGCATTGAGCGGAGCGGTCGAGTGGCTGCCGCCGGAAGACTTTGGCAGGGGCTCCGGTAATCCAGGAGCCCTGACCAGCGGAAACTCGGGCTGGAACTCCCTAGCGCAGATAAAGGCCGAAGGGAACATCGCATTTGGTATCGGTGGCGAAGCGGACTTCGGAATAAGCGTTACGCTGGACCAGTTCTCGGTGCACTGCAAAGCAAACCTTGTCTTCGGTCCCGGTGCAGGCGGCGGCTTCGGGACCGTTGTCGACCTTGAAAAGGTCTGGGATCTGATCGTATTGGTTTGCGAGACGTTAAACGACATCGAGTACAGATACCTCTTCAGTGTGGATGAGGGTGCCTTTAATGCCATTAGTCAGCTGCTCTATAGGGCGATGCTCTTTCCAGAAAAGTCCATTAACGAGCTTTTCGATACTGGTATTCAGGACATCATGAAATGGTGGGTCAAGCGCGAAGCCGGCATTGCCGAGTCAGAGCAGCTCGCTGCAGGGATTCTGGCTTTCAAGGCGGTTAAGGTTGGTAACAAACGCTTGACGATCGATAAGCTTCCGCCTGAAACCCTAGGCCCGATGTTATGGGTGCTGACGGAGGCCTACATAGGCGTGGGGACTCTCGTAAAAGAGCAAGCTATCGTCGAGCTCTTGTCCCGAATTCGTCGTTGGCGGCATATGATCGAGGTTCTGGAGCACATGTCGGTTGATGGCAGCAAGGTTAACGCCCTTGACAGTTTGGAGCGGATAAACAGTTTCTTACTGAGTAGCCAGCAGGCCGATTTCAACCGCCATTTGGAAGGACTGGCTTTGATAGGCCACGCTACGACGCCTGCTGCGCAGTTCGCTTGGAGGGTTGAAGACTCGGTTGTTAACCGAGGCGAGAAAGCGACGCTGCTGGCTGCCGTGGCTCGTCAAGAACGCAGCCGGCTAGCTTAAAAGTAAGGGGCCTGTCCGCCCCTTACGTTGCTAAAGCGGCCTACTACTACTAACCGCACAGCGAAAGCTTTCGGTAAAACGATGCTCGTTCACATCAAGGGCACGGCTTCGCCTTAGGACTGTATTGGCCGACAGCCAAGGAGTCTCGATGGAGTTTGTGCCCCGGGCAACCTTCGTGGTTCCGGCTGCTGGGCCTTGAGGATCCTTGACCGGCGAACTTTCGAAATAATCGTTCGAATACCAATCATTCACCATTTCCGTAGCGATACCGGACATGGAATACAGGCCGAGCGGATTTGGGGGATATGCATCGACTTGTTCAGGCAAAATCGTCCCGTTTCGTTTCGCATAGTTCACACCAGGCTTTAGGCTGCCATCATCGGTTGGGTAGAGCACCTTTTGCCCGCCGCTTCTGGCAGCGTACTCCCACTGCGCTTCGGTCGGAAGATCAACCGGATAGCCGCTGAGTTTCCCCAACCACTGGCAATAATCCTTGGCCTCTTGCCATTCCTTAACTGGAGCAGGGTTCAGTGGATCGAATAAATGCTTAAGGCGCTCACGCTTCCGCTCGTCGTTAAGTACCGGCGGTTTGCTATGGACAGATCGATATAAGTCGAAGTCGCCGAGCATCGTTTTCTTCGCAGCCAAGTGGTAATTGGAGAGCTCTACAGTATGCGACGGTGCATCGCCCGTCATGGTGATGTTGCAGATGTTGTCTTCAGGTGCGCCGCAAGGCCAGGTGCAAACCTCGGCAGGGTCGAAGTCACATTTCCACCCAAAGTCCCCCATCTCGAATTTCCCGCCCTCGATAAAAACCATCGCATCAAGGGAGTTCACCACCAGCCGCAGAATCTCATCGCGCTCGTCCTGCGGTAGTTTTGGGTATTCCGATTCGATGGTAGAAGCGATCTCGCTGACCTTTTCAGGAGAGAGCTTCTGACTATCTGGGAGATTGGCAGAGCTACAGGCAGCCGCTGCGGCGCAGCCTATAAGCAAGGCAAGTGTACGGATAGGGTTCATTTGTTTTCGTCCTTGAATCGGCAGATCGGAGGCGGACGAGTTTAACAAGACGCCGGGTTGCGGGAGGGCCAGCATCGCTCGGAGTTGGAAGCGGCTCACAGGATGGCTGAACTGCCTCTAGTCCGAGATGGTCTGCAGGAAAAGATCTGGGCACATACAACCGTTGGCAGAAGGCCGCTTTTGGCCGATTCTGTTGAAAAAGTAGCGAACTCCCCATGCCGTTGGCAAAATTGCT
>DALZYJ010000027.1:0-44119 GCA_031988485.1 Pseudomonas sp.
TATCAGCCCAAATGGCCTGGTAGTCGAGATACAAGGGTGGGCTTCAGCCCACCAGGGTTTTTCAGGCGAATTGGTAGGCTGAAGCGGAGCGCCGCCCGGCCCATCCTACGGATTTACCGGCCCTAGCATTGCTGGTAGGGCCGCCAGGCTTTTGTTTCAAGCTTCAGGCTTTCCACCGATGCTGTCGGCCTGCAGCGCGGTAAGCGCGATGGTGAAGACGATATCGTCCACCAGCGCACCGCGGGACAGGTCGTTCACCGGCTTGCGCAGGCCTTGCAGCATCGGGCCGACGCTGATCACGTTGGCGCTGCGTTGAACCGCCTTGTATGTGGTGTTGCCGGTGTTCAGGTCGGGGAAGATGAACACCGTGGCCTGGCCGGCGACCAGACTGTTGGGAGCCTTCTGCTTGCCGACGCTGGCGACCGACGCGGCGTCGTACTGCAACGGACCATCGATTGGCAGATTGGGTGCGCGCTCCTGGGCGATGCGCGTGGCTTCGGCGACTTTCTGGACCTCGGCGCCGCTGCCGGACGTCCCGGTGGAGTAGCTGATCATCGCCACTCGCGGGTTCACGCCAAGGGAGACGGCTGACTCGGCGCTCTGCAGAGCGATTTCCGCAAGCTCCGTGGCGCTTGGGTTGGGATTGACCGCGCAGTCTCCATAGACCAGCACTTGATCCGGCAGCAGCATGAAGAACACGGAAGACACCAGGCTGTAGCCCGGCGCGGTCTTGATCAGTTGGAGCGCCGGGCGAATGGTGTTGGCGGTGGTGTGCACGGCACCGGAAACCAGGCCGTCCACTTCATCCAGCGCCAGCATCATGGTGCCGAGGACGACGGTGTCCTTGAGCTGTTCGCGCGCATCGCTAGGCGTGAGCCCCTTCGATTTGCGCATCTCGCACATGGGCGCGACGTACTGCTCGATGATCAGCTCCGGATCGAGAATCTCCAGGCTGGCGGGCAGACTGATGCCTTGCTCGTGGGCGACGGCCTGCACTTCGTCCGGCTTGGCCAGCAGTACGCAGCGGGCAATGCCACGCGCCTGACAGATGGCTGCGGCGCGGATGGTGCGCGGCTCGTTGCCCTCCGGCAGGACGATGCGCTTGTTTGCGTGCTGGGCGCGCTTGACCAGTTGGTGGCGGAACGCAGGGGGCGACAGGCGCAAGTCGCTGCGCGGCACGCTGAGGCGTGGGTGCAACAGGTCGGGCTGCATATGCGAGGCGATGAAATCGGTCACCTGCTGGGCGCGCTCGATGTCGTCTACAGGCGTTTCCTTGTTCAGGCCGAACAGATTGGTGGCGGTGTCGTAGGAGCCGGTCTGCACAGTCATCACCGGCAGGCCGCGATCGAGGGCCGCCTTGCACAGTTCGAGAATGCGCGGGTCTGGCGCGAAGTCGCTGCACAACAGCAGGCCCGCGAGGTCGACGCCATTGAGCGAGGCCAGGCTGGCGGCCAGGATGATGTCGTCACGGTCACCCGGCGTGACGACGAGCACGCCGGGCTGAAGCAGCGGTACGGTATTGGGAACGGCGCGGGCGCACAGGACGATCTTGCTCACGCGGCGACGCTCGGCTTCACCGGCGTGAAGCACCTTGGCATCCAGCATCTGGGCGATGTCACGGGTGCGCAGGGTATGCAGTTCTTCGGCAAAGGGAATCGCGCCGAGCAGCTGGAAATCCGAAGTGCCGAGCAGTGGCAGCTGCTCTTTCATGCGGCCGACGAACGCTTCCACACCATCGTCGCTCTCGACCTTGTTCAGCACCAGACCGAGAACTTTCGGGTCCCTGGCTCCGCCGAACAACTGCGCCTGGATCTCGATGCGCTCGGCCATGCGCTTGAGCGTGTCGCTGCCCTTGGCGGCGACCAGGATGACGTCCGCGTCCAGGCTCTTGGCCAGGTGCGTATTGATCCGCGAGGTGTGGTTGAACTCGCGCGTCGGCACCATACCTTCCACGATCACCACATCTTTGCCAGCTGCAACGTCCTGATAAAGGCTAACGACCTCTTCGAGCAGCAAATCCAGTTCGCCATCGGCCAGTTGCCGCTCCACCTGTTCCAGCGGGAGCGGTTGCGGCGAAGCGATATTCAGCGTGTTCTCCACCATCACACAGGAACGCTCGCGGCCCTGATCGAGCGGGAAGGGCTGGGCGATGGGTTTGAAGAAACCGACTTTCAGCCCGGCACGTTCGAGCGCGCGGATCAGGCCGAGACTGATGGAGTTGAGGCCGCCACCAAAACCGCAAGGGGCGAGGAAGAGCGTATGCATGGGTGATCTCCTGTCGAGCAAAGGGCGAAGGCGGTGCGGCTTGCACGACCCGATACGTTCGGGCAGTCGGATTTGCGCGGCGCACCTTCGTGTCGGCGGGTTGTCAGGCGTCGAGCAAGGCCAGCGTATCCAGCGCGATCTGGCGTTCTTCGTTGGTGGGCACGACCAGTACACGCGGGCTTCCTGCGGCCTGGATTTCCCCACCGACGCCGCGCGTGCAGCGCCCATTAGCGTCGTCGTCGAGCTTGAAATTGAACAGTTTGAGATGGTCCAAGGTGCGGCTACGCACCGCTACGGAGTTCTCGCCGATGCCGCCAGTGAAGATCAGACCGTCGAGCTTCGGCAGCGCGCAAGCCATGCCTGCCAGGGATTTGGCCAGGCGATAACAGAACACTTCGAAGGCCAGATTGGCGCCAGGGTGGCCGGCGACGCGCGCCTCGTACAGGGTGCGCATGTCGTTGGACAAACCCGACAGGCCTTTAAGGCCGCTGTCGTGGTTGAGTACCCGGTCGATATGTTCGAGGCTCCAACCCAGCGTGCGGTGCAGATAGCTGTGCAGGTTAGGGTCGACGTCGCCGCTGCGGGTGCCCATCACCAAGCCCTCCAATGGTGTCAGGCCCATGCTGGTGTCGCGGCTCTCGCCGTTGACGATGGCACAGGTCGAGCAGCCGTTGCCCAGGTGTGCGGTAAGCCAGCAGCTGTCGTCCACCGCCAATCCGGTCATTTCGGCGGCGCGCTTGCTGACGTAGCTGTGGCTGGTGCCGTGGAAACCATAACGGCGGACGTTGTGCTCCTTATAAAGGAACTCTGGCACGGCGTAGCGGAACGCGTGTTCGGGCATGGTCTGGTGGAATGCCGTGTCGAATACGCTCACGTGCGGCAGCGTTGGGAACAGCGCGATGGCGGCCTCGATACCGACCAGGTTGGCCGGATTGTGCAGCGGGGCTAACTGGGCGCTGTCGCGAATGGCCTTGAGCACCTGATCGTCGATCAGGCTGGAGCCGGTGAAGTGTTCGCCGCCGTGTACGACGCGATGCCCGATGCCGTCGAGCCTGCCACCGGCCGCTTCCTGCGCGAGTGGTAGCAAGTGCTCCAGCGCGGCGCGATGGTCGGCGCCTGGGATTTCCAGCGTCTGCTTGTCGTCTCCCCGCTGCCAGTGAAGCACCGCCTCAGGGCTGCCTATGCGTTCCGCCAGGCCTTGCAAGGGGAAGGTCGCTTGCGTTTCGTTGACCAGTGCGAATTTGATCGACGAACTGCCGCAGTTAATCACCAGGATGTTTCGAGCCGACATCGGTGCTCCTCGGGACGCGCTTTGATTATTGGAAGTTTCGCTTGGTTTGCGTGGCTGGATACTGACATAGCTCATGACTGACCGATGCTCTCCAAAGGTTGTATGCGGCACCTTGCATTGAAGGGTTTGTCAACCAGCGGCTGGTCCCGTTTATCCGGGCTCGGTTCGCAATCGGCGCAGCTCGCGGTTAAACTTCGACCCACATTCCCCAGCAAAAGGTTTTGCCTCATGCAGATTGCCGCGAACAAGGCTGTGTCAATCGACTACACACTCACCAACGACGCTGGTGAGGTAATCGACAGCTCGGCCGGCGGCGCGCCGCTGGTCTACCTGCACGGTGCGGGCAACATCATTTCCGGTCTGGAAAAGGCCCTCGAAGGCAAGCAGGGCGGTGATGAGGTAAAGGTCGCCATCGAGCCGCAGGATGCCTACGGCGAGTACAGCCCGGAACTGGTCGCAACGCTCAATCGCGCCATGTTCGAAGGTGTCGACGAACTGGAAGTCGGCATGCAGTTCCACGCTTCCGGTCCGGACGGCGGCATGCAGATCGTCACCATCCGTGATGTCGAAGGCGATGACGTGATCGTCGACGGCAATCATCCGTTGGCTGGTCAGCGGCTGAACTTCGATGTCAAGATCGTCGACGTGCGTGACGCCAGCGAAGAAGAAGTCGCCCATGGCCACGTCCATGGCGAAGGTGGCCATCACCACTGATCCCCTCGCGGCAAGCGGGTGGCGACAGGCTCGACCGAGGCGGTCGAGCGATGAAGCGCTTCGGTAATGCCGGAGCGCTTTTTTACCCTCTGGAGAAGAGCGAATGAGCGCGTTCCACGATTTGGTTCTACCCGGCCTCGCTGGTCAGGAGCTGCCCCTTGCGCCGCTGAAAAAGCAGCTGACGCTGGTGGTCAATGTGGCTTCAGAGTGCGGCCTGACCCCTCAGTACGCTGGGCTGCAAGCGTTGCACCAGCGTTATCAGGATCGTGGTTTCGGCGTGCTCGGTATTCCCTGCAACCAGTTCGCAGCGCAGGAGCCGGGCAGCGACGCGGAGATCCTGCGATTTTGCAACGAGAACTACGGCATCAGCTTTCCGCTGAGCAGCAAGCTCGAGGTCAACGGCCCGCAACGTCATCCGCTCTATCGTCTGCTGGCGGGCGAGGGCGCGGATTTTCCGGGTGACATCAGCTGGAATTTCGAGAAGTTTCTTGTCGATAAGGACGGTCGTGTGCTGGCGCGTTTCTCGCCCCGCACCGCTCCGGACGATCCGGCGTTGATCCAGGCGATCGAAAACGCGCTAGCCTGATCCTTACGCGTTTGGCGCAGCGGCGCTCGCCGCTGCGTTTTTCCTTTCGCTCAATTCCACCATCTCTCAATCGTATCGGCGCAATAAGCGCCATGGATGATGCTGTTCGCCCGAGACGACCGGTCATATCCTCGGCTTCATGAACAGCCGAGCTCGAATCGACAAGCGCGAACTGATCCTGGCCAAAGGCGCACAGGTGATGACCCGTCGTGGATATCACGGCACCGGTGTGCTGGAAATCGTCCAGGCTGCCGGTATTCCGAAGGGATCGTTTTATCACTACTTCGCCAGCAAGGAAGATTTCGCCCTGCAGGCGCTGGAACATCTTTATTCGCCACGCTTGGCCCGCTACCAGGCTGCGTTGAGCAACCCTGTGCTGAGTCCGCGGGCGCGCGTCCTTGGTCATTACGCCGAGCTGGTCGCGCATTTCGCGCGCCAGGAATGTCCTGAATACCACTGCTTCATCGGCAGCCTGAGCTTCGAAATGGCGGAGCTGTCGCAGCCGATCGGGTCTCAGGTGGAAGCCATTCTGTTGCGCTCCATCGAGGTATTGGCGGCTTGTCTCGAACAGGCACGCGAGGCCGGTGAGATAGATCAGGACATTGATTGCCAGGCGCTCGCCGAATTCATCGGCAACGCCTGGGAAGGCGCGCTGCTGCGCATGAAAGTGGGCCGTAATGTGGTGCCGCTGAACAGTTTTCTGACCCAGCTGGAGCGCCTGCTGACGTTTCGCTGATTTTTTTTGGCGGGCGGTGAGACGACCGGTCGCTTTTGGAACAACAAAGGAGATAACCATGACTGCAGCCGTAAACGCCCTGTTTCAACCATTCCAGCTTGGCAGCCTGCAGCTGCCGACGCGTGTGGTCATGGCGCCGATGACTCGATCCTTCTCGCCCAACGGTGTGCCGACTGCTGACGTCGTAGAGTACTACCGTCTCCGTGCCGCTTCGGGCGTTGGATTGATCATCACCGAGGGCACCACGGTTGGCCACCAGGCTGCCAACGGTTATCCGCAGGTGCCGCGCTTCTACGGCGAAGATGCCCTGGCTGGCTGGAAAGCCGTGGTCGATGCGGTGCATGCAGCGGGTGGCAAGATTGTTCCGCAGCTCTGGCACGTGGGCAATGTGCGGCGCAAGGGCACCGAGCCGGAGCCGGAGGTGCTGGGATTTGGACCGATGGAGAAGCGCAAGGACGATCAGGTCGTCGTCCACGGCATGACCAAACAGGACATCCAGGACGTCATTGCAGCCTTCGCCCAAGCGGCTATGGATGCCAAGGCCATCGGTATGGATGGCGTCGAAATCCATGGTGCCCATGGCTACCTCATCGACCAGTTCTTCTGGGAAGGCAGCAACCAGCGCACCGATGAATACGGTGGCAGTCTGGCCAACCGCTCGCGCTTTGCCATCGAATTGATCGGCGCGGTGCGGGCTGCGGTGGGCGCGGACTTCCCAATCATCTTTCGCTTCTCACAGTGGAAGCAGCAGGACTACACCGCGCGTCTGGTGACTACGCCCGAAGCGCTGGGCGAATTCCTTGAGCCGCTGTCGGCTGCAGGGGTGGACATCTTCCATTGCTCGACGCGTCGTTTCTGGGAGCCGGAGTTCGAAGGCTCGGATCTCAATCTGGCCGGCTGGACCCGTCAGCTCACCGGCAAGCCGACGATTACCGTGGGTAGCGTGGGACTGGACGGTGAGTTCCTGCAGTTCATGGTCAAGACCGACAAGGTGGCGCAGCCGGCCAATATCGAAGGTCTGCTCGAGCGTTTGAACAACGAGGAATTCGATCTGGTTGCGGTGGGGCGCGCGCTGATCTGCGATCCCGACTGGGCGCTGAAAGTCCGTGAAGGTCGCATGCAGGACATTCTGCCGTTCAGCCGTGAGGCGCTGAAGACGTTGGCTTGAGCGGCTAATTGCCTGAGCGCGTCGTTGCGTCGTTGTGTGAATTGATGGGTTTCACCCATCCTACAGTTACGCGGCCCGATCCATCCTACAGACCTCTGCAGTCTGTAGGATGGGTGAAACCCATCAGCCATGTCGACGCCGGCCGTGCCAATCCCGGGCTGACCTAACGTGCTACTCCGAGGCTCCCGGATAACCGGACTGCTTGAGCAGCTTCGCCAAGTGCACGGCGTTGCGAGCCAGCATCGCATTGGTATTGGCAGTTTTCTCGCGCGGGCCTGCATCCTTGTAGTCCGTCGAACCCATCGCTTCCCCGACCCAGTAGGTACAGCCGTTGGCGGGGATGCTGAAGCCCACGTCGTTCAATCCCTGGTACAGCTCGGCCACCACGTGGTGGGCGCCGTCTTCGTTGCCGACCACGGCGACGCAGGCGACCCGACCATAAGAGACCATCCGTTGCTGATCATCGGTTTCGCTGAGAAATGCGTCGAGACGCTCCAGTACTCGTTGGCAGATGCTGGACGGATGCCCCAGCCAGATGGGCGTTCCCAGCAGCAGGATGTCTGCGGCGAGGATCTTCTCGCGGATCATCGGCCAGTCATCGCCCGGGCCTTCGTCAGAAGTCACGCCCGGTTTGATGTTGAAATCCACCGCGCGTAGCTGCTCGCAGATCACGCCGAGCTTTTCCAATTCCCGCTCGGCCTGGCTCAGCAGCAAGCTGCAGGACGACGCGCTGGGAGAGGCCTTGAGGGTGCAGTTGATCGAAAGTGCGGTAAGCGCCATGGGTAGGGCTCCTGAATCCGATGTGTTCGGATCTAGACAGCAACCCGCCCCGCAGTTCAACGATTGGCAATAGGCGCCAGATGTTGCCGGCCCCCTTCACGCACCCAGAATAGGGTCGCGCCTGCGACCGCTGCCGGCATGATCAACAGGTTCAGCACCGGCACCAGCAACGCGGCGTAGGTCACCGCGCCGAAGCTCAGGCTTTTCCAGCGTCGCTCGCGAAGCCAGGCCATCATCTCCGCCCAGCTCAGCTTGTTGTTGTCTGCCGGATAGTCGATGTACTGCACGGCCATCATCCAGATGCCGAACAGCAGCCACAGCGGCGCGGCGAACAGATTAACCACCGGGATGAACGACAGGATCAGCAGTGCCAAGGCACGCGGTGCGAAGTAGGCCAGCTTGCGGGCTTCGCGGCCGATGGTACGCGGCAGCATGGCCAGTAGCTCGGTCCAGCTAAACGGTGGCGAGCTGTCCTCGCCACGCGCGACCGTTTCGACCTTCTCGGCGAGAAAGCCGTTGAACGGAGCCGCGATGATGTTGGCGAGCATGGTGAACGTGAAGAACACCATCAGCACCACCAGAATCACAAACAGCGGCCAGAGGATGTACTCCAGAAACATCAGCCACTCGGGCAGGCTCGGCATGAACGCATCGACCCAGCGTCCGAACTGGCGAAGGGCAAGGTAGATAAGGCCGCTGAACAGCAGCAGGTTGACCGTCAGCGGGAGTATGACGAACAGCCGTAGCCCCGGGCTCAGGATCAGCTTCAGACCTTCACGCAGGTACTGCGGGCCGGAGAGGGCGGCGATGGGCATGTTGGGGTACTCCGATAAGACCGGTTCGGACCTTACCGGCTTTGCTTGGACGGGAAAAGTCTGGCAACGGGTTATCGGAGAGCTGTTTTGCAGCCTCGGTCCAATAGCGCCTGCCTATTCCGGAGATCAGGATTAGGCAATGGCCGGCATTGCACCGGGCGGGCAGACTTGCCGGGCCTCTTTGGTTTCAGGGCCGTCCGCTATCAAGCCTTCCCCAAGTGCTGGCCGGCCCTTTTTATTCTTTGGCTGTCAGCGGCTGCTGATCGAAGCGCACACCCGGCAGGCCGGTCTCCATCAACGCGCGGATATTGCGATGGTCGGTTCCGCTGGGGTTGGCCAGCACCGACTGATAATGCTCACCGAATGCCAACAGCGCCTCTTCGGTGGTGAATCCTTCCAGCACCGCCAGCCCGAGCGTCTTGCACGAGCCTTCATTTTCGCCGGCAGCGTTTTCCACGTTGCCATTGATGAAGCGGCTTGGCTGGTAGTCATAGGCGCTGTCGATATAGGCCAGCGTCTCGCTGAACCGATGTTGGCGGTTGCGCAGGCCGGCGCGAAAATCCGCAAGGCTGGTCATGGTTTCTGTCCCTGGTCGAAGGCAGCCTGCTGTTCGGGCGTGGCTTCCGTCTGGTAGCGCTTCTTCCACTCGGCGTAGGGCATGCCGTAAACCTCTTCACGCGCCTCGTCGAGGCTCACTTCAACTTCCAGATCGTCGGCGGCAGCCTTGTACCACTTCGACAAGCAGTTACGGCAGAAGCCAGCCAGATTCATCAGGTCGATGTTCTGCGCATCGGGACGGCTGCGCAGGTGCTGGACCAGGCGGCGGAAAGCGGCGGCTTCGAGTTCGGTGCGTTGTTGATCATTCATGTCATGGGCCTCGGCGTTGCAGACGTGGGCGGGATCATAACCTTGGCGGGTGCCATGGGCCAGACAACGACTCCGGCCCGCTTCCCGGTGCGGGATGCTCAGTCGCGATGCGCGGCCAGCGTGATCGATACCGATTCGGCGAAGCGCAGCGCGTGGGGTTTGTCCACTTCGACCTCGGCGTAACGCACCTGCGGATGCGCCATGACCAGATCGAGGATTTCCTGGGTGAGCCGTTCGAGCAGGGCGAAGCGGTTGTTCTCCACGTGCTGGATGATCGCCTTGGTGATGGTGCGGTAATTCAGCGCGTATTCGATGTCGTTGTCGCGCACAGCGTCCGCCGCGGGATACAGCATCGTCAGGTTGATCAGCACGTCCTGCTGGTTGAGGATTTCTTCTTCCTTGATGCCGATGAAGGTGCGTAGTCGCAGATCTTTGACGCGGATGCGCGCCATGGCGGGTTCCAGTCTAGGCATTGGGTTCCTTCGCAATCAGATCAAATGACGGCCGCCATTGACGGTCAGTGTGGTACCGGTGACGTAGGGATTATCGAGCAGATAACGCAGGCTCTGGTAGATCACCTCGGCGCCGGGCTCGATACCCAGCGCGGATTTTGCCAGCGCCTTGTGTCGATAGTCCTCGTCGTCACCTTCGTTGAACTGTATCAGGGCCGGCGCGATGCCATTGACCTTGATGGCCGGCGCCAGGCTGGCAGCAAACGAAAGGGTGAGGTTGTCCAGTCCGGCTTTGCTGGCGGCGTAGGCAATGTGCTTCTTGCTGCCGATACGGGTGACATCGTCGCCGATATGGACGATATCGGCCGGGCCTCCATGGCGCAGCAGCTGCGCGCAGTGAAGGTTGATTAGGTAAGGCGCGAGCATGTGCACCTCGAACATGCGCTGGAACACCTCGGCTTCTTCGCCCGGTGTTTCGGGGTGCCAGTCCGATGCGTTGTGGACGATCGCACGCAGCGAGCGGGTCTGCTGTTTCAGCGTGGCGATAAAGGCATGGATGCCCGCCGTTTCAAAAAAATTCGCTTGCAGGGTTATGGCGCCGCGGTCGCGCAGTTGGTCGAGGCCCGGACGATCTGTTCGGTACGTGACGATCACCGGCTGCCCATCATCGAGCAAGCGTTCGGCGCAATGCAGGCCGATGCGCTGGCTTGCGCCGGTAATCAGGATGGGGGCCGTTGATTGGGTCATGGCTTCCGGGGTCGGCTGAGGGTGAATAATCGCGCACGGCTGCGATATAGATGCCGCGCGTGGTCGGCCAGCTTACACCAGGGTGATTCAGGGGTAATACACAGCAGCCTTCGTGTAGCGAACCCGCGCGGCTTGTGATGACGCGGCTTACGAATGCGCGGGCTCGTCGACAAGCATGTCGACCGGCAGCTCCGGCTGCAGCTCTGGATGCAGACGCTGATGCTGCTCGTACAGATACGAACGGATACGCTCGGCGTCCTTGTCTTGCGGCTGTTCGACTTCATAGGCGGCCATTCCGTCTTCGGCAACGCGTACCCGGCGCGCGTCGATCATGAACGGCGTCTCACCAGGCAGCGCCAGTCGCATATGCAGATGCTTGGGTGCTTTTTTTAGACCAGCGTCCACTAGCAGCCCGTTTGGCGATAACTCGTGAACGCTCAGCGCGGTCTCGTCACCGTCATCGGAGAGCAGCGGCAAGGGTTCGTCCAGGTGCAGGCGCCAGGCGCGAAGAACCGGGCCGCGCTCATATATGGTGGGTGGCGCGAGCTGAAGTCGGATCGTCTGGAGTTCGTCGCGGGTCAGTTGCAGCGGGAACGACATGCAGTAGTCGTCGAGTTCTGCGTCAAGCGTCAGGTTGGCTTTCGCTGCGAGCTGCAACAGCAAGCCATTGGCGCGCTCACCGCCGTCGAGCTGAAAGCCTGCGCGTGCATGACCCGATTCGGTTTGCGGTCCGCTGGTGAGCTGGTTGATATAAGCCAGCTCGGCGCTGGTGAGTACGGTCTTTTCCGGCATCAGATTTCCCTCTCGATGGCAGCTGGCCTGCCCATGCCTTGTGGCTGCGTCCGCAAATCCTCTGTGGGACCGCCTTGCGACAATTCGCGGGACAATTAATTCCCTTGTCGTCGCCGAGTACGCCGCCGCTGGCAGCGTAGTGCCACGCAAGCGGGGCGCAGGTGCCAAATGCGGCATAATGCCCAGCTTTATTTCGCAACGGAGCCCATCCATGAAAGTCGCCATCCTTTCCGGTACGGTCTACGGCACAGCCGAAGACGTCGCCCGCCACGCCGCCACAAAGCTGACGGCGGCAGGCTTCGACGCCTGGCATGATCCGCGCGCGCAGCTTTCTCAGGTTCTCGATTTCGGTCCGCAGGCGCTACTGGTCGTAACCGCCACGACCGGCATGGGCGAGCTGCCCGACAACTTCATCCCGCTGTATTCGGCCATCCGCGATCAGGTTCCGGCCTGGCAGGGCATACCCGCTGGCATCATCGCGCTGGGCGATGCCAGCTATGGCGATACCTTCTGTGGCGGTGGCGAGCTGATCCGCGAGCTCTATGCCGAGCTGGGCATGCGTGAGGTGCAGGAGATGCTGCGCCTTGATGCCAGTGAAACGGTCACGCCCGAGGTCGACGCGGAGCCCTGGTTGGAGGGTTTCGCTGCCGCCCTGCGGGGCTGAGCGATGTCCTCTGCGGCCATCAGGCTGGCTGCAAAGGCGACTCCCCAAGCTGGGGACGCTGGCTAGACTTCCGGCACCGTAAAACAACAAGAAGAGGTGCCTTGTGACCGCTCTGCATTCGCTCCAAACGCTGAAGAATCAGGTCAGTGCCGCCGAATGGCAGGCGCGCGTCGATCTGGCGGCCTGCTATCGACTGGTCGCGCTGCATGGCTGGGACGATCTGATCTTTACCCATATTTCGGCGAAGATTCCTGACACCGATGAATTCCTGATCAACCCCTACGGGCTGATGTTCCACGAAATGACGGCCTCCAGCCTGGTGAAGATCGATCTGGCCGGCAACAAGCTGATGGACACGCCCTACGACATCAACCCGGCCGGGTACACCATCCACAGCGCCGTGCATGAGGTGCGCCACGACGTGGCCTGCGTGATGCACACCCATACCGCCGCCGGCGTAGCGGTAACGGCGCAGAAGCAGGGTCTGCTGCCCATTAGCCAGCAGGCGCTGTTCGTGCTCGCCAGCCTGTCCACCCATGGCTACGAGGGCGTGGCGCTCAACCACGAGGAAAAGGCCCGGTTGCAGACCGATCTCGGCGAAACCGGCTTCATGCTTCTGCACAATCACGGCCTGATGACCTGCGGCGCGAGCATTGCCGATACCTTCCTGATGATGTTCATCTTCCAGCGCGCCTGCGAGATACAGGTGATGGCACAGACCGGCGGCGCCGAGCTGATTCCGATCCCCGAGCAGATTCTCGCCGGAGCCAAGGCCATGGCCGCTGGTGTCACGCGCAGCAAGCAAGGCATGGGTGGCGCGCTGGCCTGGCCGGCGCTGCTGCGCAAGCTCGATCAGCAGTGCCCCGGCTACGACAGCTGATATTTACCTCGTACCGGCGGCGCTGAGCCGAACGAACGCCTGCAGCTGCGGGTAGAAGTCGCGGAAATCCTGCTGGAGCGGCACATAGAGCCGTTCCAGCTCCTCGAACCCGCCGGCGAGCCCCTGCGGGCGGGTCAGTCGGCGACTCATGGCGGCCACGACCTGTTCCATCACGGCGAAATCGCGGTAGCTGCCGAGCCAGTCCTGGGCGGCCATGCGCGGCGCTATCAGCGCGAGCTTGCCGGGCAGCTCGGATTCCTCTCGAAGAACTCGATACACGCGTGTGGTGAAAGCCTGCAATGGCTCATCGGCGTAGTCGTGCCAGTGCGCGGCCAGGCAGTGGTCGAAAAACAGGTCGATCAATATGCCGGCATAGCGTCGCCGTTCGCCGGGGAAACGCTGCTTGGCCTGCAGCACCAGCGGATGATTGTCGGTGAACGCATCGATTTGTCGATGCAGGCGAATGCCGGCTTCGATGTCGGCGGGCCAGCGACCCTGCAACGTGCCTTTGACGAAATCGCCATACAGGCTGCCGAGCAGTTCGCCGGGCTGCGGGCCGCCGAGGTGGAGGTGTGCGAGATAGTTCATGGGGACGAGTTTAGAATCTTTTCCTGCTTCGCTGTTGCCGCGTACGTTCATGCTCTGCGCAACGGCCTCGTTCGGCGCTTGTGAGGCGCTACCGGGCCGCTGATCTCCAGGGAACTCTGCGCTGCCGTACGGACCTATAACAGGCGTGCCGCAACGGCGCTGGGTCATCACTCTGCGTTGGCTGCTCTTCACAAGTACGTCGCAGAACTCATCAGGACAAGGAACCGATGCCTAGCCGCTATAACGCTATTGGCCCTCGCAACGTAGCTTCGGTTGCCGGGAGCCTTCTCCAGTGATGCTCGCCGGGGAGATATTCCCCTGGCGAGACGGCAACCGTTTTCGCTTGCTGATCGACGGCCCGGCATTTTTCCCGCGAATGCTGGAGTGTATCGAGGCGGCAGAGCGGCGGATCGACGTTGAGCTTTATCTGGTAGAAGACGGTCAGTGCGCCGATCTGCTGATCGACGCATTAGCGGCTGCTGCCGCGCGTAGTGTGAGGGTACGTTGCCTGTTCGATGGCTTCGGCTGTTTGAAGTTGGGGCAGAAGGCGCGGCAGCGGCTGTGCGACGCCGGTGTCGAGCTGCGTCAGTACAACCCGCTGAAGTTGCGGCTGCGGTTTCGCAACCTTCACCGCGACCATCGCAAACTGATCATCATCGATGACAGCTGCTGCTTCGTCGGCGGTACTGGGGCGACCGATGAGTTCTGGAACCCCGCCAACCCGGACGAGCACTGGCACGAGGCGATGGTGGAAATCGCCGGGCCACTGATAGAGGACTGGCGGCGGCTGTTCGATGTGCAATGGTCGCTGTGTCTGAAGCGTCGTATCTGGCAGCTACCGTTGCCGCAACGGCTTCCGAAAATTCCAGCGAATCCCTGTGGCGGTGCAGGGTTGGGGCGGGTTGCCTACGCGGCGGCGCGGCAGCACAGCGACATTCTGCATAGCCTGCTGCGAAACCTGCAGCGCGCCGAACGGCGCATCTGGCTGGCGACACCTTACTTCCTGCCCACGGGCAGGGTCCGCCGTGAGCTGATGCGCGCGGCAAGGCGCGGCGTCGAAGTGCGCTTGCTACTGACCAGTCGCAACACCGATCACCCCTCGGTGCGCTACGCCGGCCAGCGCTACTACCCGCGTCTGCTACGCGCCGGCGTGCGTATTCATGAATATCAGCCACACTTTCTGCACTTGAAAATGGTCCTGGTCGACGACTGGGTCAGCATCGGTTCGTGCAACTTCGATCACTGGAATCTGCGCTGGAACCTGGAAGCCAACCTCGAGGCGCTGGATACGTCGCTCAGCGCTGCTGTGGCCGAAAGTTTCGAACGAGACTTCTCCAGCAGCATGGAGATCGACCTGCAACGCTGGCACGCCCGTCCGCTGCATACGCGCCTTTATCAACGAATGTGGGGGTTACTCGACCGGCTGATGATCAACATATTCAACCGAAGCGGCTGACTGGCCGTTACTGACTAGGAGTGTGTTTCGATGGCTGCGAAAAAGATTCTGATGCTGGTCGGCGATTACGTCGAAGATTACGAAACCATGGTGCCGTTCCAGGCGCTGCAGATGGTCGGGCACAGCGTGCATGCCGTCTGCCCGGATAAAAAGGCGGGCGACACGGTGCGCACGGCGATTCACGATTTCGAAGGCGATCAGACCTATAGCGAGAAACCTGGCCACAATTTTGCGCTGAACTTCGATTTCGCTTCGGTGCGTGCCGAAGACTACGACGCGCTGGTGATACCCGGTGGTCGCGCGCCCGAATATCTACGGCTGAACGAGCAGGTATGCAACCTGGTACGGGCTTTCGACGACGCGAAAAAGCCGATTGCCGCGGTTTGTCATGGCGCTCAGTTGCTCGCTGCCGCGGGTGTGCTGAAGGGCCGTGCCTGTAGCGCCTATCCGGCGTGCGCGCCGGAGGTGAGGCTGGCCGGCGGTAAGTTCGTGGATATCCCGGTCGATCAGGCGCACACCGAAGGCAACCTGGTCACGGCACCGGCGTGGCCGGCGCACCCGGCCTGGCTGGCGGCGTTTCTGGTGCTGCTCGGTACACGCGTCAGCCTGTAAGATGCGCGCCCTTACGAGGCTTCGCGCTGGCGGTAAGGCTATTCACTTTTAGAGCATCACGGCCTGGTGGCCCTGCTTGTAGGAGCGAGCTTGCTCGCGAACACTGCCGTGCAAGCTTCGCGAGCAAGCTCGCTCCTACAGGGTTGGGAGTTCGCTTTAGGACAAAAAATGCTGCAATCCTGCACAGCGCAGCGCTCTTCTAAGTGAACTGCATGCCGCGCTGGCTGGCCTTTTCGCTATACCCGCACTTGTACTCTCGAGACCCTGATGACTCAACCGAAAGATCCGCTCCACGGCATGACGCTGGAATCCATACTGGTCGCGTTGCAGGCGCACTATGGTTGGGAGGGCTTGGCCGAGCGGGTCGACATTCGCTGCTTCAAAAGCGACCCCAGCATCAGGTCGAGCCTGACGTTTCTGCGCAAGACGCCTTGGGCAAGGGAAAAAGTCGAGACGTTGTATATCAGGCTTCACCGAGCCCGGCGGTGACGTCGCGCTGTTGCAAGCAATTGCTCGGCAAACTGAAAGCCAACAGCCCCCGTGGGCTCGCCGAGGCTAGCGAATCGCCCCAGGTAGAACGCCCACAAAAAAGGCGTGCCCTGAAAACGAAAACCCCGCTGAGAGCGGGGTCCGTCATCAACGCTGAGCCGGCGTAACCGGCTCCTTGTCGACGTTACTGCACTTCAACCGCCAGGTTTTCGGCGATCTTGCTCCGCCAGATCGCAGGCCCGGTGATGTGCACCGATTCGCCGTTGGTATCGACCGCGACGGTCACCGGCATGTCCTTCACTTCGAACTCGTAGATTGCTTCCATGCCCAGTTCGGCAAAGGCCAGAACCTTGGACTTCTTGATCGCCTGGGCGACCAGGTAGGCGGCGCCACCGACGGCCATCAAGTACACGGCCTTGTTGTCCTTGATCGCGTCGATGGCGATGGGGCCGCGCTCGGACTTGCCGATCATGCCCAGCAGGCCAGTGCTTTCGAGGATCTGACGGGTGAATTTGTCCATGCGCGTCGCGGTGGTCGGGCCAGCCGGGCCAACCACTTCGTCACCGACCGGATCGACCGGGCCGACGTAATAGATGAAGCGGCCCTTAAGATCCACCGGCAGCGCTTCACCCTTGTTCAGCATGTCGACCATGCGCTTGTGTGCGGCATCGCGGCCAGTGAGCATCTTGCCGTTGAGCAGCACGGTTTCGCCCGGCTTCCAGCTCTGTACTTCTTCCGGCGTGATGGTGTCGAGATTGACGCGACGTGCGCTCGGGCCGGCTTCCCAGACGATTTCCGGGTAGGCGTCCAGTGGCGGCGGCGTCAGCTCGGCCGGGCCGGAGCCGTCGAGCACGAAGTGTGCGTGGCGGGTGGCGGCGCAGTTGGGGATCATGCACACCGGTAGGGACGCGGCGTGCGTCGGGTAATCCATGATCTTCACGTCGAGCACGGTGGTCAGGCCGCCCAGGCCTTGGGCGCCGATGCCCAGCTGGTTGACCTTTTCGAACAGCTCCAGACGCAGCTCTTCAATGCGGTTCTGCGGGCCGCGGGCTTTCAATTCGTGGATGTCGATGGATTCCATCAACACTTCCTTGGCCATCACCGCAGCTTTTTCCGCAGTGCCACCGATGCCGATGCCGAGCATGCCCGGCGGACACCAGCCGGCGCCCATGGTCGGTACGGTCTTCAATACCCAGTCGACGATCGAGTCGGACGGGTTGAGCATGGCCATCTTCGACTTGTTTTCCGAGCCGCCGCCCTTGGCTGCGACATCCACTTCGACCTTGTCGCCGGGGACGATGGAGTAGTGGATAACGGCCGGCGTGTTGTCTTTGGTGTTCTTGCGGGAACCTGCCGGGTCGGCGAGGATCGAAGCGCGCAGGACATTTTCCGGCAGGTTGTAGGCGCGGCGAACGCCCTCATTGATCATGTCGTCCAGGCTCATGGTGGCGCCGTCCCAGCGTACGTCCATACCCACGCGCACGAATACGGTGACGATGCCGGTGTCCTGGCAGATCGGCCGATGGCCGGTGGCGCACATGCGCGAGTTGATCAGGATCTGCGCCATGGAGTCCCGCGCGGCAGGCGACTCTTCACGCAGGTAGGCTTCGTGCATCGCCTGGATGAAATCGACGGGGTGGTAGTAAGAAATGAACTGCAAAGCGTCGGCAACGCTTTGAATCAGGTCGTCTTGCTTGATCACGGTCATGCAGCGCGTCCTCTTGACGGGGCGGAGGCGGGCGTGTCGCAGAGCTACCAACACGCGCGGTAAAAAAGGCGCGGCAGTATAACCCGTCGGCCCGGCGGGTACACAGATGGACTAGGGTCTGTTGCCGTTTCGTACGCGGCCGCGCCGGAGCCTGTTTTTACGCGAGGCAAGGCCCGAGGAGTGAAGTTTGGTTGTTCCAAATGAACGACGAGAAACGCCGCATCGCGCAAAAACAGGCCCGGCCCGAAGGGTTGCGCGGCAAATCTCGCCATGCGGCGTTGCGGGACTTGATAAGGGAGCGACCATTACCTGCGTCCCGCGCCTTGCCTGGCGAGATTTGGCGCAGCAACGCGGCTCGCGACGAAATGGCAACAGACCCTAAAGGTGAAGGGATGCACAGAGGTACCGGGACGGCGCGGCCGTCACTCGATCGTTGTATGAAGGCTTATGGGCTTTTTTGCCCGTTCAGCGTAAAGTGCGTCGAATTGCCACTATGGGATGGATTCCATGCGCACGCTTCGTGATGAAGGCGATCAGCAGGCGCTTCAACAACTGGTAACCAAGCGGTTCGGCATGGCGGCTGGAACCTACGGACTTGCCTTGCTTTTAACCTGGATTGCGGTTGTCGGAGGCTTCTACCAGGCGCCCCTGGATACCGCGATAGCCGGTTCGGTGATGATCCTGGCCAGCCAGCTGGTGTTCTTCGGGATCTTCCACCGCGGCCACAATCTGCGTTTTCGCGACCCGAGCCTGACCGAGCCGCAGGTTCTGGTTGCGCTCGTCTGGCTGACATTCTTTCTGTTCCACCTTGGCGACAATCGCGGCTCGTTGCTGGTGCTTTATGTGCTGGTGCTGATGTTTGCGGTATTTCTCCATCCAAAAGTTTTTGCCCGATACGCCGTGCTGGCGCTGCTCAGTTTTGCCAGCATGTCATTGTACGACGCGCGGCTGGGGCAACTGCGCGACCCGCAAGTCGCGTTGCTGCAGACCGGTGTGTTGTTGGTGACGTTGATCTGGATGTGCTTGTTCGTCGGGTATGTCTACACGCTGCGCCAGCGCATGCGCCAGCGCCGTTTTGCGCTCCAGGCGCATCAGGAAACGCTGCGCGGCATGATGCGACAGTTGGAGGATCTGGCATCCACCGACGAGCTGACCGGCCTGTACAACCGCCGGCATTTTCTCCGGCGAGCCGAGGATGAGCTGAACCGGCTGCGTGCAGGGCATCGATCGGGTCTCGCCCTGATCGATCTCGACCACTTCAAGCGGATCAACGATCTGCACGGGCATGCCGTGGGCGATCATGTCCTACAGACTTTCGCCTCAGTGGCGCGTTCGTGCCTGCGCGACGGCGACATACTCGCCCGTTACGGCGGCGAGGAGTTTGTGTTGCTGCTACCGCATACCGATGCCGAGCAGTTCAGCGCCTGTTGCGAGCGCGTGCGCGAGGCGTTCGCCAATGCCCAGTTATTGGGCGCGAACGTGCAGGCGGGGCATCTCAGTCTCTCGATGGGGCTTACGCTACTCAATGCCGGCGATGAGCTGGGCGAGGCGCTGCAGCGAGCGGACGAGGCGCTGTACCGCGCCAAGGAAAATGGCCGAAATCGTTGTGAGGCAAGCTGGGCAGCTATCGATGCCTGAGATCCGCTGCGGGGCTCGATCATGGCGCGTGAGTGACGGCAGCAACCTGCTCGATGCGCTTAACGGTGCGGGTTTGAATGTCCCTTACAGCTGCCGTGCAGGGAGCTGCCATGCCTGTCTGGTGCGCTGCCTGACGGGTGAGCCGCAGGATGCTCGCCCGGATGCGCTCGATGTCGGTAAGCGGTTGCAAGGCTGGCGGCTCGCCTGCCAATGCACGGTGACCGGCGATCTCGAGGTGGCGCCGTTCGATCCCCAGCGAGAAGGCGTGGCGACGCGAGTGGAAGCGCTCGACTGGTTTTGTGGGGACGTCCTTCGGTTGCGGCTGATGCCGGATCGCCCCGTGCGCTACCGCGCTGGCCAACATGCGCTGCTATGGACTGACACCGGCGTCGCGCGTCCCTATTCGCTCGCCAGCGTCCCGGGCGAAGAGCCCTGGCTCGAATTTCACCTGGACTGCGCCAGGCCCGGTGCCTTCAGCGAGGCGGCGCGCCAACTGACCATCGGCGATAGCTTGCGTCTCGGTCAGCTGCACCAGGGCGCACTGCACTACGATGCCGACTGGCAGAACCAGCCATTACTGTTATTGGCGGCCGGCACCGGTCTCGCGCCGCTCTGGTCGATCCTGCGTGAGGCATTGCGGCAGGGGCATAGCGGGCCGGTTCGGCTGTTGCATTTTTGTCGGGGCGAATCCTATCTGCGGGCAGAGCTGGAGTGTCTCGCCGGTCAGCACAAAAATCTGAGGGTGGATTACTTCGAGCGGAAGCAGGCGCAAGCCGCGTTGCAAGCGCTGCGCGTGGGGTCGCGTCAGGCGCGGGTGTTGATCTGCGGCGGACCCGCTTTCGTCGAGGAATGCGCCAAGCTCTTGTTCCTGGCGGGGGTAGGCCGAGGGCAGATAGTGAGCGATGCGTTCCTGGTTCGTCAGGTCTGAGCGAGCGCCGCTATCGGTCGGATGAGTGGTGATCGGTGCCGAAAGGCATGGCGGCACGGGCCATGCCTTCGGCGTGGTTGTCAGCTCAGCGAATCGCCGACGCGCAGGATCTTCATGGTGTTGGTGCCGCCCGTGGAGTCGTGATAACTGTCGCCCTTGGTCAGGATGACCCAATCACCCGGCTCCACGATGTTGCGCTTGACCAGTTCGTCCACCGCTGCCTGGCTGACCTTGTCGGCAGGAAGTGCGGCTGGGTCGAACGGGACGGTCTGCACGCCGCGGAACAGCGCCACGCGGGCCTGGGCATCGCGATGCGGGGTGAAGGCGAAGATCGGCACCGATGAGCGGATGCGCGACATGATCAGCGTGGTATAGCCACTTTCGGTCAGGCTGATGATCGCCTTGACGCCCGGGAAATGGTTGGCGGTGTACATCGCCGCGAGCGCAGTGCTTTCATCGCTGCGCTCGAAGCGCTGGCCGAGGCGGTGGCCGGACTTGATGCTGGTCGGATGTTTTTCGGCGCCAACGCAGACGCGCGCCATCGCTTTGATCGCCTCGATCGGGTATTCGCCAGCCGCGCTTTCCGCCGACAGCATGACCGCATCGGTGTAGTCGAGCACGGCGTTGGCTACATCGGACACCTCGGCGCGGGTCGGCATCGGGCTCTGGATCATCGACTCCATCATCTGGGTCGCGGTGATCACCACCTTGTTGTTGCGACGTGCGTGAAGAATGATCTTTTTCTGGATGCCCACCAACTCGGCATCGCCGATTTCCACACCCAGATCGCCGCGAGCGACCATCACGCCATCGCTGGCACGGATCAGTCCGTCGAGGGCTTCGTCGTCGGCAACCGCCTCGGCGCGCTCGATCTTGGCGATCAGCCAGGCGCTGGAACCGGCCTCGTCACGCAGACGGCGGGCCAGTTCCATGTCAGCGGCGTCACGGGGAAAAGAGACGGCCAGGTAGTCTAGGTCCATCTCTGCGGCCAGTTTGATATCGGCCTTGTCCTTGGCGGTCAGCGCTGGCGCGGTCAGGCCACCGCCGCGGCGATTGATGCCTTTGTTGTCCGACAGCGGACCGCCGATCAGTACGGTGCAGTGCAGTTCATCGGCGGTCGTCGCATCGACGCGCATGACCACGCGGCCATCGTCGAGTAGCAGTTCATCGCCGACGCTGCAATCCTTGACCAAATCCGGGTAGTCGATGCCGACCACTTCCTGGTTGCCGGCGTCGCGCGGGTGGGTGACGGAGAAGCGAAAGCTGTCACCTTCGGCCAGCTCGATGCGCTTGTTGGTGAACTTGGCGATGCGAATCTTCGGGCCCTGCAGGTCCCCCAGCAGCGCGACGAAGCGGCCATGTCGTGCGGCGATGTCCCGTACCAGTTGCGCTCGGGCGCGATGCTCATCCGGCGCACCATGGGAGAAGTTCAGGCGCGCGACATCGAGTCCGGCCAGGATCATTTTTTCCAGAACCTCCGGCGAGCTGCTGGCCGGGCCCAGAGTGGCGACGATTTTGGTACGGCGCGAAGTCATTGATTGCTCCTTTTTCAGAATGGTCTGGAGGCTACTATGGCGTGCGGCTGTAGTCATTGTTGGCTTGCACTACTCTTTAATACGGGGTTGGGGTGCCGGGCGGGCTGCAGTTTTTCCTGTCATGGTCGATAAGCCGACATCGGAGGACCACTAACCCATGCGAACCCTTGTCATTCTTTTCCTGGCCACACTCAGCGTAGGCTGTAGCAGCAGAGGTGCACTCGACCGTCATCTGGATGCCGCCTATACCCATTACCGCGACGGCGATTGCGACAAGGTGATGCTCGAACTGTCCCAGGCCGAGCGACGCAGCCGTCCGCGGGACAATGTTCAGCCAGAAATTTCGCTGTTGCGTGGTCAATGTCTTGAGCGCCAAGGCCTGTTCGTCGATGCGGTGGAGACCTATCGATTCATTCAGGCTCGATATCCGGGTAGCGAATACGCCTTCCGTGGCCGCGCCAGACTGGAGACGTTGCGTCAGTTGGGGCACTATCAGCCCGAGGAACGGGTAGTGACCCATCCCGCCAAACCGTGAAACTGAACCGGTCAAATGACAGAACGGGAAGGACCCCATGCGTGTCGCATCAATAATGTTCGCAGCCATGCTGCTTGCGCCCTGTGCAACGGCGGGTATTTACCGCTGGGTCGATGCTCATGGAAATGTGCATTTCGGCGCGCAACCGCGCCCCGGCGCCGAGCAGGTCGAGGTACGACCACAGGTCATCGAGCGTGATGATGCGACCCGCGAGAGGGAGGCGCGTACCGAGCGATTCCACGAGGCCCGTCGGCAAGAGCAGTTGCTGGCCGATAAGGCCGCCAGTGCGCGCCGTGCCGAGCGCGAGCAGACATGCAGCAGGTTGCAGCAGCAATTGTCGAGTCTGTCTCGCGGTGGCCGCTACTTTCATGCCGATGCAAACGGGGAGCGGGTCTACTACAGTGATGGGGAAATAGGGGCGGCGCGGCGGCAATTGGCCAGTCGTATCAGCCAGAACTGCAGCTGAGCAGCAGGCGATGATCGCGCGATCGAGCGTGCGGCAGGCAGGGAACGAACATGAGCAATCAGCGCAGTATCCAGCGGCACCAGTTGCCGTACTACCTCAACGTTTTCAACCGTTTCACTGACAAGCCACTGGGATTCATCGGCAACCTGTCAGAGACCGGGCTGATGCTCATCAGTCCTTACCCGATGATGGTCGATGCGCGCTTCGAGATGCGTCTGAAGATTCCCGGGCAGCATGGTCAGCTACGTTGCGTCGATTTCAGCGCGACCTGCCGCTGGTCCCGTGAGGATGTCACGCCCGGCAGTTTCGATTCCGGCTTCGAGCTGATCACTCCGCCCAGCGAAATACGACACATGATCGACGCGCTGCATCATTACTTCAGCTTCCGCCCGATGTCGGGCATCCCGCCGGCCCGTCTACCGCTCAGCGATGGGCCACAGCGCACGGCCGTCGACAAGGACTGTTACCACAGCGGCTGAATGATTCGGTTGCGTGGCTCGCCCGGCCTCGGCGGCAAGCCTTGTTCGCACTCGGCTGAACGACGGATCGTGGTCTACGTCAGCATGCCGGAATTGAGCGCTGTTAGACTGGCGTCCGAACACCGAAAGGGACGCCTCCGTGACAGCCAGCATCTTCTGGTACGACTTTGAAACCACCGGTATTTCACCACGCTGTGACCGGCCGCTGCAGGTTGCCGGTATTCGCACCAACGAGGCGCTGGAGGAAATTGGCGAGCCGCTGAATATCTACTGCCGCCTCAGCGACGACATCCTGCCGCATCCGGCTGCGTGCCTGGTGACCGGCATTACCCCGGCGACATTGGCCGAGAAAGGCTTATGCGAGGCGGAGTTCATCACTCGGCTGCATCAGGAGCTGGCGCTACCGGGCACCTGTGGCGCTGGCTACAACACGTTGCGTTTCGATGATGAAGTGCTGCGCTACAGTCTGTATCGCAACTTCTTCGATCCGTATGCACGCGAATGGCAAGGCGGCAATAGCCGTTGGGATCTAATCGATCTGGTTCGCACCGCTTATGCTCTACGCCCGGAGGGCTTGGTCTGGCCGGAGGAGCAGGACGGGCGTGTGACGCTCAAGCTGGAGCGTCTCAGCGCGGCCAATGGCCTAGAGCACCTACAGGCGCATGACGCGTTATCGGATGTGCGCGCGACCATCGCCCTGGCCCGTTTGGTTCGGGAACGTCAACCAAGGCTCTATGACTACCTGTACAGCTTGCGTCGTAAGAATGCGGTGACCGAACAGATTGAGCTGTTGAAGCCGATGGTGCATGTCTCGGGTCGCTTTTCTGCAGCGCGGCATTACCTCTCTATTGTCTTGCCGCTGGCCTGGCATCCGCGCAATCGCAACGCATTGATCGTGTGCGACCTTAATTCCGAATGTTCACCGCTGTGGGAGGAAACGTCTGATGATCTGCGCGAGCGGCTGTATACCCGCAGAGAGGATCTTGGAGAGAAGCTGCCGATTCCACTGAAACTAATACATGTGAACCGCTGCCCCGTGTTGGCGCCTATGAATGTTCTGCGCAAGACCGATATCGAGCGTCTGGGGCTGGATTTGCACTGTTGCGAAGCCAGGGCGCGCGATCTGCGCAGCCGAATGGCTGAATGGAGCAAGAAACTCTCCGATATCTATCAGGAGTCAGGGTTCGCCGATATAGCGGATCCGGAGCAACAGCTCTATGACGGTTTTCTAGGCGAGCGTGATCGGCGCCTGTGCGAACAAGTCAGAAATGCCGTGGCTCGAACTTCGAGCGAAGTGCCGCCGTTTGATGATGCGCGTCTACCGGAGCTGCATTTTCGTTATCGCGCCCGCAACTTTCCCGAATACCTTTCGGCTGCGGAAAAACAGCAATGGAATGAGTTCTGCCGCCAGCGCCTAAGCACGCCCGAGTTCGGAGCGCCCAACACGCTGGTTCAGTTCGAAAGCCATTTGCAACTGCAGCTGGCGTCCGCGACCCCGCAACAGGCGCAGCTATTGCAGCAATGGGCTGTGTATGCCCAAGGCTTGCGTGAGCGTTACCTTCGTTGATTCACAGGTATAAAAAAGCCATTTGATTCCACATGCGTTGCATGAGGCGTCAAATGGCTTTTGGCTGTAGCAGGATAATTAACCGAGCAGGGTGGCCCAGCCTTCGACCTCGTCGGAGCCCCACTGTGCTTTCCATTCTTTCAGCGTCTTGTGATTGCCGCCTTTGG
Source organism: Pseudomonas sp. (assembly GCA_031988485.1). Taxonomy (GTDB): domain Bacteria; phylum Pseudomonadota; class Gammaproteobacteria; order Pseudomonadales; family Pseudomonadaceae; genus Stutzerimonas. Next base: position 24,926 of record DALZYJ010000027.1, read on the forward strand.
TTTCGATCACTTCGCCGTTATGCGGATTCTTGTATTGCTTGACGCGGCGAGCGCGTTTGGTAGCAGCTGGTGCCTTTACGGTGCGTTGTGTCTTGCTGTTTCGGGCATCCGGATCAAGCAGTGCAATGATGTCGCGAAGCGATTTCTGATATTCGCCCATCAGTTCACGCAATTTGCCTTCGAATTCAAGCTCTTTTTTCAGCTTGTCGTCTGCAGAAAGAGACTTCAGGCGTTCCTGCAGTTCCCTGATGGCTTCTTCAGTGGCGCGGTATTCATTGATCAGCGACATGTCACTTCCTTGGTATAGGTTTGAACGCAAGTGTTGCAATCATAGACAGCCGCAATGCTCAAGTAAATATAGTGCTGAATAAACTTTGCCTATCGTTCTGTTTGGCATTGCGTTAAAGCCGCTCAGTTAGTCTGCGCAGAAGATAACTTCCTTAAACTTGACCCTACGTCAGGCCGGTTATATCAGCGCTACCTTGTGCGCTGAATGAGCCGGGGTGGCCCGCAGCACCTATTACGCACCGAATCGGTGCTGTAGATATGATCCCGGAAATAAGCGTCGTCACCGGCGGCAATTCAGGTGCGCGTAAAAGCACGGCTCGGCGGTGCGCAGGTATGAACCGGCACACGATCGCTGGTTGTGTTTTTCTTCGCTGCGCTAGAATGCGCCACCTTTTATAGCCGGAGTTAATTCATGCGCACGTTCAGGCTGGTTATTGCCTGCCCCGATGGCGTTGGCATTGTCGCCAAGGTCAGTAATTTCCTGGCCACTTACAATGGCTGGATTACCGAAGCCAATCATCACTCTGATCATCAGAGTGGCTGGTTTTTCATGCGCCATGAAATTCGTGCCGATTCGTTGCCATTCGATCTGGCCGGCTTTCATCAGGCATTCGCGCCGATTGCGCGTGAGTTTTCCATGGAGTGGCGCATTACCGACTCGGAGCAGCGCAAGCGTGTAGTGCTGATGGCCAGCCGCGAGTCGCATTGCCTGGCCGATCTGCTGCACAGATGGCACAGCGGTGAGCTGGACTGCGATATTCCCTGTGTTATTTCCAATCACGACGATCTGCGCAGTATGGTCGAGTGGCATGGCATTCCGTTCTTTCACGTGCCGGTTCAGGCTGGGCACAAGGAGGAAGCGTTTGCCGAGGTGTCTCGTCTGGTGCGCGAACACCGGGCCGATGTAATAGTGCTTGCGCGCTATATGCAGATCCTTCCGGCCGAGCTGTGTGAAGAGTACGCGCAGCGGGTGATCAACATTCACCATAGCTTCCTGCCTTCTTTTGTAGGGGCCAAGCCTTACCATCAGGCTGCGCAGCGAGGCGTCAAGCTGATCGGCGCAACCTGCCATTACGTAACCGAAGAGCTGGATGCCGGGCCGATCATCGAGCAGGACGTGGTGCGTATCAGTCACCGCGACAGCATCGAGGACATGGTGCGGCTGGGCAAAGACGTGGAAAAGATGGTGCTGTCGCGCGGCCTGCGCTATCACTTGCAGGAGCGCGTGCTGGTTCACGGCAACAAGACCCTGGTGTTCAACTGATATCGCTTCAGTGCGGGAGAATGCATGACCGATCCCTTGTCGAAAGCTGGCGCCAGCGCGCCGCCGATCATTGGTAGTGGTTGTACGCAGCGCTACGATCCTGAGCGCCTCGGTCCAGAGCTCGGTACCGAATTTCCCGGCGCCGAAGCGCTGTGGAAGCAGCGGGTCGCTGCCGAAGTGACCGCTGAGGCCGCCTCGGCGCCTTCGCCGGTCGTGACTGAATAGTGGGCGAGACACTCGTCCGGCGTTGCACGGCCATTCACGGTATTCCGATCTGGAGACGGTCATATGAACCATAACGATCGCTTCGTGCTGGGCGCGGGCGCCACCGGCGAAGCCAATACGCATCCGCTTCGGCTGGTCAATCGTCACGGGCTTGTCGCCGGCGCGACGGGGACGGGCAAGACGGTGACGCTGCAGCGGCTCGCCGAGCAGTTCAGCAATGCGGGTATCTCTGTGTTCGCGGCAGATATCAAGGGCGATCTGTGCGGGCTGGGCGCGGTTGGGGTGCCCCAGGGAAAGATCGCCGAACGCATCGTCGAGATGCCGTGGCTGGATCACCAGCCGCAGGCCTATCCGGTGACGCTCTGGGACGTATACGGCCAGAGTGGTCATCCGCTGCGTACCACGCTTACCGAAATGGGCCCTTTGCTGCTGGGCAGCTTGCTCGAGTTGACAGATAGCCAGCAGGCCGCGCTCTACGCAGCGTTCAAGGTGGCTGATCGGGAAGGCCTGTTGCTCTTGGATCTGAAGGACCTCAAGGCACTGCTCGGTCACCTTAAGGCGCAACCCGAGGTGTTGGGTGAGGATGCGGCGCTGCTGACCAATGCGTCGTCACAGGCATTGCTGCGGCGGCTGGCGGGCCTGGAGCAGCAGGGTGCCGAAGCGCTGTTCGGCGAGCCGGCGCTGGCCTTGGAAGATATTCTTCAGCCTGCACATGACGGGCGTGGCAGGATCCATCTGCTCGATGCCAGCCGATTGGTGCATCAGGCGCCCAAGGTCTACGCGACTTTTCTACTGTGGTTATTAGCCGAGCTGTTCGAGCAATTGCCCGAGCGCGGCGATGCCGATCGCCCGCTGCTGGCGTTGTTTTTCGATGAGGCGCATCTGCTGTTCAACGACACCCCGAAGGCGCTGCAGGACCGGTTGGTGCAGGTCGTTCGGCTGATTCGCTCGAAAGGCGTGGGCGTCTATTTCGTCACCCAGTCGCCGGCGGATCTGCCAGATGAGGTGTTGGCTCAGTTGGGGCTGCGCATTCAGCATGGATTGCGGGCCTACACGGTCAAGGAACAGAAGGCGCTACGAGCGGTAGCAGAAGGTTTCCGGGCCAATCCGGGTTTTTCTGCGCTGGACTCGCTGGTCGATCTCGGCATCGGCGAAGCGCTGGTGGGTGGGCTCGAAGACAACGGCACGCCAGCCATGGTCCAGCGCGTGGCTATCGCACCTCCCGAGTCGAGGGTGGGGCCGCTCGACGACGCGCAAAGGCGAGCACTGATTGCTGGCTCGCCGTTGCGTACACGCTACGACAAGGCAATCGACCGGGAATCCGCCTATGAAATCCTGCACGAGCGGGCAGGTCAGGCGAGCAAGGGCGAGCAACCAAAGAGCACATCGACACCGAAGAACGATACCGGTGACGCTTTCGGCGATCTTGCCGAGCGAGTATTCAAGAGTGCCATGCGCCAAGCGGCATCGCAGTTGGGCCGGCAGTTGGCAAGGGGATTGATGGGCTCTCTGCTCGGCGGGAAGCGCTGACCGAAAAACGATGAAGAGATGGTTCGACCTGGCTGCTTCCTTGTTGATGCAAGCGGGCCGGGAACCGATACAGCGTTTTATTCAGTCTCGGATTCCTTCTGCGATAGTTCTTTTTCCATCTTTTCCAGTTCCTTCTGGAAAACCTGATCGTGAATGGTCTGTTTTTTACGCCAGGGCTTTCGTTCGGGATCGGGCTGGGCGGCATAGGTGGTTACTTCACCGCCATATACGGTCTGGAAGCGTTTGGCCTGCCGTTCCAGTTCGGCGCGTAATTCGTCTTTCGTCACTCTTTAACTTTCCTTCCTATGGTTTCGATGCCAACGCAATGCCCGGACACCTATAGCAGCGCGGGTATTAAGTCTGGCGAACGCTTATTTAAGAGATTGGCTGGCGGCTTTGCAAGCACGCAGCATGAACAAATGTATGCGCAAGTTATCGGGCAATACTCGGATTATCCAAAGCCCAACGCTTTGATCGCATGTGTCGCGTTTATATAACTCGGCAATGTTCGCCTGAGCGCCTACGTATTCGTCCTCAAAGTTCGCGTTTCGTACAGATACGAAAAAAGCCGCGCCAGAGCTGACGCGGCTTTCCTTTGTGACGTGATTAGCGGGCCGAAGGGCTTGCTACATCGTCGCGGGCGCGACCGTATACGTCGTCCAGTCGCTCGATGTCATCCTCGCCGAGATAGCTGCCCGACTGAACTTCGATGATCTCCAGCGGAATCTTGCCGGGGTTGGCCAGCCGATGAATGGAGGTCACCGGGATATAGGTCGATTGGTTCTCGGTAAGCAGGAAGGTCTTGTCATTGCAGGTCACCTGGGCCGTGCCGGATACGACGATCCAATGCTCGGCGCGGTGATGGTGCATTTGCAGCGACAGTTGCGCGCCCGGGTTGACGCAGATCCGCTTGACCTGGAAGCGTCCGCCCATGTCGACCGAGTCATACCAACCCCAAGGGCGATACACGGCGCAATGGTTCACCGTTTCGGAGCGCTTCATGTCGTCGAGCTTGTTCACCAGCTTCTTGACGTCCTGGACCTTGTCCTTGTGCGCGATCATGGTCGCGTCCTTGGTCTCGACCACTACGATGTTGTCCAGGCCGACCACGGTTACCAGCTTGCCGTTGCCATGCACGAGGCAATTGCGGCTGTCCTCGACGATCACGTCGCCTTTGGTCACGTTGCCGTTCTCGTCCTTTTCCAGCACGTCCCACAGCGAAGACCAGGAGCCGACATCGCTCCAGCCTGCCGACATCGGCACGACGCAGGCCAGCTCGGTCTTTTCCATCACGGCGTAGTCGATCGAGTTGTCCGGGCAGCAGGCGAAGGTTGCCGGATCGATCAATATTTCGTCACCGTTTTTGGCGCTGCGCTCCAGCGCGGACCAGCAGGTGTCGTAAATGTCCGGATCATGCTTCTTCAGCTCTTCCAGGAATACGCTGGCGCGGAACAGGAACATGCCGCTGTTCCAGTAGTAGTCACCGGACTCGACATATTCTTGGGCGCGCGCTTCGTCAGGTTTCTCGACGAAGTTGGTGACGCGGTTGACGCCTTCCGGCAGGCCGTTGCGCTCATTGTGATCGCATTTGATGTAGCCATAGCCGGTCTCGGGACTGGTCGCGGGGATGCCGAACAGCACCATCTCACCGTTTTCCGCTGCGTTGGTGGCAAGCGCCAGCGAGCGTTGGAATGCCTTGTGATCTTCGATGACATGATCCGCCGGCAGAACCAGCAAGAGTTCATCGCGGCCTTCTTCAATCAGCTTCATCGCGGCGATGGCGATTGCCGGGGCGGTATTGCGGCCGAAAGGCTCGAGCATGAGGCCCTGAATGCTCAACTTGCGTGCGGCCAGTTGCTCCTTGACGATGAAGCGGTGCTCCTGGTTGCACACCAGCAGCGGCGGCTGCATACCTTCGAAAGCGAGGCGCTCGATCGTTTGCTGGAACAATGTCTGCTCAGCCGTGAGGGCGAGGAACTGCTTGGGGAACGCCTTGCGGGAAAGAGGCCAGAGCCGGGAACCGCTACCGCCTGAGAGGATGACCGGAATCATGTTGTTTCTCCTGAATCGTTGAGAAGGGGAGTTCTTCTTGTCCATTGGGCGGCACGGCTCTCGTGCGCGCAGTACGCTTCTGGTGGGCCTTCAGCTGACGCTCGCCGCCAGGCTCTTTTTTCCAGCAATGACATTGCCTTCGGAACTGTGCGCTCCGAACAGGGAATAGGTGGTGTTGTCTGGTTGACCGCAGTCGCTCTTGACGCTGCGACGCCGGTTACTGCACCGAAGTGGGTGGCTGCTAGCCCTCCGATCCGATACGGGCCGATAGGCACTGTGTTCGGTTGCACTCCGCCACGCTGGTGGCGCGTGAGGCAAATGGTGATGAGTCCCGATTCTGCTTCGGTCTCGCCTGCTTGACATCGGCAGGCCATGTTCAACGACCGTAGCGAGCCATTCTGGCCGATCGGTTGAAGACTCTGGCTGATCCGTTGAAGCCTGTTGTGAAATCCACTGCACGTTCATGTGCGACGTCCCTTTCCATCTGGAAATGCCGGTACGCGCTTATGATTGCCGGTGCCGTCGGATAGTTCCCTGGACAGGTGCCGCTGATCGGAGAGTTTTTTAGAATTGGCGAATGGCGCCCGCCAGAGCGTGATTCAGCGGATTAGCCAGCGCAGGGTTGCGGTGTTTCGCGATGAAAGGGAGGGGCGTGAGCGCGTGTCCCTGCGGCTTTGTCCAGCCGCGAGGGAGCGGGGGCGATTCAGGATTGAACGTCGCGCAAAAATACCAGGTGATCGGTAGACGAGTCGGCCGGACTGTAACGATAGCCATCGTAAGCGAAGTCCTTCAGCTGCTCGGGCCGCTTGATGCGCTCTTTGATCACATAGCGGCTCATCAGGCCGCGCGCTTTCTTGGCGTAGAAGCTGATGATCTTGTACTGGCCATTCTTCAAGTCCTTGAAATCGACATCGATGACGCGAGCGTTCAGAGCCTTGCGTTTGACCGCGCCAAAATATTCGTTCGAAGCCAGATTGAGCAGGACGTCATCGCCTTGCGCCGCCAATGCATCGTTCAACCAGTTGCTGTTGCGCTCGCCCCAGAAAGCGTACAGGTCCTTGCCTCGGCTGTTGGTCAGTTTGGTGCCCATCTCCAGCCGGTAGGGCTGCATCAGATCGAGTGGGCGCAGGACGCCATAGAGACCGGACAGCATCCGCAGGTGCTTCTGCGCGAAGTCGAAATCCGCTTCGGAGAAGTCGCTTGCATTCAGTCCGGTGTAGACATCGCCCTTGAAGGCAAGAAGCGCCTGCCTGGAATTGGACGGAGTAAAGTCAGGCGTCCAGCTGCCGTAGCGGGCAACATTCAGGGCGGCGAGCTTGTCCGAAAGATGCATCAGCTCGCTGATTTGTTGCGGCGACAGTTCGCGCAATTGCTCGATCAGCTGCTGGGCGTGGTCGAGATGCTCGGGGAGCGTGAAGCGTTCGGTCGTGAGCGGGGAGTCGTAATCCAGGGTCTTGGCGGGCGATATCACCATCAGCATGCATTGATCCTCCTTCGAAGGGCGCTGATTCTAGGCGTTATAGGTACCGCGGCTCCAGCTATGGTCTCGATTGACCAAACGCTTGACCTTGCCGTGGGGGAAGGGGGCAAGCTCCAATGGCTGGATTCAGGAGCACTTTATGACTGACTGCAATCATTCACGTTGGGAGCCATCCCACGACTATCGCCCGCTCGAACAGGGAGCCGAGCGGCAGACCTGGGCGGTCGTAGTACTGACCGGATTGACCATGGCGGCGGAAATCACGGCCGGCTACCTATTCAATTCCATGGCGCTGCTCGCCGATGGCTGGCATATGGCGTCTCACATGGTGGCCATCGGCATGGCGGCGATCGCTTACCTGTTAGCGCGCCGCTACGCCAATGATCGGCGATTCGCGTTCGGGACCTGGAAGATCGAGGTCCTTGCGGGATTCGCGAGTGCGGTGTTGCTGGTCATCGTGGCGCTGGCAATGATCGTCGAGTCGCTGTCGCGCTTCTGGTCGCCGGCGCAGATCGGTTTCGACGAGGCACTGTGGGTGGCGGTTATCGGGCTTGCTGTGAATCTGCTGTCGGCCTGGTTGTTACGCGACCAGCATGCTCATCACGGGCATGGGCACGATCACGATCACGATCACCATCACGAGGCGGAGCCGGGACGGGATCTCAATCGCCATGCGGCCTTCGTCCATGTGCTGACCGACGGGCTGACGTCGGTCGCGGCGATCATCGCCCTACTGGGCGGCAAGTACTTCGGCTGGAACTGGCTGGACCCGCTGATGGGCATCATCGGAGCGGTGGTCATCCTGGTCTGGGCCAAAGGGCTGTTGCGCGATACTGGCAAGGCGCTATTGGATCGGGAAATGGATGATCCGTTGGTGCAACGTGTGCAGAAGCGTTTGGAGGCGGTGCCCGATACCGAGGTGACCGATTTGCATCTATGGCGGGTCGGTCGAGCGCAGTACAGCTGCGTCGTCACGCTCGTTACTCATCAGGCGTATTCGGCGGATCGCTACAAAGCCGAACTGTCGGACCTCCCGGAGCTGGTCCACGTGACGACGGAGGTGAATCGGTGCGGCAAAATGTCCGGGTTGATTATTGAGCCTAGTCAGCCTCCGGCGGCCCGCCAAGCGTAATTCGCCGTTTAGCTAAAAAAACGTCGGCGAGTGGAAAAAGACTTTTTCCTGTCATCATTTTTGCGGTATTACGACATCAAGACCGCCGAAACCTGCACTCACAGGTGGCGGCCTCTGGGCGGCCCCAAGCCCCTGCCTCCCAAGTCCGCTCACCTTGCGCACGGTGGTTTATCTACGGCGGAGAGCATTCGGCCTTCCGTCGGCCGGTTCCGAAAAGGTGATCGTGTATGGATGACTACGGCAGACCCCGCGCTACTCAGCCCACCCTTTACGTTCTCGATACCAACGTTCTGATTCACGACCCCAACGCGATATTGAATTTCCAGGAGCACCAGGTCGCCATTCCGATGACGGTCCTGGAAGAGCTGGACAAGCTCAAGACCGGCAAGCACACCGTGGCGGCCGAATGTCGTCAGACGATCCGCCTGATCGACAAGGTACTCGGCGACGCGACTCCTGAAGAGGTCGAACTCGGCGTGCCGATCCAGCGCGAGAAGAGCGGGCCCTGCGGCAGCCTGTCGATTCTCATGAGCAAGGGCGCCGATTCCAGTGCGCTACCGGAAGACCTCAACGACAACAAGATCATCAACCAGGTCGTGGACCTGCAGCGGCGGCGCACGGGCGTTCCGGTGGTGCTGGTCACCAACGACATCAACATGCGCTTGAAGGCCCGGGCATGCGGCGTGGCCGCGGAGGATTACCATACCGACAAGCTGGTGGACGACGTAGGCCAGTTATCGCGCGGTTATCACAGCCTGAGTGGATCCTTCTGGGACCGCGTCAGCAAGGTCGAGACCCACCAGGGGCACGGGCGAACCTGGCACCGCGTCCAATTGCTCGAAGATCTGCCGGCCGTGCATATCAACGAATTCATCCTCGACGAGCAGGGCTTCGTCGGCTGGATCAAAGGCATCAAGGCGGACGAGTTGCTCCTGCTCGACATGCATCAGGAGCCATTGCTGCATCAGGAGGCGTGGGGGCTGCGTCCGCGTGATATTCACCAGGCGCTGGCGTTGTTCGCCTTGCTCGATCCAGACATACATCTGGTCAATCTTTCGGGTGCCGCAGGCTCCGGTAAGACCATCCTTGCGCTGGCCGCCGCCATCGAGCAAACCGTGGCGAGCAAGCGTTACCGCCGGATCATCGCGACGCGTAGCGTACAGGGCCTGGACGAGGACATTGGCTTCCTGCCGGGCACCGAAGCGGAAAAGATGGAGCCCTGGCTTGGCGCAATCACCGATAACCTCGAAGCGCTGCACATGGACGACGAAAACACTCACGGCAGCGTCGACTACATCCTGCAAAAGGTGCCGCTGCAGTTCAAATCGCTCAATTACATTCGTGGCCGTAGCTTCCAGCAAAGCCTGATCCTGATCGACGAATGCCAGAACCTCACGCCACACCAGATGAAGACCATCATCACCCGGGCGGGTAGCGGGTCGAAGGTGGTGTGTCTGGGGAACCTGGCACAGATCGACACGCCCTATCTTTCAGCCACCAGTTCGGGGCTGACCTATCTCACGGAGCGCTTCAAGGACTTCCCGCACGGCATGCACATCACTTTGCAGGGCGTGCCTCGTTCGGTGCTCGCCGAGTACGCCGAGGCGCATATGTAACAAAGGCCGAAAGACCGATAACAGCGCTGGAAAGCTGGACGATGGCGGGTTCTTCATTTCGTCGAGCCTCCAGCCTTCATCGGTTAGACTGCGGCCTGTCCCCATAACAAGAAGGTCAGCAATGCTTACCCATCTCGATTCCCAGGGGCGGGCCAACATGGTCGACGTCACCGCCAAAGCCGTTACGGCACGCGAGGCGGTGGCGGAGGCAAAGGTCCGCATGCTTCCCGAAACCTTGCAGATGATCCAGCAGGGCGGACACCCCAAGGGCGACGTATTCGCGGTCGCCCGCATTGCCGGCATCCAGGCGGCAAAGAAGACCCATGAACTGATTCCACTCTGCCATCCATTGTTGCTGACCAGCATCAAGGTCGATTTGCAGCCCGAAGGGGACGACTGCGTGCGTATTCAGGCGCGCTGCAAACTGGCCGGCCAAACCGGTGTGGAAATGGAAGCGCTGACTGCGGCGAGCATTGCCGCGCTGACCATCTATGACATGTGCAAAGCTGTCGATAAGGGCATGGTCGTGGAAGGGGTGCGGCTGCTGGAAAAGCTGGGCGGGAAAAGCGGACATTGGCAGGTACCAACATGATTCATGTGCAATATTTCGCTCGCTATCGCGAGAACCTTGGGCTTGATGCCGAGCAGCTGGAATGGAGCGCATCGCTTCGACAGGTGGACGACCTCAGGCAGCAGCTGCTGGCTCGCGGTAACGAATGGGCAGTGCTGAGCGAGGCGGGACTGATGTGCGCGCGCAATCAGGAGTTGTGCGGGCTTGATGAGCCGCTGGCCGACGGCGACGAAGTGGCATTCTTTCCCACCGTGACCGGAGGTTGATATGAGCGTGCGTGTCCAGCATGACCCCTTCGATCCAGGCGCCGAACTCAATGCGTTGCACGCCGCCAATCTTGGTATCGGCGCGGTAACCGGCTTCGTCGGCTACGTCCGCGATTTCAACGATGGGCATGATGTGGCCGGCATGTTTCTCGAGCACGCGCCGGGCATGACGGAAAAGGCGTTGCAGAAGATCGCCGAGGAAGCGGCGGTACGATGGCCCTTGCTCAAACTGGAAATCCTGCACCGGGTCGGACGGCTCGAGCCCGGAGAGCCGATCGTCTTCGTCGGCGCCGCCAGTGCACACCGCGAAGCGGCATTCGATGGCTGCCGCTTCGTCATGGATTACCTCAAGACCCGAGCACCGTTTTGGAAAAAGGAAGACACGCCCTCCGGTCCGCGCTGGGTCGAAGGACGCTGTAGCGACCAGGCCGCCGCCGAGCGGTGGCGGCAGTAAGGGTCAGCCGAAGGTGATCTGCAATTTGTAGAACAGGGTAGAAAGCATCGACAGGACACCCAGGCCGAGCAGTGCGACACCCCATCCCCGCTCATGAAAGTTGTAGCCGGTGCCCATCAGGATGAAGCTCGCGATGATGAGTATCAGCATGATGTCGATGTCGACCATATGCTTGCCTCCCGCAGTACAAGGTTTCCTTCACTGTAGGTGCTTATAGGCGGTAATGGGATGATCTGCGTCAGTCGACTGCATTGGCAGCTCATTCAGGAAATAAAAAAGGCGAAGCCGCAGCGACCTCGCCTTTTCGTTTTCCCGAGCGTATTCAGCGTTTGGCCGGAACCGGCGTTAGCAGCTCGGCGGGTGGCATTTCGCAGCTGATGCTGCGGCCCAGTAACGCTTCGATGGCCGGCAGGGCGAAGGCGTCATCCTCGCCGGCAAAGCTGATCGAGGTGCCACTGGCGCCGGCTCGACCAGTGCGGCCGATGCGGTGCACGTAGTCGTCGGGCACTTCCGGCAGGGTGAAGTTGATCACGTGGCTGATGCCGTCGACATGGATGCCGCGTCCGGCCACGTCGGTTGCCACCATCACGCGGATCTTGCCCTCGCGGAAGCCTTCCAGCGCGCGGATACGCTTGTGCTGCGGCACGTCGCCGGACATCTGCACGGCGCTGATGCCGTCGCGGGTGAGGCGTTCCTCGATACGACGAACCTCGTCCTTGCGATTGGCAAACACCATCACGCGGGTCCAGTCGTTCTGGGTGATCAGGTTGTAGAGCAGCTTGTACTTGTCACTGCCCGCTACGGCGTAGACGTGTTGCTCGACGGTGTCGCTGGCAACGTTCACCGCTTCGATCTCGACAATTGCCGGATCGGTGGTCCATTGCTTGGCGAGGTTCATCACGTCGTCGGTGAAGGTGGCGGAGAACAACAGCGTCTGGCGCTCGCTCTTGGGCGGGGTCTGGCGAATGATCTGGCGAACCTGGGGGATGAAGCCCATGTCGAGCATGCGGTCGGCTTCGTCGAGTACCAGCACTTCGACCATATCCAGATGCACTTCACCTCGCTGGTTGAAGTCCAGCAGGCGCCCCGGCGTAGCCACCAGAATGTCGCAATAGCGGGACTCCAGCGCCTTGAGCTGCTTATCGAAATCCATGCCGCCGACAAAGCTCATCACGTTCAAGCCGGTGTACTTGGTCAGGTTCAGCGCGTCGTTGGCAATCTGCACGACCAGTTCGCGAGTCGGCGCGATGATCAGCGCCCGTGGCTCGCCCATGTAGCGGTCGCCGGGCGGCGGCGTCTGCAGGAGTTGAGTGATGGTGGAAATCAGGAAGGCGGCGGTTTTGCCGGTGCCGGTCTGGGCGCGGCCGATCGCATCGCGTCCTTTGAGTGTGAACCCCAGCACCTGGGCCTGGATCGGCGTGCAATACGGAAAGCCCAGGTCGTGAATGGCGTGCATCAGTTCCGGGGCGAGTTTGAAATCGTGAAAGCGTGTCTTGCCCTCGGTCGGCTCGACCTGAAAATCTTCCAGTTCCCAAGCGGGAGCAGGCGGCGTAGCGGGTTTGCGTGAGCGCTCTCGGCGGGGTTTGGATACCGCTGTCGCGGGCGCATCGGTCGATTGCTCGGTTGAGGCTTCGGGGCGCGCGGGGCGGGGCGGGTCGATATGTTTCGAGGCGTCGCTGGCGGGCTGGGAAGCGGGTAGCTCTGCCGGAGCCTTGCCAAATATTTTCTTGAGTGCTTTGAGCACGGTTCCGTCTCTGTCTATAAAAATTTGCCCGCCAGTGTAATGCAAGAAGCAGATACGGCGAAGACTTGCTCGGAGCCGCCTTCGCGTTGCTTCACGGCAGGCCGCGCATCAGCCGCACACGCAGTTCCGCCCTTGCGCCTTGGCCTGATAAAGCGCCAGGTCGGCAATCTGGATCAGCTTTTTCAAATCATCATTGGGGTGCATCGGCGCGACGCCGATAGAAATCGTGACGCCCGGCAGCGTGCCGATCGGTGAGCGGAACGAGGTTATGTCATTGAGGCTCTGGCGCAGGCGTTCGCCAACGTTGCGCGCATCTTCCAGCCCCATGTCGGGGAGCAGAATCACGAACTCCTCGCCGCCGTAGCGCACCAGGCTGTCGCTCGGGCGGAGTAACTTTCCAAGCGTGTCGACCACCAGGCAGAGCGCATGGTCGCCGGCCAGGTGTCCGTGTTGGTCGTTGTAATCCTTGAACCTGTCGACGTCGAGCATCAGAACCGACAGGGGTTGTCCGTTAAAGGCACAGCGGGTGCTCTCGCGGTTATAGATGTGTTCCAGCCAGCGACGGTTGAAAGAGCCGGTCAGGGTGTCGACGTTGGCGTTCTGCTCACTGTTGATGATCAGGCGATCGCTCAGGCGCACACGCTGGCAAAGCAGTTCGGCGAGGTTCTGCATCAATCGGGGTGAGCGAGTCAGTAGCGGCATCGAGCGGCGATGAAGCCGCAGCAGCTCCGAAGCCTCGAGCGCAACGACATAAGCCGATGGCGGCAGATTGTCCATGAAGCTGATTTCACCGGCGCAATCGCCCGGGCCGATAGCGCGTACTGGCGGGCTAACGAGTGAGTCGAGGTGAACAGCGAGTTCGCCGCTGAGCACCAAGTAGAGAAATTGATTGTGTTCCAGTGGCGAGAGCAGCACCTCTCCGGCATCGAGCGTGCACGGTTCGAAGGCCTCTTGCATCAATCGCAGGCAAGGTTCGTCGACATGCTCAAGGAGGCGCGCCTGTTTGAGGTGCCGTATTTCGGCCTGCGATTCGGCAAGCTTCATTACTGCCATATCCAGCGGGATGGCTTATTCGTCATGGTTATCGCAAGGGCCTGGTAATGACCTGGGTCGGCTTCGTCTGGCCGCGATGGGCTGCAATGGCATGCGCATCGGGCTCTTTAAACCAATTCCAAGCGTAGCCTTGTTTTGTGAACAGAGTAGGCGCGCGGATCACATTTCTGCATATGGCCGCACGCCAGACCGTTCGCTGATCAATCGAGACGCGCAGCGAGCCAATCGCCGATATCGCGGATCTGCTCCGGCACCACTTCGTGTGCCATTGGATAGTCCTTCCACTGGGCAGACACCTCGTTCTGCACCAGGCATTCATAAGCGGTTCGCCCCATGGCGGGCTGGACGACGTCATCTCTTGAACCATGCAGGCAGAGCACCGGCACGCTCGTCTGTATGGGAGATAGCTTCAGTTCGTCGTTGAGGGTGGGTGCGTAGGTCGACAGCGCCAACACTCCGCCGAGCGGCCCGGCCCAGCGCAGGAAGGCGGTGTGATAGACAACCGCGCCGCCTTGGGAAAAACCGGCCAGGAAGATTCGCCGAGGGTCGATGCCGCTGTCGCGTTGCGCCTCGATCAGCGAGATCACCGCTTGCGCCGACTGCTCGAGTTGCGCCTGGTTGATGGCGCGGGCCGGACTCATCGCGAGAATGTCGTACCAGCTAGGCATCGCCCAGCCTCCGTTGATCGTCACCGCCTGGGTCGGCGCCTGCGGCAGCACGAAGCGCGTCTGCAGCAGACGCTGCTGCAGCGCTTCGGCCACCGGCAGGAAATCGTAGCGATCGGCACCGAGGCCGTGCAGCCAGATAACGCAGGAATCTGCTGTTTTGGCCGGTTCGATGATCAAGGGGTCGCTCATGTTGGGCTCCGTCTGGGTGCTCCGCCTCAAGTTGGGGCGGGCGCAAGGGGTGAGTGCGGCAATAAGCGGCGAGGTTACCTGTACCCGCGCGCGTGATGAAGCGGCAAGGCTGGAGACATGCGCTTTTGCTCGATCTGGTATGCCGCTTGCTTTGTCCCCTCGCGCCATCTGCGCCGGTGTCGTCTGCACTGTTGCAAACGAACGCATCGGGAGGGTTGCCGATCACCAAACGGCGGCTAGACTCTCGGTCAGGTCCTTCGGCCGTTACGTCGGCAGATATGTACGATGCACGCCGAAGACCACGACCCAGCAGAATAAAAAAGCAAACTGGAGGTTTCGATGATAAGGGTTAAATCCACACTGGCCGTGCTTGGTGCCGCGACACTTTTAGGCGCCAGCGGCTTGGCTCAGGCAGGGGCAACCCTGGATGCGGTGAAAAGCAAAGGCTTCGTACAGTGCGGTATCAGCGACGGGCTACCGGGCTTTTCGTATGCCGATGCCAAGGGCGAGTACAAGGGAATCGATGTGGATGTCTGCCGCGCGGTAGCGGCTGCGGTATTTGGCGATGCGAGCAAGGTGAAATTTAGCCCGCTGACCGCCAAGGAACGCTTCACCGCTTTGCAATCCGGTGAGGTCGACGTGCTTTCGCGCAATACCACCTGGACCAGTTCGCGCGACTCGGCGATGGGCCTGAATTTCACCGGCGTTACCTACTACGACGGCCAGGGCTTTCTGGTGAACAAGGAGCTCGGCGTATCCAGCGCCAAGGAACTCGACGGCGCAACGGTATGCATCCAGGCCGGCACCACCACCGAACTGAACCTCTCCGACTATTTCCGCGCCAACAGCCTCAAGTACACGCCCATCACCTACGACACCTCGGATGAAAGCGCCAAGTCGCTGGAGTCCGGCCGCTGCGACGTGCTCACCTCCGATCAATCCCAGCTCTATGCCCAGCGCATCAAGCTGGCCAACCCGGACGATTACATCGTGCTGCCGGAAGTCATCTCCAAGGAGCCGCTCGGCCCGGCGGTGCGCCAGGGCGACGAGGAATGGTTCGATATCGTGCGCTGGTCGCTGTTCGCGATGATCAATGCCGAAGAACTGGGCCTGACGGCGGCCAACGTCGAAGACACAGCAAAGAACACCAAGAATCCCGACGTTGCGCGCCTGCTCGGGGCTGAAGGTGAATATGGCAAGGACCTGAAACTGCCAAAGGACTGGGCAGTGCAGATCGTCAAGCAAGTTGGCAATTACGGTGAAGTGTTCGAGCGCAACATCGGCTCCGGCAGCGAGTTGAAGATCGAACGCGGGTTGAACGCGCTTTGGAACAATGGAGGCCTGCAGTACGCACCGCCGGTGCGTTGATCGAACCGGGCCGGCGCATAGCCGGCCTTGTTTCAAGGATGAGCGCTACCGGTGCACACGCACCGGTAGCGCCGAATGAGGCTTCTTGATGCGAACCATTGCTAAAACGGGGGCGGCGCGCGGCTCGCTGCTCACCGATCCCCAGGTGCGTGCCTGGGTGTTTCAGGTTATTGCTGTCATCACTGTCATCGCAATCGGCTGGTTTCTGTTTCACAACACCCAGACCAACCTTGCCCACCGGGGCATCAATTCCGGTTTTGGGTTTCTCGATAACGCCGCCGGCTTCGGCATTCCCCAGCACCTGATCGACTACAGCGAAAGCGATTCCTACGGGCGTGTTTTCTGGGTCGGATTGCTCAATACGCTGCTTGTCAGTGTCGTCGGCATCATTCTGGCCACCATCATCGGATTCGTCCTGGGTGTGAGCCGATTGTCACCGAACTGGCTGGTCCGCCAGATCGCCACTGTCTACATCGAGATATTCCGCAACATCCCGCCATTGCTACAGATTTTCTTCGTCTATTTCGCCGTGCTCGCCCCGTTGCCCGGGCCGCGCAACAGCCTGAGCCTGTGGGACATCATCTTCGTCAACAACCGCGGCATACAAATGCCGGCGCCCAGCGCGGGCGAAGGCTTCTGGCCGTTCTGGATCGCGTTGTTCGTGGCATTGGCGGCCATTGTCCTGCTCAATCGCTGGGCGCGGGCCCGGCGTCATGCCACCGGGCAATCGTTCCCGGTGTTCTGGACCAGTCTCGGGCTGTTCATCGGGGTGCCCTGGCTGTCTGCGTTGGTGTTTGGCGGGCCTTTCCTCTGGGAGATACCCGAGCTGCAACGCTTCAACATCCGCGGCGGGTGGGTAGTGATACCCGAGCTGGTGTCCATCGTGCTGGCGCTTTCGGTCTACACGGCGGCGTTCATCGGCGAAACCGTGCGCGCCGGCATCCAGTCGGTAAGCCACGGCCAGACCGAGGCGGCCGCCTCCTTGGGGCTGCGGCCCAGTCGCGTGCTCCGGTTGGTCATCGTGCCGCAGGCCTTGCGCGTGATCATCCCGCCGCTGACCAGTCAGTACCTCAATTTGGCGAAGAACTCCTCGCTGGCGGCAGCCATCGGCTATCCGGACATGGTCTCGCTGTTCGCCGGCACGGTGCTCAACCAGACCGGCCAGGCGATCGAAACCATGGCCATCACCATGAGCGTGTATCTGGCCATCAGCATCAGCATTTCGCTGCTGATGAACTGGTACAACAAGCGCATCGCGCTGATCGAACGGTGAGGGCGAACGCATGACGACTCATACTTTCAAGCCCGACCTGCCGGCCCCTTCGCGCAATATTGGCGTGGTCGGCTGGATGCGGGCCAATCTGTTTTCCAGCTGGATCAATACGTTGCTGACGCTGGTTGGTCTGTATCTGATCTGGATGATCGTCCCGCCGATCATCGACTGGGCCATCATCAAAGCCGACTGGACCGGCGAGACGCGTGCCGACTGCAGCCGGGAGGGCGCCTGCTGGGTGTTCATCCAGACGCGCTTCAGCCAGTTCATGTACGGCTTCTACCCGACCGAGCTGCGCTGGCGGGTGGACGCTGCGGCCTGGTTGGCGGTACTCGGGGCGGCGCCGCTGTTCTTCCGCCAGATGCCGCGCAAGGTGCATTACGGCATTGCCTATCTGCTGGCCTATCCGTTGTTGGCCTATTGGCTGCTGCACGGCGGCTTCTTCGGTCTCGAAACGGTTCCGACGTCGCGCTGGGGCGGGCTGATGCTGACCATCGTTATCGCCGCCGTGGGCATTGCCGGTGCCTTGCCGATGGGCATCCTGCTGGCGCTGGGGCGGCGCTCGGACATGCCGGCGATCCGTGTGCTGTGCGTGACCTTCATCGAGTTCTGGCGCGGTGTGCCGTTGATCACCGTGCTGTTCATGTCCTCGGTGATGCTGCCGCTGTTCCTGCCCGAGCAGATGAACCTCGACAAGCTGATGCGAGCCATGGTGATGGTGATCTTCTTCGAGGCCGCCTACATCGCCGAAGTGGTGCGTGGTGGTCTTCAGGCGATACCCAAGGGCCAGTACGAAGCGGCCGCGGCGATGGGGCTGGGTTACTGGCGCAGCATGGTACTGGTGATCTTGCCGCAGGCGTTGAAGATGGTCATTCCGGGCATCGTCAATACCTTCATCGCGCTGTTCAAGGACACCAGCCTGGTGATCATCATCGGCTTGTTCGACCTTCTCAACAGTATCAAGCGCGCGACTTCGGATCCTGCTTGGTTGGGTATGTCGACCGAGGGCTACGTGTTCGCGGCGCTGGTCTACTGGATTTTCTGTTTCGGCATGTCGCGCTATTCATTGCATCTGGAGCGCAAGCTCGACACCGGTCATCGGCATTAGGGAGAAATAGGCATGAACGATACATCTCGATTGGAGCAGGCTGCTGAGCCGGTTATCCAGATGCAAGGCGTGAACAAGTGGTTCGGCCAGTTCCACGTACTTAAGGACATCGAACTGAACGTCACCCAGGGCGAGCGCATCGTGCTGTGTGGGCCGTCCGGCTCGGGCAAGTCGACTACCATCCGCTGCCTCAATCGGCTCGAAGAGCACCAAAAAGGCCGGATCGTGATCAACGGCGTGGAGTTGACCAGCGATCTCAAGCAGATCGAGGCGATTCGCAGCGAAGTCGGTATGGTTTTCCAGCACTTCAACCTGTTCCCGCATCTGACCGTGCTGCAGAACTGCACCCTGGCGCCGATGTGGGTACGCAAGCTGCCTCGGCGCCAGGCGGAAGAAATCGCCATGCATTATCTGGAGCGCGTGCGCATTCCGGAACAGGCCGACAAGTTTCCGGGACAGCTTTCCGGTGGTCAGCAGCAGCGGGTGGCTATCGCCCGCGCCTTGTGCATGAAACCGAAGATCATGCTGTTCGACGAACCCACCTCGGCGCTGGATCCGGAAATGGTCAAGGAGGTCCTGGATACCATGGTCGGTCTTGCCGAGAGCGGCATGACCATGCTCTGCGTGACCCACGAAATGGGCTTTGCCCGCACGGTGGCTGACCGGGTGATCTTCATGGACAAAGGCGAGATCGTCGAGGAGGCCGATCCGGAAGTGTTCTTCACCAGTCCGGTCAATGAGCGGACAAGGCTGTTCTTAAGCCAGATACTGCATTAACAGCAGCGGCAAGCTTCAAGCCACAAGCTTCAAGTAGAAGCATAAAAGCGAAACAGTACTTTCAGCGGGAGCCCACACTGTTTCGCTTGCAGCTTGCAGCTTGCAGCTTGCAGCTTGCAGCTTGCAGCTTGCAGCT
>DALZYJ010000028.1:0-21239 GCA_031988485.1 Pseudomonas sp.
GCCATAGCGGCCTGACTTAAACGAAACAGCCTCCACGAAACCCGGGGCGATTCAAGTGATGAAGATAAAAAACAATTTGAATCATATAGAGAAAAGGTTGTTGATATTGAAGTAAACTATAATCCTACCAGCAAGGAAAATCTTGCTTGCATCTTCTCAAATGATTTCATTCGATATTCCACGCTGGAAAAGGTTGTAAATAATCTGGGTATAAAAAATATTCGAGTCATTAAAAAGATTAAATGGGCGCTTGAATATTTCGATGAGTATGTAAATGGTAGAGATGAGCAAATTATTGATGAGCTAATTGTTCACGCGGTGCTGCTCTGCTGTTTTTACTACATCAGAGATAATGACTTAACATATGGAGAATTGAAAGAGAAGCTTTCTAGCAATTCATGGATGTCCTATTTAGTTGATAAGAAAAAAGAGGTTTCAGAGGCGGATAAAAAGTATAGAACTTTAGCTTCAAGTATGAATTTAAGCAGCTCTGTCTTCGACGAGCATATTACTTTCTTTCTGGAAAATGGATATGTTGACGACGAAGCACTAAAAGCCACAGTGGCTGAATTCGAAGAAAAAGTTCGTGTTGACTCTGTTAGTTATAGAATAAGAAAGGCATGGGATATTTATTCTGAATCATTCTCAGATAACATAAACGATTTTAAAGATTCCCTAAAAGAAATTATAACTGAAGATATGCCGAGGCTTAGCTTATCTGATTTTTCTTCTGCTGTAGATATTTTAGAAGAGTTCGGTGAGGACATCACTGAGTTTGTTAACAGCTATGTGCAATGCCACTCTGATTCGCTTTCAAGTATTGATCCAAGACACTCATGGGACCTAGGGCGATTCAAGTGTCAACTCCTTAAAGATAAGATTCAAGATTTGCACAATAATAGTAAAAGCTACAATCTCGATGATGTTTCGTTAAAAATTGCTGTAAATAGAGGGTGGAACCCTGAAGATATAGAGTTTTTAAATTCACTAACCAAAGATGATTACGTTAAGTGGATGAAAGATAGCCCAGAAGATCTTGTCACAAAAGTAAGAGGCGGTTTACTTACTTTTCGAAACATTCAATCAAGCGATGCCGATCAGGATAAATATAAGAATATTTCTGACAATGTGATTTCCGCTCTGAAAGAAATAGCGTCGGAAAATGAACTCAATAAATATCGCGTAAGAGCAATATATGGAGTTGAGTAGATATAACAAGGCGCTGCTGCCGGACAAATTTTCCGCTGCGCTCCAAATTTGCCGCAGAGCGCGGCGTTAGATTTCACAAGGAGTCACCGTGCGACTCAAAGAGGAATATAAAAAATCTGGTTACTTCTGGCTTCCGGGTAACGAGGATAAAAAAATTCCGGGAACCCTAACCATATCTGATGGTGGAGATATCGAGTTAGAAGTTGTTGGGTTATTTGACGAGAGTATTAAGGGGCTGAATGGAGAGGACGACCTAAACAGAATTATTGGTCACGTGGAAAAAGATGGGCTTGTAACTCTAGATAATTGCTTCTACAGAAAGAAAAATTATGCTTTTGGTGGAATTGCTAAATCATTAATACATGTCAATCAGGCTCTGAGCGGAGTTGCCTACGAACAAGATGAAAAGGTTACATTTCATACAGTATCTTTCTCAATTGAAGGGCTAAATGAGTGGGTTGGGATTTCTGGCATTAGCGTCGTATATGGAGATAATTATAGAACTGCGGCCATAAACTACACCCCACAAGATGAAATCACCTATAACTTGATAAACGAATTTAAACTACACATATTTTTTGGTTACACCCTGCCGGGACTTCCCGCCACAACTGAAGCAAAAATAACTCACAAGACATATTTAAAATTATCCTCTGAAAAAGCCAGAGAGCTCCCAGAATTCATCAATGCCATCCACCAAATAACATACTTACTCTGCTTTGCCGTTGATGCAACGGTCGCCATTAGCGATGTATCGGCCACATCAAACGAAATAATGATGAAAGTTACAGAGGATAAAAGCAGGCCTGCAAATATAAAAATATTTTATCCAAGCCTGCCCTTCCCCAAAGAGCATCCCAAAATAGATGTCCACCGAATGCTATTCAGATTTTCACACATTCGCGAAAACGCTGAAGAAATATTTAATAACTGGCTAAATGCTTACTCTGTGATAAGCCCGGCTATCGGCTTATATTTTTCAGCAGTATCAGGTTCTCATAAATATTTAGATGGGAAGTTTTTGGCGCTGGCGCAAGGGTTGGAGACTTATCATAGGAGAACCTCATCAGAAACCCTGATGGATAAGTCTGAGTTCAGATCAATGATGGCCAAATTACTTTGGATGTCCAAAAGAGAATAGACACTGGCTAAGAGGCCGGCTTCGGTACGGTAATGAAATCAATCTTGGCCAGAGAATAAAAAAGATTATCGAGCCGTATAAATCTTATATTGGAAATGGCAAACAGCGAAGCAAGATCATCAGGGGCGTTGTAAACACAAGAAACTATCTTACTCATTACAGTGAAGAACTTAAGGGTGAGTCTGTAAAAGGGGCCAACCTATGGGTGCTGTGTCAAAAAATGGAAGCGATTTTTCAACTGCACTTACTTCAGCAGCTTGGTTTTACAGTTTCTGAAATACAAGAAATCCTTACCAGCAACTATAAACTTCAGCAGAAGTTCAGTGAAATCTAACTAGTGGTTCAAATCGTTCGCTACGCTCACTGGGACTGGCTAAAGCCAGCCCCTTAACCAAACGTTAGCCCTCATACATGGAGCCACAATGATTCGTAGCCTTCGGAAAGGTCGTTCAAGCATTTATATCCAGCACCCAAGCACTGGGCCTAGCATTGGTGCTGAAAAAATACGAATCAGAGATCGCTGACGACAAAGCTATTCTTCGGCTGACATTAAACCCAGTCGACAGTAATCAACGTTCCGATGAAGAATACTTTCATACCGATCAATTAGTATCCGTAAGCATTGATGACTCAGCTGTCATTAAAAGTTTTGGTGAGCACGTAACGTCACACAAGCAAAAATTTTCATCGTGGCAGCTGGAAGTTATTTCTCGCGGTAAAAAGTTTTTTTTTTGAAAAAAGGGGACAGATTTATTTTTGGGTTTGCATAGGCGCTGAAGATAAACATTCAAGCCAAGCCCGACATGTACGTTTGAAGGAATTGCCGTGGAAGAAGTTGTTAGCGTCATCGTCGAATGGCTGGGTAGTCGTCATAGCTTTGCTGAGAGGAGCTGGCGCTCGCCACCGTATGGTTGGACTTGGGTTGTTATAGTGGCTGTATGGATAGGCAGCTGGCTGACAGCTCAGGAGCTGAGGGGTAGAAAGAAACGGCTCGATAGCCAAACCACTTTGGCGCTGGTCGACCGTGAGCTTTCCGCAACTGCGCTGGTGGAAACGGACGGGACGTTAACCAAGCACTCAGCTCGCCTGAAATTCGATCAGCAGGCCTATGTATTGGACGTGAAGGTCACCGTCAGCACAACAGCAGTAAAGCTGATCCATGAAAGGCTTGCCACATTACCCGAGGTAGAAGCGTTACTAAGCAGCGAAACGATATTCATCCTGTCAGATTTCAAGGCTACTTCCCCTGCGTCGGTTACTTGATATTTTTGTTTTAGCGGTAAGTCCTAAAAAGCAGGGAAAAAGTAGAGATTGGGGACAGATCTATTTTTCTTCGGTGTACGGCCCAGCATTTAAGTGGCTAATCAATCTCAGAGGATAGCGATGCGCTCAACATCGCTCATGTATTTTGGCGGCCCGGTTAACGCTATACCTTTCGCGCCCCGTTCGATTAATCACGAGGTCTCATGGCATGAACCAGTCCTTTTCTGTACTCCCCCAAAGTTTCGTGATTGCCCAATTATCGGCAAATGCTGACCTGCCGGTCGCTGTGTTAGTGTCACCGGACTTCTTTTCGATCACCCGGACGGGCGATGAACTTTCGATTGTCTGTGCTGAGGGTGTCGCATCCGGTTCAACCCGAGTGGATGGGCCTTGGCGCGCGATCAAGGTGCAGGGGCCGTTTGACTTTGATCTAACCGGCGTCCTGGCTTCCTTCCTTGACCCGCTCGCGGCTGCTGGCATCGGCATCTTCGCGATGAGCACGTTCGATACGGACTACATATTGGTCAAGTCGGAGAATCTTGATAAAGCGGTAGAGGCTTTGAAAGAAGCCGGACACCGGCTCTTGGAAGAGTGAAGGTAATAGGCAGATCTATCTACTTTCCGGAAGCTAGCTTCACTACCCTGTCGCTTTTTCCGGCATAGATTAGCCATCAATCCATAAGGTACGAAGCCATGCAGCTAACGACACTCCTCGTTCCAACCTATACACAAATGCTCAAAACCCTCTCAGGCTGGCTGAAGAAGGCGCAAGCCCAGTTACCGGAAGCAGAGGCGCAGGCGCTGTTATCCGCACGTTTGGCGCCCGATATGTATCCGCTGTCGACGCAGGTTCGCTTTGCCTGTGTGCAAGCCCGAGAAGCCGTGTCCCGTCTGAGAGGTGAGCTGTTCCCGGCTGCCATCAACGAGCTGTTGAATGAGGGGCGTCAGGCTGTCAAACAGCCCGGATCGCTCGCAGAGGCCTATGCCCGGATTGAGGAGACGGTGGCATTGCTAAACGGCCTCACAGCCGATGCGCTGGATGTAGAGGGGGATAAGTCCGTCGCCCATGAACTTCCGAACGGAATGGTCCTGGATCTGACCGCAGACCAATACGCCCGTGACTGGACACTGGGTCAGTTCTATTTTCACCTCATGACCGCGTATTCGATCATGCGCAGTGAAGGGATTAACCTCGGCAAGGCGGACTACGTGGCGCACATGCTGCCTCACGTGCGTCCGGACACGATTCCGAAAGGCTAGTGGCGGAAGCAGGGGTGCAGGTCTATCGACCCGCCCCTCCGCTAGCGAGCCGCTCTTAATCAAATCCAGACATCATTCACCGCCGTCCGCTCATTCGTCTCATCGCCGGTATTCAAAAAACGCCCCGCGGCTCGATCAATAGCAGCTTTATCTCCTTTAAAGCATGGGGCTTGTGCTCGATTCCCTTCTTGACCACGTACATCTCGCCGGCGCGCAGTAAATCATCAGCTCGCCCTCCAGCACGATGAAGGTTTCGTCGCTATCAGAGTGGGTATGCCAGATGAACTCGCCCTCCAGCCGGGCGAGTTTGAACTGGTAGTCGTTCATTTCGGCGACGACCTTTTGCGCCCACTGGTCATGTGGGGGAAAGGGGGACAGATTTATTTAACTGAAAGGTCATGTTTCTCAAAAAAATCCAAAAAATAAATCTGTCCCCTTTGTTTCTTTGTTTGCCCCCTTTGTTTCGCACTCTACAAGTGACGGACGCACCTGAGTCGACAGTCTGGAATAACCAAGATCGAACAGATTAAATTTTTTACAGATGGCTAACTTGTCGGTCCGTGCGCTTATCGTTCTGGCCGCTCCTGCCGCTGCTTTGACAACTCCTCAAAACGTCACGCCCGCGATCAGCGCGATATTGCTATAAGGCCGGCATTCCCCAGTGCGTATCTGCACGCGAGCCTTTGCGCACGCGGCCTTGAGCTCGTCGTGGCTGACCAGCTGGCGCTCGCCCAGTTCGCCAGTGGCGTACAGTGCCTCGATTGTCTCGAGCCCCACAGGTGCCACTTCCAGGGTTTCGCTGGCCAGCAGATGACCCTGCACCTGCATTTCGCTCAGTACCACCTGCAGCGTGGTGGCGAAGTCCGGCACGCCGGCGGTCAGCGCCAGGTCGATGCAGGGCGTGCCGGGTGGAATCGGCATGCCGGCATCGCCGATGACGATGATGTCGCCATGCCCGAGCCGGGCGATGGCGGTCGAGAGTGCGGCGTTGAGCAGGGGCGTCTTCTTCATGCGGGCAACTCGTGGCGAAAGGGAATCGAGGGTTGAGCGCCCGGCCGGGTGACGGCCAGGGCGGCGGCTTGCTGGCCCAGGCTGATGGCCGCTTCCAGTGGCTGTCCGTCAGCCAGGGCAGCGGCGAAGCCACCGACGAAGGTATCGCCAGCGGCCGTGGTGTCGACCGCCACCACTGGGTCGACGGGCAGATGTACATGGCGCGAGGCGTCGGCGTAGAGCACGCCCTGGCTGCCCAGCGTGATCAGCACGCGGCGTGCGCCACGGCCCAATAACGCTTGCGCCCCAAGCAACGCGCTTTGCGGCGAGTCGACGTGAATACCCGTGAGCAACGCCGCCTCGCTTTCATTGGGGATCAGGTAATCGATCAGGCCGTACCAGTGAGAGGGCAACGGGCCGGTGGCGGGCGCCGGGTTGAGGATGACGGTGCGGCCCAGTTCGTGGGCGCGGTACAGGGTGGCCTCGACGGTCGGCATGGGCACTTCCAGCTGCGCAATGACGATATCGGCCGTCTGCAGCAGCGCGTCGTGACTGGCCAGACGCGCTGGGGTCAGTTCGCCGTTACCGCCGGCGGCAATGATGATTGCGTTCTGGCCTGCGTCGTCCACCAGAATCGTGGCAATGCCGGTGGATACGCCGGGCGCGCTGGTGATCGCGCGGCAATCGATGCCTTCCGCAATCAGGCTGGCGCGCAGTTCGGCGCCGTAAGCGTCATCACCGACACAGCCGATCATCGCGACCGTGGCACCGAGGCGCGCAGCGGCGACAGCCTGGTTGGCGCCTTTACCACCTGGCGCCGTGGAAAAGCCGTGGCCGGCCAGGGTTTCGCCGCCGACCGGGAGGCGAGGGGTCCGAACGATAAGGTCCATGTTCAGACTGCCCACCACAACTACGTTCGCTTGCATTACGGATGGTCCTCTGTCGCGGCGAAACGCTGACGCCTCGGGGTTATTTTCCGGCTGATCAAGCCGTTGGTGCCGCGCTGGATTCGCGCAGCACCAGGGTGGGTTCGACGAGTTGCTGTTCGGCGCTCAACTCCGGCGTGCGGATGCGTGCGAGCAACCTCGCGGCTGCCGTTTCACCAAGCTGGCCGATGGATTGGCCGACCGTGGTCAGCGCCGGATACAGGTAGCGGCTGACTTCGATATCGTCGAAGCCCACCACCGAGAGCTGCTCCGGCACGCGTACACCGCGTTCGGCCGCTGCACGCAGCACGCCCAGGGCGATCATGTCGTTACCGGCGAAGATCGCCGTCGGTGGCTTATCGCCCGCCAGCAGTGCTTGTGCAGCGGCATAGCCGGCGGGGCTGGTAAAGGCGCAATCCACGACCGGCAGCGCCTCGACCTTCGCGTCCGCCAGCGCACGTCGATACCCCGCCGCGCGCAGTTGCGCAACCTGCGTGCTGGCCGGTCCGCCGATGCAGGCAATGCGACGATGGCCCAGTTCGAGCAGATGCTGCGTGGCGAGAAAACCGCCGCGTTCATGATCGATCTGCACGCGGTCAGCCGTCACGCCATCCAGGGAGCGGTCGACCAGCATCAGCGGCACTTTCAGGCCAGCCAGCGCCTGGGCAAACGCCGTATCGCTGGCCACTGTTGCGACGATCAGGCCATCGATACGGCGTTCCACCAACACCCGCAGGTAGCGCAACTGCTTGTCGATATCGTCGTCGGAATTGCACAGGATCACGCTGTAGCCGTTGCGCTCGGCATGATCCTCGATGCCCCGCGCCAACTCGGCGAAATAGGGGTTGCTGGCGTTCGGCAGCAGTAGCCCGAGGGTACCCGTGGCGCGGGCTCGCAGTGAGCGCGCCACGCCGCTGGGCACATAGCCCAGCTCGGCGATGGCGGCCTCGACCTTGCCGCGCACCGTGTCGCTCACCGGGCGCGTGCCGTTCACCACGTGGGAAACCGTGGTGTAGGAAATACCGGCGCGCGCGGCGACGTCCTTGATGGTGGCCATGAACCCTCAGCCCCGACGCTTGGCGCGCTGGCTGCGGTAGGTATCGAGAATCACCGCCACCACGATCACCGCACCGGTGATGATGCGTTTAGTGGGTTCGGTGGCACCGATCTGCGCCAGCCCGGCGGCCAGCACGGAAATGATCAACACGCCGAAGAAGGTGCTGATCACCGAACCGCGCCCGCCCATCAGGCTGGTGCCGCCGATTACCACGGCGGCGATGACCTGCAGCTCCAGGCCGGAGCCGGCGTTCGGGTCGGCCGCCTCCAGGCGCGAAATCTGGAACAGGGCAGCCAGCCCGGCAAGCAGGCCCATCAGTGCGAACACCGCGATCTTGTACGGCTTGGGGTTGATGCCGGCCAGACGCACGGCCTCTTCGTTGGTGCCGATGGCCACCAGATAGCGGCCGAACACGCTGCGAGTCAGCAGCAGGTGTGCGGCGACGATCACCAGCAGTGCGATGACGAACGCTGGCGCAATACCTGCCGCGAACGGCGTCGACAGCCAGGCATAGGCGTCGCCGATATAGGCGGTGCGTGAGTCGGTGAGCTGGTAGGCCAGGCCGCGCGCCATCTCCAGCACGCCGAGGGAAACGATGAACGACGGAATGCCCCAGGCCACGGTGATGGTACCGGTCACGGTGCCGGCCAGCGCAGCGCAGAGCATGCCGAGTAGTGCGGACGGCACGATGCCCCAGCCAAAGCCGAGTGTCGCCACGCTGACCACGGCCGCCGCCAGGGCCAATACCGAGCCCACCGACAGGTCGATGCCGCCGATAATCAGGATCAAAGTCATGCCGACCGCTAGCACCATCAGGTCGGGAATCTGGTTGGCCAGGGTGGTGAAGGTGGCGTAGGACAGGAAGTGGCTGCTCAAGGAAGAGAACAGCACGATCATCGCCAGCAGCGCGACGGCCAGACCCAGGTAAGTGCCGAGGCCCTGCTGCGTGCCGGTGCGCTTGGCGGCGGGCGTGACGGACGGGGTGGTCATTGGGAAAGCTCCTGTAACGGGGGTGCGACATCGCCGAGCATGGCTTCGCGGCTGCGGTAGCCAGCGAACGCGGCAGCCAGCAAGCGGTCCTGGCTCCAGTCGTCGCGGTCGAATGTTTCAATGAGTCGGCCGGCAGACAACACGCCGATACGGTCACAAATCAGCATCAGCTCGCGCAGGTCGCTGGAGACCACCACCAGCGCTTTGTCCTGGCACGCCAGCTCGCCGAGCAGGCGGTAGATCTCGAACTTGGCGCCGACGTCGATGCCGCGGGTGGGCTCGTCGAACAGCAGCACGCGGCAATCGCGCTCCAGCCAGCGGCCGATCACGACCTTCTGCTGATTGCCGCCGGACAGCTCGCCAACGGATTGGTGGGGGCCATCGCAACGAATGCGCATGGCATCGATTTGCCGCTGGGCAAGGGCGTGTTCCGCCGCCGGGCGCATCAGCCCGTGGCGCGACACGGCCGGCATGTTGCCCAGCGCCAGGTTGGCGGCGATGGGCTGGCTCAGCAGCAGGCCTTCGTGTTTGCGGTCTTCGGTAATCAACGCAATGCCCTGGCGCACGGCTTCTGCCGGTGAACGCACCTGGACCGGCATTGGCGGATCGCCGATGGAAACCTGACCGCTGTCGGCGCGGTCGGCGCCGTAGATCAGTCGCAGCAATTCGGTGCGGCCGGCACCGATCAGCCCGGAGATGCCGTAGATCTCCCCGGCTCGCACACTGAAAGAAACACCCTCGACCTTGCCGCGGCGGGTGAGGTTGTCGACCTGCAACAGCGGCGCGCCGATCTGCCGTTCGCCCAGATCGATGGCTTCGCCGACATCACGGCCGACCATCAGGGTGACCAGCTCATCGCTGCTGTAGCGATCAATGGATTCCACCGCCACCAGTTGGCCGTCACGCAGCACGGCGACGCGCTGAGCCACTTTCGCCAGCTCTTCCAGGCGATGGGAGATGTACATGATGGCGACGCCGGCTTCGCGCAGTCGCTGGATCTGCGCGAACAGCAGGTCCACCTCGCGGGCAGTCAGCATGGCCGTGGGCTCGTCGAGCACCAGTACGCGGCAGTCGCCAATCAGATTGCGGGCGATTTCGACCATCTGCTGATGGCCGACGCCCAGCGCCGCTACCGGCGTATCCGGATCGACCGATTCGAGCCCGACCTGCGCCATGGCCTGGCGCGCCATTTCGCGCAAACGGCCACGGGCAATCCAGCCGCCACGGCTGGGCAAGTTGTCGAGAAACAGGTTCTCGGCCACGGTCAGCGTCGGCAGCAGGTTGAGTTCCTGCAGCACCATGCGCACGCCAAGGCGCTCAGCCTCGCGTCGACTCGCTGGGGCGTAGGGCTGGCCGAGGAAGCTCAGCGAACCGGTGGTGGGCTGTTCCAGCCCGCAGAGGATCTTCGACAGCGTGCTCTTGCCGGCGCCGTTCTCACCGGTCAGCGCCAGCACCTCGCCGGCGCGCAATTGCAGATCGACCCCGCCCAGCACCGGCTGGGCGTAGGTCTTGCCGATGCCGCTGGCGGCGAGAACGGTCTCGCCACCTGTTACAGCGTGGGTCACGGTTTGGTCACGAGTTCGACGGGGGTCTCGATGACGCCGTCTTTGGCATCGGTGGCTTCGCCTTTGACCAGCTTGAGCGCCGCTTCGATACCGAACACCGCCTGCTGCGCGGCAAACTGGTCGGCGGTGGCGAGCACGCGGCCGTCCTTGAGCATGGGCTTGATGGCATTGATGTTGTCATAGCCGACCACCTCCACCTGGCCCTGCTTGCCAGCCGCGCGCACCGCGGACACCGCGCCCAGCGCCATGCTGTCGTTACCGGCCAGCAATGCCTTGAGGTTCGGGTACTCGTTGAGCATGGCCGCGGCCACGGCGTTGCCGCGGTCGATCTCCCAGTTGCCCGACTGCACACCGACGATCTTCATGCCGGCCGCTTCCATCGCGTCCTTGAAACCAGCGGTGCGCTGCTGAGCATTGGTGGTAGTGGACACGCCTTCGATGATGCCGACCTCATCACCCGCCTTGAGCTTGGTCTTGGCCAGATATTCGCCGACTAGACGCGCGCCTTTGCGGTTGTCGGGGCCGACAAAGGGCACATCCAGACCCTTGCTCTTCACCACGTCCGGATCGAGACGGTTATCGATATTGACGACCTTGATCCCGGCATCGCTGGCCTTCTTGATCACTGCCACCAGAGCTTTGGAGTCGGCCGGTGCGATGACCAGCGCATCGACCTTGGCGACGATCATCTGCTCGATGATGCGAATCTGCGCCGAGGTGTCGGTTTCGTCCTTGATGCCGTTGGCGATCAGTGTGAACTGGTCCGAGTGTTCTTTCTGATAAGCCTTGGCGCCGTCCTCCATGGTGCGGAAGAACTCGTTGGCCAGAGACTTCATGACCAGTGCGACCTGAGGCGTTTCACCTTCGGCGGCCTGGGCGCTGGAGAAGCTGATAAGGGCAGCGGCGCCAAGAGCGATGGCGGCGCAGAGACGGGCGGGACGGAAACCGAACATGGGCAAACTCCGTGGTTATTGTCATTATTTTGCATACGCAAACGTTTGCGCACCATAAAAATTATGAAATAGCCTGCATTTTGTCAAACCCGTTTGTGCCACTGCTCATCACTGAAACCGATAAGAAAGCGCTTAGCCAAACGGCAGATTGCGTCGTGTACCGCTAAATGACCGCATCCATCGTCCGCACACAGTAACGGCAGCTACCCACCCGATCGGCTCCGAGATGCTCGTTATTCAACTGTGTAGCGGGCGCAATCCGCACGGTTTCTCGTGCCAACCGGAGCGCTTCGAATAGCGCCGAACGTCTGACGTATCATGCCCGCCCGTATCGGCTACTGATCCATCTCCCATGACCACCCTTGAACTCATCGCCTCAGCCCTGGGCGTCTTTTCCGTCTGGCTCACCGTGCGGCAGAACCCGCTGTGCTGGCCCGTCGGGTTGGTGATGGTGTCGCTCTATGCCTGGTTCTTCTTCGAGGTGCGGTTGTATTCGCAAGTACTGCTCAACGGCGTGTTCGCCGCGATGCAGCTGTATGGCTGGTGGCAGTGGACGTGTGGCAGCGGGCGGGAAGGGGGCCGGCCGGTGGTGGGTGCGACGGCGATGGAAGTCGGCGTTGGGCTTGTTGTGGCGGTGCTGGGAAGCGTCGGGCTGGGTTTGTTGATGGCTACGACCGAAGCGGCGTATCCCGGGCCGGACGCGACACTGACGGCCTTCAGCCTGCTGGCGCAGTTCTGGATGGCGATCAAGCGCTGGCAGTGCTGGGTGTTGTGGATCGTGGTGGACGTGCTCTATGTCGGGTTCTTTCTGTATCAGGACTACTGGCTCACCGCGGGGCTGTACGGGTTGTTCATCCTGCTGGCAATGATGGGTCTGCGCGAATGGCGTCAGGCGAGGCTGGCCGTTCAATAAAGACGCTGCGCATGTCAGACAGGTAGGGTTAGCCAATCGGCGTTCCGCTTTAGCCCACGGAACGGTGTTGTCGGTTGGCGGTGGGCTGAAGCCCACCCTACGAACGACTGCCAGTTGTGGACCTGACGAATGGCCCCAACCAATCCCGCCTGGCCGGCACGCATTAAACAGGTCTGCACGCCTGGCTTATGAGGCCTGCTCACTTTTTGCCACTGACTTCGTTTCCGACCGAGGCGCCGCTGGGGAACCTCGGATACTGCTACGCTGCATCAGCAAAAGCCGCGGTTCAGAGCGATTCGATCACTCCCAGGCAGATCCCGGTTGACGTCCCAGCGATCAACACCGCGCGCTGTCAGCAACGACCCCGCCCATTCGCCAAAGCAGATTGTTCCCCATGCTGTTCCGCCGTTTCGAAAACCTCATCGATGTCTTCAAGCCCAGCCCTGACGTCGCGCCGCCGGACGGGATGTTGCGGTTCTACGCCCACTACCTGAAGCAGGTCTGGCCGCTGATGACCGCCGTGTTGGTGATCGGCTTCTTCGCGGCGTTGATCGAGGTGGCGCTGTTCAGCTTTCTCGGCCAGTTGATCGATATGGCTCAGGCGACGAGCGATGCGCGGACCTTCTTCGCCGAGCACCGCAACGAATTGCTGTGGATGGCGCTGGTGGCTCTGATCATCCGGCCCTTGGTGTTCGGCCTGCACAACCTGCTCACCCACCAGGCGATCAATCCGGGGCTGACCAATCTGGTCCGCTGGCAGAACCACCGTTATGTGCTCAAGCAGAGCCTGAATTTCTTCCAGAACGATTTTGCCGGGCGCATCGCCCAGCGCGTGATGCAGACCGGGCCGTCGCTGCGCGATTCGGCCATGCAGGTGATCGACGCGCTGTGGCATGTGGTGGTCTACGCCGGCAGCGCGCTGTACTTGTTCGCTGCCGCCGATCTGCGCCTGATCGTGCCGTTGTCGCTGTGGATCATCGGTTACAGCGCCGCCCTCTGGTACTTCGTGCCGCGTATCAAGGCGCGCTCGGCGGCCGCTTCCGCCGCGCGCTCCAAGGTCATGGGCCGGGTAGTCGACGGTTACAGCAACGTCGCCACGCTCAAGCTGTTCGCTCACTCGCGGGAAGAAGAAAGCTACGCCCGTGAGGCCATGCAGGAGCTGCTCGATAAATTCCGCCTGCAGTCACGCACCATCACCAGCCTGGATTTCCTGATCACCTGCCTGAACGGCCTGCTGATCGTCGGCACCGGTGCGCTGGCGCTGTGGCTGTGGAGCGAGGCGCTGATCAGCACCGGAGCCATCGCCCTGGCGCTGGGCCTGGTGATCCGCATCAACAACATGGCCGAGTGGATCATGTGGGTGGTCAACGGCATCTTCGAAAACGTCGGCACTGTGCAGGATGGGATGAAGAGCATCGTTCGGCCTCGTAATGTGCTCGACCGCGACGACGCCAAGCCGCTGCAGGTGGAGCAGGGCGGCGTGCGTTTCGACGACGTGCATTTCCATTACGGCAAGAAGGGCGGCGTGATCAGCGGGCTCAGCATCGACATTCGCCCCGGCGAGAAGATCGGCCTGGTCGGGCCGTCAGGCGCGGGCAAATCGACGCTGGTCAACCTGCTGCTGCGCCTTTATGACCTGGAAAGCGGGCGCATCCTCATCGACGGCCAGAACGTCGCGGACGTCAGCCAGGAAAGCCTGCGCGCCAACATCGGCGTGGTCACGCAGGACACCTCGCTGCTGCACCGTTCGATCCGTGACAACCTGCGTTACGGCAAGCCCGACGCCAGTGACGAACACCTCTGGGCCGCAGCGCGCAAAGCCCGCGCGGATACCTTCATCGGCACACTGGACGACAGCCAGGGCGGGCTGGGTTTCGAGGCCATGGTCGGGGAACGCGGCGTGAAGCTCTCCGGTGGCCAACGGCAACGCATCGCCATCGCTCGGGTGCTGCTGAAAGACGCGCCGATCCTGGTGCTCGATGAAGCGACTTCTGCGCTGGATTCGGAAGTCGAAGCGGCGATCCAAGAGAGCCTGGATACCCTCATGGAAGGCAAGACCGTCATCGCGATTGCCCACCGACTGTCGACCATCGCCCGCATGGATCGTCTGGTGGTGATCGACAACGGCCAGGTGATCGAGACCGGCACCCACGCCGAGCTGATCGAGCGCGGCGGCCTCTATGCGCGCCTGTGGCAGCACCAGACGGGTGGCTTTGTTGGAGTCGATTGATGCAACGCGCCAGGTTGAACGCACCATGAAAGTGCTGGTGCTCACCGGAGCCGAATCCACCGGCAAGAGCTGGCTCGCCGCTCGATTGCAGCGGCGTTTCGGTGGGCGGGTGGTGGGCGAATATGTCCGTCACTTCATCGAGCAGGAACAGCGCGACACCTGCCTGAATGACATTCCCGCTATTGCCCGCGGCCAGCTCATGTGGGAAGACGCCGCGCGTAGCCAGACGCCGGAGCTACTGATCCTCGATACACATTTGCTGAGCAATATCATCTGGAGCCAGACGCTGTTCGGCAGCTGCCCGGCGTGGCTGGAAGAAGAGCTGCTTACGCGTCGGTACGACCAGTATCTGTTGCTGTCGCCCGAGGGCGCCGAGTGGCACGCCGACGGTCAGCGCTGCCAACCGGAAGCTGTCGAGCGCTGGCGCTTCCATGAGGCCTGCCGTGACTGGCTCCTGCGTCATCATCAGCCATTCGTAGAAATCGCCGGGGATTGGGCCAGCCGCGAGCAACAGGCCATCGCACAGGTTTCCGCTCTACTAAGTCTGTGATGCATAAGCCGCACTCGCATGGAGAGTAATGGCCGTTCTTTCAACTACTTGGGCAGATGATCCATTCTGAACAGGGCAGTTCGCTCGATGAATCCAACAAATGGAGAGTGCTATGAATATCTTTCTGACATCTTCATTCGCCGAAGTCGCGGACTTGTTTGTCACTTTCACCAAAGGTGAGTGTCGGGGAAAGACGGTTACGTTAATACCTACGGCAAGTCTCGCTGAGGAAGTGAACGCCTACCTTATCGCAGCCAAGGATGCACTCAACAAAGCTGGGCTGGTGATTGACGAACTCGAAGTTTCAACAGCTGGCGAGGAAGAGATTGCCGATAAGCTCGAACGTAACGAGTTCATCTATATAGCAGGCGGCAACACCTTCTTTCTGCTGCAAGAGCTGAAGCGGACCGGCGCTGACAAGTTGATTGCAGAGCAGGTCAGGGCAGGTAAGTGCTATATCGGGGAGTCCGCAGACTCCGCCGTGCTCGCTCCCAGCATCGACTATCTACAGGAGCTGGATGACGCGACAGCCGCACCCGACCTCGATTCTTATACATCCTTGGCGTTGATTGATTTCTACCCATTGCCACATTACAAGAACCCGCCATTCAAAGATGCCGTCGAGCAGGTATTGCTCAAATATGGCGACGCCTTGAACCTGTGCCCATTCAGCAACAATCAGGCATTAGCCATAACGGGCCGCCACACTGCACTCCAAACCGTCGGGAATTGATCCGACCCGTACGCATCACAATGCACATGAGTCAGCAGCACTCTGTCTTTCGATAAAAGGGGAAGCGCGTGGACAGTCGAGAGTTCGTTTGGGCGCATTTCAAGCTCAATGCCGAGCAGCGCCTGCGGGGCTTCAACTTCTTCGTGGTGCTGGCGATCTTTGCCGATGGTGGGGTACTGGCGGCGCTGGAGCGGGGCTTCTCGCCGGGGTTGCTGGTGCTGCTGGGCGCCTTCACCGTGCTGCTGGCGCTGGTGTTCTGGCTCGTCGATGCGAGGAGCCGCCAGCTGTTGCAGCTGACCATCACTGCCCTCAAAGAGATGGAGACCGAGTTTCCCGCAAGCCACCGGTTGTTTGCCCACGATGCGCTGGGGCAAAGCTGGATCATCAGTTATACCTTCGCCATTCGGGCTCTGTTGCTGGCGCAGATGGGGTTTGGCCTGGGCGTTATTGTCTAGGGGTTCTATCAGTGGTAAGGCGCAGTGATTTGTTGCCACGTTCTCACCCTTCCCATCCTGTTGCATGGCACGCTGGAGCCTCGGCAAAGGCGCTGTTAGAGTGCCGCCGCTTGCCAACCACCGGCTGACAGGACGTCTGCCCAGCCGCCGCACAGGATGCATTCATGAAAAAGCTCGCACTCGCCGTTGCCGTTCCCCTGGCCCTCATCGGCGCCGCCACCGTTTACACCAGCACCCAGGTCGAATCGACCGCCCGCGATGCCGTCGACCAGGCCAACATCAAGCTGCGCGAGATGAGCGCCGGCGCCGGTGGTGAAGTCAGCGTTCAAATGCTCAGCTTCGAGCGCGGTCTGCTGTCCAGTGACGCCCGTTACCAGATCGATATCGAGGCGCCTGATGACGAGGGCAACGTCCGGCAGTACTCGGTGCAGCTGACGGACCACCTCGAGCACGGCCCATTCCCCGTCTCGCGTCTGACCCGCGGCCGCTTGATGCCGGTGGCGGCTCAGAGCCATGTTCAGCTTGAGCGGACGGCGCTGACTGAAAAACTGTTCGCATCGGCCTCTGGTGAAATCCCACTGGTGGGCGACGTAACCATCGGCTACGACGGCCGCCAGAACGGCGAGCTACGCTCTGCAGCGTTCAACATCGAGGATGAAGAGGGCACGCTTCGCGTCTCGCCCGGCATCATCACCTTCGAAGCGGCAGAGGACGCCACCGCGTTTCGCGTGGATGGTGAGCTGAAAGAGGTCGACCTCAACCTGGCCGGCGCTGCAGGCAAGCCGGTACGGATGAGCATTCGCGGCATCGGCATGTCCGCCGACAAGGAAGAGGATGCCAACGGCTTTGCGCTGGGTCCTTCGGCGCTGACCGTCGAGCGCATGGATATCCAGGCCGGCGATGCCCCTGCCGTGGTTATCCAAAAAGCCTCCGTCGAAGAACTTCTGGGCCGCGGCGAACGTGGCCTCGACCAGACGGCTGCCTACCGCATCGGCCAGGTAGAAGCGCAAGGACAGACCTTCAGCAACGTCGCGCTTGCCTTCAGCCTGCGCCACCTCGACGATGCCAGCCTCAAGGCGCTGGTCGACAGCTACAAGTCGCTGCTCGCTAGCGGCCCCAGCCAGGAAGACGCGATCGCCAACATGACCGCAGCCCAGCAGAACGAACTGCAAGCACAGGCGGTGCAGCTGCTGCAGCACAAGCCCACCTTTGCTCTGGATGAGTTCGGTTTCGAGACTGCCAACGGGGCAGCCCGCCTGTCCGTTGTGCTCGATCTGCAAGGCCCGAGTGATGACGCGTTCACTCCCGATGCGATGATCACCAGCATGCTTGCTTCGCTCAAAGCCGACGCCGGCATCGATAAAGGCGTGGTACGCGACGTCGCCGGCTTGATTGCGCAGAACAAGCAGCGCGGCGGCCAGCTCGACCCGGTTGCGCTGCAGCAGCAAACCGATGCCGCCACGGACATGTTCAGTGGCATGACGCTCGATACAGGTTGGTTCCAGCTGCAAGGTGATCGCCTGGCCAGCTCCCTGCACTACGCCGACGACAAGGTGACCTTCAACGGTCGCGACATGAGCGTGCAGGAATTCATCGGCTTTGCCTTCGGTTCGGCCCAAGGTGCCGGTCTGCTCGGCCAGTAAGCATGGAAGCCCGAGAGTAGGCTTCGGTTCGTAGGGTGGGCTTCAGTCCACCGAGAAGGCATGCCGGTCTCCTACGGAACATCAGCCGAAACGGCTGCCGATTCAACCTATGCGGCTGAAGCGTCTCGACGCTGCCACTGGCTGTAGCCGCTGCGGCCGGCCGGTGGTGCGAAGGCTTGGCCCCTGATGGAAAGCCAAGCCTCGTATCTCAGATTGATGTCATCCGTCGCGGTCGCGCCTTGGCGCCGAACGCTCACAGCGGGCGCCCGGTCGGTATTACTAACTACCGGGAGATAACGATGACCATATCCAGCAATCTGTTTTGGGGTGCTCTGGCGATTGGAGCGGTGACGGGCATGCGCAGCATGTTGGCGCCGGCGATGACCAGCCGGGCGCTGGCCGCGCGTGACGATATCGATGATGCAGAGGAGCCGGCGCGGACGTTGGCCTCGCATCGGGCTCAGCAGTTCCTGTTGCCCATGGCCGCTGCGGAATTGCTTGGCGACAAGATGCCCTTTGCGCCGGATCGGACCATTCTGCCGTCGATGATGTTTCGTGCATTGTCGGGCGGCGTGTCAGCGGCTGCGCTGGCCGGTGCCAGGCGTGAGCCGATCTGGATTCCGGCATTGATCGGGGCGACAGCCGCGCTGGTCATTTCCAAAGTAGGGCTCAGCCTGCGCAAGCCCTACCAGGCCAACCCGTTGACCAATGCCGCGCTCGGGCTCACCGAAGATGCGCTGGCTCTGACGGTCGGCTGCGCCGGATTGCGGGGGGCCTTGGACGATGTTCGAACCAGGTGGTGAAGAGGAAGGACGGCTGGGTCGAGCGGCTTCGCTTCGGCCCGTCGTGTTCGTTTAATGGTGGGCTGAAGCGGAGCGCCGCCCGGCCCACCCTACGCGACTAATGGCTAGGGTTTCGTAGCTGAACAACCCCAAGGCGAGCTAATGACGGTGCAGGCGAGGGCTCGTCGGATGGCATCGCGCGCTCCGTCGCAGGTGTCGTGCCCACGTTGTGCCATTCAATATGATCCACGGGCCGCACTGCGGCCCGTGTGCGTTGGCGCCAGGCGATCAGCTCGGTCGGCGAATCACGCAAACCCGGTCACTGCATGCGCCCGCCTGGGTGGGGTCCAAGCTTTGCGTCGCGTCGCGGGTGGCAACGGTTTCGCCGGCCAGACCACCGCCTGTCGGTGATGAGGTGGCGGCGGTATCCGGATAATCCGTGCCGGCCCGTTTGGCTGCGGTGCCGATATCGTACTGGCTGGTATCGGCAGGGTTCCTGTCGGGATGGCTGGTATCGGCGGCATAAGCGGTTTGGCTCGTACCGACGGCGCCGACCGCAGGCGCGCCTGTATCGAGATGTCCGCTTCCGGCATGACGCCCATCTGCGGCCGTGGTCGGCGAGCCGGCAAAGTGCTTGTCGAGATGGCTGTCGCCGCCGGTCGCGCCGGCATAGGGACTGCTGGGTCCGGGATAACCGTGCGCCGCGGCCGTATCGCTGGTGCTGGCGCCGCGCTCGTGGATGTCGATGGCGCCGTTGTACTCCAGCGCATCGCGCGCCCTGAGCAGTTGATCCTCATCGTTCACGTCCACCGCGATCACCTGGGCACCCCGGCGTATCGCCTCCGGATAGGCCGTGGCGTAGCGGCGATGCTCCTCGTGGGGTTCGTGGCCGAAGAGCGATTTGAAGAAGTGTGCGACGCGGGATTCGTGATGCGTGTGATCCACCGTGCTGGTGGTGGTGGAGTAGGGCGCGTCGTAACTGTGGATTTCCGCGCTGTCAGCGCTCACGGTATGAATCTGCTCACGGGCGATGCCTCTGGACATCAGATCGCCAAAGGTGCGGCTGGCATCGGTCGGCGTTGCGAACGCCGCTACCAAAGTATGTTTCATGGTTCACCTCGCGTTGTGTTGAACAACTGGGTATGCGGAGCGCTGCGCTTATTGGGCGCGACCACAGGTCCATGCCAACAGCCATGAACGATGGCCGCTCATCAACTATCGAGAGCAACGCCCATGACGTTTGGCTCTGGCCGTCCGGCCATAGTTCAGAACGGGAGGATCAGCGGTCGGGACTCCGATCGGAAACTCTGATCGGTTTCGGCTTGCGCAGCGCTATGGCAGCTCGGGTGGCTGGGTCATTGCGACGCTGGATTAAACGGATGGCGGATGGCAGCTGGGGCGCGTGTGCTGCCATAACCGTTGGGCGAGATAAAGCTGTACGCCCCACGGCTCACGCTACGCAACTGCGAGGCGAAAAGGTGAAAAAGGGGCTGCCGTTTTCCACCCTTATTGGAAACTCCGATTTGACCGGAGGCTCAGTCGAGGTCCGCTGCGCTGTGCCGTTCGGGCGCCTGTTCCGGCTCGTCGCCCCAGGTGCGATTGGCCTTGCGCCCGCGAATCACGGCAGGGCGTTTGGCGATCTCGGCAGCCCAACGCTGCACGTGCTGGTAATCCTGCACCGAGAGAAATTCCGCGGCTTGATACAGCTCGCCGAGCACCAGCCCGCCATACCAGGGCCAGATGGCCATGTCGGCGATGGTGTAATCGTCGCCCGCGATGTAGCGATTTTCGGCCAGTTGGCGATCCAGCACATCGAGTTGACGCTTGACCTCCATCGCGTAGCGGTTGATCGGGTACTCGTACTTCTCCGGCGCATAGGCATAGAAATGCCCGAAGCCGCCACCGAGGAAGGGCGCCGAGCCCATCTGCCAGAACAGCCAGTTGAGGGTTTCGGTGCGTGCGCGGGTTTCGGTCGGCAGGAATGCGCCGAATTTTTCCGCCAGGTAGACGAGGATCGAGCCGGATTCGAACACCCGCAGGGGCTCGCCTTCGACGCTATGGTCGGCCAGCGCCGGAATCTTGGAGTTCGGGTTGATCTCGACGAAGCCGCTACCGAACTGATCGCCATCACCGATCTTGATCAGCCAGGCGTCGTATTCGGCACCGCTGTGGCCGAGTGCGAGCAGCTCTTCCAGCATTATCGTGACCTTTACCCCGTTAGGCGTGGCCAGCGAGTAGAGCTGCAGCGGATGCTTGCCCACCGGCAGCGCCTTTTGCTCCCGAGCGCCGGCGGTAGGGGCGTTGATGCTGGCGAACTTGCCGCCAGAGGGCGCGTCGTGGGTCCAGACCTTTGGCGGTGCGTAGGTGGAATCAGGCATAGCGATCTCCTCAAGTGATTGAACAGGGGATGTGTGCAGCATCCTACGCGCTCAGCCAGCGTGGTCGAAATCGAGCTGGTCGATATTGGTCATCGACGGTGGGTGGTTGGCGTTGTTCATAGCTCCGCGACGTTCACGGTGGGCTAAAGCCCACCCTTGTATCTCGACTACCAGGCCATTTGGGCTGATAGTTCTCGACTG
>DALZYJ010000029.1:0-16440 GCA_031988485.1 Pseudomonas sp.
CAGTCGGGAACTATCAGTCCAAATGGCCTGGTAGTCGAGATACAAGGGTGGGCTTCAGCCCACCAATGCTGCGCCAAACGTATAGCCTGATAGCACTATGCAATTCTGCGTCAGGCTTCCTCCATCTCCAGCAACACCGTTCCCTCATTGACCATATCGCCTTCAGCACAGAACAGGCTTTTGACCACACCGGCCTGCTGGCTTCTGATGCTGTGCTCCATCTTCATCGCCTCCAGCACGATCAGCGCGGCACCGGCCTCGACGCTCTGGCCGGGCTCGACCAGCACGCGCACGATGCTGCCATTCATGGGCGCGGTCAGGCCGCCGTGATGTTGATGGCTGGCCTCGGCTTCGGCGATGGGGTCGTAGGCGGTCACGGCTTGCAGTTCGCCGTTCCATTCCAGATACAACGTTTTGCCCTGGCGAATCGCTTTCGGACGACGCATGACCCCTGTAGGAACGAGGGGGACGCCTTCGTTCTTGCTCGCGAAAGCAGATTCGGCGGACCTCGCAGTATCGACTTCGCGAGCAAGGACTGAGGCGTCCCCCTCGCTCCTACGCAAAGCGGCTTGCGCCTCGCTCCCGACACGCACGGTCCGGCTTTCGCCGTTGCACATCAGATGCACACCGATTTGCGCCGGCATGCCGAAGCGCAGGCCATCGCGGTTGGCCCAGGGTGAATGGATGTCGTCGTTTCGGACCCGGGCCGGTTCGGTCTGCACGAAGCGTTCGCCGGCCAGCTGCCAGAATTCATCGGGCAGCTCGCCAGCTTTGCGCATCAGCTCCGCTTCGTGACGTGGGATGAAGCCGGTGTCCAGCTCTGCCGCCGCGAACGCGGGGTGGCCGATGACGCGCCGCAGGAAGGCGAGGTTGGTACGCACGCCGCCCACGCTGGTCTCATCCAGCATGGCCAGCAAACGCATACGCGCCTCTTCACGGTTCTCGCCCCAGGCGATCAGCTTGCCGAGCATTGGGTCGTAGAAGGGTGAAACCGTATCGCCTTCGTCCACGCCGCTGTCGACCCGACGGCCCGGACCGGCGGCGGATTCGCGGTACAGATCGAGCGTCCCGGTGGCAGGCAGGAAGTCGTTATCCGGGTCTTCGGCATACAGCCGCACTTCGATGGCATGGCCATTGAGCGGGACCTGATCCTGGCTGATCGGCAGCGGTTCGCCACGAGCGACGCGGATCTGCCAGGCGACCAGATCGAGGCCGGTGATGGCTTCGGTGACCGGATGCTCGACTTGCAGGCGGGTGTTCATCTCCATGAAGAAAAACTCGCCCCGGGCATCGAGCAGAAACTCCACCGTGCCGGCTCCGACGTAGCCGATGGCCTGCGCAGCCTTGACCGCCGCTTCGCCCATGGCTCGGCGCAGTTCAGGGGAGAGGCCCGGCGCCGGCGCTTCCTCGACGACTTTCTGGTGGCGGCGCTGGATCGAACAGTCGCGCTCGTTGAGGTACAGGCAGTTGCCGTGCTGGTCGGCGAACACCTGGATCTCCACGTGGCGCGGCTTGAGCACGTATTTCTCGACCAGCATGCGCGAGTCGCCGAACGAGGACTGCGCCTCGCGCTGGGCCGATTGCAGCGCTTCGGCAAGATCCGCTTCGCGCTCGACGACCTTCATGCCTTTGCCGCCGCCGCCTGCGGTGGCTTTGAGTAGGACCGGATAGCCGATCTTTTCTGCCGCCGTGCGGAAGGTTTCCACGTCCTGGGCTTCGCCGTGATAGCCAGGTACCAGCGGCACGCCGGCTTTCTCCATCAGCGCCTTGGCGGCGGACTTGCTGCCCATGGCGTCAATGGCCGAGGCGGGCGGGCCGAGGAAAATGAGCCCGGCGTCTTCGATGGCGCGGGCGAAATCGGCGTTTTCGGACAGGAAGCCGTAGCCGGGGTGGATCGCCTGGGCGCCGCTGGCCTTGGCGGCGGCGATCAGTTTGTCGATCTGCAGATAGCTTTCGGCCGGCTTGGCGCCGCCGAGGTCGATGCGAATGTCGGCCTCGCGCGCATGCCGTGCGTCACGGTCGATGCCGCTGTGCACGGCGACAGTGGTCAGGCCCATGGCCTTGGCGGTGCGCATCACGCGGCAGGCGATCTCGCCGCGGTTGGCGACCAGGAGGGTGGTAATCATTGTTGTGGCTCCTGCGTGGCCTTGAGTACGTATCCCCTCACCCTAGCCCTCTCCCCAGAGGGGCGAGGGGATGACGGAGTGGGGCGGGGCGATGGTGTGGCTTGGCGATTGCTGGCTCGCCTGGATGATGTGGCAAGGCGGATGTCGCGGCCTTCGCCGCGGGCTGGCCTCGTGGTCCAGACGCTGCACGAACCAACCCCCTCGCCCTCTTGGGGAGAGGGCTGGGGTGAGGGGGCGGAGCTCCAGACGAACCCGGACATCAAGCATCCCCCAACCAGGCCGGTTTGCGCTTTTCCAGGAAGGCATTCAGTCCTTCCTGCCCCTCGGGGCTGACGCGGATGCGCGCGATGGCGTTTTCGGTGTAACGGCGCAACGCCGGACTCAACGAAGCGCTGCTGGCTTCACGCAGCAGGTCCTTGCTGGCGCGCATGGCCTGCGGGCTATTGAGTAGCAGATTATCGATCCAGCTACTAAGTCCATCGTCCAGTTCGGCCGCGGCGTAGGTTTCTGACAGCAGGCCAATCTCGCGTGCGCGCTCGCCGCTGAATCGCTCACCGGTCATGGCATAACGGCGTGTGGCGCGTTCGCCGAGGGCTTTGACCACGAAGGGGCTAATCACCGCAGGCGCCAGCCCGATGCGTACTTCCGAAAGCGACAGTTGCGCATCATGGGCTCCGATGGCCATGTCGCAGCAGGCGATCAAACCGACGGCGCCGCCGAACGCTGCGCCTTGCACCACCGCCAGGGTTGGTAGTTTGAGGTGGTAGAGGCTGTACATCAGTTCGGCCAGTTCACGGGCGTCGGTGAGGTTGGCCTCGAAATCCAGCTTGGCCGACTGCTGCATCCAGGTCAGATCGGCACCCGCCGAGAAATGCCGACCCCGACCACGCAGCAGCAAGAAGCGCAGGTCCTTGTTCACCTGAACCTGATCGATAGCCAATACCAGCTCGCGGATCATCTCGGCGTTGAAGGCGTTGTTCTTTTCCGGGCGGTCGAGCCAGAGCGTGGCGAAACCCTTGTCGCTGTACTCGAGTTCAATAGTTTGAAAGCTGGACGTGCTCATATTTGATTCCTGCAGACGAAGGCCTGCGGCCCTGGGCTTGAGGCTGAACGCTGGACGTCTAGCCTCCAGCTTCCAGCGCCGTTATCGGCTTTTCTTTACATGCGGAACACGCCAAAGCGGGTCGGCTCGATCGGTGCGTTGAGGCTGGCGGAGATGGCCAGGCCCAGCAGGTCGCGGGTCTGTGCCGGATCGATAACGCCGTCGTCCCACAACCGCGCGCTGGAATAGTAGGGATGGCCCTGACGCTCGTACTGCTCGAGGATCGGCTGCTTGAGCTGCGTTTCTTCCTCTTCGGGGAAGGAGTGCCCGCTGCGCTCGGCTTGCTCGCGCTTGACCTGCACCAGCACGCCCGCCGCCTGTTCGCCACCCATCACGCCGATGCGCGCGTTGGGCCACATCCACAGGAAGCGTGGGTCATAGGCGCGCCCGCACATGCCGTAGTTGCCCGCGCCGAAGCTGCCGCCGATGACCACGGTGAATTTCGGCACCTGGGCGCAAGCGACCGCAGTGACCAGCTTGGCGCCGTGTTTGGCGATGCCGCCGGTTTCGTACTTCTGTCCGACCATGAAGCCGGTGATGTTCTGCAGGAACAACAGCGGAATGCCGCGCTGGCAGGCCAGTTCGATGAAGTGCGCGCCTTTCTGCGCGGCCTCGGCGAAGAGGATGCCGTTGTTCGCCAGGATCGCCATGGGATAGCCGTGCAACGTGGCGAAGCCGCAAACCAGTGTGGTGCCGAACAGCGCCTTGAATTCATCGAATTCGCTGCCGTCGACCAGCCGCGCGATCACCTCGCGCACGTCGTAGGGCTGCTTGGCTTGCGCC
Source organism: Pseudomonas sp. (assembly GCA_031988485.1). GTDB lineage: Bacteria > Pseudomonadota > Gammaproteobacteria > Pseudomonadales > Pseudomonadaceae > Stutzerimonas. The sequence goes on from DALZYJ010000029.1 coordinate 4,012, forward strand.
GGGATTACGCCATATAGCTCGTCGGCGGCATATAGCGGCGCGCGCGGCTGGTTCGGTTGTACCGTGCCGAGCTTCTTCCAATTGAGGTTCGCCACGCAGCGGCGGGCAATGGCCAGCGCGTGCTCGTCGTTCTCGGCATAGTGATCGGCCACGCCGGAAATCTTGCAATGCACGTCGGCGCCGCCAAGGTCTTCGGCAGTCACGACTTCGCCGGTGGCGGCTTTCACCAGCGGCGGACCGGCGAGAAAGATGGTCGCCTGGTTGCGAACCATGATGGTTTCATCCGCCATCGCCGGTACATAGGCGCCGCCGGCGGTGCAGGAACCCATCACCACGGCGAGCTGCGGGATGCCCATGGCGCTCATGTTGGCCTGGTTGAAGAAGATGCGGCCGAAGTGTTCGCGGTCGGGAAATACCTCGTCCTGACGCGGCAGGTTGGCACCGCCGGAATCCACCAGGTAGATGCAGGGCAGGCGATTCTGCTGGGCGATGGTCTGGGCGCGCAGATGCTTTTTCACGGTCAGCGGGTAGTAGCTGCCGCCTTTTACTGTCGCGTCGTTGGCGATGATCATGCATTCGACGCCTTCGACCCGGCCAATGCCAGCGACCACGCCGGCAGCGGCGACGTCTTCGCCGTATACCTCATAAGCGGCCAGCGGCGCGACTTCGAGAAAGGCCGAACCGGGATCGAGGAGGGCGTTGATGCGGTCACGCACCAGCAGCTTGCCGCGCGCGACATGGCGCTGCTGGGCCTTTTCGCCACCGCCTTCGCTGACGCGGCCAAGCAGGCTGCGCAGATTGTTCACCTGCTCGAGCATGGCTGCGCTGTTGGCTGCGAACTCAGGCGAGCGGGTGTTGATTTGGGTATGCAAGACGGCCATTCATTGTCTCCGATACTTGGCAAGCCGGATGCTGGAAGCAGCCTGACGGGTGAGCAACAAGTCCACCGTTTTTAACTGCGGTGGGCTAAAGCCCACCCTACTGAACTCGAACCCGTAGGGTGGGCTTTAGCCCACCAGACCCTGCGGACGAGAAACGGAACACCCAGTCCACCTACGAAGCTCATTCAGCTTCCAGCTTTCAACGCCTTTATTCATTTGGTTTCGTTGAACAGCTCGCGGCCGATCAGCATCCGGCGGATTTCGCTGGTGCCGGCGCCGATCTCGTAGAGTTTGGCGTCGCGCAGCAAACGGCCGGTGGGGAATTCGTTGATGTAGCCGTTGCCACCGAGAATCTGGATCGCCTGCAGCGCCATCTGTGTCGCCGCTTCGGCGGTGTAGAGGATGACGCCGGCGGCATCCTTGCGGGTGGTTTCGCCGCGGTCGCAGGCCTGCGCCACGGTATAGAGGTAGGCGCGGCTGGCATTGAGCTGGGTGTACATGTCGGCGACCTTGCCCTGGATGAACTGGAACTCGCCGATGCTCTGGCCGAACTGCTTGCGGTCGTGGATGTACGGCACCACCACATCGAGGCACGCCTGCATGATGCCGACCGGGCCGCCGGCGAGTACCACGCGCTCGTAATCCAGGCCGCTCATCAGCACCTTGACGCCGCCGTTCTCGACGCCCAATACGTTCTCTTCCGGCACCTCGACGTCATCGAAGAACAGCTCGCAGGTGTTGGAGCCGCGCATGCCGAGCTTGTCGAACTTGTTGCCGCGCGAGAAGCCCTTCCAGTCGCGTTCGACGATGAAGGCGGTGATGCCGTGCGGGCCCTTTTCCAGGTCAGTCTTGGCATAGATGACGTAGGTGTTGGCGTCCGGGCCGTTGGTGATCCAGGTCTTGCTGCCGTTGAGCACGAAGCGGTCGCCCTTGCGGTCGGCGCGCAGCTTCATCGAAACCACGTCGGACCCGGCATTCGGCTCGCTCATGGCCAGCGCGCCGATGTGTTCCCCCGAGACCAGTTTGGGCAGGTACTTCGCCTTCTGTTCCAGCGTGCCGTTGCGGTTGATCTGGTTGACGCAGAGGTTGGAATGCGCACCGTAAGACAGGCCGACCGAAGCCGAACCCCGGCTGATTTCCTCAAGCGCGATGACGTGCGCCAGATAACCCATCCCGGCGCCGCCGTATTCCTCGTCTATCGTGATACCGAGCAGGCCCATGTCGCCGAACTTGCGCCACATGTCGCTGGGGAACAGGTTGTTGCGGTCGATGGACTCGGCGCGCGGTGCCACTTCATCGGCAACGAAGCCGCGCACCTGATCGCGCAGCATGTCGACGGTTTCACCAAGGGCAAAGTTGAGGCCGGAATAGTTCATGTAGTACCTGCTTGTCTTGTCGTTGTTCTGATCGGTGCGTCGCTCGGTAGCGCCGCACGGGTGATAGTTCACCGGACGTTCGGCCCGCTCGTAGTGCATTCCGACAGCTGTTTTTGGTATGGGGTGCGGTGGGTTGTCACGTCGTTACCTTTACGTTAACGTAACCAAAGTCCGGAATGACTGTCAACTCCAGCGTTTCGGTGAACGCAAGGCCTCATAACAAACATAAGACTGAGGAGTTTCTACATGAGTCTTCCGAGCTACACCTGCGGACCGCAGACCAAACCCCTTTTGGCGATGACCATTGGTGCGGCGTTCGACCGGGCGGTCGAACGGTTCTCCGACCGTGAGGCCTTGGTCGTGCGTCATCAGAACCTGCGCTACACCTGGGCGCAGCTGGCCGAGGAAGTGGACCGTTGTGCCCGTGGGTTGCTGGCGCTCGGCCTTCAGCCCGGCGATCGCCTGGGCATCTGGTCGCCGAACAACGCGCAGTGGTGCATCACCCAGTTCGCGACGGCCAAAGTGGGCGTGGTGCTGGTGAACATCAACCCGGCCTATCGCCTCAACGAACTCGAATACGCCCTCAAGCAATCCGGCTGCCGCTGGCTGATCTGCGCCGATGCCTTCAAAACCTCTGACTACCACGCCATGCTCCACGAGCTGCTGCCCGAGCTGGAACGTTCCGCCATCGGCGCCCTGCGAAGCCACATGCTGCCGGAGCTGCGCGGCGTGATCAGCCTGTGTGACAAGCCCGTGGACGGCATGCTGTTGTGGAAAGGCCTGATGGAGATGGCCGAGGGCGTAGGCCCCGAACAGCTGCGCCAATGCGGCGAGCAGCTGCAGTTCGATGACCCGATCAACATCCAGTACACCTCCGGCACCACGGGCTTTCCGAAAGGCGCCACGCTCAGCCACTACAACATCCTCAACAATGGCTATATGGTCGGTGAAAGTCTGAAACTGACCGAGCACGACCGGCTGGTGATTCCGGTGCCGCTGTATCACTGCTTCGGCATGGTCATGGGCAACCTCGGCTGCGTGACCCACGGCACTACGATGATCTATCCGAGTGCCGCCTTCGAGCCGCTCGCCGCCCTGCAGGCCGCCGCTGAAGAAAAAGCCACGGGCATGTACGGCGTGCCGACCATGTTCATCGCCATGCTCGACCATCCGGAGCGTCAGTCGCTGGACCTCAGCCATCTGCGCACCGGCATCATGGCCGGTTCCACCTGCCCGATCGAGGTGATGAAGCGCGTCATCGACGACATGCACCTCAACGAAATGCAGATCGCCTACGGCATGACCGAGACCAGCCCGGTCTCGACCCAGACTGCCGCCGATGATGATCTGGAACGCCGTGTCACCAGCGTCGGCCGCACCCAGCCGCACCTGGAGAGCAAGGTCGTCGACGAGCAGAATCGCATTGTCCCGCGCGGACAGATCGGTGAACTCTGCACCCGTGGTTACAGCGTGATGCTCGGTTACTGGAACAACCCCGAGGCCACCGCTGGCGCCATCGACGGTGCGCGCTGGATGCACACCGGCGACCTGGCGATGATGGACGACGAGGGCTATCTCAAGATCGTCGGGCGCAACAAGGACATGATCATTCGTGGCGGCGAGAACGTGTACCCGCGCGAGATCGAGGAATTTCTCTTCACCCATCCGGCCGTCGCGGACGTTCAGGTGATTGGCGTGCCGGACAAGACCTACGGCGAAGAGATCGTCGCCTGGGTCAAGCTGCATCCGGGGCATGAAGCCAGCTCCGACGATCTACGCGATTTCTGCAAAGGCAAGATCGCGCATTTCAAGGCGCCGCGGCACTTCAGGTTCGTCGACGAATTTCCCATGACCATTAGTGGCAAGGTGCAGAAATTCCGCATGCGCGAAGTGAGCGTGGCTGAACTCGGGCTCTCCGAATAACAAGATGCTGGCCGGCCATGGCCGGATGAGGAAATGTCAATGAATCGAGATATCAGCCGCTTCCCGCTGGTCGACGACCTGGATTCGCTACCTGCCGATGTGCGTGAGCGTATTCTCGCCGTGCAGGAAAAAGCCGGCTTCATACCCAACGTTTTCGTGATGTTGGCTCATCGACCCGATGAATTTAGCGCCTTCTTCAACTATCACGATGCTTTGATGGAAAGAGAGTCCGACAGCCTGACCAAGGCCGAGAAGGAGATGATCGTCGTGGCGGTAAGTGCCGAGCACGGTTGCCTGTATTGCGTGGTGGCCCATGGCGCGATCCTGCGGATTCTGGCCAAGGACACGCTGATCGCCGACCAGATCGCGGTCAACTATCGCACGGCGCCGATCAACGAACGGCAGCGGGCGATGCTCGATTTCGCCCTGCATTTGGCTGCGCAGCGCGGCGTGCTGGATAACAGTTGGCAGGCGCGTCTTGAGGAGCTGGGCTTCACTTTGGATGACATCTGGGATATCGGTTCGATTACGGCGCTGTTCGGCCTCTCCAACCGTCTGGTGTCGATGGCGCGTACGCCGCCTAACGATGAATTCTATTTGCTGGGTCGGATACCCAGGGCTGCCGCAGGCTGAGCGGCAGCAAACGATTTACCGCAACGCGGTAAAGCCCGACCGGTCGGAGCGAGGCTGGTCGCAACAGCTGCATCAACCAAGACAATAACAAGAGAGATGACTATGCAACTGAAACCCCTAAGCCGTTTCTTCGTCTTCAGTAGCCTGGCCGCTACCGCGTTGGGCGTGTCGACGACGGCATCAGCCGCGTTCTTCGACGACAGCAAGGCAGCCGTCGAGCTGCGCAACTTCTATATGAACCGGGACTACCGTAATTCTGATGCGACGCAGGCCAAGCAGGACGAATGGGCCCAGGGCTTCATTCTGAAGTTCGAGTCCGGCTACACCGAAGGCCCAGTTGGCTTTGGTGTCGACGCCCTCGGCCTGCTGGGCCTCAAGCTCGATTCCAGCCCGGATCGTGCCGGTACTGGCCTGCTGCAACGGGACAACGAAGCGCCGAAACGTGCTCAGGATGATTACGGCTCGGCCGGCCTGACCGCCAAGGCGAAGGTGTCCAACACCACCCTGCACCTCGGCACGCTGCAGCCGGTCATTCCGGTAGTGATGCGCAACGACAGCCGTCTGCTGCCCAACACCTATCGCGGCGCCTGGTTGCAGAGCAAGGAAATCGAAGGCCTTACCCTCGATGCGGGCAAGCTCACCGACATCAGCTATCGCGATTCGTCGGACAGCGAAGAGATGGCCGTCTTCAACGCCGGCTCTCGGAATATCGTCCTGGGCAGCACGGCCACCAGCGATGAATTCCTGTTCGCCGGCGCTCGTTACCAGTTCACGCCCGAACTGACCGGCAGCTACTACTACGGCGGGCTGGACGGCATTTACGACCAGCACAACTTCAACGTCGTGCATGTTCTGCCGATCGGCGACAACCAGAGCTTCAAGACCGATCTGCGTTACGTGCGCTCCACCGACGATGGCGGCAGCAACGTCGACAACAACGCCTTCGGCGCGCTCTTCACCTACAAAATTGGTGGCCATGGCTTTACCGGTGGCTATCAGAAGATGAGCGGCGACACCGGCTTTGCGTACATCAGTGGCGGCGATAACTCGCTGATCAACCTGTTGCAGATCAATGACTTCGGTAACGAAGATGAGAAGTCGTGGCAGGTTCGCTATGACTATGACTTCGCTGCCATGGGCATCCCCGGCCTGAGTCTGATGACCCGCTACGTGACCGGCGATAACGTCAACGTCGTCAACCGCGACAGCGAAGGCAAGGAATGGGAACGCGACACCGACATCGCCTATGTCGTCCAGAGCGGGCCGTTGAAGAACGTCGGCCTCAAGGTGCGCAACGCGACCGTGCGCAGCAACTTCGGCAGCGATATGGACGAAACCCGCTTGATCCTCAGCTACACCATGGCGCTGTGGTAACAGCGCAGCGTTTGTTTCAAATACCTCCTCGTTGATCGATTTACCGGGCTGCTTTAGCCCGGTTTTTTTCGACTACCTTCAATGTGGGGTCGCCCAAATCATGTCGAAAAACGGGGTCGTCCCGATCAAGCGATCGTTTGAAATTGGAGCTTGCCTGCTGATCTAAACGATTGTTATCGTTTACGTAAAGGTCATCCAGCGACCTGCGCCATAACCAACAACAATAATCAGGGTTAGAGGGCATTCCATGGCACCAGAGTTCGTGCTGGAAACGCGTGGTTTAACCAAGGAATTTCGCGGCTTCACCGCAGTGGATTCGGTTGATCTTCGTGTTCAGAAGGGACACATCCACGCATTGATCGGCCCGAACGGCGCCGGCAAGACCACCGTCTTCAATCTTCTTACCAAGTTTCTGACGCCCACTCGCGGCGACATTCTCTATCGCGGTAAATCCATCACCCGCATGAAAGCCAACGAAATCGCCCGTCTCGGACTGGTACGTTCGTTTCAAATCTCGGCGGTGTTTGGCCACATGACGGTGCTGGAGAACGTGCGCGTGGCGCTGCAGCAGAAACTCGGCAACTCCTATCACTTCTGGAAATCCGAGCGAAAGTTGCACGATCTGGATGAGCGAGCCATGCAGCTGCTCGCCGACGTGGATCTGCAAACCTTCGCCCAAACTCTCGCCATCGAACTGCCTTATGGTCGCAAGCGCGCGCTCGAGCTGGCCACCACGCTGGCCCTGGACCCGGTCGTCCTGCTGCTCGATGAACCGACCCAAGGCATGGGCGGCGAAGACGTCGACATGGTCGTCGCGCTGGTACGCCGGGCAGCCGAAAACCGCACGGTGCTGATGGTCGAGCACAACCTCAGCGTGGTCAGCCGCCTGTGCGACCGCATCACCGTACTCGCCCGTGGCGCGGTACTGGCCGAGGGCGACTATGAAACCGTTTCGGCCAACCCACAGGTACGCGAGGCCTACATGGGCAGCGAAGCCGCCGTAGCGGAGGCTCACCCATGACGCCCATGGCCGATCGCGACCAGCTGCGGCTGGATGACCTGCATGCGTTTTACGGCGAGTCCCACATTCTGCATGGCGTCGACATGGTGGTCGGGCGAGGGGAGTTGGTGACGCTGCTCGGACGCAACGGCTCGGGCCGCAGCACGACGTTGCGCGCCATCATGAACATGGTCGGTCGTCGCACCGGCTCGATCGTGGTCAACGGCAACGAGACCATCGGCATTCCCGCCCACCACATTCCCCGGCTCGGTGTCGGCTATTGCCCCGAAGAGCGCGGCATCTTTTCCAGCCTGAGCGTCGAGGAAAACCTGCTGCTGCCGCCCACGGTACGCAGCGGCGGCATGGGGCTGGACGAGCTGTACGAGATGTTTCCCAACCTCTACGAGCGTCGTTTCAGCCAGGGCACGCGGTTGTCCGGCGGTGAACAGCAGATGCTGGCCATGGCGCGCATCCTGCGGACCGGCGCCAACCTCTTGTTGCTCGATGAAATCACCGAAGGTCTCGCGCCGGTAATCGTGCAGAAGCTCGGCGAGGTGCTGATCAAGTTGAAGAAGCGCGGTTTGACCATCGTTCTGGTGGAACAGAATTTCCGTTTCGCGGCGCCCCTGGCGGACCGTCACTACGTGATGGAGCACGGGCGGATCATCGAGGAAATCAGCGCCGCCGAATTGGATTCGAAAAAGGAATTCTTGAATAGCTGTCTGGGGGTCTGACGGCCTCTTTGTCAGGAAGGCATACCGGGTTGAAGTGCGCACCGGTGTGCTCGTCAACAAAGGCATAACAACAAAAACAATCACAGTGAGTGACGAATGAACATCATCAAGAAAACTGCAGCTGCCGTTCTGGTTTCGAGCATGATCGCCGGTACCGTCCAAGCGGAAATCAGCAACGATGAAATTCGTATCGGCTACCTTGCCGACATGTCCGGCACCTACCGCGATCTGTCCGGCCCGGGCGGTCTCGAAGCGTTGAAGATGGCCATCGAGGACTTCGGCGGCAGTGTCGACGGCAAGAAGATCGTCACCTTCAACGCCGATGATTTGAACAAGCCCGACGTGGGCGCCAACACGGTTCGCCAGTGGATCGATGAGCGCAACGTCGACATGGTAACCGGCATGGTGGCCAGCTCCGTGGTGCTGGCCGCGGCCAAGGTGGTGGAGCAGGGCGGCAAGCTCGCGCTGATCTCCGGCGCGGCGGCGTCGAGCATCACCAATGAATTCTGCTCGCCGAGCCATATTCACTGGACCTACGACACCTTCGCCCTGGCCAACGGTACGGCCAATGCGGTGCTCAAGGATGGTGGCAAGAGCTGGTTCATCCTCACCGCCGATTACGCGTTCGGCCATGCCATGGAGACGGATATCAAGAAAGTGGTCGAGGCCGAGGGCGGCAGCGTGGTCGGCACCGTGCGCCATCCGTTCCCGAGCAGCGATTTCTCGTCCTACATTCTGCAGGCACAGGGGTCCGGGGCCGAGGTGGTCGCGCTGGCCAACGCCGGTGCCGATACCGTGAACTCGCTGAAGACCGCCAGCGAATTCGGCGTGACTCAGTCCGGGCAGAAGCTCGCCGGCATGGTGGTGTTTCTCAACGACATCCACGCCATGGGCCTGGACGTTACCCAGGGGCTGATGCTTACCACCGGCTGGTACTGGGACATGAACGAGGAAACCCGCGCCTGGGCCAAGCGCTACTACGACCGCGTCGGACGCATGCCGGGCATGGTGCCGGCCGGTATCTATTCGGCGACCATGCACTACCTCAACGCCGTGAAGGAAACCGGCAGCGACGATGCCCAGACGGTTCGCGCGCATATGGCGAAGACACCGGTCAACGACATGTTCGCCAAGAACGGCACCATCCGCGAGGACGGTCGTATGGTGCATGACATGTATCTGGTAAAGGTGAAAACACCCGCCGAATCCAAGGGCGAATGGGACCTTTACGAGGTGATCAGCACCATTCCGGGTGACCAGGCTTTCCGGCCTATGGCTGAAAGTCAGTGCCAAAAGCTGGCAGCGAAGAGCTGACCGCTCGAGGCACGCTTTACCCGGCCGGCTCTCGCCAGTGCGGCCGGGTGTCCCGGAAATTCTTTGGGTGGTGAATCATGACTCTCGTTTTCGGCGTCCCCCTGAGTGTGCTGCTCGGGCAGTTGCTGCTCGGCCTGATCAACGGGTCGTTCTATGCGCTGTTGAGCCTAGGCCTGGCGATCATCTTCGGGTTGCTGCGCATCATCAATTTCGCCCACGGCGCGCAGTACATGCTCGGCGCTTTTGCCGCATTTCTCGGTTTGAACTACCTAGGCGTGAACTACTGGATGGCGTTGTTGCTGTCGCCGCTGCTGATCGGCCTGCTGGGCATGGGCATCGAACGCGGGTTGCTGCGCCGCATCGCCGGTGAAGACCACCTGTACGGTCTGTTGCTGACCTTCGGCCTGGCGCTGATCGTCGAAGGCAGCTTCGTCAAGCTGTTCGGTGTGTCCGGTTCGCCGTATCCGATGCCAGAGCTGCTCAAGGGCGGTCATAACCTGGGCTTCATGTTCCTGCCTACCTATCGCGGTTGGGTCATCGTCGCGGCGCTGACGGTGTGCTTCGCCACTTGGTACATGATCGAGCGGACACGGCTGGGCTCCTATCTGCGGGCCGGCACGGAAAACCCCAAGCTAATGCAGGCGTTCGGCATCAACGTACCGCTGCTGATTACCCTGACCTATGGCTACGGCGTGGCGCTGGCGGCCTTTGCCGGTGTGCTGGCGGCGCCGATCTATGCGGTAACGCCCGGCATGGGCTCCAACCTGCTGATCGTGGTGTTCGCCGTGGTAGTCATCGGCGGCATGGGCTCGATCATGGGCGCGATCGTCACCGGACTGGCGATGGGGCTGATCGAAGGGCTCACCAAGGTGTTCTACCCGGAGGCGGCAAACACGGTGATCTTCGTGATCATGGTTCTGGTCCTGCTCATTCGTCCGGCAGGTCTGTTCGGTAAGGAGGCATGAAGATGTCGACCCAAGAAAGCCTTCAAGCGTCTCCCATGACCATTCGGGCAAATGCCGAGCGTGAGCGTCGTCGGGCATCGCGGCGGCGCCTCAACCTCTTCTATCTGGCCTTGCTGGGTGCGGCGCTGGTGGCGCCAATGATGGTCTACCCCGTATTTCTGATGAAGTTGCTGTGCTTCGCGCTGTTCGCCTGCGCCTTCAACCTGTTGCTGGGTTACGCGGGGTTGCTGTCATTCGGGCATGCGGCGTTCTTCGCCTGCGGCGGCTATATCACCGGTTACATGCTCAGCACCTACAGCGGGCTGAGCACCGAGCTCGGGATACTTGCAGGCACTCTGGCCTCGACCGTACTGGGGGTTATCTTTGGTTTACTGGCGATCCGCAGGCAGGGAATCTACTTCGCGATGATTACCCTGGCGCTGGCGCAGATGGTCTTCTTCGTCTTCGTGCAGGCGCCGTTCACCGGTGGTGAAAACGGCATGCAGGGCGTGCCGCGTGGGCACCTGTTCGGGCTGTTCGACATGCAGAACAACATGTCCCTGTATTACTTCGTGCTGGCGGTGTTCGTGCTTGGTTTCGTGATCATCCAGCGCACCATCCATTCGCCTTATGGCCAGGTGCTCAAGGCGATCCGCGAGAACGAGCCTCGGGCCGTATCCCTGGGTTATAACGTCGACGCGCACAAGTTGCTGGCTTTCGTCATCTCGGCGGCGCTGACTGGACTCGCTGGATCGACCAAGACGGTGGTGTTCCAGCTCGCTTCCCTGACCGATGCCCATTGGCACATGTCCGGCGAAGTGATCCTGATGACATTGCTGGGCGGGGTTGGCACGCTGCTCGGGCCGATCGTCGGAGCGACCGTGGTAGTGACGCTACAGGGTTCACTATCCAGCGGCCCGCTGGGCGAGTGGGTGCATGTGATTCTCGGCGTGATCTTCGTCCTGTGCGTGCTGCTGTTCCGCTCCGGCATCGTTGGCTGGATAGAAAAGCTGATCAAACGCAACTTCAAATAAGCTGAAGGACCGATCGTAGGATGGGTGCAACCCATCCTACGATCGGGGCTGATGATTCCAGAACTCTATGTGTGACGTTTTTGCTTGCGACGCAGAGTGTCACCGGAAACGCCCCGCTTTCGCGGGGCTGGTGTTGGTTAGGCGTTCTGCCATTTGGCGCTGCGTTTCTCCAGGAAGGCATTGACGCCTTCCTTCTGGTCCTGCGTATCGAACAGTTCGGCAAACAGCTCGCGTTCGGCGGCCCAGCCGGCGGATTGCGGCGCCTGCCGTGCGTTCATCACCAGTCGTTTGCAGCGGCTGACCGAGGAGGGGCTTTGTGCGCTGACGCCTTCGGCGAGTTGGAGCGCGACCTCCAGCGACTGCCCGCGCGGCACTACTTCTTCGACCAGGCCGATCTTTTCCGCTTTCTGAGCATTAATGCGTTCGCCACAAAGGATCATCCGCTTGGCCCAGCCTTCACCGACCAGCCAGGGCAGGTTCTGCGTCCCGCCGGCGCAGGGCAGCAAACCCACCTTGGCTTCCGGCAACGCCATCTGCGCCTGCTCTTCGGCGATACGGATGTCGCACGCCAGCGCACATTCCAGCCCACCGCCCATGGCGTAGCCATTGATAGCGGCAATGGAAACACCGCGAAAATGGTTCAGCGCTTCGAAGGCCCGGCCGAACAGCGCGGCGACTTCCTGAGCGCTCTGCTTGTTTCCATCGGCGAATTGATTGAGGTCGGCACCTGCGGAAAAAAACTTCTCGCCCTGGCCGGTGATCACCAGCGCGTACACATTTGGATCATCGTTGAGCTGCCCAATCATCTGCTCCAGAGCGGCCAGCGATTCCCGATCCCAGGTATTGGCCGGCGGATTGGCGATGGTCAGCAAGGCGGTGTGGTCGCGCATTTCGAGCTGGATCTTCTGGCTCATGTCGGTTCCTTCTTGTTGGGATGATTGTTAGGGTCTGTTGCCGTTTCATCGCGAGCCGCGTTGCTGCGCCAAATGTCGCCAGGCCGGGCGGCGTTCCGCAAGGCGCGGGACGCAGGTAATGGTGGTTCCCTTGCCAAGTCCCGCAACGCCGCATGGCGAGATTTGCTGCGCAACCCTTCGGGCCGGGCCTGTTTTTACGCGATGCGGCGTTACTCGTCGCTCATTTGGAACTACCAAACTTCACTCTTCGTGCGATCTCCATGGATGGAGTGAATGCCGCAAGCCCGCCGGGAGCGGGCGCG
>DALZYJ010000030.1:0-13211 GCA_031988485.1 Pseudomonas sp.
CTTTTGACCCAAAACTGGCTCTTGCTCGCTAAGGGGGTAAGACGGTATCTACGGGTGCGGCGTCTAAGCGAACCCGATAGCGATGGCAGTTCCCTCTGTAGGGTGGTCGAGCGGCGCTCCGCTTCAGCCCACCGGCGTGTAACCATCGTTCGGCCCAAACGGACCGGCTCAATGGGGTCAACGGTTGCGCTGGTTGGGCCGGTCGATACACTCGTGCCGCCTTTGGGCGCTCTATTTCATTTCAACGACAGGGCAGGTGATGCGCAGTACCCCCCGCGAAAAAGGCTCATCCATCACCCGCGTGCTGGAAATCATCGAAGCTGTTGCCGGCGCGGCAGAACCACTGACGCCCAGCGCCTTGGCGGAGAAGCTCGATATTCCCAAGGCCAGCGCCCACCGGCTGGTGCAAACGCTGGAGAAAGAGGGCTTCCTGCAATTCGGCCTGCGCGGCGGCTTGCTGCCGGGCGACCGTCTGCACGCCACTGCGGTGAACATCCTCGGCAGTGGCCGGCACAAGGCGTTGCGTCAGGCGATCCTGCGCCAGCTGTCGGAAGAAATCGGCGAAACCTGTGGACTGTCGGTGCCGGATGGGCTGGACATGCTCTATTTCGACCGGGTGCAGACCAATTGGCCGCTGCAGATCAACCTGCCCATCGGCAGCCACACGCCGCTCTGGTGCACCGCAAGCGGCAAGCTTTATCTCGCTTCGCTGCCGCCCGAGCAGCTGGAAAAAATCCTCCCGCGCCTGCCGATCCGCCAGCTGGCGCGCAACACCATCACCGACCTCAGCGCTTTGCGCGATGATCTCGCGCGGACTCGCGAAGAGGATCTGGCCACCGATTCGGAAGAATTCATCGACGGCATGGTCGCCTGCGCCGTGCCGGTGCGGGACGCACGCGGCGAGCTGAAGGCCTGCCTGTTTACCCATGCCCCGGTGATTCGTTGTGGGATGGTGCCGCTGCTCGCTTTTGTGCCACGCCTGCGCGCGGCGGCGAAGGAGTTGGAGATTATCGTCGGCGGGTAAGGGTGCGGCGAACCTCAAGCGTCTAGGTAAGCGCGGAATGTTTTAGTAAGCCGGATCGCTTAAAAGAAGTGCTATTCACAAGCTGCCGCGATGGGTTGCACCCATCCTACATATGACTGCTGCGGCAAGTCGCGAAGCGGGTGTCAGTTCGTAGGATGGGTGAAGCAGCGCCGTAGGGTGGGCTTCAGCCCACCAGTAGCAGACGATAGTGGTTGTTGGCATAGCTTTAGGTGGTTGGTGGGCTGAAGCCCACCCTGCAGCATGCCGCCTTATCGCTTCAACATCGCCCGCATCGCCGCCAGCGCGTCGTTGCCGCGCGCCGCTTTGACTTCCACCGGCGCGTCTTCCTGACCTTCCCACTCCAGGTCTTCGGGTGGCAGTTCGTCGAGGAAGCGGCTGGGCATGCATTCGATGATTTCGCCGTACTGCTTGCGCTTGGCGGCGAAGGTCATGGCCAGGTTCTGCCGTGCGCGGGTGATGCCGACGTAGGCCAGGCGGCGTTCTTCCTCGATGGTGTCGGCCTCGATGCTGGAGCGGTGCGGGAGGATTTCTTCCTCCATGCCGAGGATGAACACATAGGGAAACTCCAGCCCCTTGGAGGCATGCAGCGTCATCATCTGCACGCCCTCGGCGCCTTCTTCCTCTTCCTGCTGGCGTTCGAGCATGTCGCGCAGCACCAGCTTGGCGATGGCTTCCTCGATGGTCATCTCGCCTTCTTCGTCGCGCTCCAGGGTGTTCTTCAGCGCGTCGATGAGGAACCAGACGTTGCTCATGCGGAAGTCCGCGGCCTTGTCGCTGGAGGTCTGCGAGCGCACCCAGGTCTCGTAATCGATGTCCATGACCATGCTGCGCAGGGCGGCGATGGGGTCGTTCTGCGCGCACTGCTGGCGCAGGTTGTCCATGTAGCGCTTGAAGCGTGAGAGGCGGTCGGTGAAGCGGCTGTCCATCAGCTCGCCCAGGCCGATCTCGTCGCAGGCGGCGTACATGGAAATCTTGCGCGCGGTGGCGTAGTTGCCGAGCTTTTCCAGCGTGGTGGAGCCGATCTCCCGGCGCGGCACGTTGATCACCCGCAGGAAGGCGTTGTCGTCATCTGGGTTCACCAGCAGACGGAAGTAGCTCATCAGGTCCTTCACTTCCTGGCGGCCGAAGAAGCTGGTGCCGCCGGACAGGCGATAGGGAATCTGGTGGTGCTGCAGCTTCAGCTCGATCAGCTTGGCCTGGTAGTTGCCGCGATAGAGGATGGCGAAGTCACTGTAAGGTCGCTCGGTCTTGAGGTGCAGGGTGAGGATTTCCATCGCCACGCGCTCAGCCTCGGCTTCCTCGTTGCGGCAGCGGATCACGCGGATCGGATCGCCGTGGCCCATTTCCGACCAGAGCTGCTTCTCGAAGGCGTGCGGGTTGTTGGCGATCAGGATGTTCGCGCATTTGAGGATGCGGCTGGTGGAGCGGTAGTTCTGCTCGAGCATCACCACTTTCAGCGAGGGGAAGTCATCCTTGAGCTGCATCAGGTTTTCCGGGCGGGCGCCGCGCCAGGCGTAAATCGACTGGTCGTCATCGCCCACCACGGTGAAATGCGCGCGTTCCTGCACCAGCATTTTCACCAGCAGATACTGGCTGGCGTTGGTGTCTTGGTATTCGTCCACCAGCATGTAGCGAACCTTGTTGCGCCACTTCTCCAACACTTCGGGGTGATCCTGGAAAAGCTTCACCGGCTGCATGATCAGGTCGTCGAAATCCACCGCGTTGTACGCCTTGAGCGTGCGCTGGTAGTGGGTGTAGACGATGGCGGCGGTCTGTTCCTTGGGGTTGCGCGCGTTGCCCAGAGCTTCCTCGGGCGTGATCAGGTCGTTCTTCCAGCTGCCGATGTAATGCTTGATCTCGTCAACGCCGTCGTCGCCCGAGTATTCCTTCTGCATGATGTCGGTCAGCAGCGCCTTGATGTCGCCCTCGTCGAAGATCGAGAAGCCCGGCTTGTAGCCGAGCTTCGCGTACTCCTTGCGGATGATGTTCAGACCCAGGTTGTGGAAGGTCGACACGGTGAGGCCGCGCCCTTCGCCACCGCGCAGCAGGCTGCTGACGCGCTCCTTCATCTCGCGGGCGGCCTTGTTGGTGAAGGTCACGGCGACGATGTATTGCGCGCGGATGCCGCACTGCTGGATCAGGTAGGCGATCTTGCGGGTGATCACGCTGGTCTTGCCGGAGCCGGCGCCGGCGAGCACCAGCATGGGGCCGCCGACGTAGTTCACGGCTTCCTGCTGCCGGGGATTGAGTCGGGACATATCGTTTGGAGTGTCTGAAGGCGGGGCGGGAGTTTAACAGGGCTGCGGGGCCAATACCGCGCGAGGATCCGGCTGCGGCAACCGGCCGTCAGGTGCGGCATGGTTGCTGGAGGCTGAACGAAAAAGCATGGGGTTCCGCTTCTGTCCTCGTCCAGCCTCCAGCGCTTTTCGCCTCCAGCCCGCTTTTATCGAACCATATGCAAGAAGTGCATGTGCTTCTCGTACTGATCGAGGATGTCGCCGATCACGCCTTCGCGGCTCCAGCCCATGACGTCGTAGTCCTGGCCGCCTTCCTTGAGGTGAACTTCGGCGCGGAAATACTTACGTTCGCCGGGCTCGTCGTCCTCGTTGCTGGGCACGAAGCTCGGCATCGCATAGGCGCGGGGGCGTATTTCGTAGATGAAGTCTGGCTCGCCTTCGTGGGTGATTTCGATGCGGACGCGGCGGTCCTCGCCTTCTTCGACGGTTGCGCCGTAGCCCTGTTTGCGAATCTCCTCGGCAACTGCTTCACAGGCGGGGCGAGCCACGTCGGCGATGAAGCGCACCACGTCGGGGCGTCGTGGAAACTTCGTCAGATTGCTCAAGCGCCGCTGCCAGTCGCTGTAGGCGCGCGGCGTAGTCGGTGAGGTGGTGATCGCCTGGTAGCGTAATCCCTGCTTGGTGGCATCCAGGCGCAAGGCCTTGAGCAGGCCCCACATCGAGCACAGCAGCGCGAGGGTGAAGGGCAGGGCGCTGGCGATGGTGGCGGTTTGCAGTGCAGTCAGACCATCGGCCAGCAGCAGCGCGATGGCCACGGCGCCCATCGATCCAGCCCAGAAAATGCGCTGCCAGATCGGTGTACCTTCCTGGCCGCCGGAGGCGAGCATGTCCACCACCAGCGCACCGGAGTCCGCCGAGGTGACGAAGAACACCACCACCATGATGATCGCCACCAGCGAAAGCACGGAGGCGAACGGGAAGTGCTCCAGGAACGCGAACAGGGCCAGCGAGCTGTCCCGATCGATGGCCTCGCCCAGGCTGGTCACGTGCTCCCAGAGGATCATGTGAATGGCGGTATCACCGAAAACGGTCATCCACAACAGAGTGAAAGCGGTCGGTACCAGCAGCACGCCGGTGACGAACTCCCGGATTGTCCGGCCACGGGAAATGCGCGCGATGAACAGCCCGACGAAGGGCGACCACGCCAGCCACCAGCCCCAGTAGAACAGGGTCCAGCCGCCGATCCAGTCGTTCGGCTCGTAGGCGTAGAGATTGAAGGTGGCAGTGACGATCTGCGAGAAGTAATTGCCGGTGTTCTGCACGAAAGTCTGCAGAATGAACACCGTCGGGCCTGCTATCAGAACCAGCAGCATCAACAGTGCGGCGAGGCTCAAGTTCAGCTCCGAAAGCCGCCGTACGCCCTTGTCCAGGCCGGTGACGACGGAGATGGTCGCCAACAGTGTCGTGGCAGCAATCAGGCCGATCTGAACCGGTACCGAAATGGGCAGGCCATACAAATGGTTGAGGCCGGTGTTGATCTGGGTAACGCCCAGCCCCAATGAGGTGGCAACGCCCAGCACGGTGCCGATGATGGCGAAGATATCCACGGCGTGGCCGATGGGGCCGTAGATGCGCTCGCCAATGAGCGGGTAAAGCGCCGAGCGCAGGGTCAGCGGCAGGCCATGGCGGTAGGCAAAATAGGCAAGGATCATGGCCACGATCGCGTAGACCGCCCAGGCATGCAGACCCCAGTGGAAGAAGGTGATCTTCATCGCCTCGCGCGCTGCGGCGACGGTGCCACCCTCACCGACGGGCGGGGAGAGGAAATGCATCACCGGCTCGGCAACGCCGAAGAACATCAGGCCGATGCCCATGCCGGCAGAAAACAGCATAGCGAACCAGGTCAGGCTGCTGTAATCGGGTTCGCTATGATCGGGACCGAGCTTGATGTCGCCATAGCGACTGAGCGCGAGCACCACCACCATCAACAGGATGATGGCGACGGCAAGGATATACAGCCAACTGAGGTTGGCGATGATCCAGGCCTGGAGGTCACCGAACAGTGTTTGTGCATGGTCGGAAAAGGCGACGCTGTAGATCACCAGCGCGACAATCAGGGCGGCAGAGCCGTAAAAGACGGGAGGGTTGATGGTGGAAGAGGAAGACTTATTGGCCTCCATGCTGCGCTCCTTGATACCAAATGGGAGTGGGCCGCCTGTGGCGAAGGGCGTGCACTCTAACATGGCCCGGTCGCCTTACGACCGGTCGAAAGGCCACGGACTTAAATGTGTGACCGCGCAATTGCGCCTATTGCGGCAGGCGTCGGCCAGAAGGCTTCCACGCGCTGTTACTTCGCGGCGGGTTAGCGCGCGGTTTGCCGTTCCGAATCAGGAAGCCTGCGTGCCAGGCCGGTATTGCAGCGCTTCGGCCAGATGCTGACGGCCGATGCGCGCGTCCTGTTCCAGGTCCGCCAAGGTCCGCGCGACCTTGAGAATCCGGTGTGCCGCGCGCAGTGAAAGCCCCAGCCGCTCACAGGCGCGCTCCAGCCATTGCTGGTCTTCGGCCTGCAGCTGGCAATGCGTGCGCAGTCCGGTGAGATCGAGAAAGGCGTTCGCGCAGCCCTGACGGGCCAGTTGGATGCGCCTGGCCTGGGCAACCCGCCCGGCGACCACGGCGGAGCTGTCGACGGTTGCGGGTGGCGCGTTCAGCGCGGTGGCTTCGCGTGCGACGGTGAGATGCAGGTCGATACGGTCGAGCAGCGGTCCGGACAGCTTGCCGCGGTAGCGCTGGATTTGGTCCGGCGAGCAGCGGCAGCGACCGCTCGGATCGCCCAAGTAGCCGCAGGGACAAGGGTTCATCGCCGCGACCAGCTGAAAACGAGCCGGGAAGCGCACCTTGTCACGCGCCCGGGCGATCACGATGCAGCCGGATTCCAGGGGCTCTCTGAGCACCTCCAGCACCTTACGATCGAATTCCGGTAGTTCATCCAGGAACAGCACGCCCTGGTGCGCCAGGGTGATTTCGCCGGGCCTCGGGCGACTGCCGCCACCGACCAATGCCGGCCCCGATGCACTGTGATGGGGCTGGCGGAACGGTCGCTGCGGCCAGTGCTCTAGCGGCGACTGGCTGGCGACCGAGTGAATCGCCGCGACTTCCAGCGCTTCCTGTTCTTCCAACGGAGGGAGCAAGCCGGGCAGACGGCTGGCCAAGAGCGTCTTGCCGGTACCTGGAGGGCCTGAAAAAAGCAGATTATGTGCGCCAGCCGCCGCCACCAATAAACCACGTTTGGCGGCCGTCTGGCCTTGCACGTCGGCCAGATCGGGGTAGGGCAGCACCTGGCGCAGCAGGCCCTGAGCCTCGAAAGGAGCGATAGGCGTGACGCCATTGAAGTGCGCCGCGACTTCCAGCAAATGGTCGGCGGCGTAGACCACCAGCCCTGAAGCCAGGCTGGCTTCCTCGGCATTGGCGCGTGGCACCAGCAATGCGCGCCCCGCCTGGCGCGCGGCCAATGCGGCGGGCAATACGCCCTGCACCGGACGCAGCGCACCGGATAACGCCAGCTCACCCAGGCATTCGAGGGTGTCGAGGCGATCGGCCGGAATCTGTCCGCTGGCGGCGAGAATGCCCAGGGCAATGGCCAGATCGAAGCGACCCCCGTCTTTTGGCAGATCAGCGGGGGCGAGATTGAGGGTGATGCGGCGGGCCGGGAAATCGAAATCGGAGGTCAGGATCGCACTGCGCACGCGATCCTTGCTTTCCTTGACCGCGGTTTCCGGCAAACCGACCAATGCCAGCGAGGGCAGGCCGTTGGCTAGATGCGCTTCGACCGTGACGGTAGGCGCCTCGACGCCCACCTGGGCGCGGCTATGAACTATGGCGAGGGACATCGATCACTCCTTTGATCGTGTCGCCACCGAGCTTACTCGGCGGCGGGTGGTTGCAGTCTTGCTTCCAGCTCGGCGACCTTGGCTTCGAGCGCCTCGAGTCGTGCTCGGGTGCGTGCGAGCACCACCATCTGGTTGTCGAACTCGTCGCGACTGACAACGTCCAGTTTGCTCAGCGCGCCCTGCACGATGCTTTTGAACTGGGCTTCTATTTCGGGACGGGGTAGCGGCGTTTCGCCATTGAACAGGCGCGAAGCCTGGGAGCCGATGGCGTCGAGAAAAGCTTTGGGTGGGAGCATGAACATCACCTGTTTCTGAGCGGCCGGCAGTGTAGCACGGCCTGTTTGGAGGCGATTTTTGCCGCAGTGCACGTTTGCGGGCGGGCAGGCGCATCGCGTTATCCAAAATGGTGCACGGATTCACTAGGTCCCGCACGTGGGACGACCCGCAAGGGCGCGGCGGAGCGCTATGACACGCTTCTCATGAATCTGGCATCGATTCTGCTTTGCTCATGGTGAGGACGCACCGATGCGTTGCGGTGCGCAAGACGATTCAGGACGTTTCGTCGGGTTTGCTGATGGTGTTGGAGGTTGCTCGGCCATGCCGACGCGTTACAAGAGCCAGACACTGAGCTTAGACTTGTCACCGGGTTCGTACTTCTGGGGCAAGTCCACCTAAACGGGAGAAGTTTTATGAAATTAGTTACCGCCATCATCAAGCCGTTCAAGCTGGACGACGTACGCGAGTCGCTGTCCGAAATCGGCGTCCAGGGCATTACAGTCACCGAGGTCAAGGGTTTCGGGCGCCAGAAAGGCCATACCGAGCTTTATCGCGGCGCTGAATACGTCGTTGATTTCCTGCCGAAGGTGAAAATCGACGTGGCGATCGCTGACGATCAGCTCGACCGCGTGATCGAGGCCATCACCAAGGCCGCCAACACCGGCAAGATCGGCGACGGCAAGATTTTCGTCGTCAATCTGGAGCAAGCCATCCGCATCCGCACAGGCGAAACCGATACCGACGCGATCTGATCGGCGTCGTCGCGTAGCGAGCGTTTGACCGAGCACCGCCCCGGCCCAGACGAAATCAGGCAAGCCAGCCGCGTCTGATTTCAAACCGCTACGCACGATCCGACGCTTTGCGATTGCCTGCTTCGGCAGGTCTACGAACCCCCATGCCCCAGGAGTGAAACCATGACTCTGCGAAGATTCGCAGGGCTAGGAGCCCTTTTGTCTCTGATAAACCTAGGTATCGCCTTGGCGCAGGGTTCTATGCCCGATCCGGGCGACACGACCTGGTTGTTCGCAGCCACCGCCTTGGTGCTGGTCCTTCTGCTTCCCTTGCTTAACGGCGATACGACCCGTTCCGGGTATCTCCTTTCCAGACCTATCTTTAGCGATTTCCTCGCTAGCGCTCAGTGGCGCGGCAGCCGGCTGTTGCCCGGCACCGGCTTGGCCTTCAGGGTGGCTGGCTGCGTGATGGGTTTCCTGCCCAGATCGAGGCACACCCGCGCGGGCTTGAGTTCCGGTCCGCCTAACGCGCGCAGCGACTCCCTGTAATTCCTTTCAAGAACACAACCCCGGAGCCAAACACCGGGGTCTGGGACCGGCTTGCCGCAAGAAAGCTGGCGACCGGCAACCGAACGGCGCGACCTGCGCAACAGCAAGAGGTGACACATGGACAGCACAGCCCTGATACCCGTCCAGTACGGACTCGATACCTTCTACTTCGTCATCTGCGGCGCGCTGGTGATGTGGATGGCGGCCGGTTTCGCCATGCTCGAATCCGGCCTGGTGCGCGCAAAGAACACGGCCGAAATCCTCACCAAGAACATCGTGCTGTATTCGGTGGCTTCGATCATGTATCTGCTGGTCGGCTACTACATCATGTACTCGAGCCCCGAAGGCGGCATTCTGCCGAGCCTGGGTTTTCTGATCGGCGACGAGAATGTCGTGGAAGTGGTCGCGGCAGGTGGTGAAGATGCGCCTTACTACTCGGCGCGGGCGGACTTCTTCTTCCAGATCGTATTTGCCGCGACCTGCATGTCGGTGGTATCCGGCGCGGTGGCCGAGCGCATGAAGCTCTGGGCGTTCATCGCCTTCGCCGTGGTGATGACCGGGTTCATTTACCCGATCCAGGGTTTCTGGAAGTGGGGCGGCGGATTCCTCGACGCGGCGGGCTTCCTCGATTACGCAGGCTCCGGTCTGGTGCACATGGCGGGTGCTTCGGCCGCGCTGGCTGGCGTGCTGCTGCTGGGCGCCCGTAAAGGCAAGTACGGCCCGAACGGCGAGATCAATGCGATACCCGGCGCCAACCTGCCGCTGGCGACCCTGGGTACTTTCATCCTGTGGATGGGCTGGTTCGGCTTCAACGGCGGTTCACAGCTGCGCATAAGCACCATCGAGGACGCCAACGCCGTCGCTCAGGTGTTCACCAACACCAACATGGCGGCCGCCGGCGGCCTGATTGCGGCATTGATCAGCGCCCGTCTGCTGTTCGGCAAATCCGACCTGACCATGATCCTCAACGGTGCGCTGGCCGGCCTGGTGGCGATCACCGCCGAGCCGCTGACGCCGAGCGCGCTGCAAGCCGTGCTGATCGGCGGTGTCGGCGGCGTGCTGGTGGTGTTCGCCATTCTCGGTCTGGACAAGCTGCGGATCGATGATCCGGTCGGTGCCATCTCGGTGCACGGTGTGGTCGGTATGTGGGGACTGCTGGCAGTGCCGCTGACCAATGCCGATGCGTCCTTTGGCGCGCAGCTGCTGGGGCTGGTTTCGATCTTTGCCTGGGTCTTCATCGCCAGCCTGATCGTCTGGAGCATCATCAAGGCCGTGATGGGCCTGCGAGTGAGCGAAGAGGAAGAGTATGAGGGCGTCGACGTCGTCGAATGCGGCCTCGAAGCCTATCCGGAGTTCACCAGCAAGCGGTGATGTTGACGTGACGACAAAGGGCGCTCGCAAGCGCCCTTTGTTTTTTCTGCCGCCGCGCTAGAATGCGCCCGTTCAGGTGTCGAGGGGCTTTCCCGCATGTGGCAACAGACCATAATCACACTGCGACCTAGAGCGCGTGGCTTCCATCTGATTACCGATGAGCTGCTTGCACAACTACCGGAACTGCAACAATGCCGGGTCGGTCTGTTACACCTGTGGCTGCGCCATACTTCGGCCTCCCTGACTATCAACGAAAACGCCGATGGTGCGGTGCGTCGCGACTTTGAGACATTTTTCAACCGTCTGGCGCCGCAAGAACAGGGTGGCTACGAACATGATTACGAAGGACCTGACGATCTCCCGGCACATTTCAAGTCGAGCCTGCTCGGTTGTCAGGTGAGCGTGCCGGTCGGCGAAGGGAGGCTGGTATTAGGGACTTGGCAGGGCATCTATCTGGGGGAGCACCGCGATCGAGGGGGTGCCAGACAGGTCGTCGCAACGCTGCACGGGATGGCAAGTTGAATTTTTTTTGGCGGTGGCGAACAAAGCACATCGCTGGGCTAGGGTCTGTTCCCGTTTCGTCGCGGCCGCGACGGCCCGTCCCTACGGGTTGCGCGGCAAATCTCGCCATGCGGCGTTGCGGGACTTGGCAAGGGAGCGACCATTACCTGCGTCCCGCGCGATCCACATGGATGTGGTGAATGCAGCAAGCCCGCCGGGAGCGGGCGCTGCCTGCCTGGCGAGATTTGGCGCAGCAACGCGGCTCGCAGCGAAACGGGAACAGACCCTTAAACTTCCGCTTTGGCAAGGTACGAGGTTGAACATGAGCGACGAAGAATTAGAACAAGACGATCTGGACGTTAACGACGAGGATGAGGGCGAGGACTTAGCCACCGCCGATGATGGCGACGACAACGTTGACGACGAGGGGACCGACAGTGAGCGTGCCACGCCGACGACCAAGAAGGCCAAGGCCAAGCCGGTGGTCGTCGAGGAAATGCCAAGTCTGGAAGCCAAGCAGCGCGAACGTGACGAGCTGGCACGTGCGATGGAGGAGTTTCTGTCGCGTGGCGGGCGCGTGCAGGAAGTCGAACCGAACGTAGTTGCCGATCCGCCGAAAAAGCCTGACAGCAAGTACGGCAGCCGGCCTATCTGAGTCAAAGCGAAAAGCCGGAAAAAAGCTGGAGGCTGGACGGCTGAACGAGAGAAGCGCGCTACCCTCGAGTGGCTCTCCCGTTCTGTTTATTCTGGCTGACCATAGCGAAGCCCAACACCGGTCGGTGTTGGGCTTCGTCGTATTTGCATGTCTTCGAAACTATTGCCAGCCGGCGAGCAAAGTCGGGAGTTCTGCAAGGCTGCGGATCTCCGCGTCTGGCTGGCCGTCATGCTGCCACGGCGTTCCGCCAGGATTGAACCAGATGGCACGAATGCCAGCGCGCTGCGCCCCACCGATATCGTCATCAGGATGATCGCCGATATGCACCGCATGCTCGGCGCTCACGCCGGCGCGGCCGAGTGCTTCCTGGAACGGCCGCGGGTCCGGCTTGCCGATGCCCAGATCTTCGGCGCACAGGGTGAACTGGAAGTAGTCGGCAAGACCCAGGCGGCGGACGTCGGCGTTGCCGTTGGTCAGCACGCCAAGCATGTACTGGTTGGCCAGGCACTCCAACGTCGGGTGCACCTCGGGAAAGAGATCGATGGCATGCCGGGCTTCGAGAAAGACGTCGAATGCCAGCTCGGCGATGTCCCGCGCTTCGCCGTGCGGGTAGCCGGCGTCGTGCAGCGCATGGAAGAGGATGCGTCGGCGCAATTCGCTGATGCGATGCTTCAGGCTGGGCTCGGATTCGACCAGCATGCGTCTGATCGCGGCCAGCGACTCGACCGGAAACTCACCCAGACGCGGCGCGTACTGACCGAGCCAATCGCGCAGGCGGAGCTCGGCGCTCTGAATGACCGGGCCGACATCCCACAGCGTGTCATCGAGGTCGAAGGTGATCAGCTGAATGTTCATGGCTCACTGTCCTGCTTGCGTT
The DNA here is from genome assembly GCA_031988485.1 of Pseudomonas sp. Taxonomy (GTDB): domain Bacteria; phylum Pseudomonadota; class Gammaproteobacteria; order Pseudomonadales; family Pseudomonadaceae; genus Stutzerimonas. The sequence goes on from DALZYJ010000030.1 coordinate 12,130, forward strand.
TGGCGCGCGGGTGCGCCTGGTCGTAGACCTTGGCCAAATGCTGGAAATCCAGATGGGTATAAATCTGCGTGGTGCCGATGTCGGTATGGCCGAGCATTTCCTGTACCGAGCGCAGGTCCTGCGACGATTCGAGCAGGTGACTGGCGAAGCTGTGCCTGAGCATGTGCGGGTGCAGGTGCTGGCCGAGTTCGCGCACGCCGGCCTGGCGTACCCGCATTTGCACTGCGCGCGCACCGAGGCGGCGGCCCTGCTGACTGACGAACACCGCGCCATCGGCGGGATTGCTCAACGCCCGCAGCGGCAGCCAAGCCTGAAGCGCTTCGCGCGCCTTGCGACCGACTGGCAACACGCGATCCTTGTTGCCTTTGCCATGAACGTGAACCAGGCCGGCCGATACATCGAGCTGATCGAGATTCAGGCCGACCAGTTCGGCCAGGCGCAGCCCGGATGAATAGAACAACTCGAGCATGGCCTGATCGCGATGGCCGATGAAATCATCCTCGATGCCACCGTCGAGCAGTTGCATGGCTCGGTCGGTATCGAGCAACCGCGGCAGCCGTTTCTCGCCCTTGGGCGCGGAGATGCCGGCGGCCGGATCGTGAGCGCAGCGCCCTTCTTGATTGAGGTAGCGGTACAGGCCGCGCAACGATGAGAGCAGCCGTGCCAGGCTGCGGCTGGATAATCCCTGGCGATGCTGTTCGGCAATCAATTGACGCACATGGACGCTTTTGAGCTCGGTCCATTGCCCCAGTTGCTGCTTCTGGCAGAAGTCCATCACCTTGATCAGGTCGCGCCGGTAACCGTCCAGCGTATGCGGCGACGCGTGCCGCTCGCTGCGCAGATGCTGAAAATAGGCGTCGAGATCGGTTTGCATGAGTAAAACCTTGAGAGCCGATAAAGCGCTGGAGGCTGGAAGGCTGGACGAAAAGCGGGTCGGGGCTGGGTCGGCTTCATCTATTCGATGAGCGGACATAAGAGGTTTAGGCAGCAGTAACGCTTCACAGGGATTTTGCAGTCCCCATACTCTCTCCAGCCTCCAGCCTCCAGCCTCCAGCCTCCAGCCTCCAGCCTCCAGCCTCCAG
>DALZYJ010000031.1:0-9047 GCA_031988485.1 Pseudomonas sp.
GCGGCGCGGCTTGCTGCTCGGCTGCCGGCTGCGACGCGCTGTCCGGCTCGGCCGGCGCAGCTTCCCTCGTGACCCACTCAGGCAATGCCTCTTCGCCTGGATCGGCCTGTTCGGCGACCGGCAGCGATGCGACGGGTTGCTCGACCTCGGCCGCGGCCTCCGCAAGCGATACGTCCAGCCACAGTTGCGCACGCTCCCCCGCCGATTCGAGCCGATCGGCCACATTCATCCGATCGCCCATACCGATCAGCAATACCTGAACGCCCTCGCCCTGCGCCTCGACGCTCCAGGACAGACTCTGCCCGTTCGTCTCGATGCGTCCGGTGCGCGGCGCACCGGCGAACTGGACATCCTGCAACTGGAAACTGACCGAACCGCTGGCGTCTGTTCTTTGGTAGCTGACGGGCCGGTCGAGCAGCAGTTGCAAGGTGAAACGCTGGCTATCGTTCTGCGGCAGCACTTCCAGCAAGCGTGTTGCGGTCGGCGCTGGCGGCAGCACTTCTTCGATTGGTGTCGGCGCAATCACCTCAGGCTCGGCAGGCGTGGCCAGACGCTTGGAAAGCACGAACAGCGCGATGGCCACCAGCACGATGGCCGACGCGATGAGCAGCCCTTGGCGCACACGATCGTAGCGTTCGCGCCGGGCCGCGCCGGTTTCGTCCACCGCATGGATGCCGTCCAGTTGCTCGCGTTCGGCTGGCGTGGCTCGACGCGCGTCGAGGTCGCGCAGCATATCGTTGACCAGGCTCATGGCAGCACCTCGACGAGTTGCGCCAGCCATGGCCAGGCGCCGGCGATCAGCGCCAGCGACAGGCCACCGCCGGCCAGCGTCCAGCCGAGGCGCCGCGACGGGCTGCGCCAGAACGGCCGCGCACCTTCGGTGTCGTCCAGAGCCCGACGCACATGACGGGCCAGAACTTGGCGGGCGCCTTCACCGAACGCCACCATCAGCGACTTGTTCGCCAGGATGTTGAGCAGGCGCGGAATGCCACCGCTGCCGCGTACCAGCAAACGAACCGCCGCTGTCTTGAACAAGGGTTCGCCCCGGTAGCCGGCAACGGCGAGGCGTTCCTGCAGGTAGCGCGTGGCATCGGCGATATCCAGCGGACGCAGGCCGTAGGAAAAGGTGATGCGCTGGCGCAGCTGGCGGAAATCCTCACGGGCCAGCGTGGCGTCCAGTTCCGGCTGGCCGAACAGCACGACCTGCAACAGCTTGCGATGTTCGGTTTCCAGATTGGTCAACAGCCGCAGCGCTTCGAGCGTCGCGGTGGGCAGCGCCTGGGCTTCGTCGATCAGCAGGACGGTGCTCTTGCCCTGCCCGGCCAGTTCGATCAGCCGCTCGTGCAAGGCGGCGAGCAAACCGTGATTGTCGAGATCGGCGGCGTTGGCGATGTGCAGTTCATGCGCCAGCGCCTGCCGCAAGGCCATGGGCGTCAGCGTCGGGTTGGGCAGCCAGGCGACCTGATAACGCGTCGAATCCAGCTCGTTCAGCAGCGCGCGGCAGAGCAGCGTCTTGCCGGTGCCGACTTCGCCGGTGACCTTAATGAAGCCCTCGCCCTCGGCCAGCGCCACGCGTAGCAGGTTGAGGCAGGCCTGATAGGTGGCGAGCTGGACCATGAAGCCGGTGTTCGGCGTGAGCGCGAACGGCTTTTCGCGCAACCCGAAAAATGCTTCGTACATGCCAGCCGTTACCTGGTGGACCGGAAGGATTCGGCGCTGTTGCGCAATTCATCCAGCCAGACCTGATCGTCCACCACCTGCGGCCGCATGAGGATTACCAGCTCGGTCTGATCGAGGGCCTTGCGCTGCTGCTGAAACAAGCCACCCACGATGGGTAGCTTCGAAGCCCAGGGAATGTTCGCGTCGGTATTGGTGTTGCGGTTTTCCAGCAGGCCACCGATCACCACCACCTGGCCGCTGCGGGCCCGCACGATGGAGTCCGACTGGCGCGTCGTCGACAGCGCCAGCGGCAGGTTGAAGACATTATCTTCGCCGCCCAGCTGGATGCTCTTGTTCTGGTCCTGCACCCGGCTGACGGTCGGGCGCACATGCAGGGTGACCTGGCCGTTCTCGTCGATCTGCGGGGTGACGTCCAGCGAGATACCGGAGAAGAACGGCGTTAGGGTGATGTCCAGGTCCGGCGCGGTGGTGCCGCCGACCAGGGACGTGGTGGTGGTGGAAACGTCGGTGACGAAGAATTCGTCGGTACCGACCTTGATCACCGCCTTCTGGTTGTTCAGCGTGGAGATCCGTGGACTGGACAGCACCCGGACCTCGCCCTGAGTTTCCAGCAACTGCAGCATGCCGGTGAAATCACCGACGCTGACCGCTGCGCTGAAGACGCCGCCGACGTTGTTGGGCCCGCTCAATGCATCGCCCTGGACCCCCAGCGAGAAGTCGGCATTGCCGATACTGCCCAGTTGCGACCAGTTGATGCCGGCCTGGAAGCCGTCGGAGAGGTTCACTTCCAGGATCTTGGTTTCGAGGATGACCTGGCGCTGCAGGTTGCGCTGCGCCTGCGCCAAAAAGCGCTCCACCGCCTGCTGATCGTTGCTGGAAGCGCGCACCACCAGCAGACCGGCCTGCGGGTTGACCATGACCTGGTTGCCCTCTTCCGTGCCGATCATCATCTCGATCACGCCACGTACTTCGTTCCAGAAATCCACGTTGCTGCTGGTCAGCAGCTGGGTGGCGTTGACGGTCGAGGAAGAGGTGCTGGTTGTAGTGCCTGTCGCGTTGGAACCGGTGTCTTCGCTGTTGGTGACCTGGCCGGAGCTAACGCGGGTATCGGTCATACCCTGGCGCTGAACGTTGAGGTAGTTCAGGTCGTAACTGCGCGTGATCGCCTGGTTCGGCTGGATCTGGTAGCCATAGCTGGTGCGTCGGTAATCGTAGCCATAGCTGTCGCGCACGGCCGCGAGCACTTCTTCGAGGGTGACGTTGCTCAGGCTGAAAGTGATGTTGCCGGTGACCGCCGGGTGCACCAGCAGGTTCTTGCCGGCGCTTTGCATCAGGCTGAGGAAGAATTCACGAGCCGGCATGTCATTGGCCGCCACATCGAAACGCGGACCGCTGTCGATTGGCCCGCTGACCATATCGAGCGGCGGGATCAGCGCGGCCTGCACCGATGGCGGCGGTGCGACCTTTTCCTGGCTTTGGCGCAGGCTTTCCTCGAACAGGCGGTTGCTCTGCTCGTAAAGGCGCCGGTCACCGTCTTCGAAGGTCTGGCAGGCGCCGAGCAGGCAAAACAGGCTCAACACGCCGAGGCGGGGCAACAGAGTCGGCATCATGGCTGGGTACGGCTCATCTGGAGGATTGGGGTGCTCAGGCGCAGCTCTTGCCGCTGGCCCTCGCGATCAATAACGACGGAATGCGGGCGAACCGCGAGGACGCGCGCGTCCCCGATGCGGTCACCGACCTTGAGGGTTTGCCCGTTGATCACGGCAGCGACACGCGCCGGACCACGCACAATGGCCTGCAGCCGTAACGGTTCAGCCGCTTCCGCTGGCGCGTCGCTGGCGGCCACACGCCCGGCCGGCGGCTGGGTGGGATCCTTGGCGAACGCCGGCGCGGCAATGAGCAACGCGGCCAGGCCGATCATGTTGAGGAAAAACGTAACAGACCTGCTAGACACCCACCCACCCCGCATCGCGACTCAAGGTATGCAACTCCAGAATGATGCGCGCCCGGCTGGCGCCGCTCTCATCCACATCGTAGTCAAGACTGTCCCAATGCAAGCGCCAGCCGCTGCCCTGGATCGCATCGAGGTAGGACACCAACGCGAAATAACCGCCTTCGAGGGTCAGGCGCAGGCCGTGGCGATAAAAGACTATGGGCGGTGCCTTGTGCTCCGGCGATTGCGCGGCCGTCGCGCCCGGCAGGGCCAGGGGCGCGCTGGAACTCTCCAACGCGATCAGCTTGAGTTGGTTCTGGTTACGCAGCAGGTCCTGCAGCAGGACTTTCATTTTTGCCGGTGAGACGAGCGTGCTGGTTTCCAGGTCGATGCGCTGAAGCAGCTGATCATGGTTGGCTTGGACGGCCTGCAAGGCCTGCCGGTACGTCAGGTTGGGATCAGCGGCGAGCCGGGCCTGAATGTCGAACAGGCTGCTTTCGGCTTCGAGCTGGCGGGCCTGCGCTGCCTGCTGACGTTGATGCTGAGTGGCAAGGCGATTGCTCAGCGGCTCGGCAATCGCCAGCACGTAAAGCATGATCAGCAGGGCCAGTCCTACGGCGTAGGCCAGCCATTGCTCGCGCGGCGCCAGGCCCCGCCAATAGGCGATGAGCTTATTCATCGTCCTTCTCCACGACTGCCTGCGAGGACAAGCGGAATTGCAGCAGATCCTGCTCGTCGCGCTGCAAATCGAACCGGGCGAAATCCCGCCCACTGAAGGCGCTGCTCTGGCCGAGGCTCTGCAGATACAAGGGCAGGAGCTCCTGATCTTGCGTCAGCCCCTTGAGCGCCAGGTCGTCACCGCCTGCCCGCAGACGGATCTGCGTCAGCCAGAGCCCCTGCGGCGGATGGCGATCGGCCAAGCCCTGCAGCAGCGCCGCGAAACCACTGCTGCGCTGCGCATCGAGCGTTCTCAGATGATCGGCCAGACGCTCGAGCTCGCGGTTTTCGGCTTCGCGCTCGGCCAGTTGTTGCGGCAGGCTAGGGTCCAGGGTCGGCTCGATGAAGTCTGCCTTGACCACCTCGAGCTGCGCTTCGGCCTGCGTGGCGTGGCGCTCGGCAAGCTCGGCGGCTTTGCCGGCCGAATGCAGTTGCCAGCCCTGCCAGCCGGCGTGAAGAACCAGTGGCGCGGTTAACAGAGCCACGCCCAATACGAGTTGGCGCGGCCGAAGACCACCCCTGTTGCGACGCTGGCACTGATAAAGATTGATGTTCTGCATCAGTCTGTTTCCTGACGTAGGGCGGCGCCTACGGCACCGATGCAGAACGCCTGAGACGGTTCGGGAAGATCGCCCGCCGGCTGCCCAGGGAACAGCTCACGCAGATCCAACCGCTGCAGATTCACGGCCAGCCCGCTGCCTAGCGATTCGAACGTGCGCTCGCCGTCCTGCTTCATCGGCAAGAGCAGCAAGCGGTTGATATAGCCTTTGCCCAGCTGGCTTTCGAAGTAATCGAGCGAACGCTGAATTTCCAGCGTCGTGCTGGCCAGATCCTGCCGCGCTCGCGCCAGGCCATGTTCGATACGACGGGCCATGTAGAGATCGGCGCCATTCTGTACGCAGATCAGACCTTCGCTGGTACGCAGGCGCAGCAGCGCTATGTTGATACCGCCTGCGCCCGCCAGCAGGCCCAGATTGCGGAAGGCCATTTCAGTGATATCGATGCTCGCCAGTGACAGGCCTGCGTGCTGCACCAGCGCACGGAGGTCCTTCATTCGGGATTTGCTCAACACCGCGCAGTACACCATGCGCGTACGACCGCGATAGGCGTCTTCAGGCAGGCTGAAACTATCGACGACGACATCGTCCAGTGGCTCGCTGAGCAGATCCTTGACGCGCCAGCGCATCGCGTCGCGCAGTTCATCGGCCGGAACCTCGGGGGCTTCGAGCAGGAACATCTGATACGCGGCAGGATGCAGCAGCAGATTGACAGGCATGCCACTCAGGCCGTGACGGGCAGCGGCCTGCCGAAGCAGTTCGGCCTGCTGGGCTGGCTCGCCTTCGATGAAATCGCAGCAAAGCAATTGCGGCGCCTCGCCGTTCGTGCGCCGGACATGCGCCAACGCAACACCTTGCGGCCCGCATTCGATGCCCAACATGCTGCCTGTGGCCGCTTTACGACGCTTGAACAACAATCCCATCGGATGGAGAACTCCTGCCACTACTCGGAACCACACGCCATCACAGCGAGCCTTCAACGATTATTTTTCTAGTTGATAGCAAATAGCCACCTGACGACTGACGGAGACTCTAGCAAAATGCATGGACGAGTCCAATTTTCTGACGCTTATTCATTTTTAGATTCGAAGCACGCCAAAAACCCGCTATTTGATTATCGACCGTGTCGCCGCAGAGCGTTAAACCGCTGATTGCGGTTACGACGAACGGTAATGACGATGGAACGCCTTGAATATGGCGCTAGACGCTTTGAGAACGATCAGAGCAACGCCCGTACCAAGTCTGGCGTAAAAGGAACGGTGAAGTGACGCAGCCGACGAGCGGCTGGGATCAGAACAGACTCAATTGAGTGAAGTCGTTATGCAGATCGATCAAGCGGACCCCGACGCCCATCAGCCGCACCGGACGTTTGCCGCGTGCATAGGCGCCGGCAACGAGGTCGGCGTAGCTCTCCAGCCCGAGCCCGGCGCCCGCCTGCTCGAAGGTCGTCTGGGTGAAGTCATGGAACTTGAGTTTGACGAAGGGCTTGCCCGGCCGGTATCCGCTGTCGAGCCGCGCCATCCGGACGGCGAGTGCTTCAAGCAGTTCGGGCAATCTTTCCAGGCAGGCGGCGAGGTCTGGCAAGTCGCGATCATAGGTGTTTTCCACGCTGACCGACTGGCGCCGCCGTTCGACTTTGACCAGGCGCTCATCGATCCCATGCGCCAATCCCCAGAGCCGCTCGCCGAACGAGCCGAAATCCCGAACCAGATCCAGGCGTCTCCAGGTTCGTAGGTCCGCGCAGGTGTGGATGCCCAGGCGCTTGAGTTTTTCGGCCGTCACCCGGCCGACGCCATGCAATTTGGCCACCGGCAGCGTCAGCACGAAATCATCGACCTGATCGGGCGTGATGACGAACAACCCGTCAGGCTTTTTCCAGTCACTGGCAATTTTGGCGAGAAACTTGTTCGGCGCGACGCCCGCCGAAACCGTGATACGCAGCTGTTGCCAGACCCGGCGACGAATGTCCTGGGCGATACGGGTCGCACTGCCGGAAAAATGCTCGCAGTCGCTCACATCCAGGAAGGCCTCATCGAGCGACAGGGGCTCGATAAGGTCGGTATAGCTACGAAATATCTCGTGAATTTCGCGCGATGCTTCCCGATAGGCCTCCATGCGGGGCCGCAGGATCAGCAGATCCGGGCAGAGCTTCAGTGCGTGACCGGACGCCATCGCGGAGCGCACACCGTAGGCGCGCGCTTCGTAATTGCAGGTCGCGATGACACCGCGCCGGTCGGCCAGTCCCCCGACTGCGATAGGGCGATTGGCCAAGCTGGGATCGTCACGCATCTCGATGGCGGCGTAAAAACAATCGCAATCGACGTGGATGATCTTTCTTTGGCGGGCAGGCGGTTGATTATTCAATGGTTTTCATCAGGGTTTTGCGGATTTGATACCCGCTCTGATACCCACTTTCATTCACTGCGAACAGCAGGTAGCCAACTAATCAACTGGCCTGAAAATATCGGCGCTGGACTACGTTCGGCACCGCCAACTATACCCTCACGACCACCGCCTCTCCAGAATCGCACCGCTATCCACCCTCCCCGCCGTGCGGCTCTGCTCACCATTTTTCGCCAACTGGTTGCTGCGCTGCGGGCAGGCAGACGCGCCCGGTCGCCATACACAGTGATCCTCAATCACACGCCTATGACACCAACGCTCAGCTTTCGTGGGCGCGGTAGGCACCGGGGGTGAGGCCGGTCCAGTACTTGCGCAGCGCGCTCGCATCGAAGCCCACCTGCCCCATCATCTCGAAGCTGGCGTTGAGCTTGCCAAGGCCTTCCAGGGGTTGAATCTCCACAAATGAACTAGTCACGGTCGAGCAGGCCGATGCCGTTCTGGTCGCGCACCGGCACCAGCGACCTGACGAAATAGCTCATTCGAATTGACCGCTTGGCTTCACGATCGCGCTGGTTACAACGAAAACCGCGATAGCTCTTTGCACAGCGAGATGGCGTAGTACGTCGCACCGCGTCTCTCCAAACGTCGCAGTCCTTCCAGCAGATGCGCAGCCGTAACATCGCGCTCTGGCAAGCGCCCACGTGGGGAACAGATTCTTGGAGAACGTGCATCGCCAGGCCGGCGAACAATACTCGACGCGACGAGTCGGAATTAGGGAGATATACCAATCCATCACCGGAGAATCCCCATGAAAACCACGCGCCTTACCGCTGCAGTTTTCGCCAGCCTTATCGCCACAGGGGCGATGGCGAATCAGGACGATATGCATGACAGCACCCACGGCACCACCGGCGACGCTCACGGCAGCGCCATGAGCGAAACCCATCAGCGCGCCAACACCACCGACACCAATCAAGACGGTTCGACGCTAGATGAGAAAATGAAGAAAGAAGTTCAGGACGACTGGCGCGAAGATGCCGATGAGCGCCGTGACGCCGACGTGAGCAAACCGGAACAGCGCTAACGGCGCTCGTTAGAGTTCGAGGGGGTAAGGCTGAACCAGGGCCTGGCCGTACCCCTCCACGAACTCCGTCGGCATCCGTTTCGGCTTGCCGGTCGTCATCTGGATGCAGACAAAGGTGGTCTGCGCCCGTAACAGCGTCGTGCCGTCCGCCGGCCTGATCAATTGGAAGTTGCGCTTCATCTTCAATCGCTGATCGGAATCGACGATCCAGGTCGCCAATTGCAGCTCATCGCCCTGGTAGGCGGCTGCCAGATAATCGATCTCATGCCTGAGCACGGCCATCGCTCGATCCAGGCGCCGATAATCTTCCACCCCCAGACCAAGGCTCTGAGAGTGCCGCCAAGCGCTTTGCTCCAGCCATGAGACATACACCGCATTGTTGGCATGCCCCAACTCATCGATATGCTCGGCCTCGACTCTGATGTCGATTATGAAAGCATCGGCTTGGTCCCAGATCATGCATCCCCCCACTGTGCTGTACGCCATCAGGCAATCAATAGCCCCTATTGGAAGCCAGACGTTGCCGGATGTCACGCCTGAGGCCAACGTCTATGGCCGACCATTCAGCGCAGCGGGCAATGTCAGGTTGATGAACGGGATGCGCGAGATTAAAACGCGCCCAAAACAAAAAGGGCCACTTCGTGAGAAATGACCCTTTGACGCCCAAAACGGGCAATAAAAATGGCGTCCCCTAGGGGACTCGAACCCCTGTTACCGCCGTGAAAGGGCGGTG
>DALZYJ010000033.1:0-2014 GCA_031988485.1 Pseudomonas sp.
TGTTATCTAGAATGCGTCCTACAGTAATGAACGGTGCGTTGGTTCATTAACGTTGTTCCCACCGTTCTTTCTAGAGGGAATACTAGAAAGGCCACCCCTTCGGGACGCTCAAGCAGTGGATGGGCTCAACGCATTCCTGACACACCGGCTGCCTGGCGTCAGTGTGGAGATGAGCTAGAGTGTGCTCGCCTATAAATCTGAAGCGAGTCATGTACATCCTTGGCAACATCGATTTGATGAAAACGATTCGGCTTAAAAAACCGCTACAGAGATCGCCCTGGATGCCTGAGGTCGGGTCTGGAGACCCGCTAGCCACTACTGATGCGCTTCTGTGATGTTGATCAGCGCACTCTCGCTCAACCGACAGGGGCCATAGCTCTGAGAGCAATGGCTAGCAGCGTTTTTACACACTCTGGGCCAGAAGCGGACGTTGATCACCAAGGTGCAATGTCCTAACAAGCATTGCTTGTTGCTTCACTCAACGACCGGGAATGCGCAAACCTTTGATGAGGACCCAAAGATTACGCTGGGCGAAGACGGTGGTCAGGAAAACAGCCGTTTCACGTCGCGATTAGCGATCAGTGTTAACGGGTACTAGCTGCTGGTCTATCCGAAATTTGAAGGCTTCGATTGGATCAGATGGCGGTAGTGGATCGTGTTGGCGTTCGTATTTCACGATCCGTTTCGCCAATAGTTCCAGCTCGCTGCCCTCTGAGCTATCGAGTTCAGCACCCCAAAGTTGCGTCAAGCGCGCTAAGGCAGTAGCTAGCTCCTCATCGGAGCGAATCGGCTTGATTTTTATAACGCTGTCTCCCTCATAGATCTGATTTTAACGCTACCAGCGTCGGCTTTTGCAAGCCACTGCTATCATCGTAGCCCTCGCTAACATTCAGCGTATGTTCCAGGCGCGCCGTTCTCTCATTCTTTGGAAGGAGACGCAACAAATCTCTGCAGAATGATAGCTCGTTCAGTACCAGACTTATCGAGTGCTTAGGCCGCTGAATCATAATTATTATGGATTATTACCTGAGTAATAAAGTGTTGATTCAACAATAATTCTCAGTAACTGAGTTCAGCATATTATCCGCCAAAGCGCTTGGGCCATTGACAGCTATTGGCCGATAGACGCCCTTGTGAATAGCTTCTTTCGGCTAGCGCTCAACAGATTTTCTAAGATGGCAAACGTTTACATTGAGGTTGATCGCTTTTGGGGTGATCGAAGCATGGTGTGGCGCCACTTCACCCACAACAAGCAATGCCGACCGCATCCATACCGGCATTCTGCAAGCTTTGAGCTTATGCAATTCTTCTGTGCTCATAGTATTGATGATCCTGGAAACGACCTGGGCGGACAATCCCTTTGGACCTAGGTAGTAGAGAGCGGTGAGCACCGCTCCGATCTTCGTTCCGGCATGCTGGAGGTGGGCGCTGGAGACATGTTGAAGACGAACCACCGCGTTGCCATCTTTGATCTCGCGAGTAGTGCCGCTGGTGTAATAGGTCGGCACGACCTGCATTTGCGTGCTGAGGCCCAATCTCCGAACAGCCTCCGCTCCGTGCATCTGGATCGTCTCGCCGTTTGCCTTGGCACGAACCATCATAATGTCCAGCAGATTGGGGCGCACTCTGCGACCGGTGTATCCGCTCATCTTTGGGCGCATATATATGCCGCGGGCTACACGCTCCAGAAGACCTGCTTTGACTAGGCTTGTAAGCGCCTTATCAACCGCACCCCTAGAACCTACCTGCACGAAAACCTTGCGCGAAAATGGCCGCCCTTTTCGCATGTGCTTCACTCTGTTCGAGATAGCTTTCGCGACAGACATGAATACCCTTCTAATCGCTCAAATCAGGTAGAAAAAGTGAAGCACCCTCCAGCCGTCAGGCAAAAGGTGCCTACGTGCAGTGTGTGGCTTGAGCCCGACCGCGCAATGAACCCTACTGATAAACCCCGTACTCAATGCGCTCTAGGTAGTCGTTTACTACCTGAAACCCACAGGATTGCCGACAACGT
>DALZYJ010000034.1:0-1616 GCA_031988485.1 Pseudomonas sp.
TGGCCGATTCTGTTGAAAAAGTAGCGAACTCCCCATGCCGTTGGCAAAATTGCTCTGTCAGCGAGCGTGGGGGCGAACAGCATGATGGGACAGTTACCGGGAGGACAGCAGCGGCTGTTCTACTCATTCAATCTTGAAGATCACGTCCCGGCCCAACATCTCCTGCGCAGCATCGACCAGTGCCTGGATCTCAGTGATCTGCGTGCCTACCTGGCGGATTTCTATAGCCCCATCGGGCGTCCCTCGATTGACCCGGAGTTGATGGTGCGCATGCTGGTCGTCGGCTACTGCTATGGCATTCGTTCCGAGCGGCGATTGTGCGAAGAGGTGCACTTGAACCTGGCCTATCGCTGGTTCTGCCGGCTGGGTCTGGAAGACGAAGTCCCCAATCACTCGACCTTCTCGAAGAATCGCCATGGCCGTTTTCGTGACAGCGATCTATTCCGCTGGTTATTCAATGAGGTGCTGCGGCGCTGCATGGTAGCCGGCCTAGTCAAGGGTGAAGGTTTCGCCGTCGACGCCAGCATCATCAAGGCGGATGCCAGCCGGCAACGTGGGGTGGCGGGAGATGAGGTCGATTGGAACGATCCAAAGCTCAGCAGCCGCGCGGTGCGCGAGTACCTCGAAGCGCTTGATGACGAGGCACTAGCTGAGGCTCTTCCCAAGAAAATTTCGCTCACAGATCCTCAGTCCCGTTGGACAGCAGCGCCAGGTGGGCCGGCCTTTTTTGCCTACGCCACGAATTACCTGATCGACACTGAGCACGGTGTGATCATGGACGTGGAAGCTACCCCGGCGCACCGTACCGCCGAAGTCGATTCGACCAGGACGATGGTCGAGCGTGTCGAAGCGCAGTTCGACCTAACACCGGAACGCCTCATCGGCGACACCGCCTATGGCACTGCCCCGATGCTGGCCTGGATGGTCGAAGAGAAGAACATCGAGCCGCATGTACCGGTGTGGGACAAGACTGATCGCAAGGACGACAGCCTCTCCAGTAACGACTTCCACTGGAATCAGGAAGCCAATGAATATCGCTGCCCAGCTGGCAAACCGCTACGCAGTGAATGGCGCACCTTCTCCAAGCAAAGATCGCGGGTGACCAAGGCCAACACCATCATTTACCGCTCCAGCCAAACCGACTGCGTCACCTGTCCGTTGAAAGCGAAGTGCTGCCCCAACACGCCCAATCGGAAGATCGTCCGCAGCATCCATGAGGCTGCTCGAGACGTAGCTCGACGCATCGCCAAGACACCGGAATACCTCGTCTCTCGTTGCGAACGGAAGAAGGTAGAGATGCTTTTCGCCCACCTCAAGCGGATCATGAAACTTGATCGCTTACGGCTGCGCGGTCTGACGGGAGCGACTGATGAATTCACCTTGGCGGCGACCGTGCAAAACCTGCGACGCATGGCCAAGCTTTTGCCTCAAGGTCCACCATTAACGGGATAGGTACGCCTGCTGCGAGCAGAAACCCTCAAATTAACCCTTAGAGCTGAGCAAGGACGCTCAGTGAAACATCAAAAGGCAACTTGAAGTGGCTTGCAGCCACTTCAACCGCTGGTACAGCCGACCGCCTGGCTGCCACTAAACCTACTTTTTCAACAGAATCGGCC
>DALZYJ010000035.1:0-1200 GCA_031988485.1 Pseudomonas sp.
TTAGGGAAACTCTGAAGAAGACTTCCTGATTTTGGCAAAATACCCGGATTCCAGCCGCCGAGTTTTCCGATGACGCAGATGACCTTCGCCGACGCCGAGTACGCCGGTAAGCGCAAGCAGACCCGCAAGGAATTGTTCCTGATCGAGATGGATCAGGTTGTGCCGTGGAAAGGTTTGGTTGCCTTGATCGATCCGCATTACCCCAAGGGTGAAGGCGGACGTCCAGCCTATCCGCTGATGGCGATGCTACGAGTTCACCTGATGCAGAACTGGTTCGGCTACAGCGATCCGGCGATGGAAGAGGCGCTGTACGAGACCACTATCCTGCGCCAGTTTGCCGGGCTGAGTCTGGAGCGCATTCCCGATGAAACTACCATCCTCAACTTCCGCCGGTTGCTGGAGAAACACGAACTGGCTACCGGCATCCTGGTGGTCATCAATGGCTATTTGGGTGACCGAGGTTTGTCGTTGCGCCAAGGCACCATCGTCGATGCCACGCTGATCAATGCGCCGAGCTCGACCAAGAACAAGGACGGCAAGCGTGACCCGGAAATGCACCAGACCAAGAAGGGCAACCAGTATTACTTCGGCATGAAGGCCCACATAGGCGTTGATGACGAATCGGGTTTGGTGCACAGCGTGGTCGGCACGGCAGCCAATGTTGCAGACGTTACCCAAGTCGCCAAGTTGCTGCACGGTGAGGAACACATGGTTGGTGCCGACGCCGGTTACACCGGGGTCGAGAAGCGCCCAGAACATGACGGCCGTGAGGTGATCTGGCAGATCGCTGCCCGCCGCAGCACGTACAAGAAGCTGAGTAAGCGCAGCGCGCTATACAAAGCCAAACGCAAGATAGAGAAGGCCAAGGCGCAGGTTCGTGCCAAGGTCGAGCACCCGTTTCGGGTGATCAAGCGCCAGTTTGGTTATGTGAAGACGCGCTTCCGTGGTCTGGCCAAAAACACCGCGCAGTTGGTGACACTGTTCGCCCTGTCGAACCTGTGGATGGCGCGCCGACATTTGCTGGCGAATGCAGGAGAGGTGCGCCTGTAATGTGGGAAATGGCCGTGGCGAGGTGCTCGCGGCGGCCAGAAACACCGAAATGAGCGGACGACCTGATCGTTTTTGATCGGTTTACCGCTTTCAAAATCGGCGGAGGCTGAAGTCGACCGGAAATACAGGGCTAATTCAGACCATCCTTAG